>NZ_ATZF01000014.1 GCF_000428065.1 Shimazuella kribbensis DSM 45090
CAAGTCTCGCTACGACGCTTTGCGCCTAGTCTCGCTTTGCACCTCAGATTAGGGCACAAGTCTCGCTACGACGCTTTGCGCCTAGTCTCGCTTTGTAGATAAGTTAGAATTTATACTTTCTTATCTACTAAAATGAGCAGTGACAAAAGTCACTGCTCATTATCACCAAATATTAACTTTTAAGTGAGAGAACTTAGTAAGTACCTCCACCAAGTTGTTGCTCAGCTAAAGATACAAGACGTTTGGTGATTTCTCCTCCTACAGAACCGTTAGCACGAGAAGTGGTATCAGGACCAAGTTGTACACCAAATTCTTGAGCGATTTCGTACTTCATTTGATCAAGAGCTTGTGCAGCACCTGCAACCAACAATTGATTAGAATTATTACCGCGATTTTGTTGTGCCATTTGTTTTCACCTCCTCTCCGTTGGGTGTACTGTTATATTGCTTCTTTTTGCATTTGTTCATGCGTGTGAAAAAATGGAATTTCAATGACATATGTTGGAAAATATTAAAAGCGTGCAATACCTCTCGGTATTACACGCTTTTTCGGCTAATTAACTTATTAAATTTTGACGTATTTCTTTATGTTGTTGTCGTAGTTTTTTCATCTCTTGGTGTAAATCATATTGTTCTAAAAACTCATGTCTTTCTTTTGCAAGTAAGTATTCTTCCATTAATAAATCTATCTGCGCTTCCAGTGCTTTAAGATCTTCCCTCATGTCTTACTCAGCACCTCTATTCATCTAGATATACAAAAAGAATTAACTTGTTACATGGGTATATACCCTTTCTCTAAACTAGATAAACATGAAGATTAATGCAGAAAAAAGTTTTTATTTAGTATGAATAAAAACTTTTTTTTGATAGAATAGTTACACGAAAAGGTGGGATCATCAATGTCTGCAAATACACCACATATACCATCATTTTTAAAGCAATTCAGATCGATGAAATTCGAAATCATGATTCAAGATTTACCTAAACTGAGCAGTGAACAATTGGAATTATTAAAAAAAGAAATCGAAAAAGTATTGGATCAAAAAAATTAACCAGCCCTCAAGATGAGGAGCTGGTTTTTTGCAGAGCTTGAAAAAGTTTTCGGGATAAAACAGACGAACGAAAAAACCGATACATACGCAATGCATGAACAGCAGAAAATAAGTGTGTCCCTGAACGAATTCGATTTTGATCATCTATGCGAATATAATCATGCTCCACTAATAATTCCAGTAATTCTTCTGTTGATTGGTCACACGAGTATGCATCAAATAGATCATGAAATCGGGATAGAGTAATATACTCCATGGCATTCCACTGTTTTTTTATATCCTTGTCCAATTGAGGGTAAATCAAAAGTCCCCAAAGGATAGCTATTGCTGCTTGTGTTTGTTCTGGCCATTGTTTATGTGGCGGATTTTCCAGTCGTGAAGGAAGAGTGGAGCGAATTTGATTTAACGAGAACAACATACTGCACTCCTTTACATTCTTATACCTCTATCATTTGTCCAATAATTTCCTTTTTATACTTCATTTCGCATATTTTATTTAATTTCTGTTGTTTTACGATTTCTTTTCGTAACCAACAGTTGCAAAAAAGTGATTTGCTATCTTAATAGTGGAAAAGTTTGTGTCTTTTCTGTTATATTGTTAAGTAATATAAATGTGAACATTGAAAGGAGTTTCTATATGTTGCTTGACCCAAAAAAAGGGAAATATTCGATAGAAGAAAATGAAAAAATAATAGAATTAGTAAATGAAGGAATGAAAAACGGAGAAAGAGAAAGAGATACGATCAAAGTAATCGCAAATACCTTGAACAGAGGTTATGCAGGTATTATGTCACATGTTAGAAAACTGAAAACAGAGCAGCCTGCACGGTTCGAAACAATAGACCAACTCTATAAAGATAATGCGGCACGATTAAATAGTTGGACGGAAACCGAAGAAGATGTTGTTATTGATACAGTGAATAAACATTTAGAAAACGGGAAATCACTTTCTACCGCAATTTCATCATTAGAAGAAAAATTATCGCGAACACAAGGCGCTATATATCAACGAATTTATACCCTCAGAAGAAAGCAGCCTGATCGGTTTGCCCATCTTCCTGCTGAAAGACCTAGAAAAAAAAGAAAGCTTCCCGAATGGCAAACCAATCGACCAATTATCCGCAATTTGGATCGAACGGAACCAAATCCGGAAACCTATCAACCAACAAACCTTTCACCCATTTGGAATACTCCAACAAATTTAGAATCTCCTTCACAAACAGAAGAAAGCATGATATATCAAGCTTTTGAATCTCGTTATGGCAAATTAACGTTAGAGTCAAAAGAAAAGCTCAATCAGTTGATGAGACAGTATGGTGGTACACGGGTCTCCATTTCTTTGCTCACCTTAAGCGAAGATAAAGCGTTTTCAAGTATTATTGCAGATTTTTTAGCTCAAAAAATGCAACGAGATACGTAATTTTGGATAGAACTTATTATACTTCATGCATGAAATAATAATCAAAATACTTACCATATAGAAAAGAGTCTATTATTAGATAGACTCTTCGTTCATCTGGGGAAAATTACCTGCTAATCTTTTGACATGCTTTTGGGGCGTACTGGAATGCTTGCATTGATAATGGTTGTTCTTTCCTTTGATTGCGGAACAATGGTAACTTGTCCAACCACATCATAACCAAAATCATCACATAACTCGATCAGCTTTGTTTGAAATAGTTTTAATTTCTTTTCATCAATATCTGATCGCTGGTAACTAAGGACAAGAGACAGACGATCATCAGCAGTCACCGCAGTTGGTTCTTCTCTCTCCTTATTAAACATATTAAATAAGGTCAACTCTGTTTCACCTCGATTTCTTTTCACGCGATGTGAAACAATCGTTTAATCCGTGAAATAAGCGTACCTTCTTCTAATTCGAGAAAAGGTACATCCTCGCCCGATAGCCTACGAGCAATATTGGAAAAAGCTTTACCAGCATAAGATTTCCCATCCAATATCACAGGTTCTCCTGTATTGGATGATCGAATAATTCTCCTATCCTCAGGTACAACACCTAATAAATTAATCGCAAGATGGTTTTTCACACGATCAACGCTCAACATATCCCCATCTTTGACCATATCAGGCTGAACACGATTCACTACTAGGTCGATTTGATCTAAATTTGCTGATTCTAAAAGACCAATCACTCGATCTGAATCCCTAACAGACGGAATTTCTGGATTTACCACCAGAATTGCTCTATCAGCTGCTGCTATGGCATTACGAAAACCACCTTCTATACCAGCCGGTGAATCAATAAGTATAAAGTCAAATTCTTTGCGAAGCTCATTTACTACTTGTTTGATTTGACTTGGAGAAACCTCTTCTTTATAGCGAGTTTGAGCTGCTGGGAGTAAGGCTAAATCAGGAAATTCTTTATGACGAACCAATGATTGTCTAAGCTTACTAACCCCTTCAATTACGTCCACAATGTCATATACGATACGGTTTTCTAATCCAAGCATAAGATCTAATTTGCGCAGACCAATATCTGTATCCACCAAACAAACACGATGCCCTAATTGGGCCAAACCTAAACCTACAGAGGCTACGGTAGTAGATTTACCTACTCCTCCTTTCCCACTTGTTATAGTGATTGCTACTGATCGTTGGCTCATTTCATACATACTCCTTTCTGGAGAAGTCAGTTTTATTTCCATTTTTAATTAAATTTGAGTTGAACCGACACAATATTCGCCAGAAGGTGTAATTTACATTTTTCCTAAATTCGACAAATATTGTTTATTTCCTTCAAATAAATGGTAAATTTAGTAATATCTTTTCTGGCAATTTCTACACTGTCTCTCATCTTCTCCTACTTGATGAGCACAATAAGGGCATAAATATATCAGTAAAGATGAAGGTTCGGTCGCGTGATACGAAGATGAATTTCCAGAACTATAACCATCTGAATAAATAAATTTGTCATTTTTCACATTTTCAATTTCTTCATCTATTTTCTTTATTTCATTTTGAACGTATTGCAAACGCTCCAATCCACTTTTTAAAGCATTTGTAATACTTATTTCTTTTTCTTTCTCCCATTGATTATAAGCAATATGTCCGATTTCTTCTGCGATTTGATCTGCTTCTCTTTTCTTTTCTTTTCGTTTATAGTTGAGTTTACTCATTTCAATCATTCGTTTTGACGCTTGACCAGTTTCTGCTACACTTTTACCAATTTTATTGCGCAAATCCTCAAATAAATTCACGACTACCGCACCCCCACTTTCCTATCTTTTATATAAAAGGTGGTTCTTTAAGAATGTCAAGTCTAATCACAGATTTCATTCAATTTCTCTTACAAGATCCTTACCTTCCAGCAAAAAGTCTACAACTCAGAACATTCGCTGGCAAAACATTCCTATATGCAAATCCAATCATTCCTGTTGATGTGATGTTGAATTATATTCAATCGAAAGGAAAACACTTCTTACGTGGAACGATATGGAGTCTTCAATGCCAATACACAAGAAAAGATGCAACCTCAACAGTCTATCAGATTGCATTTTTAGCACCTGAAGAAAAAAGTTTTTGCTGTGGAAATCAGTGCATAAACTGTAAATGGAGAAAAAGATAATCTTTATTTCCTTTTTTTTCCTGATATATCATTTGGTACTTTTATTTCCTTTGATACGGACCTTGCAATAATATGAGATACTTGAAATAACAATTGTTCGATCTGTTGTTCCATTTGAAGATATTTTCCAATCAAAGGATGATCATTTAACTTCTCTTGATAATACTCCATTTTTTCTTTCGCTTCATGATAATTTGGATGAAAAATACCAAATCTTTTGGTCTCCTCAAAATCTTCTTTGACCTTGTCGAATGATTTAATCAACATTTGTGCTTCTGCATCGGATTGCAGCTCTTTTTTGAGTTGTAAGTATTGAAGTACTTCTTCTGATTCATTTATCTGATTACCCAATTTTTGGGCAGCTTCCATTAACTCATTCAAATCCAACGTGCTCATAACTACTTCCCTCCATTTTTTCATTGTATCACAAAGTGCCCTCCTGTTTACGAAGACAGGAGGGCTATATGCAAGGAAGGGGGAAGCTGTAAAGAATGCTTCCCCTACTATTTATGTCACGAACCAAGAAAATATCCCAGCCATATTCATAGTAACTTGATTTTTTGTGTGCATAATAAGGGAAATACCGCTGATAGGTATTTTCAATTCTTTTGGATAATATTTCTTATTAATACATGTTAATGGAATCCAATACAAAAAAACGAAGAAAAATACGCACAAGAGTACAGAACAAGAAGAAAATTATTTATCCATCAAGAGAAATAGAGCTTGCATATGTTATAATGCTTCTTGATACTTACTTTTAGGAGGTTGTCCATCATTGGATAGTGACCATGACCTGGTTAGTCTCATTTTACAACTAGCACTCGTATTTTTCCTTGTATTATTAAACGGTTTTTTTGTAGCATCTGAATTTGCTTTGGTAAGAGTCCGCTCGACTCGAATCGCCCAACTAACCGATGAAGGAAATTTCCGTGCGAAGTTGGCACAAAGAGTGTTGCTCAATCTAGATGCCTATTTATCTGCTACACAATTGGGTATTACCTTGGCTTCATTAGGTCTCGGTTGGGTTGGTGAGAGCGTAATTTCTGAGCTTTTAAAACCAGTTCTAGATAATTTTCATCTTTCTGACAGCGTATTACATATCATCTCTAGTATTATCGCATTTAGCGTCATTACATTTCTACACATCGTATTAGGTGAAATGGCACCAAAATCACTTGCGATTCGGAAAGCCGAAAGTACTACTTTGCTCGTTGCTAGACCGATGCAAATATTCTTTGTTATCTTTAGGCCAGCAATATGGGTATTGAATCATTCCGCCAACCTAATCTTAAAAATGTTAGGCGTACCGCTCGAACGAGATTCTCAACAAGCCCATACGGAGGAAGAAATCCGGATGCTTGTTGAGCAAAGTCATAAAAGTGGAATGATTGATCAAACAGAGCTTTCCTTATTTGACAATATCTTTGAGTTTACAGACCGAGTCGGAAGAGAAGTGATGGTACCTCGAGTAAATATGGTCTGTATCTATGTGGAGGATGAATTAGCCTCTAATATTGAAATTATAAAAGAAAGTCAATTTACCCGCTTTCCATTATGCGGTAAAGATAAAGATGACATCATCGGGATCATCCACATTCGAGATGTATATGAACGAATCATCCAAGCTGAGGATTTCCAATTATCGCAAATGGTTCGACCAGCTATACTGGTACCCGAAACCATGGAAATCAAAGATATTCTACAAACCTTACAAAAAAATAAAACCGAGATGGCTATTGTAGTAGATGAATATGGTGGTACTTCTGGACTTGTTACTTTAGAGGATATCATCGAAGAAATCGTTGGCGAAATTCAAGATGAATTTGACGATGAACGCCCATTTTTCCAACAAAAAGGGGTCGAAACTTCTATTGATGCAAGGCTTTTGATCGAAGAAGTAAATGATTATTTCCACACGGATATTGAAGATGATGATAATGACACCATTGGTGGATGGGTCTTCTCTCGTCTCCAAGAAGTTCCTAAAGTAGGGAAAATCATTGAGTATGAAGGTTTGACCTTTACGGTTCAAGAGATGGACCATAATAGTGTCACTCGATTAGCAGTTGTAAGGAAAATCTCTCCAGAAGAAGATCCTCTATCGAATACCGATACCAATAAATTAGAAGTGAACCACCCATAGTAACCAAAGCCGTTTGAATTCATTCAGACGGCTTATTTTCATTAAAATAAAGAAAAATACATCAAGGAGGGAAATCTTGAAATCGGCAATTGTTATACTTCGTCAACAACTCACGACTAAAGTCGCGAGCTTGCCACCCACAAGGGCATTTAGGCTTGTAACCCTCCAGTAGTACGAATGTTCTTGCGAACTCCTACCTTAGCGTGAGGTTACATCATGGGACGGTTGACTTCGCCCCTACCACAAGAGCTATGCTCCTGTCGTAACTTCAACGATGTACTCTATTCCAAGACGTTGAAGATTCATAGCACCAATACGGTCGTCATTCGACCTGTAGTGACAATTCTTACAACAAAAGAAGTGCTTTTTCTTATCGCGATTGGATTTCTCTATATGCCCACAATTCGGGCACGTTTGGGAAGTGTATTTGGGATTAACCACCATTACTTTCTATCTATTCATTCGTGCTTTGTATTCTAGCATTCGTCGAAATTGGTAGAATGCCCAAGATACCGAAATATAACGATTGCAAACTTTCACTTTTTCCGTAGCATGACGAACTCCTTGCAAATCTTCTAAAACAAAGAGGGTATGGTCGCCATATTGATTCACGAGTGCCTTCGTAATGCAATGGTTGATATCCATCATCCAACGGTTTTCTCGTGAACCAATCGACTGGAGTCTACGACGAGCAGATGCCGTTTGTTTCTGTTGAAGCTGCTTGCGTAATGCTTTGTATTTCGCACGTTTATGTTTGATCGTTTTTCCGTTGTAAAACAACGTTTTTCCTTGGCTATCGTAGGTAGTAGCCAAGAAGTTCAATCCTAAATCAATACCTACCACCTGAGATACATCCCCATCCTGTAATTCCGAAAATGCTTTGGTCATTGGGATGTGCAAAAACCATTTTTTGTGTCGGAACACTACCTTTGCGGTTCCAAATTTCCAATTATCCACAAAAAAACGTTCCATTCCTTTTGTTTCATACGAACACTTGATACGACCATCTATTGTATTGACCGAAAAAGTGTCTTGAACGAGAGAGTAATCTCGGTCCACACGAGGTCGTATTCTGGATTTTGGAATCCAATGAGGGACCAATCGTGACCATTTGATTTGGCAGACTTATACCGAGCAATAACAGTTTTGATTACGGATTGTGCCATTTGGGATTTCAAACCAAACGTAGAACGTAACTCATGATAGTACAAGTCATGTATTGGTCTTTGTTTTAGCATTTTTGTTTCAAAAATTATTTGGGATACAAAGTTACATGCTTTCCGATAAGAGCGAGTGGTTACCAAGAAGCTTTCCACCTTCTCTTGTGGAACATAGATTTGTATTTTGGCAGTAATGGTAATTATAAGGTTCACCCCTTTAAACAAAAACAATATAACAGAATATTTGTTCGATAGCAATGTAAAGGAGTTGAAAAAGTGTAGAGAGTGTGTGTTTGCCAAAAGGCAAAAGCGTCTTTCCTCCCATGACTGAAGTCATGGGTCCCTATGCATCAAAACGATAAATCAAATTCTTTAAACCATTGATTTATAACTTCTTAATCAAGATAATCGCTATTTCCATGTTAAAATGAAAGAATCATCAAAAGAAATGGGGAATCAGAGTGGATTATTTGAATATCTTCATACTAATTGCTTTACTATTCGTTTTGATCTTCGTTATCTTTGCCTATACGAATTCAAATCGCAAGAACAATAAGACGATGACACGAATGGATATATCGATGCTAAATCAAGCAAATAATATATCCAACAATGATAAGCAAATATTGAAACTGGTTTTACAAGGAAAGAAGATTTTAGCTATTAAGCACACAAGAGAACTATATGGATATGGATTAAAACAGGCAAAAGATTATGTGGACGAACTCGAACGCCGATGGGAAAATTCTATTTAAAATAAAAGAAACCGCATTATTCAAAAGAATAGGCGGTTTTATTCATTCCTAGACATCAACAATATTCTTCTATACCAGCTTTTTGTTTCTAACCATCTGGTTCTGTTATTCCGAACACAAGCTTATTAATGGAAAGATTGATCATGAAGGCCTGTTTAGAGCAAGAATTGATTTTAATTTACCCAATTTCTTTTACTAACAGAGTAATTTACTATTCATTTATAAGATTTCACCTAGACATAAGCATCTATTTTATATAATCTTAGAATTAATTACAATATTTGATAAATATATGGAGGATATAGTGGAATGGATTTATGGAAGTTCCTAATACTGATTAGTTTGTTACTTATCTTATTTCTTGCATTCACTTATACAAGACATCGACAAACACAGCGGATAGAGCAAAGATTAGTAAGGATAGAGAGATTACTCTGTCTTTTGGGAAATCATTTAAAGATTGAAATAGAAAAAGTAACAGATAAAGATATGGAAATATTAAAACTGGCTTTGCAAGGTCGAAAAATATTAGCGATCAAACGAACAAGAGAAATGTATGGTTATGGATTAAAAGAAGCAAAAAACCATGTAGATGAATTAGAAAGAAAAGTAAATGCGTTATAAATAAAAACCGCTCTATTGAAGCGGTTTTCTAATCACAAATCCTAATAGGAAGAAGTTCTTCCTAGATTGGTAGGCCATTCTCCTGACATGTAAATGGCCTACGCATAAGAAGTATTTGGTTTGTAATCATAAACCATTGCACTATAACAGGTTGTTTGTTCTTTTTTCATTGTCTCATACTACCTTCAGAAACTAATGTATCTCGTCACTTTAATAAAGCTATACTAGTTCTTGGTAAACACTTAAATGGATTGGTTTCTTTTTCATTGGTTTTTTGAACTCTTCAAGATTTTCGATTTCAGTAAAAAAATCTTCTACATCACCTTCATAATCAAAATAAAATCGACTTGCTTTAAGTTTTTTTAATTCATCTATTGGATTAAATACAAATTCACAATGAAGTTGCTCCATACGAGAATAATCTTCACCTTCATAAATGGTAAATTGCCTAACAAAGTCGAAATAAAATAGTTCTTCACCAGTAAAGTCATATACTCCACATTGAAAGAGTAGCGCAATTGCATCTTCACCTTCTACTGGTTCCTTTCCAAAAGACTTAAACACTTCCCAAACTTTTGCTGTATCCCTAGAATCACCTATTTTATTCTTAAGGTAACTTTTTGCTTCTCCTACTGTAGTAAAGACATCAGTTCCTTTAATTTAAATTCCTTTAAAACTATTCTCTCCCTTTAGTCTTAGAAGGAATCAATCTTATACTCACTTAATTTAGCTATTTCCCATGCTATCGACCCAGTCCATAGTCTTGCTCCCTCTTTCGAGTTTATTAGAGAAAGTAGAACTTTAATAATGGAATCAGTAGCCCCACCATGTAAAAAGTTCGCTCGTGATGGATTTCATATTTCGATGATAGTAGAATCATTTATGATTTACAATAAGTAGTAATCTCGTTTGAAGCAAAGAAAGGGGTACTCTATGGATTCCAAAAACCAAATTTCGAAAATAATCGAATTTCGAGCGTTACATTCAAATTCCTTCGTTTTACCCAATGCATGGGATGCCATTAGTGCAAAAGTTTTTGAAGAATGCGGGTTCAAAGCTATCGGAACAACGAGTGCAGGCATCGCGGTTTCTCAAGGATACTCAGACAGAAACATGCCGTTTCAAACAGCGATTACCTCCATTGAACGAATTGTCCATTCCGTAAATATACCCGTAAGTGTGGATATTGAAGATGGTTATGGTCAAACCATTGAGGAAACAATAGAAACCGTAAGACAAGTTATTTCTACAGGTGCAGTAGGGATAAATATAGAAGATAGCACCATTGATCCAGAACAACCACTGTATGATATATCTGTTCAACAACAAAAAATCTCGGCAATAAAAAATCTTGCTGATACGCTTGGAATTCCTCTATTCATCAATGCCCGTACAGATGTATATTGGTCACAGATTGGTGAACCTTCCACACGAATGCAAGAAACAATCAAACGTGCACTTGCATACCAAGAAGCTGGTGCTGATTGTATTTTCGTCCCTGGTGTAACCGATAGAAAAATGATTCAAAATCTCAGAAAAGCCGTTTCTATTCCTATCAACCTATTAGCTGGACCAGATATGCCTTCCTTATCAGAACTCTCCGATATAGGGATTCAAAGAATTAGTTGTGGATCTGCGCCATTTCGAGCCACAACAACACTATTAAAAAACATTGGCGAAGAAATTATAAATCATGGGACTTTCCACCAGATGACATCCAATGTTCTGTCCTATCAAGAAGTTTCCAAATATACACCTCCAAAATTTAGTTTATGGGGAGAGTGATATAGTCTATATGTATATTAGATGGTATGGAGCCCATTAAGGAGGCTCCTTTTTCCATTTATCGTGATTAACATGAAACAACCCTTTTTGGTTTGTATATAATTACAAACTAAAGGAATTTTAATTTAAACTAATGGGCATATAAAAATTGAAATCTAATTAAATGTACACTTTGCTATACTTCTGTTTGGTTGCTGTCAGTTAGTCTATAAATCTATCCATCCAATTTTTTTCATGTTATGAATTATGTTTAGAAACTCTTGTGATGGATATGCTTGATTCTTGAGTTTTACAAAAAATTCATCATTATCCACCATGTACGTCACTCGTTCAACAGAAAAAAGGATATCGCCATTTTCAAAGTAGATATCTAAATCTGGTGTAGGAATAAAGTTGAAATCCATTTCATAACCCATTTCAATCGAGTCTATCATCGTCTCTCTGTCATCCAATTGCATAATCTCTATATTCATTATGCAATTGCACTTCTGTCCATATTTATTATTCATTGTTTAACCTTCATTTCTCTTTGATGTAATTCTGTTAAAGTAGTCATTGATCTCATCCGAATTCATTCATAATGAGCATTAAATCTAACCATGTTTTCCCCGTTAGCTGCTTATCGGAAAAACCAAGCCGCCTTGCCGTTTCCAGTACTCGTTCTTATGATCAATCTCAAGGTAAGGTGGAATCATCAGCCAGTGATCAATCTTTAAACGATTATCGTTTAATAGCAATCCCGAACGTTCATTCTGTTTATTATTGACTTACTTTTTAGAAAATAATACCCTTTGACCAACTGGATCAAAGGGTATTATTTTCACGAAGGGAAAGCCCTTGAAGAATGCTCCTGAACGCTCTTAGCTGAAGGGAATCCAACAAAATGTCAGTGCTGTCTTCATTCTGCTGTAGGAGTAGCATCTCGAGCTTCTCCTCATCATGCATTAAGAACAAATGCACTCCATCCCTTATTTCATACATGGAGCGGCGATTTCTCTATATCAACATACCGTGGCATGCACAGAGAAAAACCGCCAATGAACCCGTGAGATTTACTGAACTCCTTCACTTTCGGCCACATCTACATCAACTCTCATGATAGAATGCAGGCTGAGGTGATGAAGCCAAAACAGCAAACTTTACACCTTGGTGCCTAAATTACAACTCCAAGATGAATTCCGCAAGCAACTTCGCTGCGGCCTTGATCAGCACCAAACCACGAACAGAAGAAACCAATCGAAGGGTTTGAGTTAGTCCAAGTATTTGAGGAGATCATTCATAATGTGACTCCAGCGCTCGAAACCAGTAGAACTTCTATAATTATATTTCACTTCACTACTAAGGTCTACGTACTTTGTCCCCTGTAATCTCAAAAATGAAAGACTAATTATCAAAAACCTCCATCAAAAAAACCCAGTACAAAAATGTACTAGGCTAATCATTTTCAAATGCCACCGCATGAGCAACACAGGGAATATTTTCTCCTTGTTGATACGATACAGGGCTTAACAACGCCCCTGTGGCGATGACAAGTATTTTGTTCAGCTTCCCTTTTGCCATCTCTTGCATCAATTGCCCGTAGGTGACGATGGCACTACTTGCACAACCGCTACCACCTGCAAAAGTTTCTTGTTTGTCATTATATATCATCAATCCACAGTCCGAAAATTGAGGCCCCATATCGTATCCTGCTTTGGAGATCAACTCTCTTGCGATGGGATGTCCAACAGTAGCCAAGTCTCCTGTGACGATGAGATCATAGTCATCAGGTTTTCTCCCAGTATCTTGGAAATGTGCGATAATCGTATCTGCCGCTGCTGGCGCCATGGCTGAACCCATATCAAATGGATTTTTCACTCCACGTTCCATCACTTTCCCAATCGTAGCATAACGTACGCGCGGACCAGTATGACCTTTGGCAATAATTGCTGCTCCTGCTCCGGTTACTGTCCATTGAGCTGTATCTGGTTTTTGCCCTCCATACTCTGTCGGATACCGATACTGCTTTTCAGCTGTACAGTTGTGACTAGATACCCCCACGATAGCATTTCCTGCGAAACCTCCACTGACCAAAGATGCTCCAAGTGACATGGATAACATGGAACTAGAACAGGCACCATATACCCCTAAGAAAGGAGTACCTAGCTTTTGAGCAGAAAAAGATGCAGTGATATTTTGATTTAATAAATCGCCTGCTAAATAAACACATATATCCTGAGGTTGTTTACCTGATTTTTGAATAGCAGCATCTACAGCAGTAGAAAGTATTTTTCTTTCAGCCTTTTCCCATGTATCTTCTCCTGCATAAAGATCATCAAAAGAGTGATCTAAATATTTGCCGATCTTCCCTTTTGCTTCCATTGGACCTGCAACTGCCGCAGAAGCAAGCACTCTTGTCTCCGGGCTAAATTCCCATGTTTTCTTCATACATAACTCAGCTCCCTATCGCCATTAAAACTAGCGTTCGGATTAAACTAACAGCAAAAGCAGAAAAAACACCCCAAACGATGACTGCACCTGCCAGTTTAAACATATTGCCCCCAACGCCTAATACATAGCCTTCTGCTTTATGTTCAAGCGCAGCAGATGCGATCGAGTTAGCAAAACCAGTAACCGGAACAGCAATACCTGCGCCAGCCCACTGACCGATATTGTCGTATACACCAAATCCCGTTAATAAACAAGTAATGATAACCAATGTGGCTACAGTCATGCTACTAGCTATATCTTTGTTGTAACCAAATCCTTTGTACAGCATGTTTAACGCTTCCCCAATGATACAAATGAAACCACCAACGATAAATGCTTTAAAACAATTTCTAAAAATCTTAGGTTTTGGACGATGCTTCTGTGCCAATTGATCATATGCTTTTTCTTGTGCCGTTTGTTGATTAGCCATCTATTTACCTCCTAGCAACATAACAATGTTATTTTTTGCGATTGGAGGTTATTTATACAGCAAGAGTCAACAAAAATCATGGAAATACAAAAGTCATGCAAAGGAGCAATCTGCTCACCCTGCATGACTTATATCAAAAATATATTTTATATTGCCTCATGGGCATCAAGAATCTCAGCGGTTTATATACAAGCAACGAGTATAGTCTTGAAATTTATACCCCATAACAAAGTGGTTGCCCTCAACGTGTTGTCTGAGGGCGAGGTCGGTACCTACGTTCCAATGCCAAAAAACAGCAGAGGAACGTAGGAACCTATCGACAGCCGCGGGGATGGATACCCCGCGACCGCCGTGCTTGCTGGAATCCCGCCCTTATACCCGCCGTAGCGGGGTAAACCGGGGCCGTGGCCCCAGGCGGGAGTGTTGGGGCTCCCACCCCCTTTTCAGGGCTGCCCGCCCTGCAGGGGTGGCAAAGCCACCAACTTTTCAGGGTACCCCCCTGTGGGTGGTGGCAAAGCCACCAGCTTCAGGGCTACCCGCCCTGTGGGAGTGGCGAAACGCCACTAAATCTTTTTTGTTTTTCCAAGCCTACTACCGGTTCAGAGGGCCACGATGCATTCCTGCACCACACAAGTCTGACGTCTACTACGCAACATGGACGGTGGCATGTACCAGATCAAGCGCAAACTGTGGGCTTCCCTTCAGCGTGTTATCGCAGTAATATTAAGGACTAGGTCCTTAACAAAACAGCGGCAACATGCCTTTTATGAGAAGCAGAGGTATTCCTCCACAGATTACGCCATCACGGCACACACACACCCCACGAAGTCGCAGGAGACGCACAGAATTGTGCAGTTACAGAATATGCATCGCAGCCCCTTCACCCGGGTTCGACACCATTAGTATATCATGAATAGTATTGAAATGTATGCTGAAAATATAAATTTATTTGTAATTTATCACTATTACAAGAGTACAAGTTTCACTTTTGCAGACTTAGGAGGTATTAAACCTCGCAATTTTGGGATTTTTCCAAAAGATATCTTCACAAACACACATTCCATTATTAAGCTATCAGCAGTTGCTCTTGAAAAGTCGATAGGATATGAGGATCAGCAAATCAATCGTTTTGCACATAAAATGCTATACGTAATGAAAAATGGCTAGACTGCGAAAACCAAGCAGTAAGTCTATTCTAAACAAAAGCAACAAAAATTCTGTTCAACATCGGGACTCACGGAGCTAGTCTGGTAATGAAGTAATCAATCAGACTACCGTCCCAAAAATCACACGGCTGAAGCCGTGTGGAGTGTCCATTGTAATTTATTAAGATATAAAAAAACTACCAGCACAATATACTGGCAGCCTCATAAATTTTATAAATTGTTTGAAGTAAATTTACTGTGTGTTTCTGATATTTCGTTTAACGCTTCACTTGCTTCATTTTGATAAGGAGTGCGAACCGCCAAATCCCCTAAAGATACAACTCCAATCAATTGATCTTGATCTACAATTGGCAATCGACGAATCTGGGCTTCTGCCATTTTTTGTGCTGCCTCGTCTACTGACATATCTGGTGTGCCATAAACCAAATGATCAGACATAATATCGCTAATATGGGAAGAGTTTGGTTTTTTCTCTGCAATCGCACGTGTTACAATATCGCGATCGGTGATAATACCTTTTAATTGTCCGTTTTCACAGACCGGAATCATTCCTACATTTTCATTTCTCATGATACTAGCAGCTTCAAATACATTATCATCTGGCGACAAATGAGCAATGTCTGTCGACATGATATCTCTTACCTGATGCATCTGTATGCCTCCTTTTGCTTTATGTCACTAGGGTAACCGCAAAAGAAGAGGAGCATGCATTTTACATAAATGCAGTAAGTAAGGTTGGTTTGTTTTTTTCAAAAGAACCTTCATACAAGTACTGTATGGCACCTTTGACGAGTAGTTCCAATCCTACTTTCATCGCATCTTCATCTACATCAAAACGCGGATGGTGATGCGGGGCAGTAATACCTCGCATTTCATTACCAGCGCCAACAAAACAAAATGTTCCTGGGATTTCGTTCAAGTAATAGGCAAAATCTTCTCCACCCATCAATGGGTCCATTTCTTCCACTTTCTCGATCCCCACTATCCCCTCTCCCACTTTGCGCAACCGTGCAGTTTCCAAAGGGTTGGTAATTAATGGAGGATAACCCTTACGGATCTCTATTTCATAACTAGCACCGTACATGTGACAAGTATCATGTACCACTTCTTTGATTCTCCGAAGCAAAAATTCTCGAATATCTGGAGCAAATGCTCGCACTGTTCCTTTCCATTCGCATGAGTCGGAGATCACATTTGATGCTTCTCCACCATGAATACTACCAATGGAAATAACGGCTGAACGGACTGGGTCGATCTGACGACTGATGATGGATTGAATATTAACAATGGCATGTGACGCTACAGCAATCGCATCAGTAGTCATATGAGGAAGTCCTCCGTGCCCACCTTTCCCGATTATATTGACTCTGAATACATCACTTGAAGCGAGCATGGGACCAGCTCGAAAGCTGAGATAGCCAGTAGGTAGTGGTGACCAGAGATGAATGCCATAAATCGCATCCACACCTTCCAAAACCCCAGCTTCAATCATAGATTTCGCACCGCCGGGCAGCGTTTCTTCCGCATGTTGAAAAATAAATAAGATATTTCCGTATAATTGCGCTTTCATTGTCGTAAGAATAGATGCTGCACCCATTAACATAGCCATGTGACCATCGTGTCCACATGCATGCATAACCCCTGGAATACGGGAGCGATAGCTACAATTCTTTTCATCTTGAATGGGTAGGGCGTCCATATCTGCACGCAGTGCAATGGTTGGACCTTCATGATGTCCGCGCAGGAAACCTGTTACACCTCCTCCGCCAACTCCGGTCCGCACTTCCAACCCAAGGCTTTCCAAGTGTGCTGCAACACGCTTGGAAGTTTCTTTTTCATGAAATGAAACCTCTGGATATTGATGAAATGTTCTTCTCCATGCAACTACTTGTGGAAACAATTCCTCGATCCTCTGTTTCATAAATTTACTGCTACTTTTCACATAGACCTATGTCCATGTGAAAATGGTGCGATGCATCCTGCAAACTCGCCTGTAGAAAAAAAGGGGAAATAAGTTATAAATGTCCACTGACGAGCTTTTAGAGATCCCCTATCCATCGTACCGATTTTCAGCATCTCGATAGACATATATCTACTGGTAGCAGTGTACACCTCCGTTTCTTTGTATTTTTTTTCGATTCTTAGCACTTGTACATTCGGCTGTAATGGTATACACCTCCTTCCAATTTTCCTTGATTGTTACCTTGCTTTCTAATGGGGTAACATACTATCATGATTGAGTGGACACATTATACAATTTGAAGGGGGTCACCAACTGTGTTTTTTCCAGATGCAAAAACAAAAGGATTTAAAAAAGAATTTAAAGAGATTGAGCAGCTAATGAAAAAGCTCGGCTTCACTCGGTGGGCGTGGGATTACAAAAAAGTTACATATGATTACAAATATACTGCGGATGGTGTCGATTATTACCTAAGGCTCCCATGTCGCGTTATAAATGACAAGCAATTAGAGCATCCAAAAGCAATTGTAGAAACAGATATTCCTGTTTTTGCTCGCCATTTCTTCCCTCATGGATTAGATAATGATGTAATCGTACCAGAAAAACTCGACAAAGAAGTACACAAAAAAATTAATGAGTTAGAAAAAAATTTATCAGCATAAATGAAAAAGAGAAGAGGCAGAAGGGAAACCTTCACCTCTTTTTTAATTTATGTAGGAAAAGGGAAAAAAGAAAACTACCCAATCGGTAGCTTTCTTTCCAATTTTTGTACCTACCTAACCTATACCATTTTCTAGGCTTTCTTCGTCAAAATGGTTAGCTCTTTCTTTTATTTCAACGCCTTCAACTTTTACATTTACTTCGATCACTTGAAGCCCTGTCATGTTTTCAATAGCTTGTTTCACTTCTTTTTGTAATCGGCGGCACACATCATGGATAGGGACACCAAACTCCACGATGACACGAAGATGGATAGCTGTTTCCGATTCTCCTACTTCAACAGAAACACCTTTCCTCATATTTTTTCCGCCCACTCGCTTGGAGAAGCCTTCGGTAATACCTCCAGACATGCTAGAGATACCACTTGTATTACTTGCAGTTAAACCTGCAATAACGGCTACTACATCATTAGATATTTGAATCAAATTTTGTTCTGCCATATCGTTTTGCTGCCTGTCATACCAAAGCAGCAATGTGCTCCCCCTTCCTCTTGTTGAAATGATGAACGAGGAATTCTATGTCGGAAAATTCGAAAGGTAATGATACAATTCCATTCTATACGACTTAGTCTACTATTTCAAATTCATTAACTCACTTTGTATCCTGCGATTTTTACCATCATTTGCACTTGAGGATGGGTTAAATTAACTTTATAGCCATAAAATATTTTATCTTGTATCTCTATTTCGTAAGGAAGCAAGTACTTCCCTTTTACCAATCGATTAAATAGATGATTGGATTCTATTTCATCTAGATGAAACTTGCGAGATATATCGTTTTTAATCCATGTACTCCCATAACTTTTCCCTATGTTGTTCGGATCACGATACCATTCGTAAATTTGTACAACCGTATTGTGAATCAAACGATCGACTTGAGAGAGAGTACTTAATTTTTCGACATTAAGAAATTCAAGTAAATTATGAGCTTGATCGCAAAATTCATGGAGCTGTGATGATTTGGATAAACTTTCATCCCATAGACAAAAGAGTTCTACTCTTTTTCCTTTTGACCATAAACGATCCAACAGAGGAATCATATCTTGATCTGCGCTGACTACTACATACGTATGAATTTCAGGGATTTGATACAATACTTCCATTGTATCTAAACATAGTTGTATATCAGCAGCATTCTTACGATCTTTTCCTTCTCTCCCATTGCTGTATACTTGATTTACATGAACTCGTTTTTTTTGTAAACTCATCATGGACAAGTCAACTTGTTCAAAATCGGCATATGCTTCCATCATACGAATCGAATCTTTGCCATAGTACTCCGTAAGTCGTACAAACAAATTATGGGAGTCATCGGGATGGTCGGGGTCCATATGGTACTTTTTTAGCCCGTAATAAACATTTTCTAAATCGATGAAAATAGCTGTATCTTTCCGATAATCCACTTGTAGCCCCTCCTTCCATATTAACGCATGTTGGGAATATTCTCTGAATCTTATGGTTTTCCTGCTTTTTTCTAGTGAGAAACATTCGACTTTTAAAGGAAATATCTTGACAAGATTCGTGTTTTTTGTATGGGATTAATCGAAACGCAAATGCTAAAACAAAGGAGTTCATGCATATGAATCAAAAATGGTTTTATCCTTTCCTTATTCTTTCTACACTTGGTAGCGCAGCAGCGAAATTTCTAGGTGGTAACCAGTCTCTACAGTTTGCACTGGCTTGTTTATCCCTCTTATTTTGGGCTGGTTTACTAGGAAAAGCTACTGAAAATGTAGCACACTATGCAGGGGAACGTTTAGGCGGACTATTAAATGCAACCTTTGGTAATGCTGCTGAATTGATCATCGCCATCTTTCTTGTAAAAGAAGGATTATTCGACATGGTAAAAGCAAGTATTACAGGTTCCATCATCGGAAATTTATTATTGGTACTCGGATTAAGCCTGTTTGTCGGCGGCTTAAAATTTAAAATTCAAAACTTCAACCCCTTACTGGCGGGTCACAATTCTTCCTTGATGATGCTAGCTGTCATCGCACTTGTTGTCCCTGCTGTGTTTTTACGCGATGTCCCCGCTGTAAAAGTCAATGGAGTCAGTCTTATTATTGCTTCCGTTCTTATCCTTGGTTACTTTTTATGGCTTTATTTCTCTCTTATTACACATAAAAAAGAGCTTGGTGAACACATTGATGGCATGCCCAACCATGATCATGAAGAACCTGATTATTCAAAAGGAGTTTCTATTTTACTTCTAGTTGTATCCACTGTGTTTGTAGCCATCCAAAGTGAGTGGTTAGTACATACAGTAGAACATGTTGCAACTGCATTAGGCTGGTCTGAATTGTTTGTAGGTGCTTTCTTGATCGCCATCATCGGAAATGCAGCAGAACACAGTGCGGCTATCTTCTTGGCAATGAAAAATAAAATTGGTGCAGCCGTAGAAATCGCAATCGGCAGCAGCTTGCAAATCGCTCTATTTGTCGCTCCAGCTCTTGTATTTATCAGCCTCTTATTCAATAAACAAATGGATCTGATCTTTACTTCTTATGAACTTACGGCCATTGGTGTATCTGCTATTATCGCCTCTTCTATCTCACGTGATGGATCAACGAACTGGTATGAAGGTACCCTGCTGCTCATTGTCTATATCATCTTAGGTACGGTATTCTTTGTCGTTTAGCCACTTTTGATATAATAAAGCCCACGCTGTTAAGCGTGGGCTTTATTTATTGGGTTGATAGAGTATAGATTTCCAAAAATCATATCTAATTGCTTCCCGTTTTTCTGTTTTGCGAAAAGCACATAAACAAAAAAACCATAATAATAGAAAGTAACAACGCAATAGTTAATAGAGCGATAGCTATTATCGCTGTAATTGGAAGCCATTCATAGACATAGTCCCAAGTAGCAGCCGGGTTAATTAATTTAGGAATTTGAGTTGATCCGTACACCAATAAAAGAGCCAAAATGAATAAAACACCCGATGCAATTTTGGGGAAAATGGTTTGTTTGAATTGGTATTTTTCTTTTTTTATTTTATTTAATCGAATAATTATCACCATTAGCATTCCTGCTACCCATAATAGACCTACCAAAATAAGAATAGAACTAATGCGATCTGTCAGTCTGTTAATATCAGTCTCTGCAGGTTGAATGTTCTCCTTTTTTAATAGCGAAACGATCTCTTTTACAAGGGAGATGTTATTGCTCGTATTGCTATTTGCCAAAACAGAGACAGCTATTTTATTTTTTTGATCCATCCACGTATATCCAGAATAGGTGGGTAAATTACCTTCATGGTAGATAGATTTTATATCCTTTGAGAACATCCATCCGCCAAAATAATGGAATCGATTGTCTCCTATAGACGTTACAGGTTTTACTTTCAGTTGTGATGTGAGATTCAAGTGAAAAGACAACCATTTTGCCATATCTCCAATATTTGTAACAAGAAATCCAGAAGGTATTTGGCTCATACTTGGTTTCGTATTGAATAGTCTGGGAGCAAAAATGGATACGAAAAATCCCAAGCGAAAATATGCTTAACTGGAACGTCCTTTGGGTTCTTTACAACAGACGCGGAAGGCATGCATATCAAGCTGATTCGGAACAAAATGTTAGTGAATTTGCTCATCTGGAGTCATACATGATTCTCCTTGTTCAAAGAGTAGAAGTAACGTTATTTTACACGAATTATTTCCTGAATTTTTTTATTTCAGTGTCGCACTTCAAATTACGATCCGGCATAGGAAAACAACACTATGGAGAAGAAATAGAAGAAGATAGGAGGTTATCATAATGTCTATTTGGCGGTATGAACGAGAAGTAGAAAATATAAAAATCGAGATCGCACGTTTGGAAAAGAACATGAATGAAAAACAAGACGATTTCCAACTCGCGACAAGACGCGGGGATGAATCCAAAGCAAGGCAAGATCGACGAGAACAACTGCAAATAAGCAGTAAAATTCGACTGCTTACTCGTGAGCTGATTTTAGCGGAACGAAAGTTGGACAAAGAAACCAAACAAGCAGATACAAAAATATCCCCTACAAGTAGTGGGGATATGCTAACTTTCTAAAAGAATCGTATATAAATCTGCTAATTTTTGTTCTAGCTCATGTAAAATCTGTTGACCATCTTCCCGATAGATCAATCCGACACGGACCGCAAAATCGATTTCACGAGACAATCCGAACATTTGCGTGTCTAGTACCTCTTCATACAGAGGACATTTAGGTAGAGTCAAGTTGGCGAGTTGAACTCCGATCAACTGCTCTATCTTCTTCGCATCTTCTCTTAAAAGGAACAATGCTTTTTGGTGAATATCGGTCTCAATTGGAGCGGCCAAGAATGAAACCCCCTATCTACCGTAGGAACACGGTTCTTTCTTGAATTTATATGTTTAATTGTAATAGACCTTCTATACCTATGCTACAATTAGTTTATCATGAACAAGATTATTTTACAAAAGTCGATAGAGAAGAGGATATAGTTATCATGCATGACATCATTATGCTAACAGGAAAAGTAAACTTCACCATCACCTTAGATCCCACTATTTGGATTTTTGATGACAGACGTTTTGAACTTGCAGACCGAATCCCAGAGACAGAGGGATTAGCGATAGAAATAGAACCCTTTATCCACCATGCAGAACCGGATGTGAGCACCACTCACGCTATTTGCCATCTCCATGATGGGGAAAAAGTCAGTATTCCCATGGCTACATTAATGGCTAGTTATTTGTGTTTTGCCGTTGATGGGAAGCCGGTGAAAGACGGAGGCCCAGCTTTACTGTATTTTGCTGATGGGTCTAATAAAGGCAATCCTGTTGGTGGTATCAAAGAAATCGAATTTGTATAAAAGACTTTCATTCATCCCCTAATGATGACAGAGTGAAACTGTTTATCAGAGGGGATTTTTATTTTTTCCATGTCATGCAGATGAATTTAGGCCTCAGTCATAGGATGAAAAGCTAAAATAACAGCAATGTTGCGGCAATGTGTTATGAGTCCACTCTTCTTTTGCTTCATTCACATATATTGTTACAAAAAGTAAAAGAGGGATTCATTTGTCTGATGAATGTAAAAAATATAAGAAAAAGTATGAAAAGTATAAGAAAAAGTATGAAGAATGTAAAAAGTCGCTAGAAAAATGTAAAAAATCACATAGAGGAGCAACAGGGCCTCAAGGAATCCAAGGTGTTACGGGATCAACTGGATCTCAGGGGCCTCAAGGAATCCAAGGTGTTACAGGATCAACTGGATCTCAGGGGCCTCAAGGAATCCAAGGTGTTACAGGATCAACTGGATCTCAGGGGCCTCAAGGAATCCAAGGTGTTACAGGATCAACTGGATCTCAGGGGCCTCAAGGAATCCAAGGTGTTACGGGATCAACTGGTCCCAGAGGTCCAGGTAGATATTTTGGAGTGCAGAACAGTACAGCAACCGCAATTGCTGCTTGTCCCGTAACTCCCCCGTCACCTGCCCTCATTACTTTAAATGTTCCAGCAGCAACTGCGGGAACACAAATTAAGGTAGATTCGATGGCTAAGGTACAAATAACAGTATCTCAAGGATCGGGACCGAATAATGATTCATTCCAATACGTGATTCGATATGAACTAAGAAAAAATAATGCTTTATTACCTGCTCCAAATGAAACACAATTGCAATTGACTGAAAGAAAAGGTAGTGTGAGAAACGATCCTAATATTGAAACATTCGTTCCGAATTTAACTTTTACAGATACAGCAACAGGTTCTCCAATCACATACACGATACATGTGTGTGTTACTCCAGTTATAGGAACTGTAAATTTTAACGTTGCAGATACCAATGTTGGATATAGAGCAATAAATGCTATTGTGTTTGATTGATAAAAAGAAGATATATCTAGATAGGCCAGGATTTCCTCCATTGGAATAATCCCAAATACCATAATAAATGGACTGATTAGCAATATCACTTAAAAAAGTAAAGCTCATATCTGAGCTTTACTTTTTGTAATCGTGATGGTGCTGTTTTAAATACTTAGAGTTAATAGTGATGTTCAATACAATTTATTTTTTCAATCGAGAGTCTTTGAAAGTAAGAATGGATAACAAAAATACATGATTAGACTTTTCCATTTAAACTACCATATCAATATTTTGTTTTACTTTTCACAAACTTGTTTAAATTGTATAATTATTACTGAATGATAATACAAAGTTGGAGTAGATAATATGAATGCAGTTATATCAACCTTTACAAATAAAAACCCTGACAAACTGCATAACGAAGACTTAGTTGGTTCATATGATAATGTTTTTTGGCTACTTGATGGAGCATCCAATCCAAAAACAAGCGAATCTCTCTTATCTACACAACAATATGTTTATTACTTAAGTCAAAAGATTATAGAGACTCTGCAAACTTCTTCTACAAACGCCCCACTTCAACAAATAGTGGCTACTTCTATTAAAAAGATTGCTGAACTTATTAAAGATAAATATAAATCTGCATCTTTTTTTCCCAGCAGTACCATCGTTATGGTTCGAATAGCCGAAAACGAAATGGAATACTTTGTTCTAGGAGATAATTCGCTAGTATTAGAAATAGATTCAAGAGCGGAACAGATCAGCGATCAACGCTTGCAACAAATTGGTCCTGCTATAAGAAATAATATTGTTTCTTTATTGCAACAAGGACAGGGTTACTCTGCACCTGAGATAAAAAGATTAAAAAGTGAGTTGATTGAGTTAGAAGATACATATCGTAATCAAGACAATGGCTTCTATGTCGCATCGATTGATCCTATTATATGTAATCGTGCATTAACC
This sequence comes from Shimazuella kribbensis DSM 45090, assembly GCF_000428065.1. Taxonomy (GTDB): domain Bacteria; phylum Bacillota; class Bacilli; order Thermoactinomycetales; family Thermoactinomycetaceae; genus Shimazuella; species Shimazuella kribbensis. The sequence continues at coordinate 24,635 of NZ_ATZF01000014.1, forward strand.
GGAAAAAGAGTACTTAATCCTAGCCAGAATTGGAATATTGCTTTGATAAGTGATGGCTTAACACGATTAGTAGATACATTTAGGACAATTCCTTCTTGGGAGAAATTCATTAGCTATTTAGCAAAAACTCCTGCAATAGAAGTAATTAATCATATAAGATCTATTGAGCATTCAGATCCTAATGGACAAAAGTTTCCACGTTTTCGTAAACATGATGATATTTCCATGCTCATGATTCAAAATAAATAAAGGAGTTTTTTATGCCAATTATAGATAACATTGAATTAGTAATATCCTTAACGCTTAATATAGTTATCCTTGGAGGTATGTTGATTCGTATCTTTTCTAAAATGGGAAAAAAGAAAAGTGTTACAAAATTTTTTGGATCTCAAAAAGTAAATATTTTCTTCCCTTCACGTGATCTCGGTAGAGAACTACCCGTTATTGCCTCTGAAGATTTTTTAGCAGCGAATACATTAGCTGAGTTTGTTCGTGAACACGGGGCTACACCTAGCCTATCTTATCTACCTAATGATACTGATATGAATTTTACTACAGGAGATATTGTTATATGTGGACCAAAAACATCTCCAGCGATAAAAAAACTTCTTGAAATAGACCCCTATTATCAGTTTCGTGAAGATGAGAATGGTCAATGGAAATTTGTTGATCTATCAAGTCAAAATGAATTAATGTCTCCCATGGATAAAGAACAGTCCGAACAGAAAGATATTGCATATTTAGGTAGACTTCGCTTTCACCGAGAAAGAGAAGATACTTTTATTTTAATAGCTGGTATTCATGCAATAGGTAGTTACGGTACTGCTAATTATCTGAGTCAAATACAAAATATTCGACTTATTAACCGAGAAACAGATAACCGATGTTTTTCTACGATTATATTAACCCAGTATCAGACAAACCCATTGCAAATAGTTTCAAATCATATCTTTATGCCAGTAAAAAAACATTAAGGAACATCTCTAACGATTTCTTTGAATCAACAAAAACACCAGTCCTAGATAACTGGTGTTTGTTTATAATCTTACGATGTTACTGTCTCATCATCATCACCCATATAGTTAATGGTGATTTTAAAGTACTTCATAAAAATCCCCCTTCAATGTCTGACCCAGTTTTCTCTGAAGAAAATAAAACTCCTCCGCCCAGTGCGAAAATTCTTTTCTATTATTAATTTTATCAAAACACCCAGCCAATTCATACACAGCTATATACTTTAGTTCTGAGTAACCATGTTTATCACAAAGTATGACTGCTTCTTTAAAAAAAGGGATCGCCTTTTCATATTTTTCTTGCTTTTTCGTACTAATCCCAGATACGATCAAGATTTTTGATAATCGAACATCATCATTGATCTCCATACCTATGAGTAGAGCTTTTTCCATACATTCTTGAGCTTTTGACCATTCATGATAAATTGTATACAGATTAGTCAAATAAGTGTAAGCATCCACGTGTCTTCTGGGGGATTTCCGCTCTTCATCCATGTCTAAAACAAGATGAAAATATTCAAGAGCAAGTTTATATTTTCTCTGTTTTAGGTAGATACTACCTAAGATATTTAAAAAATCAAGCAGTAAACTTTTCGGTAATAGATTTCGTTGGGTAATCTCAATACTTTCCCTACAATATTGTTCTGCTTTTTCTAGTTCGTTATTTTTTATCAAAATAGAACAGTGAGATTTATATAGGTGTAATTTGACTTGCATTCTTTGAATCTGATGGATGGATGACCAAATTTGTTTGATGCACTCATATGCCTCTTGGATTTGTCCAGATTTGTTTAAGTAAAATATGTTGTTACAAATTAAGGCATATTTAATTTCATTGTGTTCTTCTATTTGAAATTGATCTATCCCTTTTTTTATATAGCGAATTGCACCTTGAATATCGTTTTGCCTATAAAAACATGTGCTTAACTCGTTATAACATTTTGAAAACAAATGTTGTTTCGATAAAAACACCTGTTTTTTACAAAGATCAAGTGTTTTTATCCAGATTTTTTGTGCTTTTTCTATGTTATTTTCAAAAAATACATGTAGTCCCTTCAAATAATTAGCATAAGGAAATAGAGCATTGTATTCTCTAGGTGTGTATCTACTAAGAAGTTCCTTGGCTTGTGTTAAATCCTCATCATTGATCATGTTCTCCACACATTCCAATTTCCTTCGTAATATCTCCAACTCCAATAATTCCCGCTGTTTTAACTCCTCCAATCCCTCTCGATCATATCCAAGTGTCTCAAACAAATAGTAGACCTTACTCTCCGAAGGATTCCCCTCCATATTTTCGATATTCGAAATCGTGCCAACGGAAATATTTTCGTCTTTTAAGTTCTCCAAAGTAAGACCTTGATCCAATCTGATCTTTCTAGCTATATACGCAAGAAGAGGTAAATCGTTTTGAAAGCTCATTGGTTTCCCTCTCTCTACCTGTACGTTGTAAATTTATCCAATATTATGGCGGATTCGTCAATTAATAGCAAATATTCATTTTTCATAGTAGATGATGAAAGACATTGAAAAGCATCTGCTATAAATAACTTTTTGTGTGATGTTGTGTCTTGAATCAACGAGAATATTCAATAGTTCTGGCAGGATGTATTGAAAAATTGGTTATTGATGGAAATTTATTCTTTTGGCTATAATTTAGACAGATAAATGATTGGATAGGAATCAAATGGAAAATAGTTAGCTTTTCTAACGTATAAGACAACTACAGGAGACTCACTTTACTGATTTATTTTTTGATTATTTAGATATTTATTAAATCAAACGGAGGTATCGCGATGAATGACCGATCTTTTCTTACAAACGGTTGACCTTAGACTGGATCATCGAAAACAAAACGATTCCACGTGAAGTAACTAATGCGCTACAAGAGATAGCCGATCAATACCAGTACTCCGCTGATCAAATGCATCTCCATAAGTTACAAGTCGTTGATGAACTACACTGTCAAATAAAAGGGTATATTGCATCGTTCTTGTTTCCCAATGGGCTTAATGACAATGAGCGATGGGTTCATGCACTTATACGCATGGAGATAAGGCGATTGCATCAAATTTGTACTTCTATAGAAAAAGGGTGAAGAAAAATGGCTTTACAATTACAAATCGAAGGTTGTCAGGAAAAAGTGAAAGCATTCGATGAGTCTTTAAGATCGATGCCTGAGTGGCGTTTTTATAATCGGTTTCTAACACCGATTGGAGCAAATGAGCTTCGGATGGATTATTTATTGGATGAAAAACCTTATGCGGTTCCCCCTCTCCCTACCAGAAAGGTAAGTAAGCTGTTTATCACAGGTGAAAACGGAGAGCAAATCGAAATCGTTTTACTGGATGCACAAGTAGTGGATATGGGGAACGCGACTTATGTGCACGGTAAGAGCTACGATATTTTTGCTGTGGGAGAGAAAAGGGTGAAGAATACATAACTTAAAAGCTGAAATCGATTTAGGTTTATCCGGCATCCGTATGTGAAGCGTAAGCTTGAATCAATTCGATGAAAGGAATGTTTCACAATGAGTAGAATGATTCTAACAAACCGAATTATTCTTTTTATTTGGAGATATAAATTCCTAAACAAACATAGTATAATCAGAATAAGTCCGTGAGGGGTTACCCTCATCGTCTCACAAGATGGGAACAAAAAAGTGGTACTGAAGGAATTCCGTTGGTCGTTTGCGGCCACCGTGCTCGGCCTGGCCGTTGCCGCCTTCGTCGGAGGCTGGACTGCTTTCACGATCGCGGGGATCCTCGTGATCCTCGAGATCTCGCTCTCCTTCGACAACGCGGTGGTCAACGCCGGTATTCTGAAGAAGATGTCTCCCTTCTGGCAGAAGATCTTCCTCAGCATCGGTATTCTGATCGCTGTGTTCGGCATGCGACTGGTATTCCCGGTCGCGATCGTTTCGCTCAGCGCCAAGCTCGGCCCGATCGAAGCGATCCAGCTGGCGCTGACCGACAAGGAGAGGTACGAACAGCTCGTCACGGATGCCCACCCGGGCATCGCCGCGTTCGGCGGGATGTTCCTGCTGATGATCTTCCTGGGCTTCATCTTCGAAGACCGGGACATCAAGTGGCTGGGCTGGCTGGAGCGCCCGCTTGCCAAGCTCGGCAAGCTCGACATGCTGTCGGCCTGCATCGCCCTGATCGTCCTGCTGGTCACCTCGATGACGTTCGCGACCCACGCGCGCCTGCACAGTGGGCACACGGACAAGTCGGGTACGGTCCTGATCGCCGGCATCGCCGGTCTGATCACCTACCTCGTGGTCAACGGTCTCTCCGGCTTCTTCGAGAACAAGCTCGAGGAAGAGGAGGAGCACGAGGAGGAGGAAGAGGCTGCCCGCACCGGCAAGCCGGTCCCCGTGATGCCGCTCGCGGGCAAGGCTGCGTTCTTTATGTTCCTCTACCTGGAGGTACTCGACGCATCCTTCTCCTTCGACGGCGTGATCGGGGCGTTCGCCATCACGAACGACATCGTTCTGATGGCACTCGGTCTCGGCATCGGCGCCATGTACGTGCGGTCGCTCACCGTGTATCTGGTTCGCCAGGGCACGCTCGACGAATACGTGTACCTGGAGCACGGCGCTCACTACGCGATCGGTGCGCTCGCTGGTCTCTTGCTGGTCACCATCCAGTACGAGATCCCTGAGGTCATCACCGGTTCCATCGGCGTCGCGCTGATCGCTGCGTCCTTCTGGTCGTCCGTGCGGCGCAACCGTGCACTGGAGGCGGCTGAGTCTGCGAAGTAAGTACAACAACTGAGTAATCCCATCTTGCCCCCCGCATTTCCAACCAGGTATGCGGGGGGCAACACTTTATCCATTTTTTAAATAACGACCAGCAATGAAACGACGAAGTACGGTCAAATAATGGAAAACGGAACCGACTCCCTGAGGAAGAATCGATTCCATTTATTGTGCTGAAATTGGAGTTACCTCGGATTCTCCTCCATTATCGTTTCTTACACTTTCTGCTGATCTGCTACATATGAACTCCTCCATTAGAAGTAATCCCCAAAAATAATACTTCATCAGCGAAAGTGATAGCGATCAATATTTTGATTATTCTTCTTTTTCGCTGTCCCATCGCCCGAAAACAAAAATACTTTTCATTATTGAGAACTCCGATATATCCCTTCTCATCGACTAAATAATTCCAGCTCAAAATATAAAAAATACCACTCATGTGAGTGGTTAAACATCATTTGCTGTCAATGGCAGTAAACTTGCATTTATTTTTTCAGTATGCCCCTTCAATATGAGAATCTACTTGACAGGGTACATTCATATGTTGGTTCTTTTATTTTACAAATAAGTATTTAATCGTACTTGGTGACTGGTCTTTACCGCTACGATTGAACGCGATTTTTAATGTATGTTTTTCAGCTTCGTAAGAGATGATGATATCTTTTCCATCTTCATATTCATATGGTAATCCCAATGTATCGACTACTTCCTGATAGGTTATTCCCTCATAGCGGTTGTCATTGGATACAACAGTGGTTACTTTTTTGGATCTTGCTAAAAATTCAATTTGACGCTTGGAGTATTTCAGGGAAATTTCCTCTTTTGGGTTGTCTGGTTGTCCCCATTTTTTGATGATATCTTTGGTAGAAGAACCAACTCCAAATTTTTCGCTGTTGATCGTTTTACCATCATCAGCCAAATTTTTCGTTTGTTTAAGGATTACTTGATGCTTAACATTCGTTGATTGAGCCGCTTGTTTCTGTGTGTTAGCAGATGCAGTGTTGATTGTTGATAGTGTAGCAGCAGAGAGAAGAAGGCCAGTAGCTAAAGTAAAAACAATTGCTTTCTTTTTCCAATTTCTCATTTTTTACCATCCTTTTCTTGGTACCATTGATAGGTTATGCAGTGATGACAATGGACTTATGTCTGAAATCCATTTTAGAACTTCTACTAATCTATGTCTGTTACATTTTTAGGCATGTGTATTTCATTCATATAAAATATGTATCTTTTTGTATATGAAATTCAATACTTGGAAATGTGGTTAAAAAAAGCAATAGTAGTCGAGCTGAAAATCCCCCGCTCTTATTCGACGTTTAAGCGTTGGGATGAGAGTTTAATATTTGTATTATTATGATAAATCTACGGTCTACTTCATGAGAAGATCACAAAGAAAGCCATAAGGAAATTGTAATCCCACATGAGCGAATAATCGATACTTTGAATTTTTCCAATTTTGAAACGGAAACGACCTTATCTATCCACTTCGTAAAAAAAGGGGAAATTTTCAAACCAGTCTTTACCCTTTTTCTATTTCTTTACATCTTTAAAATAAGAAGTATACCAAATATTCTTTCTGGAGGTAGGTTTAATGAACAAAACCATAAAAACGATTACTGTTACGACATTTACGCTTGGAACATTGCTAGCTGGTTTTTCTCAATTGAGTCAAGTTGATGCTTCTACGACTGTCCAAACGCAACAAGGGAGTACCCAACAGCAAAATCATCAAAAGTTGTTGAAACAAACCAAACAATTGGCAGCGGAAGGAAAGGTCATCAATAGTGAATCTTTTGGTTTGGGCTCTTCTCATGATGCAATTGTGAAAAAATGGGGTAAACCAGATGAGGGATCAGATAGAGATAACCTTTTTTACGACAAACGCCATATCAGTTTTTTTGGAGAAGCTGGCCATACAAAGGAAATCTATTCCAATGATTTAAGCTATGATGGGGTCACTTACAAAGAAGTGAAGAAAGAATTTGGGAAACCTGTCAAAGAAGTAGAAGGGGAAGACGGTATCTACCTCACCTATCCTGCTGGTAAGCATACTTTGGAAATTGCTTTCTATTACAATGATTTAGGATCTGCTGCTGATACGATTAAATCTGTAAGTGTTTATTAATAGAAAAAACCCTTAGTCTCAAGAATTATTTTAAGAAGACAACTATTTGTTCATCCTCTTCCATATCAACTGACTTTTTTGGGATCATAAGTGTAAAGACGTATCTTACTACCCTCGGATGATTTCTATACACATATGATTGCTAAAAAGTTGTTGATGATGTTCAAAACAAATCCCCTCCGTGTAAAGGAGGGGATTTGTTTTACTTTAAATTCTCTGGATTGAGTGCCTTCAAATCATCCACGACAAACAGTCCATCTTTGCGAATCAACTCTCCATCGAAATAAACCTCTCCACCGCCATATTCTTGGCGTTGAATACATACCAGATCCCAGTGAATAGCAGATCGGTTGGTATTATCTGCTTCTTCGTATGCTTGACCTGGTGTAAAGTGGAAACTACCATTGATCTTTTCATCGAATAAGATGTCACGCATTGGGTGGTTAATCTTTGGATTTACTCCAAGGCTAAACTCTCCAATGAATCTAGCACCTTCATCTGTATCAAAGATTTGGTTGATCTTCTCGGTATTGTTTGCTGTTGCATTGATGATTTTGCCATCTTTGAATTCAAGGCGAACGTTATCAAATAAGAAACCATTGTAGATAGTTGGTGCATTGTATTGTACGACACCATTAACGGAGTTTTTCACAGGGGCAGTAAAAACTTCACCATCTGGGATGTTATGTTCACCTGCACAACTGATCACAGGAATACCCTTGATAGAGAACTGTAAATCAGTACCAGATCCTTTGATATGTACATGATCCGCTTGTTCCATTCGTTTGACTAATGGACGCATGGCTTTTTCCATTTTGACGTAATCGACATTACAAACATCAAAGTAATACTTTGTAAATCCTTCTGTACTCATATTGGCAAGCTGAGCCATTGAAGCAGATGGATAACGAAGAACGACCCATTTCGTATTATTTACACGCTCTTCAGCATGAACGGCATGAGAATAGGTGCGGCTGTACAAGCTCATTTTTTCATCTGGAACATCACTGAATTCGCTGATGTTTTCGCTTCCACGAATCCCGATATAACAATCCATTTGTTTCATCTGTTCCAACCCAATTTGTGTCCATACATCTAGATGTGCACTATTCGTACCCATTAACATACTTCGATGTACAAGTTGATCTGTCAATTGTACAAAAGGAAAAGCATTCACTTTGTAAACTTCTTTGACGAGTGCAATCGCTAGTTCCTTATCCTCACCAAACATATCAATCATTACCTTTTCTCCGGGTTGTACTTTACAGGAATGATTGACCAGAATATGAGCTAAGGTAGAAATACGCTCATTTACCATAATTAAGAAACCTCTTTTCCAAATTATTTCTCGCAGGTAGAATAGATAAGGTGATACAATACATTTTCATTCTAACAGAAACCGTTTTGTGGAAAAAGGGAAATAAAAAATTAGGAGGTTTTTTAAATGTTTTACGTTCAACAACCGACAGGTACAAAAGAAGCACAATATACATCGATGAGTAAACAACTAAAGTCCCTATTGGAAGATGAGCGAGACTGGCTGGCCAATTTGTCTAACACAGCAAGCTTTTTGGCTCATATGCTACATGAAATAAATTGGGTTGGGTTTTACCTTATGAAACAAAACGAGTTGGTATTGGGTCCATTTATGGGAAAACCTGCATGTGTTCGTATTGCTGTAGGAAAAGGTGTATGTGGAACTGCTGTAGCAGAACAACGTACACAAGTAGTAGAAGATGTACACCAATTTCCAGGACACATCGCTTGTGATGCAGATTCCCGATCTGAAATCGTCATCCCCCTTATTGTAAATGACAAAGTCATAGGTGTATTGGACATTGACAGCCCTGTTTTACGACGCTTTGAAGCGTTAGACAAAGAATACCTCGAACAGCTCGCTGCCATTCTGATAGAGTCAACAGACTGGGAACCGATCCTTTAGTCATGCTTTATCCTGTTTGGCAGGCGTTTCGGGAAGGAGAAAGAATGAAAAAAATTAGCTTAGCTTATCAAATTTTAATTGGATTGGTGTTAGGGATTATTGTAGGTGCTGTTTTTTATGGCAATCCAAAAGTAGCTACATTCTTACAACCAATAGGTGATATTTTTCTTCATCTTATCAAAATGATTGTAATTCCAATTGTGGTTTCTACCTTAGTCGTAGGAGTCGCAGGTACAGGAAGCTTTAAAAAGCTCGGTGCTTTAGGTGGTAAAACGCTTCTTTATTTTGAAATTATTACAACCATAGCAATCTTGATCGGATTACTTATCGCAAATGTATTTCAACCTGGTCATGGAGTTGATATGCAAAATCTGCAAAAGAGTGATATTGGGTCCTATGTATCTACTGCTAAAACACAAGAGAGCCATAGTTTTGCGGATACGCTTGTCAACATTGTACCCACCAATATTATTGAATCGCTAGTAAAAGGCGATATGCTCGCTATTATTTTCTTTTCTATTATGCTTGGATTAGGAATTGCGGCGATTGGTGAAAAAGGGAAACCCGTTTTGCAGATTTTTCAAGGAATCTCGGAAGCGATGTTTTGGATTACCAATCAAGTCATGAAATTTGCGCCATTTGGTGTTTTCGCGCTTATTGGGGTCACCATTTCTAAGTTTGGACTCAACTCCCTCATTCCGCTTGGAAAATTAGCCATTTGTGTCTATGGAGCAATGATCTTCTTTATTGTTGTTATTTTAGGTTTAGTAGCAAAAATGGTTGGGGTTAATATCTTCCATATCATTCGTATATTGAAAGATGAATTGATTCTTGCTTACTCCACCTCCAGTTCGGAAACTGTATTACCTAAAATCATGGAGAAAATGGAGAAGTTCGGTTGTTCCAAAACAGTTACATCCTTTGTAGTTCCTACGGGTTACTCCTTTAATCTTGACGGTTCTACCTTATATCAAGCATTAGCTGCGCTTTTCATCGCACAGATGTATGGGATTGATATGCCAATCAGCAAACAGATCATGTTAGTTCTTGTCTTAATGCTGACTTCCAAAGGAATCGCTGGTGTACCAGGGGTATCTTTTGTCGTACTGCTGGCGACATTAGGATCTGTTGGAATCCCAATGGAGGGACTTGCCTTTATCGCTGGTATTGACCGAATTCTGGACATGGCACGTACCGTAGTAAATGTCGTTGGAAATTCACTCGCTACTGTTGTCATCTCCAAGTGGGAAAAACAGTATGATCCGGAAAAAGGAAAAAAATATCTACAATCGGTGCGAAATGCGGTGTAAGAAATTACAATTATTTTTTTTATCGACCATTCTCTATAATAGGAACCAAGTAATAGGCTCAACTAGGTAGGTCACGTGAGTAACCACGCTGAAAATGGGAGCCACACTCTTGTGAAGCCCAAGTGCGCTTGTCCCTGTGACTGCACAGTCTCCGTACTCCGCTCTGGCGAGCAGTGTTTGCTCTGCAACCCTTCTTGGGAGATGAGGCTGATGACAGGTCAAAAGCCGTACCATGTGAACTGGTCTAAGCGATACGACAGCTAGTCGGGACTAGGACTTGGGTGATCTGATCGGGAATGATTGGATCACCCACCTAAAATCAATAATCCCTTTAACTAAGAAAAGCATGGCAGATGCCATGCTTTTTATCTTTCAACCAAAATATTGGATTCTATTCCCCGAAACACTTGATACATCCGATAAGCTCTTCTCATTTCTTCTTTCATCCATTCTGGAAATGGCTCTTCTGCTAACTTTTTCATGTTTACCCACCGGTAGTCCTCGTGTTCAGAACTCAAGGAAATCTCACCGATTGGGTTGCAGCAAGCAAACTTCATAATGACCAAATGTTTTTCATCCATAAGCTCATCGTAAATATAAGCTGGAGAGATTACTTTAATCGTCAGTCCTGTCTCTTCCTTTACTTCTCGTATCAAAGCATCCATAATTTGTTCCCCAGACTCCAAACCGCCACCTGGAAAGTCCCAACCATGAGAATGTCGATCCTTTCTTTCTTTTTTGGAGCGTATTAATATTAGTACCTTATCTTGATCAAAAATAATCGCTTTGGGTGCTATTTTCACTGGTTTTTTCACGTTTTCACCACCCCTACTTCAGACGGAAGAAGGTGGAACTTGCAGTCGCAATTAATTTTCCCTGCTCATCTTTCACCTTACTCTCCATCGTAATAATGGTTTTCCCTTTCTTCACAAACTTGGTATAAGCGTATAGCCAACCTTCTTTTCCTGGCGAGAGAAAATGAACTTGTAAATCGATTGTCACAGCGCTCGTCTCTTCACCCAATGCTTGGATTGCTGTTGCTCCCATCGCTGTATCGATAAATGTCGCCGTAATCCCACCATGTAAAATCTTATATCGATTTTTCAATTCATCCGTTACACACATACGATGAATATAAGCTTCTTCCTCTTCATCATACCTCATAAATTGGAAATTCATCATCTCTTCAATATAAGCAAGGGGACTTACACGTGTGCGTTTGAGAGCTTGGACTAATTTGTGGATAGTATTAATTTCTACTTCTGATAGGTCTTGAATTTCGGATTGTAGTTTTTCGAGTGTCATATACATCGTCCTTCATCTTTGTCTCGTCTTTATTATAGTTTTTTTCCGCTCACTCTACACCCCACCTATAGCGAAGTTGTATGATTTTAAATATAATAAAAATGATTCATCGTCAATGTGAGGAGAGAAGATGGCGATCAGTCGCGATCAACTCGTACTTTTCCTTCAGCCTGAGCTCCGAGGAGCTCTTGTCGTGTTGAAGGAAGGAGAAGTGATTGTTTCCAGGAACGACAAGGAATACAACGCTTCTGCACTTACCGCACTCTGGGACGTAGAAACCAACGACGAGGCTTCACTCGAAGAAACCAACGACGAGGCTTCGCTCGAGGAAACCAACGAAAAGGTTTCACTCGAGGATTCTTTCAAGGCAGCGCTCCAGAAGATCCGAAAGGAAATGGGTATTCCTGAGAGCTAGAACCGGGAGGAACTCGAAATCCTTCCGTAATTCCGGGCATCTCACCGTTCCGCAGGTAGACCTAGGTCTACCTGCGGAACGATACAATTTTAAAAATAAAATGAATGTACATATATAATGCTTCAAAGTTATCATACAGCGAATCTAACATAGGGGAATTTTTTCCAAGGAGATGTGAGATCGTCAAAACCCTTATGTGTATGGAGTTGATGAGATCTGTTATAGTTACATTAAATCGCTGGTTCCGTCCATGAAAGAAAGGCAAAGTCATGATTGACATTATTGACAAGGCGGGAACTGCTGGAGCAATGCTGGGGATCGTCGCATCCCTCTACGGACTGTGGTCCTGGTGGTCCCTCGGAATTCTGAAAAGGGTTGTCCCTATCTCGGTTAAGGAAGCGTACCATCTCATCTACAAGAAGGAGAACCGCTATAAGAAACTTCGTATCAGTATTCCGGTAGCGTCATTTGGGACTGGTCTGTGGATCTTGAGCGAGATCCTCCACCCCATCGCGGAATTCGTCTCGCATTTCTTCCGGTGAGACGGGACTGGCAGTCGGTGGTGTTTTCTTCATATAGAGAACACCACCGATCTGCATTTATACTGATAAAATATGATATACTCTGAATAAATCGTCGGTTCCCTCTACAACATTAGGGTTAAGTCATGATCCTTGTTTTTGGCGTTCCTCTGGCTCTCGTCGGATTCGGCCTGATGATTCTCGCAGGCATCCTCCTCGGAATCTGCTGGAACCTGCACGAAAAAAACCTTATCCTGCGTGACCAAACTCGGCACAAGGGAATGACCAACGAAGAGCGGGATCTCTTTCGGAAGCGCAACCGCGCAACCGATGTCCTGATCCCCATCATGGTAGGTGGGTTGCTCGTTGGCATCATCCTGACTGCAAGGGGTCTGTGGGACATCGCTACTGCTCCCTACTAACACGATCTGACTTCGGAGCCGACTGCCAATGGTGTTCTGCAAATGAACACCACTGGCACTGCTTTTTTTATATTTTATTCCGTAAACCTAAGTTCCTCTTTTTCTTTCCTCTTCCATCCTTCCTTCTGCTATAATAGGGCTTATTTCATAAATGGAGCGAAGCACAAACATGCGTTTACGAAGAAACCCTCAGGCAATAGAACTATTGACTACTCACCCCCTCAGTGTTACCAACTATGAAGAACAAAAGGGAAGTTGGAAAAAATTATTTGATAATTCCCATCCCCTTTATGTAGAACTCGGCACAGGGAAAGGCCAATTTTTAGCGAAAGCATCTACAACTTATCCAAATATTAACTGGATCGGTGTAGAAAAAATACAAGAACCACTCCTTTTAGCTACTCGAAAAGGCGAAGAAACCGAGAATACCAATGTCCGATACTTATGGTTGGACATTGTAAAACTGCAAGAAGCATTTGCCCCTGGTGAAGTAGATCGTTTTTACCTTCATTTTAGTGATCCATGGCCAAAAGCAAGGCATTTCAAGCGAAGACTTACTTATCGTGGTTTTCTAAAAGCGTATGAAAATCTCCTTTCCCCTACTGGAGACCTCATTCTCAAAACCGACAGTGAAAGTTTATATCAATTTTCGGTAGAAGAAATTCAGGAATCGGGTTGGGAAATCATCGAACAAAGCAATGATTTACACCACAGCCAGTGGGCAGAAACCAATATTACAACAGAGTACGAAGAAAAATTTGCGGGGCTTGGGATGCCTATTTTTTACTTAAAGTCAGTACCAAAGCATATGGACTGCAAAAACAAATAAAATATGGTAAAATCAAGTAACCTAACTTTGATCAGGGGGATTTATTCAATGGGTATTCCTAAGGATAAATTAAATTATATGTTTCAGCAGTTACCTTCTAATTATCAAGATAATGTACTAGATTATATGGAGTTTCTTTTGGAAAAAGCTTCGAAAAATCATTGGGACAATATTCCAGAAATTGATGAACCACTAAATGATGAAGAAAAACAATTATTAAATGATGATAGCGGTTATGTGACTGGCAAGGAGGCAAAAAGTGAATTCCGTTTACAAGTTGATCTACCATAAAAAAGTACTAAAATTTATCGAAAAACAACCATTAGACATTCAATCTCGTATAGCTATTTCTTTAAAAGGTTTACTTTCTGTTCCTCCTGAAGGAGATATAAAAAAATTATTAGGAAGCCAAGGATTATACCGTTTACGAATCGGTACTTTCCGGGCTCTTTTTTCTATCAATCATAGAGAGAAGATTATCTATATTGAGATGATTGGCAATAGAGGGGACATCTACAGGTAAATGTTTCAATCCCTTGTATTTCATCCTTTGAGCATGTATAATACTTGTTTGTATGGCTCTAGAAATATCCCTCCTATGGGAATATGAGGATAGCACGCAAACGATAGGTGAAGGGATCACCCTCACTGGTTCGCCCTATATGTTTATAGGTACCTACTTTTACCGCCGCTATCCGGATAAGTAAGGTAAGCATCAGCGGATCAGCCCCTGTCATTTGTAGAAAAACGCAAATGAAAAGGAGTTTTACAATATGGCACGTTATACTGGCCCAACTTGGAAATTAAGTCGTCGTCTTGGCATTTCACTATCTGGAACGGGGAAAGAATTAGCTCGTCGTCCCTATGCACCAGGACAACACGGCCCAAACCAACGTAAAAAATTAAGTGAGTACGGCATTCAGCTTCAAGAGAAGCAAAAACTACGTTTGATGTACGGCATGAACGAAAAACAGTTCCGTAACTTATTCGTTCGCTCTGGTAAGATCAAAGGTATCCATGGGGAAAACTTCATGCAGTTGCTCGAATCTCGTTTGGACAACATCGTTTACCGTCTAGGTCTTGCTCGTACCCGTGCACAAGCACGTCAATTGGTTGTTCATGGTCACATTACCATCAATGGTAAAAAAGTAGACCGTCCAGCTTATCAAGTAGCACTCGGAGACGTTATCAGTCTACGTGAAAAAAGCCGCAACCTCACCATCGTAAAAGAAGCTCTGGAAGATCGTACTTTTACACCAGAATATGTTTCTTTTGATGCAAACAAATTAGAAGGTACTTTTAACCGTCTACCTGACCGTTCTGAGTTACCAGCTGAAATCAACGAAACCCTTATCGTAGAGTTCTACTCTCGTTAATCGTTTCTTGGCTAAACTCCTCTTGAAAGAGGAGTTTTTTTCTGTTCATTTTCCGTTCATAAAGAATCATTACAATAAGAACAAATAACATGCTTTGGAGGGAGAAGCTTGAAAAAGAAAAAAACAACACCTTCTTCAAAAATCCAGTGGAAGAAGTTTTTGGACTTGGTTCAATTAAATAAACTACCAAAATCGTTAATAGCCCTTGTTCTTGGTCTATCACTTATTTCCACGATTGCTGGACTCATTGTTCCTTGGTTTACAAAAGATGCTGTCAATGTAATGACTACAGGATCTTTGACGATGTCCACTATATTCCTTCTTGTGGGAGCTATACTCATACAGGCCATAATGTCCAGTTTTGCAACCTATAACTTGGCTTATCTCGGCGGCCTCGTTGTCGCGAATTTACGAAAAAGAATATGGGCCAAAACACTCATTCTTCCGATCCCGTATTTTGATACAAATCATTCTGGGGAAACAGTCAGCCGGATAAACAATGATACTTCTATTATTCGTGAATTGATTTCCAATCAGTTGGTATCGATGTTTACGGGTCTTGTTTCCCTTGTTGGTTCCCTTTGTATTTTGTTTTACTTGGATTGGTCCATGACGTTAGTCATGTTAATTGCTATTCCTATTATTGTCTTTGTCATGCGTCCGATCGGAATAAAAATGCGAGGAATCTCCAAGGGCATTCAGGAGAAAACCGCAGTCTTTTCTAGTTTACTTACTCAAGTGGTATCCGAAATACGTCTGGTAAAAGCTTATGCTGCTGAGCCAGTAGAACAAAAACAAGGAGAGAAAGAAATTGATTCTCTCTTCCATTATGGACTAAAAGAATCTCGAATCGTGGCTATCCTCCAACCACTCATGGGACTTATCATGATGTCCATGTTGGTGATGATCATTGGCTATGGGGGGATGCGAGTTGCATCAGGGGATTTAACAGCAGGGGACTTGGTCGCCTTTATCCTCTATCTGTTCCAAATTATCATTCCAGTTACAACTATGACACAGTTTTTTGTCGGCTTACAAAAAGCAATGGGTGCAACAGAACGTATTGCGGAAATTTTAGAGTATGAAACCGAAGAAGATGCAGAAGCCAATACTTCGGACACCGTAGATCCCAAATTACCAATTCATATTGAAAATGTTTCCTTTGCTTACGAGGGGAAAGAAACCATCCTTCATCATGTCAACTTTGAAATTGAACCTGGCAAAGTAACGGCACTTGTTGGACCTAGTGGAAGCGGAAAAACAACATTCTTCTCACTGATGGAGCGATTTTATATACCAACAAGCGGAGTCATTCGGTTAGGAGAAAAGTCAATCCATGAGTTTTCCCTTCGCGATTGGCGTAGTTGTATCAGCTATGTATCGCAAGAAAGCCCACTTCTGGCTGGTACCATTCGCGATAATATTTGTTATGCGATGACAAGAGAAGTTACAGAGGAAGAACTATTACGTGCAGCAAAATTGGCGTATGCAGATGAGTTTATATTAGACTTGCCAGACAGTTTTGAGACAGAGGTTGGAGAGAGAGGAATCAAACTATCTGGAGGACAACGTCAGCGAATTGCGATAGCCAGAGCAATCCTGCATGATCCCAAAATTTTAATGTTAGACGAAGCAACCTCCAATTTGGATTCTGCTTCTGAGCAAGTGGTCCAAGAAGCTCTGCAAAACCTAATGAAAGATCGTACAACGCTTGTTATTGCTCATCGACTATCTACTGTAGTAGATGCTGATCAAATTGTCGTTCTTGAAAAAGGAGTATTGACGGGGAAGGGTACACATGAAGAATTGCTGAAGACCAATGCACTTTATCAACAACTGGTTCAACAACAATTTAAAGTAGAACTAGCTGGGTAAGACTTATGTAATGAAAGATTGTGTTGATCAGGGTGGATAACGATCTGCACCTACAAATAAATTTCTCAACATTTTAAATTGGGATATGCAACAAAAAACTAGATTGAATCGTTGGGTACCTCTAAATTTATTCTATTATGATCAAAAACGATCATAATAGAATATAAAATAAACAACCGACTGCCTGTACTGCTAAGGAGTCGGTTGTTTTCCGTCAAAACTATTTTGTTCCAAAATCTCATCTGTATTTTAAGCGTAATTAGGAAATATTCTTCAGTATGTCCTATTTCTTAATAAACTTTTTCAAAAGGTAAAATAGCCTATTTTAACTCTTATGTTCCTCTGTATAACATTCAAGTACTAATGACTTATCTCCATAATTTTTTTCTACGTGATTTTCACCCTATGAACAAAAGTGATCCAATATACTTTTTAGACTCCAGCCATATTCACTCAATTCATACTCTACTTTTCGTGGAATCTGATGATAAATAATTCGGTTAATGATCCCATCACCTTCAAGTTCACGTAATTTACTTATATAGCTCTCGCCAATATGATGTCGACTGCTGTTTTCACACTCGCAAGACTATAAGAAAGACACTTATTTAAATAAGTGTCTTTTCTTTTATCCCTATAGATTAGACAAAAAACTATCAGTATAATAAATGTAGTCACTGTCTTTTTTCTGGAAGGAATACCATGAAGGTAAAGGTTGCTGGATACACGATCACCAATGTTGCAAGGACGGAGAAGGATGAGGCAGGGATCAAGTACTATGCCCCCGAAAACCGCTATCTTCTCATTCGTGGTCGCGGAATCGTCGGCACTGCTTCGAGTGTTCGTATCTACAATGAATCGGAAGGCATGGTTCACTCTTATGAATGGAGGATGCTGCGGCATAAGGCTTCAGGCTTCGCCCTTCGTTCTCCGGGAACGAAGATGACTTGGCATCCTTCATCCGAAAAGATCATCATGTACCTCGGGAAGGTTCCTAAGTTCAAGATCAATGGTGTATTCGCTGATATCGGCAACATTAAGAACTGGGTCGTTCTGAAGAAGAACGGTTCATGGAGCTACAAGCAAAACCGTTGCAGCTGTCACATGGCATCGTGATCTAACTCCCCCTGTGTTATGGAACAGAGGTAACACAGGGGGAGCACGAATTCATCCATTTCCCATAGATTAAAAAGAGATCCCCCTTCTATAGGCGATCTCTTTTGGTTTGTTTTATGATAATGCTGCTAAAAAGTACTTCTTCTTCCCGCGGCGAATAACAAGAAATTTATCATCAATTGCTTTTAGGGTATTTACTAAGATGCTTGTGTCTGTTACTCTTTCATCGTTGACTGTTACTGCACCATTTTGCATGAACTCCCGTGCTTCACGTTTTGATTTTGCTGCTCCTACTTGAATCAAAACATCAACTAAAGGAAGTTCGATCCCCTCGATCGTAGACGAAGGAACATCTTGGAAACCTTCCGATATCTCCGAAGCAGTGAGAGAACTCACTTTTCCTTGAAATAGGGCAGCAGTAATATTTTGTGCACGTGATAGTGCTGCTTCTCCATGTACCAATCTTGTCATTTCTTCTGCAAGGGTGCGCTGCGCCTTACGTTCTTCTGGTGCAGTTTCGAGCGTTTGTGCGAGATCTTCGATTTGATCTTTGGATAAAAAGGTAAAATATTTGAGGTATTTGATAACATCTGCGTCATCGGTATTTAACCAGAACTGATAGAATACATATGGAGATGTCTTATCTGCATCTAACCATACTGCTCCACCTTCGGTCTTACCAAACTTTGTTCCATCACTCTTTGTAACAAGCGGGATAGTAAGACCGAATAGATCGTCTGATTTATTATCCGACTTACGGATTAACTCTGTACCTGCAGTTATATTACCCCACTGATCGCTGCCACCAACTTGTAATTCACACCCATAGCGACGGTGTAATTCCAAGTAATCGTAGGATTGAAGAATCATGTAACTAAACTCTGTAAAAGAAATTCCTTTTTCAAGACGTGAATTAACGGATTCTTTTGCTAACATGTAATTAAGGGAGAAATGCTTTCCTACATCTCGTAAGAATGAGATGAGGTCTAACTCACCTAACCAATCATGGTTATTAGCTAATAACGCAGGGTTTTCTGCCTTTTCAAAGTCAAGAAAACGAGATAATTGAGTTCGGATTTTATTGGAGAATCCTTCTACCACTTCCTTGGTGTTCAACGTTCTCTCTGTAGCTTTACCACTTGGATCACCAATGAGCCCTGTTCCTCCACCAACTAATGCAATAGGCTGATGTCCATATTGCTGAAAACGACGAAGCATGAGAATAGGAAGAAGATGTCCAATATGCAAACTATCTGCTGTTGGATCAAATCCACAGTATAGAACAATAGGTTCTCGCTCCAAACGTTCATCTAATTTTTCTTGATCTGTACTCTGGTAGATCAGCCCTCGGTATGCTAAATCTTCTAGTAATCGCATTACTGCATTCACTCCTTGTGAATATAATTATTTCCTAATGTTTACAGATGGATTTTGCTTCTCTTCTTGATTAGCAAATAGTTCTGTGACGGGAATAGCCTCACCACGTTTATATTTTTTGGTGAGCAGTAGTTTGGATAATGCTTCTGCAAGTGTTACTTTCTTTTCTTGCGTCATTGTGTTTGCTCCTTTTTGAGGAGACCTTCTTTTGTTGTCAAAAAACGAATCGTGCAATAGGTGGAGATGATAAAAACTCCGTCCCTAAAAAAGGGACGGAGCTATGCCCGCGGTACCACCCTTGTTGAAAACAAAAAAGTTCTCCACTCGAATAAGATATAACGGGTCTCCCGTGCGTAAAACGCAAAAGCTTCCTAAGTGTAATTTCATCCTGTGTGTTCGACTGGTTCACACCTACCACCAGCTCTCTTAACGATGCAAACATAGGATTACTCGCTTAGTTCAACGCTTTTTGTTTATCAAATTATGTTATAATATTACCTTATCGCCAAGGGGGTATCAAGGTGAATCTACAAAAATGGATAAAAAAACCCCATGTAGACACCAGTCGTTTGATACGATGGAGTATCAGAACGCTAATCGTTATCGTATTAACTGTGCTAACAATATCCGTTATTGTTTTAGGTGCAGGTGCGGGGATCGTCTCCGCTATCGTCAAAGATGAGAAAGTTCGCACCAAACAAGATTTTGACACTGAACTAAACAATTTATTTCAAACCAGCTATGCTTACTTTCAAAACAAAGATAAAAATGATAAGCCCGTGCAAATTGGCGCACTTCGCTTCGATAATGATCGAGGAATGATTAAAAAAGTTACGGATGTTAGCCCTTTTCTAGTTAACGCCTTTATCTCTGTAGAAGATCGAGATTTTTATACCCATAAAGGTATTGTCCCTCGCTCCATTGCTCGAGCAGCATTCCAACAAGCAGTTGGTAGTGAAGTGACGACTGGTGGTAGTACGCTTACCCAACAATTGGTCAAAAATATTGTACTCAAAAATCGTAAAAAAGATTTAGAACGTAAAGCAAACGAAATACTTTTGGCCTTACGTATGGAACAGATGTATTCCAAAGATGAGATCTTCGTCTACTATATGAATAGCGTATTCTTTGGAAAAGGTGCAAATGGCCGTAAAATGTATGGAGTCCAAGCTGCTGCAAAGGGGTTATTTAATAAAACCCCCAAAGATCTCAATCTTGCTCAAGCAGCATACATCGCAGGAATGGTCCAGCGTCCAAATGCATTGAATCCCCTTGATGAGGACCCAAAAAACTACAAACGCGGTATGAAACGATTGAAGTTAGTATTAACCGAAATGCTTCAAAATAAAAAAATCACCCAAAAAGAATACAAAGAAGCTCTCCGCTTTGATATCAAAAAATCACTTGCAAAACCATCCGATTTTGATAATGGCTATGAAAAATATCCTTTTATCATGTTTGCGATGGAAGATGAAGCAGCAGAAACATTAATGGAGATGGAAAATCTCAATACAGAACAACTGAGTAAAGAGGGCAAATATCGTTCTACACTGGAAGAATACAAGAAAAAAGCAGTTACAGGTGGATATCGTTTTTACACCACCGTTGATGAAGGACTTTATAATTCGATCAATGAAGCTGCGACAAAAGGGCTGGAATACACTAATCGCACCTACAATGGAAAAACATCACATGAACAACTAGGTGCTACGATTATTAATAACAAAACAGGCGCAGTACTTGCATTTGTATCGGGTACGGAATCATTTGATGATAATCAAAAGGATCACGCTTTGCAGGTTCCTAGACAGCCTGGTTCTTCCATTAAACCACTGCTTGTATATGCACCAGCTATGGAAGAAGGGCTTATCTCTCCCTATTCACAAATTTTAGACGAACCAATTATGAAAAGTGACGGTTCTGGTTATTACAAAAATGCAAATGGAAATTACAAAGGATTTGTAACCGTTCAAGATGCACTAAAATGGTCCTACAATATTCCAGCTATTAAAACATTTAATGCGCTTGGTCATCAAAAAGGATTTAACTATTTACGAGAGCTAAATCTGCCACCATCTCCTAAAGATGGAGAAGCAGCAGCTATTGGTGGTGCTACAAATGGTTATACTGTTGAAAAAATGACTGCCGCATTTTCTACTTTGGCAAACCAAGGATTGTACAACAAACCTTATATGATTTACAAAGTGACGGACGCGGATGGAAAAGTATTGTTTGAAAGAAAACAAAATTCAAAACGTGTCTTCTCCCCACAGACGGCATATCAAACAACAAAGATCTTAAAAACTGTATTAAATGGAACTGCTTCCTATATTGGAGGGAAAATTCCTTCGGGATATGAAGTAGCAGGAAAAACAGGAACCACTTCGGATGAAAAAGACTTATGGTTTGTAGGATATACCCCAGAAGTAACCATTGGTGTATGGAGCGGATATGATTATAATTTCCCAATGTATGCTGATGATAAATTTACGAAAAAAGCATGGGCTAATATCTTTAATGCAGCAATAGAACAAAGCCCAGATCTCATACCAAAAGGAACAGATTTTGAAAATCCAGGAAGTCTTGGTCCTGAAAAATGTGGATTTGAATGTGGCAAAAAGAAAAGCTATGAAGACTCCCAAAAATCGAAAAGTAACTCTGGTAAAAAGAAAAAAAATAAAAAACCTTCCAAACAAAACAAACCTCCTACCCAACCATCTACCCCACCACCAAATAAAGATGGAGATGACGGGGATAAACCACCTACCAGTAATGGCGGAGATAGCAATGGTGGCGATGGCGGCAATAACGGTTCTAACGGCGGCAACAACAATGGATCTGATGGTGGTGGGTCCAATGATGGAGGAACTACTAGCAATGGTGGCAGTACGTCTGATGGTGGCGGAAATAACAATGGAGCTCCTACAGATGGAGGAAATACCAATTCCCCCGTACTCAATCCATAAAGCCCTTCGGGGCTTTTTTTATTGGATAAATTTCCCTTCAAGAAGACTACATTGTCACAAGAAATCTATAAGCTTATTAGATAGGACCTGTGTTATAATTCGTACATATGAGGAGGGAAATCGGAGAAATGCAAGAGCAAAATTATATACCGGTGAACACCAAGAAGAAGCGTAGTAAAAAGAAGGTAATCTTGGTCACACTTTATGTCATATTAACCCTCATCTTAGTTGCAGCGATTGCGGTATTTGGTGTTGGGTCTGGAATTGTGTCGGCCTATACGAAAGAAGAAAAAATACGTACCAAAAAAGATTATGATGAATTACTAAACGGTTGGTCGGAAACAAGTTATGCTTATTTCCGAGATGCAAGTACAGGGCAACCCAAATTAATAGGTGCCATGCACAACGAAAAAGACCGTGTACTCGTTCATAAGTTATCTGACGTAAATGAAAATTTACTAAATGCACTGCTGTCTACAGAGGATAGGGATTTTTATAATCACAATGGTATTGTTCCTACCTCGATCCTTCGTGCAGCAATCCAACAAGTCATTGGTGCTGAAGTAACTACAGGTGGTAGCACGTTAACACAACAATTAGTGAAAAATGAAGTTTTAGGAAACCGCGAGCAAACACTTGATCGAAAAGCCAATGAAATCATCAATTCCATGCGATTGGAAAAATACTATTCCAAAGAGGAAATCTTTATCAGTTACCTCAACAGTGTATATTTTTTCAAAGGTGCAAATGGCAAGCATATGTATGGCGTCATGGCCGCAGCCCGTGGACTTTTTAACAAAGATGCAAAAGACTTAACCTTACCTGAAGCAGCTTATATCGCTGGTATGGTTCAACGTCCAGTAGAGCTAAATCCTCTTTCTACCAATAAAAAGAACCTCAAACGCGGAAAAAAACGGATGCAACTTGTCCTTAACAGCATGGTGATAAATGGAAAAATCACGGCTAAAGAAAGAGATGAAGCAGCCAAGTACGATATCACCAAATCTCTTGCCAAACCTGGCGATTTTAAAAATGCTTATGCGACCTATCCATTTGTCATCTCTGCTATCGAGAGTGAAGCAATCAAAACATTGCAAGAAATGGATAAAAAATATCATCCTAATGAAGCAAAAGAAAGATCTTATAAATACTACAGTGATAAAGTTCGTGTTGGTGGATTGAAAATATATTCCACCGTTGACCAAGCACTCTATGACAACATGAATAAATCTATTAAAGGTAACGATTTTCCACGCAAAAAAATCAATGGTAAATTGGTACGTGAGCAAATTGGTGCGGTAATGGTAGAAAATAAATCAGGTTCTGTTCTGTCTTTCTTTGCAGGAACTGATTTTGATGAAAACCAAAAAGATCATGCGTTTGATGCGAAAAACCAACCGGGATCTTCGATGAAACCACTCCTTGCTTATGGGCCAGGGATAAATGAGGGTGTCATCTCACCAAACTCGATTATTGTAGATGAACCGATCAACAAAGAATTCAGCTCCAAAGTATATGTAAATTCAAACAGAAAATACAGCGGGCCTGTAACTGCTACCAGAGCATTGCAGTATTCTTACAATATCCCAGCAATTAAAGTATTCCGTGCAACCGAAGATAAACTTGGAAGCAGAGAAAAAGTATTTGACTATATCCGTGCGATGGGTATGCCACCCCATGAAAAAGATGGCGAAGCTCTTGTACTTGGTGGAGCAACTTATGGATATACCGTAGAGCAAATGACAGGTGCTTATTCCATGATTGCCAACGGCGGTAAATTTATTAAACCACACCTGATTTCCAAAATTACCGATTCACAAGGCAACGTTATTTTTGATTACGCAAAAGAACATGCACCAAAGGAAATATTCTCTCCTCAAACCGCCTATCAGTTGACAGGTATGTTGAAGAAAGTAGTCCAAGGCGGAACAGCAGAAGGCTTTATTGGACAAATCAGCGGTTACAATATCGCTGGTAAAACAGGAACAACTTCACAAGAGTTCGATTTATGGTTTGTTGGATATACCCCAGAAGTTTCATTGGGAGTATGGTCAGGTTATGATTACAACAAAAAAGGGGATCACGATCTAGCGAAGACAGCTTGGGTGAAATTATTTAAAGCTGCGGCAGCAACAAACCCAAATCTCATCCCCCAAGGTACCAATTTCCAAAATCCTGGTGGATCTGAGGAAAACAAATGCTTTGAATGTAATCGTAAAGCTCCCGAACCAAAAGAAGATAAACAAGAACAACAACCTGTGCAACAACAAACTCAACCAAACAACACAGGCATCGTACCACCATCCAATCAGCAAAATACACAAGATGAAAAGCCAGCCACGAATGAACAAGAACAGACAGAGCAAAAACCAAAAGAAGGACAAATCTTTGGCGGCGGTGCAATGGAGAAGCGAAAACCAGAAGAACAGGCTTCCTAATATTAAAACTCCTTTCTACTAAGTAGAAGGGAGTTTTTTTATATTCAATATCGAAAAATAGGTAGTACAACCAGATCATATAACCAATCCAAAAACCTTTTTCTTCCATAGGATAATATCACAAAGCGATATTTTCTAGAAGGATGGTGTAATTGGAATGAATTGGAGAAGAAAATACCCTAAAAAGAAAAACGCATGCTCCAGAAAACCCATTAGAGAAATAAAAAAAGAAGAGGAAAGAATAGAAGAAAGATACCTGGAGAACAAAGCCAAGAGCGAAAATAAAATAGAAATCCACATTAATTTAGCTGGATTAGGTGGTGGACTCACTGCTGGTCAACGACCTCTATCCATTCGTTATAAAGATGATGACAATGAAAAAGAAGTTAGTTTAACTGTTTTGGATGATGAGGAGAAGCGAATAACTATTATTAACGAAGACGATGATGATGATGACGACGATGACGACGACGATGTAGATACAACTTCGGATGACGACGATGATGATGACGATGACGATGACGACAATGATGACGACGATGATGACGACGATGATAACGACGATGACGACGATGATAACGACGATGACGACAATGACGACGACGATGACGACGATGATGATAACGACGATGATGACGATAACGACGATGATGACGATGATGACGATAACAACGATGATGACGATAACAACGATGATGACGACGACGATGACGACGACGATGACGACGATGATGATGCCGACGATGATGACGACGATGACAACGATGATGATAACGACGATGATGATGATGACGACGATGATGACGACGATGACAACGATGATGATAACGACGATGATGATGACGACGATGATGATGACGACGATGATGATGACGACGATGACGACGATGACGACGATGACGACGATGTAGATACAACCTCGGATGATGATGATGATGACGATGACGATGATGACTACAAACCTAAAAATAAGAAGAAAAAAAGAAGAAAAAAACATAAGAAAGGAAAAGAACATAAAAAAAAGGAATGCAATGAAGAGCATCATGAAGAATAAAAATAAATACCTCTTACAATATTTTCTCGTCAAAAAGCCACTCAAAAATTGAATGGCTTTTCTTGTATTTCTATTATCAATCAGTAAACACACAACTGTATTGACGAATAGATAGGTTTAGGGGAATGGCCTTTGCCATTGCTTCATTTCAATCATTTAGATGAAGCAGATGATCTTCTCCACTAAAAATGAAGCTGTTCAGGTTGTTTTGGATCCGCTAAGACTTTATCAAAATCGATGATCCCATCAAATCCTTTATTTGTACGAAGCACTGATTAACCATTTGGCGTATACACCCTGATTCAAACGAACTTTCATTGAATACGAAATATCCCGTTATTCCCCTATTTATCGTTTCGTACCGAACAAAAGCCATTCATATAAAATGAATGGCTTCTAAATCTTAATCTTCGAGCGTAGATAAATCTCCAGTTGGTAATCCTAATTCCCATGCTTTTAATACTCGACGCATAATCTTCCCACTGCGGGTTTTTGGTAATTTATCTTTAAATTCGATTTCACGTGGGGCGGCATGAGCAGCTAAACCACTTTTAACAAATGCTGCGATTTCTTGTTTTAATTCTTCAGATGGCACATGACCATCACGCAAAGCAATAAATGCTTTAATAATTTGACCCCGTAGTTCATCAGGTTTTCCAATCACCCCAGCTTCTGCAACTGCCGGGTGCTCCACTAGTTTACTTTCGACTTCAAATGGCCCTACCCGTTCACCGGAAGTATTAATAACATCGTCTTCTCGTCCTTGGAACCAGAAGTAGCCATCTTCATCCTGATAGGCAGTATCTCCTGATATATACCATCCAGGTATACGGAAATACTCTTTATACTTTTCTGGATTGTTCCAGATGGACCGCATCATGGATGGCCAAGGCGTTTTGACTGCAAGATGCCCCATCGTATTTGGTGGCAATTCCACACCATTATCGTCAATAATTGCTGCGTGAACACCTGGTATCGGACGTCCCATTGAACCTGGGCGAATTTCCATTTGCGGATAATTCGCGATGACAATTCCACCTGTCTCTGTCATCCACCATGTATCATGAATACGTCTCTGATACACTTGCATACCCCAGCGAATAACTTCGGGATTTAATGGTTCTCCTACACTCATCACATGACGAACTTTACGAAGATCGTATTTCTCTACAACTTCATCACCAGCTCCCATCAACATGCGAAAAGCAGTTGGTGCACTGTACCAAACTGTCACCTCATTGGTTTCCAACGTTTGATACCAATCATCTGGACTAAAACGTCCACCGCGAATTACATTGGTGACACCATGCAACCACGGTGTAAAAATTCCATAAGAAGTACCTGTCACCCATCCGGGGTCAGCAGTACACCAATAAATATCATCAGGCTGTAGGTCCAAAACCCATTTTCCTGTCTGATAATGCTGTATCATAGCTTGGTGAACATGAAGTACACCTTTTGGTTTGCCTGTTGAACCAGAAGTATAATGAATAATCATTGGATGTTCTAAATCTACCCATTCCAGTGAAAAATCAGAAGACTCAGTAGCTACTCCTTTTTCAAAAGAATAGTGTCCCGCTGATTCGTTATCCGATCCACCTACCAAAATAACCTTCTTCAGATGCGGAAGCTCTTCTACTGGGACTCGTTTTAGTAATTCAGGTGTAGTTACAAGCGCAACAGCCTCACTATTTTCCAATCTGTCTTTTACAGCTGCTGTCATAAATGCCTCAAATAAAGGTCCTACAACAGCACCAATTTTTAAGATCCCAAAAAAACTAGTGTAAAATTCTGGTGTACGTGGTAAGAAAATAAAGACGCGATCACCTTGCTCGATATGTAAGCGCTTTAAAAAATTAGCAAATCGATTTGAATTTTGCTGTAATGCTTCATACGTAATATTTTCAGAACGCACAGGATCACTATAAGAAAGAGCGATTTTAGCTCCTCTTCCTTCATCGACATGCCGATCCACACACTCGTAGGCGACATTTACCTTCCCTGTCTGATGCCAGCTAAATACCTTTTCTACGTCTGACCATTGAAAAGTATCTCTACTTTTTTCATAGTCGAGCAAATTATTTCCTGTAGTTATTGGTTTTAAAGATGCAAGATGTTCCATAAAAACCGCCCCCTTACATCTTATGATAAAGGAAAAACCAGCTTCTATCTAGATGTAAGAATTAGAAGCTGGTTTTTTCTTTTTTGTAGGCAAGAAAAAAATTCATCCCATTTACTTACCTATAACCTGCTCAGACTCTCGTTTAGGAGAATCGGGCCTAGCTACATTTAGTGAAGTTTGGGTTTAAAAGTATGACAATCAGTCTCTTCCGTGGTACGAGCCTTTTCTTCTTCCACATGAGTCACCACATAGATTTGATCTGCTTGACATAGATTTCCATTACCCCAATAGTTACAACTACTCACTTCACACATCACATCTTTTGGCATCAACAAACACCTCCTCATCACAGATTGAGTGATATCGAAAAACTGTTGATGCATGTCTATAGAAAACGAGCACTGCTCGTAATCGTTAAACTACCCTATCTTTGTGCATTTGATGTAGCATAGATGTTACCAATTCACATGAACGAATAGCAGCTAATTCCGTAAATTTCACAAAATCCACAGGTGCTTCCTGATCAGCCCGATCCGACATGGAACGAATCACCACATAGGGAATATTTGTAAAATAACACACATGAGCTACAGCTGCACCTTCCATTTCTACACAATCTCCAGCTAACTCTTGGTGTAAAAATTCTACTAAGGAAGCATCAGAAATAAATTGATCTCCTGAAAGCACTTTCCCAGTCCGAATGGTCACAGATTCAGTCCATTTTAATTCCGATGCTGATTTTAAAGCAATTTGAACAAGTTTGGAGTCTGCTGGATATTCAGATATTTGCTGGAAGGGCACTGTTCCTCGTGGAAATCCAAGAGTACTAGCATCAATATCATGTTCTTGGCAGACTGTAGATACGATCATGTCTCCAATGTTTAACTCTGGATGAAGCGCTCCTGCAACACCAATAAATATAATAGATGTCACGTTGTACTCTTTAATCATCGTATGCGCAGAAAGAGCAGCATTCACTTTCCCTACTCCTGATTTTGTTACTGCTACTGTCATATTTGCCAGTATCCCAGTTATAAACTGATTTCCATAAATATTTTTTGATTTTGTATCTTCCATGTTACGCAATAACTGTTCAATCTCAACATCCATTGCTCCAATTATTCCAATCATGATGACGCTTCCTCCAAAGGTATACGAGTAGAGTTACGCAATTTGATGGAATGAGGTAGATTTACTTGTCCAGTTTGTACTTCTTCTCCATGCATATATTTGGTAAGTAGTCGCATTGCTACAGCTCCCAAATCATACATAGGTACATCAATTGTGCTCAAAAGTGGACGCACTTGAGAAGCAATCGGAATATTGTTATATCCCATCACTTCAATATCCTCAGGAACTTTCTTATCCTTATCTAATACTGCATGTATTGCACCCACAGCCATTTCATCACTTAAAACAACTACCGATTGAGGGAGTTCAGTTAATCCTAGAAGCGTTCTCATAGCTTGATACCCAGAATCATAACGATAATCTCCAATCCGAATCAAACGCTCATCGAATTCGATCTTATTCTCTTCTAACGCTTGTCGATAACCTAAATAACGAGGATAACCTTTCACCAAATCGGTAAGTGGCCCACCAATCAACGCAATTCTTTTATGCCCTTTTTCAATAAAATGAGTAGTAGCATCATAGGCAGCCTTTTGTTGATCAATACCTACAGCAGGTAATGAATTGTCTTCTACTTTTGTCGCAACCAAAACGACTGGTACATTGGTATGATCATAAATGCGGCGATGTTCTTCTCTTACATTCCCACCTAAAAAGAGTAAACCATCTACCTGTTTTTCTAATAACGTTTCGATAAGTTGTGTTTCTCTTTCTTGCTGTAGATCAGAATTACACAAAATAATATTATAACGATACATTGTGGCAATATCTTCAATTCCACGAGTTACCTCGGAGTAAAATGCATTTGAAATATCCGGAATTACTACACCTACTGTTTTCGTTTTTTTGCTTGCTAGACCTCGAGCTACTGCATTAGGACGATATCCCAATTGCTCGATCACACTGAGAACTTTTTTACGCGTGGCTGGTTTTACATTGGAATTCCCGTTTACAACTCGAGAAACGGTGGCCATGGAAACCCCAGCAACTCGGGCTACATCGTAAATTGTAATTGTTTCTTTCTTTTTATCCATTTGGCTAACCTCTTTACTGTAGAAGTATCATTTGTAGTATAACAAATTAGGAAAAAAAAAGACCTGACACTCTGATATTTAAGAAGATATTCGCAAAGGAAAAAATCTCCAATATCTTAAAACCAGCTTGTCGGTCTTTTCTCTTTATTTTTGAGCCATTAATTGCAAGACGTATGGTAAGGTGTCTCCCATGATACTAGTCCAAGCATTCGGAGAACCTCGATTGATCCAGATTAAGCATTGGGTAGGCGCCAATGCACGGAATAATTTTTTAGTAGATATCAATCTAGGTACCATTTGAGGCAAGCTTTTATTCCGATTGTGAGCTTCGTCAATCAATCTTTGTGCGTATTCTTCAGAGGTAAAGAAATCTGCGATTTGATTTTCATCTTGACTAGCTAATATCACCATTTTCCCTTCTATATCGACAATAACCCAAATTCTTCGCAAATCTGCGAGGGCTCGGCATACTTCCCAACCATTGGCCATACCTTGCCCTTCGTTTGTTGCAGCCTCTAGTACACGCAGACCATATGCTACATCTTCTGGAACATTGGATGGTAAAGACGTCTTTTGAGGAGAATGTAATGGTTCTTGTTCCGTTTGTTTCTCCACTTTTGGTTGGTGATTTTGATTTTGCACATGGTTTGAATCTGGTTCTAATGATGAGATTGGTTTTTCAATTGGTCTTTCAATCGGTTTTTCAATCGGTTTTTCTACTGTTTTCTCTGGTATTGGGTTTGTTTTATGCTCTACAACGGCTTCGGATGAATGATGCTCTTCTCGTTCCTTCGTCTCATTTGATTGAAAAAAGAGACTGGTATGCGGAACTGGCTCAGAAAATCCATCATCATCGTCATCCCAAGGATTATCAAATGCTGAATAAGTTGTTTGCGGCACAGATGATTCTTTTTTCAGCGTAGGTACTTTTTGTTCTACATTTTCCTGTTGTACAGGGTTACTCTCTTGAATAACAGAAGGAGGGATTTGATCCTCTTGCACAGGAGGGATGATTTCCTCTTCTTCTTGTTGTTTGGGCTCGATGATCTCTTGCTGAGTCTCTTTTTTCTCTGGAATGATTATATCTGCTTCTATTTTTGTTTCTATTTGCTCTGAAGGAGCGATTATTTCCTCTTTTTCTTGTATTGGTTCGATGATCTCTTGTTGATGCTCTTCTTTTTCTGGAATTGTTATATTTTCTTCCACTTTTGTTTCTATTTGCTCTGCTGGTAAAGTAGTGGCAGAAATGGTTTCCTTATGATTTACTTGTTCTTCTTTCATCACAGAAGAAACAGGTGTATATGTATCAGAAATTTTCCTATCATTACCCAATGTCAGCGGTTCTTGCTCCCCAAAAGCAGACTCCCAATCTCCGATTTCCTCGGTTGACTGATCTTCTTTTTGTTCCTCTTCTACTGGTATCTCCAATGGAATCGTAACCGCTTTTTCTTGAACCATATCAGAAGAAGCAGAAGTCGAAAGATCAACATCGGATACTTCTGGAATAAACGAAAAAGAATTTGTGGTTTGTTCCACATATCCTGTCTGGGCACCATTTCGAATTTGATCTACTTGGGTAGGATTGAGTAGAAATGCTTCTGGCAAGCCATAATTGACATACAATGTTTTCGAACTTAGTTTCTCTAAATAACGGAAAATATCGCTCCAACTTACTGGTGTAGCTTCTCCTCCGCTTTTTTCTGCGCTTTTACTTGCTTCTTCTTTACCAGTATAAATGACAATCGTTGAAAAACCAGGTTGATAGGACCCTTTTAGTACGGAAGATCCGTTTCGAATAACCCAGACAGTAGATTGCTTAGAAAACATCTGGATACAATAATATCGAATCCATTCCAAAAGCTGATGTCTTACAACAAAGAAACGAGAATCAAGTCCTGGGTTAAACATCAATCCTTCCGCATTGGAACGATAAGCTTTCAACAAAAAAGGCAAAGTAGGTTCATCTGTCATCTCTAAAAACTCAGGTTGTCTGACATGAACCATTTTTGCTGCACCTTCATCTGTAAAAGCAACTACGTATTTTGACCCAGGTCGGTTACTTCTCGCTAATAATGGCTTTTTTCCCATCGATGACTTTTGATACAAAACCGTTATTTTCATCACGTCTTGAGCAAAATATTGAAATAACTCCTCCGGTTTTACCTGATAGCGATTCGCCTTTTCCAGGTATTCTCTCGCACTCACGAACAATCTTCTCCCATCTATCTTTCCTGTAGTAGTAGGTTTATCATACCAAAAGGTTGCTAGAAAGCGAACCAAAGAATGCAAACAAAACTTCGCAAATAACATGCGAAGTTTGATAGGAACTGTTTTTTACCTGTTTCCACTCATTTTTAGTATAAATATTCAAATATAACGATATATAAAATCACTTTTATTTCCTTTAGGAAATAAAAACTCCATATGCAGGTGGGACGCGCTCGTGGTGCATGAGCTCGTCCCGCTGACAGCATAAGCTGTCAGTTGGTGTAGAAGCCATCCTCGAAGGTGACAGGTCCGTTGTGTACGGTTACCTTCTCGATCACGATGGCGCTGATACCAGGTACCTCGATCGGACCGGGCACCCGGATCTCACGCTGGGGAGCGGAGCTCGACGGGATCAGCGGCACCGAAGAGGCGTCGATTTCCTTGCTGGAGGCTCCGTCCGTGGTCAGCTTGTGACCAGTGACACGGCTCACTCGGGCAGGGGTCTCCGGAACTGTGATCCAGATGCGATCCTTACCGGTCTTCGCGGGCTTACGACGCTCGATCATTGCCATGATTTCTCCCTGAGGGTTGATCTTCCTTATGATTTTCATCTTACCATACTAATTTCTTATTGTCTTTTAATAAATATCCTACTATTCTGTTCCTTGTTTTCAAGCAAAAAAATAACCCAAACCATGTGAAATGGTTTGGGTCCCTTAGTCTTATCTTACTATGCTCTTATTTTGATTCCACTAAAGCTGGAAGCAGCTTCGAAGCATGCAAATCTGCCATGAACTGATCAAATGTTGGGATATCGATCTGTTGTTGCGCATCAGATAATGCTACGGCTGGATTTGGATGTACTTCTACCATGACTGCATCTGCACCTGCTGCTAAGGCTGCTTTTGCAAGTGGCACAAGGATATCACGTCGTCCAGCTGAGTGGGTGACATCCACTACTACTGGAAGGTGAGATTCATTTTTCAACAGTGGTACCGCAGAAATATCCAAAGTGTTACGAGTCCATTTTTCGTACGTACGGATACCGCGTTCACATAGAATTACATTTTTGTTTCCACGATGAACGATATATTCTGCTGCATGCAAAAATTCTTCCATCGTAGCAGACAAGCCGCGTTTGAGCAATACTGGTGTGTTCACACTTCCTGCTGCTTTTAGGAGCTCGAAGTTTTGCATATTTCTTGCGCCTATCTGGATGACATCTACATATTTGGTAGCGAGTTCAATATCGCCTGGGTTTACAATCTCACTGATGACTTGAAGATCATACTCATCTGCAACGCGACGAAGGATTTCTAGACCTTCTACGCCAAGTCCTTGGAAATCATAAGGGGAAGTACGCGGCTTAAACGCTCCTCCACGCATCAATGTTACGCCATTTTTCTTCAATGCTTTTGCTACTTCACGCACTTGTTCTTCTGACTCTACGGAACAAGGGCCTGCCACAATAGTTGGTTTTCCGTTTCCAACTTGTGTGGAACCTAGAGTAACAACCGTATCTTCCGCTTGCTTTTTCCGGCTGACCAAAAGATGTTTTTTGGAATCATCTTTTTGTAATTGCAAGGATGCTTTAAAGATTTGTTTGAATAGGTGGCGAACCGCTTCGTTTTCAAATGGGCCTTCATTATGTTCAACCAAGCGATCGAGCATTTCCTTCTCCCGCTCAGGATCAAACTTTGTTACACCTTGTTTCTTCTTTATGTCAGCAATTTCTTGCACAATACTTGCTCTTTTGCTCAATAAGGTAAGTAGCTCTAAATTGATTGAATCTAGCTCATCACGCAACTGTTTTACATTTGCATCACTCAAACTTACTCGCTCCCCTCAACTCTACTAAAA
This sequence comes from Shimazuella kribbensis DSM 45090, assembly GCF_000428065.1. Lineage (GTDB taxonomy): Bacteria > Bacillota > Bacilli > Thermoactinomycetales > Thermoactinomycetaceae > Shimazuella > Shimazuella kribbensis. The sequence continues at coordinate 58,834 of NZ_ATZF01000014.1, forward strand.
TATCCATTCATTTTAACTGATATATTGTTATCTGTCATCTACTATCCATAAAAAAAGACAACTAAAAAAGTTGCCTTTTTTTGATAGAAAGAAAATATTACGTTATTTCTACATAAGTAAAACAATCTCTACTTCTGATATGCCTTGACATCGGAGTTTTCGACCACAGACTGTGGTAGTACTTTCACAATCTACATAAGTATGATTAAAATCTCTAACTTTGGATTTTTGCCTTTGATATGTTCTTTATTTTAATGTATATATTTCATTTTCTTCTTCTAATTCATCATTTATTTTAAATTCGGTGACCCCTTCTTCTACATTTTCTTTTATGGAGGTCAGTTTATTTTGAACTTTATCTTTCACTTCTGCCATTTTACCGATCATATCTGTACTTTGTGTTTTTACATCTAATACGATTTTCTGACCTTTATCACGCACATAATCAATTTTCCGATTGATATCATTTCTGACTTCTTTTCCTGCTTTAGGCGCTGTCAAATATGCAATGGCTGCACCTACTGCTACTCCGACTGCTGCACCAATCATAAAGTCTTTTACGTTCATTTGAGTATCATTTTTAGCCATCTTGCATTCTCCTCTTTTCATTATTTTGTCGCCACTCTTGGACGAGGTTCATGGCAGCACCTACAATAGCAAGAATGCCTCCTAATTTTTCCTTGTTTTCAGCAGCTGCTTTCGAAACAAAGGCAGAAACTTCATTCATTTGCTTGCCTATTTGATCAATTGCTTTAAACAACGTTTGCATATTGTCGGTCTTTTCTTTCACATTTGTGACAACAGCTCGTGTTTCGGATATAAGGCCATTTGTGTTGTTCAGCAGTTCGTGTGTATCTTTTTCTAAAATTGATGCGGTCTGATTGACTTGTCCTAGTGTCTTTTTCAGCTGTCGTAAGGTACTGATAAGATATATGACCAAGATAACAACAGCCACTGCAATTACTCCTACACTTACTTCGATAATCACTGCATACTCTCCTTTATATCTTTTGCAATACTGCATAAATTTGGATTACTTTTCATTTCTAGTCTCACACATTTATAATGGAAAGTGAGCACAATATATTAACATGAGGTGACAAATTCAATGGAACATAAGATCGTTGTAATGAAAGGTGACCAAACAGGTCAAGAACTGTTAGATGAAGCGCTTCGCGTCTTAGATCCAAGTGTAATTCAATTTGATCTTCAATTTGAAACTTACGATCTTAGTTTGGAAAATAGACGTGCTACCAAAAACCAAGTGGTACATGATGCAGCTAAAGCGATGAAACGAGCTGGCTTTGGAATTAAAGCTGCAACCATAACTCCTGAAGAAAAAGGCGACATCGGAAGTCCTAATGCTATCCTTCGCAAAGAGATCGATGGCAAAGTCATCATTCGAACAGGGCGACGAATTCCAGGCGTACGTCCAATTGGTGGTACATTCGCACCTATCTCTGTTATCCGTATGGCAGTCGGTGACGCATATGGAGCCAAAGAATGGAGAGAAGGCGAAGGGGTAGATGAAGTAGCCTATCGCACGGAAACAATCGATCGCAAAACCTGCCGTGCCGTAGCGGAGTATGCCTTTCGCCATGCTAAAAAGATGAAAGCCAAAGTATTTGGAGGACCAAAATATACCGTTAGTCCTATCTACGAAGGAATGCTAAAAGAAGAAATGGATGCTGCAAGCCTTCGTTACCCAGAGGTTCGTTATGAACCACAACTAATTGACGCTACCTATGCTTTGTTACTCAATCAAGCAGGGGACGCATTAGTTATTCCTGCATTAAACCGAGATGGAGATTGTCTGAGTGATATGGTTTTGCAGTTGTTTGGCTCCATCGCAGGTGCAGAATCCATTCTCCTTAGTTTTGATGATCAATTCCAACCACAAACAATTATGGCTGAAGCTCCACACGGAACGGCGCCTTCCTTATTCGGAAAAAACATTGCCAATCCGATGGCTATGATATTGGCAGGTGCTTCCCTACTCACTTATATAAACGATCCAAAGGCAACTGCTGCTTCACGTGCGATTTATGAAGCTACCATTGAGACTGTTCATGAAGGAGTAAGAACTGCCGATTTGTCTGGTAGTGCAACAACTAGCGAATTCACTAATGAAATCATTTCAAAGATACAAACTAAGTTGGAAGTATGGAATACATTGCAAGGATTTTAAACAAAAGCGACGGGTGTAAATATCCGTCGCTTTCTTCTATTGCTGTTTGCAAGAAAAGATCGAAATTTGTATGTAATCTAATTATATACTAACTCATAGAAAAAAACAGCCCTTATGAAAAAGAACTGTTTTATTTATCCTAATTTAGCAAAAAAAGAAAACATAAATTTTGCTGAGGTGCAAAGCGAGACTTGGAGCATCGCGTCATAGCGAGACTTGTGCCCTTGTCTGAGGTGCAAAGCGAGACTTGAAGCATCGCGACATAGCGAGACTTGTGCCCTTGTCTGAGGTGCAAAGCGAGACTTGAAGCATCGCGACATAGCGAGACTTGTGCCCTTGTCTGAGATACCTACATGCAAAAAACCCTCTGTCTGATCCTCAAAGGCCTGCTAATCAGTAAGTTTTCTACTTTTTTCTTCCGTTATTAATATTCTTTTTGCCCTCTAATATATCTCTTCCTAACTGCGGATTAGAGCGAATTGTTTCTGCGAATTGTGTCACTTCCTCTTTATCCACGTCTGCTTGTGTCACTTTCATCAAATACTCAATAACTAAAGGCATACCACCTCTGTCAAAAGCTCTTTTTGCTCCAGCCAATATCTGACCTAATTGTTGTTCATTTAATACCCTCTGACCCATAACCGCATTAATCATATTGGTTAACTGCTTTAAATCTGGTTCATTACTCATGCTTACACCTCCATCTAATCTCCTTGGCTATCCTATGCCCATATGGAAAAATTGGGTACGATTTTTTTGCCTAATTCTATAGAAAGTGGGTACGAGTTCAATCCGTTAGTGAAAAACCGAATAAAATGAGAAAAATAGCAAAAAAACGCGATCAAATCACTTTACTTTATAGCCTAACATCTTCGAGATAGCACAATAGATGTAGTCACAAACCTAAATTTGCAATACAGGGCTAACACCTGTACAAAGCGAGAACATACGGCATAAGGTAAATCAGCTACCGAAACACTTCGGTGCGAAAATTTGAAAGCTTGACCAGGGAGGTTTCCACTATGAGCGGTTCTTGCGGTGGAGGATTCGGATTCGGATGGCACCGCCTTCTTATTTTTATCTTAGTAATTGCTACCATCTTTGTCTTTGCTGGTGGTTTCGGCTTCGGAAAATGTTGCTAGTAAAACAAAGATAAATTCGGTTTATTCTTACACTAAAAATCGAAATGATCTTCTTTGAAAGGAGGTGTCAAAATGAGCGGTTTCTCAGGTGGTGGTTTCTTCGGTTGGCACCGTTTGCTGATCTTCTTACTTGTTATTGCTACCATTTTTGTCTTTGCTGGTGGCTTTGGATTTGGCGGCGGCGGCGGCTGTTGCTAATAAATTGTAGATTCGATGATTAAGGAGGTGTCAAAATGAGTGGAATCGGTGGTGGATTTTTCGGTTGGCATCGATTGCTAATCTTCTTACTTGTTATCGCTACCATCTTTGTCTTCGCTGGTGGCATTGGTTTCAGAGGAGGATGTTGTTAATTCAGCACTTCCCGAAGTTTCAGTAAGGAGGTGAAAAAAATGGGTGGATTCGGTGGTGGTTTCTTCGGTTGGCACCGTTTGTTAATCTTCTTACTTGTTATCGCAACAATCTTCGTATTTGCAGGTTGCTTCTAATATAAATAAAAAAAACAGCCTAGTACTTAATACTAGGCTGTTTTTTGTGTGTTGGTACCAAAAAGAACCCTTTGAGATGATCAAAGGGTTCTTTTTAAGGTATGTTATGCAAACGAATTCCTGTTTTATCTTTTTCTAAAAGTTGCAACAATAAATGATATTCTTCTAGCAGCATGGACTCAAAAAAACGCATTTCTTTTTTTAACTTTGTCTGTTCACTTTTGTACATACTCATTTCTTGTTCATAACAAGCAAGTTTTTCTTCAATCTCTAAAAGGCGTCTTTGTAGTTGCTCTTCTTTGTATGAAATAGCTCCCACCTCTTTTCTACACCTGCTTCCTTATCCTATGTAGAAGTGGTAGGTTCTGCTTTCCCAACTGTTGATTTAGGCGAAAAAGAGGCTATACCTAGGGTACCTGTCTCCTGTTTTAATTTTTCTATAAGTTGAACTAACTCTTCGTATCTGGTCTTTACTTCTTGTTGAACCCACTCAACAGCGTTATTTCCCTGTTTGAATTTTTGATTTTCCTGTATCAAAGTATTTATTCTCTGTTTGGTTTTCGATATAGACTGAGTTAATCGAGATATTTCTTTTTGTTGTTTGATCCATACTTGTTCTGTTTGTTTTAATAATTCGAATACTTCGGAGAAAGTTTCCACTTTGCTTTTTCGTTTTTTCTCCAACTGAATATATACTCTCTTCTTCTTTGCTTCACTATAAGAAGTTGGATTTTGGCCCCTTAGCACAGCGTTCCATCTAAATCCACATGCACCTGCTGTTCGGCTTATCTGCTTACCTACTTCTGAAAAAGCGGTTAATTGTGTTCCTCCTTTGCTTATTGTATGGAGTACGGACCTACTTAATAATTGATCTTCTTCTGGCGTCCATCGTCTACCTTTCACCTCATTCATCCTCCTAATAAATAACTTTTTCTATTCCTATTAAATTGAATATGTTTTTTTTCATAAAAAATGCCCATGTTAAGCTTACGCTACATGGGTTTTTTCAACTTTATTTTATTTCTGGCAATTGGCAGATGGGTATGCCTATTTTTTGTAGTTCGGTTTTTTCTAAGATCATTACTTGCTCAGGTAACTTTTGCAAACAAAATTTTAACCAATTTAAAATATTTCCAACTTGGACACCTTCATGTTTTGGAGCATAAGGAGTCAAATAACCAATAGCAGATTTTGACAATTTTCTTGCACCCCGTACTTTGCCACGATCTAATTGGTGCATGATAGCAGCTATTTGAATAAGTCCATGGTAAAAATCATTGGATCGATCTTGTTGCCATAATTCTTCCAATACCTCATGAGCTTCCCAATATTCACCTTGATGGTAATAATGAAAAAACTGGATATATAAAGGATGATAGGTATGCATGTATCGTTCCTCCAAAAGAAAAAGACCAGATTTTCTGGTCACATGAAAGAGGGTCAAAAAAAGAAAATAGAAGCGTGGTAGCTTTTCACTGCTAAAAAAACAGTATTGAATAGTAAGTAAGGAGGTCAGCCCTACCTACAGAGGACATTGTATCATAATAGGATATTTTTGTCGATATTGTGACTGTTATTTATCTTATTTTTGTAAATAAAATACATTTTTATTTACAAAACTTTTGATTCTACTTTACCAGTAAAGCATGATCCACTTTGATACAACGATTCATCACAACTATCAGTCCATTTTCCCTTGCAAGACTTGCAGCTTCTTCATTCTCTACACCCAATTGCATCCAAAGCGTTTTTGCTTTTATTTTTACTGCATCTTCGGCAATCGGATATACCGTTTCGCTACGTCGAAAAACATCCACAATATCGATTGGATCTTCAATTTCCGTTAAGCTTGCATACGGTTTTTCCCCTAATACTGGTTCTGTAAGCATGGGATTGACCGGATAGATCCGATAACCAGCTTGTTGCAATGCTTCTGCGATCATATAGCTTGTCCGCTCTGGATTATTGGATAACCCCACTACAGCAATATTTTTAGCTTCTTTAAGTAATTTTGCACGTTCTTGATCGGTTGGATTCAAGTTGATCACCCTTTCTGCATGGATTATTTTATCATATCCAAAATAGGTTGTTTCTTCTACGATCATTCTTTTGGAATACACCTTATTTATCATATAATATAAACAAAACAATTTCCCTTTTGATTCTAAATAATTTACTTTCTTAAGGTGAGTGGTGATACTTAATGGCTATCAGCAAACAATATAATGTTCCTGCCGAAGCAACACTGGATGTCATAGGCGGAAAATGGAAAACGATCACTTTATGTCATCTCACACAAGGTCCTAAAAGATCAGGAGAATTAATGAAATTAATGCCTAAAATTACCCGAAAAATGTTAACCCAATCGTTACGTGAACTGGAAGCGGATGGACTTATATCGCGTACTGTATATAACGAAATCCAGCTAAAGGTAGTATACGAATTAACAGAATTAGGTCAATCGCTTCACCCTCTTTTAACGCAACTTTGCCTGTGGGGAGAGCAACTGATCGAACATCAGATGAAACAAAAGGACAATAAAATAATTTAATTTTTTCATTTTATTTTGCATTCATTGCTATATTTTTTTGTTTGCGTGGAACTGCATCAACCCGGATAAACATCAAAGAGACAACTATAACTGACAACAAGGCAAGTATTAAAACCAGACAAAGTAATGGAAAAGAGTTAATGTACTCTGCTAATAGTGATCCAAAACTAGCACCCATAAAAGCAAAAAAAGCATTTATTGCGAGTGCACTTCCACGTGCTCTTTCTCCTAACAGACCTACCATAACAATCATACTTGGGTTGGCAATCGATATTCCCATCACAAAAATGACACTAAAAAGAACGAATAGGAAAATAGAGGGTGCGATTGCCTCCCCGATTAAGCCACATGCAGCTATTAGTAAACCGGCGATCAGTACCGTTTTGGCACCATATTTCCTAATGAACGAGCTAGCAAAAAGGGAAAGCACGATTCCAGGTATCCCGGCAATTCTGATCCACATTAAGCTTCCATCATCGATTTGGAATTTTTCATCAACATAAGAACCTAACCCAGAATACATGGTTACAAAGCTAAAAAACATAGTTCCCATCACAAAAAAGGACAAAACTAGCTGAGGAATGGTGAAAAGTTTAACTGCTTGACGGATGACTTGATTAAAAGAATGACCCGGTTTTGGTACTACTCCATGCGGGAGATAGAAAAAAGAAAACGAGGCAATCAGTAAACCCATCGCCAAAAACAAAAATACCGCCGTCCATCCCCATTCTTTGCCGATCACCTGGCCATACAATTGACCTAGGATACCCGACAATAAAAAACTACTACTTATGATTGTTATTGCAATCGGACGATACCGTGGAGCTAGAACATCACTTACATAAGGAAGTGAAATAATCGGTATAGAAGCTGCAATAACTCCTTGTAACGCTCGTAAGGCGATTAGCCATTCCATAGATGGACTTACACTTACAAAAAATGTGGCACCTATTAGTGCAAAAATACCTACAATTAAAATTGATTTCCGATGAAAACGATCAGAAAAAACCCCAAAAATCAAACAGCCTGTTCCATAAGCGAAACCATAAATGCTACTTACCCATACCGTTTGACTTGATGTAGCTTGGAATTCTTTTTCTAAGATAGGAAGTAAAGGAATAGTGACATACATTAACGAAACAACTAACGTTAAACTAATCCCCAAAGTAAATACAATTTGTAGAAACGTATTCCTTTCTGTTCTTTTATACATTTTAAAACCACTCCATTTAAATTATGAATATAAATATTATTAAATAATAAGACAAAATAAGAAAGAAGGCACTTTTTTGTTCCTAGAAACAAAAAAGTGCCTTCTTTCATTCTGATTAAACCCACACCATAATGAATAGTAATCTACAACAAGAGAGAAACGAGGCAAAGGAAATGAAATCATACGCAAAGATTCATGTAATGCATGCAGGAGAACTTACCTATGATCAATCACTTGCTTTTAAAGAAATGGACAGCATCCCAGCTGTTCATCAAAGAGGCCCTGAATATCAACAAAAGGTTCCGGTATCTAGCTATCTCATTGAACACCCCAAAGGCAACATCGTGATCGATACAGGCTGGCATGAAGATATCCGTACAAATCCCAAAGAACACTTAGGCGAAGATATTTATCAGTTTATTGAATATAAACTTCCAGAAGGGAAATCGGTAAGAGAACAACTCGCTTCCAAAAACATTCAAACAGACCAAATTGATGCAGTTGTTATCACCCATCTAGATGTCGATCACATCAGCGGTTTACCGCTTCTAAAAAATGCCAAGCGATTTCTCGTAAGTGCACCAGAATGGGAAAATAATCAACATGAATCAAAAGAAAAATGGTACAAAGGAATAGAATTTGAACCATTCCAGTTGGAACCTATTCCTTTTGGACCTCATCAATTAGGCAAAGATCTATTTGGAGATGGCCTCGTTTACTTGGTTTATACTCCTGGTCACACTGCTGGACATATTTCTGTGCTGGTTCGAGCAGAGGCCGGTTGGGTTTTGCTTGTCTCCGATGTTGGATATGCAGAGAAATCATGGAAAGAAAAAATCTTACCTGGAAATACAGTAAATGATGAATTAGCATATCAATCTTTGAGATGGGTGAACGAGTTTTCCCAACGAAACGACGTTGTTGCGACTATTGCCAATCATGATACTAAGATTAAACCAACTGTTTTTTAATATTCTCTTTTGATGGAACCAGTTAATGAGCTGGTTCTATTCATTTTTCCCATCAAAAAAACCGTCCGTAGACGATTCTTCTTATTTTAGTTCCTCTAAAAATCTTTGCACTACTTTAAAATACCCCTCGGGATCATCCGAATGAACTCCATGACCTGCATTTTCAAATACTTCTAACTTTGTATTTGGTCTGCGTGATGCCATTTGCTCTGCTTGATCCATGTCTAATACAAAACTTCTACGACCATAGATTAACAACATGGGACAATGAGATGCTAACCAATCATCCCACCAAACACCGTTCACATTTTCTTGAGATGATTTTATACCTTTTACATCAGATCGAAATCCCCAACCTTTCTCATCTTGGAACACACTCTCCGAAAAATAATCAACAGCACGAACTCCCATGCCAATCAGGGACTCTCGTAGCTCTTCCAACGAAGTGGAACGTTCAGGAAAATTTTCTACAAACGACATATCCAATTCAATTTCAACACCAATATCTTCGACAATGACTGCCTTAACATATGCAGGGTAACGTGCAGCAAACTGGTAAGCGTTAATGCCACCTAGCGAATGACCTAGTATGGTAACAGCTTGTCCGTCCAACTCCGTACGAATGAGTTGATGAATATCCTCAATATAACTCTCTCTGGAATAATCTTTTGTAGGGGAATGATCACTCCATCCATGTCCTCGTTGATCCAACCCAATCACTCGCCAATTTTTAAGTCTTGCCGCTAAATCCAAAAATGTTCTTGCATCGTTCATATGACCATGTAAAACAAGCAATATATTTTCACTGTTTCCTCCGAAATCTAGGTAAGAAAGGTTTATCCCATTTGATTGAAAATATTTTCTGATAGGTGTTATTTTATTTTTTGTCATTTTTATTCCTCCGATGCCTTTTATAAACTGTTTGCTTAACCTATATTTATATCGTAACATCTAATAGTGACAAAAATTGTCATCATCTCAACTGATTTTCAATTATTTTTGTGGAAGGGTAAAATAAGCAATGAAATCGAGTCTATTTGTAAAATACATATGGAACTGTGGTACGATAGTCTAGTTAATTTGCTTGGACACAAAGGGGCTCAACGATGATACAGACATCAACAAATATATGGCTTAATAGACTAGCATTACTATACGAAGAAATAAACGAAGACAATCCAGAAATAAAAAACAAATGTATGGACTTCATGCAAAAAATAAATAGGCAAGAATTGGCTATTGCCTTTACAGGTCATTTTTCGGCAGGCAAATCATCTTTCATGAACCATTTATTTGGCTTCCCTCTGCTGCCTACTAGTCCCATACCCACTAGTGCCAATGTCGTGAAAGTAAAACATGGACAAGACAAAATCCAGCTTCGCTATTTCGATGGCAGCATCCAAGAAGTAGTAGGTACATACACCGAAGAAGCGTTTCAAGCCTTATGCAGAGATGGCGATCGAGCGATAGAAGTTATCATTGAACGAAACGATATTCCATTGCCATCAGATGTAGCCATCGTGGATACACCTGGTGTCGATTCGACAGATGAAGCCCATCGCATAGCGACAGAGGCCAATCTGCACGTATCTGATGTCATCTTTTACATGATGGATTACAATCATGTTCAAGCAGAAGGAAACCTCCAATTTGTAAAAGACTTAACAGATAGAGGCAAACAAGTATATTTGATTATCAATCAAATTGATAAACATCGAGACTCGGAGTTGTCTTTTGCTACCTTCCAGCAAGGGGTGAAAAGCTCTTTTGCAGCTTGGAATATAGACGTAGCAGAAGTATATTATACAAGTTTAAAACAGGTAGACCACCCGAATAATCAACTGCTAGAACTAAAGTCATTACTCCATCGTCTTTACGAGCAAAAGATCACTTTAATGGAACATAATGTGGAGCAAGAAATTTGCTATTTAATCGAACACTATATCCAGAAAAAAAGAGGGGCATTTCAAACTCCAGCGTCACTTTCCAATCAGGAACAAAACACGAAAGAAAAAGAAATAATGCTCTTACAGCAACAAAAAATAAGCCTAGAAGAAAAACAACAAATCACAACACAGCTAATGAAAGATCTTGATGATCTTTTGAAAAATGCCTATCTGATGCCAGCAAACTTGAGAGAACAAGCAAAATCATTTCTCGAAGCAATGCAACCGGACTTTAAAATAGGGATTTGGTTTGCGAAAAACAAAACCGAACAAGAACGCAGCGATCGAGAACATCGTTTTTTTCAATCTCTTATGAAAACTGTATCTACTCAACTAACTGGCCACACAGAAGAATTGGTACAACAACATGCCAAAAAGTATGGGATCTTCCAATCAGCTCTAGCAGATGAACTGCACCAAAATACCCCAATAATTACCATAGATATCTTGCGTCATACGATCAAACAAGGTGCAGGAATTAGTGGCAACTATGTTTTGACCTATACAAATGATCTGGTGGAGAACATCAAAAATTTATATCGTGTGTATGTACGCCAATACTTGACCAACCATTTGCCTAAGTTAGAAGAACAAATCCAACACCATATTCAACATATAGAAGATGAATTACAGACTGTTCAAAAACAAAAGCACCATATCGATCAACAACAACAAGAACTTGCCCGCATTGCAAAAGAACACCAGAAACTATTGCATATCATACAGGAAAAGACAAATGTTGTTTCTAGTAAAGTAATAGAACAATTATTAGAACAAGAGCCAAACATTCAACAAACTACTCTCATCACAGAAAATAAGGTATCGACAAAACCTGTAGAAAAAAAAGTATTGAATAGTCCATCTCTCGAGCACAGCATGGATCAAAAGCAAACATACTTGCTTCAAGCTGAAAAAATAATAGAACCAATGCCAGAACTTCTACCTTTTTTGAAACAACTTCAATCGAAACGTAAACAAATGGAACAACAACAGTTTACCGTTGCGTTGTTTGGAGCTTTTAGTGCGGGTAAATCCTCCTTTGCGAACGCTCTGCTTGGTAATTCCCTTTTACCAGTCTCACCAAATCCAACAACGGCAACAGTTTGTCGTATTTGTCCTCCAACTGCTGAACATGGACATAAAATGGCAGCTGTAACTTTTAAATCAAAAGAAACACTTGCCGCAGAGATTCAGCATATTTTTCAATTATTCCATACCGAAAAACAATCCACTAGCCTTGCAGAGCTAGCAGAACTGCTAAAACATATACCAAAAATGATTAGCGGGAAAATCGAAACCACACGCCAAAAAATGGCCCTTCCTTTTTTGCGTGCTATTCAAAATGGGTTTGATTCATTGGAGCATTTACTCGGTACTACTGCTTCCATGCAGTATGAAGAAGCGATTTCTTATATGGCAAATGAAGCAAAATCAGCCTTTGTAGAAGAAGTATCACTCTATTATGATTCCATCTTAGCAAAATTGGGCATTACGCTAGTAGATACACCTGGGGCAGATTCTCTGCATGCTCGTCACACAGATGTAGCTTTTCGCTACATGAAACAAGCAGATGCGCTGTTATTTGTGACGTACTACAATCACGCATTTTCTCGTGCCGATCGAGAATTGCTCATTCAACTCGGAAGAGTACAAGATTCTTTTGCTCTTGATAAAATGTACTTTATCGTCAATGCAGCTGACTTAGCTTCATCCGACGAGGAGTTAGACAAAGTAGTTGCCTATGTTCAATCACAGTTAAATCAATATGGCATTCGTCATCCTAGGATGTATCCCGTATCAAGTCTGGCCTCGCTTGAGGATAAACAACAGAATCGGCATCTCAATCCAGCCTTTGCCCGATTTGAACAAGCTTTTCTTCGTTTTATCCAAGAAGATTCACGAACTACTACTGTAGAACGAATGATCAAAGATGTAGAGCAAGCGGTAAATTGGATCAATGAAATGCTCATTGCATTACATACGAGCGAGTCCGAAAAAGAAGTACAACAACAACGGTGGACTTCCTCTAAAAAACAACTGATAGACCAATTTGGTTGTATTTCGAGTAGTCATGACGAACGAAATCTAGCACAAGAAATCAAAACTTTACTTTATTATGTAGGGGAACGTCTCCGCTTACGTTACAATGACGAATTCCCTGTATACATCAATCCTTCCACTATTCGCGACTCTGGAAAAGCGGGACGAAAACAATTGTCAACTGCATCAAAAGAACTTCTTGATTTTATTGGAAATGACCTAGTTCAAGAATTTCGTGCCACTTCCTTACGTCTGGAAAAATGGATTGACACAGCACTAACTATTTTTACAAAAGAGCAAACCACACAGCAAAACGCTTATTTATATGGTCTGACCTTAACTTCCCTAGATAAAATCGATCTTCCAGAAATCGCATGGAAATTACCCGTTTGGGAGGAAGAAAATCCGCATTTCCAAAAGGCAATTGCAATCTATAAAAACAACCAATCTTTCTTCGAACGAAATGGTCGCGATCAGATGAAAGAACAGCTAAAATTGCATATGGATGAAGTACTACTTTTGCAAATTACACATATGACAGACGCAATGGCAGCTCATTTTACTGCTGCTTGGAAACAAAATTTAGAAAAAGCAGCGACTTCATGGATACATCAAGTGTCGGACCATTTTGATCGACTTCAATCTACGCTGAGTGGACACATCGAAGAAAAACCTCTAATGGATACAAAAATAAAGTTAGAAAAACTCTTGTTACTGTTACCGAATAAGTAAAAAGAGATCTGTAAATAGATAAGCAAAAAATGGAACACAAAAACCCCCTAGCTCTTAGTGAGTTTGGGGGTTTCATCTACTATATCGTTATTTTGATACCTGTGACTTTTTTCTACTATAACGGAAGTAATAATAGATATAACATAGAGCAACAAAGCCTAATCCGTAAAATAAACTTGTTCGCTGCACAGGATCAAAAATTGGAAAAATGAGAAAAACGGTACACATTACCAGACAGAGTATAGGAAGTACTGGATAAAATGGAGCAGCAAACTTCAAATCGCTTTCTTTTCCGCCTTCTCGAATAAATTGCTTTCGAAAATTGTATTGGGATAAGGCAATGCTCATCCATGCAATTGTAACAGCAATCCCAGAAATAGATGACAAGCCAATATAAACCGAATCTGCTGCGTATACACTTGTTAATAACGATAGTAGAGAAAAGGCCATCGTCAGAAGCAAAGCAGCCATTGGTACGCCTCTTGAAGACAATTTGCCAAATGCTTTTGGAGCCATTCCTGAATTTGACAAAGACCACAGTAAACGAGTGGAGGCATACAGGCAAGAGTTCCCTACGGATAAAAGGGCAGTAAGAATAACAAAATTCATAATATCTGCAGCATAGGGTATACCCACCAAGTCAAATAAAGAAACAAATGGACTTTCTAGTACTCCTAGTTCCTTCGCTGGGAAGATAGCCGAGAGAATCACCACGGAAGCAATATAGAATACAAAGATACGGATCAATACATTTTTGATTGCTCTAGGGATATGTTTCTCTGGATTTTCACTTTCACCTGCTGCAATCCCTATTAATTCAGATCCTTGATAAGAAAAGACTACATTCATCATCGTGACAAAAACAATTGCGATCCCAGCAGGGAACAAGCTTCCACCTGTGAAGTGAGAGAGAAATGGAGCTGGTCTATCGTGCATATCTACCAATCCAAAAATCGCAGCACACCCAATAATAATAAACAAAATTACAGCAACTACTTTGATCCCAGCAAACCAGTATTCAGATTCTGCAAACCCTTTTGTAGATAGCGCATTTAAAGCAAACAGCAAAACGATAAATAATGCACACCAAACCCATACATCTACATTGGGGAACCAACGTTTCATCAAAATACCCGCAGCAGTAAATTCTACGCCTGCAGTAGTAGCTGATCCTAACCAGTAAACCCAACCAACCGTAAACCCAGAGGCTGGCCCAATATATTTGGTTGCATATACTTGGAAAGCACCAGTTACAGGCATTCTAACCGATAATTCCCCTAAACATGTCATAACCAAATACAAGAGAAGTCCACCAAACAAAAAGGCTAATAAAGCACCACCATAACCAGATTGGTTAATAATCAAACCAGTATTTAAAAAGAGCCCAGTACCAATTACACCGCCAAGAGACAACATATAAAGATGACGACTCTTCATCGAGCGTTCTAGTTGAATTTGTTTTTCCTGTCTCACGGAACTGCTCCTTCCCGATTTGGGTTTTATTTGGAAATCAGCTATTTCCTTAAAATAGGTGAAGTGAGACAGGTTGGACCACCTGTTCCCAGATAAGAGATCTCTTCTCCTTTGTATTCCAATACCTCTACTCCTTCTGCTTCCAGCAACTGTTTGATTTGAGGATTCCCAGCAACAAGCATACAGGTACGTGGTGCTAAAGCTAAAATATTGCATCCAAGATGGTCATACTCTTCTTTGCTTACTTCGATCAGCTTCACTCCACGAGTGATAAGCAATTCTCGAAAGACAACAGGCATTAATTCCGAGTAAACAACAGCTAGATCATAATCAATGAAACTGATAAATGACATCAGGTGAAGGCATTCTTCAGGTCCATTCCCATGTGGAAGATGAACCACGATAAAATCATCCACTACATCACGAGTGAGTTCACGAAGTTGTCTGATCCCCTCGTCATTGGTTCTATATCCTCTTCCTACCACCAAAGTACGATCATCCAACCAGATTACATCGCCGCCATCGACCCTTCCATCTCCCTCAATCTCTCCCAAAATAGGAATACCAATATCATGAAAATAGTTTTTTACTGCTCCGGCTTCTCCTTGACGGAGCACCTTGCCTGATTTAAGTAAGATTGCCCCTTTTTTTGTTATTTTCACAGGATCGTGAGCATAGATCGAATCTAATCCGACTGCCTGTGAAGCAGGGAGAAAATCAATATTTGGAACGTAACGAGAAAGGATCGATAAAAAGGATTCATATTCTCTTACTGCTTCTTCATAATCGGGACAATGAATATAATTAAACTTTATCCAGTTTTCATCGAGATGTTTTTGGCTGATAAATGCATCTTTCGGGTGCTTCACCATTATTCGCTCTATCTTTCCGACCATGCTTTGGCATCCGTATCGCATAGCTTTCTCCCTCTTTGCTATTTATTAAAAACGCAAGGATAAACAACTCAAACCGCCATCTTGTTTTTGAATCTCGGACATATCTAGTTCAATAACGGTATAACCAGCAGCCTCTATTTTTTGTTTTGCATCACTGAAACCTTGTGGAATAACAACATAATCATTGATTCGAATACAGTTGGCAGCGTATTCTTCAACAGCATCCACCACAATCTTGTTGTAGTCTTGGAAAACAGGATGATCCACAAACTCGCCAGCCACTACTAAGTCGTTGTTACCTAAATAAGCAATTCCCGTTTTGAGATGGAAAAATTTTTCCAGTGGTACGATTGTTGTTTCATATCCATATTCGGCTTGTATTTTTGCAAACTGTTCTGCTCCTTCTCGATTCGTACGTGCAGATAGACCTACATAAAAATGTTTATCGATCTGCAATACATCGCCGCCATCTAAAAATCCAGGGGATTGGATCTCTTCCAACTTGTCATAATATTTTTTTACAACTTCTCTTATTTCTTTAACCTCTCCGTTACGACTTTCTGCTCCAGGATTCGTAATGATTGCGCTATTTGTTGTTAACACAGCTGTATCCTCTACAAAAGTAGAATCTGGAAAATTCTCATCTGCTTCTAGAACAATCACTTCTAGTCCACATTTTTTTAGAGCATCTACATATTGTTCATGCTGCTCCACTGCTTTTGCATAATCTGGTTTTCCTAGATCTGAGGTAGTAAGACCATTGACATAACTCTTACTTATTTTTTTTACGATCGCTCGACTGAACAAAACAATTCCCCCTCGAAGTATGTGTTTATCATAGTTTTTCCACATTGTGAAAACGCTTTCTTTAAAATGGAACTTAATATTTATTTAAATAATAATATGCGAATATGTCAATAAAAAAATAGATAATCATATAAATTTATATGGTTATCTATTCTATAGATTGCATATTAATCAGTCACAATCTCTACTTTTGAAACTTTATCTTCCCTATTATTTCCAAAAGTAACTACTAACCATTCACTATCAATCGATATATATCCTCTCTCATCTCCTAAATAGTATACAATGTTATTAGATTGCTTGAAGTATTCGGTTTCTGTTGGTTTACCTAGAAGTTGAATGACTTCTGCTTTCGATTTTCCTTTCAATCGATAATGATGCAGTAGATTGTCCACGATAAATACTCTTTGATCTACTCTTTCTCTCCATTTTTTGCTAGTAAAATGTATACTTTCTTTCCAATCTCCTATTGCGATCATAAGAAGCAGCACAGACAAGCATCCAACGCTAGCAGCAATCCGATAATATCCCCTTATTCGTTTATTTGGAGTGGCCAAAAAAAGATGTTCCCTAATCAGAAAATGGAACAACAAATAAAAAAGCAATAGCACAACGATAACGAGTAAAACTTCCCATTTAAATGCAATGTCACACACACTAAGAAAGAACCCGAATACCCCATACAAATAACAAATAATACCAAATGAGATTAGAAGCATAATTTTGTTTATCTGTTTCCAAGTCATATGTGCACCTTCATTTTCTAATTTCCACAAATACCATTTCTTTTTAGAGAAATAATAAATCTATCTTGATTATTCAAAAAGTGCTAACCATAAGGATAGCATTTTTTAGAATTTCCGAATACATAAATAATTATTGGTAAATTAGTATATCGCTTTTGATTATTTACAGCAATTGTCGACTGAAAGCCCACGGTTTGAATCGTGGGCTTTCAGTCGACATTGCTCGAAACCCCAAAAAGGGGTTGCAAGAGCAACGAATATTCTGTATATTATTGCACATGATCGGTGATCATCCTACTGGTAGTAGGTTTGTTCTTTGAAAATGTAATGGTATCGGGTTTCGGCGGCAAATGGATACGTCTCCCGCCGAGTAAAACCATTAGAGGCAGGAAGAAGACTAGAACACTGGTAACAGGTGTTCCGCCCTTGCGGGTACACTTCTAACTGCATGGGACGGGGTGATGGCACACCCCTGAACTTGAGCGTTGTTCAAAACGGAAACGGATTGCGGACGCTAACGACTCAAGAATCCCACGGCTAAAGCCGTGGGAGTGTCAACACGCTAATCGTTTTAATCTTGGATTGAGTATGGGAGTACTGAAAACGAGAGATCATCTTATCCCGAAATAATGATTTCGTTAAAAACACATGAAATCATTTTATTTTCTTTTAATCATGCTGATTTCCAAAACTCAAGCGGCTCTTAGCATAAGTTCATATATTTTTCGAGTTGTATTTATATTGCGAATGGTCATTTGCTTGTAGATCTTTGTCCCAATAAACTTCCCTATACCACTTTTCGTAACATCTTTTCTGTCAATAGACCAAAGAATAGCACCAGAAACGTATTTTACTTTGTCGATATCTGGCTTTAAGATCAACTTGTCCATTATGGTCTCATCATCAATATCTTCCCATAAAAAAAGCACTTCACTTCTCATGGATTGATCGTTAGTCCATGAATCGGGAAGGGTTTGCATCATTTTTTTTATATCATCTAAGCTTCGAATCAATACTTTGATTGTTAGCCCAAAAACCGTATAAATTACATCCTCTAACATGCCCGCTATTTCGGTTTTGGACAGATCTTCTACGGTGAAAATAACATTACCAGAATTGATATAGGTGACAACAGAACGCATACCCACTTCTTCAAAAGCCTTTTTAAGTAATTTCATGTCTACTTTGTTTTTGCCACCAACATTGATTCCTCTTAGCAATGCAACATATACCATTCAAACTCCTCCATTATAGTCTTGCGAGTGAGAAAACCCACTGTTTTAATCGTGGGATGAAAGCGAGCGTCATTAACACAGGAGTACAAGTTTCGCTAAGCCACTAAAGTGGCAAGTCTCACTTTGCAGACGAGGGAGGTTTCTACCTCTCACAAGTCTGACAAATTTTTCAAAAAAACTTCACAAACATACATTCTGTTGTTAAACTACCCACAGTTGCTCTTTGAAAAGTGGATAGGATATAGGGCCCAGCAAACCAATCGTTTTGCACACGTCAAATGCTATGCGTACCGAAAAATGACTAGGCTGAAATGCGAAAACCAAGAAGTAAGTCTATTCTATTACATAGCAACAAAAACTCTTTTCAACCGTGGGACTCACGGGGTTAGCTTGGTAATGAAGTAGTCAGAAGGCTACCGTCCCAAGAATCCCATGGCTTCAGCCATGTGGAGTGTCAAGCTTACTATAGCAAAAGGAGAACAAACCGAACAGGAAAACCCTGGCTCACTTTGTGTCTCTACTAATCCCTGATGTGGTTGTATGGCTTGTCTGACTTCAACATCAACCGACAATTTATCTATCAGAGGGCAACCGCGAAGTTCAGATCAGCTTTTACCCTTCAAATTGTCTATTCGGAAATCAAACTCTCAAAGTTTGATTCGAATGAAAATAGCAAGGCAATCAATCTTGTGTAAAGAAAGCTTTCGTGCTTCTGGCACTCATCATCTCCCGCAAGAACTCTCACTATTGGTTCCGTAAAGTGAATTCATCTCCTAAGTAGTAATCCTACGCCTTGTATAGGAAATTTAACCGACTGGACTAACGCAAGTCAGTCCAGTCGATTGCCACTTCATCACTTATGCATGTATCTGCTCATACAACAACTTTGTCGTAAGTTCATCTGTCGTGTCGCAGTTTACAGCTTCGATATCTTGTAAAAAAATAACTACGATCCCATCATCTTCTCCATAATAAGATACTTTGTCTATCTCTACGATTTCGTCTGTCACCATAGTTACAAAACCTAGAATCGAATCGATACTCTCTCTTCTTTCATCACTGATTTTTATGGTCACCATACTTTGTTTCATCTTAGCTTTTTTGAGCACTTTAGCTAACAAATCTCCATCTTCATCCGTAGATGAGGATCGCGCAATAGGCGAAGCACCTTCGATAGCAGGTGAGAGAAAATCAAAGTGTTGTTGTTTTTGAGCCTGAAACAATGTCACTAGTTTTCTCTCGTATTGACTACCTTGATCGATTCGATAAATATCACCCATTCTCCTCACAACATGCCCATCTTCCAACCCTTCTGCTGTCACATGCTGTAGCAAAAAATAATCCCCTTTCACTTTCTCCACAAATCCGACCAAAAAATTTTCTTGCTCCGATATATCCGTATATATCGAGATCATATCTTTGGATTCTACTGCCTTGTTAAGGATACCCCACATCGGATGATTGTTCATTGGTGTCACGACCATTCTATTTAAATAATGAATTTTTGCATTTATACAAATATCACACCTGCATCACGAAGTCTATTTTTGGATACTAGAATGGAAAATATCAGTAATCCCTGCTTTTCACTTATCTTATAACTCTATTTATATTTTCTTTCCTATCTATCATATGCTTTTGATTATCGTACCACTCATTTATTTTTTATTCATAATATACTAAATTTTATTTGTTTATAGTATAATAAATATACACGGGACGGGCGACCCTGTCCTAAGAAGAAGGGAAAAGAAATGGCTCTTAAGAACAAGAAGTGCGAGCGTCTGCGCTGCAAGAATGCGGCAATTTGCATCCGTTGCTTCAAGTGCGGTGACCACTGCAAGTGCCCCAAGTAACACCCGGCGCAAGCACGTATTCGGACTGATCTCTGCCTTAATCCATAGGGACAGATCGATCGTCACCAGAATACACTGATTTCCATTTCACTCCTTTCGGCACCCCACTTCTATCCAAGGAGTCGGGGTGCCACGCGTTTACAGGTATTAACCTACATAATCAAAAAAAGAGACCAGCCTATCAAAATAGCTGCATCTCTTTTCCCCACTTCTTACGAATTTTGCTTATCCAATTCATAAGAAATAATAACTACTCCTGTGTCTGTTGTCTGTGTATTTATCATTTTTAATGTTTTTGTATCTATTCCTTCTTCAAATAGTCGCTTACCCTTACCTACAACAATAGGATTAACAATAAAGTGAAATTCGTCAATTAGGTCATGTTGCATTAAGGTACGAATGAGCTCGCTACTTCCATAGATCAAGAGATCTTGACCAAATTCTTGTTTTAATTTTGTTACTTCTTCTACGAGATCACCTTTAATAAAATCCGCATTCCACTCTAACTCGTCTAACGTTGTAGTAGGAACAAATTTAGGAATACTATTGATTCTATCAGCAAATCCATCTTCATCTGTCATTGAAGGCCAAGCAGAAGACATACCTTGATATGTATTTCTGCCTAGCAAAAGTGCTCCGCTTGAAAAAAGAAGATCATGTTGAAATTTTCCAACTTGTTCGTTGAAATATGGTGCTGTCCAAGCTGGTTCCTCCATTACACCATCCAATGATAAGTATAAAGATACGATAACTTTATTCATGTTCCATTCTCCTTTCGAATATATCCGATTTAAATGGCATTATTTCAATTTACGAAGCTACTTTTCACTCTAACCTTTGAATAGGATTTTACGCTGACTGTTCATTCGTTGTGATTCGAATAGGGATCTTATCTATCTCGTAGATAGGTGAGACCAACAACCCCTGAGTTAAAAACTCTAGAATCCATTAATTTTAGATCCATTTTATTTGGAACATCTTTAAACAATGGCTTTCCACTGCCTAAAACAACAGGATTCACCGTCAAGCGGTATTCATCAATTAAATCAAGTTGCATCAAAGATTGTGCAAGGGTAGGGCTACCTAAAATAATCATATTTTTACCTGGTTGTTTTTTTAGATTCGTCACTTCTTCAGCAATATTTTCTTTGACTAATCTGGAATTTTGCCAATCTACTTCTTCCATCGATCGAGAAACTGCTATTTTCATAGTATTTTCTAGCCAACGCGCATGACTGATTTCATGCTCAGAACTTTCAGGGTTATCCGGTACGGAAGTCCAAAACTGCTGCATTCCAAGAAAAGTGTTGCGTCCCCATAAAACGGTGTCCACATCTTGCAAAATCTCTACTGCATAGTTTTCTAATTCTTGATTATAGGAAATCCAACTGATATCCCATGGATTCCCCCCCTCCACACAACCATCCAATGAAGTATGCATGTATAAAACAAGTTTTCTCATCTCTATCACTCCAAATAGTTATTTATGACCTATTGTATCCGTTGAATTTATAACGAAAACTGCTCTCCATGTCATGGAATCATGGACGCATGTTGCTATAAACTATCCTACAAACGTTGTAATTTGCCAAGTCACTCCGAATTTATCTTTCACTTGACCATATAATGGACTCCAAAACGTTTCTTCCAATTCACAAATGACATGACCTTCTTCTCGAAGTTTCGTAAATACTTCTCTCGTTTTTTCTACATGGTTGGTAGTTAATGAAATCGTAACTTGATCACCTATAGGAAGGGATTGACCCGTAAATGTATCCGAAATCATAAGGTCGGTATCCCCTACTTTCAAATGAGCATTGATAATGAGATGCTTCATCTCATCTGGTGTAGGAAAATCCGGATTTTGCGGCATATCTCCAAATGTCTGGACTTGAAGTACTTGTGCATCGATTGCCTCTTGATAAAAACCAATTGCTTCTTTCCCACGGCCTTCTGTCACAATATAAGGATGAATTCCTAGTATCATCATAAAACTCCCCTATCTACTTGTATATTTAATCTGTAAGCTCCTTGTTGATATCTTGATTCTAACAGCTATTTGCATCACAAATTTCTTATCGATTGCGGTAATATCCTTTTAGAAAAATATCCATCAATAAAGGGATCGAGATCAAGATGGGTGGATCGTTGGGAAGAGGAGAATGAAGTGTTACTTGTTGATACGGAACGGAATTTTGATCCTTGATAACAATCGGCGTTTCCGAGCGAAAACGCAACGTATTTTCAGGCACTAAAAATTCAGTTACATCCATCTCCCATGAAACGGATGTTGCCATCAAGTAATAAACTCCTGGTTTTACGTTATCAAAGCAAAAATGACCTACGGAAGAAAGCAATGTTCCATATAAAGGGAGGCCTTCTGGAACAGGTTTTGGAAATAATCCGATTAAAATAAAACCTTCAAAAGGAGATTCCGATTCTACAAATCCTTCTACTTTATTTGAAGTTAAGGAAGTAGATTTATGTAGAGACCAATGATTCAACTGCTTTAAAGAATGGAAGTAATCTTTGGCGAGTTGGGCTGATTTTCGAAATTTAGAGGGAGTTACCCCGATACGTTTTGTAAACTGTGTAGTAAATGTTCCCAAACTCTGCTGACCAGTTTCTAATCCAATATCTCGAATGTGAAATTTCGTGTGCAACAACAACATTTTCGCCTTTTGCATACGCAGGGAGGAAATATAATAAAACGGAGAAATCCCCATCGTTTCTTTAAATATTCGGGTGAAATGATAAGGACTATAACCTGCATAACTCGAAAGTTGGGAAAGGGATAAGGATTCGTCTAAATGATGTTGAATATAAGAAATAATTGCTTCTAATTCTTCTGGCTGCATTTGCATAGCTCCTCAGTAAATGGTTGAGTTCTTTGTTCTATAATGATTAGCTTACATTTACAAGTCCTTAAAAGAGCACAAATGGAATCAATATATTATTATACAATGTAATAATTATTTCCTATATTCACCCAAAGAATTTCCCCATACTTCATGATGAACAATGGGACCGATTCGCAAATGGATGACCTTCTCGTTCTATCCCTATCAGGTGGATTAATCTTCAGAATATGAAAATAAAGAAAAACGCGTATCATATGACCGCGTTTTTGATAGAACCAAAAAAATATATAAACAGCGACATCTATTTTAAGTAGAAACTAACTTGTGTGGGTGGCTGGGTGCTAGAGGATCAGACCTATTTGGCCATCTTCCTCGCGGTAGATATGACCCTCAAACTCGAGATCGCCCTTCCCCATGGCAGGAGTGAATTCCACCCTTGAAACCGAACTGGATCACTGCATTCCCTTTCTTGTTTGCCTACAGGTATTTTAAAATCTATCATTTTCCAATTAATCCAGCACCACAAAGCTTTGCTGATTGAACAAAACTAGATTCGAGAGAAAACCATCCTGTTACTTTTCATTCAAACCTATAAGGCTTATTCCTCTCTCATCGGAACAGCAAAAATATCATAGCTATTACCTACAACTTGCACTACTTGATCAGAAATCCGCTCATGCACTACTTCTACTAGTTCCAAACAAATTTGTTGTCCTTCTAAAGTTTCTAAATAAATACAAGAAACTTCTTTCATCTAATATCCCTCCGCTTCCAATCCCAATAAAATTTTCGCTACCGTTCGTTCCATCTCTTGGATTTTTTTCCATTCATATTCCGCGATCAACTTCTTCATCGTGATATGTAAAGCACGCACCTCTGTGATAGGAGCATCACGAATAAACGCCCAAAGATCATTCCACTCCTCTTGCGTTATTGATATATCTTCCTTACTTTGTGCTTTACCACAGTGCAAGAGCAGATGAATCTCCTTTATCCATGTTTTTCTTGTTCGAGCATTGCCTAATGCAACTATTTGGGATGCATATGGCTCACCTTCACAGTTATAAACGATATATTTAGCGATCTTTTGACAGATCGACAGGAGATGTACCTTTTCCATCTGCTCCCTCCTCAAAAGGATGATCACAAAGATAAGAATTCGTGACCTCCCGGAGAAAAATTAAATAATTAAAATTCATGTAAAAAAATCTGAAATCAATAAATTTATTTTTAGAAAACATAGCACGACAAATTTCTTCTATCCTTGTAATATAGACATCAAGACCCATCGCACCAGCCCCTTAGCTCTAATGCATGTGTTATAATTTTAAAATATTTAGAAAATAATGTCAATTTTAATTGTTTGTTTTCCTTTTTTTAGATCTTTTTAGTTTTCAGCAGGATTATCTGGATACTGCCTTTAATTTTAAGAATAGAAAAAGGGATCGTTAAAATATTCAAGAATAGGAGGAAATCCAATGCATCAAATCAAAGTGAGCAAAGAAAAAATGGGAGAAATTTTCCGTTTACGCCGTAAAGAAATGGGTCTAAGGCAAGAAGATGTAGCTAATAAAGCTGGAGTCTCTATCTCTACGATAAGCAACTTAGAATTAGGTAACCATACAGTAAAAGAAGAAAGTATTGTAGCCTATGCTGGGGCACTGGGAGTGGCAGAAGATATCTTTGGCTTACTCTCGGATGCTGAGCAGAAAGAACAGAAAGCGAAAAGAGAGTTAGGAAAAATCGAAAAGATCATCCGAGCAAATCCCGATGAAGCTCTGAATCAGCTAACTGAGCTAAATGAA
Organism: Shimazuella kribbensis DSM 45090; assembly: GCF_000428065.1. Taxonomy (GTDB): domain Bacteria; phylum Bacillota; class Bacilli; order Thermoactinomycetales; family Thermoactinomycetaceae; genus Shimazuella; species Shimazuella kribbensis. Next base: position 83,781 of record NZ_ATZF01000014.1, read on the forward strand.
ACATTTAATTTAGAAAACAGCAAAACACTCCTTCCCTTAGCAAATTATTTATGGGGAAAGTGTTATTTGGAAAAAAGAAAGTGGCAACAAGCAGAGAAATTCTTCAAAGAAACGGTGCTTTTACTTGAACAACAAATAGAGCAAAACGAAGAATTAAAGCACTCTAATCTTCTTGCTGCTTGTTTTAACAGTTTAGGAAATATTGCCTTCTACGAAAATAAATTAAAAGAAGCTATTGAATGGACCGAAAAGGGTCTAGCCTCGTTCACTCCAAGTGGAAAACGGGACTATCTTTACTATTTTCTGTTATATAACAAAAGTCTTTTTTTACAAAATACAAATGACCTTGAAAAAACAAATGAAGCTTTGGAACACCTTCAACAAGAAATAAATGCTATCGAAACAGAAGGAAGACTCTTAGAAAATGTTAGATTATCCGTCATTATTCAATATTACGATACATATGCCACCGTACTTAATCAAATGGGCTTTACTGAAAAAGCACTTGAATACGCTCAAAAAGGACGGAGGATCGCTTGGCTAAATCACGAATATGATGCACTATTGACGCTTTGGACAACAATAGGTACTATCTTTTCTAATAAAGGAGATTTGACTTCAGCTAAGGAATGTTTTCTACAAGCCTTACATATTCAACCTAAAATAAAGCGAGAAGTCCTGTTATCACCCGTGCATACTCATTTAGGAAAATTGTGGTTAGAACAAAGTGATGCTTCTATTGCTAGTAAACATATGAAGAAAGCACTATCTATAAGTAAAAAATATAAAGATGTACCAGGGCAAATTAATGCGATACAAATTCTTGGTCATTGTCATCTTGCCGAAGACCATTATGAAGAAGCAATAAAACAATTCGAAACAGGTTGCAATCTTGCCCATCAACATGAAATGCACGAACAGGAACTCGCTTTATTAGATGATCTAAGCAGTACATATGAAAAAATGGGAGACAGAGACAAATTTCTCACCTGTGTAGAACAATCTTATCGAATTCGCATGAAACAAAAAATAGGAGGAGGAACGTAAATCATGGGATTTTATGGCGGTTATCCTGAAGATTAAGAAACGATAAAAAGCGGACGATTTCTTGTCCGCTTTTTATTTTCTATCAATCTTCCGATGATTTAACATAAACGAATGCAATTAAACCATTGCCTCTTTTACCTGTGACCAATAACGCCAACGAACCACTAAAAAGCAAATCAATTGTACGATGAAGAAAGCACAGATCGAGATTATCGTGGGTTGAAAAACATCATAAGCTTGAGTTTTGACCACCACTCTCACGCCCCAAAGTGCCTGGATCGCAGAAAACAAGAATGGCACAAAAAAGAGAATACCTATTTGAATGTTAACCACTTTTTTCATCTCTCTAATACTTAATCCAATTTTGGAGATCGCATGGTATTGTTTTTTGTCATCTGCTAAATCGGTGTAAAGTTTAAAATACAAGAAACTTGCCATCGAAATAGAGAAAACAAGTGCAATAAACAAACCGATGAATAAGATCATGTTATTTGCACTTTTCATTTCGGTATAAGATGCAGCAGAAGAGTAAAATAAATTACTGTATTCTACGGGCACCTTTTGCTTGGATAACTCCTCCGATAGGGCAACCCCGATTTTGGTATCCATGGACTCGGCGGTAGGGTTGCGATTCTCCCAGTTTGGAACATGATACAGATTGAATGTGGAAGTATTTTCGCCTTTTACTTTTGCAAATTCGCTATCTGGAATGACTAATGTATCATAAATAAATCGGGAAATTCCACTTTCTGTTTGTCCAGTTACAGGGTATGTCTGTTTTGTTTCTCCACTTAACGTAACATTATTTATCTTCTTCTTTTTTGGATTGTCAAACAAAATAAGAAAAGACTCTTTTTGTGATAGGTTCACTGGCTTAAGACCTATCACACCAGAAAACTTATTAAAATCAGATTGTTTGATCACACTTACAAATTTTAGTTCTGGCGATTTCAAATCTTTCACAGTTATTTGATAATGATGAGCTTGTATGTGATTTTCTTTTAGCTTTTGATCAATAAGTTTCTTATTTTTTTGCAAAAATGGATTCGCAGCATCCGTACTATACACAAGCTGAAAACGGGTGTCTAACTCTTCTTTGATCATTCCATTCAATATCAATACAATGCTGACAGCAGAACAAGCGATAGATGTCACGATGGTAACCATAAAAAAGATACGTGCATTATCTTTCATTTTATAAGCAAGCTCGGAAAGCCAAAGCATATTTGTCCCATTTCGAAAAAAACGGCGATTTTTCTTCATCCATCGGATCATGTAAACACTTAATTGGGTATACATGAGATACGTTCCGATTAAAACAAGAACAGTGACATATAACCATGTGCCCGAATTAAAATCTCTTCCCAAAACAACAGCCCCGATAATCGCCAATATAGTGAGCAGGGATAACACCCAAGAAGCTTTTGGCTCTGTCTTTGGTTTTTTCGCTCCCTGTAATAATTCCATCACCTTATTATTACGAACAAAAAAGAGAGTGAGAATCGAGATGACAAAAAATAAGCTCATGAACGAAGCAACCGTCAAACCGATGGCCTTCCAAGGAAAATAAAACGGCAATGCCTTCATCCCAATTGCCATCGCACCAACAATAAGAAATATTTTGGATACAACAAAACCAACAATAAGTCCAATAAGGATGGCAATAAAACCAATGATCATGTTTTCTAAAAAAATGAGTCGATTGAGCTGACTTGATGTAGACCCTAAAATGGTAAGCAAACCGAACTCTTTTTTTCGTGTTTTTAAGAATGCACTAACGGAAAACAGCACAAAAAGAAACGAAAAAACAAAAATGATGTACTCGGCTGTCTTCATACCCATTTGCGTCGTTTTACCAAAGAGAGAGTTAGCGATTTGGGGATGAAAAAGAAAAATAGCATAGATGAAGAAAATCATGACTGCAAAAGCACTACTTAACAAATAAGCTGCATATGCTCTTTTATTTCGGCGAACATTGTTATAAGCGAACTGAAGAAAGCTCATGAGCATCCCCTCCTAACAAGGAAAGCAAATCGATAATTTGCTGAAAAAAAGTTTGTCTATTCTCTCCTCGATAGATCTCATTATAAAATTTCCCATCTTTAATAAAGACCACACGATGACAATAACTCGCAGCAAGAGGATCATGAGTCACCAGCATCATGGTTGTTTTCTCTTCTTGATTGATCTTTTCCAATAACTCCATCGCATTCCGTGATGATTTTGAATCAAGGTTTCCTGTCGGTTCATCAGCGAGTAATAACGAAGGAGAATGAATCATTGCACGTGCTATCGCTGCACGTTGACGCTGTCCGCCGGATACTTCAAACGTTCGTTTATTTAAAATGGATGTTATATCTAACTTTTTCGCCACTTCAGCTAATTTCTGATCCATCTCTTTCAAACTTTTTTTATCTAATGTAAGAGGCAAAATAATATTTTCCTCTATTGTGAGGGTATCTAATAAATTAAAATCTTGAAAAACAAAACCAAGTTGTCTGCGACGAAAAGTAGCTAAATCCTTTTTCCGTAGAGCAAATGGATTCTTCCCATTGATTGTTACTTTTCCTGAAGTAGGTGTATCAATGGTAGCAATCATGTTGAGCAGTGTAGTTTTCCCGCTGCCTGACGGCCCCATGATTCCTACAAATTCACCTTCATCAATCGATAAATCGATCCCAGATAGTGCTCGATAAGAAACTTTTCCTTCATAAATTTTGGTGAGTTTCTCAACCTTTAACATTTCCATCTATGTCATTCCTTCCTGAGTAAGTTCTGTATTTACTCTAATGGTTTTTATGTCGAACAACTATCGATTCATCTTAAGTGAACCTTACATCCATGTAAGTTGAAAAAGATTCCTATTATAGGTAGGTCGAATGGATATTTTCTCGAAAAAGCAGACGTATGGTGGTTCCTTTCCCTTGTTCTGACTCTAACTCCACTTCGTGATCGAGAAATTTACATACTTCATCCAGCAAATAAAGTCCCATTCCCGTTGATTCGGAATACAAACGACCATTTTCACCCGTAAAATAAGGTTGAAATACTTTCTTTTTATCTTGTTTGGGAATCCCAACTCCAAAATCAATTATTTCCAAACCCACTTTCTTTCCACGTTGAAAAGAGGAGAAAATTACTTTATCACTGACACCAGCAGAATACCTAACAGAATTGGTGATCAACTGTCCAAGTACAAAGCATAACCACTTGTGATCTGACTGAATAAAAATGGATTCATCAATCTGAATTTCCGGATAAACACGATTGCGAATAAAAAAACGCCGGTAATCCGTAACTACTTGTTTTACCACTTGATGTAGTCCGACGGGCTCAGCATGAAAATCTCGTTCAAATAGTTCCAAACGAGATGTATATAAAACTGTCTCTAATCCTCTTTTCAAACGGTCTACTTCATCTCGGATACTATCAAAAATCGGCTCATCTTCTGCTTGTATGGTTAAATCGATCACCGATAGAGGCGTTTTCATCTGATGTATCCATTGGTTTATAAAAACAGTGTGTCGATCTAACTTTTGTTTATACTGTAGGATATCTTGTTGATACAATGTATACTGCCCATATAATCTTTCCTGTAATGCTTTCCCTAATGATGTTTTGCTATCCAGAGAAAAAGATTCATCTAATTGATCTTCCCTTGCTGGTTCAGACAGTCTCTCAAAAAAGGAAGACAATGAAAAATATCGAAAACCAAGATAGACCAGTAACAAAAATATATTCAATATAACTACATAAATTTCGGTTTCTAACTTGCCTGATTGATCAAAGTGATAAATAAGCGAACTAAGTACAATCTGAAAGAAGTTAACGACAATCAAAGGCATCTGGTCTCGTAGAAACAACTTCACTACTCCTCACCTCCATGTAACCAGAAAACGATAGCCAAATCCTCGAATGGTTTCGATCGTATCTTCTATACCCAGTTCCTTTAATTTTTTCCGTACTCTTGCTATATACACATTGAGGGTATTCTCATCTACGAAAGTCGTATCATCCCATAGCTTATCCAATAATCGATCGCGACTAATAACAGTAGAATGATTCTTCATTAACGTTTCCAATAACTGTGTTTCTTTGTAACCCAAATTAACTTCTGCATCCTTCCATCGCAGGAGTAGTTTCTCTGGCCATAAGATCAAATCGGAAACTTGAATTTTTCTTTCCTCCTTGTTAGCAGCATAAGAACCATAAGCACGTCGCAAGTGACTCCGTATCTTAGCTACGATGATTTCATAATCAAAAGGTTTTGTAATATAATCATCTGCACCATTTTCTAAAGCCATTACTTGATCCATCTTCCCCTCACGGGCAGAAATAAAGAGAATCGGACAAGTGGACTGTTGGCGAATTAATCTACACCAATAGTAGCCATCATACATAGGCAGATTGACATCGAGGAGAATTAAATCCGGCTTAGTAGCTTCAAATTGGTGTAAGACATTCGAAAAATTAGTAACTACAGATACCATGTATCCATAGTTCTCCAAATGAGATTGCAAAAGCTTTGTTATTTTGGGATCATCCTCTACTATGAAAAGATGAAACATAATGTTTCCTCCAATCACTTTTCTCTTTTTTCCTACAACTTTATATCCATAACACAGTTGACGCTGTATAAAACAATACTCTAGAATCATAATGATAGGAGTACACTATTACATACTAACCAACGAATTCAATTTACTTAATTTTAGAAAAATTATATTTTACAGAGAAAGGAGTTTGTGATGTTTTCGATTGTTATCCCTTGTTACAACGAAGAACCAATCTTGCATCGTTTTCACAAGGAAATCACTACCATTCTACAAGAAAATCAGATCCTCTATGAACTTGTTTTTGTAAATGATGGCAGCAGAGACCGTACACTGGAAATATTAAAAGAAATCACTAAAAAAGATCAACATGCGCACTATGTGTCTTTTAGCCGTAATTTTGGTAAAGAGTCTGCGATGTTAGCTGGATTAAATTTCTCTTCTGGAGAAGCTGTTATCATTATGGATGCAGATTTGCAACACCCTCCTTTCTTAATCCCTCAGATGGTACAAGCCTATCGAGATGGATATGATCAAGTAATTACCAAACGAAGTCGAAAAGGCGAAAGCGGGATTCGCACGTTATTCGCTAAACTCTATTATCGATTGATGAATGGTATGATCGATGTCATGCTGACAGATGGTGTTGGCGATTTTCGATTGCTCAGTAGAAGAGCAGTCGATGCTCTCTTATCTCTGCAAGAATACAATCGCTTTTCCAAAGGCTTATTTTCGTGGATTGGATTTCGCGAGTATGTGATTGAATACGAAAACGTCTTGAGAGATGAGGGCAAAAGTAAATGGTCATTTGGTCAATTAGTCAATTATGCCTTAGATGGTCTACTGTCCTTTAATAACCAACCACTGCGGCTTGCTATCTATATGGGTATGTTTGTCACTTTTTCCGATATTATTTATGTGTTCTACACCTTTATTCAAATTCTCATCCATGGTGTTGTTATACCAGGTTATTTCACCATCATTGCATCGATTGGTTTCTTAGGCGGAATACAATTGATTTCGATTGGTGTCATCGGCGAATACATCGGCAGGATTTACTATGAATCCAAACGCCGACCACACTATATTATTGATGAAAAAGTCATTCAACCCCAGTATGTAAGAGAAAAACAAAAGAAAAAAGAATGGATGTATCACAAATAACAGAAAGACCCTTTCGAATGAAGTGAATGCGAAAAGGGTCTTTGTTTGTTCCTTATGAAGGAATAGGCTCTATCCTATTGGAGACTTTAATCCCTATATAACGGCGCACCTCCCTAAGATAACAAACATCTTAGGGAGGTGCAGAAGGATGAGTTTAGAACTTCCGTGCCGGGTGGACGTGGATTCGCTTGATCTCATCCACAGAGAGAGTCATCTTCTGTCCATGGACGCGGATGGTTGTCTTTCCAGCCCACCCTTCCAGCACCAACAAAGGTGCCATAAGGAGAACAAGAAGCAACGTCACTGCCTGAATCAACACACCGAGAAAACGTGGCTTCATACGCTCCCCGAACTTATTGATGGAGTACGAGATCCCAGCGACAGGCGCATAGATGCCTGTAATCCAGCGAACTCGACTCCGTCGCTTCAAGATCTGTTCGCGCGTGATCCGCCTGCCTTCGATCTCGACGGCCTCGACCTCCCGACCGAAGATCTGTTCCTCCTTCAGATGGATGTCCACCTTCTGGGGCTTTTGCTCGCCCACTATATTCTCCTTACCGTTGAACGTCCAATCCCCTTTAAATTAACACAATAATCACACTCCAAGCAAGAAAAATTCAAGTCGTATATAGAATTTACTATTTATCTAAATAAACCAAGTAATTTTCGTTTAAATTATGCTATTGCTAGGGAAATAGTAGGTGCGATTTCTGGAGAAATAGTATATATCGCCCTTTACCTCCTGTGTCTGGCATGTACCTTCTACGATGGTCTTTTCAGCCCATACCGCAAGCAATCAGGTGCGATGGGAACCATATGCTTGGTATATGGAGTAGAACATCTCAAACCATAAGTGTCCTATCGCTCCTCTGATAAGGAGGAGTATTACGACGACTGAATCTATTGTTAGGTTCAATCGTCGCCTCATATTAAAAAACAAAAAAACAGAGGGAAACCCTCCGTTTTCGATAGTATGTTGCTAATCTAATCGCCTCGTTTATGGAACGAAAAACCTCACACTAACTCCCTTTCTAATTAAAACCCTGAAAACTACAATTATTCTTCTATTTAAGCATATGAGTTAATTTTCAGAATTTGGGTCGAGTAACAAGGATTTTGTCACTCGACACCAACTAAGACTGATGTTTGCTGTTTCACCTTTTGGACTTATCTCCCTCTTGAGTTATGCTTCCTTTGGAAGTTTCGCCTCCTTCGAAGGTTATGCCTCCTCCTGAGGTTTTGCTTTCTTCTGAAGTTTCGCTTCCTCTTGAGGTTTCGCTTCCTTCTAGAGTTTCGCTTTCCCGCGGGATGCGTCTTTCTCTGAGGCTTGCATTCCTCCTGAGGCTCCTCTTCCACTTGAAGCTCCTCTTCTTGAAGCTTTGTTTCTTCTTTCCGCCACCCCTTCTTCCTGACGTCCGCGTAGTAGAAGTAAGCTACCATAACTGCGAAATAGCCTACCAGCATATCTACTGTGCGATCAGGGATGATAAAGGTGGCGCTCCACAACGCCGCAAAGACAACTTGACTCACCACGACACCTGTGAAATCAAGCAGCTTTTCCTTCTTCCCAAACGAGAGGACAACAAAGGGAATGTAGAGGAGAAGAATCCGAATGGTCATGATGCCAGAACCGACAAAGTACTGTAGTGTTGCCACAGCAGCACCACCATAGAAGATAATGCCGATTCCGATATTCATCAAAAAACCGATTCGCCAAGCCCACTTTACCTTGATGAGACAGATAAAGAGGAAGATCCAGCCAAAGGCAACCACAACCGCTTCACTCATGGAAGCTCCTATCCTAGTTGGTTTGTTTATTTAAAAAAATTATATCTTTTCTTTATATTTGCAGCAACTCGAAAAGAACAGAAAACCAGAATTTGAGTTAATTTCTTTCTTCATCATAGCAACACCCTTCTTTTATTTATAATTTTAGCTACAATAACACAGCACCCTCTGGTTTTTTTGATTCATCTGCGAAGATGAAAGTCAAATAACCAGAGGGTGCTTATCCTACGATGTTACTACACCGCAGAATTTGTGAGTGAGGCTACAACACAACCATCACTTCTTGTTGCGCGTGGAACTGCCCTTGCCGCGCGTGGTGCTGCTCGTGTTGCCCTTGCCACGCGTGGTGCTGCTCGTGTTGCCCTTGCCACGCGTGGTGCTGCTCGTGTTGCCCTTGCCACGCGTGGTGCTGCTCGTGCTGCCCTTGCCACGCGTGGTGCTGCTCGCGCTTCCCTTGCCGGCCGTGAGACTGTACTTCGGTGCCTTCTTGACCGAAATCCCGTCTCCCTTGGGCAGCTTCTTGCTGCCTGCCACCAGGTCCTTGAAACCCTGGCCCGCACGGAAGCGGGGCACGGAGGTCTTCTTGACCCGGACGCGTTCACCGGTCTGCGGGTTGCGGGCGTAGCGGGCGGGTCGATCCACCTTCTCGAAGGAGCCGAACCCGGTGATCGATACCCGATCACCAGCGACCACGGCACGGACGATGGCATCCAGTACATTGTCGACCGCATCTGCGGCCTGCTGACGGCCTCCCATCTTGTCCGCAATCGCTTCGACCAGCTGTGCCTTGTTCATGGATTCCCTTTTTCTGTTTGTTTTTGGAGTGAACTGGCGAACTTGTTGATGATGGTTGTTGTAAACCTCCTCAATCTTTTGACGATTACCTTTATCCTACACTATATAAACAAAGGCATTCAATACAAATATTATGAAAATGCATTCGGAGATGAAGTAAAGCAAAAGTTCAAGACGATTGAAAAAACCGCAATAATAATTTTCTATTGCGGTTTTTCCTTGTATATTTTCTTATCAAGAAGAATTACTCGGTTTGCTCACTAATATTTTCTTGGATACGACAAACGTAAAAGGAATGGCGATCAACGAAGCCAAAAGTGGTGCAATATTTTCATCCATTCCTAGCTGATCGACCAACAAGTAAACACTACTGGTCGTTATCGTGATATTCACCACATAGGTCAAAGGAAATTGGAAAAATTTCTTCAAACTTGGTTTTGTTTTATAAGTGAAATATGTATTCATAAAAAAAGATCCAATCATACTCAGCACAAAAGCTGAAATATGGGAAAGGAGATAAACCCAGCTAAACACATGTAAAAACAAAAGATAAAGGGCATAGTAAGTTCCTGTATTGATCACTCCCACCATACAAAACCGTATCAAGGGAAAATATTTTTGCACATTCATTTGGATACTCCTCTATTCATTTTCCTCCGCATTAGTATAACGCAAAGATAGTATTTCCGTTATTTTTTTCTTTCACATCTTGAAGTCCTTCTTTAGAAATTATATAATTTTAGTCAATTATTTAGAGATGGGAGAGAAAACAAATGTCAACAAAACGCACATTGTTTGATAAGATTTGGGATTCACATATCGTCCACCAAGAAAGCGGGAAACCATCTCTCCTCTACATAGATTTGCATTTGATTCATGAAGTTACTTCCCCTCAAGCATTTGAAGGATTGCGACTTGCAGGGCGTTCCATTCGTAGACCGGACCTTACAGTAGCTACGGTGGACCATAATATTCCTACCACCGATCGAAGCCTACCAATTGCTGATCCTATCTCACGCCAACAGATTGAAACGCTAAGAGAGAATTGTCAAAATCATAAAATTACTTTATATGACTTGGATAGTAGAAATCAAGGGATTGTCCATGTCATCGGGCCAGAGCTTGGACTTACCCTACCCGGAAAAACCATCGTATGTGGAGATAGCCATACATCTACCCATGGCGCATTTGGCGCACTTGCTTTCGGGATTGGAACTAGCGAAGTAGAGCATGTCATGGCAACACAATGTCTGCCTCAATCCAAACCCAAAACAATGGAAGTTCATTTCAAAGGAAAGCTGCCTTATGGAGTGACGGCAAAAGATGTTGTGCTTCATTTGATCAACCAAATCGGTACAGCTGGCGCTACAGGCTATGTGATCGAATATACAGGGGAAGCGATTCGTCAAATGTCCATGGAAGAGAGAATGACGATTTGTAATATGTCGATTGAAGCTGGGGCACGTGCTGGAATGATCGCTCCAGACGAAACAACCTTCTCCTATTTGCTAGGTCGCAAACATTCACCAAAAGACAAAGAATGGGAAACAGCAGTAGCTGCTTGGAAAGAGCTTGCCACTGATGATGATGCAATCTACGATACCCGTGTCGAAATAGACGTAACAGAAATTGCGCCACAAGTAACATGGGGTACTAGCCCTGGCATGGGTGCAGATATTACTCAATTGGTCCCAAATCCAGCTTCATTCGAAACAAGTACCGAACAAAAAGCTGCTGAATTAGCTCTGCAATACATGGGACTTACTGCTGGGACACCGATGGCAGAAATCGCGATCGATCGTGTGTTTATCGGTTCTTGCACCAACTCTCGTATTGAAGACCTGCGAGCAGCAGCAGAAGTAGTGGCTGGATATCAGGTAGCAGCTACCGTTCAAGCAATGGTCGTACCTGGATCACAACAAGTGAAAGAACAAGCAGAAACGGAAGGCTTGCATCAAATCTTTTTAGATGCTGGTTTTGAGTGGCGAGAAGCTGGATGCAGCATGTGTTTAGGGATGAATCCAGATATTATTCAGCCCGGTGAACGCTGTGCTTCTACCTCCAACCGTAACTTTGAGGGTCGCCAAGGCCGAGGCGGCAGAACCCACTTGGTCAGTCCTGTAATGGCTGCGGCAGCAGCTATTGAAGGTCATTTTGTAGATATCCGTAATTGGAAATTCAATCGGAAGGAGAAAGCAGATGGAGTCACTTCGTAAGCATATTGGTAAAGTTGTGCCTTTGGATCGTGCGCACATAGATACAGATGCGATTATACCCAAACAATTTTTAAAGAGGATCGAACGCTCTGGTTTTGGCCAGTTCCTGTTCTACGAATGGAGATTTGACGAAGCAGGCCAACCAAACCCTGACTTTGTATTGAATTATCCTATCTACCAAGGAGCTTCCATCCTCCTTGCCAGAGAAAACTTCGGCTGTGGTTCCTCACGCGAACACGCACCTTGGTCTTTAGCTGACTATGGATTCCGTGTAGTTATCGCACCTTCATTTGCTGATATTTTTTATAACAACTGTTTTCAAAATGGCATGTTGCCATTGGTGTTGCCGGAAAAACAAGTACAAGAGTTATTTGAACGCGCCAAAGAACATGAGAGCTATCAGTTAACAGTCGATGTAGAAAATCTAGTTGTTACGGATAACTTCGGATTGAAATACACTTTTGAGCTTGATCCTTATCGCCAACACTGCTTAGTTAATGGGCTTGATTTTATTGGGCTTACACTTCAACATGAAGATAAAATTACCCAATATGAAAAAACAAAACAACTTCAATACTAGTTTCCTCTAAACACAGCAAAAACGTATGGATAAATAATCCATACGTTTTCTTTATTGGAACAACCATTGTTATCGAGCCCGAACAGCTGCTGGAAAGCAGTTGCTCGGGTGTACCTCACATAGAGGCACGTTTACAAGAAGAATTTCCTGTAGCTCTCTGGATTACATGAACAGAGGAAAGCGGACCTTGCCGTTCTGGTCAACTGCGCAAACGCGCCCTTCCTTGTCGGTAAACCAGCAGATCACGATGCCTGAATCGATGCGGTACTCCTTGCCTTCTTCATCGACGTAGAAGGACTCTTGTGTGTGAGGGTCCATCCTCCTGTCGACCTTAACCTTCATTGGTACGGGACGACTGGCGTTGGTCGCCTGGAAAGAAAGTGACTCCCCATCGAACACAGGAGCAATCACAGAAGATGACACAGGAACCTCCTGTAGGTTGAATGATCTATAATCATTTTAAATTTAATTTCTGTAAATTGGCAACAAGTAAACTCTTTTCATAAACAGTATCCACTATTTATTCTTTCTCTCTTGCGGAGCAAAAGATGGCATCGCCCGAAACAATGAAAAAGTAAGTATGGTAGCCAGTATAGCCTTTGCAATATCACCTGGTAAAAAGACGAGAAATACTTTGTTGAAAAGATCCATGCTAAAAGGAAGATTGGACGCAATCAGGAACCAAGGGAAACCTACTGCATGAATAATCAATTCTCCCCCAATCATAAATACAAGAAACAGATGCCACCAAGAGATATGTTTGTTTCGACCTAATCGTTCAATTATCAAACCAACCACAAACGCAGCAATCAAGAATCCAAAAATATATCCCCCTGTTGGACCAAATAATACTCCCATCCCCCCTGTACCTCCACTCAGTACCGGAGCACCGACTGCTGCTAATAAAATCCAGACGATTACGCTGATTGCACCCCATCGTGAACCTAAGATCGCACCAGTTAGTAAGACCATCAACGTTTGTAATGTAATGGGGACAGGTCCGATTGGAATAGAGATTTGACTTCCTACTGCCAATAGTGCTGCAAATAGAGCGGCAAGTACCATATTTCGAATCAAAATAGAAGATGATGACATATAACATAATTCCTTTCTGCTTAAGCATTCTATATTAGGATAAATTTAAATACTACTATTGTCAACAAATATACATTTATCGGTTTACAATTTGTTGCATACATGAAAAAGCGATAACTTTATTCCATTTCTTCAGTAAAAAACCGACTTCCTTTATTGCAAGGAGTCGGCCTTTGTATTTTTAACACACTACTTTATTTGTAAATGTTCTTATTCACGTTTTTCTAATAATAAATCAGCCGGGCGCGCGAAGACAGTTGTCTTTGCGCGCCCGAGACCCCGGAATGTCAGGTCAGATGCTCATCAGAGTGATCGGCTTCACACCTGCCTGCCGAAGAGAACTCGTATCCAGCAGAAAGTCCATACCGTCATCAGCGCGGATGAAGGGGGGGTTGATCATCCCTTCCGGCACAGTCCACAGGAGAACCTTGTCGTTCTCAAAGACGTTCTTGGAGACGTTCTGGAGAACGAACTGTCCGCTCGTGGCGTCCAGCGAGACACCCAGCTCCGTCAGATCGAGCTGCGCCCCCTTGAAAGGGGTCAGGTTCATCCACACATCGCGGTGGCGACCTTCACCCATGGGGTCGCGCACGAGATAGGTATTGAACCCGACGATCTCCCTCGCGATCAGCTTGGATCCCTCGACGAAGATGACCTTGATGGCCTCATCGGTTTCGACGATCAAAAACTGCATGTTGTTCCCTTCCTACCAGACTTTCTGGGATCAGGTACCATTATTATACTACAAAAGAACCTAGATCCATACCTGCTTATATTTAATATTCTAAACTTAATACCATCTTTTCTTTCGTTACATGCAATCGGAGCTGGTTTCTTTTTTGACTTCTATTTGTATTATTGAACTAGTGTGCAAATTTCTACGATCTATTCTTCCAAATCAAAATCCCCTACTTGAGGAGTTTTCTATTTTACACCTGTTTGCAAATGAACTTTTTCCACGCACTTCTCTATCTCTCTCGTAATTTGTGAACCTTTAAAACGCAATAACTTCCATCGATGTTTTTTCCGTATATAATACGCTTTCTTACGATCACGCGCTTTTTGCTTTTTGGAACTGTGGTATGCTTCTCCATCACACTCGATGACCAGTTTGTATTTGGGAATCGCTAAATCACAACGATATGGTCCCATCGCATATTGTGCATTGACTTTGTATCCGGCTTTTTGTAGTGCTACATATAGTTTTCTTTCAATCGGGCTACTTCGCGTTCGAATGTAATGAATATCAGGCAACTTCCCCGTTTTTAACCATTGATAAAAAAACAAACTGATACTTCCGATATCATCTCGAAAACGAATCCATTGAATGAATAATGGTGTCAAAGATTACACTCCCAGTTGTAAGAATCAATTTTGTTCCTGTTTATCAATCGATAGGATGTACATACGAAAAAATAATTTCCTCTAATCCCTCTGCCTACTTCTCTACTAACAAAGATGCTATTTATATTAAACAATTTACTCATTGGCTGATCTTTTCTACTCTCTCTATTTCAATTATTTGTATCATACCATTATATTACAAAAAATTTATTTTTTTCATTTTCTGATGAAGGAAAAATGTATACGTTCTATTGTACTTAAAAAAGCAAAAGAGTGATGGGAATCATTGAAAAGGAATTGAATAAATATTAATATTTATGTATAATAATTCATGTCATGTTATACTAAATAGCAGTCTGATACGAATTTCAGCACTCTCCTCCAGACAAATCTGCATATTTATTTGACTGAAGCACACTGAAATGGGAGTTGATCTTGCATGCATACCTCGTTTGTTCCACATGTCCTAAAATCCTGTAAAGGAAAAAGCTTGTTAACATTAACGAACCTTTCTCCTGAAGAAATCACAAACTTACTGGATCTAGCTTATCAACTTAAAAAATCCACAAATAACGATGAAGAATTTAAACCTTTGATCGGTAAAACACTCGCAATGATTTTTGATAAACCTTCTACAAGAACGCGAGTCTCTTTCGAAGTGGGAATGATGCAATTAGGCGGACATGTATTGAATCTAAATCGACAAGACATTCAATTGGGCAGAGGGGAATCCATAGAAGATACGGCAAAAGTGCTTGCTCGCTATATTGATGCCATTCTCATTCGTACATTTGACCATGAATCTGTGGAAATATTGGCTCAAACAACTACTGTTCCTGTAATCAACGGTTTGACAGATCCTTATCATCCCTGTCAAGCACTCGCTGATCTTTTAACTTTACAAGAAGAAAAAGGTCATTTGACTGGTTTAAAAGTGGCTTATATCGGTGATGGAAACAACGTGCTTCATTCGCTCATGCACGGTGCAGCAGCAACAGGTATTCACCTGACCATCTCCACCCCAAAAGGATATGAACCTGATCCAACTGTCTGGAATGAAGCAGAGACATTAGCAACTACAACAGGGGCCACGCTTACCTTTCATAATAACCCTCTTATTGCTGTAGAAGATGCAGATGCAGTTTATACAGATGTCTGGGCAAGTATGGGGCAAGAAGAAGAAAAAGAAAAGCGACTGCACGATTTTGCTGGTTTTCAAGTCACTCAAACCATGATGAACAAGGCCAAAGACGATGCCATCTTCTTGCACTGCTTGCCAGCTTATCGTGATTTGGAAGTATCAGCCGAAGTGCTGGATGGTCCGCAGTCTGTAGTATTCAATCAAGCAGAAAACAGACTTCATACCCAAAAAGCTTTGTTAATCGCCTTGCTTGCAGATGTTTAGCATCCATAAAAAAAAGGGGCTGGAAAGCCCCTTATGATGCAAATAAACTCTCATGTTGTTTTCGTTTCCACACCAATACATAAAACAGGTAAAGAATCAGCAGCATAATCCCATCAGCGATAGGGTAGGAGAGCCAGATGCCGAGCAAACCCATTGGCTCCGATAAAGCGACTGCCACTGGAACCATTATCAACCAAATACAGCCAATCGTAATGATGGTAGGTACGACAACAGTACCTGTTCCTCGCATAATGCTGGATAAAATCATAGCATGTCCAAAAATGATCAATGCCCACAGCACCGCAAACAATACATCATTAGCCATTTCAATCGTCTTAGGTTCCTTCAAAAACAAATGTAAAATTGGATTGCTGAACAAATAAACAATCCCGATCAAAACTACACCGAGTATATAATTAATACCTAGTGAGTAACGCAATAAAGCATGTAATCGATGACTTGCCCCTGCACCAATAAACTGTGCTGCAAATACTCCTGCTGCCATTCCGAGACTGAGCATCGGCATCTGTACAAAATTCAACACTTGAATTACTGCACCATATGCCGCAGTCGCTTGTTCTCCATGCTCATTAACAAGGAAAACAACAGCAACTTCAGATAGAGAAATAGCAATCATTTGTACACTGGACGGTATTCCAATTTTCACTAATAACTTTAAAATGGAAAGATCTAAGCCTATGTTTTGGAAAAAGCCTTTATTTAGTGCTAAGACATGTTTTTTCCATTTTAAATAGAAAAGAAGCGCCACAAAGGATATCAAGGTAGACAGCACATATGCTAATGCTGTCCCTGATATGCCCATCTGAGGCAAACCGAGCCAACCAAAGGTCAACACAGGTGTAAGCACGATATTTAAGACAGTACTGATTAACAAAAACACAAATGGAGTTTTTGCATCTCCTGTTCCCCGTAAGATGGTAGTATAACTCACATATACAAAAATAAGTGGAAGACTCGCAAATATAATCTTCCCAAATTGGGATGCCTCTGGTTGTATAGCTGGAGCTGCGCTGATCATCTCTAGTATCCTATCAATAAAAACGACTCCAATAATCGCCATCACTGTTCCCAGTAAAAAAGAAAATTTGATAGTCGTATCTACCGTTTTGCTTAGTTCTTTTAATTTTCCCGCACCATAAGCTTGTCCAATCAATACCAAACTCCCTGATCCAAGCCCAATAACTAAAGATATAAGGAAAAAGTTCACAGGCAAAATCGTACTAACAGCGGCAAGGGAAGTTTCCCCTAATCCTTTCCCTATAATCATCGTACTTACAACCCCGCCCAGCGATTGTAAAATATTGCTAAGCATTAATGGTATAAGAAAAACGACGATAGGTTTCAACATCGATTTATTTGGATCTAATAAGTCAGGGTGAATGTTCCGTTTCGTATCTGTAGAATTTTCTACTATCGATTCAACCAAAGGTGTGGGAGCTTCCACGACCTCTACTGCTGAAGTAGGTTGTTTGTTTTCTTCCATGTGTTATCACACCCTCTAAAACAATATGCTATTCTCAAAAAAAAGCCTTGCAACTTATTTCTTAAGGCTCAGACTTTCGATCGACTTTTACTTGTATGCAACTAACACCATATTTATTCCTCCAAACCTCAAAAAAAGGAGCCACTCTGGCTCTTTCCATCATTTCATCTTACCTGTTATTTGCTTTTTTTACAAGATACTTTTGACACTCCATACGGCTAAAGCCGTAGGATTCTTGGGACGGTAGTCTCATGACTACTTCATTACCAAGCTAACCCCGTGAGCCCCACGGTTCATTACAACAGAATAGTCCTACTGCTTGGTTTTCGCATTTCAAACTATCCAAGAAATGTAATTGATGGTAGTTTATCATCGGAATGTATGTTTGTAAATATATTTTCTGAAAAAGTGTTGGACTTGTGAGAGGGCTGAACCCTTTCTCGTCCAACGCTTGCTTTTATCCCACGATTTAAACCGTAGGTTTTCTCACTCGCAATCTATAAATTTTTACTAGCTAAGTTTGCCCGATCATGAAACTCAATATAATCAACATTAATATTCAGCAACATATTGTCTTTGCCGGTTTCTTGATCTGTTACTAAAATAAAATCTCGTCCGACTTGACGCAACACGCCATATACCGTTCTGCTATTTCTCTCTTCATTCTTCTCGTAAGTAAGATAAACCGTAATTGGTCTACCAACGTTTTGGGATAACAAATCTTCTGAGTATTTCCTCGCTGTTGTTGGTTCTTGTCTAGGTTGTTGTGGTGCTGTCAAATACGCTCCATATGGATCATACCAGTACATCACATTACCTCCATTTATCTGATCTTAATAGACTTCTGGACAATCTGCTGGTGTGGGAATGAAGAAACAATGCGCCTTGTATCTCCCGCTATTTGCTTGACCAAACCACTTTGCCGGACAAGTCCCTACAGGTCGATAAAACCAAAGTGAATTTGTCCCTGGGTCCAATCTCCTCCCATCGATCACCTGTTGTGCTAACCGAACATCTCGATCTCGAGCCCGCTGATAAAAATATGGTTTTTGTGTCGATTCAAATCCACCAGGACTTTGGAAAACCATCCTGGTAATAGTATTGATGTCTTTGAAATCCAAACACCTTACCTTTACCCGATTCACCCCCACATTGCCCACTAAAAGCATCCCTGTATTTCCATCTTCTTCTGCTTCTGCACGCATCAATCGAGCCAGAAGTTGCACCTCTTCTGACTTATGTCTTATGACCGCCACGATGTCATCACCTCTTAGCAAAACTTATGCAGGTAATCATGTTATTATCCCTTTTATTCATTATGATTCGAAAATAGGAGAAGAAGTGTACTCCTCTAATAAAGTACACTTGATGAAATGATAGGTTAGGTTACACAACTTTTCCCCTTGTTCATATGATTCTCGTTCAGCGATCTAGTTTTCTTCCGGAATGTTTCTCTTGTAAATGGCAAAAGCGAAATAACACCAAGAACTGCCAAAATAAAACCAACCCATAAGGTAGAAATCAAGCCAAATCCAGCATCCATGGTTAATGCACCTATCGAAGAACCAATACCAACACCAAGACTAATAATAGATCCATGAATCGCATTCACAAGCGTTCCTGTGTTAGATGTCTTCATTACACGAGTCGCCATTGCTGGATTCATAGGAACTCCCACCAATCCAAGAACAATAACACTCATGATTGTAATGATTGGATTGCTAGCAAATAAAGCAAACATTAGCAGGGATACAGTTAGTAAAACAAGACCAATAAATAACGTCTGCATTGTAAATTTATCAGCAAGCCTTCCTGTGATCATATTTCCTATTACTGTTGCTCCTCCATAAACAGCCATAATCATCGGAACAACTGAAGCTGAAAATCCAGTTAATTCAGTAAAGATAGGAGTAAAATAGCTAAAAGCCGCAAAGGTTGCAGCAATAATCAAGCCACTCGTAGCAAAAGCAGCCCATAGTTGGGAATTTTTAAAAGCGGTGAACTCACTGCGAATGCTCCCTGATTCTGTCTTTGGTAAAGTTGGAACAAGCCATTGAACCATCAACCCAGATAGGAGCACTAGACCAACAACTACCCAAAAACTAGTGCGCCATCCAAAGTACTGACTAATCATGGTAGACATAGGTAATCCAATAACAGTAGCTATCATTAAACCTCCTAAAACAATAGAGGCAGCTCTTCCTCTTATTTGAGGTTCAACCAAATGAACACAAAACGCAATAGAAACAGCAAATCCTGCCGCCGAAGCTATTCCTGTAATTATTCGTGCTACCATCATTACCTCGTAGCTAGTTGCGATCGATCCAACTATTTGCCCAATCAAAAAGAAGATAGCAATGGTCATGAGTGCTTTCTTCTTCGATACCTTTAATAAACCAATCGTTACCATAGGACCACCTATTACCATGCCAATAGCATATATAGAAATAAGATAGCCAATATCAGAAATAGATACTCCAAATTCTTTTGCAAGTTCTGGCATCATTCCACCTACCATAAACTCAGAAGTGGTCATTGCAAATATCAATAAACCTAACATATATACAGCAATTGGCATAAGAAAAACCCCTCATTATTTAATGATCGTTACAAAATTAAGTGCACGAGGCTAATGTATTCGCCTCTCTACTCATTTCTTCTTTATAATGCTGCTAAGGTACCTTCTACTACATCCAATAATATATTGCGGTCTTGCACCACTTTTCCCAGCACCCGCAAACCATAATAACTACTCAGGAAAAATCTAGCAAGCTCCAACACAGGTCTTGTTGATTTAATTTCCCCTGAGCGTTGTCCCAGAGCCATCACATGACATAATGCTTGTTCTAGATTAAAAATGTGTTGGTCCACTAAGGCTGCGACCGTAGGATCTTTTCCGCCAAGCTCTATTGCAGAATTTATTGTCAAACATCCTCGTCGATCTGTTTCTTTAAAATCCTCTTGGATTGCCCACTCCATTAAGGAACGAAGCCGATCTTTGATGAGACCAGGGCCTCCTAATATTTCTACTTGTTCTTTTATCCCGATCTCTTGATATCGTTTCAAGGCGATTTCAAATAGTTCATGTTTGCTTCCAAAAGCATTATATAAACTTCCTCTGCCGAGTCCTGTCTGTTCACATAACTCTTGCGCTGAACTCGCTTCAAATCCATTTTTCCAAAAAACATCCATTGCAGCATCGATTACAGATGTATCTTTAAACTCACGTGGTCTTCCGCTCATTGTATCAAATCCTTCTTTTATTTCTCACTATAACATTTCTACACCTTCTATCTCATACATAAAAATCCAAATCTTACGGACGATCGAATTAAATTCTATCTCATTTTTTAACGATCAGTCAATAATAAAAATCACCCTTCTTCGCGATCCATTTGGAAACATTTGCAGACTACTAAGCGAACCCACATTTGCATATAATAGGTAACGCAACCATATGTTCGGGAAGGGGTGTTCGTAATAATATTACTAGTAGATATTCAATCCTTCTATGCGAGTGTAGAAAAAGTGCGCAATCCAGAACTCCAGAATCGCCCTGTTGTCGTCTCTGGTGATCCTAATCGCCGAAGTGGTGTGATCCTTGCAGCATGTCCCATAGCCAAATCCTATGGAATTAAAAATGCAGAAACATTATGGGAAGCGATGAAAGCGTGCCCAGAAGTGGTCGTAGTTCGCCCGCAAATGGGGCTATATCTCCAGATATCCCTACAAATCACAGAGATCTTAGAAGGGTTTACCGATTTAGTCGAACCCTATTCGATCGATGAACAATTTCTCGATGTAACAGGCAGTGAGCGCTTATTTGGCGACATCGATACAATCAGCAAAAAGATTCAACAAGCTATCTATAACGAAACAGGAGTATATGCCAGAGTTGGGATTGGTCCAAATAAAGTATTGAGTAAAATGGCATGCGACAACTTTGCCAAAAAAAACAAACAAGGCATTTTCCGTCTTGATCAGACAAATATAAAAGAAAAGCTATGGCCACTACCTGTAAACAATTGCTTTGGTGTAGGAAGAAGAATGACCAGAAACCTCCAGCGAATAGGCATAACTACCATTGGAGAACTGGCAAATTATCCGCTTGAAAAACTGAAAAAACATTGGGGGATCAACGGACATGTTTTGTGGATGACTGCAAATGGAATGGACCTATCCCCTGTTACTCTCACGTCTTTTAGTCAGCAAAAAGCAATTGGGCATCATATGACTTTGCCACGAGATTATCGAAGAGCAGCGGACATTGAAGTAATTTTATTGGAACTATGTGAAGAAGTATGCCGGCGAGCACGCAGACAGCATTTAGCAGGAATAACTGTTCATGTAGGCTGTAGGAGTGCTGATTTTGATTGCCCTACAGGCTTTTCACGACAACAAAATCTGGGATATGCCCAAAACGAAACGATGCCTATCTTTCATGCTGCCAAACAACTTTTTCATCAACATTGGGATGGAGAACCAATCCGTTCTTTGGGAATAAGTCTTGGTGGATTATCCCCTGACTCTCCCATACAACTGGATCTCTTTACGGATCGCAACAAAAAAAGAGCACTTGGGGCAGTTGTGGATGAGATAAAAGAGAGATATGGAAGTACTGCCATTCTCCATGCAGCTTCGCTCACCTCTGCTGGGCAAGCTGCGGAACGGGCGAAAAAGATTGGAGGACATTATCAATGAGTAAATTGAATCGCAAAAATCTCCTTTGGGAAGGAAGTCGCATGTTCCTACCAGAGCATCGCAGAGCATTACTAAAACAGCGGAAAGAGGCTACTCGGTTGACACCACCCACACTGGATGAACAACAATGGGAGATAATTCGTTATCTCATTCAGGAGGCCATAGAACAAGAGCAGCCTATAGTGGCTACTTATGTGTGTGCCTATGAAATCGCTCATTTCTGTGGATTTGTAGATAAAGTAGAAGAGATGGACAAATATATCCAACTTAGCAACGGAACAAAAATACAAAAAATCCCATTCCACTTGCTGATGGATGTCGCTTGGCCTTAGGGCACTCATACATAACTAGGTTTTGTGAAATTTTGCTGCGAAATTCCTTTTTCTTATATTTATAAGTTTGTATCTAAATCCTATTTCTTTGTTGACTAGTAAAATGCTGAACGAAAAATTCTCGGAATTTAAGTGAAGCTGTAGATATATAACGATCTTCCATCCATGCAAGCTGATAGATACGCCGACAAACGGGACGATGAATATGCACAAAATGATAGGATGTCTTTCTTTTATCCACTAAAGTCTCTGGCAAAAATGCAACACCAACTCCAGAAGGAATAAAATGACCAATTGCAGAATGTTCATCTACTTCACATGCCACATTTGGAGTAAATCCAGCTTGTTCACAAAATCTATCTGTCATTTCCCGAAATGGGTTTCCCTTTTCTATAAGAATAAAAGGATCATCAGACAGTTCACTCAAATCTACTTTACTGCGATGAGCAAAGCGATGGGTGGAAGGAACAGCTAATAAGATCTCTTCCGTAAGAAAAGAAATCCCTTTTATCCCATCCTGCTGTATCGGAGGAAAAGTGATACAAAAATCAATATCGCCATTTCGAAGCTGACGCACCTTCTCTTGCTCGGAGGCTCGGTTCATTTTCACTTTTATATTTGGATAAGAAGTTAAGAAAGAACCAATTATTCCAGAAAAACATTTATGTGTTGTTGTTGCTATCAAAAGTTCTCCCTTCTCCATTCCTGCGAGATCTTTGACCTCTCTTTGACCTTCTTCGAGCGCAGTTAACGCTATTTCTACTTTTTTCAGATACGCTTTTCCAAACGTGTTCAGTCGAATATATCTTCCCTTACGATCAAATAACGGAACTCCCAGGTCCTCTTCTAACCGAGAAATGGTCTTACTAAGAGCTGATTGAGGGATATGAAGTTCTTGCGCTGCCTTCGTCATATGTTCCAATTTCGCAACTTTTCTAAAATAATGCAATTGCAGCAATTCCATAGCATCACCTACATTTATACACACAAAGTTATAGATAGATACCACAATGTGTATTATCTATTATTTTTAATCCATTATAGAATGAAACATGCAAAAACAATATGCAAACTTTCTTATAACATCCTCGAACGGTGAATCACAGAAAGACTTTCGACCATTTAGAAAGAAGGATGGGAAATGGAACACAAAGTCCCGCCGCGGACAAGAGAAAAATTAATCCGTATTGTGATCTTTACGATGATCGTATCTTCCATGAGTGCAACGATGTTTAGTATTGTACTCCCAGAGATCCGAATAGAATTTCATCTTTCTTTCACGCAGGTAAGTTGGGTAACATCCTCTTATATGCTGATTTATGCTGTTGGATCGGTCATTTACGGAAGGCTATCAGACATTTACAAACTTAAAAATTTGTTAACATTCGGATTGCTTTTTTTTGCATTAGGCTCCATCATCGGACTCACAGCTCAATCATATTGGATGGTTCTGCTCGCCCGAATCCTGCAAGCGATAGGGGCTTCCGTAATTCCAGCTGCCTCTATGATCATACCCATTCAATATTCCCAAAAGACAAGAGAGGAAGAACCATAGGAGCCGTAGCTGCTGGTTTAGCACTCGGATTTGCTCTAGGACCAGTAGTCTCCGCATTACTTTTCAGCTTTGTTGGTTGGAGATGGTTGTTTTGCATACCTATTTTAACGCTGTTCACGATACCATTCTATCGTAAATATATGATAGATGACCATCAGAAGGCTACTACTATTGATTGGACTGGTGGG
This sequence comes from Shimazuella kribbensis DSM 45090, assembly GCF_000428065.1. Lineage (GTDB taxonomy): Bacteria > Bacillota > Bacilli > Thermoactinomycetales > Thermoactinomycetaceae > Shimazuella > Shimazuella kribbensis. Next base: position 108,048 of record NZ_ATZF01000014.1, read on the forward strand.
GCACTGCTTGTTGGCATGGTAGTCCTATTCCTACTGACGGTCATGAACGGGACTTGGATGTTAGGGGTTGGAGGAATCGTTTTACTTGGTCTGTTTATCGTACGTATAAAATCAACAGCAGAACCTTTCATTCAGCCTAGTTTGTTCCAAAATAAAAGCTACTCCCTTCAGTTAGTCATTTCTTTCTTGGTTAGTGGCATGGGGTATGCTATTTCTTTTCTAAATCCGTTATTATTTGCCGAGATTCATCACTTAGCAACAGAATGGATTGGTTTGGCCATGTTTCCCTCCGCTCTTATAGCAGCATTACTCGGTAGAAAAGGCGGGAAGTTAGCAGATCGGAGAGGCAATTCGTTTCTATTCTATATAGCGTCCATTTTATTACTCATTTGTTTTATTTTGTTATCTTCTGTAACAGAGACTTCCCCGATTATCATTAGTCTCATTCTCATATTTGGCCAAGTGGGTCAAACTTTCATGGTCATTGCTATGTCCAATAATATTTCACAAACATTACCACCAAAACAGACTGGGGTTGGAATGGGACTTTTGGCCCTATTAAATTTTATAGGCATGTCTTTTTCTGCTGCGATATACAGCAAAATCGTAGATCTTGGAATTCCCTCGAATCCGATTCGTTTCAATCCAACAATAATATATAGTAACATCTATCTTTATCTCGCTGTTCTATATGGGAGCATCCTACTCTTTTATCGCTTCTACTTTGGTAGAAAAACAAATGAAAAATAAATCGAATCGAAAGAAAAGGTCAAAAATAAGACCATCGAGTTTTTATTTCCTACAAAAAAGGAGAAACGAATATGAAAGCTGTAGCAATATCTACTTATGGCTCCCCAGATGTGTTGCAAATCATGGAATTTGAAACCCCTCAAGCTGGTTCAGGTCAAGTACGGGTCCGGATTAAAGCTGCTGGTATTCAACCTTTTGACACTGCCGTACGCAGTACAGGCTGGGAACCTCCCGGTTTGGAGATACAATATCCACAAATTTTAGGTAACGAATTTGCAGGAATCATCGATCAAGTCGGAACTGGAGTTACCGATTTTTCAATTGGTAATGAAGTTCTTGGTTGGGCTTTACTTGCTTGTTATGCAGAGTATGTAGTTGTAAGTGTGAACCAAATTGTTCCTAAACCACAAAATATGTCTTGGGAAGAGGCTGGTGCAATAACAGCTTCTGGACAAACTGCTCACACTGCGCTGAAGGCATTGGGAGTCCGTAAGGGTGACACGGTGCTCATACATGCTGCAGCAGGTGGAGTGGGTACAATTGCAGTTCAACTAGCCCTCGCATGGGGTGCAACTGTTATTGGTACAGCTAGCAACCGTAATCATGACTATCTTCGCTCGCTTGGTGCCATCCCAGTCACTTATGGAGAAGGTCTGGTAGAAAGAGTGGGTGCCCTTGCACCTGATGGAGTGGATGTAGCATTCGATGCTGCTGGGGAAGATGCTTTGCGGGCATCAATGGAACTTGTCAAAAACAAAAACCGAATTGGAACCATTGTATCCTTTGATCTTGCACAAAAATTGGGTGTGCAAATTATTCGCAGCGAGAGAACTGTTGAACGGCTTATGGAACTAATAGAGCTGTATGATCAAGGGAAATTAAACATTCATATCAGAAAATCATTTTCATTACATCAAGCAGCAGATGCCCATAAAGAAATGGAAGCGGGACACGGTCGCGGTAAAATCGTTCTTACCATGGATTAAAACTTGTTGGAATACAGATACAAGATTAAATCATTTGATCATAATATTAAAAACATGAATATTTTCAATAAAAATAGAAAAGAATAATTAAATTCTTTTCTATTTCGCCTCTGCAAATGCTTTTAAAAAGTTCTCTTTGGAGTGAGCCCCAGACAATGCTAATTTATTATCGATCACAAAAAATGGAACACCTGATATATTCAGCTCATTAGCGTTTTGAAGATCTTTCCTCACTTCTTCTTTGTACTCTCCAGCTAATAAAGAATTCCGAACTTGGATTGGGTCCATTCCGACCTTTTCGGCAATAGATACAAGCACATCTAACTCTCCAATATCTTGTCCCTCATAAAAATACGCTTTAAAAATAGCTTCGACCAATGGTAGAGCCACTTTTTCTGGAGCCATTTTGATCAAAGCATGAGATAAGATCGTATTTGGCATACGTGTCACATTCTCAAAGCGAAACGGTACACCGACCGCAGCTCCTGCACCAGTCACTTGTTGAGTCGCTTGGTCTACCATCCGCTCGCTCCCCATTTTTTCCGCCATCACTTCACGAAACCCCCTGCCTTCTTCCGGTAAATTAGGATCTAATAGAAAGGAATGATAGCGAATCGTAACAGATTGGTTGTTTTCTGTTTCCCACTGGGAAATCGCATCCATCATGTTCTTTTTTCCAATCCAACACCACGGGCAAACCGTATCCTGATAAATATCAATAATCATAGCAAAAGCTCCCTTTCGAATATAAGAATAAGATGATTATAACAGACAACTATATAGAAAGTAAGTTACTAAAATATGTTTAGTATTTGGTTACCCAAAGATAAAAATACATATTTCTCTCTGTTATCAGGAAAATTTGGATTCAGCATAACGAAAGCTACGATGAGAACAAAAGCAATCCTTTTAAATGAAAGTATTTATATCGATTACGGAGAGAATAACTCGGATAAGGTTCTAATGGATGATTCAATCGAAAAAAGTGGAACGGCAATAAATTTGGATGGAGGTACAAAACATGCAAGCAGAGTTGAAAAAATTTGAGGGTGGTTGTATTGCCCGCTTTGAACGTCATCTGAAATATTCGGTTGCAAAAGTATGGTCATACTTAACAGAGAATGAACTATTAAAAACATGGTTTTCTGAACTTCACATCGATGAGCTACGGGAGGGCGGTAAAATCAAGTTTGATATGCAGGATGGTACTTTCGAAGCGTTCACCATTCTTGAGCTAAAAAAACTTTCGGTATTGGAGTTTACATGGGGCAGCGATCAAGTCCGCTTTGAATTGCATAAAAACCCGGAAGGATGTTTGCTGGTATTAGAGGAAACCATCAAAACCATAACCAATCACACACCAAAAGATCTTGCTGGTTGGCATGTCTGCCTAGATGTCATTGCTGCCTTATTAGATGACGAAACAATCGAACGAGACAAAGAATGGAAAAAATGGTACCCAAAATATGTAGAAGCAACCAATCAGATAATAAAATCTGAACCATAAAACAGAAACAATCCCCAAACGCTAAAAACGCGGGGATTGTTTTACTAGACCAGTAATTTTGATCTTCCGACCTCCAAAGTAGCTTGTACAATACGTTCAGCTGCATCAGGAGAAACAAGTGGATGAAATCGTTGTTCCATTTTTTGTTGATACATCCGAGATTGGAAAAATTTATTAATTTGTAAACAGACTGTCTCTGGTTTGGTTTTAAATGCTACACGATGATGAACCAAATATTGCTGGTTGGCTTCCTCTTGTCCAGGAAATGCTTCGAATAACAGCATAGGCAATTGTTTTGCCAACGCTTCAGTAATCGTAACGCCCCCTGGTTTGGTAATAAGAAGATCAGCTGCTGTCATAAACAGATCCATATCGGAACGATATTTTTCTAATCGTATATGCGAGGGATATCCCTTTTTCTCCAAACGATCAAATAGCGATTGATTCGAACCAGTTAATATTACAAATTGCATATCTGGTAGTGATTCCAATTCATCTACCACTTGTTCCAATGGTCCTAAGCCCAGTCCACCACCCATAACCAAAACAACAGGATCATTTGATGGCAAAGACAAACAAGATCGAGCTTCCAATCTACAAGTACCTTCGTAATATTTTGGTTCAATTGGCAATCCTGTTTCCAACACTTTTACTCCAGAGCGCCAACGCAATCGATCTATTATATTCTGTTTTAACATTTTTTTCGGTACACATAATACATCTGGCACCTCCACCAACCACATCGGATGAAGTTCATAGTCTGTTACTACTCCAATGGTGGGGACTTGTTCCCATTCTGTCGGCAGCAACAACAGCGAAAAAGGATGAGTGGTAACGATTTTGGTTGGTTGAAATTGCTGGAGTCGCGATAATATTTTGGAACGTATGGTTAAACCTATTTTCTCCACCAACTCTTTGGAAACATAACGAACCAATCGGAATTGATACGTCCAATCATACAAGAGATGATAGAGAGATGGAAATTTGACAAGCATACCTTGATAACCTGATTGCAACAGGGGATGGAAGGTCTTAGGAATCAACTGCAAAAGGTCAATCGTATCTGTCATCGTCTCTGGCTGCTGGGAAAATTGTGCCTCCAATGCCTTAGCTGCGGCATTGTGACCTGTACCAAAGCCAAGAGAAAGTAGCAAGACACGTTCCATATTAAATTTGATCCCTCCTTAAAAACCTAACTACCCCCATTATACTGATTTACAAACCCCAAAAAGGGATTTTTTAAAAAAATTAAGATCGGATTTCTATGGATTATTCTTTTGCAGCGATTTGATTGACATCGCAACAAGCTCTTTCACCAGCCGCCCACCCATTGCTCCGCCTACTTTGCCTGCATCTTCGGATCTTAAATCTCGATTGCTTCCTGCTTTTAATGGTACTCCCAATTCTTTTGCCAACTCCATTTTTGCTTCTTCTTTATTGGCAAAAGATTTCCCTAACTCCTCACTGATCAACTTTGTCTGCAAGTTATCTAGCTGGGCTCTCGATCCCGGGACAAGTGGATTTCGTTTTCTTCTACGTGACATCTGAGCTGCACCTCCTACAAATAGTCTGTGAAAAGAAAAAGAAAAACATACGATTCATATGTCTACATTTGTAATAGGATAAGGAATTTCTTAATACAAAAGATAGAAAATAGCGATTTTCTTAAATTTAATTTTTTTCAAATAAAATGATGTCAAAAGAAAAAGAATTTGATAAGATAGATGCAAGCACAACTCAACCGTCCGTTTCGTTTTTTACCTCGGAAGAAGGAAACATGCCTGAGAACACGCAGGGTAAGGGCACGCAGCTGACGAACCTGGGCAAGGCCCTGTTGAAGCTGGCTGTGAAGTCCTACTACTGGGTCGAGCCGAAGCTCGAGGAGCTCAACAACTGGGTCAGCTACAAGACCGCGGCGATCATCGCGGCCCTCTTCAGCGCGACCGGGCTGTTCGTGATCGAGTGGTTCACGGATGCCATGGCGCTCGTGATCCGCGTCGGTCTGATCATCGGGCTGATCCAGACGTTCGTCTGGTACCTCAAGAAGGACAAGGAGGCCAAGCGCGAGGCGGCAGCCAAGCGTGAGGCTGAGGAAGCCGCAGCACGTGCGGCGGCAGCGCGTGCGGCCAACGGTCCCACGGACGGCAACTCCCAGCGGTAAACACGGACGGCGGTCGCTCTCCCTCCCTTACACAAAAGTGTAACGGGAGAGCGGCCCCCAGCAAATTCTAACCTTTCTATATATGCAAGAAAAACCAAGGATACCTATCATCCTTGGTTTTTTATTCTAACCAAAAGCACCTGAAAACAATAAATTCCCGATAAATAAAATAAGATTTTACCATATGTCTAGTTTTCATTTCCCAGGAAAATTCACAATACGCCTTGAATGAATAAAAATATTATGATAGTATGTCACAGATTGCCAAATTGAAAGGGTGAACCAAAAGCCAATGATCTACTAATCCTATTTTCCAAAAAACATTTCAATACGAAATTTTTATCTGGATATAGGGTTGGTCTAGGCTTTTTTTTATATGTAACAAAATCCGTATGCTCTCACACATGGAGTATATGCTCTTTTTGTTATGCCGACCTCCTCTATCCAGACATATGGATGGAGGTTTTTTTATGATAGTAATCGAAGCGAACAACATTTCAAAAACAATCGGTGAGCGTTTGTTATTTTCCACAGACCAACTTCGCATTGCCAAAAAAGACCGGATTGGTCTTATCGGCCGAAATGGTACAGGAAAGACAACTTTATTAAACATATTAACTGGTACGGAACTAATCGATACAGGAGAAATCGAGGGTCACGCAAAAATCGGCATTATTCCTCAAATACAGGAAGCAGAATCCAGCCTAAGTGGTGGAGAAAAAACAAAAGCTGCGATTCAAGCCGCTTTTGCAGGGTCCCCTGACATCGTATTCGCTGATGAACCAACAAGTAATTTAGATATCGAGAGTGTCGAGCAGTTGGAACAAAAATTCCTCCGATTCAAAGGAGCAATGGTAATCATTTCTCATGATCGCTCTTTTCTAAATAAAGTCTGCAACAAAATCTGGGAAATAGAAAACGAGACCATCACGGTCTTTGCTGGAAACTACAGCACCTACACAACATGGAAAGAACAACAGAGAAAAAGAGCAGAAGAACAATATGAACATTATCAAAAAAAGAAAAAACAACTGGAACATGCCATCCTGCTCAAAAAGCAAAAAGCAGAAAAGATGATTAAGCCTCCTTCCAAACGAATGGGCTACTCCGAATCGAAGCTCTGGAAAATGCAAAAAGGCACCAAACAAAAAGGGGTCTATCAATCCATCGATGCCTTAGAAACTCGGATCAGCAAACTGGATAAAGTCGAGAAACCAAAAGACCTACCCGAAGTCAAAATGAATGTACCAAGTGAGTCCATGCTTTCCAACAAAACGGCTATTCAAGTCAAAAATATTGCTGCATCGATAAACAAAAAAATACTCTGGGAAGAAGTTTCTTTTTCGATCCGAACAGGCTCCAAAACCGCCATCCTAGGTGCCAATGGCAGCGGAAAGACCACATTGATCAAACGGCTTCTTCAGCCTGATGATCATATCCAATTGGCCAAAGGCGTAAAGTGGGGGTACTTTAGTCAAAACATTGATATTCTCGATGAATCAAAGTCAATATTAGAAAATGTGCTGGCTACCTCGATTCAAACTCCAGAAATGGTAAGAACCGTATTAGCACGTCTTCTCTTTACTGGCGATAATGTGTTTAAACAAGTGGGGATACTCAGTGGCGGAGAAAAAGGAAAAGTAGCATTCGCAAAAATTTTCCTAAGTGATATCAATATCCTTTTGATGGATGAACCGACGAATTTTTTAGATATGGAAAGTATTCATGCGTTGGAACATCTTCTTACTCAATACGAAGGAACAGTTATTTTCGTCTCCCATGACCGACAATTTATCCGAAATGTAGCAACCGATATCGTGGAGATCCAAAACAAAAGTATCACCTCATTCGCAGGTACGTATGACGCATTTCAACAGAAACATCAAACACCTAGTACAGAACAAGAAGACGAGTTATTGTTGATCGAAACAAGATTAACAGAAGTATTAAGCCTTTTGAGTATTGCTCCTACAGAAGAACTCGAAAAAGAATTTGCAGCCATTATTCAGCAACGCAACGAACTCAAGAAAAGGAGAGTATAAACATGCAAATACATTTTCATGAACAGTCCATCCCTTCTCCTCTAGCTGCACCCTATGGCATAACCATAACAAACAATCAAGAAGTGTGGTTTACTGCAAACAAAGGAAACCGAATCGGGAAAATAGATACAAACGGAAAACTACAGGAAATAACAATTCCTACAGAAAATGCTGGTTTGATGGTCATTACCGCTACATCCAGAGGAGAAATCTGGTTTACCGAAAACATAGCAAACCAATTGGGGTGTATCGATGAAAAAGGAAATATGACAGAATACACCCTTTCGACTGCAAATGCAGGACTTTATGGGATCACAGAGGGACAAAACGGAGAAATCTGGTTTACGGAGTTACTCGCTAACAAAATCGGCAAAATCGATGGAGATGGACATATAACTGAATACCCAATCCCTACATCCAATGCCTATCCTTCTTTTCTAACTTTGGGTTCGGATGGAGCAATCTGGTTCACCGAAAATGCAGCAAACCAAATCGGTCGAATTACACCAAATGGAGAAATAACTGAATTTCCGCTACCAACCGCCCAATCGGGTCCTGTAGGAATCACAAGTGGAAAAGATGGTTCCCTCTGGTTTGCAGCGATAACAGGAAATTACATCGGAAAAATATCGGTTAATGGCGTAATAACAGAATATCCTCTCCCAACAGCAAATGCAAAGCCACACGCCATTGTAGCTGGTTTAAATGAGGACTGTTGGTTTACAGAATGGGGAAGCAATAAGATTGGACGATTGACATGGGATGGAAAAATCACAGAGTATGACATCCCTACTGAAAATTCAGAGCCTCATGGCATTGCGGTTGCAAAAGATGGAAGTGTTTGGTTTGCACAAGAGTGTAACCAGATCGGCAAGTTATACATGGTCTGAAAATTCTGTTATATCCCTTTATTAAAAACAAAAAATGATTTCTTTTCATGTTTATCCGTGACATTGTGTGGATAGGATTCTTTACCCGATCAACGAAAAGCTGTCTCATGGCAAAGCTTCGAGGAGGCAATCCCAACCGAACACGACTTGCCACCAACAGTGCCCTTCTAGGTGCATCGAGCTCACCGACACCACTCATCCGAAGAAGCCCGCTGCGGAGAAGCCGGCATTCGTGGACCTTGAGGGGCGGAGGATCGAGCGTGGCTGCGACGTCGCCACACGATGGGATACGCATCCTGACGTTGATTGCAAAGGCGGCTTTACTGTACCCACAGTAGAAGCCGCCGATCATTTTTCACGCCATTTCCAATATGGATACAAATAAAAGTAAGAGTCCTCCATCAGAGCTAATGATTCAAAGGAGAGTACTTTTTATAGCTAAAAACCACTTCTATTCCGGATATCTTTCTCCAAACGGAATAAAAGTGAGTTGCCATATTTAAGTACCTGCTGTACATTCGAAAAACACGAAAATTTCGCTGGATCACAAAGCCCTATTATGGGCTTTTTTATTTCTTTTCTGGTAAATAGGACACATCTATGCATTGTGTTCACATTAAATTAACAATTTCGAATTAATTTGGAAATATCCTCCTTGTATGATGAAATATATTCTACTTACCCAAGGAGTGTTTCTTATGATAAAAAATCTATTTAACTTATCTGTATTTGCATTAATAGGTAGTTTCTTCATTCTTGATACAGCATCTGCAAATAATTGTCTCACTTTATACGAAAAAGACAATTTCGAAGGGAAACACATTACGATTTGTCAAAGTATTCCCGATTTGAGTAAATTGAAATTTAACGATAAAGTGCGCTCCATGAAAAATCCAGATAGAGTTTGGGTTACACTCTACGAACATAAAAACTATAAAGGGAGCAAGTATTTCACCAAAGCAGCAAGTGAAAATTTCTTAGATCCTATCTTCTCATCGATCGAATATTACACGGAAGAGGTTTAATGTCCCTATATTATAAGCATGAAAGCATAGAGTCATCCAGTGGATGGCTCTATTTATTTGGTGTTTTCATATAAAAAATGTCCTCCCCTAAACTTTGTTCACTCTGTTTTTTGGACTTCCAAATGTAGAAACAAATCACGATACCAAATAGACTTAATAATACTTTCATCAACAATGATCCATTTAGCACCTCATTAACAGCATACACTTCCATCCATAAAGCGGGAATTTTGCCGATGGTGCTAGCTATTGCAAACACAATCCACGAAACACTGCCCAAAGCAGCAAACAATGTGACGAGACTCGATGGGATGAACGGAACAAAGCGAAGGGAAAGAATAAGGAAAAAAGCTTCTTTACCTTTTATATATAACAATCGCTGTATTTTGGGGTGATCCGAAGTTTTCTTTTGCACCAACTTTCGAGCTCCTAGTCGATACAACCAAAATGCGACAAGCGCACCCAATGATTCTCCAATAATGGAAACATGAAGCCCCCCTGAAAAGCCAAAAAGTTTGACATTGAGTACAGTAAGAAAAAAGCTTGGCACAAATCCGGTAATACTGATCACGATGTTGAGCAAAATACTTATGACTTCCGCGAATTCGCGGTAGGTATATAGAAAACTTTCAACCTGATGCTGCATAAAAATCTCCTAACATTTAAAAATTAATTCTAATCAAGAAAAGAATGTTCCTCTATTATACAATGAACATATACCATGTCCGAACTACATGTGAGAGAGTGATGATGGAAGCAAAACATTCTGGATTCATTTCAAGAGTCCATGCCTCCCTTCTAGATCAGAGGAAGAAGGCTGCCCTCTTCGCCAAGGTCGTGATAGCGGCTTTCCTGCTCGTGTATCTGTTCTCTGGATACCCTCACCACATCCTTTCCCTGATGCTGCTGGCAACCTTTGCACTCCACTCGTGGATCAGAGGAGCTGCTGAGAAGCACAGCATGATCGTGGATGTGGTCGCTGGAATGGCAGTGATCTATGAGCTGGGGTGGTACTTCCTGCACTATCCGGCCTTCTAGGAAGGTAAAGTACGGACATACCGATCTCTTATCCTTCAAGGGATGAGAGATCGGATCCAAAATTACATTCCTTCACATAAATTGTTTCTTTTTTGTTCGAAATAAAAAAACATGTTGAAACATCCAGATTGTTATAAAATAAAATTGAAATCGTCCGAACTCTTCCCTTTGGGAGTCGATATGCCGAACAGGGACAAGAAGTCCATCCAGCAGCTCTGGGAGAACCACATCTCCATCCGATTGGTGATGAGCGCTCTGCTCATCGGTTTCGGGAACTTCCTCTGGTACATGAAGCAGGAGGTGTTCATCACAGAGCATCACTTGGCCCTGTCCCTGATCGCGGGGATCGTCCTCATCCCCTCCTTCGAGATGATGCGCAACAAGAAGGTCAACACGAAATCTGGGGAAGGGCCTTCCGAGTCGCTCATCAAGGTACTCGGTCGGACCCTGTATACCCTGTTTTTGTTCGCGGCCATCCTCGTGATGCTGGACATCCTCTTCAACAGGATCTGAGTCCGGGCAATTCCAGTTCTCTCTACCACTGTGTGGGTAGAGAGAACTGGCCCGATAATAATCACTGCCTTCTTGACATAAAAAAAACGAGCATAGTTATCTGCTCGTTTTTCCTATTTAAAAAACACATGTCGACCGATCTTCACTGTATCGTGTTTCCTTGCTTCTTGTTTCATCCAACTAGAAGTCGCTATTTCTGGATTGAAATAAAAAACTGCTCCACTTGTCGGATCCGAGCCACGAAGTGCTGCATAAGCAGCTCGATAAGCTTCTGTACTTGGTTTTAAAGAAAACTGTCCATCACTAACAGCTGTAAATGCTTTTGGTTCATAAATAACGCCTTTAATCGTGTGAGGGAATCCTTTTGTTTCTGTTCGGTTTAAAATAACTGCGGCTACTGCTACTTTCCCTGTAAACTTTTCTCCGCGTGCTTCACTATGAACCGCTTTTGCTAAAAGACGAACTTCTGCCTGTGTTGCATCTACAGATTGACTTTTTACCGAATGATTCTTCTTTTCTGGTTTTGCTTTTACTGGAGTACTCTTTTTTACAGCTTTTGCTGGTTTTACTTGCTTAACCGTAGTTAATTGCTGAAGTTTGCCTGTTGTCTTCGAATCCAAAGTCCCATTGATAGGCAAATGATTATTGGTTTGAAACTGTGCAATTACATTCCTGGTATAAGCATCATATACTTGACTGATAGGTTTTTTATATAAACCCAGCTTCTTTAGACGAAGTTGAGCATCTTTTACTTGTGTACTTTTCTCTGCTTTCGTGTGGATCGAAGCAGAAGTTAATTGAGGTCCTTGTTCAGAAACAAAAATAAAACTGAAGAATGATGATAAAACAAGTATATATTTACTAATAAGCATGTGTGATATCCTCCTCTTTCTTGCTTGGGACAATGGGATTCGGAACACTTGTCCCATTATAAGGGGGTCACCATGCGGAAACTACCGGCAAAGCTTTCCATCCATGAATTGGATTTGACAACACAAAAAACAGCCATGTTATTGGCTGTTTTTTGTGTAAACAATTATTTTGCTGCTTGGTAGCGTTTATTTACTTCATCCCAGTCTACTACATTCCAAAATGCACCAATGTAATCCGGGCGTTTGTTTTGATAGTTGAGGTAATATGCATGCTCCCAAACATCCAAACCAAGAACAGGAGTTGCACCATCTGTAAGTGGGCTGTCTTGGTTTGCTGTAGAGGTTACTTCTAATTTTCCGTCTTTGACAACGAGCCAAGCCCAACCGCTTCCAAAGCGTTTTACTGCTGCATCTGCAAATTTCGCTTTTAATTCATCAAAGCTTCCAAATGTATCATTGATTGCTTTGGCAATCTCACCAGTTGGTGCGCCACCGCCATTTGGGCTAAGGATTTGCCAAAAGAAACTATGGTTGGCATGTCCACCACCATTGTTACGCACAGCGGTACGGATTCCTTCTGGTAGTTTATCTAAGTTAGCAACTAATTCTTCAATGGATTGTTCTGCAACATCTTGACCTTCCAATGCTGCATTTAAGTTATTTACGTATGTAGCATGGTGACGATCATGGTGAATTTCCATGGTCAATGCATCAATATGAGGTTCCAAAGCATTAAAAGCATATGGAAGTGCAGGTAGTTCGTATTTTGGCATTCTAATTCCCTCCAAAAAGTAAGTTGCTATCGTTGTTTCTCCTCTATTATGCGAAAAAAAACTTCTTTTAGTCAAGCCATGACTACAGATCGTAGCTGTCTTACATCATCTAAAATATAATCTGCACCTAGCTCTTCAAATTTTCCACGCGCCTCTTGACCTGTCAATCCAGTAAGGGTAGCCGCAAAATGAAAACCTAGCTTTTGAGCTGCAAGAAAATCTGCAACGGAATCTCCTACCACCAATATGCGATGCCCTTCTTCAATCGGTAATGGATATTGCAAAGCAATATTATCCGCAGCCTCTTTACCCAAAAATCCAAGTAAATATGTATAGGGATGCGGTTTACCTAAAGGAGCTTCTTTTGGGTACTGCTTCTCCGCTAATACAACATCGGTTGCCGTAATAACCCGATTCGGATGAAAATAGTCCAATAGACCCATTTCCCGAAGAGGGACTTCCATTTCCAGCCATGGTCTCCCTGTCCCAATACCTAACGCAATCTGTTTTACTTGCAGATCAGCAAGCAACTGACGCAACTCGGCAAGAGGGGCTAATGGAATCTCTTGAAACAAAAACCCTTGTTTGCCTTTTGTCCGTGTATACCCTTCTTCTTCTAGAAATAACTCTTCACCAAAATACCATTCTTGATAAACCGAACTCCCAATTTCCCAAAGGGTACTAATTCGTGAAAAGTAATCTACCTCTACGCCAAAATGCTCTTTTACATAAGAATTGAAGTATACAAGAAGCTCATCCCGGTTTAACTTTCCATTCGTTTCATCAAAGATGGAAAAGAAAGACCGAAAATCCGGATCAAAACCTCGAATGTATTCCTTTAGTTCAGATAAAGAATCTTCTGTAATGGGGTTGGATAACCACTCTTTAGCATAGCTTTTTTCAACCGCTTTTAGTGCATGCATCAACTGAGCAGTAAACACCAAATAAACCATATCCCAATTGGCATTAATACCACGATCTTTCATCCAATCCAATATGGTATCGTTCTGAAAAACTTTTTTACGGATCTCACGAATCTCTTCTTCTTTTGGAGTTGTCGAAAAAGAATTATCCCTTATATGTAAAAAATGAGGAGCATATAGCAATTCCCAAACAGCTAGGGCAGAAGCATCAAAGCAACGTTCTTCACTTAAAAAAACGCCATCTACGTCAAATAGAATAAGTTGGTACATAAAAACTTTTCAATCCTTTCCCAAATCCTCTAATCCTTCTATCTTAAATGAGTATTTAAGAAGAGTAAAGAAACCTTTCCTTTTTGTACTTTTATTCTCTTAAAAATAACCCGAACTTTTAACAATTAACTCCTCCAAATAAAATGACAATTCGATATGATAGAAATATATCTTCTCATTAAGAGAGGAAGATAATTTTTGGAGGGAAGAAATTTGAGAAAGTTTCGTTTCATTGGTATTTTGGTTGCTTTCGCCATGGTAATGTCTTTTATTAGCTTACCAAAAGAATCCTTCGCATCATCCATTACCAAACAGATCGAAGTAAACAAAGCAACCAATTATCTATATTTATATGAGAATGGAAAAGTAGTAAAAAAATATCGAGTTGCAACGGGTAGAACCAAAGAATTAACACCAGAGGGAACTTTTCCACTTGTCGTTAAAATCAATGGTCCTAGTTGGAAAGACGTTCCGCCTGGTCCAAATAATCCACTTGGTCCCCGTTGGAATGGCATAAGTGTAAACGGTGATAACGGAAGATCTTATGGAATCCATGGGACCAATCAACCAAGTTCTATCGGATCCAATGCATCTAGTGGTTGTATCCGCATGCACAATGATCAAGTAATTGAGCTTTATAACTTGATTTATGAGGGAGTTCCTGTCTGGATTCACTCCGGCACCAGTAATAACATCTGGCGTGGAGACCAGCGTATTGGTTTAAAACCTGCTACGGGTTCTGTAACAACGACAAAATCCACAACAGCTTGGACAGGACCTTCTACTGGTTCTTTTAAAATCACAACAGTAGCTGCGAGAACCACCCTTCCACGCACAGGGGTTTCTGGTAACTATACACAAGTTAAATTATCGAATGGAAAAAAAGGTTTTATTTACAATGGTGACCTGACTACTGGTCTTTCCTTTGTAACTGATACAGGCTACGTACAAGTGACAACGGACCAAGCAAATGTAAGACAATCACCTAATCTCTCGTCCAACGTAATCGAGAAAGCGAAGAAAGGCTCTCTTTACTCTTTGCTAGGTGATAATGGAGAATGGTATCAAGTAAAAACAGCAAGCGGCAAAGTTGCTTATATCAGTCACTTGGTCGCAAAAAAATGGGTAGTAACCGTTACTGCTACTACTGCCAATGTTAGAGCAACTCCTTCTATGAGTGCTCCAGTTGTAGCGAAAGTAAAAAAAGGAACTACCATCACGAAGTTAGGTATGTCTGGAGAGTTTCATAAGATACGTCTTGCTAATGGAACAGTGGCTTATATCCATAATACCGTTGCAAAGTAATCGTATTTAACCAAAATAGGAACCAGTGTGATATTTAAAACACACTGGTTTTTATTTATCAGCATATCTCAATCCTTTTCATGTTCTTTCATATAAAACTACATTTCCATTATGCACATAAGTTTATTTTCCATCTATCCGAAATTATTTCAGCTTACATTTTTTCAGTCAGATTAATTTCAGTCATACTTGTATATTAAGGGGGATTAGAATGATTCAAAAAGTTGTTAGTACAGGTTTTCTAATGAAAGATAACAAGGTTCTAGTTATCCAACGAAGTCAAAAAGAAAAGTTCTTACCAGGATATTATGAACTACCAGGTGGAAAAGTAGATTTTGGCGAAGATCCTGCTGAAGCTTTGGCAAGGGAGTTCAGAGAAGAGTTGAGACTCCACACGACTAAAGTCGTGGGATTCTTAGGTAGTTAGCGCACTCACTCCATTTCTGCTTTGTGCAACTCCCAAGTTCAGGGCTGTCTCATCAGCCCGTCCCATGCAGTTAGAAGTGTACCCACATGGGCGGAACGCCTGTTACCAGCGTTCTAGTCCTC
>NZ_ATZF01000015.1 GCF_000428065.1 Shimazuella kribbensis DSM 45090
TTTTAAGAATCCGTTATCCAAACGGAATCTCCAATTTTGGTTGTTAAACAGAATTGCAATTCTGTTTCGGAAACTCGGGAAACCTTTGATTTTCTGATTCTTTTTCCAATCCTGAAAACGACTAATGGCTANTTTCCTCGCTTCTTGAATAAGNGTCGAAGGCAACTCAAAATGAGCCAATCGTTTATCGATATCCGATTTCGTTAGCTTTTCATTTTCTTTTTTCAGTTGAATGGCTTGGTTGCAAGCTTCTGAAAAACATTGTTGCATCGTTTCGTACATTACCATTTTTATTTTTGCAGGCTCAAACAAAGGTATTTTAATTGTAATCGTCGGCATGGAATTCACCTCTTTTCCATGAATATTTTACCAAAAGGGAACGTACGTTTCAACACTTTTAGAAAACAAGCAAGAAGGCGATTCATCCCCTCCCTACTCGATCCGCTCCTTGAGGAAGGAGTCTTCTCGCCAGAAATGATAAATATTGCTACATCCCTTCCAACTACATCAAAGCTTACTTTTAAAATATAAACTTATTTGTTTGAAAAATCCAACTACACCACAGCGATTCACTATCGATTACAATAGAAGGAGCAACCTCTACGGAAGGAAAGACAGAAATTGAAAAAGTTTGTTACACATCCAGTAGGATTCATCGCAACCGTTCTTATGATCACCCTATTATGGGGAAGCCCTGCTCCTCTCATCAAACTCAGCTACCAATGGTTATCGATTGATACACATAACTATAGCACCTTGCTTGTCTTTGCTGGTTATCGGTTTTTGCTGTCTGCACTTATCCTTTATGCCATTCTTCGATTCACGTCGAAAAAACGAATATTTCATCGAGCTGCTTTTCGTTCCTTAAGCAAAGTGGGCTTTGTTCAAAACTTCTTACAATATATCTTTTTCTATATTGGTGTAAGTCTCGCTTCTAGTATGGTAACCGTGATCCTCACAGGTACTGCATCCCTTTTTCAGATTTTGATCGCCCACTTCATCGATGACCATGATCGTCTAACTACCCGAAAAATAACGGGGGTGGCACTTGGATTTCTAGGGATTTTCGCTGTGAGCTATCATTCGATTGCTACAGGTATCGGATTTGGACTAGGCGAAATACTCTTGATCCTTTCCAACTTAGCCGCCGCCGCAGGGAACTTGATGGCCCGCCATGAATCCACTCGATTTGATACAGGTGTAATAACGTTCTACCAATTGTTTATCGGGTCGCTTTGTCTGATCGCAGCAGGTATTTGGCGTGCTGGTATCCTTCCATTTCAATTTGATCTTGTCTCTGGCATCACCTTTGTCTATCTCGCATTGGTAGCCTTGATCGGTACTTTTTTTTGGAACACTTTGCTTCGTTATCATGCTGTTAGCAAAGTTTCCGTCTTCCTCTTTCTCATCCCGGTATTTGGTGTGTTTTATTCCGCCATTTTGCTGTCTGAGAAGTTAAGTCTCTTCACTTTTGTCGGGCTGATCCTTGTTTGTCTCGGCATTGTAGTCGTCAATATGCGCAAGAAAGAGACGAAAAAGGAAGTAGTACCAGATATAGCAAATTAATGATTCATAGGATTCAGAAAATCCAATTAGACACAGACATCTATAAAGCTCTTGATTATATGTATAAAAGGAAAATTCACCAAATAATAAAGATACCATTGACCAGTCGCCTGTATATGTCCACTACAAACATCCGACCAAGCAATACAGGAAATACCCATCGATTGGAACAGCCCTTGTGACTTCAGGGCTGTTTTTGCTGTCTTATGAAAAGTCCATTTGTTAAACATTTCGCATTATCACTCAAATCAGTTGGCAAGATGGTGCAAACCGTATTATAATAAAATTAGCAATTGTGATCCACCAACTAGCTCCTAGGAGGAGTCATGCAGAAGAAGTTCGGACCTTGGACCGCTTACGCGGCAGGCGTCATCACCGGCGTCATCATCATGTCGGGGCTCGGAATCTGGAATCTCATCCAGATCGGTCTCGCCATCGCCCTGAGCGTCTACACGGCGAAGAAGTACCGTGCCTTCGAGGCGGCGAAGCACAAGACCATCTGGCGTCTCGTGATCTCGATCATCCTGCTCGTCCTCGGCTACTTCTCCGCCCCGTTCCCGATCGGTCTGCTCGTCCTCGTCGTCTGGAAGACGCCGAAGGCTCAGACCGGCGCGCAGCAGGCCCCGCAGATGTGGGTGAGCCTCAACGGACAGTCCAAGCTGTACGTGCCGGGTCAGCCCGTTCCGGCCGGCGCCCAGCTGTGGGTGCAGGACCAGAACGGCTTCCGCCCGTACATGCCGCCGACCGCTCCGCCGGCCCCGGCCACCGCTCCCACGGCGGCAACGGCCCCGGCGCAGCAGCAGCAGCAGCAGCCGGTCAACGTGCAGAAGACCATCAACCCCTGACCCTCCACACCTAGGAGATGTGGATCACGCCGACCTACGCAGCAACATCGCGTAGGCCGGCAGTGATGTTTACAATGAATCAACCCATAGATAAAACAACTCCCTCATCAAGAAGGAGTTGTTTTCGTTTTACTCGGTTTATCTATTTGTTCCACCCTTCTCTTTCCGTCAACAATGTAATATGAGCTACGTGGTGTTCGCTATGCCATGCATATAAAGCTGTTGCCATATCCAAAGACATCGCTCCTAGATCTGGATGGATAAATGTTTTGTTCCAATCTTCCTCAGAAAAAGAGCGTAATAGGGTCGTCCAACGTTGGTGCAATCCATCTAGTATAGCTAGGGAACTACCAATAGGAGCATGTTTTGCATCTGTAAGATCTGCCCATTTTTGCTCATCATAAGGTCGAATGGTCGGAGATAGCTCTGTTAAAGCAAGACGAAATCTCGTATAGCTATTGAGATGACTATCTGCTAGATGATGAACCACTTGCCGAACTGTCCAGCCTCCTTCTCGATAAGGGGTATCAAGCATTTCATCTGTTAACCCCTCTACTGCTGAGCGGAGGGACAATGGTAGTTGTTCGAGTGTCTGTATAAATTGCTCACGAAGTTCATCTGTAAAAACTGCTGGTTTTTGGAATTTACCAATCGGATATCGTAAATCTATCATTTTTTCACCTCAACTTATGTGCTCTTCCAACTCTACCGATTGGGCTAATAACTCTGCGATATCATAGGTTTGCACTTGGTCTTCTACTTCTTTTGCTTTGGTACCATCTGATAACATCGTGAGGCAGTAGGGGCAGGCACTGCTGATGACTGTAGGCGAAACTTCGAGTGCTTGCTCGGTACGTGCTAGATTTACCCGCTTTCCTTCTGTTTCTTCTAGCCACATCATCCCCCCACCAGCACCACAGCACATCGCATTTTCTCGGTTTCGAGTCATCTCGACCAGTTCTACTCCGGGGATCTGACGCAAAATATACCTCGGTGCTTCATACTCGTCATTATACCTGCCTAAATAGCATGAATCATGATACGTAATTCGCTCGTTGATCGTCTTACTAGGCACAATTTTCTTGTCTTTCACTAACTGTGCCAATAGTTGCGTGTGGTGAATGACTTCCCCATCCCACCCGAGATCCCGATATTCATGTTTAAACAAATTAAATGCATGCGGGTCCATTGTGATGATTTTTTTCACACCATGCTTGTTAAACTTGGCGATATTCGCTTCTGCTTGTTGTTGAAATAGAAACTCATTGCCCAGACGGCGGGGAGTGTCTCCAGAATTTTTTTCCTGATTACCAAGGATTGCGAAGGAAATACCTGCATGGGTTAACAATTTTACAAAAGCCTCAGTTACGCGTTTGGTTCTCAAATCGTACGAACCCATCGAGCCAACAAAGAAGAGATAATCAAAGGTAGGATTTTCTTTCACCGTAGGTACGGGTACTTTGCTTTCTTCAATCCAATTGGCTCGTTCCTTTTTGCTCAATCCCCATGGATTGCCCTGCCGTTCGATATTATTCAACGTTCTTGATGCTTCTGGTCGAATACTTCCTTCTGTGAGTACCAAATATCTGCGCATATCAATAATCTTATCGACATGTTCATTCATAACGGGACAGGCATCTTCGCAATTTCGGCAGGTAGTACATGCCCAGAGCTCTTGTGGAGTGATCACATCTCCAATCAAAGATTGCTCTGTGCTTTGGTTCGTTGCTGCTGCCTCTGTCGCAAAAGCAAAGGAAGGCATCCATGGTGTGCTAGAAGTAATTGCTGCTCCTTTGGCAGTTAAATGGTTACGCATTTTGACGATCAAATCCATCGGGGACAGCATCTTGCCAGTACCTGATGCAGGACAAACTGATGTACAGCGGCCGCACTCCACACAAGCGTACAAATCGATCAATTGTTTTTGGGCAAAATCTTCGATTTTTCCAGCACCAAATGTTTCTGCTGACTCATCCTCAAAATCGATCAAGGACAACTGGGCACGTTTGCGGCGTAAGAAAATATTAAGTGGAGCTACCAACAGATGGAAGTGCTTGGACTGTGGAACATAAAGTAAAAAACTAAACAGAATAAGAGCATGCATCCACCAACCAATATAAAAGAAAACGGCGCCAACGGCTGGAGACATCCAACTGACAAAAAAGAAAGCGATTGCAGAAGACAGTGGAGTAGTCCATGTCAAACTTTCTTCCAGCCATACTTTTTCAAAAGCAGCAGACCAAATAATAGAGAAGAGGAGAGAGGTTAAAAAGATAATGACCAATCCGGAACGAAACCCTCTTTTGAGCCTTGATAATTTCTCCACATAACGACGATAATAAGCATATCCTGTAGCGAGAAACACCAATAAGACGGTTACTTCCTCCAACCATTGAAAAGCTGGATAAAAAGGAATCGGCAAGTGATGTCCTGGGAAGAGACCTTTGATGAACAAATCGATTGCCCCAAATTGGATGAGAATAAATCCATAAAACATGATGACATGCATCCAGCCACTCTTCTTATCCTTCAGCAACTTCTTTTGGCCAAAAATATAACCCCAACTATCAGCAAAATTCCATTCCCATTCGACTTTTTTACCCAATAGTACATATCGATAACGAGCATGTACAATTCTTCCAAATAAGAAAAGAGAAGCCGCTGTCAACAACACAAACAAACCGAGGTTAATCCAGTATAAGCTTTGCATTGGGGTTGCTCCTTTTCGTCGGATATTTACGGCAAGGGTTGGTCAAACCAACCCTTGCCGCCTAGCAAGCTCTTGCGTAAAATACGAGGCAACTTCTGGAGCGAGTGTTCCGGAACCAAACCCAGCATCATAACCAAGTTCTAAAGCAAGTTCATGATGAATACGAGGCCCGCCGCAAATCAAAAGAAATCGATCCCGCAAACCTTCTGCTTCCAGCAATTCTACTAGTTCTGTAAGGTTGGTAACATGAACTTCTTTTTGGGTTACCACTTGTGATACTAATAATACATCAGCATCGTACTCCATTGCTTTTTCGATCAGATCTTCATTTTCGATCTGACTACCGAGATTATAAGCATCGATCTCTGGGTAACGCTCTAAACCATACTCTCCATGATACCCTTTCATGTTCATAATCGCATCAATACCAACGGTATGTGCATCTGTTCCTGTACATGCACCCAGAACAACAAGTTTGCGTTTAAAATGAGTACGAATAAAGTCATTAATTTCTTCAAAACTCAACTTAGAGGATTCTACTTTGGGCACATGAATCTTTGTGAAGTCCACAGTATGCGTACAACTAGCATATAAAATAAAATAGGTATACCCTTCTCCTAGGTCTTTCATATGATAAACAAGAGGTTCGACGAGTCCCATTTTTCCCACTAATTGTTTTGCTGCTTCTCTTGCTTCTTCACCATATGGAAGAGGGAGCGAGAAACTAAGTTGCACTGCTCCATCATCCAACGTATCTCCATAAGGACGGATCTTAGAACAATCGCGGCTCATCGATTCTTCCCCCTTAGTGGCAAAGCGAAACGCTCCCGAAGTCCACTTTCAAAAGGATTCCAATAATCGGCAGAGCGGATAATGACCCCTGTCAAACCTTTCCCTCCTGTTATGGAACGTTTGACATCTGCAAATACTCCTTCTTCTAGTGCAGAAAATAACGATTTTTGCTTTACTTCTTTCAACAGCAATACTGCTTTTCGAAGGACGAGATTTGCACGACGTTGAATCCTTCCATCTGGTTGAAACAAGATTTCTTCTCCTAAATGTCTAGCATTTTGAAAAATATACTGTGCATTTTCAATAGATAACTGCCGATCATGAATATGAGGAGTATGCATCGCTTCTGTCATCATACCTAATAATTGGATTCCTTGCCCAGTGAGAATACTAACCAAATTAAACATCGCATCTTGAACATGACCTCGAAAAATATTGCCTGTCATGTGTTTCGTGGGAGGCATGTATTTGAGAGGGGCATCTGGAAAAATCTCTCTGGCCATCTGCGCTTGTGCAATCTCCAATAATAACCCGTCTTCCAGTTCGGGATTGATTTCAAAAGCATGACCAAGTCCCATTTGAGTCTCTGGGAGACCTGCAAGAAGAGCAAATTGTTCGTTAATAAACTGGGAAGCTAATACCGTATGAGCAGCGTCCACTGCATCTGCGGTAGTCAAATAATTGTCTTCTCCTGTATTGATGATAATGCCGGCATAACTGTTGATCATCCGAGAAAAAGCTTGGTCAATCAAGGTACGCTGCATATTGATATCACGGAACAAAATCCCGTATAAAGCGTCATTTAACATCACATCCAATCGTTCCATCGCACCCATCGCAGCTATTTCGGGCATACATAAGCCTGAACAATAGTTGCACAACCGAATATAACGACCTACTTCTCTGCCGACTTCATCCAATGCTTTGCGCATGATTCGAAAATTTTCTTGTGTTGCAAAGGTTCCTCCATATCCTTCCTGTGTCGCACCATAGGGGACATAATCGAGCAAGCTTTGACCTGTACTGCGAATAACAGCGATGATATCCGCACCTTGACGTGCAGCGGATTTTGCTTGCGTTACATCCTCATAAATATCTCCTGTAGCTACAATCAAATAGAGATAAGGTCTTCTTCCTTCTCCTAACTCTCCGATCATTGCTTCCCTTTGATTGCGGTTGGCTTTGATCTTATCCAGCATTTCATCCTGTAGTCGTTCTCCTGCCTTATATATCACCTCTTCAGAAGTAACGGCTAATTCGGTGAGACTTAGCTCCTCATTTACAACCAATTCCGCAATCACTTGTGGTGATTTTCCGGTCTGAACTACTGCATTACAAAGCCAAAATGCCGCTCCACGATCTAGTACTCCAGCTTCCATAAGCCCATCCACGACAAGATTGGGTAATGGAACAGAATGGTGAATACCATCAATCCCAAACAATCGTAAAACCGTTCGTTCGATGGCAACCGTCGTCCGAGTAGAAATATATTGATCTACCTGTTTGGCAATTTCTTGTGCCGTAGTCCGTGCTTCCTTTACCAAATATGGGTCCAAATTTAATTTCCCAGACATTGCTACACCCCATCATCTGGATTTTTTTCAAATACCCAAACGGGAGCCTCACCTGCGGCTTCTCCAATTGCCCCTTTCAATCGATCCGCATCAAATTTTTTCCCTTCTGGATTAGTAGGATTAATCGCTACCCCCATCATGCGTATGGGGTGGATCACTTCTACTTGCCCTCCTTGGCGGAGAAATGTTCTTAGGATATAGTCAGCAGCGAAAAGATGGGTACAATCTGAGAGAATAAGTGTTGGATAACAAGCATGATCGATAAAAAAATGAAGCATTTTATTGGTTAATGCACCTGGTATCCCAAGTACATCCCAATCTCGTATTCCACTGCCAGAAGAAAACAGAGAGGAAAAGGGGAAGCGGTTTTTCTTCCCCTTGCGTATCCCCCACATCTGTCTTTCTTGTGTAGCACGTTGAAACATCCCGATTTTCTCCCGTTCCACACAAACAGGCAGTTTTACTTGATATAACCAATGGTTAGCCTTACGAATAATTTCACTTTCTGTTCGTCCTGCTGCCCCGCCAACCACCAATATCATCCCATCGGTCAGCGCAGGTCTTGCAAATGTCTTTCGATCATATGCTCCATCTACCAAAGTAAGCAGTTGTTTTTCACGAAATAGACGTAATACTCGTTCTAAATCACCTAAATGACTCATCCCAGCAAGCTTCACTGGTATCGATCGAGTAGTATGTGCCAAGACTAATTCGCCCATGAGGGAGTAAGATCCAAGCCCTTTCACATCATCCCAACATCCTTCTTCCCATTGAATCAAACTCCGAGTGGTTGCTATCCAGCTCCCTTCTGGTACAAGTACAGCAGGTTTTGGTCTCCCGCTCCATGCATCTCTGGATTCGCCATCAATCCCAACACTGACGAATCCCAACTGTCTGGTTTTCCCTACAGATCGACTAATTTGATTGATCAACGTTGTCTTCCCGACATTTTTGGCGATTCCTACGACCGCCAAGGAACCAAGGTGATCCAAGGTAATGGGGATCATGGTTGTGTGATACGTCTCTGCTCTCGGATCAATTTTTTGGGTTCGAGATTTGGTCGAGCATTCCCCATCAGACCTGCAACCCCTTCTGAAGGTTTAGCTGCTTGACAAAAAGAACAAGTCGTCACATCATGCTCCTGGTAGTTATCTGGTTCTGGATAACTGGTGATCACGCCTTCGAAATTTCGTAAGATAGTCTTTTGCGAACTTTGGGAAATCAAATAATTAGGCCCTACTGGTATTTTTCCGCCTCCGCTTGGTGCGTCTACTACAAAAGTAGGTACTGAGATTTTTATATGAAGTATATAATATCCATTTATAACAAAGGATTTTATTGATTCACTCAACATTCTATGCAGTATACCTATAAAAAATAAATTTTCGTAATTGTTATAATTTATATATAAATTATAACAAAAAAAAAAGTAGCAAAAGGGTTCCCTTTTAAGCCACTCCAGACTGTTGTTTGTTGTATAAATTTATAAAAGCTTTCGCCATCAATTTCATATCAGGATGATTTAATTCTATTACTGTACTTGGAGGTCTTTGTAGTCGCTTTTCGTTATCCTCCTTTGTCAAAGTGTTATTTAAGGTATTAGGATTCAAGGTATTATTCGTATTCATAAACATATTATTTATCCCCTCTCTTTACATCTTTGCACTTCGTAACGTGTCAGGAAGATATTTCAGACACTAATATGTTTATGTGAGATTAAGGGAATTACGACAAAAAGAAATGGGCCAGAAGGGGAACTCTCTATAGGGTAGCATAGCATTCTGTGATTTTGGGGACACAGCAAATAACGACGCGTTAAACAGATTGCTTTTTTGATAAAAAGCACTTCTTCATTTTGTTAGGTAATCGCACCATATTGTCGGAATATGATTCATTTAATGAAAATGAAAAATTTATACTAATAGAAAAACTATCGAGTAACCAAACCATATAATAGAAAACCAACCGATCTCTATTTTAAATCGGTTCGTTTCTTTGCACAGGAAAAGCTTGATTATATTTCTTAAGTCTCTGTTACAGCTAGTTTCGCGAATAAACTTCAAACGATTTATCTACCTGCATATCCTGAATAAAATTGAATGAGGGCCAAGTTCATGATTCATTAAAAATAAATTACGCTTCCATTGTATTAAATTTAAAGGAAGAAATACCAGGTTCTACATTGAAAGAATAGTGAGGTTGTCCTCCTACATAATAATTCTTATATTTTTTGTCAAAATAAAGATAAATTGTTACATCTTCCACTTTAATTGATCTGGTCTTATTATCCCAGCCTATTTTGCTCAGATCGTCTCGATTTCCACATACCCGTTTATGTGATCCTTTCCCGTCTGGCTTTGAATACAAAGTTACACAGTTGGCACTACCACCAGCAAAAGTAGCACTTGGTGCAATTAATATATAGACAAGGGAAAATGCCATCAACAGAATAAAACCTTTTCTCATAATAGAACTCCTTTATTGAATATTCCTTTTTCACCTAAGAATACCATAAATGGAGTAAAAATAAGGTTTTATTATAGAAATACAAATAATATTCAAATTTTTAATCCAAAAAATAGTGGAAATATTTGTGTAGTTTTCATTTTCGCACTGTGATACGCTTTCAAATAGAGGTGGTTTTTGGAAATCAAACTATCATAATATAGGAAGTAAATTTGGAACTATACTCGAAACATCCTTTCAACACTTATCGTCCACCTACTTCATTCTAAGAGGTGAGAAGTATGATTGATCTAGGTGTGTCTATGTTTTGGGGAAGTGACAACAAGGACAAAGACGAAAAAGAAGAGAAAGAATCATATACAGGTCATTGTGCAGCGTGTGGAAAACTCTCCAACTTCGAGTGGAACGGCAATCGTTATCAGTGTACGAATTGGGGTTGCGGAGAAGAAGTAAGGTAGAAGTCTTACAGGGTAGAAGGCGTTCCGTCTTCTATCCTTATTTATAAGGAGATGATTTCTTTTGGATTGCTTCCAATCGGAACAAGCATTTATTATGGGCATGAAACCAGCTGTTATGACGAATGATAGGTACAAAATGATTCACTATCTGAAAGATAAATATCCATTCTTCACTCTTCAAAAACGACCTAATTGTAATGAATACATATTTTTTCAAGATAAATCAAAAAAGGAACATTTTTTAGATCAGATGGACAAAAAACCAAATCCACAGAACCCTGAACATATTCGAGCGTTAGGATTAATACTAGGGTTTCCTCCAAAAGCAGTTGATTATTTTGTAAGACTCCATTTTGCAACATCAGATAAACCTATCTTAGCTTCACAAAATGTAGGACTATACTATTGTGGAATACATTGCGCAAGCTCTGTTGATTCGCTATTAGATGATGTCCTTTGGTTGTGGGACAAGTACCCCTATCCAGAAATAGATACCCTACAAATTCGTTATCATCGTGGGAGCATAGAACAGTTATGTAAGCTGGATTATGAAAACGTGAAATCTTTGCAATTCTTTCAAAAGCTTTTGAAAATGACGATCGAACTTGAAAATCAACAGCTATACACGCCTGCACTCACTACTGGGTGAAACACGATGGTTGTTCCAATCAAGAGGAAGAAGTCAAATTGAACTAGAATCTCTTGTGAGAAAAGAGGGCACTAATAAAGCCCTCTATCCACTACAGTTGGTTAAAGATACTCTATTTCAATCTCAAAAGGATATAGCTTCCTAACTGGATTCCTTGTAGATAGCTTTAGAATATCTTTTGGAATGACTCTTTTATAGATGATTCGTCTAACAAAAGTCTTTAAGGCTTGATTCGCTGATTCTCTATTCAAGCTAGGAAGAGCGTCTATGACACTAATCGTACCTTTCACCTTAGCTTCCACTTCAAAGATTTTCGGTTTCCATATCTCTTGCAATAAAATCTCTCTTTCGTCCTCTAATGACTTTAAGGTGTTAGCGTATTCTTGTTTCTTTTCCTTTATCTGTTCCACACTGAATACACCAGTTAAAGCTAATTCTAGTAGCTTCTCATCTTGTAATTTGGTTTCTCTAATACGTTTCTCTACTGCCTTTAGACGACTTCTTAATTCTTCTTGATACATCTCACCTTCATCATCCTTTAACTCCCTTAAATAGGCTCCTAATTCTTCCTTATGTGTAAACAATTTGGCTATCACATCTTCTTCAACAAAGAGTAGCCTAATACCAGCATTATTACATTTACTACCATCATCTAGTAGATATTCGCACTTCTTAATCGTGTATCCAGTATTTGATTTATTGTCTTTTCTTATCGTCATCTTACGACCACATACACCACAATAAACTAAATCCTTTAGAGACGTGATACCACTCTTAGTTGCTGGCTTTTCTCTGGTGATCTGTGATTTATTAGCACGATTTTCTCTTTCCTGATTGGCTGAATCCCATTCCTTTTCTGGTATGATTGCTGGATGTGTCTCTTTCATTGTAATTGTCTCTAGGATTTCATACGTCCACTTTCCACCCTTTTTCACACGTTTCCTATCATGAAAGATTGTCCATCCTTTATAAACTGGATTTCTTATAATCCGTTTGATACTCGGTAAGTTCCAATGATTACTTCTAGCTGGCTTATATCCTTCTTCATTTAGAATATCCCTAATCTTGAAGCTTCCAAACCCTTGTGAATGCAACTTAAAAATGTAGCGAACTACTTCCGCTTCTTCTTCCTGTATTTCCAACTTTTTAGTGGATGGATTCCTCACATACCCAAAAGGAACATTTCCCGATATATGTAAACCAGCCTTAGCCATTTGTATTTTATTCAACTTGCTTCGTTTTCCGATCAGTGCATGTTCTTGTGATGACATCATGCTAGTAAAGCGATAAGTCAGTCTGTCATTTTCATTGTTGGCTAAATCGTAAACGTGGAAAGGTGTTAGAATTGGTTTATCGTAATCTACACAATGCTGCAATACCATTTCTGATATAAACCCATTACGTGATATACGTGATAATTCCACACAGAGAATAGCATCCCATTTTTCGATACTCTCTAGAAGCTTCTGCAATTGTGGACGTGCTTCTAATTCTGAATTACCTCCTGATAAAACTTCTTCAGAAAGAGTATAGGTGTATCCTTTATTTTTGCAGAACTCTAATAACAGTTGTCTGTGATTCGCCAGCGTTTCTACATTCTCTGATTTCTTCTCTTGACTGATACGCAGGTATATAGCAACGTGTTTCATGTCTTTGTCACTTACCATCGGTATATTCTCCTATTAGAATATTGAAAATATACAAATAGTTTGTCACGCCAATTATAAAAAATATAGTAGGTATAGCATAACCAGATGTATGACCTCGAAGATACTCAATAATCTCAATACCTTTACTGACAGGAGCTCGGAAGTGTCCAATCCCTTCCGATAAATCACATTGATAAATATAATAAGGACGAACCCTTGTCTTTACTAACTCTTGAACGAGCGACTTCATAATATGCGGGCAATCATTCACACCTGCGAGGATGACAGATTGATTCCCGAGTGGCACTCCTGCATCAGCCAACATTTCACAAGCACGCTTGGCTTCATCCGTTAACTCTTTGGGATGGTTGAAGTGGGTATTGAGCCATACTGGATGATATTTTTTTAAGATAGCGCAAAGATTGTCTGTGATGCGCTGTGGAAATACAACAGGAGCACGTGTACCAATTCGAATAATCTCTACATGTGGGATAGCCCTTAACTCACTAAGCAAATACTCCAAGATACGATCATTGATCAACAATCCATCCCCGCCAGAAAGGAGTACATCTCGTACTTCTGGTGTGTTGCGAATATAATCAATACAAGCATCCATTTGTTTTTTGGGCACTCCTTGACCAACTTGCCCTGAAAATCTCCGACGAGTACAGTACCGACAGTACATCGAACATTGATTGGTCACGAGAAAGAGTACACGATCTGGATAACGATGAGTCAATCCTTTAACTGGGGAATCTGTATCTTCTAGTAATGGATCAGCTAGATCATAAGGGGTACGGTTTAGTTCTGAGGATATTGGTACAGATTGCATGCGGATAGGGTCTTTTGCATCATTTTGGTCCATCAGTAATGCATAGTAAGGGGTAATATTGAGTGGAATGGTTTGCTTGGAAATACCTACTCCTGTCATTTCCGTTTCTTCTAGGTTAATAACCTCCTTTAATTCATCCACTGTTCGAATTGTGTGAGTCAACTGCCATAACCAATCATTCCATTGTTCTTCTGTCACATCTTTCCATAGAGAAACTTGACGCCAATCCCGCATAACGCCCACTCCTCTTCTATTACCAGATGGTTAAGAAGCATTTTGCATACCAAACATGATCTCTAAAAATCAGGAACCATATTTTTTAGTGAAAAACTCCAACAGTTGTGGTGTGTTTCTTAATAGTTCTATTGTATGATTCGCATGACCTGGCGCATAACCATTTCCGATCATTAATTGCACATCTTTTCCGATACCCTCTGCACCAAGGGCAGCAGCAGTGAACTGGACAGCCATACTAAAAAGATAAACAATCCCTTCTTCTTTTGTCGCTACAATGGAAGAAAGCTCTGTTCCAGGTACATTGACACAATTAAAAGTGATATCCGCTAATTTTCCATCTGTAAGTGAGGAAACCTTCTCTAGTACCGCTACTGGATCAGTTGCATCCGCACAACAGACATGATGCGCCAAACCCAAATTTTCGATCTGATCACACAAATCCATGTTTTGTTCGACTGCGATGACCAATCCATTGTCACCCACTTTGCGGGACA
Organism: Shimazuella kribbensis DSM 45090; assembly: GCF_000428065.1. Taxonomy (GTDB): domain Bacteria; phylum Bacillota; class Bacilli; order Thermoactinomycetales; family Thermoactinomycetaceae; genus Shimazuella; species Shimazuella kribbensis. The sequence goes on from NZ_ATZF01000015.1 coordinate 14,273, forward strand.
CTTCTGCGAGTGTCAATAAGCCAGACTTCCCACCAGCACCAAGTACTACTACCACTTGATTTGCTTCTACTAATCGAGCAGCTTGTGCAGGAGCACCACATACATCAAGCACAGCTAAAGCAACATGTTGATCCATATCATCCGGCAACACGGCAAAAGGGCTGCTGGAAAACAAAATCGCATAACCATCCACATTGATCTGTCCTGTTGTTAGATCTATATGGTGGATGTTGGAAAGGGACAGGGGGGTGAGTGTTAAGGATACTAAGGAAGCAATCTTCTGGCCTGCTCGGATGGATTGGTCAATAAACTGATCTCCTACTTGTTTTATCATTCCAATCAACATCCCACCAGAACCAGTAATCGGATTATGCATTTTTCCTCTTTCTTGCACAATCTGTCCAATCTTCTCTGTTAATAAATCGAGCGAGTTATTGGTTTCTTGTTTTAACTGAGCAAACGATGCGGAATCAATATGAAGTGCTTCTACATCTATTAAAAGCTCGGAAGGATGTATGGGCAGGCTAGGGTTCAAGGTCCATGCTGGTTGGGGGAAAACATGAGTGGGTTTAAGGGAACGATGCAACCCATAGTAGTAGTGGGGTACCAAAATCACTTCACCTCCAAATATATGAGACAAAAGGGAATAGACGAGATGTATTTTAAACATTCAAAAAATATATTCTAAGTATATTCTACCGGATATTCATCCAATCCAAAATAATTTATTTTGTTGTATGATCATCTTAAGATGAAAAAACAATTTGCAAACCAACACCGTACATTGGAGAGCTTTGGGTATGAGTTTCTCGTCATTTGTCCTAACTGCCAAAAACAAGCCACAGTCCTATCCAAGGAAGCCTTTCCTTTTATTCAAAATAGCAACAAACGATTTGTTTGTACACATTGCGGGCTGACTCGCGACCTCATCCCTAAGAAAAACCAAGCCAAGCAAAACATTATCGTCTATCAACGTACTTTTCGGGAAGGTATGATCTGTATTGGAGGTCCGTTTGATTGGTACTATGGCTACCCGCTCGCCTTACAAAACCCTTGTTGTGGAAAAACACTGTGGGCTTATAACAAAGAACATCTTCTTTATGTGAAAAGTTATGTAGAGGCAGAGATCAGGGACAACTACTCTTATTACTTAAGTGTGGAAAGCATGTTGCCAAACTGGATCAAATCAGCCAAAAATCGGAAAACCATTGTAAAAGCGATAACGAAGTTAGAACGAAAGCTATCCATATGATAATAAAAAAGAGAACCCCTCCATATGGAGGGGCTCCTTTTACTGACCAGCTATAAAAGTTTCTAGTTTTTATAAACAGCAACATCTTTGATCGTATCTGCTTTTGTACCTGTTTTATCATAATAGAAAGCAAAGGTAACGGTGTTTTTTCCAGCCTTATAACTAGCATAAACACCATCTTCTCCTTCTGCTGTTTTCGCAGGTTTCCCTAGGGTTTTTGTTACTTCAGCATAGGTAATACCATCATATCTTTTATCTTGGGTAAAGACGTTATTTACTTTTCCCTTTTCTAGTATGAACAAGATTCTTTTATTTGTATATTCTAAGTATGATTCATCTTCACTTGTTGGTTTTCCCCATTTCTTTTTAATATCTTTGCCTCTAGAACCAAGTCCAAAGTTTTCGCTGTTAATGGCCTTTCCTTGTTTTCCTTTTACCATTGTCTGCTCAAGCGTTAGTTTGTGGTTTTTCTGAATTTGCACAACCTCGGTTTTTGGTGCAGCATGGGTCACAGCTGCGAATCCGGTAAAAGCAGCACTAACTACAAGTGTGGTAGCCAAAATGGTTTTTGTCATGGTTTTCATCTATAAATATCCCCTATCTAACTTTTCTATTTTCCCTTTTGAATGAACATTGATTCTTTAGTGTCAGAGCAAAAGCTTGCAACTGCACAATGGAGAGAAACTTAGTTGGTACTGCATCCTTTCACTAACTGGATAAACGCATCCCACCCATTTTCTCGCATATGAGAAGGACAGTTTTTTCCACTCCATTTGTTATGTTGAACTACGTTTTCGATCGGAATCTGGTGTTTGAATAGAAGGTACGTGACCAGCCAAGCAGCGTTTGCTTTTGCCTTCTCAAAATCACCATCCTCATTCACACAGATCTCAATAGCGATACTCTGCATGTTTCCCGGACCACGATCATCACCCGCATGCCAAGCAACTTCATTATCCGGAAGACTCTGATATATATCTTCCTGATCGACGGTATAATGCCAACTCGCTTGTCGGTCGTTACCCTTGTACTGAAAATTAGCATGTGCTTTGGCAGTTGCTCCCTTTTCTGTATTGTCGGTTTCATGAATCGTGATGTATGCAGGTTTCATTTCTATCCTTGGTCGAGTTTTTGTGTTGCTCTCTGGGATATACAACTCTTTAATCTCCATGCTTATCTCTCCAAATCCCATACATCACTAAGAGTTTTTTATCTGTCGGATTCATTGCCATAAACAACCAGAAATAGTTGTTTATGAAAAACTCTTATATTCATATTAAAGGATAAGCAATGAATAAATAGTTTCAAAATGGTTAAAATTAAGTCTTTTGTGTTACGTTGTATAACTTGCAAAATGGAAAGTCTCCTCTCATCGATTCGCGAATCCGTTGCTAATGGCATTTACACCTTCTATAATTAAGATATCAATGTACAACAACAGAGAACTCCATGTTGTTTGACATCGAAAGATCAAGCGAATTGACCTTTCAGATGATGCGACACTTCTCGTGCTGCTCCTGAAAGACATTCCTGTGCCTGTCTACTATCGATTGGATGAAATCGGCAGCGGACATCATGAAGACAAACGTAACAACAAAATATAAGGGTGGTATATCAATGAGTAGTCTCCTATTAAACGTCATATCAACAGAATTGCTTCTCATTGTCTCTATTTATCTTTTATATTTATCTAGTTCCAAAACGATAATATCGAATATCATTCATGTAGTACTTTTATTACTGGGGGGGATTCCTCTCTTATATGCTACGATCGATCAAATAACAAATAACTATCCCGATGCAAATATTGGACTTGGTTTTGCTTTTATGAATACATGGATTTTTAATGGAATCGCGTTAGTGGTTTGGATCATTAAGCTAATAGTGATAAAGAACAAATCATAATAGATTATCAATAGGCCAAAATAAGGATACTTAAGTAGAGCAGTCTCATGATGCATAGAAAATGATCGTCTTTCAGTATACAAAAATTAAAAATAATATTACAAAGATTTGAAAACAGGTAAATTTATAAAGTTAATAGGGTAGAGAATGACTTGGACTTCTATATGGAGTTCAAGTCATTTTTTCAAAAGTAAACTGCGTTTTGATCCCCAAAAAAATACTATATATAACACTTATACTTCAGTATTATCGGCGTTTGTATTTATTATTTCGGGTGTTTCCCTTTAAGCGATAATTTTATTATCAGTTATTCTCCATTAGTTATTAATATTGGAGCACCACTTTCAACAAACTTATCCGTCACTAGAAAAAATCAGAGCAAGTAGAGAATCGGTTTCATTAAAAATAGCTAAATTACAAGATATGATTCTACTCAATGAAGAAGTGATCCGATATAGGTAATAGGAACACATAGGTACATGAAAAAAAATGTTTTTCCTATTTGCTAACCATATAATAGAGGCAAGGTTATAAGCAGGAGTAACTACTTATCCAACGGGAGTACACATGTCTTATGAGTTTGCACCCTACAGCCATGAGTCACAGAAAACGCAGGAATCCCTGATTCGGAACTTCATTTCCCATGTCGGAGCTGATGTTCCCACTATTAATCTCTATACGGAGCAGATCTTCCATTCTCTCTTGCGAGAAATCTGGTGTGAGGTCGCTGATGAGTATGGAGGTTGTAGCAGGCACCTCAATTTCTGGGATACAGATTCATGGTCTGGGGTGAACGATGAAATTCGTGCAAAACTCTGTCTTCTGTGTCTGAGTATTCTCCGCTGTCTCATTCAGGATGCTCTTGGAAAAATCAAATTTCCAAAGGAAGGTGCACTGGATAAGCTGAAGGAGAGGATTCCGATCCTCTTTGCTGACTGGGATCAGTCTATGACTTCAACTGAGGTGATCTCCTGACGAGTACCTTGGTTCGCTTCTAGCGGACAATGATCGACTGGAGCTATCCTTGGATAGTCCAGTCGATCGGTCATTCTTCCTATCTTTGTTAATGTAATAAACAAAGATCTCCTAAAAACAAAACGAAACGCCGTAATCAACGGATCGGCGTTTCGTTTTTATCTAATTCATATGGTGTTTGTTGATATACATAGTAGTTCAACCAATTGGAAAACAGGAGATTGGCATGTGCTTTCCATGTATGAAATGGTTGACGATCAGGATTATTTTCTGGGAAATAATTTTTTGGCAACGCAATCGAAATACCTTTTTTGGTATCGCGAATATATTCGTCTTTTAAGGTGAGTAAATCATACTCCAAATGCCCTGTAATAAACACTTGCTTGCTATCTGGGTTTGCGATAATTGCCACACCCGCTTCATCGGACTCAGACAGGATTTCTAAATCGGTAATCTTTTCGATATCTTCCCGACGGATATCGGTGTAGCGAGAATGTGGGATAGCAAACAGATCATCAAATCCACGCAATAACTCTGTATTATGTTTGGTGACTTGATGATCATAAATACCCGATATCTTTTCTGGTAAAGGATATTTTTGTATACCATAATGAAAATACAATCCAGCTTGCGCCCCCCAACAAATGTGCATCGTAGAAGTTACATGGGTAGTTTTCCACTGCATGATCTGTGTGAGCTCTTCCCAATAATCCACCTGCTCATACTCCAAATGCTCGATCGGAGCTCCAGTTATGATTAACCCATCAAAGCGTTGATGTTTTATCTCATCAAATGTTTGGTAAAACATCTCCAAATGGCTCGAAGGCGTATTTTTGGGTGTATGGCTTTGCAAATGCAGCAAACTTACTTCCAATTGCAAAGGAGAATTTCCAAGTAACCGAAGCAACTGCGTTTCTGTCGTAATTTTTGTTGGCATTAAGTTGAGGATTACGATTCGCAAAGGACGTATATCCTGATGAAAAGCCTGATTTTCCGGCATGACAAAAATATTTTCATGCTGAAGGATTCCAGTAGCTGGAAGGTTATCTGGAATCTTGATTGGCACTTTTGTTCCCTCCTAATACTGAATTTACTGGCTCTTAGCTAGTGATTGTTCCAAATCTTCCAAAATATCGTGAATCGACTCAATACCGACAGATAAACGAATCAACTCAGGGGATACACCAGCGGCTTTTTGTTCATCTTCTGTTAGCTGTTGATGAGTGGTGCTAGCCGGGTGAATCACGAGCGACTTGGCATCTCCTACATTTGCTAAGTGAGAAAACAAAGTTACATTTTCGATGAATTTCTTCCCTGCCTCTATCCCACCTTCAATACCAAATGTAAAGATAGCACCTTGACCTTTTGTTAAATATTTTTGCGCTTTTTCATATGAGGGATGGTTTTCAAGACCAGGGTGATTCACCCATGCCACACGTTCATGTTCTTGTAAAAACTTAGCCACACGCAGAGCATTCTCGCTATGTCGTTCCATGCGAAGATGCAGAGTTTCCAAACCTTGTAATAACAAAAACGCATTAAATGGAGAAATAGCAGCACCTGTATCACGAAGTAACTGAACGCGAGCTTTGATGATATAAGCAAGTGATCCAAGTGCTTGAGTATACGAAACACCATGATAACTTGGGTCTGGATCTGTCAAATCGGGGAACTTGCCATTTGTCCAGTCAAACTTGCCAGAATCAACAATAATTCCTCCGATACTTGTTCCATGCCCACCAATAAACTTGGTAGCAGAATGTACGATGATATCTGCACCAAACTCAAATGGTCTACTTAAGTAAGGAGTAGCAAAAGTATTATCGATAATGAGCGGGACACCGGCTTCATGAGCGATGTTAGCAACTTCCTCCACGTCTAACACATCCAATTGCGGATTGCCAATGATCTCCGCAAAGACGGCCTTTGTTTTATCCGTAATCGCACTGCGGAAATTTTCAGGATTAGTCTGATCTACAAAATGCACGTGAATCCCAAGTTTGGGAAGTGTATGCCGAAATAAGTTATAGGTTCCGCCATATAGACTGCTAGATGCAACGATCTCATCTCCAGCTCTAGCAATATTCAAGATGGAATAAGTAATCGCTGCTTGACCAGAACTGGTCGCTAAAGCCCCTACGCCGCCTTCCAACTCTGCAACCCTTTTCTCCAAAATATCTGTTGTAGGGTTCATAATACGCGTATAAATATTGCCAAATTCTTTTAACGCAAACAAATCTGCCGCATGTTGAGTATCATCAAAAACATATGAAGTCGTCTGATAAATAGGTACAGCTCTCGCATTCGTAGTTGGATCAGCAACTTGCCCTCCATGCACGGAAATCGTCTCGGCTCGAAATGTACTCATCTTATCTCCTCCTTTTTTAGCAAACAAAAAAACCTCTTCCTTATCCAGAAGAGGTTTGGGTTTACTTGTCCTCGTCTTATCTGTTAGAAACAAAAAGTCTCTACAGGAATTGGCACCTTCTAGTGTGCAATACACTAGGGTTGCCGGGCATCATCGGGCCAGTCCCTCCGCCTCTCTGGATAAGAGATGTAAAAAATATACAGTTATACAATCGAATTACTTTGATTATATGGAATTTTAATGGAAATGTCAAGACTCAACAGAAGAACACCGGGTTGACACTCCACACGGCTAAAGCCGTGGGATTCTTGGGTAATCCTTAGTACCCCAAGGAAGTTTACCAAGCTTAGACCGCAAGCCCTGCGGCAATTAATCGTAAACCTTCTTGCACTATATTTTTAGCTGCGTTGATGTCTCGATCATGATGTTCGTGACACGAAGGACATGTCCATTCGCGCAAGTTTAGATCTTTTACTTCTTTGTTTTTGTATCGACAGTCTGGGCTGGAACAACGTTGGCTAGAGGGAAATGTTTTCCCTACCTTTACGATTGTTCTTCCATACCATGCAGCTTTGTATGTTAACATCGTAACAAACTCCGACCACGAAGCATCCGTAATCGATTTGGCTAAGTTGCGATTTTTTATCATGTTTCCGGTTTGCAGACTCTCGGTACTGATCACTTGGTTTTCGTGTACCAGTTGGGTAGAGAGTTTATGGAGGAAATCATGACGTTTATTCCCAATCTTTTCGTGAATCCGAGCTACTTTTATCCGAGCTTTATGCCAATTGGAACCGCCTTTCATGCGTTGGGATAGGATTCGTTGTGCTTTCGCCAATTTTTCTTCATAGCGACGAAAGAAACGACTTGGATTGATTTTCGTTCCATCATCAAAAATCGCAAAATCCTTTAATCCCAGATCCATGCCAACAGCTTCCTTTTGTGCAGGAACAGATCGGAGATAGCTGCCTTCGCAGAGAACTGAAACTTGGTACTTTCCCGATGGGGTACGACGAATCGTAGCAGACAAGATGCGGCCACTGATTTCACGGGTTTTGACAAACTTTACCCAGCCTAATTTCGGCAGCTTGATTTTGTTTTTCACGATTTCGATCGTCGGTCTCCCTTGTTTGGGATAGTTACACTGACTCGTATAGGTTTGAACGCGATTTCGCCTGCTCTTCAAACGAGGGGCATCGTTTTGCTTTTGGAAAAAACGAGAAAACCCATCGGCTAGATGTTTTAAGGTATTTTGCAAAGAAGTGGAGTCGACTTCTTTTAACCAAGTGAGCTCGCGTTTTTTTGCGGTTAGTAGTTGTGAACATTTGGGATAGCTTAGTCCTTTGCCTGTTTCTTGATAGCTTTCGTTCCATTTTCTTAGGAAATGATTGAAAACAAAACGACTGCATCCGATCGATTTATGCATGAGAATACGTTGTTTTGTTGTGGGACGAAGCCGAAATTGGAAGGCTTTGTGCATCGATTTCACCTCCCTAAATGGGATTTTTCGGATATTATAGAACTTACGTTTGTTTATGTCAAGGATTTCAAAAAAATAGTCAGACGAGATGATCTCTGCCATTTCTCGTCTGACCCTCGCTTTCATCCCATGATTGAAACCGTGGGTTTTCTCGCTCACGAATCTATAAGAATGAGATTGAACGTTAAAACTTCTTTATTTTTAGCTAGAATACAGCATTGTCTGTCGTTATCCCCTACTCGAAGTGCATCGACCGTGGTATGATAGGATAGAAAAAAGAGATGTTTTTGGGAGGAAGAAACGTTGTTTGAAACCGTACTTGCATCCATGGGGATGGGAGCAGCAAAGATTGATTTACGTTTGGATAATGAATTAGTGAAAACTGGTGAATGTGTGACAGGACAGATCTTTGTCACAGGAGGAAGTGCAGAACAGAAGGTAGAAGGGCTCTCTGTTTATTTCATGCTCAAATCTGTTCATGCCAGAAGTGGCAGTGATCTGACAGAACGTGTTGCTGTTATTGATGTCACAAAAGATGAGTTTATGATTCAACCAAATGAAAAAATCACTTTTCCGTTTAGCTTTACTTGTCCTGCTAACATTCCATCTTCATCTATCAATACCAAATACTATTTTGTAACAAACTTAGAGATCAAAAATGCGATCGATTCTCATGACCGCGACTATATTCAAGTATTGCCAAATGAGCGTGTATCCCAATTTTTGAACGGTTTTAAACAACTTGGTTTCAAACAAGATTGGGAAGGTCTTGTGACTGATGAACAAGGTTGGTCTCAACTCATTCAATATCATCCTACGACCTATTTCTATGGTGTTACCAATCAAGTAGCCGTCTATTTTCACCAAAATTTAGAACAAGATACCATCGATGGTGTATTGGAAGTTGGAGAACATCGTACCAAAGACTACTCTGCACTCATTGATATGTTCCATATGGACGAGAAAATTCGTCGTTTTGAAATAACGGCTAATGATTTGAGTACAGAGGAAAAAGCCAAAATGCGATTGGAACTAATTATCAAACATATGTTGAAAAAATAATCACCTTGGCGATCTCTTCATGAGATTGCTTTTTTTATGATTACAATATGGATAAGGATAGAAAGGAGAATTTTTTTGACACACACGGAACCGATCATTGCTGTTGAGAATGTAAAGACCAGCCTGAAATGGTATACAACTTTATTGGATTGCAAACATACTCATACGCAAAATGATGTATTTGATCAACTGATGGACACAGATGGACGCATTCTACTCTGTCTTCATCGCTGGGGAGATCATGAACATCCTTCCCTTTTAAGTCCTTTAGAAGGACAAGTAGGAAATGGATTACTTTTATATTTTCGGATAGATCAATTTCAAAAAGCATGGGATCGAGCACAAACATTAGACTCTGTGATCGCGGCCCCTCCTCATTACAACCCCTATGCACAACATCACGAGTTTACTTTGCGAGATCCGGATGGATACTATATTACCGTATGCTCCCAACGCGATAAAAAAACGGACTAGTACAATAGGAGTCCGTTTTTTGAATGGAAATACATTTGGTAACTTAGGTATATAGGCAGTACATCCTTATAGTTATCGATACCTTTTCAAATGCATTATACTAAGAAGAAAGCAAGAAAATTATTCGGGAGAAACATATGAAAACCAAATTTCACACCTATTGGATTACAATCTCCATTGGAATCATGCTGTTCATCCTAACTCTCCCACCTATTTTCCAAATGACAACCGAATTCCTCTATTCTACTTATGTTCATCACCGATACGAAATCAAAAACAATTATGCTCAAATACTTGCTGATCAAGGGGCTGAGGACCCTTATCATCCTTATGAAACTACCCCATTTGTATATGGGGAAAATGAAATTGATATCATGATCGTCCCAAAGAAAAAGCTATCGCCTACTATTTTTGCTGGGGATGTAGATATTTATTTGAATGGGAAATTTTTAGGGATCATTTGGAATCGAGTATTGAAGAGTCAAAACGCAGAAACTTCTGAGGAACCTGCTACTTTTGATCCAACTTCAGCAGATGATGTGTTTGTCTATGTTTTAAGGGATCGATATACAAAAAAAGAAGATATCATTATTTTTGCAAATATAACGGGATATCAAATGAAAGCTGGAGAGGACTATTATCACAGATATTATCCCAAAGAGATAGAAGAAATGACTCGTTTTCAATATTGGACTATCCATAACGACGGCACCTATGAAAAAAACAGCTTTTCTTTAAAAGGAAGTCGAACCTATCTACAAACCTTTTTAGCTCAAAATGGTGGTATTCCAATCGGACAATACAGCTCCAAACTATATGCTTATCCTGTTTTTTTCTTCCCAATTACGTACCCGATCCTTCCAGCTATTATCGGGGTCATCTTTTTTATCATAGGTATCAAGAGTAGGAAAAAATACATGAACGTTACTAGTTCCGTTGATAGATTATGATATTCATTAACTATCAACAAATAATATAAAAAACATATCATTGTTACACCAAAAAAGACTCTGTTTTTAGCAGAGTCCCTTTTCATATACCATTGTTTTGGATACTGGCTGCGGGCTAGCCGCACTTGTATTTTTACTATTGCGATACCGCTCCTATCTTAAGTTGGGTGAAATCCATCACTTAAGTGATAGATTTCTTTTCATCCTGATGAATGGAATAATCGATACATTTGCTTATCATCATAAATCCTACACAAATACTTTATAAATTTTCCTAGGTCTTCCTCTTGTGTATGGCTTTTCTTCTGCAATGACTTCTGCAAAATTGTACTTCTCCAGTTCCATCAATATTCGCCTTGCACTTCTTTGTGTTATTTGCATATATTGCGCTAGCTCATGGGAAGTAATTTGATCGTTGGCTCGCTTACGTAAAATAGATTTGAGTTTTTGCAACGTCATCACACTTAATGAAGTAACATGACTCACTTCTTCTAATCGGTCCGATTGATACGAATAGTGGAGATGATACTCTGTATTGTCCAATGGGCCAGCGATTGTTTTATTGTCCAGACATACCATCCAAGTTCCTTCTCCATACTCTTTTGCATGCAGAAATGCTGTTCCTGCATGAATTTCTGCTTCATATACTGTTTTTCCAACTCCGATGCCACAAGTAATGGCGTTTTTCTCTAAAAAATCGATATCATCTAATTTGGGAATCGATCGGAAATCACTTGTTAACTCTTGAAGAGGTCCTCTTGTTGTAAAAATTGCATATCGTCCAAATCCGATATTTTGAAGAGAGCCATGTATCTTCTTCGAATAAGAAAGCAATCTGGCCGAATACATCATTTCTATTTTATGTAGTTCATTTGAGGAATACGTATTCTTGGTCATACTTGCAAATGAATGGATTTCTATCATTTGTACTGCAATTTGTGAACCTTTAAATACCATCAGCTCATGTGTTTGAAAAATGTGATGGACAATGGAATCCACAGCTCTAGTCGAAGGAAAAACTCGATAAGTAGGCAATCCATGTTTTTGCAGCTCATCTTGGATCGGGTGACCAGTGATCACTACTTTTATTTGACCCCTTTTCCAAAGATCAAGATGATATTGTATGAGTGAATCAATATCTACCATTTCACTTTCCACAAAACACACTTTATCCTTTATTTCAGCCTCTTCTAATGCTCTTGCATAATCGGAACGTGTACCAGCATCAAAGCTGATTTGTTCAATAGAAACCTTTTGCTCATAGACCGCTTTTAAGACCGTTTTGTATAAACAAGAACCATAATAAGGCACAAAAAAAGTAGGAGATGTAATTTCACCCCATTTTTGTACCATGTTATAGGTAATAGGACCGGTACAGAGCCACATATCTATATCTTCCTTGACTGGAAGTACTTTATCGATAAGGTCTTTTTCCGTCAAACACGAAAAAAAAACGGTATCCAACTCACTGCTATATTTCTTTAACATATCTTGAATAATTTCGATTGCATCCATTGCTCCTACTATTCCAAGTCGAATTTTCAACACAATTGATGACTCCTTTTCTTCAACTCTCCTTCTTTTATCATATCACTACTTCTCTTTCCATGAAAAAGGCGGCATTGGATCAGCCACCTCATTAGTTTCTTACAGACTTTTGCCGACTGAAAGCCCACGGTTTGAATCGTGGGATGAAAGACGGTGTTGCTCCAAACCCCAAAAAAAGGGGTTGCAAGAGCAACGAATATTTCGTAAAATAGAACACACGATCGGTGATCGTCCTACGGCTAGTAGGTTTGTTCTTTGAAAATGTAATGGTATAGGGTTTCGGTAGCAAATGGATCTGTCTCCTACCGAGTAAAACCATTAGAGGCAGGAAGAGGACTAGAACGCTGGTAACAGGCGTTTCCGCCCATGTGGGTACCCTTCTAACTGCATGGGACGGGCTGATGAGACAGCCCTGAACTTGGGAGTTGCACAAAGCAGAAATGAAGTGAGTGCGCTAACTACCTAAGAATCCCACGACTTTAGTCGTGTGGAGTCTCAATATATAGTGTGTTACTTCTTTTGGAATTGGCGACTGGTAGGTTTCTCCTCCTAATCTTTCGATCAATTCTAATCTTGCTTTCTCTATTATTTGTAAATCTTGCATGATATCTATTGCTGTGGATGCGATTACCTTACCTGCATGTAGCATCCCTTTATGTGCGATAGAAGTTTTTCCTTGGGCTACCATCTGCCAAGTATGAAACGGAGTACCCAATGCGTCACAAGCAATCCAACATTGGGCGGTTGGCACAACCCAACTGACATCTCCTACATCTGTGGAACCTGGCATAACGACTGAAGATTCCTTGTATGGTAGTAACATGTCTGAAATTTCTTTACCCTTTAATTCCGGAATATCACGAATATCTGCTTCTTTATCTTCTTCTGAAAGGGTATAGCGGATATCTCTAGCAAATACTATCTCTTCTTGATTATGAACAGGAACACCAAGCTCCGTCATATTATGGTGCATAATCGTTTCCAATGTTTTGTTTGGAATTAAATCGGACAGAGCAGATTGGAAGATAATTTCTACTTCTGTACCAGTCATTAACGCTGCTCCCCGTGCTATGTTACAAATTCGCTGATAAATCCCCTCTGTTTGAGCTACTTTAGGTGCTCGAATCAAGTAGAGTACTTCTGCTTCTGCTTGAACTACATTTGGGGAAATCCCTCCTGTATTTGTTGTAGCATAATGCACCCGTGCCTCTGGAATAATGTGTTCTCGTAAGTAATTGACTCCTACATTCATGAGTTCTACTGCATCTAAGGCACTACGGCCCAGATGCGGGGTTACACCAGCATGAGAGCTCTTTCCCATAAATCGATAGGAAACTTCATAGCAGGCTAATGATGACATCGACATGACACCATTTTGTGTACCTGGATGCCAGGTTAATGCAAAATCAACATCATCAAAAAGTCCTGCTCGAACCATAAATGTTTTTCCTGCACCAATTTCTTCTCCAGGACATCCGTAATAACGAATCGTTCCTGGAATGTGGTGTTCTTCCATGTAATATCGTAAAGCTATTGCCGCCGCTAGAGCTCCTGTACCAAGAAGGTTATGTCCACAGCCATGACCATTTCCGTCTAACTGGACAGGTTCCGCTTGTGCTAACCCGCCTTGTTGGCTTAAACCAGAAAGGGCATCAAACTCACCTAATATAGCAATGTTCGGTTTGCTCTCGCCAAACGTGCCAATGAAAGCAGTTTCTATCCCTCCTACACCTTTTTCTACAGTGAAACCCTCCTGTTGTAAAATGTTGCAGAGAAGTTCAACGGATTGGACTTCCTCAAATCCAGTTTCTGCATAATCCCATATTTGATCACTAACGTCGATCAACATCTCTCTCTTTTCATCTATTATTTGCGATAACTTTTCTCTAAAATCCATCCTTACCACTCCTATTCATGTTGGGCTATCGAATTTTGTTTAGGGGAATGAAACAAGATCGAAGTAAGAAAGCAAAGCAACAATGCTGCGATCAAAAACCAAAAAGCAGCGTCATACGAATTATGAAATGTTTTGATCAAATAACCCATCGTAGTAGGTGCGATTGCTCCAGCTAAACTTCCTCCAAAATACATAATCCCCATCAAAGAGCCCATTTGATTTTTGGAAGTATACTTGAGCGGAAGAGATAAAACAGTAATCGCAACAGCAGCGATCCCGATAGAGGTAAAACTTTGATACAAAATAACCATCAGTACCGTAGAGGCATGAAACATAAGGTATAACGATATGCCTCCAATGACGGAACCAATCATAATCAGTAATTTCTCACGGCCAACGATATATCTATCTAACAACCATCCACATCCTAGGGAAGCGAGCAATCCTAAAATAGCCGGAATCATCGACAATGATCCCAAAGAGAGTAAATCCAAATGCCTTACTTCTGCTAGATAAGTCGGCATCCATGCAGATATCCCCCAGTTGACTACACTAATTCCAAAGTACATGATGACAAGTTTCCAAAGATAAGCATTTCTTAAGATTTCGGACCAAGAACGCTTCTTTTCTTCCTCATTTTCTTCTGCACCATGATGAGAAAGTTTGAAAAACTTATAGATGGAAATCGCAATCATGAATCCGCTTACACCAAAAATCGCAAACATCCATCTCCAACCTATGACAGTCAACAACCATGCTGCGATAACAGATGCTAAAACTCCTCCAACTAATTGAGCAGCTAGCAAGATAGATTTTGCTCGTGCTCTTTCTTCCTTCTGAAATATATCAGCAAGTGCCACAGAGCTAGAGGTTGAAAATCCACCTTCTCCAATTCCTAATACCAAGCGAATCACAATCAAAGCAAGATAACTTCCAGCTAAACCAGTGAAAACCGTACAAAGCGAAATGATGGTAAATACGGTTACCAGTACTTTTTTGGACCCGAATTTATCAGATAGCCAGCCAGCAAGAAAGGTCATTAGCATTCCGCTGATAAACCAGCTACTGAGAACAAAACCTGTCTGCGACTTATCTAAGCCTAATTCTTTAGAGATGGGAATGATAGCCACATTCATTGCATTTAAGCTGATTGTATCCACAACCCATGCTAAAAAAAGCAAACTGAACAACATATACTTTTTACGATTGGTTCTACTGGCTTGTCTCAAATGAATTCCCCCATGTTCAGTGCGTCTTAAGTTGTAAAGTTTTTGTAACAGCCTACAGTTTTAACCTACCAATCTATTAAAGGACATATAAAGGTCTTTATCCGTAATTATACCTATTTCATTTATATAGTCAATAAAATAATTCATCAAAACAAGCGTCCCGTTACAGCACTCGTAACGGGACGCTTGTTATTCAAATCGAGATGGACTATAAGGAAACATCTGTACATGGAAGATCCTTCTTATGGAAAACGAACTTCTTACAAACCTACATCGCATTGCATCCTAATACAAATATTGGATATTCCACTAATGATCCTATGCTTGCCTGTTTTCTAGAATTTTTGGTTATAGCATTGCCCTTGATTAAAGAATAGTACAATAAATACTGCATCATTCATCTTGTTAATGAATCCACAGCACTTTTTATTTTTTGAAAGGTGTTGTTTTTCTTTCCTCTGAACCATAAGATTCTTAAAAAACTTCTGTATTTCATAAATAAATAAGAACCAAATCTATCACAAATAAGATCTAATAAATAGATGGAAATTCCCCTTCAAAAAAGACATAGAAAATGGAATGCAATTTTTTCTAGGAGGTTGACAAGTTGGATAGAGAATCAGCCATACAAAAGGCTAAAAAAGGGGATCATGAATCCTTTGTTGCTCTCATCACTTCTATGGAGCAAAGCTTATACCGAATTTCTTCTTCTATTTTACAAAATGATGCAGATTGTGCAGATGCGATCCAAGAGACGATTATCAAGGCTTATTCTTCTATTGATAAGTTAAGAGAGCCACAGTTTTTCCAGACTTGGCTCATACGAATTCTTATCAATCAATGCAATAAAATGATAAACCAACGTAAAAAAGTGATGCCACTTATCCAGGCTGAAAATCACTCCATATTAACTGACTTCACCCAAGTGGAAATCCAAGAAGCTATCCACCGACTTGAGGAGCCGCTTCGACTGGTAACAGTACTTTATTATATCGAAGATTTATCCGTTAAAAGCATAGCTGATCTGCTAGAATGCCCAGAGGGAACCGTCAAATCCCGTTTATCTCGTGCGCGTTCTATTTTAATGAAATGGTTTCAGATCGATACAAAGGAGAGTTCTAGATGAAAAACGTGGATGAAGATTTGAAGAAGGTCCTACAAAAAGAAATAGAAATACCAGAAGTCGTTCGTCAACGAATGAATAATACATTTCGTAATTTATCCACAAAAAAACGTTCTTCCAAACGACAACGGTTCTTTTATGCAACAGCGGCTGCTATCTTGTTTACATTGGTTACTATTAGTTCCGGATTTGTCTCGCAGACAATGGCAAAAACACTAAAGCAAGTACCCTTACTAAATCGTTTGTATGAATTTGTGGGAAACCTTGGTTTTCAAGCAGCAGACGAAAAAGGTCTTGTGTTTAATGTCAACCAAACTATAGAAAAAAACGGAACCAAGATAAGCATTTATAAGGTTTTATATGAAGCAGATAAAATCCATCTCACTTACGCAATAGAATCCAAGAAACCCCATCCATACGATTATAATTTCGCATTGTTTCATAAAGGGGAACTGATATCTTCTGAATCTGAAGGAAAATCTATCTCTTTCGACCAACAGAAAAAAATAGTACAGTTCTCTACTATATTTCAATTAAATAAACCATTACCTGATTCTTTCCCATTAGAAATCACTGTTTCTGATAGAACTACCTTCAAAAATAATCGCCTTTCGAAAATGCAGCAAAAAAATATACGAAAAGGTATTCTTGGAGATATCGTTGGTAGTTTCCGTATCACCATAAAAAAAGACCAAAAATACGATAAAACAGTAAAACAAGATATTCCTTTTACTGTAAATGGCAATCCATACCGTATCACAAAAGCTGTTGTAGGAGCTGCAACCATTCGCATTGACAGAGATACAGATAAACCTGTGAACGGTGCTATAACGGATCAATACAACTCCTATCTGTTATTTGATGATGAAGGAAATTTATTACGCTCTCTATACACAGATATAAAAGAAAAGTCGTATGAGGATCACTTTGATGCTCCTTACAAAGATAGTGACTATGTTACTGCAAAATTTTATCAAAAGATTGGACAAAGCAAATTAAAGAGAATATCTACCCGTATCAGCCCAACAAAACTAACTACGATCCAATATCAAAATGGAGCAAAGCTGATCATCCAAAAAGTGGAGCAAATTCACGGAGCGACACTGATACACTATCAATTACAGGCACTCATGCCAAACATAGGCGGAATTCATTCTGTTCGAGCAAATGGAAAATCGTATTATCAAGTTCAAACGCTCAACCAACCATCTAAAATGGGTCATTATAACCAAATCGCGTTGATACCTTCTCTTTCAACAAATCAACCATTTGTAATAGAAACTGTGGTGCCAGATACGATGAAGCAGATCAAAGAAGTGAAAATTCCTCTTACCAATAAATAAAAAGGAGACTCCTGCATTGGAGTCTCTTTTTTACACCACTTGTTGAGAAGGTGGCTGAGGAGCAGGCCGGACTTGTGTCTTTACCACAGTATTATCCGGGATCTTCTTAATGAGCATTGCTTCCCCTTGTCGAAGGTTTTTCAAGACGTTGGGGTGAATGACTAATTCTTCATCTTCCCGAACAGTACCCATTAATTTAGACATATTACCCATTAGTTTTTCTTCTGTCATCGTCGTTTTTACTAACACTTTATGTGTTCCAACTACATTGGATAAATACTCTGCCGAGTCTGGAACATCTTGTCGGTGAACAATCTTCACGTTGGTGTTACCAATAACCTGTCCAACCAACTCTTCTCCACCAGCAGCAGACAAGTCAGCTAATTCCTGTGTAGCGATAAAACAACAGAATCCAGCGGCACGACTTTTGTTGATCATGTTTACTACTTGCTCTCCAGCAAATAGGTTAAACTCATCGAGGATCACATAAATATAGTCTTCTCGGCCACTTTCTACAAGGGCTGAAGCCACACTTTTCAAATCCTCTACGATCATCGCACCAAGAGCCGGAGTAAAGGAGGAGTAACTAAGACCCGAGAGTGACAGCATCGCGACACGCTTTGCTTTTACAGCTTCAAGCAAGTCAATCGTTTTTGCTCCTTCTCTGTCTTTGAACAACTCTCCCACATCACTTTCTGTGAGCAAGGCCAACCGGTCTTTCAACCCGTCAATCGCGTCTTTGTGACCTTTATCTAGACCGTTGATATATTCTTTTATATTATCTGCTTCTTCTTTTTCCAGATTTTTCAGCTTCTTTACGGTATTCATCAAGTTTTTCTGTACGAGCATGCTTTGTACCACATGCAGATCAACCGGAACCTCAGCGAGCTGCAACACACGGAAAACCAACTGAAGATAACGCTCCGCAGCACGTTTGTAGTATGGCTCGGACCATTCTTCCATCGCCATCATTTTATCTTTGAGCTCCGTCGGTCTACCATGGCGGAATGGATTGTAATGTGTATCTCCACTATAGGAGAATCCTTGGAACTCTCTGCCGTACGCCTCTGACATCTCTTTCATTTCTTCTAAGAAACTGATATCTCCCTTACCATCTACAATAATTACTGGTTTTCCACGGCGGATCGCACTTTCCAGAATCACCGTCAAGGTATTGGTTTTACCAGCCCCGGTTGCCCCACTTACAAAAACGTGCATATTTACTTCTTTATCATATAAAGGTACCGGTTTCCCATTATCATCTAAGCCTAACACTACACCATCATCAATCGTAGGAAGACTGGTTAGTTTGCTCAACTTATGCACAACCGGTTTTTCCTCTTTTGGTGGTTTGACTGGGATGGGGAGTAATTCTGGACGATACTTGATAAACCACATAAAGAGACCAGAGAGTAGGATACATGCGGTAATCGAAGCAGGTGTCATCGTCCATAAACTATCTGGCAGGGCAGCCCAGAACTTCTCACCCGCTTTTCCTACTTGTACTCCTGCAAACCATGCTTTGAACAGAGCCATCAAACCTGCAAAATAAAGATTGAAAAAACCAAGGAGAGCCCCAACTGTATTAAGAACTAATCCACTCCAGATAAACCATGCCGGCTTCCATCCTTGTCGGTGTGCGATAATCGTCAGCACAATTGAGATAACAAGAGGTACAAAGAGAAATACAAGCAAGAACAGAGCACCTAACATCTCCATCGCAATGACTCCGCCCTGTTGTTTCTTTTGGTACTGTTGAAACTGCATAAAATCGTCGTCATTACCAAACATTTCTGATCACTCCTCTCTAGGAAGGGAAAGCCCCTGTCAAAGACAGAGGCTAATAAAATAGCATATTGATCAAACCACGGATAAAACCAAAGACCCCAATAATCGTTACGATCAAGATAGGGATGAGTTTTTTCTTATTGCCTGTAATATCTTCCACCCAAAGCGTGGCCTGATGCTTGAACTCTCCCCATCCTTCTACTAATTTTTCTTTTAAGGAGAGATTTTTTTTTGGTTCTTGAGAATCCGTCATTTAAAATCCTCCTTATGTCTCAGTAGAGCCTCCGCCACTAGGTGGGGTGGGTGGGGTTTTACGTGTTTTACTGGTATTACCAGATTTCTCTGCATTTGTTTTGATTTCATTGATTGCTCCCATAGCATCTGTCATATCTGCTAGGAAACTTTGAGTCGCGTTACCCAATGTATTTGCCTTTAATTTTAAATCTTTCTGCATATGCCTAATTTGTTCTTCAAGTGAATTTAATTCTATCCCCAGAAAATCGGTAAACACTTGAGAAGGTGCAAAGCCGTCTACAGAAGCATCTGGATTACTCTTTACAAAGTTATGATTCTTCTGTAATTCACTTACAATATTACCAGATAATTCCACAACATTTGTATTATCACCTATTCCAGCATACTTAATGATGAAATTACTCGCTAGTTCGATCTTTCCTGGTGGAGTAATATTTTGAGATGTAGAAGCAGATGACAAAATATGGCTAATTTGATCCCGAAGAACACTTGCGTCCAATTCCGCGTTGGAACCTCCTGATCCACCACCTGTATTCACTTTATCTACTACCACTTCAACTTTCTGTGTTCCAAAAGTCCCACCAGCGACAGGCATGTCGACATTTACTGTGACTGGTTTTTCAATCTTATCTGGATGGATACCTTCTGTACGTAACTGTTCATAAATTTGTTTTTGAACTGTATCAAACACTTTTTGAGCTTCCTCAGCATTGTTTGGTAGATGTTGTTTGAGGTTACCAGTAACTTTAACATTTAGGGATTTATCCCCAACAGAACCCATTGCGCCCATTGAAGGTATATTCATTTGGTTCAAATCCAACACAACCGTACCAGTATTCGCTACATGTTGTTTAAAACTTTCATAAACCTGCTGGCCTATTGCATTTTTATTTTGTATTTGTTCTCTGAAACTACTAAAGTTTGCTAATACATGATCACCTATTGCATTTTTGTTTTGTAACTGTTGTCTGAAATCGTTAAAGTCTGCTAATACTTGATTACCAACTGCATTTTTTTGAATTTGATAAACGTCATCATTGAGACGGTTGCCCAATTGTAGTTTCTCAAATTGCTTTTGGACACCAGCATTTGTCATTGTTGGTTTTGCAGTTGTCACTTTTTCTTTGGCACTTAGATTATTATAGGCTGATAATTTCGTCTCAACCGATTCCCACTCATTTGCATTTGCTTCTCGCCACATTTCTACGTTTTCCTCACCAAACTTACGAGCGAGCATTTCATGTTGCAAAGAGCCAGGAGGTGGCATATGCCTTGGCATTTCTTTTGCCATTCGCTGTGCCAAGTTGTGTTGACCAATACGATTAAGTGCTGCTGCATTGTTATCAGCAAATGTAGGTGCAGCTTTATTTAACAAAGCTCTGCCTTCATCAGTCGTAACATCAATACCAGACACATCGCGGATATGATTGGCCAAAGCCCTATCTTCTGGATTTAATCCACTTGTTCGTTCCTGATATTCTGCCTCTGCCGTGTTCCGCTCTTTTCGCTCTGCTCTGTTTTTTTGTACTTTCTGAGCTAGACTTCCGTCTCCCCCACCGAACTGTTTCGTTGCCTCTCCTTTGATTGCCCCGCCGATACCTTTGTTTGCTACGTTCATAGCCATTCTTGCCAAATGTGGTTGACCTGCTGCGGTAGCGGCTACTGCTGCACCAATTCCTGCTGCTGCGAGGCCAAGCTCTGCACCTTTTTTCAGTACATTTTCAGCTTCATTGGTAGCACCTTTACCAAATACACCATTTCCAAATGGGATGCTCTCCAATTTTTGGCGGAATTCTTTTAAGGCAATCATCAATCCAATAAACATACCGATCGCGAGCAACCATAGGAGTAAGAAGCCCATTTCCTCTACTTCTGCTGCTAAAGCTACTACCATTATGATATAAATCGCTAAGATAATACTGTAGAACACTTTCATAAAGAGCGCTTGGATCATCGACCATAGCCATAAGAAGGCTTCTTTCATTCCATATTCTGGCCATAAACTGATCAATAAATAAAGAGCGGCCAGCAATCCTCGACCTAATGCAATGAACTGCCAGATGATCGTGAGTGCAGCAATAATACAGAAACAAACACCAGTTGCAAAGGCAAATAACATGATAACGACTGTATTTGCAAGTCGTTGTGGTGCTTTCTCTGCCGTCATCCACTGCATTTGTTTCATGGCATCCTTATTGTTTTCTTTTTTAAATGCATCATATCTTTCCTTCAAATAATTAGATCGGTCAACTGATCCGAAATCATACCCTTTCTTCAAAAGGCCATCTATACCAATCTTATTGGCAATGTTCGGATTACCAAAATTGATCAGGATATACGGTAAATCTAATAAAATACCATTCATGCTGTCATTCATCTGTCTTAGAGCAACATCCCGGTGTGTCGATGGAGTTGCTTCATTCAACTCTTTGGAAGGATCTTGTCCTACCAATCCAGATAAAATAGTGATCGAAACATCTGTACTCGCGTTACTAACAGTCTGCAAAAAAGTAGGTAACTGGGTAAATACAGTAGCCGATAGTGCAATAATAATAAGGGAGTTGATAAAGGTAGACCATAGTTTGGTTTTCTTTCCACTGATCCAGTAGTATATCATCCATGCCACGGCAACGGCCCACATCATATACATCATGGGTTCCCACAATAACTTTTGCAAACTAAGCATTGCCTGTTTATATGCATTGAGCATGATGGTGATAATTTCTAACGTAAATGCCCAAGAGACAAATTTCACTAATGCAAAAGCAGCAGTGATATAGTTTTGCCACAGCATCGTGTTGTAAACATTGATATAAAAATTGACATCCAAATATTTCCCAACACTATCGTCAAACTTTTTATCGGCAACAGAAGCTGCACATTTCAGCCCCGAACCTGGAAGCAACATTTTCCAACTAAACCCACAATTTTCTTTGATAGCTTCTGCTGGTTCAAATGTGGTGAGATAGTCCAATTGAAAAGTAGCCAATCCATACCTCCCAAAAAGAGAGGTACTTTTAGGGTCTCTTTCATCTTTCGGTACAAGATCCCCAGTGACAGGTACGGTATACGTATTCGATTTTTTTAATGTAGGTTCATCTTTGATCTCTGCCGCATCAGTTGAAGAAGAAACAGCCAACATAAACACAAACACACTAAGCAATGCGAAGACTATTCGTTTCCATTGTCCCATAAACTCACTCCTCTCTAGATGCCCCCTTCAGACACCACTTTCGACGCTTCACTTGCTTCAGGTTTGGTATTAAAGAGTTCAACTAGATCTTTTTCAGGAGTGATGAACTGAATAAAGCCGCTTCTACCTTCTAGATCTTTCATGTATCCATATCCAGATAACGCTTTACTCCGTCTTTGCTGAAGGACGTTTCGCAAACCTTCATCATTCACATCTAAGTTAAGTGCCTCAATTGCCAAAGTGGTTTCGTTTTCATCACTTGTACCTAAACAAACATAAACACTCACGTTGTTTAAGATTTCGTTGTCGATATCAGAAGGATTCTGGGTAGCAAACCAAATACCAGCGTTTGCTGATCGTCCAGCACGCTCCAAACGATTGGCAAGTGATTTTCCTTGATCCGTACGTAACCAAATCCAGGCCTCATCGAGGGCCGCAACACGGAAACCTCCACCTGTTCCCCGCAGTACAAACTGTTCTGCCAAAATCGCTGTCATAGACATAACTGCAACGGAAGCTTCTTGGCGTAATCCATTTGGCCTTTGTTTCTCAGGCGGCAGTTCTAGACCTTCTAACTGCAAAAGAATAATTCCGCTATCTGGTACCCGGACCCCGTCTCCTTCACCAAAAACCAACTTACCAAGTGGCAGGCGGGCGATACGCATCAAATACTCAGCGAGATCTCGTCCATCCTCATCTTTGTGTAATTCTTCCACCATTTTAGCCATACTAGGTTGATCATGTTTCAATGCACGTTCCGCGGCAGATAAGAGCATATTCTTGTCTCCACGAGAGAGATTCCCTTCAAACTGTGAAATAACAGAAACGGCGATTTCACTAGCAAACTCTGCGTCATGCCCTAATAGTTGAAACGGATCCAGTGCTCCTGGATTTTGACGTCCATCTAACTTCAACACGTGGACACGATCCTCTAAACCTGGTAAACGGCCGACCCAGTGACTTCGCTCTCCCTTTGGATCAACGACAAAGACACGAGCACCCCAGAAAAGTGCCGTTTTGTGAATGAGGTTGTTCAAGGTATGAGACTTACCAGAACCAAGAGTACCGGTAATAACCATCGAAGCATTTTGGTTAATCTGCGGCCCACGCTCTGGATTTATTTTCACAACAGAGCCACGGCGGGTCAATCCAACTGGTACACCATTTGGATCACCCAATATCTCTGATGCACCGGGCATAACAATGGAAGCTGCCACTTCTGGCAACATTTTTTTGACATATCCTCGAGCAGGATAACGATCATTCGGAAGCCATGCTTCAAAAAGGTTGCGTTGTTCTCCAGTAGGTCTAGCTGCAACAAACCCTTTACGGTCAAAGAAATTAATCACTTGTTCCGAGCGGCTGTTGACTTCATCTTGATCATCGCCATCTACTACAAACATCACTCGACTATCAAGGATAGGTGGACGATTTTTCTTCAATTCAAACTCTAAACCTTCTGCCATCGATTCTTGTTGTTGAAGATCGAGTGGAACTTGATCTACTTGTCCGATGTGGGAAGTAGCATCTTTGATATCTTTTCGTTTTCGAGAAACCTGGCTTGTCGCTTGTTTGTTGGCAATCATCTTCCAACGGAACATGCCTTCGACAGGAAAATCAAATTCACTGGATAGCTGATGGAATAACTCTGAACCAGGGGAGTATATCTCATCTGGAAACGCACCCAGTGTAATAAAACTAACAAATCGACTTTCGTGTTCTTGATCACAAAGCACATATCGATAACTGTAGGCACGTCTTCCTTCTGCAAGCCAAGTATAATCATGTGATCCCTTCGGCCAAACATTTCGCAATGTCTGGGGCAGAGGTTTCAGCGGCATTCCACGATAAAAATGGTGACGATAAAAATCAGCGATCTCATGCTCTAGTAGAGGATCGAGTCGACTGAGGGACCCAGCTCGGTCTTCAAATGCGCGTTTGGACCATGCATAATCAAATGATTTATCAAATGCATGCTCTTTTTCTTCTTTAAAAACTTTTTTGCGGAGACCAAGGAAACCTTCTAAGGTACGCATCGGAATCCCAAAGGTTTGTGTAATCCATTTGTAGTTATGAGGCATGGGGAGAGGCAGTTCAAAAGCAACAATGAAATCATAATCAGGCAGAGTCCCGCGCTCGATCAGGTTAAGCCATGTATTCATCGACTCATAAGCTTTATCCCGGCGACCTGCGTCTACTGTATTTACCAATCGATCAAGATAATCAACCCAGTTGAAACGACGTCGTATCATCCACATCTGAGCATGTAAACCTGGTTCTTGGATTTGCCGGAAAAACTGAGTAGCCTGCATCCATTCATTCTTTTTCCCATCAATAGAAAGCGGCGAATATGAAAAAGGGATGACCCGGTAAAAAGCCCAGGGTCGTCCTTCAATAAATGCAACATTCTTTTCAATCTGTGTCGGTATCGGTAGCATAGTGTTTGATCCCTCCAACCATCTTGGTTAGGTGGTAAGTTGCTTCTTCTGTTATAGGTGGAATGGGGACCCCTCTTGACCACAATTTGTGTGATAATGCAAAAGTCAATGAGCTCCAGAAATATTGATAAGGGGGTCTTCCTTCCAAATCTACACGAGAGAGTAACCAAGCAGCACCAAAAGGTATAAGCGCATAGCGGAAAACAAATGGAATTGCGGCTATCACCGCAAATTGAGACATGAATAAAAAGAACATTTCAAATAATACAACAATCAGAAGTTCCGATAAACTGACTGGTATAGGGAGTCGAAAACGTTCGATATGGTAAAAAACTTTCTTTAAACCCCATACCGCATCAAATGTGATGATTCGCTCCGGTCTCATTTATGTCCCTCCACCTGCTCCAGTTGTTCCTTCGAAGATTTTTTGGATTGCAGATGCTAAATTGTTTAACAAACCTTGACCACTTTCTAGTGTAAAGAGATAAAGAATACCAGCTACTACAATCCCGCCAAATAATGGCATGATCTGCCCATTCATCCATGCGCGCAGACCAAGAATAACAAGAGCTGCCAAAATAACCAAACCAGCTTGATCCAATATCCAGTTTGCCGCATTTGCAAACATATTTTCCATTGTATATCCTCCTTTATTAGTCGATGGAACGAATGTACCATTGACCGTTTTTCTCTTCTAAAGTCATATGATAATCTAGCTGAAATTCCATGTTATTCGAATCTTTCATCGAAATAACCACTTTTACTTTTAAAGGATTATCCGACAATGCTGTAATAGACTGAACTCCTACAAACTTGGCATTTAATTTTTCTTCCCAATCCGTACTTGCTATTTGTTTCCCATCAAACATATAACGTCTTGTTCCTTCAGAGTTACCTTCTAACCAATCTGTAAAGAAACTATCAAGCATCGTTTTAATGGCAGCTTGTTTGGCATTAATATCGATCGGGTCAGGTTCTTCTTCCTGTTTGGCAACACCTTTGGGTTCAGCTATCAACGATGGCAGAGATGAAACTTGCCATGTATTTCCTGATTTTTCGACTGGTAGAGAGAGGAAAAGTGTCTTATCATCGGATGTTTGCATCCGAGCAATAATTTGTACTTTATTTGCTTTTTGATCGATCCATTTGGATTGCCAAATATCTACTTCTGTCGTACTTACCCCTTTAAATGTCTGTTCGCCTCCCTTAGGTGGTGTGGTAGACGTATTTGGAGGGGTAGTAGACGTATTTGGAGGAGTAGTTTGTTGGGAACCAGCAGGCGGATCGGTAACGGATGTATCGTCCACAATCCTCAAATCAGCATTTCTATTAATATAATCATACAATACAGGCGTTACAAAAGGTTGCAGGTTTTCAATCCGATCCTCATCACGCAGGTCAGGATTGAGATTGTACCAATTTTGTAAAAATAATTTCACTACACTCTTGGCTGTATCTGGCACTTCATTGGTTGTGGATGTCTGCTGTTGTACAACTGGTTTATTTAAATTAGTCAGTACATTAAAAACGATCACCACATTTCCAATCAAGAAGATCACCAATACAAAGTAAATAAAAATTCTTCCAATTGCTTTCATTCGTTCATTTAAAGTTGGGTTCAAGGTAATCCCCTCCCATTTAAACCGATGTCTGATGATGAATCATTAGTTCTACCGATATTTTATAACATTCATTTCAAGTTGACTACATGATTCAAAAAAAGAAGCAAGTTATATCGATTGATAATTGTGGAAAAATAGGGTCTAGACGGAAGAATGAATTAATCCTTTAATTAAAGATATTAAATTTTTAAGTAATTCATTTGAAATAGTGCCTCACTCCCACCTAGTTAAAAGAGAGAACCAAAATCAGTTAACACTTGGTAGTCCTAACTCATTCCCCAGACAAATGGATGTCTAAATATGGTAAATACTCTTTTTCCTTAGAGTAATATCATTGTTTGTAGTATAAGGCAATTTATAAGACTTTGTCTATCTAAAAGAAAAAGACTAATTTTATATTTTTTAATTAAAATTGTTCAAAGGGGAAAATCTATGTTAATTTTGTCTAATTTGTTAAATCATTGGAAGCACTTACATTTACCATTTTAACTCTAATTGGTATTCTCCTAAAGTCGTTTGATTCGTCTGCTTCAACGAAAATTGGCAAAAAATATAGTCTAAGCCTCTTTTGTATTGATGCGTCTGCACAAGTAACTCCAGTTGACCCCCTGGTACCTCCATAAGACATTTTGTTATTTCATTCATTACATAGGTTTGTTCATAACGGATAGCACCCATTCGCAAAACAATCATATGATCATCAAATGCAAGTATTCTTACATCTGAGACATCCTTGTTTGATCCTTCTTGATAAAAGATTTGCATTTCATCTTCCATTTCGACAAATTCAGCATCTACTTGCTGTTCGATTATATCTGGATGATCTACTCCTGCATTATGTATCGTTGACCTGATGAATAATTTTTTTTTCATCATTTCACCCTTTCTATCTATTAAAAGAATAGGGCTGGTGACAGCCCTATTTTATAAAACCTAAAAGCATCTCGCGAATGATTTTTGCAGCTGTAATGGGGGTTTTTTCGGTTGGATCATAGGCAGGGGCTACTTCGACTAAATCCGCTCCTACTACTTTGACCCCGGAGCGGGAGATACCATGAATCGCTTGAAGCAGTTCTCGGGTCGTAATGCCGCCAGGTTCAGGTGTCCCAGTACCTGGAGCATGAGCTGGGTCGAGCACATCGATATCTATTGTTACATACACAGGCCGTCCTGCAAGAGTTGGCAACACTTGTTGCAGGGGTTCCCATACATCAAAAGGATAAAAATGAATCCCAGCTGACTTGGTATATGCAACTTCTTCTTTCGTCATCGAGCGAATACCAAATTGATAAACATTTTCTCCGCCAATTAACTCCGATATTTTGTATAAAGGAGTAGCGTGAGAATAAATCTCTCCCTCATAATCCGTACGCAGATCTGCATGTCCATCAAAATGCAGGACTGCCAAATCGGGATACTTTTTGGCGATTTGTTCCACTACAGGCCATGTTACTAAATGTTCCCCGCCCATACCGATAGGAACTTTCCCCAA
Organism: Shimazuella kribbensis DSM 45090; assembly: GCF_000428065.1. Taxonomy (GTDB): domain Bacteria; phylum Bacillota; class Bacilli; order Thermoactinomycetales; family Thermoactinomycetaceae; genus Shimazuella; species Shimazuella kribbensis. Next base: position 42,667 of record NZ_ATZF01000015.1, read on the forward strand.
AGCTAAAACTTGACTTACAAAATCACCAATTTGGCGCAAGCTTTTTTCTGGATTTCCAAAGGCAAGTGGAATATCTCCCGCATCATAATAATGGATCTCTGTTAATTCACGCCCAAGATAATGACTGTATTCTTCATGCACCAAAGAAGATTCTCGAATACGGCTTGGACCAAATCGAGAACCAGCTCGAAAGCTAACTGTCCAATCCATCGGCATACCATATAACACAGCAGCAGATTTTTCTATATCATTGGTTGAACCAATAAATACATTCCCTGCGTATGTCTCATCAAACCTCATACGTCATTACTCCTTACCCTCTGTCAATTCCTGAACAAACACTGGTAATTGAAAGAGAGATTTATGCATACTTGGTTGATAGTATTTGGTTTCTAGTTTTACAAATTGAGTTTCCTTTACTTCCAATGGATCATATTGTTTGGAGCCGATCGTAAAACTCCACAAGCCACTTGGGTAGGTAGGAATACTGGCAGTATAAAGACGAGTGATAGGAAAAGTACTAGATATATCTGCGAAGACTTGACGTATAAGGTCTCGGTTAAACCATGGTGATTCGGTTTGCGCTACCATAATACCGTCTGATTTTAACGCTTCTGACACCTTTTGATAAAATGGTTTTTGAAAAAGTCCAATGGCCGGCCCAACAGGCTCCGTGGAATCGATCAAAACAACATCATATGTGTCTGGATTTTCTTCGATATGACGAATACCATCTACCACTTGAATATCTACACGTGAATCTGATAATCCAGAGGCTATAGCAGGAAAATACTCTTTCGAAGCTTCAATTACTCTTCCATCGATTTCCGCTAGTACAACACGTTCTACAGAAGGATGTTTCAGCACTTCACGCACCACCCCGCCATCTCCACCACCAACTATTAGTACCTGTTTTGGATTCGGATGAGTGTGTAAAGCGACATGAGATATCATCTCATGATAAACAAATTCGTCTTTATCTGTGGTCATTACCATTCCATCTAATACAAGCAAATTACCAAATTGATGTGTTTCTACGACATCTAATGTTTGAAATGGGGTTACTTCTGAATGAAGTGTTCTTTTAATTTTTGTTGTAATTCCGTGATGCTTTGTTTGTTTTTCTGTGTACCAAAGTTCCATATCCATTATGTAATGTATCCCTTCTGTTTATAAGGTTTTTCTCTTATCCTAACCAATTTTTCCAGAAAATCTCCTCCATCCCTCATTCGAACAGGATTTGATAGGGGATTTGGATTCAAATATGCAGGCTGAGATAAAATTTATACTTTCTAATTCATCAAAAGATGAATGATCTTCCTCTTTTTCCCACAAACTAGGCTTGATGTTTTACGACAATGGTTGCGGAAAAGAGGAATACAGCATGCAGAGTGACTCTTACTCTATTGATGACTTCACATGGTTCAAACGTCTCAAACAAATGAAATCTTTCTTCCGTTTGCTTCTTCTGATTGGGGTTGGATGCTGTCTTTGTTTACTCTTGCTCGTTCTTTACTTAAAATCCAAACCACTGCCGCCACCTGATATTGGGGCATCTAGTATGATCTACGATGATCAAGATAAACCAATGGATCGCATCGATAATGGTGAGCTTCGTGAACCTGTTCAATTGAATAAAATCCCCAAACCGCTTGTACAAGCAACACTTGCCGTAGAAGATCAAAACTTCTACCATCATTTTGGATTCTCTATCAAAGGCATCCTTCGAGCTGCCTTGGTAAATTTTAAAGCTGGTCGCGTAACGCAAGGTGCAAGTACAATCACTCAGCAACTAGCAAGAAATCTCTACCTCACTCATGATCGCACATGGAGCAGAAAAATAAAAGAAGCATTACTCACGATTCAACTCGAGCTTCATTATAGTAAACAAGAAATTTTAGAGATGTACCTCAATAAGATTTATTATGGCAACGGAGCATATGGCGTAAATCGAGCTTCACAAATCTACTTCCATCAACCTGTAGAAAAATTAAATCTTTCCCAATGTGCCTTTTTAGTAGGAATACCAAGAGGACCAGCATACTATTCACCATACGAACATTTTCAACGGGCTAAGCAAAGACAGCAAATCATTCTTAATCTCATGTCTCAAAACCATATGATCACAAAACAAGCTGCTAAAGATGCCTCAAAAGTAAAATTAGCCATTCATAGTCCTACCAAATTGGAGAAACAAAAAGCAAATTACTTTCGAGATTATATCATTCGCACCGCGGTCAACCAATATGGTCTTGATGAAAGCTGGGTACGCAGTGGTGGTCTGAAAATATATACCACCCTAAATCAAAACATGCAAAAAGATGCGGAAAAAGCAGTAACTCAAACTCTGGAGGATCACGCTGAGTTACAGGGTTCATTATTATCTGTAGATCCTAGAAATGGACATATCAAAGCAATGGTAGGTGGAAGGGACTACCAATCTTCGCCATACAATCGTGTCTTTTCACATCGGCAACCAGGGTCATCATTTAAACCTATTTTATATTTGAGTGCGTTGGAACATGGCTTTACACCCATAACGAAAATTATGAGTCAACCCACCTCTTTTACATTTGGAAATAGTGTCTACAAACCTAGCAATTACCAACAAAGCTATGCCAATCGCCCGATTACTTTACGTGAAGCTATTGCAAAATCAGATAACATTTACGCAGTGTCTACAGAATTCCAAGTAGGAATGGACAAAGAAGTAGAAATGGCAAAACGCCTTGGTATAACCAGCGATTTATCTGAAACACCATCCCTTGCACTTGGGAGTTACCCGGTCACTCCCTTTGAGATGACTGGTGCATACACAGCATTTGCCGCAAATGGAAATCGACAGGAGCTCTTTGGTATACGTAAAATAACGACATCTGATGGCGCTATCATCATCTCCAACGAACCAAAAACTACCTCTGTAACTACACCAGAAAATGCTTTTCTCTTAACTAATTTATTGAGTTCTGTTTTTCAAACAGGAGGAACAGGTCACCGAGTAAAACAGATGTTTTCTGGGGCTGGTGCAGGAAAAACAGGTACTACCAATACAGATGGATGGCTGATTGGATATAATCCAAACCTGTTGACTACCGTTTGGGTTGGATATGACCGAGGCAAATCGCTCCCACATGACGAAGCAAGGCTGTCTCAATTTATTTGGGGTAGATACATGCGACAAGTAGCAACTTATAAACCTTTAGGGTTGTTCACTATCCCAGATGGTGTGAAAGCTGTTTATGTTGACGAGGATTCTGGTTATCTTGCCAACGAAAATTGTCCGCATCAAAAGATGGAGTATTTTGTGGAAGGAACCGAACCTACTATAGCATGCCCTACTCACAATCCAGAGAAATCCTCATCTGACTCGCTTATCAAACAATTTGCAGAATGGTTGGGCTTCGAGTAATAACCACTCTACATGACAATCAAAAAAGGCGGCTCCACCCATTGGGATGGAAGTCCGCCTTTTTTGTGTCCTAGTAAGGTTCCAAACATTGTAATCCTATCACAATGAAAATAACTTACAATACTTTCTAATACTTGTTCATAATTTCGTCACTTATTCTCATGCTTCTAACATTTTCCGCAGCTCATCACCGCTATTTTTCCACATCGTGTGATCATATTCGATCAAAAAGTTTTTCAACTGTTCTTTTTCTTCCTTCTCCATATCATCCAAGCGAATCTTTCGTTTTAAAGCATCATCCATACGATTCACATGAAAGGCAAGATTTTTCCAACCTTTGCGCGTTTCTTTGTTTACCGCCATTGGACAAGCTGCTACTCCAGCATAGTATGGACCATTTTCATTTCGATCGACTGCTACCCACACCACCCAGTACAACTCTCCTTCTACTTCTTCACGATTGGTAGTAAATTTTATTCCTCTTTCTAGTGCACTTTTTGCATGGATTAAGCCAAGATCAATTTTCGCCTGCTCCTTGTTTACCCATAAGGCAGACAAATTGCTTAGATTCAATACACCTGTATGATAGGCACCATGCGTGGTAGATTTCCCTGTAACAATTTGAAATTGTGGCTTTTGTTTTTTTTCATCCATCTTAAGAGACCTCCTGTTTAACTAACTAATCTCTAGATTAGCCTCTAAGTTGGGTTCCATACAAGAGGAATCTTCCATAACTCTGGGGATATGAATGTGGAAAGTAGTTCCTCTACCTGGGAGGCTTGTCATATGGATCTGACCACCATGATCCGTGATAATACGATGACAAATAGATAATCCCATCCCTGTTCCCTCATCTTTTGTTGTAAAAAACGGATCGAAGATACGGTTCATGTTTTCAGGTTTGATCCCTTCTCCGCTATCGTGAATATGAATACATACCCGATCACGCATTTCCTTCCAACTCAACTCTACCCTGCCTTTTACGACTAATGCATCCAACCCATTCTGTATCAAGTTAATGAGTACTTGTTTTAACTGTTCTCCATCTGCTTCCATTTGGACAGGAGATTTTGGTGGTACACAAGTAAGTTCATGTCCCATCAAAATTGCTTTTGGCTCCATCAAGCTAAAAACATCATTCATCAACTGATCTAAATTAAAAGTAGAATATTTAGTAGGACGAATCTCACTCAGGTTCAAGAATTGTCTCAATAAATCATTAATTCGGTCAATTTCCGGAAGGATAATAGACTCCCATTTCTTCACTTCACTCGATTCTTTAGCAGAAATTTGAACAAAACCTCGAATCGAAGTCAATGGATTCCGTATCTCATGTGCAAGGCCAGCTGCCAACTGTCCTACAGCCGAAAGTTTTTCCAAATGACGACGCTTTTCTTCTTCGTTATGCCGAACACGTCTTTGTTCAATCGACAATCTCTCTTCTGCTCTTCGAATTAATTCATCTGCATTTTTTGCATCTTCTGGGTACGTAGCAGTTCCGATGCAGTACCTTAGATAAGGAAGTTGATTACGTAGTTCTTCCATTACTATGTCAATAGATTGAAGAACGTTCCGCAAATCTTTATTGTCTGCTAGAAGACCAATAGCAAATTGATCACCATCATACCTAGCTAAATGTACGTATGGAGGCAAGTACTTCTTTAAATAGGAACCTAAGCGAATGAGTAGCTGATCTCCAAATTCGATGCCTTCTTTCATATTAATACGTTTGAAGTCAGCAAGATCAATACTGATTACGTGATAAGATTCATGGTTGCAACACTTCTCTAAACCTCTGTGAACTTGTTCTTGAAAACCACCTAGATTGTATAGACCCGTTAAATAGTCTCTTCGATATGTTTCTTCGATTTCATCGTTATAATCCCAAAGTCGATGTTGGGCTTCTTTTAACTTATTGACTAAATGAAGATTTTTCCCACGAATCAAACGAAGTTCATGAAAAGCATGTCTTACTTTGCCACCAATCCAACTTACCAGCACAAATGTAATAAACTTCGCGGCCATATCATAATTTTGGCTAGAATACCACGAAGTAGATGCCTTCAGCCCGAGGTATGCACCTGCAAAAAGCAGAGTCATAACGCTAATACGCTCTCGATCTGACCGCACCAGAACAATTCCAAATACAATTAAATAGATTGGAAAAATAGATAGTTTCATTGATAATGTATCAATCACTGCGACCATAAAAAGAACACAGAACATATAAAGATATCTAGGTAATCTTGCAATAATACGATTACTGATCAAAAGCAAGCCAGCTAACAAGATAATAGACGCAGATAAAATAATACTATATAAAAGAGGATGACTAACAAACCATGGATCAAAGATGTGATATAGGAAACGAGTATAAAAACGCTGACAATCTTCTTGCAAGTTCGATCCTCCTATTCTCGATAAACCATATGCACCAATGAATTAATTACAATCTTTACTTTTTCATTACACGAGGTATTTCAACTTGTTTCCACTTTTTCTGTGAAAAATCCTCCTATTACTGGTTTTTTCGACAAAACATATCAAATTTCGATAACATTAAATATGTTACAAATTTTTGAAATTAAAGATTTCTTTTCTAATTCAATGCTTAATATATATGTTTTCATACATAATAGAATTGATAAATATTTGGGTTTGTCTATTTCATGAATAGTGGGCAAAAAAAATACTTTTCCTCATAATGGGAAAAGCACGTGAGGGATATCTCTACCCTCAACCCATGTAGTTAACTAAATGTGTAAAACCTTTTTCGTCACGAACCTCTTTTTTTTCCGCTTCTGGTTGTTGATTGGCCACTTTATCCCACATTGGATATGCTTCTTCAACTGAAACTTGTTCTCTTTTGAGTAAAGTCAATTTTTGAGCATCATCACCATAAGCATACATTGCTTGAGGTTCATTTACATATGCTGCTTGTCCAACATGTCGAGGAACAAAGAGTTGTTGATCTTGAAGTAAAGTATGGACAACTGTTTCTTTTAGAATATTTTTAATTTCCTCGCTACGGTAACCGCTTTCTAAGTTCTTGATCCATTGGTATACAGGGCCATCGTCTGGAGTGAAGGTCACATTGCGTTGAGTTGGAACGTAATCACTTTTCGTTTGGATTTGTTCTTTTAACATACGCGGATCGCAAATGGATTGTAATGGAAAATAATTGTTACGAAGATAAGATTGAATACAATATTTTACCAACATTGGAAACTGACCTTTTGGAAGAATTTCATACCAATAACGAACGAGACGATCCTTTTTTCCTAGATATACCCCAACAGTAATTGATGACATGGTAAACACACCTTTATCCAAAATTTTGTTCTTAATCTAATTTAACAAACTTAAATGCTAAACAATTAAATTTGTTAAATTACTTTGAATTAATAATTATGGTAGCAGTATCCAATAGTCTGCGTCAACAGAATACTTTGTCGAATAAGCTCGTATATGCTCGGAAACGAAAAAAACATGCTTTTCGCATGTTAATTTTCTGTTACAACAGCAAAGATCATCCTTCAAAATAACCAAAAATGGTAAATTTCAACCAATTATATAATCAATTTGTGATTTTTTCTTATTTTGTTATACATTTGCAAATTTTTTAATTTACGGAACATTCCATAGGTAGGTCTTGTATTCACCTCAAAAATCCATATGTTGCCAAAGTCGTCCATACCTGCATCAATCCCCAGTTCTCTAAGCCCTTTAAAGCGTTCGGATAAGGCATTAGCAACACAATAAGCCATTTTCTTTAGCTCTATCATTTTTTGAGATGCGCTACTTGTGCAAACTTGAATTACAGCATCTTTTGCAGTATATGGTTTGCCACCTTTACAGAAGTTCGTCACGATTTTACCTGGAGCAGCTAACTTAGCAGCCATTCCAGTCAATTCCCAATCTTTATCAATTCGCTGCAACATCAACCGAATATCAAAAGGTCTACCATTTATTTCAGCTAAAGGTATTCCTTGTTGGATTAAATACCGATGCCCAGGCTTTAAGTAAGTATCAATAAGGGAATGTACTTGGTCCATAGGTACTATTTTATGGTGTTTTAGACTTTTACATTCTACAAGCCCTCTCTTACCTTTTTTTACCCGAATAATACCTACTCCACCACCGCCTTTATCCGGTTTCACAAAAACTGTTCCATATTTATCAAGCATGGAAAGAAGTTGGTCATCTCGGTACCAAACCGTTTTTGGTATATAAGATTTCAGCCTGCTATCTTGCTCTAAAATGATGGTTTTTAGCCTTTTACTTGCAATTTGTTGGAACACTCTCTTTTTCATGACCATGTTCTTGCCTCCCCTAAAAACATCCTATTCGGCAAATAGCTAGGTAGTTAGCCCATTTTCCCCATTTCTTGTCCATCAAAAATTCAAAACATACTCTTTTGACATAAGTTGTTTTCTTACATCTAATTATGCGAAAATAGCTTTATCTGTGAAACGGGAGTTGGGTATGTTGAATGCAAAGATTTTAGTAGTGGAAGATGAAAAACCGATAGCGGATATCATAAAATTTAACCTTGAAAAAGAAGGATACCAAGTAGAGTGTGTACATGATGGGGATGAGGCTATTGAAAAAGCACTTGCAACTCCTCCCGATTTAATGTTACTTGATTTGATGTTACCTGGCTCTGACGGCATAGAGGTATGTCGTAGAGTACGACAAGTATCTGATCTGCCAATCATTATGCTAACCGCAAAAGATTCTGAAGTTGACAAAGTGATTGGGCTAGAGATGGGTGCAGATGATTATGTCACAAAACCATTTAGTAATCGTGAACTACTTGCACGCGTAAAAGCAAATTTACGCCGTAGTAAGCAATCAGATGAAAAAACAACCATAAAGGCACCAGATAAAAATATATTAGCCATTGGGGATATGTCGATTGATGGAACTAGTTTTGTCGTTAAAAAGAGAGAAAAGACGATCGACTTAACACATCGAGAGTTTGAGTTGTTACTCTACTTATCGAAACACCTGAATCAAGTATTGACTCGAGAACACCTTTTGCAATCTGTTTGGGGATATGACTACTTTGGGGACGTTCGTACAGTAGATGTAACGATTCGCAGACTACGAGAAAAAATCGAAGATGATCCTGGAGCACCAAGTTACATCATAACCAGACGTGGAATTGGATACACCATGCGAAACCCACAGTTGGAGTATTGAAACCATGTTTCAAGCATTTAAAAATCTACAATGGAAGTTAGTAGTCATTTTCTCGTTGTTAATTCTCATCTCTGTTCAATTAATCGGAGTTACCTTTATTAGTTCCCTACAAAAGTTTTACTCGGATGACTTTATCGAAAGTTTGCGATCACAAGCAAATTTATTATATGACCCTTTAATACAGGTGTTGGTAGAAAATAAAAGCCCAGCAGATACAAAAACAGAACTGGATAAAAAACTCAAACAACTGCTTTTTCTTAATACAAAAACCGGAACTACTACCACAGTAGAAATGGAAATATTGGACGAACAAGGATATGTTCTAAGTTCTAGTACCGAAAACTCCAAAAATATAGGGAAAAAGAATCTACGCGCACAAAATTCAACAGGTAAGCTGGACTCCACGTTCATTCGTAAAGATCGAGCTACAGGAAGAGACTATCAAACATATATCAAACATCTAGAAAACGAAAATCAACAGCGTATAGGTACCATTTATATTGAAGCATCCCTTGATCCGATCTACGCCAAAATTCGCAGTATAGGAAAGCTTTTATTTCAATCTGCTTCTGTAACATTGATTACTACTGCTATTTTGATTATTGTGCTCTCACAAACTATCACTACACCACTAAAAGAAATTACAAAACAAGCAACAGCAATGGCAGCTGGTGACTTTAATCAGCAAGTCGCCGTAAAAAGTGATGATGAGATAGGCCGACTGGCTCGAGCATTCAACTATCTTGCAGCACATTTGAGACGAGCCCTGTCACAAAATGAAGAAGAACGTGAAAAACTTGAAACGGTACTAGCAAATATGAGCGATGGGGTAATTGCTACAGATCACAAAGGAAATATCATTGTAAAAAATAGATGGGTAGAAAAAATGATTGGCCACGATATTGGATTAGGAGATCGTCTAAAAGATGTCCTTCCAATGGAAGAAGATATATCCTTTCCGCTTGATCATGTCCATGAAGCCTATATCGAGTTACACCCAAATAATCCAGATGCGTTTATGATGCTAAAAGCAACTTTTACTCCTATTAAAAGGGGAGACAAAGAATTAGTTGGTCTCATTGCTGTTCTAAGTGATGTAACGGAGGAAGAAAAGTTAGACAGGCAACGTAAAGACTTTGTCGCAAATGTATCTCATGAATTGAGAACACCACTGACTACCATTAAAAGTTATCTAGAAGCGTTAAAAGATGGGGCAATCCACCAACCTGATATTGCCACCCATTTTTTAAATGTAGCTGATACAGAGGCCGAACGAATGGCTCGGTTAATCAGTGATCTCTTACAGTTATCTCGTTTGGATGCACGTAAATCCCATTTTGAACAGCAACCTATTTCAATTCCTCATCTACTTCAACCTGTTTATGAACGCTTTTCGATGACTTGCAAACAAAAAGACATCACTTTACGCTTAGAAGTAGATGAGCATCTACCAACGGTTGTGGTAGACCGAGATAAAATGGATCAAGTACTTGACAATGTAATCTCCAATGCGGTCAAATATACACCCATAAACGGTACCATTACCATTAAGGCTGTAAAAGTGGAGTCCGATAAAATACAAATTTCGATTGCAGATACTGGTCTTGGCATTCCTAAAAAAGACTTAAACCGCCTGTTCGAACGTTTCTACCGCGTAGACAAAGCTAGATCAAGGACACTTGGCGGAACCGGTTTGGGATTATCTATTGCCCAGGAAATAATTCATGCTCATAAAGGCGAAATATGGATCGAGAGTGAATATGAACAGGGGACAACAGTCTTCTTTACTTTACCGATAAGGAGCGAGGCTAATGGCATTAATTAACCGAATAAAAACCATTAGTCTAGTTATACTCGTCATTTCTAGCGTTATCTTAACGGGTGTTTTATGGTACAGCACTCCTTCGTACGATGATCAAAACATCGCATACATTCCTGCACCGTACATAGCAAAAGACAATTATGTGCAGAAAACTTTATATCAACTAACTGCACCACCCTTTCTTATTTCGCATGAGAAAGGGAAGCATCTCATGATTACACAACAACAAAATAAGCTTTTTTCCAACTCCATTCATGATTTATATCAAATAAAAATGGAAGGCTTTGAACTGATCACACCAACTACGGAAAACTGGAATCTTTTGTTTCAACAGGCCAATGGTCTAGAATTTTCCTTTTTGCAAGATCTACCCGTAGAACAACTAGATGCTTTCTTTTTTCATCTCTTAAAAAATGAACCTCTTTTTCAAAACTTGAATTCCATTAGTAGAGTTTGGTTCTTTGAAAATCCTTCCACAAAAAAGAGCCATATTTGGTTCATCTCGGATCAAGAAGGTAAAGTCATACAAGCAAATACAAATTTCACTAAGAATGAATGGTCTAAAAACATAGAACAAATCAACAAAACTCCAAACTTAGTAAAACTCGATGCTGTTGCTACGAATGGAAAACAACCATGGGATAAAGCAAATCAAAATTTGCCATTCTCTCGTATCTTATATGTGCCAAGTCAATCTATGCCAGGAACACAATACACCTATACAAAACAAAATATCAGCATTGATAGTATCAAAGAATGGTTATTTCAAGGTGATGCTATTGAACCTATTGATCTTTCGAAAAATGAATCTGTTTTTATGGATAACAACCAAATCTTAACCTTTTACAAGCAACAATCGTATATGGTGTATGTAGACAATGCTAGGACAGATGGATCAGCAGCAAATAATGTCGCAACGGAGATTGATGTGATCAATACCAAATTTATAAGTAAACATCATGGATGGACAGGGAATTACGTCTTAGACAAATTGTCTCCACAAGATAATTCACGTCTGTACACTTTTCGTCTAATCAATCAAGCTCTGCCTGTTTATTGGGAAGGTGATAACACAAAAAATCCACAACTAGATACCATCCAACTTCAAGCAGGAACAAGTTATGCTGTGTCAAAATACATTCGATCTCTGAACTACTTGTCTAAGAAACCGATAAAACAGATCCCCTATGCTTTACCCACCAAAGAGGCAATATGGAGTGAATTAGCTAAGAAACGGATTCCTATTACCTCTGTTAAACGAATCATTCCAATTTATCAAGCTAAAAACATATCAAAAAACCAAGTACAGCTTACTCCTTGTTGGAAAGTAGAACAGGAAAACGGTGAATGGATTCAGATAGGAGGCGTGCAGTAATGGATTGGCAACGAGCACAAACTTATCTGATCACCGCATTTATTTTGGTCAATCTCTTTTTGTTAATACAGATTCAAGAAACAATGGAACAAAAAAATGCTTCTCTTGCAGTCGATAAGATCAGTAACACTCAAATTAAAAGTTTACTGACGGACAATAAAATTGAACTTGATGTTCCTAGACCAAAAGATGTAGATGAACTGAAGATTTGGCAAGGAACTCCATCTAAAATAGAAGGATGGCAAGAACTAGATCACGGATACCAAAAACGTTTTAATCATCCATCTATTGTTGTTCAAAACAAGCAACAATTAATTACAAAACTCACAAAAGAGGTTCCTTATTTCTCAGAATATCAATTGCAGTCGAAGCCCCACAAACTTACTGGAAAATGGGTATTTGTACAACACATCGATGGTCGTCCACTTTATGATGGAAGAGTCGAGGTAGAAGTAATTAATAACCAGATACGTTCGATGTATATGATCCACTACAACTTGCAAGAAACAACGCAGAATGTAGCTGTCACCGATTTTAATACAGCATTGTACAATTTGATCAATCACACTGCAGGTGATAAAACCCAGCACATTAAACGGATTCAACTAGGCTATCAGTCACAAGCCTACAACAATAATACATCTCTCTTTATTCCTGTCTGGCGCTTTCAACTAGATAATAAGCATTATGATGTACATGCCATTAGCTTTGGTTCAGTTAAGAATGTAGAAGTGGTAAAGTAATGGTCTCCATGAAAAAATCCACTGAAGATTTATTTTTAAAGAAAAATGGAAGTTATAGATAGGGGTATTTACGGTGAAGTTTAGTGTATTAGCAAGTGGTAGCTCTGGCAATTCCCTTTATGTAGAAACGGAAAATACTCGTCTCCTGGTAGATGCTGGTTTGAGTGGCAAACAATTGGGGCAAAGGCTCGCTCAAATCGGGGTAAAAGCCGAAAGCCTTACTGCTATCCTCGTATCCCATGAGCATATAGATCATGTAAAGGGACTTGGTGTAATGGCAAGAAGATATCAACTTCCTATCTATCTAAACGAAGCAACCCATCAACATCTTCCATCCAGTGTTGGGGATATTCCCTCGTCGTTGGTTCATTTTATGGAGACAGGAGCTTCCCTTTCTATTGCGGATATTGGTATTGAATCTATCGCTATCTCCCACGACGCAGCAGAACCGATGGGATTTCGTTTCTTTGAAAAGGAAGAATCACTTGCTATTGTGACGGACCTTGGCTATGTGAACGAGAAAATTATTCGTGCGTTAGAAGGCGTCCATAGTTTGATTTGGGAAAGCAATCACGATGTCAACATGTTGCGAATGGGAAGTTATCCTTGGAATGTCAAGCGTAGAATTCTAGGTGATACTGGACACCTATCCAATGAAGATTCTGCTGCTGCTCTCCAAGAAATCGTACAGGGAATAGGAGAACAAGTATTTCTTGCTCATTTAAGTCAAGACAACAACCTACTGGAATTGGCTCATCTCACTGTTAAAAATGTACTGAAAGAAGCGGGCCTCCATGTTGGCACAGATATCAAATTACACGAGACATATCCGGATCGCGCCACTTCTTTACAAGAAGTTAAGATAAAAACAACGATAGCGAGTGCATAAGTTGCATATTCTATTATGTAGTTTCAAATACTTTATAGGTAGGTGTGAAAATATAACTTTCATTAATTTACCGAATGAACTAAGCCCAGCATCAGAACTTAGTGGCTAGTTTTCTTTCATAATGATCTCGTCAAGGGGGGAATCTTTATGGGGTACTATAGTGGCAATTTCTACAATAATAATCAACAACCAAAACGCCGATCACCTATTTTATTATGTCTTGTCTCCGCTATTATCGGTGGTCTGATAACACTTCTATTTGTACCGTTACTCAATAGAATAGGTTATTTTGATAATACAGAGCAACAACCACAAGATATAATCAATCCATATACAACAAGCAAAACAACCAGTGTAAAAGTTAATTCACAGATAACGGAAGCAGTAAATAAGGTGAGTTCGGCAGTTGTCGGAGTGGAGAATATCGGCAGCTCAGATGATCCTTTTAGTTCCGCAAATGTAAAACAAGGAACAGGTTCCGGGATTATATTCCAAAGAAATGGAAGTAAAGCGCTTGTTGTAACGAACTTCCACGTAATTGAAGGAAATAAAAAGGTACAAGTAGTAGTCCCACTTAGTAATGATAAATCCAAAACAGTACAAGCAAAAGTATTGGGTTATGATCGAATTACTGATTTAGCAGTACTAGAGATCAATTCAGCAGGAGTAACAGAAGTAGCACAGTTCGGAAACTCTGACACGCTACAAGCAGGAGAACCTGCAATCGCAATTGGTAATCCATTAGGACCCCAATTTTCTCAATCTGTAACAGTAGGTGTAATCAGCTCACCCAAACGTACGATTGATGTAACGGAAACAACCTCAACGGATGTTATTCAAACGGATGCTGCAATTAACCCAGGTAACAGTGGTGGTGCTTTGGTAAACGCAGCAGGACAAGTAATCGGAATCAACAGTCTGAAGATAGCCGAAAGTGGAGTAGAAGGTTTAGGATTTGCTATTCCTGCAAATGATGCTCAACCTGTAATCCAACAACTAATCCGAAAAGGTCATGTACCACGTCCCTATTTAGGTGTACAACTCTACGATTTACAAGAGATGCTACCATCAGCATGGGAAGAGTTAAAATTACCTTCTGCTGTACAGACTGGCGTACTAATAAAAACAGTTGATGTTAATACACCTGCTGCACGCGCTGGAGTTAAATCACGTGACGTTATCGTAAAGATCGATAATCAAGCTATTTCCAACAGCTCTGAACTGCGTAAGTATCTCTATAAGAAAAAAATAGGTGATACTGTCCAATTAACGATGTATCGGAACGGGAAACAAACTACCGTATCCGTAACACTTGCGGAAAGCCCTCGATCCTAAAAACAATTTAGATAGAATGAAGAACTTTGATTGAAAGAATCCAAGAACTGGGTTCTTTTTTTTTATTTCATTTCGATAGACTTATCTGTAAAGTACTTCTATCATTGCATCACATTTTGACCTTTTCCTTTTTTCTTGTTCTTCAGATGACAATTAGAATATTTTTTTAAAAAAATATTTCGGATGTGTCGATTTTGGCTTGAATAGATCGTCGTTCTAATAAAGAGGACAAAAAAGATCAAAGTGATTCTCATTTTAAGCGACAACATGGGAAGAACTACAGCACATTATTTTCTTATCTAACCACTAAACCAAAGGAGATAGACAGATGAACTCATTCATTTCAAAAGATGGTACCAAAATAGCCTATGACAAAATCGGGGAAGGACCTGCACTCATATTGATCGGTGGTGCATTTAGCTATCGAAAATTTCCAGGGATGGTGCAGTTGGCAAATTCATTATCCAAACATTTTACAGTGTACAACTATGATCGTCGTGGTCGAGGTGATAGTGATGACAAACCTGCTTATCATATCGATCGGGAAATAGAAGATCTTGAAGCACTAATTGAGGTAGCAGGTGGTTCTTCTCATGTTTGGGCATTATCTGCTGGGGCAGTTCTAGCCTTACGGGCAGCCGCCAGAGGGGTAAACATTGAAAAATTAGCTCTGCATGAACCTCCATTTGTAGTAGACAATCAAGGACACCAACCCCCAAAAAACTTTGTGATACAGGTGAAAGAACTTATCGATGCTAATCGTAAAGCTGAAACAATCAAGTACTTTATGACAAAAGGTATGGGTGCCCCTTCCTTTGTTGTGCATATGATGCGTTTTATGCCAGAGGTGTGGTCTAAACTCATGGCTGTTGCACACACTCTTCCTTATGATGCGGCTATAATGGATGGTTATATGGACGGAAAACCACTTTCTGCAAATACATGGAGTTCCGTTACCATGCCAACTTTGGTACTTGAAGGCACAAAAAGCCCTGTAAGGCTAAGACATGGTGCACAAGCAATCACGGACGTACTCCCAAATGCAAAACTTGTTAGTAAAAAGGGATTTGATCATACGAAGAAACTGCATACTGACTTAATTGCATCCGAACTCACAGCATTTTTTATGTGAACCACAACGAAAAAGTACACAAATTAGGGAACGAGGAAAGGATCGATACAAATGAAAAAGGAAAAAACAAATAAAAATAGGATACCATTACTGCTAGTTTGTGGGGTTATATCAGCACCATTTTTCTTCATCCTATCTATCATTCAAATATTCACTCGTGCAGGATTTGATATTAGACGTCATGCTATCAGCACCTTAACTTTAGGTGATATGGGATGGATTCAAAGTGCAAATTTTATTATCACTGGGTTACTAGCTATAGCAGCGTCTATCGGAATACGTTATTTCTTAAATGGCGATAAAGGTGGCACTTGGGGACCCATCCTCATTGGAGTATATGGTTTGGGCATGATATTAGCTGGTGTATGTAAACCTGATCCTGGGCTTGGTTTCCCTTCTGGTGCCCCTGAAGGTGCGCCAACATCAATGAGTATTCCAGCAGCTATACATTCGTTCGCATTTTTCATCGCTTTCCTCTGTCTGATTGCAGCATGTTTTGTTTTAGCAAGACGATTTTCGAAGGAAAGGAAACAAGGATGGAGAATCTACTGCATTGCAACAGGTATCCTTGCACCACTACTCATTATTTTGGGAATGAGTCTGGGTACATGGATTGGGGTTATTATGGGATTAGCAGGGATGATTGCCTTTGGATGGGTTTCTGCTCTTTCTGGTCATATACAAGGAAAACTTTCTAGGGTATAAATCCATTTGTCTCGTTTAATAAATGTAAATTTATATTTCAAAATAGATTATTATGATTATATATAATAATATTCTATATATAAAAACTAAAAATAATTTCCAATGTCGATTTTATTTGAATTCGTTCGTTGTACAAGTGAAGGTTAGATGAAATAGAGATAGTTAGATTCTATATTGGAATTTAACATTATTCTGGGAGGAATACAAAATGAGATTTATGTTGATTGTGAAAGCTACTATCGATTCAGAGGCAGGCAAGATGCCCAGCAAAGAACTTATCGATGCCATGCAAAAATATAATGAGGAATTGGTGAAAGCTGGAGTTTTGCTTGCTGCTGATGGATTGCAACCAAGCTCAAACGGGATTCGAATTTCCTATCCTGAACCTGGTGGAAAACCAAAGATTATAGATGGACCATTTACCGAAGCCAAAGAAATGATCGCAGGATATACTTTAATTGAAGTAAAATCCAGAGAAGAGGCTATTGAATGGGCCTTACGTATGCCAGATCCTCATGGCTTTGGACAAGGTGAAATTGAACTCAGACAAGTTTCTGAAATAGAGGATTTAACAAATGATTTCGAATGGATCGAGAAAGAAACACTCCTTCGAGAAAAGGTAGAGGAGAAAACGAAATCGTGACCTTATCTGAAACCCATCGAACCATTGATGCAATATGGCGAATCGAATCTGCAAAGCTTGTCGCTGCCTTAACACGAATGGTTCGTGATTTGAGTCTTGCTGAAGATTTCGCCCAAGATGCTTTGGTAATTGCCCTTGATCATTGGCCCAAGACAGGAATTCCAGATAATCCAGGCGCTTGGTTGATGACAACAGCAAAGCGAAGGGCAATCGATCATATGCGAAGAAGAAAACGGCAAGATCAAAAGTATATCGAAATCGCTCAACATATCGATATGTTTACAGAAGATCATATTTTTGATGGGGAGATAGGAGACGATCTCCTTCGTCTCCTATTCATGACCTGTCATCCCGTTTTATCTCAGGACGCAAGAGTCGCTTTGACTCTTCGGTTGTTATGCGGGCTTACCACCGATGAAATCGCCCGTTCTTTTCTCACCTCTGAATCAACAATCGCCCAACGTATTGTACGTGCTAAAAAGACGCTGAACACCAAAAAAGTGCCATTTGAAGTACCTACCGGAGCAAATCTCCAAGTTCGTCTGTCTACCGTGCTCGAAGTAATTTACCTTATGTTCAATGAAGGATATTCCGCAACCTCTGGAGATCACTTGATTCGCCCTTTGTTATGTCAAGAAGCACTGAGATTGGGTCGGGTACTAGCCGAAGTGGCTTCTGATGAACCAGAAATTCACGGATTGGTAGCCTTGATGGAGATCCAATCTTCGAGACTGAAGGCTCGAATTAACGCGGAAGGAGAGCCTATCCTACTCGCAAATCAAAATCGAGTTCAGTGGGATCGATTGCTGATTCAACGTGGATTGGCAGCATTAGGGCGTAGTCAGAAACTTGGCCGAACACTTGGGCCATACTCGTTACAGGCCGCAATTGCAGCTTGTCATGCAGAAGCTCCAACCGTACAAGAGACCAACTGGCCTCGAATCGCTGCTCTTTACGAAGCGTTATTTAGGGTCATGCCTTCTCCGATTGTGGAATTAAATCGTGCTGTTGCCATATCCATGGCATTTGGGCCAG
This sequence comes from Shimazuella kribbensis DSM 45090, assembly GCF_000428065.1. Taxonomy (GTDB): domain Bacteria; phylum Bacillota; class Bacilli; order Thermoactinomycetales; family Thermoactinomycetaceae; genus Shimazuella; species Shimazuella kribbensis. The sequence continues at coordinate 60,960 of NZ_ATZF01000015.1, forward strand.
CCTTTGGGTTGCAAATCGTAGATGAATTAAATGCTAACCCTTCTTTAAAAAATTATCATCTGCTACCTAGCGTACGTGGTGATCTTCTCGTTAAATTAGGTCGATTCGAGGAAGCCTATGCTGCATTTAAACGAGCAGCATCCTTGACCCATAATGAGCGGGAACGTGAGCTTTACCTGCTTCGAGCAAGTGAATGTAAAACGGATTCATAAATTAATTTTTTTCACGATGTCGATTATTTGATTCCCTATTCGTCGTAATAATAAAGGGAGATTTCAGTAGCTGTTTGTATCTTTCTTATTAGGAGGGGAATCAAAATGCAATATATCATAATGGTTAGCGCTACCGAATACTCGGAAGCTGGAGTAAAACATTGTAAAGAATACAGCAATGCTATTAATAGGTACAGAGATTCTTTAGACAAGGCTGGTGTACTCCTTGTCACAGAAGAACTCCAACCTAGCGGAACAGGTATAAAAATATCCTACTCACACCATGACGAAAAACCGGGGATAAAAGCTGGACCTTTCTCCATAGATGCTATGAACATGGCCGAATATACCTTGATTCAAGTTTATACAGAGGAAGAAGCACTCCATTGGGCACTTCAGATGCCGGTACCTGAAGGGCGAGGAAAATTTGAAATCGAACTACGAAAACTCAAAGACCATTCATCGTCTATCATAAAACCTCTAGGACAAGCATTGGAAACAGATTTAGTGGAACAACTGAACATGTTAAAAAACAGAAAACATCTGGAGGAATCACAATGAATCAAGAAATTACTTCCTATATCCAGAACATAGGTGTTACATGGCAAGTGGAGATTTGTAACCAAATACGTCAATTGATCCATCAAGAAATTGGAGAAATAGAGGAGCAAATAAAATACAAACAGGCATTTTACTCCTTAAAAGATAAACAAGTATGTGTTTTCTTCCCTGCAAAAAACTGGATTAACATCACTCTTTTTCATGCGGAAAATTTAGAAGGTCCTCCTGGATTCTTCGAAAAAAGTGCAAAACCTGAACGTAAATCGATTAAAATAAAACAAGATACAGATTTCATTTATGATCTCTTGGCAAAACACTTAAAACAAATTGCACAAAACATCACCATAACTTGATAAATTCTATAGAACTAGATTAAAATTGGTTCATGAAAATAGGATGAAATCCACGTTTTATATGGATAATTATAGACATAATAATGGAAAAGCTTTAAGCTAAAAATGTTTTGCATTTCTTGCAGAGCATTTTTTGGTAGGAGGGAAAACGAAAATGATGTACGCATGTGAAGAACATATCGATTATGTGATGGAGGACTTTATTGATCAATATGAAGTAGCACCAACAATGGAGATAATAGAAGAAACAGAACTTAAAGTCTGTGTTTGGTGTAAAAAAACTGCTACATATAAACTGTCAATAGAAGAAGAATCGGAGGCGGCCAGCCTTGCAGATTAATATCGTCGCGGTAGGTAATATAAAAGAAAAATTTTTAAAAGACGCTTGTGGTGAGTATCTAAAAAGATTACAAGCATATGCCAAAATAACAATTATCGAGGTGGAAGAAGAAAACAAAGGAAACACAACGACTCGGCAACAAAAAGAGGGAGAGAAAATTTTAAAGAAAATCGCCAAGGATAGTTACACCATCATCCTTGCGATTAAAGGCAAAAGTTTCTCTTCTGAAAAATTTGCTGATAAAATCAATCAACTGGCCATCTATGGAAATAGCCACCTCACCTTTATCATTGGAGGCTCCGATGGCTTATCACCTGAAGTCATGCAAAAAGCGGACCTTAGCCTTTCATTCTCAGAAATGACCTTCCCACATCAACTCATGCGTGTATTTTTATTGGAACAAATCTATCGTGCATATAAGATCATTCGGGGCGAACACTACCACAAATAAGATCTCCAAAACCTTCTAATCTTGTTTTCAATTGTTTTAAAATTACATTATCCTTTATCACCATCGAAAAATTTCCGAACTACTGGACCATATTGCACAATTATCTTTTTTAAGACTTCTTCGTCACCAAAATACATTTTTTGTCTTTCTTTAATTAATGATTCTAGTTCAGTTTCATGTTTTTCTATGGAACTTTCTTTTCCTCCCTCTTCTTTTAACCGATGAATAAGACGTCTTTTATCAGATAATATTTCTGCAATTATTTCTATCGCAATTTCTAATCTTACTCCTTCAGGAATTTCTTCAAATTTTCTTTGAATAGCCATAGACAAACCTCCTTAACTACCATGATATCAAGGGTTATAAAAAAATAGAAAATTTATAGTTCCCACCATTTCTGACTAATTTAAAAAGAGACAAAAAACCAGCCTCAAAGACTGGTTTCTTTTTATTTTGGAAATACATCGTTTTTGGAGCCGGATCATATACGAAAGTAAGTGACCCGGAGTATAACCTGCGCCACCAAGTCATACCGCGAGTTGCCTCGCATCCCGTGGATGAAAAGATTCCCGGAGTCAGCATGCGGTAAGGGGCAACCCGCAATAAGGAATCCACACACCACGATATAATGTTTAAGATATACTTAAACACTTTATCGTGGTGTGTGATGAATCCCTGTGCAAGCTAAGACTAATTATACTGCAATTCAAAACAATTTTACAAGATACTTAACCATTTTCCAATATCGTAAACATGCATAAAGATTACTATTTTTTTAAGAGGTAACTCAAACTCAACCTCTCGTTACTTCATTAATTTATGCAAAGTGACTAAAAGCTCATCGATTACTTCTTTGTCCCCTTCTTGGAAGCGATCAATGACGCAACCTTTCAGATGGTGTTCCAAAAGGAGTTTTCCTACACTGTTTAAAGAAGATTGAATAGAAGAGATTTGATTTAATACATCATCACAATACGTATCTCTTTCTATCATTCCTTTTACGCCACGTACTTGCCCTTCAATTCTATTCAGTCTATTTACTAGATTTTTCTTTACTGTATCGGAATGGTGACTCTTGCGCTCATGTGTATCACAACAATCTGGAGTAAGTACTTCTGCTTGATTATTCATTCGATTTTCTCCTCCTAAGCATTAAATTTAATATAGTCCCCTACCCTATAAATAATAGCATAAGGAAAAATAACATAGCAATCCTTTGCATATAGACAACATGTTGATATCATTCAAAGAAAATGATGGTTACTTAATCCATTTGTTCTACTGCTTCTCTTAATTTGTCTATTGTCACTCGTTTGACAAATTTCGAAAATTTTTCTTTCTTCTTTCCGTTATCTTGGTAATACTTGATCAAGGTCATAACAATCGGTATCAATTGATTCTCGTTTAATCCAGACATAAGTTGCTGTCCGAGAGCTGCTTTCAACCCTTTGGGTTCTCCCCCTACATAGATGTCAAATGAATTTCTCATTTTTATGACCGCGATATCTTTGAGCAATGGCTCGCTTGTTCCCAAAGCACATCCTGCATAGCCAATCTTTAGTGGACTCGGGGTTTCATGCCCTGAGATTGCCTTATCCAATGTTTTGGCTACTTCCAAACCTGCTTCTTCTGCACCTCTACAGAAGTTACACGCTATGAGATTTTTACTATAGAAACCAGTAGGTTGAATTCTCAATCCTGTTTTACGTAACTGCTCTTTAACATCGTCTATGCGATGTTCATCCATTGCGACATACAGTTGGCCGAAGTTTGTCATTTCGATTTTGGCATCTTCTCCAACAATGGAACCTAGTGTCGCCAATTGCTCTGGGCTGAACAGAAATCCCCCAACCTCAAAACCGGGTGTTACCGCAAACTTTTTTATCCCCATCTCTTACACCCTTTCTATCAAAAGTGGCTTGATGCAAAATGCTTTAAGGAACATTTACGACAAAAGGTACAGTAATGACCTCATTTTTGTGTTTGAATTGTCCCCATATTTTGTAGATCCCACTCTTAGGAAAGGTAGTCATAAATTTCGCATCAGGTCCCTTTGCTTTTTCTTCCATAGGATGAACGTGTAAATACTCTTTTGCATCCTTATCTAAGATTACAACGTGACCTACTGCACCTAAATATTGCTCTAAATCAGTAATAGGATTCTTGCTCTTTTCATCTTTGATGTTAAAATTCAACATTGTCTCTTTGCCTGCTTGTAGCTTATCAATGGCTAGTGTAATCTCTTTCCCATCTACTGCTTTCGTTAATTTGCTCTCAGGTTGAATCGGGACAGTGGGAGCTGGTTTTCCCTCTACTTTAATCCAGTCGCTTTTGGTAGTCGAACTACCGCCTGTAGGTACAAAATCGGAGAAAAGTTTGTATTCCCCACCTGCTGGAAATTTGGTCTGAATCTCAAATTGTCCCTTACCTACCATCTCTGGATGAATATGGCTAAAGTAACTTAGGTCCTTACTAACTGCAATCAAATGTAATTTCTTTTCATGGGAGATATCCAGTTTTTCAATTGGTTTACCTGCTTGATCCTGCAACTTTATTTGGACAGTGGCATTTTGGTTAGCTTGAGCCTTACCTTCTTTAAATGTATAGGTTACTTTTGCTCCTTGTTCGTCATGGTTTCCAGCATGATTACTATGCTCTGGACCTTCTTTTTGATTATGGTTACTATGATTTTCACTTTGTTTTTGATTGTGATTACTGTGCGATGGATTTTCTGGTTGTGCATTGTTACATGCTGTTAATAGAGCTGCACTTAAAACGACGATTCCAATAATTTGTTTCATGATATAACCTCTCTCTTTTTGATCAATGTTGTTATTTAAAAATTGTTTTGCTTGCTCCATTTTTTATGAGATTACATCATATCCTTGATCTTCAATCGTTTCTTTGATTTGATCCAGAGATACTGTTGCATCATTATATTCTACTGCCACTGTGTCACTAGCTAAATCCACTTTTCCTTTTGAACCAATCTCACGTAAAGCCCCTTCAATGGATACTACACAATGATTACAACTCATACCCTCAACCTTCAATGTTACGTTTTGCATCGTTCTACTCTCCCCTTCATCCTTAGTTTTATTGGATTAGTAAATTCATTTCTTTTTTTGAATACATAGTTCATAGGTTGCAATTCCTAATCTTGATTTTTAGTATACCCCCCTATACTATATTAGTCAAGTAGAAAAATGAAATTTAATTTTGGTGCACTTTTTTGTCTGAGGTTATGGGGGACCCATCTAGAGTTAATCTAGATGGGTTTTGTTATGAAGTTAGGATTTTCGCAAAAATAGTAAGGATAGGATTGCTCCAATAAGGGCAATGATTGCGGCCCCCATAAATGCTGCATGGAATCCAATATTTAGAGCTATTACTTGCTCCACACCTTGGTTTGATTGACTTTGTGTCCAAGTTGCAGCCACTGCTACGATCGCTGCTAGACCTAGAGCAGAACCAATTTGATAACTAGTATTAGAGATTCCTGACGCTAATCCTGTTTCCTCTGGTTTTGCCCCTGCCATCGAAGCCATGGTTGCAGGAATATAAGCGAGCGACATTCCCAATGCTCCAAGTAAAGATGCAGGTAATACATTTGTGACAAAGTCCCCATCTGTTGGTGTGGTAGTAGCAAATAAGAACAAGGACACAGCGAGCAATAGCATACCCACGATAATATTTATTTTCATTCCAAAACGTTGTACCAATCGACCAGTAACGCCAACCATTAAGATCATGATGAGCACAGTCATCGGAACAAGTGCTAATCCTCCAGCAAATGCAGTAAATTTAAGTACTTGTTGCAAATAAAGATTGAGATAGAACCAAAGGGGAATCCAAGAACCTGCTAGCAATACTAGCGCTATATTTCCAGCTAATAGGTTTGGTGCTTTGAATATGTGTAATGGTACAAGCGGCTCTCTCTTTTTGGATTGCATGACTAAAAATACGATAAGTAGGATGGCTGCTACGATCAAAAGTCCAATGGTTTGGGTAGATCCCCAACCAACATGTTCGGCAGACACGATCGCATATACAGCAATAATAAGTGAGGCAGTAATTGCAAGAGCTCCTGCGATATCTACGCTTCCCTTACGACGAGTTCCTACAGGGAAGACCATCTTACTAAAAATGATAGCAAAAATACCGATTGGGATATTAATAAGGAATACCCAGTTCCAGCTCAACCATTCGGTGATAACTCCTCCGAAAAATACACCTGCTGTACCACCTGCTGCTGCGGAAGCGCCCCAAACACCTAAGGCTTTTGTCAATTCTTTTGGTTGACCCCCAAACAAGTGCATCAAAATCGTAAGAGCTGCTGGAGCAATAAACGCTGAACCTAATCCCTGAACAGCACGGCCGATATTCATTGATGCTTCAGACCATGCCAAACCTGCTAACAAAGATCCTAATGATAAGATCGTAAATCCTAACATAAACATTCTTCTTTGACCAAATAAGTCAGACAATCGACCACCTAATAAAAGTAAACCTCCAAAGACAACTACATACGCATTGAATACCCATTGCAAGCTACTCTGTGTATAGCCGAGTGCTTCTTTAATAGCTGGCAGGGCTACTCCAATGATAGATGTGTCCATAATAACGATGAACTGTGCCAATGCCAATAAAAACAATGCTTTCCAACGTCGTGGATCTGGAAAAGATACATTTTGTGTTGCCATTTTTATACCTGCTTTCTGTTTTTAATGTTTCTTTTTTAAAGCGAACTCATTATTTTTTAGTATACTGCCCTACCCTATATAGAATAAAGAAAAAGTAGGGAGTTGTCTCCTCTTCGGAACATCCTCCCTGTAAACCTAGGATCGTCTCACGTTTTAATTTTTGAGTATAGAAACAATTTTTTCATAGTTATTGGAAAATCCAATAAAGACTTGATCCTCTAAGACAATGGTTGGTACAACTTGTTTTCCAGTGAGGTCAAATACCTCCTGAGGATAATTGGCATCAGTCGTACAGTCTTTCTCCAAATAAGTTACTCCACTTTCTTGGAAAAATCGTTTTGCATCATGGCAATCGGAACATGTAGGAATGGTATAAATCACGATGTTTTGTTGTTCCATTTTTTTCTCCCTTATCGTTTGACTCGTTGTAGACGCAAAGCGTTGAGTACAACAGACACAGAACTTAGAGCCATAGCTGCACCTGCTAACCAAGGTGCTAAGAAACCGAGGGCAGCAATAGGGATTCCAATTACGTTGTAGGCTAGTGCCCAAAATAGGTTCTGCTTAATGTTGTGCATCGTTTTACGACTCATAAAAATCGCATCCGCAATACTGGTTAAATCGCCTCGCATTAATGTGACATCTGCGGCTTCCATCGCGACATCGGTACCTGTACCAATCGCCATCCCAATATCTGCTGTTGCCAGAGCTGGAGCGTCGTTGATGCCATCTCCGACCATTGCTACTTTCTTACCTTCTGCTTGTAGCTTTTTCACTTCATCCGCTTTTCCTTCTGGTAATACTTCAGCTAAAACACGATCCACTCCCACTTCTTGTCCAATCGCCCCAGCTGTCCTTGTATTGTCACCAGTAATCATAATTACTTCTAAACCAAGTTCTTTCAAGCGACGAATCGCTTCTTGGGATGTATCTTTCACAGTATCCGCCACCGCTACCAATCCTGCATACTGACCATCAATCGCTACTAACATTGCGGTTTTTCCAGATTCTTCGAGCTCAGCCATCACTGATTCGACTGCAGCAACATCAATGTGGTGTTTTGCCATAAGTTTTCTTGTTCCTACTAACAGTTCTTTCTTATCGATCACCGCACGAATACCGTAACCAGGAATGGCTTCGAATTCCTCCGTATCTGGCATTGCTATACCTTTCCCTTTCACACCTTCAACAATCGCTTCTGCCAAGGGGTGTTCGGAGTTTTTTTCTGCTGCCCCCACCCATGTCAAGAAACTGATTTCATCCATACCTGCAGCTACCAGCACATCGGTCAATACAGGTTTTCCGTTGGTGATGGTTCCGGTTTTATCCAATACAACGGTATTGATTTGGTGCGTTGATTCCAGGTGTTCCCCGCCTTTGAACAAGACGCCCCACTCTGCTGCTCGGCCAGATCCTGCCATGATCGAGGTAGGAGTTGCCAATCCAAGAGCACAAGGGCACGCAATAACGAGAACGGCAATGGCTTTTTCTAGAGCACTAGCAAACTCTCCTGGCGCAACAACGAAATACCAGATCAGAAAGGTAATCAAGGCTATACCCACAACAATTGGTACAAATACTCCTGAGATTTGGTCTGCTACCCGTTGAATAGGAGCTTTGGAACCTTGTGCTTCTTCTACTACTTGAATGATTTGTGCAAGTGCTGTATCTTTCCCTACCTTGGTTGCTTTCACCATTAGACGACCATTTTTATTGATAGTCGCACCGATCACTGCGTCACCAATCCGTTTTTCAATTGGAATGCTTTCTCCGGTTAACATGGATTCATCTACTGCGGAGGTTCCTTCTACGACTTCACCGTCTACAGGAATCTTTTCTCCTGGTTTGACGATCAGCACATCTCCTGTAACTACTTCTTCAATCGGAACTTGGACTTCTTGTCCGTCACGTATGATCAAGGCAGTTTTCGCTTGCAATCCCATGAGTTTCTTGATCGCTTCGGAAGAGCGGCCTTTTGCCCGGGCTTCAAACAATTTTCCTAAAATGATAAGAGTGATCAAGACAGCACTTGTTTCATAATACAATTCGACTTGGTGATGTCCTCCTTGACCGATACTCGTAAGGGTCAAGTACAAACTATAGAAATAAGCAGCCGAGGTACCCAGTGCGACCAACACGTCCATGTTTGCACTTTTGTTTCGCAGCGCTTTGTATGCTCCTACATAGAAATGCCCACCAATGATAAATTGCACGGGAGTAGCTAATACCAATTGGAACCATGGGTTCATAAAGATGTCAGGTAACCAGATAAACGAAGTGAACGAAAAGTGACTGACCATCGCCCATAGTAAGGGCAAGGATAACAAACCGGATACAATAAATTTGCGGGTTTGTTTTTTTATTTCTTTTTGCCGGTGATCGGTGTCATTTCCTGCTGCTTCTTTGAGCTGTGCTTTGTATCCGATCTTTTCGACTTTTTGAATCATGTCTTTTGTTTGGACTTCACTGGGCGAATACTCCACGTGGGCCGTTTCCAAAGCAAAGTTAACTGTAGCTTTGGATACACCAGGAAGTTTATTCAACCCTTTTTCTATCCGATTAGCACAAGCCGCACAGGTCATACCTGTTAGTTTGAGCTCTACTGTTTCTTTGACCGTTCCATATCCAAGAGAAGAAATTTTGGCTTCCAATTCATTCACATCTGTTTGAGCTGCATCATAAGAAACCGTTGCGGTTTCTAATGCAAAGTTTACATTTGCATCTGATACCCCTTGTACTTTCTTCAGACCTTTTTCAATCCTATTGGCACAAGCCGCACAAGTCATACCTGTAATTTTCATCTTTTGCTGCATTTCCATGATGGGTACTCCTTTCACCTTTATACCCTATAGGGGTATAATACACTTAAAATTTTTTACCCCTATAGGGTATCATTCTACACTACTTCGTAACCTTGTTCTTCAATCGCTTCTCGAATCGTATCCAAACTTACTTGCCCTTCCTTATATTCTACTGTCACTCTTTTTGCAGATAGGTCGATTTCTATCTTTGTAGCCAATGGTTTCAAGGCTCCTTTTACGATCATTGCGCAATGCTGAGAGCCCATTCCGTTTACAATCAATTCCTTTTTACTCATTATCTTCTACCTCCAACGATATTTTCTCTCTTTTTTTGTTTACATTCTATCTTTTATTTCGATCAACTGTATAATTGTTACTTCCTTCATGATTGCTTTCCTCTTCTTGATTAAGAATATAGCATACCCCCCGATCCTATGTAAAGTGTTTTTTTAATAATTTTTTTTGTTTAAAATATATCGAGTACAATGAAGCCCTTTCGAAAGTGATAAAACCCTTGTTTATAAGGGTGTTTGTATACAAAATAAAAAATAATCCCAAGTGAAATATACACACTAGATTACTCAAAAAATCTAACATCTTCGCACTAGAAAACGGGATATCTAGGATTAATATACAGAAACACCATTGATTGTAATTGCTGTGTCAACAATGCCACTTCCTTTAAGTTGAAACTTTTTCCTGACCTATTCGTACGAATAAATGCCTTAGATCAAACAAAGAAATGACCAGCTCAATCAAGCAATATCTAATGATAAGATGAAACTTACATCATCTGTCTTTTTCTTACAGAAAAGGAGTTTATATTTTAAACAAAGAGAATGTATATGCCTAAAAATGTAACAGTATGAAAAAAATTAATATTGTACAATAACCCTTGGATAAATGTCCAAAAAGATAAACTACATGCAATCGGATGGTGAATGGGTTAATGATGAAAAAAGGGATTATGAGTTTTGGATTGGGTTGTTTAACTTTCATTTTTGCTTTTGTGGTTCAATTCAATATTGCTTCTGCAGCTTCTACTAGTTGTAGCATTAATGGAGGAAATAACAAGTGTACAACAGGTTCTGTTCAAGCCAACTCAGAAAATAAAGTTTCTGTTTACTTAGACAATCATAATAATATCGATGTAACCATAGAAGTGATCGATACAAAAAATGGGAAAGTTGTAAAAAAACATACCATGTATGATAAAGGAAGTTATTTCGTTCACTTAAACAAAGTATACAGCACATACAAAGTGAAATTGTATTGTGATGATTCCAATCCATTCAATGATGATAAATGTAATGCACAAGTGTCCATCGAAAGCTAATGAAATTCGTTAATGGGAAAAAAATAATAAAGCTCCTCTGACTCATTTATCAGAGGAGCTTTATTATTAAACATATACAGGTCTAACTTGAATCGTTTGGTCACGATCAGGACCTACAGAGAAAATAGTCAATGGAATACCTGTTAATTGAGTAATTCTTTCAATATAGTGCTGTGTTGCAAGAGGCAATTCGTTCAAGGAACATGCACCAGTAATATCTTCTGTCCAACCAGGGAGCTCTTCAAAAACAGGTTCACAATCCGCCAAGATACTGAGATCAGCAGGATAATTTTCCATGATCTTCCCTTTGTAATGGTATGCAGTACAAATCTTAACGGTTGGCAATCCTGTTAATACATCTAACGAATTAAGGGATAAACCTGTGATCCCACTAACACGGCGTGCATGCCGTACGACAACGGAATCAAACCAACCTACACGACGTGGTCGACCAGTAGTGGTACCATACTCACGACCCACCTCACGAATACGATTCCCTATTTCATCGTTTAACTCAGTAGGGAAAGGACCATCACCAACACGTGAGGTATAGGATTTCGCTACACCAATCACTTGATGGATTTTGGTAGGACCAACACCAGAACCAATACATACCCCACCAGCTACTGGATTTGAAGATGTTACAAACGGATAGGTACCTTGATCGATATCCAGCATAACCCCTTGAGCACCTTCAAACAAAACTCTTCTTCCTTGATCAATAGCATTATTTAAAAAGACAGATGTATCCGTAATATAAGGACGAATACGATCTACAATTGCCATATAGGTATCATAGATTTCTTCAAACTGTAGACCTTCTGTATGATAAAGTTGTTCCAACAAACGGTTTTTCTGTTCTAGGTTACGACGCAATTTATCGGCAAAAACATCAGGTGTTAACAAATCAGCTACTCTGATGCCAACACGTGCAGCTTTATCCATATAAGCTGGTCCGATCCCTTTTCCTGTCGTACCAATTTTATCTGTACCTTTTTGTGCTTCTTCTGCTAAATCCAATTTGATATGATATGGCATGATCAAATGTGCACGATCAGAGATACGTAAATTGTCGAGATTTACATTATGCTTTTCTAGATAGTCCAATTCTTCTACTAATGCGAGTGGATGAATAACCATCCCATTCCCTAACACGCATTTCTTATCCCCGTAAAATATCCCAGAGGGAATCAGATGCAGTTTGTATCGTGTCCCACCAAACACGATTGTATGTCCTGCATTGTTGCCACCTTGGTATCTTGCTACAGTTTCTGCTTTCTCTGCTAAAAAATCGGTTATTTTGCCTTTTCCTTCGTCTCCCCACTGGGTTCCAACGACGACTACGGTAGACATATAATCCCTCCAGGGTGCTATCATTTTCATTTAAAACCATGTACATTCTATAGGTAGATCCAAGCCATGTCAAATAAAAAACGAACATTCACCAAAAAAAATGGCAATATATTCGTTATTTAGGTGGGCGGATTTCCAGCGATAAAAATTTGTTATAGTTTTTCAAGAACAGTAACTCTACTCTTCCAACCGGCCCATTTCTCTGTTTACCGATAATAATTTCGGCTATATTCTTTTTCTCTGATTCTTCATTATAATAATCATCACGATATAAGAAAGCTACCATATCTGCATCTTGCTCGATGGAACCAGATTCCCGGAGATCGGATAACATTGGGCGCTTGTCCTGTCTTTGCTCCACTGCACGAGACAACTGAGATAACGCGATGATCGGAACATTGAATTCCCTAGCCATTAATTTGAGTGAACGGGAAATTTCCGATATTTCCTGTTGTCGACTGTCGACACCCCTGCCTGATATCAACTGGAGATAGTCAATCATTACCAAACCAAGGCCATGTTCTGCTTGTAATCGACGAAGTTTGGCACGAATATCAAAAATAGTGATACCTGGTGTGTCATCAATAAAAATAGACGCTTCACTCAAAGTACCAATGGACATCGTTAGTTTTTCCCAATCTTCCTCATTTAAATTACCAGTACGAAATGCTTGTGCATCAATATTTCCTTCTGAAGCAATCATCCTCAACACAAGTTGAGCAGATGACATCTCCAAACTAAAAATAGCTACGGTCTCTCCTGTACGAAGTGCTACATTTTGAGCAACATTCAAAGCAAATGCAGTTTTTCCCATACTAGGACGAGCAGCTACAATGATCAAATCTGATTTTTGGAATCCCGAAGTCATCTTATCCAAATCAATAAAGCCTGTGGATAATCCTTTTAATCCACCTTTGTTGTAATGAAGGGATTCTATCTGTTCATAAGACTCTACCAATACATCTTTAATAGCTGCAAAAGATCCTTTGATACGTCTCTTGGCAATATCTAAAATTCTTTTTTCAGCAGATTCCATAATACCAGAAATATCTTCTTCGCTAGTATAGGCATCCCCTATAATCTCCGAGGCAGTCCGTATGAGATTACGTTGCATGGATTTGGTCTCCACGATTTTTGCATAGTAATCTACATTGGAAATAGCAGGGACAAGTGCGGCTATTTCCGTCAAATAGCTAACTCCCCCTACTTCTTCCAACAAATTTTTATCTTGAAGTAAAGCAGTTAGTGTAACTAGATCGATCGGTTCGCGTTTCTCTGCTAACTCGTTCATCACTTGAAAAAGTCTTTGATGGCCTTGACGATAAAAATCTTCTGCCCGAATACTTTCATTTACATTGGTGAGGATATCAGGATTAAGAAGAATTGCACCAAGGACAGCTTGCTCCGCCTCTATATTTTGAGGAGGTAAACGGTCTGTTATCAACTCATTCATTTAATCAGTACCCCTTAAGATACCCCTCATTATTTTCCTTCCACAACCACGATTTGGACTGTCAGGGTAGTAGTTACTTTTGGATGCAGTTTGACTGGAATTTTTACAAAACCAGCATGTTTAATTGGCTCTTTTAAGGCGATTTTTTTCTTATCGATTTCTATCTGAAAGGTATCTTTAAAAGCTTTGCTAATCTGTTTAGAAGTTACTGCTCCAAATAATCGCCCATCCTTACCAGCTTTTGATTCGATCTGTAAAGTATGATCAGCGATTTTCTCTCCTAATTCTGTTGCAGTTGCCAACTCTTGTTTTTTCCGTTCCCCATCTAATCGTTGCTGTTCTTTTAAGGAATTCAAATTTCCACCAGAAGCTTCTACTGCTAAATTACGTGGAAGAAGAAAATTACGTCCGTAACCCTCTGCTACTTCTTTGACATCCCCTTTTTTCCCAGTTCCTTTTACATCTTGTAATAAAATTACTCTCATCTTACGTCTCCCCCTCGTTGTTTAGCATATCTTCTAGATGTGATATTAGTTTTACCTCTGCCTGTTCCAAACTAACACCTTTTAATTGACAAGCTGCATTTGTTAGGTGACCTCCGCCACCCATCTCTTCCATGATAACCTGTACATTTAATTTGCCTGCTGATCTCGCACTAATAGCAACCATTTTTTCATCTCTACGCGCGATGACAAATGAGGCTTCTACACCATGTAAATTGACCAGCGCATCCGCAGTTTGCGCAATCGTAATTTGATCATAGTGTTTCTCTTCTTCTCCAACTACTAGTGCATACCGGCCTAAAACGGTTTTGGTATGTTGTAATAACTCTGATCGGTTCATTAGTGAAGTTAAATCTTCACGCAATAAAGATTGCACCATGAACAGATCTGCGCCATGTCTTCTTAAAAAGGAAGCAGCTTCAAATGTCCGTGAACCTGCACGTGCTGTGAAATTTTTGGTATCTACCACTATTCCTGCTAGTAAAGCTGTTGATTCCAAGGGATCTAAAGTCAAATCATCTTGATATTGGAGTAGCTCTGTTACCAATTCACAAGTGGAAGAAGCATATGGTTCAATGTAACTAATCACTGCATCCTCTACATAATCTTCGCCGCGTCGATGGTGGTCTATGACAACGATTTTTTCTGCTCGTTTTACTACTTCTGGTTCTACCACAAAAGAAGGTTTATTGGTATCAACTAAAATCAACAACGTTCCAGGCTCTTCGATTATTTCTAATGCCTCTGAAGCTGTAACTAAGTTTTCCCCCAAAACATGCTGTTCTAATTCTCTCATCAAGCGTTGTGTTGTCATATCTGGTTGATCTACTACCATAAAAGCAGGCCGATCATGCAAAGACGCAAAACGAAGCATACCAATGGCTGCACCTAAAGCATCCATATCAGGATCTTTGTGTCCCATTACCAATACCTGTTTACTATCATCTATCAGTTTGCCAAGCGAACCAGAAATAACACGGGCACGGACACGTGTCCTTTTCTCCATTGCATTGGTTTTACCTCCAAAAAACTTCACTCGTTCCTTACCTTGCACTGCTGCTTGATCTCCACCACGTGCCAGAGCTACTTGTAGTGCAGCTTGAGCATGATTAGAACGATCGACCATATTAATCCCTACGTTGGTAATTCCAATGCTTAGCGTGATAGGTATCTTATGTTGCCTCGTTTGTTCTCTCACCAAATCTAAAATATCAAATCGATTTTGAATTAATTCTTCCAATGTTTGTTGATTCGTAACAACAAACATCTTATCTGTATCGATTCGTTTAAGGGCTATATCATACCGTTTTGCCCACGTAGTTATCGTATTCAAGATATTTGCCTGCAGCTCTGCCTCTTCTTGATCAGATAACCCTTGTCCAGCTTCATCGTAATTATCCAACTGTAAGAAGCCTAGGACCGTTCTCTCTAGTTCAATACGCTTATGCATAGTCGCAAGCGGAGTGACATCTTGTATCATATATAAGCGATGTTCGGTATAATGGGTAAATTGATAGGAACGATTACCCATGATGAGTGAAAAAGATCCTGCTGGAGTTTCTGGGGTGGGAAAAATATCTGAAACAGATTGGTCAATGAGATCTTTATCACCGAACATATCTTGAATAAATGAATTATGCCAGACGATCTTATTTTCTTGATCATAAAGAAATACCCCAATAGGCAACTCAGTCAATGCTAACTCGCTGGAATGATCCAATTGATCGACTAAGTTTCTGGAATAGCAGCGGAATTGTCGTTGAAAAATCGATTCCACAATAAATATGCCTGTTACTAGAATAACAAAACTTATGGCGACTAAAAACATCATCAACCAACTATCTTTCCACCACAAATAGCTGGTCCAAGCTATCCACAATACAACGCAGACCAAAATTAGTCCACGCCATCTAGCAATTACGAATTTCGGCATTTATATTCCCTCACCAACGGATAAATGAGATATCCATGGAACTATATATGTATATTCTACCCCAGATATACGTCTGATCAACTATCACCGAAAAAACTTTATGACATTCCGAGCAGAAAAAACCATAGTTTCATATTGATGGTGGGAAATAATAGGATTAAACTCCAATACTATATCAATATTCCTATATACTTATCACGCTTTGCCTAATGATTTGTAAAAAAATATGCTTTCATGTTCCGAAAAACAATAAAGACAAAGTGTTAAATCATGAGATGGAGTGAAAATACGAAATGGAAGGCTCGAAATTCTAGGTGGTAATATTTTGAATAACCAACCTATTTACAAAGTCAAATCAGCGTTTTTTTGTCAAATAATCATCTAACGTAGAAAGATCTCCATACCATTGTTCTAATTGGTGCCCTTCTGATACGTGTTCGCGTAGTTTTGTTGTTACTGCCTGGTCTAATTCACGAAATGGTAAACCCATTCTACGAGCTAGTACATAGATGGTAACAAGTAAACTAGATAAACTATCTATTATCATATTTTGATTTGCATGGTGCAAACCTTTAAATAAATTAGATATCTGATCCAACACTTCTGTTTTCAACCAATCTATCACACGAATGTTTTTCGCGAATTGCATACCCCGTTCTGGTCGAGACACTCTCATCCCTCCTGTCTTGAGAGATTTCCACAAAACAGATGGGAATTCCTTCCTAATTAAGCGATTCATGGGGTTAATTACGAAATAAATTGTTCTTTCATTCCTGAAAAACTCATTTGAATTTAATATAGATACCTCTGTTCGTATGTTACAGCAAGATAGGGTTGATTTTACATCTAAAGCTACTACATATATGATTCATTTATTTATCTAGATACGGAAGGTATTAAAATCATAGAGAAAGAAAAAACTGCTGACCATATGGCCGGCAGTTTTCGATTTCCTAGTCGTTGGTGTATGCAAGCAATGCCATTTGACGTGCACGCTTGATTGCATGTGTCAACTGGCGTTGGTATTTGGAGCTGGTTCCTGTTACACGACGAGGCAAAATCTTACCACGTTCGCTTACAAATTTACGAAGCAAGTCCACATCTTTGTAATCGATGTACGAAATTTTGTTTACTGTAAAGAAACAAACTTTACGACGCTTATGTCCACGACGACGAGCCATCTTGGGTCCCTCCTTTTTTGATTGGATTTCCGCTTTTTATTAAAAAGGAAGATCATCATCAGACAGATCGATTGGTTTACCTACGCTTTGAAATGGGTCTTGGTTGGACTGTTTTTTCTGTTGGTTTTGGTTGTTGTTATAGCCCATATTGTTATCGCCAAAGTTATTATCACTGTTTTGACTATTTCTCGAATCCAAGAATTTAACGTGATCTGCAACTACTTCCGTAGTCCAAACCGTACGTCCTTCTTGATTCTCATAGCTACTGACTTGCAAACGACCCTCTAGGGCAACTAAAGAGCCTTTACGTGTGTACTTGGCACAATTTTCGGCGAGACCTCGCCATACAGAAATGAAAATAAAATCCGTTTCACGTTCTCCCTGTTGGTTGGTATAATTACGATCTACTGCAAGCGTAAATTTAGCAACAGCAACTCCGTTTTTAGCATATCGAAGTTCAGGATCACGTGTCAGTCTACCAACTAGTACGACCCTATTAAGCACTAGCAACCTCTCCCTTTTGCATGATGATCGGTTTTTTCTCTATTTTTGATCCAAATTAATGGTCAGATATCTCATAACACTGTCATTGATGTTCAGTACACGTTCAACTTCTTGTACTGCATCTGAGTTTGATTGGAACGTTGTAACGGTATAGAAACCTTCACGGTAGTTATCAATCAAATAAGCTAAACGACGTTTTCCCATATCTTTTACTTCTTCTACCTGTCCACCCATATCAGTAACAATCGATTGTACTTTTTCACGAGCAGAGGTAAGAGCAGCTTCATCCACATCTGGACGAACGATAAACATCAGCTCATACTTTGTCATATTTACACCTCCCTTTGGACTAACGGCCCTATGATGACATAGAGCAAGGAGTGAGCTACACTCACACAATACCCTATTCTAGCAAATGACTCTAGCAAAAGCAAGAAGATAAGAACAAGTTTTTGGGATTCAAGATATAAATTTAAAGCAACCTATGGTTTAGGCATGTCACTAAAAAATATCAATATTATTCCCATTCTTTATTTGATTACTTGATTCAACTTTACAACCATACATCAATTGGACATACCCCCTTCTCGATCGAAAGAAAAGGTCCTCCTCCTATATGACTAGGTACACAACCTATTGATTCATCATTGCTTATTTCACTCCAAATTGTAAAAAAATTATTTATTGAAATTTAAGTTATTTTCTGTCTATAATCCTATAGTCCTTGCCTAAATAAATGGGAGAGAATGATGATTGCTATTTTCTATATGGGACCACCGGGTTCAGGTAAATCTACACATGCCCAAAAAACGTGGAATACTATAGAAATCATTAATGCAGATACAATGATGGTGTCCTTTATCAGAGTAAAAAAATTACTTTGTCAACCCTCCTTCACAAAGAGGATCTATCCTATCTTTGAAAAAAGGGCAAGAAACAAATTGAAAAAAGCAATCAAACATGGGAAACCCTTTGTTTTGGATGATACTTCCATCGATTTCGATTGGACAGAATTTGCCATGAAAAAAGCAAAAAAAGCTGGTTACAGGGTATTGCTCATCTATGTCTGCGCCTCTCTAGAAACCTGTCTTACTCGTAATAAGCAACGAGATCGCTTTGTTGACCCAGAGAGAGTCCAAGAAATTTATCATAAAAAAGAAAAGGTGTGGAGTATTCTCTCCAAATCTGCTCATCTGAGCATGACCATTGACACCAACTCTACGATGCCGGGTCATAAGTAAAGAGGAAGACACAAAACCTATCTGGCCGTCTGGATATAGATTCGGACGGCCACCCATTTTTACACATAAAAAACAAGAAAGTCCTCGTTTAAATAGAATTGAAAACCCCGCTTTTATTGTTGTCAAGCTTTGTTTTCTCCGCTTATCCCTCCATCTTCTTTCTAGCTTTTACAATAGACTCAGCCTATACGCCTACTTTTATATCCATTCACATATTAAAACGAAAAGCGGCAATCCCCCCATCTTGAACCACATTTTCCTTGCCTACCAAACTTCCCGTTCTTTTGGATCTATTTTTTATAACATAACTATTGAAAAAATATTACTAAACTAAAATTAAGGTTGGAAAGTAAGCGAAATAAAAAATGAAGAAACGAAAAAGAGAGATCTTTCGGTGGATAATAGCAAAAGCACCCGACCATGGAATGCAACTCTCCATGGTAGAGCGTCTGTTCATCAGATAATGGGGGAGACTTATCCTCACCGCTGATGGACGACTCGAGGTCCTTGGTATAGTTGGTCAGAGCCTTCCGAAGGTGCTCGTGAGTACCTTCAGTACCTGATGATTATGAGATATCGTCAAGGGCACAGACTGCGGCCAGTGCCTCACTGGGACTGTATCTATGATCGTGACAAGCTCATTCAACGAGTCCCTGATACAATCCAAAATGAAACACTTACCTAGGATTTCCAGACCTTTGTACTCGTTTTCAATGATTGACTCGAGAGCCCTGTTGTGGTCGGCCAAAGACTTCCGAAGGTGCCCACGTACAGTTTCGAAGTACTTAAGAGCAACTTCGAAGCTACCTCCATGGGGATCACGAAGATAGCTTTCGGTTTTGGTGAGCTTGAAGATCGCAGTCACTGACGCACTAGGAACCGTACCTCCAATCGTGGAAAGGTTGAACATCGACGTCTTGATCGTCCGCATGAGGAACAGCTCCTCCTTGGTCAGACCAGACATTTGGGAGAGACCCTCTTTCAGAATGAGAGACCTAAAAAGGATTCAACCTATCAAGCTACTTTTTGAATATCTGCAAATACAAAAAAACAAGCCCGGTATCGGACTTGTTTATCCATTATCTTTTATTACTCGATTACACATTAAACCGTAAAGTAATTCTATATCATCTTGAACCACCTATTCCCTTCTCTTAAACGTTTCCCATTCTTTTTCGTCTATTTCATGACTAGCGCTTAATTAGAGAAGGTAAACCGTATAATGAAAGAAATTTTGCTCAGATATGAAGTCGATTTTTTCAGGAAAGCAGCGGCGCCCGGCTCATGGAGATGTTGCATTCCATGGCCGAGTTCCTGTTCATCAGCTGTTGGGGGATGTCTCCCTATCGCTGACTACGAGCGACTGAAGCACAGTCGAGAAGTTCTCGACTGCCTTCAAGAGTGCTTCACGAACGACCTCCCAATCTCCCTTGAGGAGCCGTTCCGCTTCTTTGAGGTTGTTGAGCGGGTTCGCTACCCCATTGGGCAGCGACGCCAGCCCACCGCTCTGGATGAGATTTGCGATCACACGTCGCAGAACCATGATGATGGTGTGCTGCTTCGTCATGACCTCAGGCACCTCATCGTTATCAATGAGCAACTGCAAGGGTGTGTGTGAAGTTCTCAACGGCCTTCGTTAATACTTCACCGATGTCCTTCGGATCACCAGTGAGCCGTTCTCCTTCGTTGAGGTTCTTAAGCAAATCCGCCGCCTCGTTGGGGAGCGACGTCAGTACACCGCCCTGGATGAGATTTGCAATCACGCTCCGCAGACCAGCAATGATCGCGTACCTGTCCTTGGCCATGACAGGCTCTTCGTTGGTGTGATTGGTTACCTTAGACATATTCCCTCTTTTTCTATATCGGGAGTCCAATGGGCTCTTACCTTAATTATAGTTTAATTTGAAAAAACAAAGAAACAAGTCCAATATACTGGACTTGTTTGGTTCGTATATACTGCTTGATAGATTATACATTAAAGCGGAAAGTAATAATATCTCCGTCTTGCACCACATATTCCTTACCTTCCAAACGCATCAAACCTTTTTCTTTTGCCCCCACAAATCCATTTGAAGCAATCAAATCTTCATAACCAACGATCTCCGCACGAATAAATCCACGTTCAAAATCGGTATGAATCACTGCTCCTGCTTGTGGTGCCTTGGTTCCTTTGCGAATAGTCCAGGCACGGACTTCTTTTTCTCCAGCAGTAAAGAATGTATAAAGACCAAGTAAACGATATGCTTCATTGATCAAACGATCCAACCCGGAAGATTGTAAACCGAGCTCTTCTAAAAACATATCCCTTTCTTCTCCATCGAGCTCCGCAATTTCTGCTTCGACTTGTGCACTAATGGTTACTACTCCAGCACCCTCCGCTTTTGCTATCTCCCTTACACGCTGTACATAAGGGTTTTCCTCTGCTGTTGCTACTTCTTCTTCACTCACATTTGCTACATACAGAACATCTTTCATTGTAAGTAAACTGTATGTTTTGAGTTGGACTAATTCTTCCGCAGAAACTTCTGTCATTCTTGCTGGTTTTTCCTCTTGTAGAGTGGTTAACACTTTGGAAAGCAAGTTTTGTTCTTGAACCGCAGCTTTTTCTCCTGTTTTTGCTTGACGAGCTACTCGGTCCAAGCGCTTTTCTACTGTCTCCATATCCGACAAGATCAGTTCCAATTGGATGGTGGACATATCACTCTCGGGATCCACTTTGCCAGAAACGTGTGTGATGTTGTCATCTTCAAAACATCGAACCACATGCAAAATAGCGTCAACTTCCCGAATATGGGACAGAAATTTATTTCCTAATCCTTCGCCTTTGCTCGCACCTTTAACCAAACCAGCAATATCCACAAATTGACATGCGGTAGGAATGACTTTTTGGGGATTGATCAACTCAGTCAACTTGGTTAAACGCTCATCTGGTACATCTACCACTCCAACATTTGGTTCAATGGTACAAAAAGGATAGTTTGCAGATTCTGCACCTGCTCTTGTAATTGCGTTAAATAATGTTGATTTTCCTACGTTTGGTAATCCTACGATTCCTGTTGTTAATGCCACTACTTTTTCTCCTTTACTAATTCAATCTATTTTCATCATTTTGGTCTGCTGATTGTAATACTTTTTTTAACCTTTGCTCAAAACGGGCCCGCGGGAGCAATACACTATGTTCGCATCCTGTACATTTCATGCGGATATCCATACCCATCCGGATCACTTTCCATGCATTCGTCCCACATGGATGCCCTTTTTTCATTTGAACAACATCGCCTAAACCAAACTCTTTTCGTTGCACTATTTATCACCTACTAATAGTGAAAATGATTGATCTTTCAACGGCAGGAGCCAACATACAATAAGGAGAGTAATTTTTAACTCTTCTAATCTAGCAATTCAAATGATAGGACACGTATATATTACCATCTTCTTCCGTATACTGTTAATGAGCTTGAGAGTAATGGAGGGATTACCATGAACCAAACGATTTCCTACAGCATTCTTCACACAGATCCATGTGCAAAAACGGATGTCACTCATTCCGTTGCATCTGTTTTGAGTGAATTTACCTATCATAAAGTAGTATGTGTTTGTATTGGAACAGATCGATCAACAGGTGATTCCTTGGGTCCTCTTGTTGGTACCTTTCTCTCTCAACATGAATCTGATCATTTAACCGTACTTGGCACACTTGAAGAGCCTGTCCATGCTTTAAATTTACCAGAGAAGCTAGACCAACTTCAACGTTTGTATCCTGATGCTTTAGTAATTGCCATTGACGCTTGTTTAGGAAAATTAAAAAGCGTTGGTTCTATACAAGTAGGTTTAGGACCTATTAAACCCGGTGCTGGGGTGAACAAACAGTTACCTGAAGTTGGACAAATTCATGTCACTGGTATTGTAAATGTTGCTGGATTCATGGAATATATGGTACTACAAAACACACGGTTAAGCACGGTAATGCGTATGGCTCAAATTATTTCTGAATCTATTGTAAATGCGATCCAAATGCAATCCATCGAAGATACTTGGCAAAACGAAGTCTAACTAACAGGGGCTAATATCTAGAAGAACATAAAAATAGGGAGACTATGCCCCCCTTTTAACAAAAATCATTGAATCATATGATCTTGTTGAATCATTTCAATAAGTCGTTCTAGTTCACGATCGGAAAAGTACTCAATTTCTATTTTCCCTTTTTTCCGGCCCTGTTTTATCTTCACAGGCGTACTAAAAACTTGTTGCAACATATCTTCATAACGCTTAATGGTTGGTTCCATTCGCTTGGGTTGTTCTTTTGATTTCTGCGGTTGTTGTTGATTTAAACGTTGTATCCATTCTTCTAATTGACGCACACTCGCTCTTTCTTTTATTGTTTTCGTTGCCAATTGAAGTTGGATCTGTCCATCTTTGACGCCTAATAAAGCTCGAGCATGCCCCATCGATAATGTTCCACGTGAAACATCCGATTGAATTTCCATTGGTAGCTGTAATAGCCTCAAAAAATTGGTGACATGTGGTCTGCTTTTTCCAACTCGATCTGATAACTCTTCTTGTGTCAATGTTAATCGGTCCATCAATTTATGATATGCGGTTGCGATTTCCATTGGATTTAGATCTTCACGTTGTAGATTTTCTACCAACGCTATTTCCATCATTTGTTCATCTGTAAACTCACGTATCACAATTGGAACTCGTTCTAGAAGAGCAAGTTTTGCTGCTCTAAGACGTCTTTCCCCTGCAATAACTTCATAACCTCGGATGCTTTTGCGAACAATCAATGGTTGTACAACACCATGCTGTTTGATCGAATCCGATAATTCTTGAATCGCTTGATCATCAAAATGTTTCCGTGGCTGATATGGATTAGGACGAAGTTCTTCTACATTTGCCTCGCTGATCACATCTTCATTTTCAACATCCACCTTTGTAAACAGTGCATCCAAACCCCTACCTAGGCCTTTAGCCATTCGCGACTACCTCCTTGGCCAAACTTACATAACACTCTGCACCACGTGATTTTGCATCATATGCAAGAATAGGAACACCATGACTAGGCGCTTCACTCAAGCGTACATTTCTCGGGATTACTGTTTTATATACTTTACTTTGAAAGTATTTTTTCACTTCTTCCATAACTTGCATGGATAAGTTCGTTCGTCCATCAAACATAGTGAGTAAAACACCTTCAACTTCCAATCGTTTATTCAAATGTTTCTGTACAATCCGTACTGTATTTAATAATTGACCTAAACCTTCTAGAGCATAAAACTCACATTGAATAGGAATCAATACCGACTCCACAGCAGTTAACGCATTGAGCGTAATAATCCCTAAGGATGGAGGACAATCGATAAAAATATAATCAAATTGATCCTTAATTTGTTGGATTGCCCATTTTAATCTCAACTCTCTTGAAATAGCTTGGCTTAATTCAATCTCTGCACCTGCCAACTGAATCGTTGCTGGTAATAGCCATAAACCATCCATACTTGTAGGAATAATCACTTCAGCAGGGTTTTGCTCATTCATTAATACATCATAAACACATTCTTCTACATCTGCTTTGTTAATGCCTAGTCCACTTGTTGTATTTCCTTGGGGATCTATATCTACCAAAAGAACTTTCTTTTTCATCGCTGCAACACTTGCTGCTAAATTGATCGATGTCGTCGTCTTGCCGACGCCCCCCTTTTGGTTTGCAATTGCAATTACTCTTCCCAAGATGTCACCCACTCACTTTTTAACATTTTTCTCTATTATTCTATAGGAAAATCATTTTACCTATCAATCCCTTGTTGCCTTTGGAATGCGAATCATTAGTTCATAAAATTGCTCCGATTCCTCCTCTTGTGCAACTACATCCATTCCTGTCTGTTTAATCATATCCAAAGATTGACGAATTGTATTGACTGCAAGGCGAAAATCCCGTGAAAAAGGTCTGGCTGACTTTCGAGGATTGGGTTTTACTTCTAACCATTTTTTTATTCGCTCTTCTGTTTGCTTTACATTTAGCTCTTTTTCGATAATTTCGAGCAAACATTTCTGTTGTTTTTCTTCATCTTTTAAGGAAAGAAGAGCACGAGCATGCCTCTCTGTGATCGAACGATCTAATAATGCCTCTTGAACAAAAGTAGGTAATTGCAATAAGCGTAACTTATTTGCAATAGTGGATTGACTTTTTCCTAGTCTCTGAGCCAAACCTTCTTGTGTTAAATGATGGACATCTAATAATTGTTCTATCGCTCTCGCCTCTTCTATCGCTGTCAAACCTTCTCGCTGTAAGTTTTCGATCAATGCAGCCGAAGCAGCTTGTGAATCACTAAGCTCTCGTATAATCGCAGGTATGGTAGGAAAATTCAATTTCTTTACTGCACGCAACCTGCGTTCTCCAGCAATCAACTCGTAGTGTTTGCCTTTCTGACGAACTACAACAGGCTGTATAATTCCGTGCAGTCGGATTGTTTGGCACAATTCTTCTAGCCGATCATCTAAGAAAATTGCACGTGGCTGATAAGGACTAGGTTTGATGAGACTAACAGGAATCTGCTTCACCTGTTCGATTTGTTGTTTTTCAGCTAAGCCAAATAGCCGACTAAACGGTTCTTTCATACCATTTCCACCGCCTGTTCATCATTTTCTAAATACGAAGCAGCATTATGCTGAAATTTATGCTATTCCTCTTTTGACATCCAAATATAAATGAGAGGTCCTTTTATTTTAAGTAGCATAAATTTGCTCTTATTCTTTATATTTTCGCTATCTATTCGTTACCACCTGCTAAATAAGTAAAAAATTGGATGTTCCACGTGGAACATTTTCTATCATAGTTATTTATTAATCTAATATGTATTTGAATTCATACATAATAGAATTGTGATACGTCAATAGATGCTTCTGAACAGAAAGTCCTTGATCCTATTACTTGTAATTGGTAGAATCGTTGAGAGGGAACATAGAAAACTACGTGATTTAATCTAGGAGGAAACCGAAATGAGTACACCTGTATACATAGGCAATGATCAAGGTTACTATGGTACGAAAGTAGTAAGTCGTGCTAATGGTAAATTCTATAAAATGTTTATCCGCAATATGGTTGTTCCAAACCGAGTGGGTGAAATCACTTACAACAATGATCCACATAACATCATGTATCGTGAAGCAGATGGGGATCGTGAATGGTTTTGTGGAAAACTCGCAGTAGAGCAATCAGGAGACGACGAATTATTTGATTCCCATAAACGTCGACTATTTAGTCCAACATGGTTCCGTGAACAAGAATATCTTATCATGTTTCGCGTCAGTACTGGTTTGATGCTCCAAGGTAATAATGAGCCAGTCGTTTCTGTAGCATTACCCACCGATAGCTATATCGACTACAAAGATGAATTAAAAAGACGACTTATCGGAAAACACACCTTTGAAGTAAAGCAAGGTAACCTCCCCTATCGCAAAATTGAATTTGAAATTAAGAAAGAAAACCTCTTTGTCATTAGTCAGCCTATGGCTACTTTGTTCCACATTGCCCTTGATCGTGATGGAAAATTATTAAATGAAGACCTCTTTATCCAAAAAGTAAGTATCAATGACTTAGGTTTTGGTACTTCCGATATTGAGACTCTACATGGAGAAACGATCATCAAACGGCAAAGTTTTACCTCCCGTCATGCTATGTTAAATGTATATAACTTATTATCTAAACGCCTACTAGAATTTACTCGTACTGCTGACGCCGAAAACAATGGAAAAGAGTATCCTATTTGGAGTTTGCCTCGTATTGTAAACTCAGGAGAAATTAGTTTTAAAGGAAAGACACATGATGTAAGCGCGATCGTTCAAGAGTGTGTACGAGAAGTTGGTTCCAACCTTGTAGAAGAAGTTTGGCAACGTCTTGATTTTGGTGATGATATCACTTACATCATTCTAACTGGTGGAGCATCTATTCCTTTCAAACCGTTCTATCGTGAACGTTTTGGTGATAAACTTATTTTTGCTGAGGATTATGGAATTGAAGCCCAATTTGCAAATGGCTTTGGCCTTTGTAAATTCTCCCAATCCAAATCTAAAGCTGTTCCTGTTAAAGATTTACTTGAGGCAGCAGCAACGATTCAACAAGAATTTACTGTCCCAGATGCACTCAGTGAATCCATGAATAAAAAACAACACAATCCACAACAAAAAATCAAAAAATAGAATATAATCCTGTTTACAACGTATGAGCACTACTTATTCTCTGAATCCCCCAAGATATTGGGGGATTTTGCTATATATTTCTCTAAACAGGCACGAAGGATCGAAATTGGAACTAGCCTTATGTCGAAAAAAAAGAGATAATAGGATGGAAGAAATGGGCGATCTATATTCATTTAAAAAATAAGAAGGAGGGAGAACGAAAAATGAATGGGAAAGATCAAGAATTTGATACAGTTGTTTTGGGTTTTGATGAGAATTCTAAAGAGACCGTAGAAGCTTTGCAAGAGCAAGGAAAACGAGTTCTTTATATACCTATTGACCCCCAGACTATGATTACAATGATGTCTCAGAAACAAGTCCATTCAACAGCAACGGATGATACGATTACACATTTGCAGGTCCAGCAACATCAAATGCAAACAACTTTTCAAAACGCCACTACATATCTAGTGCAACCAATTGTACAGCTCGTCAAACCAGATGAAGTACATGAAAGGCTTGAAGAGAATAGAGTGGAGGAATTAGAAGAATCCGTAGAATTAAGTTTACATTCTACTAATGATGAAGAAAATGATACTGAAGTCGTGCTATCGGATGAGATTGAGACACAAGAGGTGGCTTTTACCTTTACCGATGTAAATGAGGTTGTAGAACAAAGTCATTCTGCACAAGAATTCACGGATTTGGATCCTCTACAAATACAAACTTCTTCAGAAAATGAGCATTCACACGAGATAGATGGTGAACCAGAAGAACTAGAAGAAGAAATGGTAGAAAACGAAGCTTCAGAGGAACTAGAAGAAGTAATAATAGAAGACGAAGACGCAGAAGAAACAGAAGAAGCAATAATGGAAGACGGAGTTTCAGAGAAACTAGAAGAAGCAATATTTGAAGACGAAGACGCAGAAGAAATAGAAGAAGCAATAATGGAAAACGAAGACGCAGAAGAAACAGAAGAAGCAATAATGGAAAACGAAGACGCAGAAGAAACAGAAGAAGCAATAATGGAAGACGGAGCTTCAGAAGAAACAGAAGAAGCAATAATGGAAGACGGAGCTTCAGAAGAACTAGAAGAAGCAATAATGGAAAATGAAGAAACAGAAGAAAATGAGCAGGATTTTACATTTCCAATGATTACTCCGTTAACAAAAGAGAGTTCTCTGATCGATAACCGTATGCTAGGCATTCGTGGTAGTAAATATAGAGGACTTCAACGTAATGACAAAAATGGACTCTCTGGTTCTATCCTGTCTTCTTACCATTTGTTCAATCCTATTCGAATTGAAGGCGAAGAAGAAAATCTATTACATGATACAATCGAACAAACGGAACAAGTGGAAGAGGAACGTTTAGAAGAACAACTTGCTGAAGTTGTAGATGAATTAGAAGAGGAACCAAAAGAACATACTGTCCAAATACCTGACTTCTTAAACGATAAAAATAATTTCATCTTTCATGGTCCACCTTTACCTGACACAATCGAGTCTTCACTTGATGAAAACATAAAAAAGCAAGAGCTAGAAGAAGCTCTCACAATGCCTGATTTTTCTAATCAAGAAGCCTTTGCAGAAGAAAAAACAGAGAGTGATGATTCTCAGGGATCTTCTTTTGTACAACATAACAAGCTACCCGAAATGGAAGAGCTTCTTTTGCAATCTCATCTAGAAGATGAGCATGTACTTGAGGAAGAAATGATAGAATCCCCTAACTCAGCAGAACAGGATCAAGAAAGACAAGAAGATCCTGTGCCTACAGCAGAGGAAAACGAAACAACAGAACAGGTTGAAAAATCGGATTCACCTACTCTGGTTTTAGATCGAGATATACGGTTGAGGAAAAAGTTTTCTTTTCATCAGTTACATCAAGAGTCGAAAGTAGCACCATCTATCGAACCAGTGAAAAGAGAAAAATCTGTAACCAATCAAGTTGAAGAACAAACAAAAAAACCAGAGGTTTTTCCTCTAGAGCCTTTTTCTTCACGAAGAAGAAATAAAAAAAGCCGTCTTTTTTCTTCACTAGAGGCAACGATACCTAATCCAATCGTACAGCCTAGTAATACAAATAAGACGGACAAGTCGTTTTCTTCCCTAATACAAGAATCGATCATTCATCATGACTCGGAACAAACACCTACAAAAACTGCTGAATCCGAATCGCTAGAAGATGTTGATAAGGAATACCAAGAAGAACAACATGATCATATCGAAACGAGCTCTGATAATCTCAAAATTGATAATATCGAGTTTGAAGAACCATACGGATACAATAGCTTTGAAGATTTCTTTCCTTCCTTTTCAAATAGTAATGATCGGAAGCGACAAGAAATGGATAAGATCGAGAAACGAAAGATTGCTCTAAGAGGTCTTCACAATTTAATTAATAACTTAGGATAAAAGGAAGACTCCCTTGTATAGGGAGTCTTCTCCTATTTTTTTATTCCTGCCCGTTACGATTTCATATTTGAGGTAACTCTTTCCTTCCGTTAAAAGAAAAGGAGTAACCAAATACAAAATAAAAAACCTCAATATAGGTTTTTTATAATGGTGATTTTTTGATTACCCCTGATTTGCGTGGATACTTCATAGGAATAGATTCTTTTTTGTCGATAGTGATTATATTTCTCTCTCCCATTTTTTCTGGCAAAACAAGAGGATGTACTTGGTGAGTAGATTTACCCAAAATAAACAATGCTTGCTTACAGTTAGACATTTCTTCTGTTACATTAGATCCTTTCATTGCTATACACTTCCCACCAACACGCACAAATGGTAAACAGTATTCCGCTAACACATTTATTTTGGCTACTGCTCGTGACGCAACTACATCAAAATGCTCTCGGTAATCGGAGAGTTGGGCAATGTCTTCCGCTCGACCATGTACATATGTTACATCATCCCATCCCAGTTCTTCTCCGACTTCTTGCAAAAAGCGGATACGCTTTTGAAGAGAATCCAATAAAGTCAACTTCAAATGTGGAAATGCAATTTTTAATGGGATACCCGGAAATCCTGCACCTGTTCCTACATCCAAAACGGTTGTAATATCAGACATATTTATTACCCGGGTAATAGTCAGTGAGTCGTAAAAATGTTTAATATACACTTCTTGTTCTTCCGTAATTGCTGTTAGGTTCATCACCTTATTTTTTTCCACAAGCAATCGATAGTAAACTGCAAACTGTTCGAGTTGTGATGAACTCAATTCGTACGCTTCATCCAAATATTTTCTCATGCAGTTCTTCCACCCTGTTCAATATAGATCATGAGAATAGATATATCGGCCGGATTTACGCCAGAAATACGAGATGCTTGGCCTAATGAAACAGGCATTACTTGTTGCAATTTCTCCCTCGATTCAGAAGAGAGACCGGAAATTTTTGTATAATCTACCCAGTGAGGAATACGTTTTTCTTCCATACGCTTCATTTTATCCACTTGTAGCAATGATTTTTGAATATATCCTTCATATTTAAGCTGAATTTCCACTTGCTCCATTACCTCATCGCTCAATTCAACTGGGGCTGGAGATAGTTTCATGATTTCTTGATAAGTTAGCTCTGGTCGTTTGATTAAGTTTGCTAACTCGGTTACATTGTTTATGTCTGGTGTTCCTAACTCTGCCAACTTTGTCTGCACTTCAGCATTCGGAGTTAATTTTGTCTTACGTAGTCTTTCTATCTCTGTTTTGATCGCATTACGTTTAGCTACAAATCGTTGGTATCGATCTTCTTTTATGAGACCAATCTCATACCCCTTATCAGTTAATCGCAAATCAGCATTATCATGACGAAGTAACAAGCGGTATTCTGCTCTGGATGTTAGTAATCGATAGGGCTCATTTGTTCCTTTCGTAACCAAATCATCAATCAGTACACCAATATACGCGTCCGAACGATTAAGAACAACAGGCTCTTTCCCTTGAACTTTCCTTGCTGCATTGATGCCTGCCATAATTCCTTGAGCTGCAGCTTCTTCATATCCTGATGTACCATTAATTTGGCCTGCGGTGAATAATCCAGGTACTAGCTTTGTTTCTAAGCTTGGCCATAATTGAGTTGGAACAATGGCATCATATTCAATCGCATAACCAGTGCGTACCATTTCTGCTTTTTCCAATCCATCAATGGTACGAAGAATATCTTGTTGGACATCTTCTGGCAAACTCGTTGATAGCCCTTGTACATACATTTCCAATGTTTCTCTACCCTCGGGTTCGATAAAAATTTGGTGACGATTCTTATCAGCAAACCGGACAATTTTATCTTCAATTGATGGACAATATCGTGGACCTCTTCCTTCAATTTGACCAGAATACATTGGTGCACGATGCAAATTATCTTGAATATACTGATGCGTTTTTTCATTCGTATAAGTGAGCCAACATGGTAACTGATCCATAATATATGCTTTTGTTTCAAATGAAAAGGCTCGTGGTTCTGTGTCACCTGGCTGAATCTCCATTTTGCTGGTATCTATCGTACGACTATTAATACGGGGTGGAGTACCTGTTTTAAATCTCACCATCTCAAAACCCAATTCCTGCAAATGGTGTGCTAAGTTAATAGATGGTTGTTGATTATTCGGTCCACTCTCATATTGGAGATCACCAATAATAATTTTCCCTCGTAAATACGTCCCTGTTGTTAAAACTACTGTTTTCGCATGATATTCTGCACCTGTACGAGTGATAACTCCTTTACATGATCCATCTTCCATCAATAACTTTTCTACCATATTTTGATGCAATGTAAGATTAGGCTCTTCTTCGATTGCTTTCTTCATCTCTCTTTGATATAAGACTTTATCCGCCTGTGCACGCAATGCGTAAACGGCTGGCCCCTTGCCCGTATTTAACATACGCATTTGAATATGGGTTTTATCAATATTTTTGCCCATCTCTCCACCTAGTGCATCCAGCTCACGGACAACATGTCCTTTAGCTGGGCCACCAATCGATGGATTGCAAGGCATATATGCAATCGTGTCTAAACTTAAGGTCAGGAGTAAAGTTTTACATCCCATACGAGCAGCTGCTAAAGCCGCTTCGCAACCAGCATGTCCAGCTCCAATGACGATTACATCAAAGTTACTTGCTTGATAACTCACTTTTCACACAACCTCTCTGCTTCTATTATTCCCAGATTTTATTGAAGTTTATCGGATCTACGTTACTTACCAAGACAAAACTGAGAGAATATCTGATCAATCAAATCTTCGGCTACTGCTTCACCAATGACTTCCCCTAACGATTGCCAAGCATTTTTCATATCGATTTCTGCCATATCGAGCGGGATACCTTGTTCCACTCCACTTATGACTTCCGTAATACTAGCCTTCGCTTGTTCCAAGAGCTGTATATGGCGAGCGTTGCTCACATAGGTTTGATCATTTACATCGATGTTACCCGCGAAAAACATATCTTTAATTGCTTCTTCCAACTGATCCAATCCATTCTCTGTTTTTACTGATAGTGGTATCATTTTTTTATTTCCGCTTTTTGCTTGGACTACTTCGTAATCAATCTGTTGCGGAAGATCTGTCTTATTAATAATGATAAGGCTTGGATAAGCTTTGATTTTTTCCAGCAAAAAAAGATCCTCTTTTTGCAGCGATTCTGCATGATTGATCATGAATAGCACTAGATCAGCACTTTGCAACGCCTTTTCGGAACGCTTCACTCCTATTTGTTCCACGATATCCTCTGTTTCTCGAATACCTGCTGTATCTAACAACTTCAAAGGAATACCACGTACATTCACATACTCCTCGATCACATCTCTTGTTGTCCCAGGAATATCCGTTACAATGGCTTTGTTCTCCTGAGTCAATGCATTCATAAGGGAGGACTTCCCTACATTGGGGCGACCAATGATAGCTGTCGCGATACCTTCACGCAAAATCTTGCCCTGTCGGGCAGTTTGAAGCAGACGTTCGAGATCTGTTTGCATCGATTTACAACGTTCTACTACAAATTGGCCTGTCAATACATCTGCATCATACTCTGGATAATCAACATTAACAGCTAGATGCGCTAATGTTTCCACAATCTCGCTCCGCAAACTACGAATATGTGTGGATAACTTTCCTTCCGATTGACGAATTGCCACCTTAGCAGCTTTATCCGTCTTTGCTCGAATAAGATCAATAACTGCTTCTGCTTGCGATAAATCAATTCGACCATTTAAAAAAGCACGTTTGGTAAATTCACCTGGTTCAGCTAAACGCACACCAGTAGAAAGTAGTAACTCAAGTGTTTGCTCCACTGCGATCAAACCGCCATGACAGCTTATTTCCACTACATTTTCTCTTGTGAAGGTCCTTGGTGCCATCATCACCGTTACAAGCACTTCATCTACCTTTTCATTTGTAGAAGGATGAACAATATGCCCATATTGTACGGTATGGGATGTTGCTTCGATCAGTTTGTTTTTTCCTTGATATATATGATCAACAAGAGTTAATGCTTCTTGACCACTAACCCGAATAATGGCTATACTGCTCTCACCCATTGCTGTTGCAATAGCTGCAATTGTATCGTTCTCCATAACATTCACCTCAAATCATACCTAATCTTAACACAATATGGATAGAAAAAAACTCCCGCAAGGGAGTCGGATAGATCTCTGTTATTTTGTTGCACCAGCTGGTTTCTTTAACATTGGTTTCAGTATCAATTGGTACTGTAAAATCGTAAAAATATTACCATACACCCAGTACAATGCCATCGCAGCAGGGAAGTTAAATGCTAAGACAAAAATCATGATAGGGAAAATCCAAATCATTATACGCATTTGAGGGTTATCGCCTGTCCCAGACGCAACAAATTGAATGTATGTAGTAATCGCAGCTAGTAATGGTAGAACATAATAAGGATCAGGATGACCTAACTGCAAGTAGAGAAAAGAAGATTTTGCGATATTCGCATCTCGAACGATTGCTTGGTAAAAAGCAATTAAGATTGGCATTTGAATCAAGATCGGAAAACAACCTGCCATTGGATTTACATTGTGTTCTTGATACAACTTCATAGTCTCTTGTTGCATCTTCTGTGGATCTTTTTTATATTTATCTCGTATTTTCAGCATTTGAGGTTGAATCTTTTGTATTTCTTGCATGCTTTTCTGCTGACGATAGGTTAAAGGAAAAATAACCAGCCTTATGAGAAAAGTTACTACTAAAATAGATAAGCCATAGTTACCGAGCTGTGCTGCGAACCAATCCATTAAATGTGCCAAAGGAATAACAAAATATTTATCCCAGAAACCTGCATGCGCTGGATCTAATTTTGCATATTGTGCATCAGTTGGTGAACAACCACTTAACACAATAACGGCAAATAGGGCGATGAGAGCAAATATAAAATATTTTCGCCGCTTACTCAAAACAAACTCCTCCTTAAGGAATAAAACCAAATCAATCATCTAGGGGACATGATCTATCCCACCAGGATGAAAAGGATGACATTTGCAAATTCGCTTAACTGTATAGTAACCACCGCGCCAAAAACCATGTCGCTCCAATGCCGTTAATCCGTATTGAGAACACGTAGGATAAAAACGACAACTGGGAGGCAATAGCGGTGAAATAAATTTTCGATAAAAGTGAATAAAAAGAATGGCTAGTTTTTTCAACCTCGCTCACTCCTCTTTTTCCCTGTTGGTAGATGGGTGAACACATTGGCTCGTTTCATTACATGACGAAGACTAGATTCCATCTCTTTATAGTCTAAGCCTACTACTGGATTGCGAGCAATGAGAATCAGATCCATTTGTGGGTGAATCTGATCCATCCACTGTCTTACGATCTCTTTAACCAACCTTTTTATTCTATTTCGCACTACGGCCTTACCTACCTTGCGACTAATAGAGATGCCAACCCGTGATACTCCTTTATCTGTACGCTTGAAGGTATATAATACAAATTGGCGATTCGCAACCGATGTTCCTGAACGAAAAACTTTTCGGAAATCGTTGCGTCTCTTTAAGCGAAATGCTCGTTGCAAGATAGGCTCCTCCATTCCCCAGTAAAAAACTTGCTGATAGGCAAGTAGAAAAAAACTTAGACACATTATTATAACTCACATATCTACCAATAAATTAGTATATTGAAAAAAAGACCACAGTTAGTCAGTGGTCCTAGGATTAAGCAGATAACACTTTTCTTCCTTTACGACGACGTGCAGCTAATACTTTACGTCCGTTTTTCGTAGCCATTCTCGCACGGAAACCATGTACATTCTTCCGTCTACGATTACTTGGTTGATAAGTTCTTTTCATTTATATTCACCTTGATACAAAATCCAAGGTTACCCCCCTTCTCTTCCATAAGTAGTCGAATTTGTCGACAATCCTCCATATTATAGCTATCTAAAGGGCCTAGTGTCAAGAAAATAGGAGATAGATATCCTTATCTAGTGATTTCATGAGATAATTATGTATTTTCTATACTGTTCTTTCTCACGTAATTCAAAAGAAAGGAAAGGTATGCTGGAAATTCCCATGTTTATTATTCCCAATAAACCAATTCATGTTGTTTCCTTTCCATAAAAATAATTTCCTTTCTCACATAATAAATTTCTATCTTCTTAGATTTATATGGATTTAATGATGTTATCCACCGATTTTCCACAGCTTATCAACAGGTTATAAACAACTTATCCACAAGTTATCCACAGAAAAAAACGAAAAGTCTTTAGAAATAACTAACATCCTGTTAAAAAATACTGCTCACAAGAGATAACCATTGTCTTGGATATATTTATAATCATGATTTGCTTAATTTTATTGTTTATAATAGAAATAAATAGGTTTTTGACACTTAATTCTATACGTGTTGTTATCTAAGGTTTTTTATAGGTTATCCACTACTTTTCAACAGCTTATCAACAGGTTATAAACAACTTATCCACAAGTTATCCACAGAAATCAGAGGGAGTATCCTATTTTTCGTCGAATTTGTGAAATTCAGAGCGCATGTGGACAACTTTTTTTGTTTTTTTCCACAACTTATCCACTGATTATACACAGAATTACAGCCTGTGGATAAGTAGTTATCCACAGGCTGTGGGTAAGTGGATAAGTATACAAAAGTCCTTGTCATATCTAGTCTATTTTGATATTCTTATTTTGTTTTCTTCGTGGATAAGTTTTTAATATATCACAGTTGTCCACAGATTGTGGATAAGTATAGTTGTTCATAACTGCTATCACATACTATAAAGTTATCCACAGATTGTGGATAATGTGTATAACTCTGTGGAGTACTTAAAATTTACCTATCCTTATTGTGGATAACTTACTATGACATGGAAAGAAAGGAGGATACTTCTTATGTATTCTGCTGATGAACTATGGCTTCATGCCTTAAAATCTGCTTGCTCCGACGAATCGGCAGATGTGGAACAACTACTGATTCAAACCAAAGTCGTAGAGAGTCGACCTAATTTCTTACTTATCGCTGTACCTGATTTTTTTACAAGGGATTGGCTTGTCCACCGTGCAAAAAATAAGATATTAATTGCTCTCAAAGAGATTTCAGGGATCTCCATGGAAGTTGACTTCATCTTGCACTCTTTGGATGAAACAGATGTCGGAAAAAAGGTGGAGGCGACTGAGGATTCTAACTCTAACGAAGTAACACTGCCAGAAGTGCCATCATTGATAGAAGAGGCTCCTTCTTCTTCTCTACTAAATCCCAAATACACTTTCCAAACATTTGTTATTGGGCCTGGTAATCGATTTGCTCACGCAGCATCTTTAGCAGTAGCAGCTCAACCAGCTAATACATACAATCCACTGTTTATATACGGAGGTGTAGGGTTAGGGAAAACACATCTGATGCATGCTATTGGACATTATGTAAAGGAACAAAATCCCGAAAGCCGAATTTGTTATATTTCTTCTGAGAAATTCACCAATGAATTTATTAATGGCATTGTAAGTGGAAATGTAGAGCCTTTCCGCAACCGATATCGATCCATGGATGTGCTATTGATTGACGATATTCAGTTCCTTGCCAAAAAAGAAGGTACACAAGAAGAATTTTTCCACACCTTCAACACGCTTCATGAAGCTCACAAACAAATTATTATCTCAAGTGATCGTCCACCAAAAGAAATACCATTCTTAGAAGATCGACTGAGATCTCGGTTTGAATGGGGACTTATCACCGATGTACAACCTCCGGATTTGGAGACAAGGATTGCAATCCTTCGGAAGAAAGCCATCGCTGATAACTTAGAAGTGACGAATGAAGTTCTTTACTATATTGCAGATCAAGTGGCGAATAATATTCGAGAATTAGAAGGTGCACTCATTCGCGTCGTTGCTTATTCTACGATGCTTAATCAAGCAATAACCATTGATCTGGCTCATGAAGCCTTAAAAAATCTAGTATCACCCAATCAGCCTAAGTTAATTGGCATTCCTGAAATACAGCAAGCTGTTGGCAATTACTATCAACTTCGAGTGGAAGATTTAAAAAGCAAAAAACGCACCAAAACGATCGCTTACCCTAGACAAATCGCCATGTATCTCTCGCGTGAATTAACAGACAGCTCCCTACCAAAAATAGGAGAAGATTTTGGTGGTCGAGATCATACTACAGTCATTCATGCCCATGAAAAAATAAGTCGACTGTTAAGTCATGATCGAGAGCTAGAGCAAGTGATCTTGGAACTAAAAAATCGTCTCAGTCGTAACAGTTAATCACAGGCCGATGTGGATACTGTGGACAACTCACCCATGCCTATACACAGCTTATCCACAACGTGTATAGGCTTTGTTGCTTATCTCAACCCACTTATCCACAGTATCCACAAGTACTACTACTATTACTACTAATCTTTATTAAAAAATAATTAATTAATTAATAGGATTAGAAAAGAAAAATTGTCGGCCCTAAATTAATTCAACTCGAATAAATCAAACCTATGTGTAAGAGGCATACAAGATCAACTGAATTTATTTTTGTTTTCTCGTAAAACAGGCAAAAAATTAGGTTAAATCCCTCTTTCCAAAAAGTTTAGGAAGATAAACTATTCTCGGTAAAGCGGAAGAATGAAGAAAAAATGTAAAAACATCCTGAAATTAATTACAAAAAAAGGAGGTGAATTCCTGCTACTAATAGAACTAATGTTCCTACGGCAAAAACCAAGCCGAGTTGAATACACCAATTTCATAAAACGAGGTTGTGTATATGTACCGTGGGCTACACGGGAATTTACGCCTGTGGAGTGTTATAGCAAACTGTAGTAGCGGATTTGTGGCAAGGCAGGACACGTAGAAACAGGAAAACTCTGGATATAGGAATATTTTCTATGTTTTCAGTAGCAGGATATCATGAAATTAAGAATCTTACAGAGTGTATTAGTTGAGGCGGTATCACAAGTTACCAAAGCAGTATCAACCAGAACAACTATTCCAATTTTAACGGGGATCAAAGTAACAGCCGAAGAAGATCAATTAATTCTAACAGGCAGCAATTCGGATATGACAATTGAGACAAAAATATCTAAAATAAAAGAAGACAAAGAACAACTGTTTGTGGAAAATACAGGGAGTGTAGTAGTTCCAGGTAAAATTTTTGCAGAAATCGTTCGCAAACTTCCTGGGAATGAGGTAGAGTGGATTGTTGGTGAACGAAATGGAATAACCATTCGTTCGGGAAAAGCGGAGTTTCAATTACATGGATTACCTAGCGAAGAATACCCTTCCCTTCCACAACTGTATGAAGAACAAGTATTCTCTTTGTCGGCAGATTTGCTTCGTACTCTCGTTCGCAAGACAAGTTTTGCTGTAGCTGTCAATGAAGCACGAGGTGTCTTTACAGGAGTATTGTTTCAGTTAGAAGATGGTTTACTCACCTGTGTTGCTACAGATAGCCATCGTTTATCTCGTCAGCGCACACAAGTAGAAAGTTTACCAGATCTACATCTGAAAAATGTTATTATTCCAGGCAAGAGTATGAGTGAATTAGCAAAAACATTTGCAGATGAAACAGAGTTAGTAGATCTAGTAGTTGCAGGAAATCAGTTACTTGCTAGAAATCAATACTTATCTTTTTATACAAGATTATTAGAGGGAAGTTATCCAGATACCAATCGAGTTATTCCCCAAACAGGAGATGTAGAAGTAACCACCAAAACCAAAGAATTGTTACAATCTGTTGAGCGCGCGTCACTTATTAGCCGGGACGGCCGAGATAATGTGATAAAATGGACTGTGAGCGATAACCAAGTGCAAATCACCTCTGCTTCTCAAGAAATAGGAAGTGTAGTAGAAGAGATTAAAGCAGATGTTAAAGGTCCTTCACTCACTATTTCTTTTAATGCTCGTTACATGATAGAGGCACTCCGCACCATTGACAGTGAGGATATTCATATCCAGTTTACTGGATCCATGACACCATTCCTCATTCAACCCACTGACCGAAACGATTCACTTCACTTGATCGTGCCCATTCGAACCCGTTAAACGTAAAGAAAGGAATTCAAATGAAAAAGATCCCTATACATGGTGAATACATGACACTCGGGCAGTTATTAAAAGCAGCAGATGTGATTGCTAGCGGCGGCGAAGCAAAAATCTTTTTGCATTCTTATCAAGTATTAGTAAATGGTGAACCTGATGATCGAAGAGGTCGCAAGCTTTACCCAAAAGACATGGTGGAGATTGAGGGGTTTGGAAAGATACAATTGGTTTAGTGGAGGGATATTCTTTTGCATGTTACATCACTATACCTTCAACATTTTCGCAATATCCCTGAACTAGATCTGAGTTGTCCAGAAGATCTTCACTTGTTTGTAGGAGAAAATGCACAAGGTAAAACAAATCTATTGGAATCCTTATATATGGTCTCTCTAGGGAAATCTCATCGTGCGAGATCTTTACAAGAATGCATTCAATTTGGTGGGCAAACTGCAATGGTCCGGGTTAGAACACAAGGAAAAAAGCAAAAATGTAGATTAGAGTTAAAACTTCTTCCAAGAGGCAGGAAGATCAAGAAAAATGGTTTGGAAGTAGCGAGACTCAGCCAATATATCGGTACCTTACCAGTCGTGTTATTTGCTCCAGAAGATTTACAGCTAGTAAAGGGAGGCCCACAAGTCCGCCGGAAATTTTTGGATGTGGAAATTGGTCAGATTAGTCCTACTTATGTACATCATTTGACAGAGCTAAAAAATTTGTTGAAAGAACGGAATCAACTTTTAAAGAATTTGTCAAAAAATAATACTTTTCCACTTACATTTTTGGAAGTATTAGATGAGCAATTGATTGGATTATCTGTTTCTATCTGGCGAAAGCGCCTTGAATCATTAGAAAGACTACAAAAGTTTGCAGCAGAAATTCACCTTTCGATCACAAAAGGAGAAGAGCATCTTCAGATAGAATATATTCCATCTGTGCCTATTCATGCCCAAATGTCTGATCAAGAAATGCAGCAGGTGATGTTACAGGCACTTGAAAAAGTAAGAAAAAAAGAGATGATACTAGGAAACACCTTGCTAGGACCTCATCGAGATGATTTTTCTCTCCAACATAACAATTTGGATTATCATACATTTGGTTCACAAGGGCAGCAACGCACGGCTGCCCTCTCCCTAAAATTAGCTGAATTGCAACTGGTTAAAGAAACCACAGGTGACTTTCCAGTGCTATTATTGGATGATGTGCTCTCTGAATTAGACGATTCACGAAAGACACATCTTCTCGAAACAATCCGTGGTCGTGTACAAACATTTGTTACTGCCACTGGACTAGAAGGTATAGATTTACAAACTCAAAAACAAGCAGTTGTGTACCATGTTAAAAATGGTCATGTTACTCGCGCATGATGAGGTGATGATATTTTGTTTATTCACCTTGGTGGAAACCAGATGATAAGATTGAGTGATGTAGTTGCAATAGTTGATGCGGTTGGTGCAGTAAAGTCTTCATCCAGTATTCATTTTCCTTCTTTTGACGGAGAAGTAAAATCGTTTATTATTACCACAGACCACATTTATACATCACCAATCTCTTCCAACACCCTATTAAAACGTTCTCAATCAGGATTAAAGGTGGTGAGTATGTTATGACAACTGGATATGATGAATCGCAGATTCAGGTTCTAGAAGGATTAGAACCTGTTAGAAAGAGACCAGGGATGTATATCGGATCTACTTCGAGTAGAGGCTTACATCACCTCGTATGGGAAGTAGTAGATAATAGTATCGATGAAGCATTAGCTGGGCGTTGTGATACGATTGATATAACAATTAACCCTGGTAATAGCATTACGGTTGTGGATAATGGAAGTGGAATACCTGTAGGAATTCAACCAAAGGTTGGACGTCCAGCAGTGGAAGTAGTAATGACTGTATTACATGCTGGGGGAAAATTTGATGGTGAAGGTTACCAATTTTCTGGAGGTTTGCATGGTGTAGGTGTATCTGTTGTTAATGCATTATCTAGCGAGCTAGAAGTCATCGTCAAACGAGATGGTAAAATTCATCGTCAAACATATTCTCAAGGCGTTCCACAGATGGATTTAGAAGTTATCGGTACAACAAAAGAAACAGGTACTACGATTACATTCCAACCAGATCCAGAAATTTTTACAGAGACAACCGAATATGAATACGATATTTTGCGTAATCGACTGCGTGAACTAGCTTTTCTCAATCGTGGAGTGACCATTGTACTTTCTGATAAACGTGGAGAAGAAGCGAAAGAAGAATCTTTCCAGTTTGAAGGTGGCATCTCCTCATTTGTAGAGTATCTCAACCGTAATCGGGAAGCATTGCATGAACCTCCGATTTATATCGAAGGTGAACGAGAGAATATTCAAGTACAGGTTGCGATGCAATACAATGACTCCTATTCATCTAACCTTTATAGTTATGCCAACAATATTCATACTCATGAAGGCGGTACGCACGAATCTGGTTTCAAAGCAGGCCTTACCCGAGTGATCAATGATTACGGACGTCGAAACAATTTGTTGAAAGATAACGAAAGCAATTTGACAGGAGACGACGTTCGTGAAGGACTAACTGCTATTATCAGTGTCAAAATTCCTGATCCGCAGTTTGAAGGTCAAACGAAAACCAAATTGGGAAATAGCGAGGCGCGTTCCGCTACAGAACAATTGTTTGTAGATCATTTTCAAGCGTTTCTCGATGAAAATCCAGCTGTTGGCAAAAAAATTATCAATAAATCCGTAACTGCTGCTCGAGCTAGAGAAGCAGCCCGTAAAGCCCGTGAGCTAACGAGACGTAAAAATGCGTTAGAAGTTAGTTCATTGCCCGGGAAATTAGCAGACTGCACATCAAAGGATGCTTCGATTAGCGAATTGTACCTTGTTGAGGGTGACTCTGCTGGTGGTACGGCTAAACAAGGCCGTGATCGAATGTTCCAAGCAATTCTTCCTTTACGCGGAAAGGTCCTTAATGTGGAAAAAGCAAGGTTGGATAAAGCATTGTCCAACGAAGAGATACGTACCATCATCACAGCCCTGGGAACAGGAATAGCAGATGATCTACAGATCGAGAAAGCACGCTACCACAAAGTGATCATCATGACCGATGCTGATGTAGATGGAGCGCACATCCGTACCCTGCTGTTGACCTTTTTCTTCCGGTATATGCGAAAACTCATCGAAGAGGGATATATATATATTGCACAGCCACCGCTGTACAAGATTTCCCAAGGGAAAGTTATTCGATACGCTTATTCCGATGCAATGAAAGGGCAAGTAGTGAAAGAGTTAGAAGGCAAAGGAAAAATTGAAATCCAGCGTTACAAAGGTTTGGGTGAGATGAATGCTACCCAACTTTGGGAAACTACGATGGATCCAGACAGCAGAACACTTCGCCAAGTTTCTTTTCAAGATGTAATGGATGCGGACCAAGTGTTTGAAATGTTGATGGGAGATCGAGTTGAACCTAGACGTGACTTTATTCAAGAATATGCAAATCAAGCAACACTTGATGTGTAAAACGTAATCGGAAATCAATCATGTCCGTTAGTTGGAGTTGATGAAACGGATGGCAAATATAGATCGTGTAGAAGAAATAAATATTAGCCAAGAGATGAAGTCTTCTTTTCTTGACTATGCAATGAGTGTTATTGTTAGCCGTGCCTTACCGGATGTTCGTGATGGACTCAAACCAGTACATCGACGCATCTTATATACTATGTATGAGCTGGGCATGACTCCGGATAAGCAGTATAAAAAATCATCGAGGGTAGTTGGTAACGTAACTGCCCAATACCATCCTCACGGTGATGTAGCCGTATATGAAGCGATGGTTCGTATGGCACAAGATTTTTCTTACCGCTATATGTTAGTCGATGGACATGGTAACTTCGGGTCTGTGGATGGTGATCCTCCAGCAGCAATGCGTTACACGGAAGCTAAAATGGCTCCCATCACGCTGGAATTGCTAAGAGAAATCCAAAAAGATACCATCGATTTTGGTCCAAACTATGATGGACAACAGTTAGAGCCTCTTGTATTACCTGCTCGTTTCCCTAATTTATTAGTTAACGGAGCATCAGGAATAGCTGTAGGGATGGCAACGAATATCCCGCCACATAACTTGCGTGAAATTATCGATGGATTATTGCTGATCATTGATCAACCAGAAACAACTGTTGAGGACTTGTTACCAATCGTGAAAGGTCCAGATTTCCCAACAGGTGGCATAATTTTAGGTTATGAAGGAATTCGCAAAGCGTTTCGTACAGGCAGAGGAAGCGTTCAAATCCGTGCGAAAACCCGAATAGAGGAAGCCCAAAATGGCAAGATGCGAATCATAGTAGAAGAGCTTCCTTACCAAGTGAATAAGGCCAAATTAGTAGAAAAGATTGCAGATTTGGTTCGAGATAAGAAAATCGATGGAATTACGGATTTACGTGATGAATCAGACCGAAATGGGATGCGTGTCGTCATTGAACTTCGTAGAGATGTGAATCCTCGAATTATCTTAAACAACTTGTACAAACATACAACGCTGCAGACAAGCTTTGGCGTAAATACGTTGGCACTTGTCAATGGACAACCTCGTGTACTCAATCTGCATCAAGCTCTTGTACACTACTTGGATCACCAGATCGAAGTTATTCGTCGTAGAACCCAATTTGATCTCAACAAAGCAGAAGAACGCGCTCATATACTAGAAGGTTATCGTATTGCGCTTGACCAAATTGATAAAGTTATTGCATTGATCCGGGCTTCTGCTACGACTGGGGAAGCACGAACTGGCTTGATGGAGCAGTTTGGTTTGAGTGAAAAGCAGGCACAAGCGATTTTGGATATGCGTTTGCAGCGTTTGACTGGATTAGAACGGGATAAAATTGAAAGTGAATACCAAGAATTGCAGATTACCATTGCAGAATTACGGGCTATTCTAGCCGATGAAGCGAAGATTCGTGCGGTTGTACGCAATGAATTGGTAGAAGTAAAAGAACGGTTTGGCGATGAGAGAAGAACTTCCATCATGATAAATGTGGATAGTATTGTAGATGAAGACTTGATTCCAGAGGAAGAA
This sequence comes from Shimazuella kribbensis DSM 45090, assembly GCF_000428065.1. Classification (GTDB taxonomy): domain Bacteria; phylum Bacillota; class Bacilli; order Thermoactinomycetales; family Thermoactinomycetaceae; genus Shimazuella; species Shimazuella kribbensis. The sequence continues at coordinate 105,616 of NZ_ATZF01000015.1, forward strand.
GTGGCTATTCTCCTCACCCATAAAGGATATGTGAAACGTATGCCGCTTTCCACTTACCGTGCACAACGCAGAGGTGGAAAAGGTGTTACAGGAATGGGCACACGAGATGATGATTTCATCCAAACCTTGTTTGTCACCAGTTCACATAATCATATCTTGTTCTTCTCGAACAAAGGGAAAGTATATCGTTTAAAAGGTTATGAGATTCCGGAGCTTGGACGAACAGCCAAAGGCACACCTATTATTAATCTGATCCAAATCGAGCAAAATGAACGAATTCAAGCAGTGATTCCTGTCAAACAATTTACGGACGACTTTAATCTTTTCTTTGCAACGTCGGCTGGTGTAGTGAAAAAGACGAAGCTATCTGATTTTGAAAACATCCGTAAAAATGGGCTTTTTGCTATCAACTTGCGTGAAGGAGACGAATTGGTTAGTGTTCGTCTTACTGATGGAGAGCAAGAAGTAATAATGGGGACAAGTCTTGGTATGTCCATCCGTTTCCCAGAGTTAGATGTTCGTGAGATGGGGAGATCAGCAACAGGCGTAAAAGGAATAACCCTAGCCGATAATGACTATGTGATTGACATGGATATCGTCATGCCAGGCAAAGACGTCATGATCGTTACGAAAAAGGGTTATGGAAAACGAACGCCAATTGGCGAATACCGTTCTCAGTCTCGAGGCGGTAAAGGGATTAAAACGCTTAATATTACCAAGAAGAATGGCCCGGTTGTCGGTCATGCCATGGTATCAGAAGAAGAAGATCTGATGATTGTTACGCAAGCAGGAGTCGTCATTAGGATGAATATTTCCGGTATATCCACACTCGGACGATACGCACAAGGCGTACGCTTGATCAAGATGGCGAAAAATGAAGAAGTAGCGACTGTAGCTCGTGTTCAGATTACAGATGAAGAAGAGTAAGTCAATCTCCTACCCCAAAGCGGGTAGGGGATTTTATTTTTAGTAAATTCGTACTATAATTGGTTTAGCCAGTAAGGCAACTTAAACTCCTAGTTTTGTGTGAGGATGATCGTGAACCTAGAGGTGAATGATCTGAAAGAGCAGGCGCATTCCTGTGCCGAGAAAGCGAAGAAAACCCGTAATAGAAGAAGGGACTACGAACGGGACAAGTGGCTCGGTTTTTCTGAGCTTGCCACATTCTATACCATCATGGTAGAAGTGGCGAAAAAATCAGTCGAGTTCACTACCGAAGTGGACAAATTGCTTCAGGAGGCATGGGCATACGCTGAAAGTGCAGAGAATCTCCTCAATAGGGATCCATTCTGTTTTGCTTTCGGATATGATGATGCCAAACTCGCAACGATGTCTGCCAGACTGGTGAGAATGGAGCTGTAAGCCTTTTTATAACAGCTCTCCATCATAGGTAACCGTTTTGACCAAAGTTTACCTATGATGGGGTCGAATAGAGAATGGTTTTCCACATAGATCAACACTCAGACCCTAACAACGGTAAGATTAACTGTATAGATTTTTGTTGTACCACCATAGTCTCCTGTCATATTTGACAGGAGACTATTTATTTGATTATTGCATGAAAATATTTTTAAGCTATAATAGTATGGTAATAAGCACGACCCCTTTATCCAAGAGAGGTTATGATGTGGGTATCCACAGTATTCTGCTCAACAACGGAGGCACCACCGGCCGCGACATCGGATGGCCGTAATAGCAGTAGCTGACTAGGGGTATAGCAAACATATTTACTTGAAAAATATTTTTCAGATATTTCCGCATTCAAGAATAGACAAATTTTGCATTACCAAATAAAATAGAGCAGTTGACACTTTCATTTCCAAAGCAAGTGAAAAACGAGAGATGGAAATGTGTGTTGTGCGGTAGATATTACTTGTTGGATTATCAGTTGTTCTTTCTCTGTGTCGCTGTATAATTCCCGCCATACTGGTGGATCATACCGGCTTAGCATACTCAGAGAAAAAAATAAGCCATAGTAGGTCAATATTTCTGGCAGTGGTTCCACCAAAGTATGGGTAGTGTTGATCCAAAGATAGAGTTTCCCTCGTTTACACTTACGAAACCAAGGATGCTGCAATACATCACCCGAACATTTTAGGGTAATATATTGTTCAGTAAGAGAATCCAAAGTGAAAAGGCAAACGTGGTTTTTTTTATTTAAACGATTTACAAAAGCTTCTATTGGGATGCATAATTGATCCAATAGCGCAGTTGGACAAATTATCTTCTCATTTGTGAAAGCTAGTTCCCAGTAATATGTTTTTTGTTTTAATAGGACCGATATTTCTTGTAAGTCAGGAAGAAAGGAACATAACGATCCCAATTTAAATCGTTCTCCAGCTGCGACAGGGTGATGAAATAGCTGACTTAAATAAGGGAAAAATCCATCTTTCTGAACTCGTATTTCATCATGGAAGAAGCGATAGGGCTCTTTTTTTCGTTTCGGACTTGTTAATCCATGTTGTAATACTGCTGTACTTTGAGGGTAACCAGGGTCCAAACAAAGAGCTAATGCTTTTAATAGGCTCATCATACCGTAATAGAGTAAAAGAGATTGAGACCAGTAATCGCTTTTTTCAGCAGTATGAAACAAAGCCATCCCTTGCTTCATATATGATGTAAACGCGTGTACATTTCGGTAAGCAAGTGTTTTGGCTTCCGATTCTGGATATTTTTTTATTAGGAAATCGCGTGCAGTGGATTCATTTTTTAATATTTCATATGCAGAAAAATCCATAATTCCTCCGAAAAAAATGACGTATACGTGACTTATCCACAATTATTCACAAGTTATACACAGATAAACTGTGGATAACCTCAAAAAAATAGTAATTTATTCGACAATAGCGGTTTTCTTGATTCGCTTTTTTTAATTTGATACACTTGCAAAAAACTGGAGACTACATGATAAGGGGCGATACGCCGTGTGGGAAGAGAAGTTTAGCAAAACAGGCCTCACTTTTGATGATGTGCTTTTAATGCCAGCAAGATCAGAAATTTTACCTCGTGATGTTAGTGTTGCCACTCAGTTGACAAAAAAAATTAAATTAAATATTCCACTAATTAGTGCTGGTATGGATACCGTCACGGAATCGTCCTTGGCTATTGCTTTAGCAAGACAAGGCGGCATCGGTGTTATTCATAAAAATATGACTGTAGAAGAACAAGCCGAAGAAGTAGATCGTGTAAAACGTTCGGAAAGTGGTGTAATCACCAATCCATTTTATCTCCATCCTGGAAATCAAGTTCACGATGCAGAGGCGTTGATGGGGAAATACCGGATTTCTGGTGTGCCTATTGTGGACAAGGAAAAGAAATTAGTAGGTATTATCACCAACCGTGATATGCGTTTTATTCACAATTACGGTACCCCTATCTCTGAAGTGATGACCAAAGAAAATTTAGTCACTGCTCCCGTGGGCACCACAATGAAAGAAGCAGAACACATTTTGCAGCTCCACAAAATTGAAAAATTGCCATTGGTAGATGAACAAGGTATTTTAAAAGGGCTCATCACAATCAAAGACATTGAGAAAGCTACCCAGTTTCCAAGCTCAGCAAAAGATTCACAAGGGCGTTTACTCGTAGCGGCAGCTGTCGGCGTTTCCAAAGATACCGAGCAACGAATTGCAGCCTTAGTAGAAGCTGAAGTAGACATGGTTGTCATTGATACAGCACATGGACATTCCAAAGGAGTATTAGAAACCGTAGCAAAAGTGCGCCAGAACTATCCGGATTTAACCATTGTTGCTGGGAATGTTGCTACTGCAGAGGGTACAAGAGATTTAATCGAGGCTGGTGCCAGTATTGTAAAAGTAGGGATTGGGCCTGGCTCCATTTGTACAACCCGTGTCGTTGCTGGGATTGGTGTTCCTCAAATTACAGCAATTTATGATGCCGCAAGTGTAGCTCGTGCATATGGTGTTCCTATCATTGCAGATGGGGGTATACGATTCTCTGGTGATATAGTCAAAGCATTAGCAGCTGGGGCAGATGCAGTGATGCTTGGTGGCCTTTTTGCAGGTACAGAGGAAGCCCCAGGGGAGTCTGAAATTTACCAAGGCCGTCGATTTAAAGTTTACCGTGGTATGGGATCGATTGGTGCGATGCAGGCAGGTAGCAAGGATCGTTATTTCCAAGAAAACGAGCAAAAATTAGTTCCTGAAGGTATTGAAGGCCGTGTTCCTTATAAAGGTCCGATTGGAGATATCGTTTACCAATTAGTGGGTGGCATTCGTTCTGGAATGGGTTACACAGGATCGAAAAATTTGCTTGATTTAAAGGATAATTCTCAGTTTGTTCGTATCACAGCTGCTTCGCTTCGTGAAAGTCATCCTCATGATGTTCAAATAACAAAAGAAGCACCTAATTATCAGTTGGGTGGTTAATCAACTATTCACCATTAAAATGGTGAGCTTGTAACGATCCAGTCATGCAACCGTCTTTCGACTCTAACCTTGAATGGATGTTACATCAGGGCAACGCTGACATTCCTCTACACGAATGAATTGGCGAGTCTCCTGTCGGCAATCTAATGAAATCCAAGCGTCCTTTCACAGGACGCTATTTTTCTTTTTTATTAGCATAATAGGGCTTGTCATAACAGAATCTACATGTGAAAATGAGTAAGATTGAGCTGTGAAGGAGTAAAACAAAATGCGTAAATTGACCGTGTTTTTATTCTGTATTATCAGTCTATTCGTTGTAGCAAAACCCTCTTTTGCTGAAGAACTTCCAGAAATAAATGCGAAATCTTATATTGTAGTAGACACCGTTTCTGGAGAGATACTGGCATCTAAAAATGCGAATGAATCCAGACCACCTGCTAGTATGACGAAGATGATGAGTGCAATTATTATTTTTGACGAGATAAAGCAAGGCAATCTCAAATGGGGAGATGAAGTAACAGTCAGCAATCGTGCAGCTGGTGTAAATGAAGCAGAGATTCGACTTGTGCCTAGTGAAAAACAAACAGTCAAGGAATTGTTCACTGCTCTATTCGTTCAATCAGCAAATGATGCTACTGTTGCATTAGCGGAGCATATAGGTGGTTCGGAAGAAGGATTTGTCGAAAAGATGAATCAAAAGGCTTCTGAAATCGGCTTAACCCAAACCCATTTTCAAAATAGTACTGGACTAAACACAGAATCGTATCCAGATCCCCCCAGTACAAGTAAAGTTGGAGAGCATGAGATGTCTGCATACGATACTTCTATCGTTGCACGCTACTTGCTAAAAAATTACCCAGAAGCTTTAGAATATACGAGTATCCCAACCTATACCTTTCATCCAAACAAACCGAATCAACAAAAAGTTAACAATTGGGATTTAATGCTCCCATCCCTCAAATTTTACTACGAAGGGGTAGATGGTTTAAAAACAGGGCACACCAATGCAGCAGGGTATTGTTTCACAAGTACAGCAAACCGCAATGGGATGCGTGTAGTATCCGTTGTAATGGGTACAAACTCTAAGGAAGCACGTTTTTTGGAAACAAAAAAGTTATTAGACTATACATATGACAATTTCGAATTGGCAACAGCTATTACGAAAGGGAAAGTAATTCCCGGTCATAATCGCTTCACACTTCCTAATGGAGTAGAGCGGACTGTTCCAGTTGCTCCAGATTCCTCTTTGCAACTAGCCCAAAAGAAGCATGACAAGCAGGCTTATACGTATAAAGTGGTGTTAAAAAAAGGGATACAAGCACCTATAGCCAAAGGAACAGTCATTGGAGAGGTATCTATCCTGTATCAAGGAAAATCAATACCTGGAGTATCCTCTGTCCCTCTCGTAACACAACAAGCAGTAGAGCGAGCTGGTGACATACGTTTATTCTTTCGTAAAATGTGGGATGGAGTAAATTCTTGGATAAACTAAGGTTATATTACCTTTCCTTTTGACATTTCATATGACAAAAGCCATTGAATTCTCAGGTCATTTTTCTGTTTCAGACAATGCCTGAGTTAAGGGGAGTGTCATCACCCCATCCCATGCAGTTAGAAATGTACCCACATGGGCAGAACGCCTATCACCAGCGTTCTAGTTCTTTATGACCTCTAATGATTTTACACGGTGGGAGAAGTTCTTTGCCGCCGAAACCCAATACCATTACATTTTCATAGAACAAACCTACTACCAGTAGGACGATCACCGATCATGTGTTCTGATATAAGAAACAATGGCTACATTTGCAACCCTTTTTTTGGAATTTTGAGTACGATCTTTTTCCTTGCGACAAAAAAAGTAGACTTTCGTTATCAAAGTTGTAAATTTACATCTATTCCATTACAATGTTATTGGCTAAAGGACTAAACAATGAAATTGTATTTATACATGATCTAGGAGGATTATAGGATGGCACAAACAGGAACGGACCGTGTAAAACGCGGAATGGCAGAAATGCAAAAAGGCGGCGTCATCATGGACGTTGTAAATGCTGAACAAGCAAAAATTGCAGAAGAGGCTGGTGCAGTTGCTGTAATGGCTCTGGAACGAGTCCCTTCAGATATTCGTGCTGCGGGTGGCGTCGCTAGAATGGCAGATCTCACCATTGTAGAGGAAGTTTTAAAAACAGTATCCATCCCGGTGATGGCTAAAGCACGAATTGGTCATTTTGTTGAGGCGCGTTTATTAGAATCAATGGGTGTAGATTATATTGATGAAAGTGAAGTTTTAACTCCAGCTGATGAAGTCTATCATATTGACAAATCTACGTTCACGGTTCCTTTTGTTTGTGGTGCTCGTAACTTAGGAGAAGCACTTCGACGTGTAGGAGAAGGAGCATCTATGCTTCGTACCAAAGGAGAGCCTGGAACAGGTAATATTGTCGAAGCTGTTCGTCACATGCGCATGATGCAAAGTCAGATTCGTAAAGTAACTGGTATGTCTCGTGATGAATTGATGACCGAAGCGAAAGAGCTAGGAGCACCATTTGAATTGTTATTACAAATCCATGAAACAGGTAAATTACCAGTTGTAAACTTTGCAGCCGGTGGAGTTGCTACCCCTGCAGATGCAGCATTGATGATGCACTTGGGTTCTGATGGCGTATTTGTAGGTTCTGGTATCTTTAAATCCTCCAATCCAGCTAAATTTGCCAAAGCAATTGTACAAGCTACTACACACTTTGAAGATTATGCACTAATAGCTGAGCTGTCCAAAGATTTAGGAAGCCCTATGACTGGGATTGAAATTTCTAAGTTGGCAGCACATGAACGGATGCAAGAGCGTGGCTGGTAAAACGAAAGTAGGCGTTCTGGCACTTCAAGGAGCCGTTCGTGAGCATATGCAGATCATGGAGCAGCTAGGTGTAGAACCAATCGCAGTAAAAACAAAAGAACAGCTTGAGGGAATTAGTGGTTTGATTATACCTGGTGGAGAATCTACTGCTATTGGAAAATTACTAAGACAATATGACCTTCGAGGGCCTATCTTAGATCTGCATGCAGAAGGAAAACCGATAATGGGTACTTGCGCTGGGCTCATTCTAATTGCAAAACACATTCAAGAAAATGATGAGGCCCATTTACCCCTTTTGGATGTAACTGTTCAGCGGAATGCGTTTGGTCGCCAAGTAGATAGTTTTGAGGCAGATTTACCAATTAAAGGTGTAGCGGAAGATTTCCAAGCAGTATTTATTCGCGCTCCATTGATTACTAGAGTAGGAGAAGAAGTAGAAGTTCTTTCCACTGTACGTGATCAAGTAGTAGCTGTGAAGCAAAACAATCTGTTAGGAATATCTTTCCATCCAGAGTTGACAGAGGACACTCGTTTTCATGCTTATTTTTTGCATATGGTGCAAGATAAGATTGAAAAACAACCATAAGATTTTGTATAATGAGCGATAATAAGAAGATGGATTGCAATGAAGAGAAAAGTATCTAGACAATTCTTTGCAGAGAGACGATGGTTGGTGAAAATCGTTAAGAATTGTTTTGAGAATTCCACCTCTGAGCTAATCACGGCAGCGTTCCGTTATCTACGCATCGAGTGGACTGTTTGATTTTTTAGGATGGCAGTCAACAAGGGTGGCAACGCGGAACTTCCGTCCCTTAGGGATGGGGTTCCTATTTTATTTGAGGAGGATTTTCTATGCTAGATATCAAACTGTTGCGCAGTAATTTTGAGGAAGTAAAGGCGAAACTTGCTTCACGCAACGAAGATATCAGTGGACTCGATTCGTTTGAACAAATAGATGGTAGACGGAGAGAAGCAATCACCAAAAGTGAAAAACTTAAAAGTGAACGAAACCAAGTTAGCCAAGAAGTTGCTCGTAAAAAGAAAGCAAAAGAAGACGCAGAGCAATTGATCCTTAATATGCGTCAAGTAGGGGAACAAATCAAAGAATTGGATGAAGAGATTCGTCAGTTAGATGAACAACTTTCGCACATCTTACTTTCCCTACCGAATATCCCTCATGAGTCCACACCAATAGGCACAACAGAGGAAGAAAACATCCCTGTACGACACTGGGGAGATATCCCATCGTTTTCATTTGAGCCAATAGCTCATTGGGATTTAGCACAGAATCTAAAGTTATTAGATTTTGAACGAGCAAGCAAAGTCACAGGTTCACGATTTGTTTTCTACACAGGTTTAGGTGCCCGTCTGGAAAGAGCTTTGATGAATTTTATGTTAGATCTGCATACCTCCGAACATGGTTATCGAGAAATGATTCCTCCTTATATTGTAAATAGTCAAAGCATGACTGGCACTGGCCAACTTCCTAAATTTGCAGAAGATGCGTTTGCCATTTCCAATACAAATGGATACTATTTGATTCCAACTTCAGAAGTATCTGTAACCAATTTTCATCAAGGGGAAATCTTATCTGAGCAAGAATTACCTATTTATTATGCAGCATACAGTGCCTGTTTTCGTTCGGAAGCTGGGTCGGCCGGCCGCGACACAAGAGGATTAATTCGTCAACATCAGTTCAATAAAGTAGAACTTGTGAAATTTGTAAAACCTGAGGATTCTTACAATGAATTAGAAAAACTTGTTGGGAACGCAGAGAAAGTTTTACAACTCTTAGAGTTACCTTATCGTGTTCTCTCCATGTGTACAGGTGACCTTGGGTTTACAGCTGCGAAAAAGTACGATCTAGAAGTATGGCTTCCAAGCTCTAATGCTTACCGCGAAATTTCCTCTTGTAGTAACTTTGAAGACTTTCAAACTAGACGTGCAAATATTCGTTTTCGAAGAAGCGCCAAAGATAAACCTGAATTTATTCATACACTAAATGGTTCAGGATTGGCGATCGGGAGAACCGTAGCAGCTATTTTAGAAAATGGACAACAAGAAGATGGAAGTATACAAATACCAAACGTACTAGTACCTTACATGGGAAAAGAGATTATCAAATAATCCTAAGTTTTAAATTAGGCTTTTGTTCAATAAAAGAACAAAGGCTTTTATTTATTTTTAAAAAATGAATAACAGAACTGATGAACAAACAGTTCATAAATGAAAGAATATGATTTGCAATAAAGGTAGAAATGTAGAAAAATAAATGTACCTTAGTAGAAAAATGTGGTAATATGTATGAAATTGCAATGCTTTCAACTTGAGGAGGAATTCATAGTGAATGAAAAATTTTTAATCGTCATTCAAGCAGGACAACAAGATGTTGGAAGAGCATTTCATGGATTAACATACGGGCAAGAGCTCTATGATGAAGGTTATGAAGTAAAAATATATTTTGATGGCATGGGAACCCAATGGATTAAAGCATTTGATGATCCATCTCATATTTTCCATTCCGTATTTAAAGAAGTACAAAAATTGGGAATTATACAAGGTGCATGTGGATATTGCACAAGTTTCTTTGACATTGAAGAAGAAGTAAACACGGCTGGAGTCTATATCGTAGGCGGAGCGAAAGATGGACATTTTAGCTTTGTAGAACATATAAAAGAAGGATATACTCCTATCATTATGTAAATAGTATTTATTTGCATTATGAATAAAATGACATTTATGGGAATGTAAGCGTAATCTATTTGTGGTATCATCATTCATACTTCGGATGAATTTTCGTTTACAAGCTGACTCCATATAAATAAAGGCTCTATGAATCATTACATTTTGAGTCTAAGAGCATGGGAAATCCGCTGAAATGTAAATAATTCAGCGGATTTTTTCCTATTTATGTGAACAGAATAAATGATCGAGTCCGAACAACAGCTGGAATTCAAATTCAGAGAGTAAACATCACCTGACATTACTCTTGACATTTAATAAAATTGCAGTTAGAATATCTGAGTATGTATTTTGAAGTTCAATTCTTAACAACCAATTGAACTTACGGTTTGTAATCAATAAAATATTGTATTCGTTCCGTTTTTATCATACGGAGAGGTGGTCGAGTGGTTGAAGGCAACGGTCTTGAAAACCGTCGTAGTCGTGAGGCTACCGTGGGTTCGAATCCCACCCTCTCTGCCAATAATCAAAAGGTTACTCAACAATCACGATGAAGTTGAGTAACCTTTTTTGTAATAGTTCTTTTAAAACGAGAAGCATTTTCCAGATGTCCTCTGAGGAATCTTTCATGCTCCTGATGACTGAAGAGATGGAAGGGATTCCATCTCAGCTCTATCAATATTTATCATTTTAGGCGAAAAGACTCCTTCCTCAAGGAGCGAATTGAGTAGGGAGGAGATGAATCGTCCTCTTGCTTGTCTTCTGAAAGTGTTGAAACGTATGTTCTTTTTTTGGTAAAATATTCATAGAAAAGAGGTGAATTCCATGCCGACTATTACAATTAAAATACCTTTGTTTGAGCCTGCAAAAATAAAAATGGTAATGTACGAAACGATGCAACAATGTTTTTCAGAAGCTTGCAACCAAGCCATTCAACTGAAAAAAGAAAATGAAAAGCTAACGAAATCGGATATCGATAAACGATTGGCTCATTTTGAGTTGCCTTCGACNCTTATTCAAGAAGCGAGGAAANTAGCCATTAGTCGTTTTCAGGATTGGAAAAAGAATCAGAAAATCAAAGGTTTCCCGAGTTTCCGAAACAGAATTGCAATTCTGTTTAACAACCAAAATTGGAGATTCCGTTTGGATAACGGATTCTTAAAA
>NZ_ATZF01000016.1 GCF_000428065.1 Shimazuella kribbensis DSM 45090
TAAGTCAAACTTGGCTGTCGTCTGTGGCAATGCCACTTCCTGCATCGCAAGACCTGCTACTTCAGGTGCTTGCCATGCATCCGTTTCGACTGAAAACATCACTTGGAACAGCGGAGAGTGGCTCAAGTGACGATCAGGGGCGACTTCTTCGACCACCCGTTCAAACGGAACAGTCGCATGGGAATAAGCTTCGATTGCTCCTTGTTTCACGCGTTGCAATACGTCGTTCCATGTAGGTTCTCCCGACAAATCGTTGCGGAACACCAGCGTATTGACAAAGAAACCAATAAGTGATTCCCATTCTGCGTGAGATCGGCCTGCTACAGGACTTCCTACTGCAATATCGGTACTTCCCGTATAACGAGCCAATAGCGTTTGGAAAACGGCCAACGTGGTCATATAAAACGTTGTTCCCTGCTTCTTGGACCATCTTGCTATTCCCGCTCGCAGTTCTTCCGATAACGTGACCGAATATGTTGCTCCAGCAAAGGTTTGCTCACTGCCGCGAGGATGATCTGTCGGTAAATCGAGTACAGGAAGATCTGCCAACTTCGTCTTCCAATATCCCAGCTCTTGCTGCATACTTTCGTTTTCCATCCATGCTTGCTCTTGCCATGCATAATCCGCATACTGCAACGTCAGAGGCGGAAGTTCTTTATCATGGTAAATGACAAATAATTCATCCATTAAGATAGGTAAGGATCCTCCATCTGCTACAATGTGGTGCAAATGGAAGAGCAGATACCAGTGCTCATTGGTTAACTGGTATGCATATAATACTGCCAGTGGTCCATTAGCGAGATCAAAAGCTCGATTTATTACTTGATCCATATTCTGTTTCGCTTCATCCTCAGAATGGTCACTGTAGCGTAAATCTTCATACTCAAAACAATCATTTGACGGTTCTGATATTTTTTGAAATAACTGTCCCTCTTTGAAATAGAAATTGGTTCGCATGCTAGCATGACGTTCCAATAAGGCTAGATAACTTTTTTCTAACTGATCCTGGTGGAGTGTTCCTTTGATTTCTACCATAAACGGCATGTGGTATATGGATTGATCTGTTGTATATTGATCCATAAACCACAATCTTTTTTGCCCAAATGAAGCAGGTATCTCTCCATTTTTTTCTGTATGAATCGAAAATAAAGTCTCTTTTTCATTCTGATTTTGTAAATGAAGAACAAACTCAGCAATGGTTGGTGCTGTAAACAATGATTGCAGAGGCAAGGAAATATCAAAAACTTTGTGCACCCTAGCAATCACTTGGGTTGCGAGTAGAGAATGACCGCCAATAGAAAAGAAATTATGATGTATCCCAAATTGATCATGACCTAATACTTCTGACCAGATAGAATGCAGTTGTTTTTCCTCTTCCTTTACTGGCTCCACCACATTTTCTGTTGTGCGATCCATGGGCAGTTCTAATGCATCCAACTGTTTACGATCTATTTTGCCGTTTGAGGTGAGCGGGAAAGTAGGTAACGATAGAAAACGACTTGGAATCATATAGCTTGGTAATGTACTTTCTAACCATGATTTCCAATTGATTTCTTTATTTGTTTGTACATATGCAACCAATTGCTTGCCACTATGGTCTTCTTTTGCTAACACAACCACATCATTTACATCCGCGTGTGTAGCCAAAACGGCTTCGATTTCACCCAGTTCTACCCGAAATCCACGAACTTTTACTTGATTATCAAGCCGTCCAATAAAATGAATCAACCCATTGGAATCAATTCGAACCAAATCGCCGGATCGATACAATCGACCTTTATCTGACAAAGTCACAAACTTTTCGTCTGTCAATTCCTGACGATTGGCATAGCCACACGCTAGACCATCGCCTCCAATGTACAATTCTCCTGGGACTCCAATAGGAACATCTTTACCATTTTCATCTAGTATATAGACATATGTGCCTGAAATCGGTCGTCCGATAGGTACTGAATTCTCACCATCCCAGTCTGCTGGCAGAGGGTAACAGCAAGTAAAGGTAGTATTTTCTGTTGGACCATACCCATTGATTACTTGTGGCCCATGAAGCGAAAGAACCTGTTTTACATGACTTGCAGATACCACATCTCCACCTGTTAACAAATAACGTAGTCCGGAAAGAGAAAATAATTGCTCTTCTACAAAAAGCCGGAATAATCCTGCTGTTAACCAAAGTATGGTAACTTTATTCTTTATAATCTCCTGACTGATTTCCTCTAAAGTAGGTGAGCCTGAAGGCATGATTACTAACTTTGCTCCATTTAAAAAACTCCCCCATATTTCCAGCGTAGCAGCATCAAAAGCAACAGGTGACAACTGGAGAAAGACATCATCTTTATGAATCTGCATATAATTTGGGTTTTGAACCAAACGCACAATACCTCTTGCTGTGATTTCAACACCTTTTGGAAGACCAGTCGAACCAGATGTATACATCACATACGTCAATGAATCAATCGTGGCATGGCACGGAAAATCACGAGAATTCTGATCGAAAAACTTTATTTCTTCCCAGATTGAAAAGCGAAATGATTTATGGTCAAATCGGTCTGCAAATGTTGAACTTGTCAATACATGAGAAAGCTGTGCATCATCCAATAAATAATCAAAACGATCTCTTGGATAATTCACGTCAAAAGGTACATAAACAGCACCCAATTTGACAATTCCTAATATGCTGATATAAAACTCCATGGATCGCTCGAAGCATATTCCTACTTTATCTCCATGACCGATACCTTGAGAAGATAGATACCATGCGACTTGATTTGCTTTATTATTGAGTTCTTGATAACTACAAGTTTGATTCATACTTTGTATTGCTATGGCATTCGGATCTTGCTGAACCATTTGTTCAAACAGGGTAGCTAGAGACTCTTCTTTGTATCTTTTCTCGGTTTGATTCCACTCTAACCATTTTCTTTTTTCATCCGTTGTTATTATGTTTACTTCATTTATTGGAGTGTACTGATCTGTAACCAAACTTTCTAGTATCATTTTAAATTGCTCTAACATGCGATCAATCGTACTAACTGCATATAAATCTGTGTTGTACTCTAAAATGGCATCTAATTCTTCAGCACGCTCTACCATCGTCAAGGTTAAATCAAATTTTGCTATTTTTTGGTCTAATATTATTGGTTCTAAATGCAAAGAGGAATCTGAACTGGTATCCAAATTCATATTCTGTAAAACAAACATAGCTTGAAACAACGGTGATAAAGAAGACTGCCTATCTGGTAATACTGCTTCCACTACTCTATCAAAGGGGACTTCTTGATAAGAAAATGCATCTAATACTGTGTCTTTTACCCTATCTAACGCTTGATTCCACGAAGGATTATCAGAAAAATCTGTACGTAGTACGATTGTATTGACAAAAAATCCGATCACTTTTTCCCATTCTGATTGAAAACGGCCTGCCACCGGACTGCCTACAACCATTTCTTTTTCCCCGCTATATCTGGAAAGTAACAGTTTAAATGCGGTAAGCAATACCATATATAAACTCGAATTTGTCGATTGTGCCACATGGCGAAGTTGCCTTACCAAACTGCTTGAAAGACTTGTTGTGACAGCTGAACCACGATAGGATTCCTTTGCTGGACGAGGATAATCGGTAGACAATTGCGTTGCAGGCATATCTTGAAGTTTATCCACCCAATACTTTAGTTGCTCCTCTTCACGATTCCAATCTTTTTCTTGTTCTGCAATCGCATAATCCAAATAATCATACTGATTGGGAGATACTTGAACTCCTTCGTAAAAAGAAGCAAAATCTTTTATTAAAATCCCCAAAGACCATCCATCCATTACAAGATGGTGTGCTTGAATAAGCAATCTCCATTCTTCTTCCAGACGATAGAGGGAAACGCGAAACAGAGGGCCTTGTTCCAAATCAAAAGGTTGATCTAAGTGATGTTGAATGAGAGTATTTACGACTTTCTCCGGTTGTTCTTCTTTACATAAGTCTTGAAAGGAAAACCAATTTTCCATACTAGATTGGATTCTTTGTTCTGGTACTCCTTTTTCATTTGCATGAAAAGTAACACGCAAGATCCCATGTCTGGTTATAACTTGCTCAAAAGCTTGTTGTAACCTCTCTACCTCTATATGACCAGTCAATCGATAAGCAGCTGGAACAGAATACACGGTTGTTCCTGGAATCAATTGTTCCCAAAACCATAATCTTTGTTGAGAAGAAGAAAGAATAACAGGATTGTCTTTATTGACTACTTCCGTTACCTTTCCAACTTCTAATTGTGTATCAATATATTCAGCTACCTCGTTCAATGGAAAACCCAAAAGTATTTCAGTAGAAAGCTCCACTTCGAATGTTTGTTGTAAGTGGTCTACCATATCCTCTGCTACTGTCTGTTCTAGAAACAATTCATGAACATCTGTAACGACTCGATCACTCCAAATCTCCCAAATCTCAGCAACCAATTCTTCTGTTACTGTACTAGGAGACATAGGAAAAAAAGTTCCCTCCGCTTGTTCGAGCGAAGGAACTTCAACGAATACGGTAGAGCTAAGGTCAACTGTCATATTCTGTTTTACATACTGTCTCAACTCATATTTTTTAGGAGATTGGTTGGCAGTTGGAACAAAATAAGCAATTTGCTTATCTTGTTCCTCCTCCACCTTTATTTGCAATACGGAAGGATGGTGAATTAGAAATAATTCTAACTCTCTTCCTTTTATCTCAAGGTTCTTTTTGTTCACACTCGTCAGCCCTTTCTCACAGAAGCCTTACGAAGGAGATTTTGTTTGATCAGTTTTACTAGCTCGGCAATGGTCGGACATTCAAAAAGAACGCGAAGAGGCAATTGGCAACGATACAATTCGTTGATACGCGTAATTACCTGAGTTGCCATGAGCGAATGACCACCTAGTTGAAAGAAATTATCTTCCACACCAATTTGTCCATCTATTCCTAAGACTTCCACCCAGATTGATACCAAACGCTGCTCCATAGGTGTGCTAGGTGCTACATAAGAAGATTGGATATCCATCTCTAATTCTAGTAGTGCTTTTTTATCCAATTTCCCATTTGGCGTTACAGGAAAATCAGACAACCATTTGTACCCTGCTGGATGCATATAGTCAGGTAACTTCTGCTTAATAAGTGTTTTCCAATCTGATTGTGTATCTTTTTCCGCTTGTACAAAAGCAAGTAAAACCTTTTCGTTATTATCTTGCTCTTTGTAAAGAACAACCACTTGCGTCACATCTGGATGTTCCAGTAAAACGGTCTCGATTTCTCCAAGTTCCACACGAAAACCTCGGAGCTGAATTTGATCATCTTTTCTACCCATAAAAAATAGTTGACCGTCTGTTCCATAACGGACGATATCACCCGTTTGGTAAATCCTCCCCAATTGGATATCATTTGAAAATTTTTCCTCTGTGAGGTCTTGTCGATTTCGATATCCTCTGGCTAGACTAGTTCCTGCAAGCCACAATTCTCCTGACACACCGATTGGCAATTTTTGCCCAAAATGATTGACTACCGCTATTTTTGTACCTGCTATCGGTGATCCTATAGAAGGAAGATCATTTTTATTTCCCTCTGTTACTGTACCCGCAATTGCAACAACCGTATTTTCAGATGGTCCATAGTGATTCACTACCTTTATTGGAAAAGTTGCAGGTGGATATTGACGAAGTTGATCGCCTCCTGTTAGTAACAAACGCGGAATTGTTTCACCTGTCCAATCCAATTGAAAGAAAGCTTCACATAAAACGGTAGGAACAAAACTAACAGTTATCTTGCTGCGAATCAACCAATCTCTCAACCGAGCTGGAGATAAACGTTCCTCTTCCTCTACAATGCACAGAGTTGCACCACTTGCTAATGTTGGCCATATCTCCCAAACAGAAGCATCAAAACCAACTCCTGCAAGCATGGAACATTTATCCTCACTCGTAATCGAATAGGTAGATTGATGCCAATCAACTAGTTGTTGCAAAGATTGTTGAGTTATTTCTACTCCTTTGGGAGTACCTGATGATCCAGATGTATAAACCACATATGCAAGATGTTGAGGTAGACCTGAGCGTGTATGAATCGCTGGCATACTGCTCCATTTCCATTTATCTTTATCCATACATATTAGATGTTTCTTGGTAGCAGCACATTTAGTTTGTAATAAACTGTTTGTAATCACTACATCTAAATCTGCATCTTGGATCATCCATTTGATTCGATCTTCAGGATAAGCCGGGTCAATCGGCACATATGCCGCACCAATGAGATGAATCGCCATCACGCTAGTCACCAAGTCTATCGATCGGTCTAAAAGAACTCCAACACAATCGCCCGTTTTTACATCTGACATTCCTAAGTAGTAAGCCAATTGTGATGCGTTTTGATAAAGCTCCCCATAAGTCCATTCCCCATCTTTGCTTTGGATAGCAATCTGATCTGGACAATTCATCGAATGTGCAACGATTCTTTCTAATGTTGATAATGGATATGCTATCTCTTTTGAATGATGCCAATTGTTTAACTGGGCTTTCTCTTCCTCTAATAAAAGATCCAAATTAGCTACAGATGTACTGGATGATTGAATAAATTGTTTCAGTAACTGTGTAAACAACCGCATAAATCGAACAATCATCTTTTTATCAAATTTACTGTTGTCGTACATCCATTTAAAAAACAGAGTTTCACCAGGAGCCACAACTAAAACTAGTGGGTAATGACTTTTCTCCAATCCTTTTAGATTTGAGATTTGCAAAGTTGCATTCTTAAAATCACGCATTTGATAGTTTTCCATCACCAATAAGTAGTGGAAAAGCGGTTCTTCTATGCCAATTCCAGCCCAGTCCGCAATCTTGGTTAATGGGACATATGAATATTCTTCTGTATCTTTCAATTGTTGTTGTAAACTAGTGAGATATTGTTCCATTTGCATATCCTTGCTCAAATCTATGCGCACTGGAATCGTGTTAATAAATGGTCCCACAATTTGTTCGACACCACTTAATGAACCAGGTCTACCAGATACAGTCGTTCCATAAACCAAATCAGATTGTCCACTATAAGCAGCTAAGAAAATTCCCCAAGCAGCTTGAATAACAGTATTCATTGTTACTTTTTGACTCTTGGCAAATCGCTTGATATCCTCCGTAATTTCTTCTGATAGATACGTAATCCATTCTCCATGTGTGGATATACCAGAAGTAGTAGAAATAGCTATCTCTGCAGGTTTTGCATCAGCTAATTGATGTGACCAGTATGATTTGGCTAACTCTTCATCTTGTTCTTGTAACCATTGAAAATACACTTCATAAGATGAAATCGTTGGAAGCTGTACACTTCTTTGATCCAAAAGTAACTGATAGATTTGCAAAAACTCTTCTAATACAACCGGCATACTCCAACCATCTAGAATAACATGATGATAACTCCAGACAACTTGATGCTTATTTTCTTTGATAGAAAAAACCCCTAAACGCATTAACGGCGGTTTATCCAAATCAAATGCTTTTTTACTATCCTTTGTTAAGTAGTCTGCTAGAAACTGATCTTGTTCTTCTTTATTGAACCCAATCCAGTTCTCGTGATAGATAGGAATATTCATCTGCTTCCAAGCGATCTGATGAGGAATTTTTACTCCTTTCCACCATAAAGAGATAGACAACTGTGAGTGTCTTTCTACCAAGTGATCCCATGCTTCTGCAAATAAGCGGGTATCTAATTCTCCTGTGATATCCATTGTCATTTGAATGACATAAGCTTGCTCATTAGCCTCATAGAGGCTATGAAATAACATTCCTTCTTGTAATGGACTTAGCAGATAAATGCTTTTTACATCTTGTAGAGATGGTACTTGTAACAATTCTTCTTTCTCTAGTTTTGCTAATGGAAAATCTACCAACATCGGTTGAGGTTTTTTCTTCACACAATGTTGAATTAATAAATTCAGCTGTTGTTGATACAGCGTAATCCAAGAAGTGATCTGCACCTTGGAAAATTGAACAGGATCATAAATAAATTTCACTTCTAATTGTTCATCCTGAATAATAGACCATATATCTAAAGCATATGGCCGACGCAATGTCGGATCCACTAATGTACCAATTCCCTCAGAAGTAGAGGAATCCCAAATTGAAGTAGGATCATCCTGAAATTGACCAAGGTAATTAAAGCTAATAGGAGAAGAAGCAGCCAAATCCAGTCTATTCAGATGTTTTAACATCCCATAACTAATTCCTTGTTTTGGTACACGCGAAATCAGATCTTGTACTTTTGGAACAAGGATATCCCAGTCTTCTCCATCCATTTGAAATCGAATAGGATAGATGGAAGTAAACCATCCTACTGTTCTAGATAAATCTGTACCCACTCCAAATGATTCTTCTCGTCCATGTCCTTCCAAATCGATTGTCACCGCATCATTACCGGCCCACGCATGATAAGAACGAATCAAAGCGGCTAGTAGCAATTCTGTTACACGAGCTCGATATGCTTGATAACTTTGAGTTAATAGTAGTTTTGTCTCATCCACAGGTAACCTAAAAGAAATATGCCCTGCATCTTGTTCCCTGTTTTCACTAGCTGTATCAAAAATAGGCGGCAACTCATCTGGACTTGCCTGTTGTTGCTTCCAAAACTCTATTTCGTCGGACCAAGCTTCCGTTTGCGAAGATTTCAACAAAATGTTAGACCAAGCTTGATAAGATGTTGTCTTGGCTGGTAGTATTGATTCTTTTCCTGTAGCTAACTGCTGATACGCTAGTGATAAATCTTCTAATAAAATCCTCCATGATACACCATCGATAATAAGATGATGAATCACCATGAGTAGTTTGTCTTGTTTTCCAAAACCATGCTTAAAATAAATTGCACGAAACAAAGGACCTTCTTGCAAATGAAGACTAGTTTGAGCACGTTGTCCAACTTGTTTGATGGCTTCTATCTGTTCCAAGTCGGTCATGCTGCTAATATCCAAGATTTGAAGTGGAACACTATTGGATATTGTGCTATATGATTGACGCCATCCTTTTTCTGTTTCTACAAAGCGAAGACGAAATCCATCATGATGCTCGATTAATTTTTCTAAAGCATTCGTCAGAATAGAAATAGAAAGTGGATGAGATAAACTCAACAACATCGCTTGGTTAAAATGATGTAAATTTTCCATCTTCTGATCAAAAAACCATTTTTGAATAGGAGTTAATGGAACTTCTCCAAAAATTAAACCTTGATCATGATTGGTGTGCTCTACCACTTTTGCTACTGTTGCAAGTTCACTAATGGTTTGATGGCTGAATACTTGTTTAGCTGTAATTGCTACACCTGCACTCTTTGCACGTGCTACCATCTGAATGCTAATAATGGAGTCTCCGCCAAGTTGGAAAAAGTTATCATGTACACTGATTTGATCGATATGCAATAGTTGGCGCCAAATTTCTGCTAATTGGCACTCTACTTTTGTACGTGGAGCAACAAAATTGTCCTCATCAACTAGTTGATCCCAATTTGGTTCTGGAAGATTGGATCTATCTAATTTTCCATTTGCAGTAAGCGGAAAACTTGATAAAGCGATAAAAAGTTTTGGGATCATATACGAAGGAAGCTTTTCCATTAGTTCGTCTCTCAACAATGGAACATCATAATCATTTTCTGTAACAACATAAGCAACAAGGTTGTTCTCCAAAATCATAACGACAGCTTCACGAACATGATCTAACTGGATTAAAGTCGCTTCTATTTCACCTAACTCTACTCGGTATCCGCGTATGCTAACTTGTCGATCCATTCTACCTTGGAAATGGAGATTTCCATCTGACATTAGGCGTACTCGATCACCAGTTTTGTACAACCGACCAAAAAGCGGATGGTGAATAAAAGAATGTT
Organism: Shimazuella kribbensis DSM 45090; assembly: GCF_000428065.1. GTDB lineage: Bacteria > Bacillota > Bacilli > Thermoactinomycetales > Thermoactinomycetaceae > Shimazuella > Shimazuella kribbensis. The sequence continues at coordinate 9,869 of NZ_ATZF01000016.1, forward strand.
TGGTTTTATCAGGTTGCTGATGATATCTCGCTGCTAATTGATTTCCGCCAATACATAGTTCTCCTGGTATACCGATCGGTACTTGCATTCCCTGTTCATCCAGTACATAGACCTGTACTCCCGAAATCGGTTTTCCGATAGATGGGGACCAAGGCCCTTCGGTTGGAACCAATCCAGCAGTCGCTACGACTGTATTTTCTGTCGGCCCGTAATGGTTAATGATAGGAATAGGAAAATCGTGTGATGGGTATACATGCAACTGATCTCCACCTGTTAGTATATGTCGTAAACTGCCTCCATTCGACCAAGGAATGGACAACAACTGAGCAAGTAATGGTGTCGGAATGAAACTAATCGTAATACCTTGTCTGATCAACCAATCTCTTAGTTCTGTTGGATCTGTCTTTTTCTCTTCATTGGGGATTACCAATGTACCGCCAGCAGCCAGTGTTGGCCAAATTTCCCAAGCAGAAGCATCAAACGCAGGTCCAGCTAACATAGTAGTGCGATCTTCAATGGTTAGTTCATAAGTTTGTTGATGCCAATTCACCAAGTTGTGTAATCCTCCATGCGTGATGCATACACCTTTAGGTACTCCAGTAGAACCGCTTGTATAAACCATGTAAGCAAGTTGATTCTCCTCAATAGGTGAAAATGCGGCACTTGTTGGCATATGATCCCATGAAACAGGATGTTTATCTAATACAAAAGTAGTTGTTGCAAGACCAGCTAACCGTTCGGTAAGGTGATTTTCCGTTAAGAGGACAGATGCCCCTGAATCTTCAAACATATAAGCCAAACGTTCTAATGGATAAGTAGGATCTAATGGAACATAACAGGCTCCTAGTTTCATTACACCTAATAGTGCGATTACTAGTTCTGAGCATCGATTCGCGCAAATAGCTACCCGGTCATGCTTACCGACCCCTATAGAACGAAGAAACAGAGCCAATTGAGTAGATTGTTGATCTAACTCCAAGTAAGACAATGTTTTTTGATCCTCTACTACAGCAAGCCCCTCAGGAACCATTTGGACTTGTGCTAGAATTTGATCTGGCAGAGGTTCAAAATCAGAATGAATATTTTCTTCTGTCTTGGACCATGAAGCAAGCAACTTCACTTCTTTTTCACTAAGAAGTGACAGCATGTGATAATTTTGTTCTAAATCTTGTACCATTTGATCCAAGATGTACTCATAATTGGCTATCATTCTTTCCATTGTTTCTGGTGAAAATAAATTCCGATTGTATTCAAAAGTTAAAAAGATACCATTCGATTGTTCTACTGCTGTTAATGTTAAATCAAACTTAGCCGATGGTAGGGGGACCGGGATAGGTTGAATAACCAAGTTTTCTTTGTATTCTTTTTCGTTCGAAACCGATTGCATCGCAAACATAATTTGAAAAAGTGGTGATTCGCTTAGTTTTCGATCAGGAGAAACAGCATCCACTACTTTCTCAAATGGAACTTGGCTGTTCGCATAAGCTTCAAGTGAAATCTCTCGAACTTGATGTAACAAGTCTTCCCATGTCTCACTTTTGCTAATATCTGTACGAATTACCATGGTCTCTACGAAGAAACCAATCAAACCTTCCAATTGTTCATTGTCTCTACCAGCTACTGGACTTCCCACTGCAATATCTGTCTGTCCAGTATATCGACTGAGTAATACTTGAAACGAACTGAGTAAAACCATATACAATGTAGAACCATATTCTCTGCTCACTGCGTTCAATTCATCTGCTAATGGAATGGGTAATAAATGATAAACTGTATTACCTTCATAGGTTTGTTCATTAGGTCTTGGAAAGTCTGTCGGCAAGATGATTGGAGTTACATCTTCTAATTTTTCTTTCCAGTAGTCGACTTTCTTTTCCCATCCTTTTGATTTCGCCTGTTCCTCTAGATGAAAAGCATAGTCAGTTGGATCCAAAGACAAATCCGGTACGTCTACTTCTACATCCATCCATTTGCTCTCATAGAATTGAAATAATTCACGTTGTAAAATAGACAAAGACCATCCATCTGCGATTAGATGATGCATCAGAAAGAAAAGATAACACTTGTCATCCGACAATTGGTATCGCTTTACTCGTATAAGTGGAGCACTCTCCAAAGCAAACGGAACTTCTATTTCACGTTCTATTTGTAATCGTGCCTCTCTTTCTGGATCTTCCGCTGATCGAAGATCCATCTCCTCTACAGATACAGTTCTATTTTCTGCAATCATCTGATAAGGAATGCCTTCTTCTTCATGAAAAGAAGTTCGAAGAGCCGCATGTCGCATAACCAAACGGTCAACAGCATGTTTCAGTCCTTGATTTTGAAGAGGACCCTCCACTTTTAATACAAATGGCAAATGATAGACATGTTTTAACGGAAGTATTTGTTCCAAAAACCAAACTCTTTTTTGTGATGGGGAAAGTGGTATTTTTCCAGCTTGATCATATTTTTTTATTGATTTACTATCTTCTTTTGATATATGTAGCATTTGATCCAAATCACGAGCCAACAACTTCACTGTTGGCGACTGAAAGAGAGAACGAATAGGCATGACCACTTGAAATATTCTTGCAATTCTTGAAATGACTTGTGTTGCTAACAAAGAATGTCCACCCAGTGCAAAAAAGTTATCCGAATTATTTACTTCTTTTCCTAATACCCCTTGCCAAATTCCCTTTAAAATTTCTTCCAATGGAGAGTCATTCGATAGAGGAAGCGAAGAAATCGATTTATCAACTGCATCCGGAAGCGCCTTGCGGTCAATCTTTCCATTAGGTGTCAATGGAAACGAATCCAACTCAATAAAATGATTCGGAATCATATAGGTAGGCAAAAACTCCCTAACATAATCAGCGTAATCCATTCCTTTATCATGACTGGTAACATAAGCTATCAATTGATCGTCTGTTGCTACTACCAACGATTTCGTTACCATCACGTGTTTTTCCAACACATGCTCGATCTCTGCTAATTCAATTCGATAACCTCTGACTTTCACTTGGTGATCCATTCGACCTAAAAAAATGAACTCACCATTTTCTTGTAATACTACAAGATCTCCTGTTCGATATAACTTCTCTTCTGAACGAAAAGGGTGTTCTACAAACTTCTCTGCTGTCAATAATGAACGGTTCAAATATCCTTTTGATATTCCAACTCCACCTAAATAAAGTTCACCAGGGAAACCCATTGGCAGTAAGTTACCTTGTTCATTCATTACATATGCTTCAGTGCCCGCAATAGGTTGACCAATAGCAGGGGCATGGATAGAACCTTTTTGCACAAGGGAATAAGTTGAATAAGTTGTATCCTCAGATGGTCCATAGAGATTATAAACTTTCTCCACATGACCTAAATCATAAATGGATTGTGCCAATTGATTTGTTAGTGATTCTCCTGCTAAATTAATCGTTTTTACTGTAGATGGGATAGCACCTAAATCAAGTAATTGGGTGATGGCGGATGGAACAGTGTTAATCAAAGTCACTTGATCTTTTCTATCCAAATCTACTAATCCAAGAGCATCTTCCACACCAATAACAACTCCGCCATAACTAAGCGGGAAAAACAACTCAAAAACAGATAAATCAAAACAAATAGACGTCGATGCTAATACACCATTTCTTTCTTCTGGAGTGAATACGGTACTTGCCCACTTCACCAAATGAACTGCACTTCGGTGAGAGATCATTACACCTTTAGGCTGACCTGTGGAACCAGAAGTATAAATGATATAGGCAAGGGACTCTCTGCTACCTTCCATATTTAGATTGATTGTAGATAAGGTTGCTAATGATTGTTTTATTTGATCAAGAAAAAGAGATTCCCCTTCATAATCAGGTAAAGATGAAAACGAAGTTGATTTTGTAATCAAAAGTCTTACTTGTGAATCTTTTAATATGTAAGTAAGTCTAGCTTCTGGATAGGATAGATCAATAGGAACATAAGCAGCGCCGATTTTCCAGATTGCGTAGAAAGACACAACCATATCAATTGATCTAGGCATCCCTACTGCTATAAAATCTCCTACTTTTAGCCCTTTTTCCAATAACAAACGGGCAAGTTGATTTGCTCTATCATTCAGCTCTTGATACGTCACGGAATCATTACCCCAAATGAGAGCCGTTTTTTCTGGTGATTCTTCCGCTTGTTTTTCTAACAATTGATGCATTTGTTCCGTCGGTATAGATACAGGAATCTCCCATTGATTCCCAGATAAAATTTTCTGTTTCTCTTCCATCGTTGTCCATTCAAGTCGATCAAGGCTTTTCCATGGATCTGCTAGAACTTGTTGCAAAAGATATTGATAATGAGTACCCATCTTGGTTACTTGAGTTGAATCCATTAATGATGCCTCAAAAATCCATCTACAACGAATTTCCTCACTTGGTAAAACCATAAGAGTAAGTGGATAGTGCGATTTCTCGATAGATTTACCAATAGATAAAGAAAAATCCTTATGTACCAAAGCTTCAGTTGGATAATTTTCATAAACAAATAGAGAATTAAATAAGTCATTTCCGCTTGGAACTTGACTACAAGCTTGAATTTCAGCAAGAGGCATTCGTTCATACATCTTCATTTCAAGTTGCTCTTTTTGTAACTCCTGCAACCAACTTTGTATCGTAGAAGAATGAGAAAGCACAGCATGTACAGGAACCGTATTCATATGCATTCCCACACGATGTTCATATTCTTCTATCAATGGTGATCGCCCTGATACAGCCATTCCCACTACCACATCGGTTTTAGAAGTATACAGACTAACAGTCAATAGCCATATTCCTAATAAAAGAGTAGATTCTGTAATATTTAGTTGTTTTGCTACTTCACGTATTCTAGCTGTTTGTTCTTTTGAGAAGATAAGGTCATGTTCAGTAGGCTCGAGCTGATATGGACCATCAACCTGTTTTTTTATTGGCAAAATGGTAGGCTCTGTAAGAGATTCAAGGTGTTTTCTCCAAAAAACGGAAGCTTCTTGTGTATCTTCCGTTTCTAACCAAGCTACATACTCTGAAAAAACAGGTGCAGAAAGGAGACTCCCTTCTCCCTCATATAATGCCAGCAAATCTTTTAAAACAACAGGGCAGCTCCATCCGTCGAGAAGAAGGTGATGAAAAGACCATAAGAGACGATACTGTTTCTCTGTTATTTTCACCATCGTAATTCGTGTTAGAGGTGCATCTTGCAAGTCAAATCCCAATTTACGATCACGATGGAGTAATTGACTCCATTCTTTTTCTTGACAGTCCGCGGAAAGATGACTCCAATCTATCAGAACAAAAGGGATGTTCCCCTCCATTTTTACAACTTGAAGAGGGGTAGTTAATTCTTCCCAGAAAAATGCAGTTCGAAATACTTCATGTCTTTGCACAATCTGTTGCCATGCTTTTTCAAATCGATCCAAATCGATAGAGCCATTTAGTTGAAGACATAATTGATTCACATATACACCTGACAAGCTTTCATCCAATGAATGAAATAAAATCCCTTGTTGAGCCGGTGTCAATGGATACACATCTTGAATTCCTTCTTGCAACATTTATCGGCCCTTTCTCTCTTTGATTTTAGAAAAAATTCTAGATAAATCTGCTTCTCTTACCTTGTTTTTAATTTTTGTTTTCCCTTGCTTCATTGTTAAACAAGCTTCAGCAAAATACTTAGCAAAGGTCGATATGGTACTTGCTCGATACAATCCCTTGCTATACCCCCAAGATAAAACCAGTTTCCCATCTTGGATGTAGCTATTGATTTCTAACAAATAAGGCCGGACAGCTTCTTGGTATTTACGAGGTCCATAGAATGACAATTTTTTAATTAAACCTGTTTTTTCTTCTATCATTTGATCGAATTGGCCAAGGTAATTAAAAAGAATAGGGGACGAATCAGCTGCCATCAATTCTGGATCTTTGTTCATATATCGTAAAATTCCGTATCCTCTTCCGCCATCTGATCTACGTTGCAGTTGTTCTCGAATGATAGATATACGATTGTCGTTAGAATCGCCTTGTAAAAGAACTGGATAGATACTAGTAAACCATCCAATTGTTCGTGAAACATCGATCTGCTCATTCTCATGATCTCGTCCATGTCCTTCTAAATCCAAGCGCAATGCTTTATTCCCAGACCATTTTTGATAACCTTTCCATAGCGCTACTAGCAGTAACTCATTGATTTTCATCTTGGATGACTGATTTAGAAGCGCATATGTTTCTTCTCTGGTAAATATTTGAATGTATTCTTCGGTTTGTGTATCTGTATTTACGCCATTTTTATAATCAACTGGAAACCGTTCAATCATTGGCTTAACAATTCCTAACCAATGCTTTTTTTCTTGTTCCATCTTTTGAGTATCTAAACTTTCTTGCTGGATATAACGAGCCCATTGTTGGTAAGACGTTGTTTTCGCATTTAGCAACAACGGCACACCGTTTTCGAGCTGTTGGTATAATCGTTTGATATCATCAATTAAAATCCTCCAAGAAACACCATCCATTGCTAAATGATGGATTGCGATGATTAAGACTGGATCTTGCTGATCACGAGAGACAAATGTTGCTGCAATTATTGGACCTTTCCTAATATTCAGCTGTTGCTCCGTAACTTGATGCAGATATTCAATAGAACTATCAGCTTCATTTACAACTTCCAGAAGTACATTGTGCTCCGATTCTGCATTACTTGATGTCCACTGTACTTGTTTTAGATAAAAACGAAGACGCAATGCATCATGATGATCTACTAACTTTTGTAAGACTTGTTGCAGAAGGAGTGGCTCTACCCGTTTGTCTAGGGTGAGAATCATCGATTGATTCCAATTGTTATGATTTGGTATTTTTTGATAAAAAAACCATTCTTGGATAGGGGTAAGTAGCACATCGCCAGTAACCACACTCTGGTCTATGTGAAGTTTTGAGTCATCACTAGTAATATGAGCCATCTTTTCAATTGTCGGATGGGTGAAAAAGTGTTTGGGATTTATCTTAAAACCTAGTTGCTTCGCTTCTGCTATTACTTGCAAACTGAGAATAGAGTCTCCACCTAATTCAAAAAACCTATCCGTTACTCCAATCTGATCTTTTTTTAATACCCGCTTCCAGATTGCTAAAAGTTTTGCTTCTTGATCATTTGCAGGCTGAACCATACCACATAGATTTTCATGTTCCGCTGGTTTTGGTAATGCCTTTCGATCGATTTTCCCATTCAATGTTAAAGGAAAAGAAGATAATACAATGATCTGGTTTGGAATCATATATTGTGGCAATTTTTCTTCTAAATACGAATGAAGTACTTCCGTATCCACTATTGAATCTACTTGTTGCACGATATAGGCAATTAGTTGTTGTTCATCTGCAATCAAAGCCGCTTCTTTCACTGTTGAATGTTCACATAATGCTGTCTCTATTTCACCTAATTCAATACGGAAACCTCTCACCTTTACTTGAAAATCTGTTCTTCCTAAATAAATAAGTTCTCCATCTTTTGAGAAACGAACCAAATCACCAGTTCTGTATAGCCTGCCGTAATGAGGATGATCCATAAATTTTTCTGCTGTTTTGTCAGGCTGACCAAAGTACTCTCTTGCAACACCATTCCCACCTATATACAACTCACCAGTCACACCCATTGGAACCATTTGTTGATGGTGATCGAGAATAAATATTTTCGTATTTCGGATGGGTTTACCGATAAATGGAGATTGGCAATCCTCACGGTTCATAAGTGCATAGGTACTATATGTTGTACATTCCGATGGTCCATATAAATTGTAGACTCTTTTTACAGACTGGATTTGGTATAAATCATCTACAAGCTGCCTTGGTAACGGTTCTCCAGCCAAATTAACAGTCAGCACGGATGAAGGAAATCCAAGTGATAACAGCCCTTTTGCTGCTGATGGTACGGTATTGATCAATGTCACTTCATTTGCAGCTGGTAACACAGGTAGAGAAAGTGCATTTTCGGCAAGAATAACTTTCCCACCGCTTAATAAGGGTACAAAAATTTCAAAAATAGAAAGATCAAAGCAAACCGAAGTTCCAAACAGTACTCCCTCTAACTCTTTTTCAGTAAATACATCTTTTGCCCACTGTACAAAAGTCATGACTTGACGTTGCTCTACTGCTACCCCTTTTGGCTTCCCAGTAGAGCCTGATGTATAAATCAAGTAAGCTAGTTGATGGAGTTCTTGTACAGTTTGAACGGATGTTGTAGAATAATTGCTCCACATTTCACGTTTCACTGTTAGTTTTACTACTTGTAAATCACTTAGTTTTGATTCCATTTCTTGATCTATTAAAAGAAGCGTTGCATTGGCATCTTCAACCATATATTGCAAACGTTCTTTTGGATAGGATGGATCCAAACCAAGATAAGCTGCACCCGTTTGTAATACTGCCATTATTGCTACCATCAAAGAATACTTACGATGAAGAGCAATCCCAACGATTTGTCCATTTCCAATTCCTTTTTCAATCAATAGTTGTGCGAACTGATTGACATCTTCATGCATTTGTTGATAAGTGATGCGATCCAATCCATCAATCACTGCGACTTTGTCTGGGGATTTTGCAACTTGCTCTTGCCATGCCTGACTTAAAGTAACTTCAGGATTTACACTTTTACCACCATCACCAAATTGCAAAATAGTAGATTGCATTTCTTCTGACATATATGTATACGAATGAATAGATTGATTTGGATTATTTCCTATTTGTTCAAGCAACATGACATAGCTATCTGCCAATTGTTGGATCATATTTTTTTCGAATAGATAACTGTCGTATTGCCAGTGAAGAGCAAGATCACCGTTGTTTTCGGCAATTTTTAATGTTACATCAAATTGGGATGTGATGTCAGGTATTGCAACGCTGGTAGTCTCTGATTTCCCCCATGGAATAGTGATTTCACCTAGACCTAATGACATTGCTGAAATTTCGGGTATGAAGGATGTTTGTTCAAAAGCTAGCATCGCTTGGAATATAGATGGGATACTCGGATCTCGTTTAATAGCTAGATTCTCTACTAGATCAATAAATGAAATGTCATATTCAGTAGCTTCTTGTACATTTTGTCGAGTTTGTTGTAATAGCTGAGTAAAGGTTGGAGAACCAGATAGATCTCCTCTGATTACCATCGGATTTACCATATAATTCATTTGCTTTGATAACGCAATCGTTGGTCTTGCAACAGTCGGGCTTCCAATGATGATATCTGTCTGACCACTATGCCGAGAAAGAACCATCTGATAAACTGCCAGAAGCACTTGATAGAGAGTAGCTCCATTTGTGCTCGCCAATTCGCGTAAAGTAAGGACAGCCTCTTTTGGCAAAATACTAGCCACTTGCTCTCCTTTAAAGGATTGACTACTCCCACGAGTTTGTTTTTGTGGTAAATCAAGAACAGGTAATTCACCAGCTAGTTTTTCTTTCCAGTAAGCTAAATTTATTGGTTTTGGTTCTTTTTCTTCTATACAAACAGGTTTTATTGGTTTAAAATAGGGTTTTTTGCCGTTTTCCAATGACTCATAGCAAAATCGCAGTTCGGATAGAAACATATCCAATGACCATAGGTCACAAACGATGTGATGAAAGCAGATCAAACATGTAAAAGATTGATCAACATGTTGGTATAGTTTGATCTGTAAGAGTGGTGTTTGATTTAAATAGAATGGCTGATACGCATCTTCGATTAGTTGACTCGTAAAATCTACGATTGCATCTTTTTCTTCCCAATTCAACTGAATATCAGATGGGAGGATAAATTCTAATTTTCCATCTTTTCGTTGCTGGATGCAACTAAGTAAAATAGGATACCTTTCAACCAAATAACGGAATGATTGATATAACAAATCTTTGTTGCATTCTTTTGCAAAACGCAATGCAATAGGTATGTGGTAAGCCGAATTATTCGGGAACGTTTCTTGAATATACCAAATGGCTTCTTGCCCACGATTTAATGGAATGGCCGAATCTTTTGCCGATGAAGGTTGATCCAATTTTTTTATATCCGTTGGAGGTTCCAATAACTGAGCATGAACACAAACAAAAAACTGACCCCATGTCCATCCAAGCAATATTCCTACTTTTGGTAACTCTACACCCCAATACTCTTCTATTGAAAATTTAAATTGAAGTATCCGGATAGAGTCAAAACCAAAAAAAGATATCTCTCGTTTCATCCAATCCTTTTCTACTCCGTGCAATCCTAAATGAGAAACGACATGATCTTCCAACACTGTCCGTTGTCTGGTTGGAGTAAGCAGACTCCATTCTTGCCACTGAAATAATTCTTCTTCTGTAGATGCTAAAGGTTCATTGTCAATAAGACGATATACAACATGCAGTTGATCCTCTGCATATGCTTTTTTACAAGCTCTTCTTTGAATTTTGCCACTTGAGGTTTTTTGCACACTATTTTCTTCAATAAAAATGAGTTCATGGCATTTGACACCATGTTCTTCTGCTAATGCCTGCTGAATTTGTCTTGCTAATTGGGGAATGTCAACCAATTGGAAAGCATCTTGTCTCAATTCCTGAACAATAATTAATTTTTCCTCACCATCATCGATTGAAAAAGCAGCACCACATCCAGGACGACAGAAGGATGAACAAGATTCTACGGTTAATTCTAAATCCTGTGGATAAAGGTTTTTCCCACGTATGATGACAAGATCTTTATATCTGCCTGCAAGAAATAGTTCCTCATCAATGAAAAATCCCAAATCACCAGTGCGTAAGTAAGGTCCATCCCCACCGATATATGCTTCGAAATCTTCCTTTGATTGTTCCGGACGATTCCAATATCCATGTGCTACACTGGACCCTTTTACCCATACCTCTCCGACTATATTTGGGTCACAAAGTTTCCATGTTTTAGGATCTACTATTTTTATTGTTAAACCTGTTCCTGTCGATCCACAACTAACCATCATTCTCGCATTTTGGTCATCACTGACATGTACATGTCCTTTGTTTAAATCAGGAATGGAAACAGAACAGTAACCAGGTTTTTGATCCCAACTGGCACCTGTTATAAACAGAGTGGTTTCAGCCATACCATACATCGGATAATGAGCTTCTGCTCGAAAGCCGTAAGGCGAAAATACTTCTGTAAACTTCTCCAAAGTCTGATATCGAACAGGCTCTGCACAATTCACTGCTACTCGCCAGCTACTAAGATCCAAAGATGCCCGTTGTACAGGAGATGTTTTACGCACACATAAGTCAAAACCAAAATTTGGACAACAGGTTGTAGTTCCTCGAAAACGATCAATTGCTTTTAACCAAAGATATGGATTAACAACATATTGGTAAGGAGAGAGTGAGACCGCATGAAAACCAACGTACATAGGCTGCACTACACAACCAATTAATCCCAAATCATGAAAAATAGGCAACCATGAAACGCTTACATCATCTTTCGTGTGCTGTAATCGATCACAGATAATTGCCGAGTTGTCTAACATATTTCCATGACTTACCATTATCCCTTTGGGGTCTCCTGTTGAACCTGAGCTATATTGTAAATAAGTGACTGTATCGCGATCGATGTCTGGTTCATTCCAATCCTTTGCCCAAATATCGGATAAAGTATCAGTTGGAAACCACTGCATTTCCAGACCAACCAAAGCTTTTCTATTTTGAATATCCATATTTTCTAGTACATCTATTGTCGTTAGCGCTATCTTTGCCCCTGCATCTTTTACAATTGCTTGTAATCTAGTTGTTCGGCGATGTTGTCCTTCTGGGGGATATCCTGGAACTGCAATTACTCCAGCGTATAAACAACCATAAAATGCACTAATAAAATCGAGACCTTGATGATAGAACAACATTACTCTTTCGCCTGATTTAACTTTTGTTTGTAACCAAGCAGCGATGGATCTAGCTCGAATATCTAATGTTTCGTATGTATAACTTATTTCATCCTTATCTCCATCTTTTAAAAAAGTATATGCTTTTTGGTCGCCTTGATATTTAGCCCGATATCGCAAAATATCGATCAAGGTCGTAAACATTTTATACATGTTTCCTCCTAAGATATATCTATAACAAAGTAGATATGGAAAACTAAAATACATTCGTTTCTACATGATGAATTTTTTGGAAAATCTAATGACATACTATCAGAATAAAATGAGTTATGTCAATGATCCGTATTCGTTTGTAATATTTCTGCATATTTAATAGATTCCAAAAAATAGTTGCTGCTTATGATAATATGATAGAATCTGTTTCAAGAACTTGTGAAAAAGGATGAATGAATCAATGACCACACAATCCATACTTATGAAAATGGAAGACATCATCATCGCGAATCAGATGATCAAAGACGTAGTATTACGAACACCATTGCAACGAAACGAATATTTATCCAATTTGTATGACTGCAATGTTTACCTGAAAAGAGAAGATCTTCAAGTGGTAAGATCCTTTAAAATACGTGGCGCTTTTTATATGATTCAAAGCTTATCTTTAGAAGAACGAAACAAAGGAGTGGTGTGCGCAAGTGCAGGGAATCACGCACAAGGGGTAGCCTATTCCTGTAGTAAACTTGGAATCAATGGTAAAATTTTTATGCCTACCACTACTCCTCGGCAAAAAGTGGACCAAGTCAAGCGCTATGGTGCAGCTTTTGTAGAGGTTATATTAACTGGTGATACATTTGATGACTCTTATTTAGAAGCCAAGTCATATTGCGATAATCATCAAATGTCATTTGTACACCCTTTTGATGATTATCGAACAATTGCAGGACAAGGAACGATTGGTATGGAAATCATGAATGATATCGATAAAGTCGATATGCTTTTCGCAGGCATTGGTGGAGGAGGATTGATCGCGGGCGTCAGTACTTATATGAAAGGCATCGACCCAAACTGTAAAATCATTGGTGTAGAGCCACAAGGGGCTCCATCCATGAAACGATCCATCGAAGCTGGAGAAGTGGTTACCCTCGATAAAATCGATCCTTTCGTAGACGGAGCAGCAGTTAAACAAGTAGGACAAATTACTTTTCAAATCGTAAAAGATTTAGTAAGTGACATTGTACTTGTACCAGAAGGGAAAACATGTAGTACCATTTTAGAGTTATACAATCAAATTGCTCTTGTTGTGGAACCTGCTGGAGCATTATCCATTGCAGCACTTGATTTTTATCGTAGTGAAATCAAAGGAAAAAATGTGGTATGTATTGTTAGTGGAGGGAATAACGATATCGATCGTATGCAAGAAATGAAAGAACTTTCAATGATCTATGAAGGATTAAAGCATTACTTCATCGTATCTTTTCCTCAACGAGCAGGTGCACTCCGCGAATTTGTTCAGCATGTATTAAGTGAAGATGATGATATCACTCGATTTGAATATACAAAGAAAAACAACAAAAGTTCCGGCCCTGCGTTGGTAGGGATTGAATTAAAAGATCCAAAGAACTACCAGTCTCTGCTTAAACGAATGGACGAGTATGGTTTCCCATATATAGAGGTTAATCATGATCCAACCTTGTTTAATTTACTTATCTGAGCCATTTCCCCTCCCATTTGAAGCCAAATGAGGAGATCATGTTGGATGTCCGGCGGTGGCACCTTTCGCTAGTCATGGGTGAGGATCTGGTCCGATTCCCCTACGATGTCGACATCGCTTATTTTCCTTGATGGGAAGAATGGGTATTGACTCCACACAAGTGGAATCCCATTTTTAACTAAGATTGATTTAATCATATAAAACGAAAAACGACTTGAAATGAGAATATCTATTTCCTTTCAAGTCGTTTTCTTTATGTGTACTAATTTTTTGTTACTGCTGTAGCCGTTACTAAAGACATCCGCGGTGTGCCAAGGACAACCTTACCTTTGTAATAGATTTGAACATATCCAACTGCAGTGCCTTTTTTCATTGGTGCACGTAAATTTGGATAAATAACAATATGATAAGAATAATCTTTTTCTTTGCCTTTGAGGAGCGGAATCGTCAGATTACGAAGAGAAACAATAGATACTGGACCATTGTGCCCACTCACTCTAATCGTTTTATAACTGGATATCGCTCTTCCCGCTTGGAGGATCAAACTTGGTGTATAATTTTGGTAAATGTAATCATATAACTGTTTGGTTTCTTTATATCTTTTATCTAAAGTACTAGATCCCAACAAAACGGAAATAAGGCGGAAATTATTCCGAGTAACGGTACCTACATAACAATATTTAGCAGGAGTTGTAAATCCTGTCTTGAGACCATCCACCCCTTTATAACCATACGACAACGTAGGCAGCATCGAATTGGTATTGGTCACTTTCATTTGTCGAGAAGTACCGGGATGAAAGGTATGTCGGAGAATCGTAGAAAACGAATATATTTCGGAATGTTTCGCCAATATATATCTAGTTAAGATTGCCATATCATTTGCAGACATTGTATTCGTATATACTTTGCCAGAAGAAGACTTATAGACCAGTCCACTGCTCGTATAAAATTGCGTCTTTCCCAATCCTAATTCTTTCGCCTTTTGATTCATCAAAGAAGCAAATTTTTCCTCTGACCCACTCACTTTCTCCGCAAGTGCATAAGCAGCATCGTTTGCAGATGCAACCATCATCCCTGTAACAAGTTCTTTTATGGAAATTTTTTCACCAGCCACCAGTTTAATTTCTGATTCATTAATAGCTTGTGCTTTTTTGCTAACGATCACTTTGTCTGACCAATGTAACTTTCCTTGCTTGATTTTTTCCATGACGATCAGAGCTGTCATTAACTTAGATAGACTAGCAATAGGTAAGGAAGTGTTTCCATTACCACTCATTAAAATTGCTCCACTAGAGTAATCCATAACATAAAAAGCTTTTGAAGTAATAGTAGGTTTACTTGCAGCTGCAAACAAAGATGTACTCATGGAAAAGAAAATCACAGTAGCTAATAATAATAATAGAGGAAACTTTCTTAACATCTTGTCTCTACTCCCGCCATATTTTATTGTCTATTACCAACTTTCCTACTTCTAAAAATATATTACTACTTCAAATTAGGAAAAACTAGCATATCACAGCTAGCATCCATGTTATTATTTGCATTTTCTTATCTTTGACACGAATCTAGTCTTCGCTCACACTCTTGTACAAGTAATCAAATACATCATCCGTTTTTCTTGGCTGCAAATTCATTAAAAAGCACCTTCTAAATGGTTTAAGTCTACAAACTCTCTCTCTTTTGTTAATAGAACCGATATCACATCAAAACGAATGGAAAGATGCTCCAATTTTTGTTTTTGCATAAATTGCACTGCCAATTTTCTCACTTGCTGCTGCTTTCGATATTGAACAGACTGAAAACCAAGACCAAATTGATTGGAGGTGGTTGTCCTTACTTCCACAAAAATAAGCTGCAAGCCGTCATTTGCGACAATATCTAACTCTCCAAGTTTCGTAGACCAATTTCTTGCGATCAGTTCCCACCCTTTGGAAACAAGATACCCCGCAGCTATATCTTCTCCCCGCTGACCAATTGCTTTTCTTTGAAACGTCATGAAGTAGCCTCTATTACTGCTCGCACAGGTGAAAAACTGCGTCGGTGAATAGGAGAAGCACCGTATTTTTGAAGTTTTTCTAAATGGGATGGCACTCCATATCCCATATGTTGATCAAATCCATATTGTGGGTACTGCTTATGTATTTCCATCATCCACTCATCTCGCGTTGTTTTTGCTATGATAGATGCTGCGGCAATGGAATGACTCAAACTGTCGCCTTTAATAAGGCTTTGTTGGGTAATCGTTACTTGTGGCAATTTAACTGCGTCTAGCAGTAGATGATCTGGTTGTTTTGATAATTTAGAGATCGCAATCCGCATAGCATGGAACGTAGCTTGTAAAATATTATGCTCATCAATATAGGAGACATCCACTATGCCAACACCTATACTGATGGCATCTCGATGGATACGCTCACGTAATATGTTTCGATCATTTGCGGAGACTTGCTTTGAGTCGTTCAATCCAGCTACATCAAAATCAGGTGGTAGAATTACCGCTGCTGCTACCACAGGTCCTGCTAGCGG
Source organism: Shimazuella kribbensis DSM 45090 (assembly GCF_000428065.1). Lineage (GTDB taxonomy): Bacteria > Bacillota > Bacilli > Thermoactinomycetales > Thermoactinomycetaceae > Shimazuella > Shimazuella kribbensis. The sequence continues at coordinate 25,924 of NZ_ATZF01000016.1, forward strand.
GCCACGACCAGCTTCATCAATACCAGCAATACATGTTTTTCCATCAGCCCATAATTTTTTTTCGTATGTCCACATCTTTGCTAAACGTTCTTGTTCCGCCTTTTCTTTTGATTGTTGATTTTGATAACGTTTAGCCAGTTGTTTCACACCTTGCCTTGTATCTGCTAATAGCTCAGACAATACTTCCTCTGTAACTTCATTTTCTTGTAGCCATTCCCGCCAGGCATCAATCGTTTTCTTCATCTACAATCTCCTCATAATCACTTGGAGTTTCCAGAGAGACACGTCCCAGTCTGCCAGAGCGCAGATCACCCATCACGATATCAGCTGCTTTATCCCAATCAATCTCTCCACCGCGCATTAAACATCCACGTTTTTTTCCTATTTCATCTAATAATTCAACTGGAGTTTGATCTGTTATTTCAACAGCGTATCGTTCTGCTAACAACTTTGGATAACGATGACTTATGTATTTTAAAGTATGTAATGCCACTTCTTCCGTAGGCAATATATCCTCCTTGATCGCTCCACTCATTGCTAACCGCATTCCTACATCTGGATCTTCGAATTTGGGCCACAGAATTCCCGGTGTGTCCAATAATTCTAGTTTTTTTCCTACTCTAATCCACTGCTGTGCTTTGGTAACTCCAGGACGATCTCCTGTTTGAGTAGCATGTCTGCCAGCCAAACGATTAATCAAAGATGATTTTCCAACATTAGGGATACCTAATACCATGGCACGCATCCTTTTTGAAACAATACCTTTTTTTTGCCGTGTAACAAATAGAGGCTCCAATATTTTTTCACATGTTGCAGCAATTTTGGGTACACCTTTACCCGTTTTTGCATCGATAGGTAAAACAGACACTCCTATCCCTGTAAAATACGAGATCCAATCATTCGTAGTTGTCTCATCAGCCATATCCCCTTTTGTAAAAAGAACCAAGCGAGGTTTATGCCCGGTTATTTCGTCTATCATCGGATTACGACTTGCTAAAGGCAATCTGGCATCTAATAGTTCGATTACGATATCCACTTGCTTTAATTTCTCTTCTATCTGTCTTCTAGCTTTTGCCATATGACCCGGAAACCAATGGATCGACATGTTCAACACCTCTAGTACATTAAAATCACAAGGTCTTCCACTCTGAGATTGGCCAATAAATAAACTCCGCTCTTCCTATGACTTGATCAATGGGAATGGCACCTAATTCACGACTATCGGTACTGTTTACTCGATTATCTCCCATCACAAATAGATGGTTAGCGGCTATTTTAGTTGGTGGGACAGTGGAGGTTTGTGTAGAAAAATTCAAATAAGGTTCTTGTAGCAACTTTCCATTAATATATACATGATAATTCTTCACTTGTATCGTTTCACCCGGTAAACCAATTACTCTTTTAATCAAATCTCGATCTTCTGGAGTATGAAAAACAATAACTTCACCACGAGCTGGGGATTTTAAACGGTAAATAAGTTTATTAATAATGACCTTATCTCCTGTTTTCATGGTGTTTAACATCGAAGGGCCCTGCACGTAAGTCGGTTCTAAGATAAACCCTCGAATGACAACTGCGAGTATAAGTGCAATAATGACAGCTTTTACCCAATCGAACGCACGTGATGAAGATTTTTTGTGCCTTTGTCTTTGTCGTTCGAGACGTTCTCTCCGTTGTCGTTCCGAGCGAGAAATAAATTCACTCATTCGGACGCCTCCTATGAAAATATGGGAAAAGGACTTGATCAACTCAAGCCCTTTTCCGCGAAACGTGCATTCTATTTATGTGTCATTCTTTCTTTGATGCGAGCAGCTTTTCCACGAAGTTTACGTAGATAGAATAGTTTCGCACGACGAACTTTACCACGACGAATCACTTCGATTTTGTCCAAACGTGGAGAATGAAGTGGGAAAGTACGTTCCACACCTACACCATAGGAAATCTTACGAACAGTAAAAGTTGCAGAGATACCACCGCCACGACGTTGGATTACAACTCCTTCAAAAAGCTGAATCCGTTCACGTTGGCCCTCTTTTACTTTCACGTGCACACGAAGTGTGTCTCCAGCGCGAAATAGTGGGATATCTTGCTTCAATTGATCTTCTGTAAGGCTTCTGATAAGTTCTTGCATGATCGGATAACCTCCTTTCTTTTCTATTCAAAATTCCGGATCAAGGGAAACGGAAATATTTTACCACATACGTGGCGTCAAGACAATTAGTCTTTGTTTGTATTTAATTGACGCAAAAACTTACGATCTTCATCAGTCAGATTTGAAGATTCCAGCAAATCCGGTCGACGTTCCCATGTGCGAAGCAATGCTTGCTCCCTTCGCCATTTATCTATCTTGGCATGATGTCCAGAAAGTAAAACATCTGGCACCTTCATTCCTCGATATTCTGACGGTTTGGTATAGTGTGGATACTCCAATAGTCCCGTAGAAAATGAGTCATCTACATGTGACATTGGATTTCCCAATACCTCAGGAAGTAAGCGACTAACACTATCCATGACAATCATGGCTGGTAACTCTCCACCCGTAAGTACATAGTCCCCCATCGATATTTCATGGGTTACCAAATGCTCACGGATTCGCTCATCAAAACCTTCATAGTGTCCACAGAGTAGAACAAGATGGGGATACACTGCCAATTCCTCCGCCATTTCTTGCGAAAATGGTTCTCCTTGAGGAGTCATCATGATGATAGGAGGCTTCTCTGCAACATTTTCTAGTAAATGATCTACCGCATCAAAAATCGGTTGGGGACGGAGTACCATTCCACCACCGCCTCCATAAGGAGTATCATCAACGGTATGATGTTTGGAGTCGGAAAACTGACGAAAATTAATGAGATTAGCTTCTACCAACCCTCTCTCCTTCGCTCTACCCATGATGCTATGAGAAAGGAATCCATGAAACATCTCCGGAAATAAGGTTAGTACATCAAAGCGAATCATCGCCATTTACTCCAGTCCTTCCATCCAAACCATTGTGATCACTTGCTGAGTTACATCTACTTCCTTGATAACATCCTCAATATAAGGGAGCAATAAATCCCCTTTCCCTTCTCTGGACACTACCCACACGTCATTCGCTGGAAGCGTCAATATTTCCTTTACTCTTCCAACATGTTGTCCATCAGTGGTAACCACTTGACAGCCGATAATTTGATGAAAGTAAAAACCATCTTCCTCATCCGCTACTTCTTCTTCCTCTGGAACATACAACCAAGCACCTTTGAAAGGTTCAGCTTCATTGATATTATTCCATTCTCGAAAGCGAATCAATAGCGTAGATTTATGAGTACGAACCCCTACCACCGTAAGTGGAAGTTTTTCGACAAGCGTTGGATGTGCCAGCCAAACTTGTTTTCCAACTGCAAAACGTTGCTCTGGGAAGTCCGTATTCGCCATGATTTTGACTTCACCGCGAATTCCGTGTGTATTGACAAATTGACCTACACGAAGAAATTCCATTTTTACGTCAGCCCAACCTTATTTTTGTAATTTTTCTAGGATACCTTCTTTACGAAGCAAAGCTTTTACTGTATCAGAAGGTTGTGCTCCTGTTTGAAGCCATTTCAAAGCTTTTTCCTCATTGATGTTCACTTGCGCTGGTTCGGTCAAAGGATTGAAATAACCAATCTCTTCGATGAAACGACCATCACGAGGTGCACGAGCATCTGCTACAACCACGCGGTAGAAAGGAGCTTTCTTTGCACCCATTCGTTTTAGACGAATTTTCACTGCCATTTTTGTTTCACCTCCACTCTAGAATACACACTGCCTTACCCCATGAAAGGAAATTTGAAGCCTTTGCGTTTCTTTGTATTTTTCATCATTGAAGCCATTTGTTTCATACTCTTTTTCATCTCTTGGAACTGCTTGAGTAATTGGTTGACTTCTTGCACAGAAGTGCCACTACCCAAGGCAATTCTTCTTCTGCGACTCGCATTCAATACTTCTGGATGATCTTTTTCATAAGCAGTCATGGAGCGAATAATGGCCTCAATCCGATCCATCTTCTTCTCATCTACGGTCACATTTTTCAAAGCTTTTGCATTCGCACCTGGGATCATGGCGAGCATATCTTCCAATGGCCCCATTTTGCGAACTTGCTGCAACTGATCTAGGAAATCATGCAAAGTCAGCTTCTGACTTCGCATTTTCTTTTCTAGTTCTTTTGCTTTCTCCATATCTACTGCTTCTTGTGCTTTCTCGATCAAAGAAAGGACATCACCCATTCCTAAAATACGAGAAGCCATGCGATCTGGGTGAAAAGGCTCTAATGCATCCGTTTTTTCTCCCATCCCCACAAACTTAATGGGACAATTGGTTACCGCTTTTACAGATAAAGCTGCTCCACCACGAGTGTCTCCATCTAACTTGGTAAGAATGACACCCGTCAAATCCATTTCCCGATGGAAACTTTCTGCCACATTTACTGCATCTTGTCCTGTCATCGCATCAATAACGAGCAATACTTCATCTGGATTGGCTATTTGACGTACATTTCTTAACTCATCCATCATCTGCTCATCCACATGCAGTCGACCTGCAGTGTCGATAATTACGGTATCAAATTGTTCACTCTTGGCTTTTTCGATCCCTTTTTGAGCAATATTTACAGGACTTTCTTTGTCTCCAAGTGAAAATACAGGAACACCTAATTGCTCACCTAGTACTTCCAACTGCCGAATCGCAGCAGGACGATAAATATCAGCTGCAACCAATAACGGCTTCTTGTTTTGTTTAGCCAACCATTTCGCAAGCTTACCAGAGGAGGTTGTTTTCCCTGCCCCTTGCAGACCAACCATCATAATAACAGTTGGTGCCTTGCTGGCAACCACTAACTTACTCTCTTGACCACCCATCAATTCGGTCAATTCTTCGTTCACTACTTTTACTACTTGTTGACCAGGAGTAAGGCTTTTTAGTACTTCTTGACCAATTGCTCGTTCTTTTACACGATCAATAAAGGTTTTTACAACTTTAAAGTTTACATCCGCTTCAAGAAGTGCAAGACGAATCTCCCGCATTGCCTCTTTTACATCTGCTTCGGTTACTTTCCCTTTGCCACGAAGCTTTTGCATGACACTCTGCAAACGGCCAGACAATCCTTCAAATGCCATCTTCTCACCTCTTACGCTAGTCTATCATCTGCTGAATCAGGTCAGAAACCTCCGCTTGAAGTGATGGATCAGCAGATAATTTGGAGAGAATTTTTTTCGCTAGTTGATCACGCTGACGGTACTTTTGAACCAGACCCAGCTTATTCTCAAACTCTATTAAATGTTGTTCTGCTCGTTTGATGCCTTCAAAAACTGCTTGTCTAGATGTTCCTTGGTGATTTGCAATCTCTGAAAGCGACCAATCGTCGAGGTAATAACATTCTAAAATAAGTTGTTGTTTTTTGGTTAAAAGAGAGCCATAAAAATCATATAACAAATTGATTTCCGTTGTTTGCTCCAACAATATGATCACCTCTCGTTCGTGTCAAGGTGATTTCCTTTACAGTTGAAAATAGTAACAGAAAAAAATAAGGGAGTCAAGACAAATCCTTTATCCCTTAACAAAAAGTAAAAAAAGCATGCGACAAAAGAACCGTCCCCTTGTCGCTTAGAAAAAGTGTCAAAATATGATGCCAATTGGGATATTCATTTCTAAATTTCTATTATAGAATGAATGTAGGCAAGATTCGCCACATCCGAGGAAAGGATTTCCCATGCAGCTCCAGACGGCGACCATCAACTTCGACCCGAACTACACCTTCGACTGGAACGACCGCTCCGTCCGCTCCAACCTGAAGGACTGGCCCAGCTTTCACATCCCGTGTGACGATGGTCGGACGCTGATCTTCAACCTGAAGGAAGGGACTGCGTTCGAGCAGCAGAAGGCCGGCGAACCGTTCAACCCGCTGATGGTGCACACGAACAAGTACGATCCCGCCATCATCAAGTCCACCGACGAGATGTGCTTCGAAGACGAAGACGGCAACCTCGACTGCGACCCGACGCTCCTCCGTGACTGGGGTCAGCAGGGTCGGCTCATCTTCACGCGACTCCACTGGGTGAACGGTGTACCGACTGCCGCCAAGGTCAATCAGATGATGAGCGGCGGCAGTATTTGGTTGAAGGGAGACTCGTTCTACCTCTACGAAGACACCTGGGCCAATGGCGCTCCTATGCGCCATGATGGCACTCCGGTGGAGGTGCTGAACTCGAACTGCACGCACTACCCGAAGACCCAGGAAAACTACTTCACGGGTGAGATCGAGGCCGTCCAGATCCCTGGAGACTTCCAGGTGACGGAAGAACGCCTGATCCGCTCATGGGAGCACAGCAAGGTCGGGACGATCAAGGTCTACCAGTACGAGACGTTCGACGGCCAGAAGATGACGCGAGCCGTCCTCACCGACAAGAAGGGACACCAGTTCCATCTCTACAACACCACCGACAACCCAGAAGAGCTGACCTGCGCCAACAAGGGACAGCTCAACTGGCGAACGGGTGAGTGGATCGTCGCTCGCGGACTGCGGAAGACCGCTCCCGACTGGAAGACCCGTTCTCCTGGTCAGCCGGTCATCGACAAGCACTGGTCCCGTCGCCGTCAGTGGACGCGAAAGATGCGCCGCATGGCAGCGTGATCGATCGCTTCATCGGATGTGGAACTCCTCTGTGCTGAGCCAGCACAGGGGAGCCACTTTTTTCTTCCCATTATTAATCCGCCGTCTGTAAACATATTTCTCCAGAACCTATGATTACACTGGTACCTCCAATTTTTACTTCCTTATATTGCTCTCCCTCTTTCCCAATTGTGATATCAATATAACTCGGTCTTCCCATTTCAAACCCTTGTTCACTTCGAATGAAATACGTTTCTTGTTCAACAGGTGAGACCACTGCATGTTCCACTAAATATGCTCCTAAAGAACCACTCGCGTTTCCAGTTGCAGGATCTTCGGAAATACCCATTGCTGGGGCAAACATCCTACTATGAATGGTAGATGAAATATTTTCGGTTTCGGTTGTAAAGGTAAAAATATGTTGTATCTCCGGATTTCTACTAAAATGTTTCTCCCAAATGTCCATACGAAATTGGATTTTTTTTATTGCGTCAAGCGTACAAATCGGGATAAACAGAAAAGGTACACCTGTCGAGACAGTTTGAATCGGTAAAGCAGGATCTAGATCTTCTACCGATAAAGAAAATAAATCAGCAACATTTTGCCTGTCCTGATACACTTCACCAAACTCTGGTAATGGTTGTGTCATTTCCACTTTAGAAATACGAGATTGTTCCCTATAAACTTTTACAGGAATCTCCCCCACTTCCTCCTCTAAAACCCATTCGTTTACCCCTTCTTTTGTATCCAAAATCCCTTTATCTGCAAGCAAATATGCAGTTCCAATTGTGGGATGCCCAGCCATTGGCAGCTCTACTTTTGGCGTAAATATTCTCAGTCGTTTTTCCTTTTTCGCATCGGATGGGGTTTGAACAAACACGGTTTCGGATAAATTTAGTTCTCTGGCAATCGTTTGCATTGTTTCCGTTGGCAGATTAGTGTCATCATAAAACACAGCTAATTGATTACCGCCAAAAGGTTTTGTGGTAAATACATCAAGCAGAGCATAACGTAAAGCTTCCATTTGAAATCTCCTTCAGGGAATGATATGGACTTCAATAGTAAAAACAACGGACTAATTCTACCCTTATTTTAAATGATACTGTCTCTCTCTACGAACAAAAAGCACCCTTTTGAAAACAAGGATGCTGCTAAAACTACGTATGATTTGTAATGATATTGGCCAGCTTCCCAGCATCTACATTGCTACCGCTCAAAATAGTACATACTTTTTGACCAGTTACATCCAGATGTCCATTTAATAGAGCCGCAACACCTATGGCACCAGAACCTTCTACCATATAATGATGCTCTTTGGCTAACCAATACATGGCGTGAGCAATTTCTTCTTCTTTCACCAAGATGATATCATCCACTACTTGAAGGGCGAGATCAAGATTTCCTTGTGTAATCCCACCATGCAATCCATCCGCAAGGGAGTCTTCATATGTTACATCTACGAGTTTCTTCTCTTTGAAAGAATAGTACCATGGAGGAGACGCATGGGATTGCACACCGATCACTCGGATAGCGGGATTGATTGCTTTTGCTGCAACTGCTACTCCGCAAATCAATCCTCCCCCACCAGCAGGGACAACAAGGGTATCAAAATCAGGCTGCTCTAATAAAATTTCCAGCCCAACTGTACCTTGTCCAGCAATAATTTTGTTATCTTCAAATGCATGCACAAATGTCCTGCCTGTTGTCTTGGCTAGTTCGTATGCATGAGTTTCTGCCTCATCGTAATTATTTCCGAACTCCACTAACTCTGCACCATATCTGCGGATACCCGCTTTTTTTGTTTCTGGTGCAGTTTTTGGCACCACAATCAATGCTGAAATATGGAGGTGGGAAGATGCATAAGCCACGCCTTGAGCGTGATTACCAGCAGATGCCGTGATCACTCCTTTAGCTCTCTCTTCATCTGTCAAAGAAAACAACTTCGTAAATGCTCCTCGAAGTTTAAAAGATCCTGTTGTTTGCAATGCTTCTACTTTAAACCACACATCTGCTCCTGTTTGTTCAGATAAAACAGGAGCAGGCAAAAGTGGTGTGGCTTGTATTTGATCTTTGATAACTGCTTTAACTTGAATGACATCCAATAAGGAAACGTTCAACATGATGAAAAACTCCATTTCTTTTTACTCTTGATGCAAAATAAGTTCACAGAAAAAACGAATAGCCATTGATATCGATTCTTCATCGATATCAAAACGAGGGTCGTGATGAGGATAGCTGCTCTTTTCACTATTCATCCCTACAAATAGGAAAGCCCCTGGTTTCTTTTGTAAATAAAACGAAAAATCTTCAGCAGCCATGGATGGTTCTATTGTCTCATATGTTTTTGCAGGAAAGGAAGTAACAATTACTTGTTTTACAAATTCACTGACATTGGAGTCATTAATGACAGGAGGTGTCCCTCGTAAAAGTTTAAAAGAAATGGATGCTCCATATGCTTCCGCAATTCCTTTTGCTACCCTTTCTAACTCAATAGGAAGCCATTCTCTGACTTCATTGGTAAAAGCACGAAGTGTCCCATACAGCGTTGCTTCATGCGGAATAATATTATACGTTGTCCCCGCCACGACTTTACCAACCGTAATAACAGCAGGCTCCATCGGATTGATTTTTCTGCTAATAATCGACTGAATACCACTGATCACTTGGCTCGCAACAAAAATCGGATCAATCGTCTCGTGAGGTAAAGCCCCATGTCCACCAGAACCATGAATAACCAATTCAAATTCATCTGAAGAGGCCATCATCGAACCAGATAATAATCCGATCTTTCCTTTCTTCAGTGGCTGCCAAAGATGTAACCCATAAATTTCATCTAGTAATTCCAATAATCCCTGTTCGATCAATGCTTCTGCTCCGCTAGGTCCCATCTCTTCTGCAGACTGGAAGACAAACACGAGATTCGGTTTAATCCGATAGCGATTTTCTGAGGCCCATTTGGCTACAGACAACAAAATGGCTGTATGACCATCATGACCACATACATGAGCAACACCAGATCGTTGAGAAATACAAGTCTTCTCCCCTTCCTCTTGGATGGGGAGTGCATCAATATCGGAACGCAAACCAATTGTCTTTGTACCATCTGTTCCAGGAAGAAAAGCAACGAGGCTAGGCGCTTGATAATCTAATATTTCTAAACCCAAATCTTGAATATGTTTTTTGATATATTGATGTGTCTCCCATTCTTGCCCAGATAGCTCTGGAAATTGATGAATATGACGACGATGGGCGATAGCCCATTCTGCTAATGTTGAACTTACTTCCATCGCTACCTACACTCCTTCTTAAAATGGTCCATAATTTATCGCATGCGCTACAATAACTGCTACAAGTCCAATGCCATATTGAATCAAGATCAGGGGTAAAATCCACTTCACCCACCGTGACCAAGGAATACCTGCCAAAGCTAGTCCTGCCATAAAATAGCCTGAAGTAGGGAGGATAATGTTTCCGATTCCATCTTGCAAAGAGAAGGCTAATACTGTTGTTTGTCGCGTTACTCCCACTAAATCGGCTAGAGGAGCAATAATAGGCATTGTCAATGCTGCTTGACCACTTCCAGATGGAACAATAAAGTTTATCACTGCCTGAAAAACATAGATGCCAATCGCACTAAGGTAACCCGGAAAGGAATCCAATGCGGAAGCAGCAGTATATAAAATGGTGTCAATCACACGACCATCCGTCAAAATCACTACTACTGCTTTTGCTACACCAATAATCAAAGCTCCTGAAATAAGCCCCGCAGAACCACCCATAAAACGATCTACAAAATCATTAGGGTGTATACGAGCGATGAATCCTACTACAATCGCAAGCAAGATAAACATCCCTGCAATCTCGGTCATATACCATCCATATTTGATAACCCCAAAGGCGATCCATACAAAATTGAGTAAAAAACAGATGAGAACTGCTTTGTGTCTCCCTGTAAAAGTGACATCCGTTTTGTTAGGATCAATTTTACTGTACCTGCCATCTCCGAAAAATCCTTTGCTGGGATCTTTTTTTACTCGGACAGCATGGCGGTATATAAACCACACACCAACGAGATACATGATAACAAATAAAACAATCCGAAATCCGATGCCAGAAAACATAGGTAATTTCGCAATTCCTTGGGCAACACCGACTGTAAACGGATTCATCACAGCAGTCGCAAATCCGATAGAAGCTCCAACCAATACGATGGCTGCTCCTGTTAATACATCAAAACCTAATGATAACGATAGAGAGATGAGGATCGGAATATAGACGAGCGTCTCTTCTGCCATCCCGATAAGGGAACCGCCAATAGCAAAAAAGAGCATCATAAAAGGGATGAGCCACTTTTCCTTATTTCCAAGTTTTCGAGAAATACTAAAAATGAATGCTTCAATAGCTCCAGTTGAAACGATAATTCCAAATGCTCCACCGATGATAAGAACAAAGAAAATAATATCACCAGCTTCTACCATACCTTTGTGAAAAGACCCTGCAAAATCCATAAGGTTTAAAGAAGCAGAATCAACATGCTTATACGAATTTGGTACTACTATACTTCTTCCATCTACCTCTGTTCTCGAATATTCACCTGCTGGCAAAATATAAGTCAGAATTAGAGCAATAGCAAGTACAATCGTCAATAGTACGAAAACATTTATTTCTTTTGTTTTTTGAGAAATAGATAATGGAGTTGACTTGTTCACTTGTCTCGTTCCTCCTAATGGCTAGCAGACTATTTTAATAGAATGTAAAAATATAAATCAAGACACACTTTTATACACTCTATATTTAGAAAGATTCTAGCATAGCAATCATAATGATAACTAATTAATTTAATCAATAGTAATCATTATAAAATTTTATATTTTATTATATATAAAAATAAGTGACCGCATGAAAAAACCTTCTTTTCATGCGGTCAAGGATTCTATTTATTTACTTGTCGAATAAAGTCCGATACTTTTTCCAGTCCTTGTATTAGCACATCGGTCGCGCAAGCATAGCCGATTCGCACAGTCCCCTCTAGATCAAAGCATGAACCAGGGGTTAGGAAAGCACCATTAGCTCGGAACAATTGTAAACAAAAATCTTCTGACGTAAGTGGCAAATCAAAGTGTAGAAGAGCGGTAGTTCCTGCCTGTGGTTTTACATAATGAATTGCTGGTTCACTAGCTACCCAGTTGTCTAAAATAGCTAGATTTTCGCGAACAATCTTCAGATTTCGCTCTAGTATCTTATCGTAGTTTCGAAGAGCGTGCACGGCAAGCATGTCATCGATCAAACCACAACTAATCGTCGTATAATCTCGATGTTTTAAACATTCTTTTATGACCTCTGGAGAAGCAGCAATCCATCCCAATCGAAGACCAGCTAAAGATAAGACTTTGGACATACTCGACGTACTAATCCCTTTTTCATACAAATCTACGATAGAAGAAATTTTTACGTCTTCTTGTAGTAGATTGCGATATACTTCATCACTGAGTATGTAAGCATTTGCTTCTCTCGCAATCGCCACAATCTCCTTTAACATCTCATCATCCATCAAGGCACCTGTTGGATTATTCGGGTTATTGATAATGATTAATTTGGTATTATCCTTCACAAGTTTTCGAAGCTCGTCCAGATCAGGTAAGTAATTATTTTCTTTACGAAGAGAAAGTAGATCCACACTTGCTCCAAACGATTTAGGTACATCGTACAGCTGTTGATAAGTTGGGTGTACTGCAATCACATGATCGCTTGGACCAACAAGAGAGTAAAGAACTAAAAAGTTAGCACCAATAGCGCCATTCATCAGAAGTACTTGGTCTTCGGTTACGGATGTATAGGAACTAGCAATGCGTTGTCGAAACTCAGGAGAACCGATTATATGTCCATAAGTCAATTTTTGTTTCGCAACATGTTCAAAAAAATCAGCTGGCTGTGTACCATCTAATTGAATGAGTTCCTTCACCGTTAACGAATCTACACAAGTTTCCGCAATATTATAAATTGCTTCGTGTTCATACTCATTCATCCATTCTTCTACTGCAAATGCTGGAATACGCATGTGATACCCTCTTTTCCGTTTAAATATCTGCTACTACACCAGAACCATTTTTCTCCGCTTCTTTTAAAATGGATTCAGCGGTAAGCAAATCTTGTAGCGCAATGCCTGTACTATCAAATACAGTAATATCATGATCTGATGTTCTACTCGGTTTCCGTCCGCGAATAACACTACCGATTTCGATCAACGCATCTTTTTGTATGGTTCCTTTTTTAATAGGAATTTCAGTTTCACCGACATTTACGGCTTGCGTAACATCATCTACAAACACTTTGGCGTTAGCATAAATATGTTCATCTAGTTCTTGTTTTCCTTCCATATCTGCACCAAGGCAAGTGATATGGGTACCAGCTTTTACCCACTCTTTCTTAATCAAGGCTTGTTTGGAAGGGGTTGCCGTATTAATTACATCAGCTTCTGCAGTAGCAAGTGCTATATCTTGTACAACTTCAAAAGGAACATGGATCCTTCTTACCATTTCGTCATAAAATTCCTGATCTGATCGGTAAGGCGCGAGCAATCCCAGACATTTTTCTCTAATCGTTGTACAAAAAGCTGTTGCTCGTTCTACTGATCTTGGGTTGTACACCAATACTTTTTCTATGTTTTCAAGTACCATTAATGTTGCAAGAATATGATAAGGTCCAAGATGACCAGAACCGACAGATAATAGCACTTTGGAATCTGCTCTAGCAAACTGTTTTGCACCAACACCGGCCGCAGCTCCTGTACGCATTAAGGTGATCGCTTCTCCACTCATGATCCCAATAGGTGCTCCCGTTTTACTATCTAAGACCATAACGGTTCCGATAATGGCAGGCAAACCTTTAGCTGGATTTTCTCCAAACCAAGATACTAGTTTTAAACCAAATATATTTGCACCAGCTAAATGACCGGATTTGATATCCATATCGGCTACACCAGGTTCAAATTCATGAAAGACCATAGGAAACAAAGTTGCTTTCTGCTCGTCTTTTAATGTATATGCTCTCTCTACAATTTCCAAACAACTTCTCATATCGAGATTTTCTTGTATAGCTGCTTGATTTAAAACCCGAAATGGAAACATACGACAGCTCCTCTCAATTGCAAACGTTTGCTATTTTCGATACCATAATCTAAACGATAATCTACCATAGTCGAATAACAATCTGAAATTAAAAGAATTAATAGCATCTATAAAAAATCATAAAGAAGGGATGTTTTGTTTTGGAGCTTCGCAATTTACGTACCTTTCAAGTGGTCGCTGAACATTTAAATTTATCCAAAGCAGCTGAAATCCTTCGATATACACAACCAACGATTACGTTACAGATTCAAGCTTTAGAAAGAGAAATTGGCTATCCACTCATCCAAAGAATTCGAAAAAAAACCTTTTTGACACCTGCTGGTACAATTCTTAAAGAACATGTTGATGAGTTGTTCGAAGTGATCAGAAATATGGAAACAGCATTGCAAACCATGCAAGGTCCGTCAGGTCAACTACGTATAGCAGCACCTGAATTTTATTGTGTTCACCATCTTACTCCTGTCATTCGGGATTATTTTCGCCTTTACCCCTTAGTAAAACTAGAGTTAATCTCTTGTCACAGTAAAGATGCCATTCTTCATGTTTTAAATAACCGAGCCGATTTTGCTGTCATCGCTGGTGAAAGTAGCAAAACAGAAATACAGGAACACACCATAGATGAAGAAGAAGTATTATTGGTCGCATCCAAAGATCTAATCACAGAGCCATCTGACATCAGTAAACTAAAGCAATTCCCATTCTTCATGCATCACGATCAATGTAATTTTGTCGATGTAATCAAAAGCAGTTTAGCAGAATACAATCTCAGTCCCGAATGGATCATAGAATCTGGCAGCGAAGAAGCAATAAAAAAAGCGGTTCTCCAAGCTTCTGGCTGGGCACTTCTCAGCTCCAAATCGATAGAATCAGAACGAAACAACAAATCCATCTTAAAAATCAAGATTGCCGATCGAAAAATAAAAACAAACGCAATCTTTCTACAAAATCGTGCAAATGAACCAAATATTATGAGCTTTCATCAACTTTTGAAAGAGAATTGGCCAGCTTAATTATGTAGAAAATTATACATACTATAAGAAATTCCAATTCGTCATTTGCACACATAGGCTGTAAAGTAAACACATACGAAACAACTGCAAAGAGGGATCATGAATGCTATCACCACGTTTTCTACTTCTCTTGAGTGTTATTGCTATGTCTTTTACGCCTATTCTTATTTCTTCCCTTACCATGCCTCCATCGGTTATCGGAATGTATCGGTTATGGATTGTTTTGATTCTCTTCCTTCCTTTGTTTATCAAAGATCGGAAACACTTTCACGCAGTCCCTTTAAAATCCATTTTGCTTGCTTGTCTGTCAGGGCTATTTCTTGCAGCTCATTTTTTGCTAGGTATTATCGCTTTGCGATATACCACTATCGCTAGTAATACAATCCTCATTACGCTGGAACCTTTGATTGTATTTATCGGAAGTATCCTATTGTTTAAAGATAAATTGAATCTTCGCTCGGCTTTCAGCATGATTATTGCCATGATGGGTGCATTATGGATGGCTCTATCTGACTTTCTTCATACGGATGCAATAGCACCAAATCTTATACTAGGTGATGCGTTGACCATACTTGGTACGATTTCCATTTCCATCTATATGTTGATTGGACAATTCCTTGTGAAGAAGATGCATGTGAGTGTATACAATTTTTATGTTTTCGCCTTTTCTGGTACAGTTTTGCTGCTAACCAATGTGATCATGGATCAACCCTTTATTGAGTATTCCTCTGAGCAATGGGGTTATCTCTTTCTATTAGCGATTGTACCTACTATCTTTGGTATCTATTTGCAAAATTGGTTACTAAAACATATAAGTGCTTTGGTACTATCTGTCAGTATTTTAGGTATACCTATTGGTTCCAATATATTGGTTTTCTTGATTTATGGTCATGTTCCAACTTTGATGCAGATTGGAGCATGTATGGTAACGATGATCGGGGTTTGGATGTTTTTAAAACAAAAAGGGAAACCGATGGAGATATTGGAAGAACCTGAAACTGGTGCAGAAAAAGTATAATTCTTTCTGTGAATTCTCCTTCTAAATACAAATGGACCGACTGTTTGCTACCTATGCAAAGCAAATTCAGTCGATCCATTTTTTTATTCTGCAAATCGTTCCATGTCTTAAGAGAAAAATTTTTCCTTTCTCCCTATCCTTTTATTTTGAAATGCTTATTTACAGATCGTAAATTATTAGTTACTATTTTAGTGGTCACTAATAGACATGAGGGGAAATCATAGATGGACGATATCAATTTTTACACCTTACTTTTTTTAGCAGTCGCTGGATTTTTAGCTGCATTTATCGATTCCGTTGTAGGTGGAGGTGGGTTAATTTCTATCCCAGCATTGCTTTTTACAGGTCTTCCTCCCATTTCTGCAATCGCAACAAACAAATTAGCAAGTTCTATGGGTGCTTTAACAAGTACGATATCTTTTATCCGTTCAGGAAAAGTCCATTTCCCATTGGTAAGGAGATTGGTCCCACTTACTATTTTAGGCGCTGTTTTCGGAACCTTTGTTGTCAAATATATCGCTTCTGAAATACTAAAACCTCTTGTATTAATCTTACTAGTTGTAGTTGCCATATACACCATTATGAAAAAAAATTGGGGTAACAAAACAACATATACGAAGCTTACAGCAAAGAAAAAATTTTTCTTCCCACTTACGGTTTTCATTATTGGTTTTTACGACGGTTTCTTCGGAGCAGGAACAGGTTCTTTTTTATTATTTGCATTCTTAATCATTGGCTTTGATTTTGTAGAATCAGCAGGCAATGCAAAAATACTAAACTTTTGCAGTAATATTACTGCCCTCCTCCTATTTTTGTATTTAGGCGAAGTACAATTTACCTATGGCATCGTCATGGGGATTTTCATGGTTCTAGGTGCTTTCATTGGATCTCAGTTCGCAATAAAAAAAGGAGTTTCTTATGTGAAAATCTTATTTTTAACTGTGACTTTATTTCTAATAGGGAAAAATATATTTGATTACATACAAATTTAATTTCACATGTTTTTTTGAGAAATGAAATTATTTTTCTAGGTGTAGCATAGAAAAAATGCTTTTTAACAAAATAAACATGAATAAAACTTCCAAAAAAGAAAATTACTATCAAAGAAAGTATGGATAATCGCATAAGCATAAACCAACAAGTAGACATTATCCAAAAAACTCTACAGTGAAAGGGGGATTTACAAATGGATGTTAATCGAGTGGAAGAAATTTTGAATTCTCCCGAAAAGATAACGGTTACCTATCAAGGTGATCCTGTCTGGATTCAATCCGTCAATGATGTTACCCAAATAGCTAGTGTATATGCGCTAGATAATCAAAAAAATGAAAAAAATGTTCCTGTTAGTGAGCTACAAGAGGGATAAAAGGCTTCAATGAGAGGGAATAAAAAATGGTAGGCGGCTCTGATTAGAGCCGCCTACTTGTTGAGAAAAACATCATTTCAAGTCTTACCTGCTGCCTTCTTGAAACAACGCATGCAAAAACTGATCTCGATCAAAGGGTTGAAGGTCATCTGCTTTTTCGCCAAGTCCAATCCATTTTACTGGCAAATCCAACTCATGGCGAATGGCAATTACGATACCACCTTTTGCTGTTCCATCTAATTTGGTAAGAACGATCCCAGATACATTCACCGCCTGTCCAAACTGCTTTGCTTGTTGCATTGCGTTTTGGCCAGTTGTGGCATCCAATACCAATAAAACTTCGTGAGGGGCATCTGGTACTTCACGTTGAACAACTCGAAATACTTTCTTTAACTCTTCCATTAAGTTAACTTTGTTTTGCAAACGTCCAGCCGTGTCGCAGAGTAGCACATCCGCTTTCCGGGCCTTTGCTGCTTGAATCGCATCAAAAATAACTGCAGCAGGATCTGAGCCCGCATGTTGTTTAATTACATCAACTCCCGCTCGTTCTCCCCATGTTTCCAATTGTTCGATCGCTCCAGCGCGAAAAGTATCTCCAGCTGCTAAAACCACTTTTTTTCCTTCTCGTTTTAGAGTATGCGCCAATTTCCCGATGGTGGTAGTTTTACCGACTCCATTCACACCAACAAACAATATAATACTCATCCCATTGGCATTAAGTCGTAAAGCTGGTTCGTCTTGGTCTTCTAACAATTCTGCGATAAGTTCAGACATTACTGGTTGCAGCTCATTTGGTTCTTTGATTTTTCTTGTTTTTACTTCTTCTCTTAGGCGCTCTACCAAATGCATCGTTGTAGGAACACCTACATCAGCACTAATCAACACTTCTTCTAGTTCTTCATACAAATCTTCATCAATTTTACTTCTACCCGAAAAAATACTGCCCATTGCTCCAACTAGGTTAGAGCTTGTTTTGCTCAAACCAGAAACAAATTTTTGTGTCACAGTTTCCGTTGTTCTTGCAACACTTTCTTTTAACTTTGAAAAAAAACTCAATGGTTATCCTCCTCATGCTTGTACCGCAGCAACTTCTCTTTTTTCATCATACTCTTCTAGTTTGACAGATACCAGAGTAGAGACACCAGATTCCTGCATGGTAATTCCATACAATACATGTGCACCTTCCATCGTATGTTTGCGGTGTGTAATAATAATGAATTGAGTCTGGTTGGCAAATTTCTGTAAATAGTACGTGAATCGAGTCAAATTAGCTTCATCTAAAGCTGCATCGACTTCGTCTAGAAAACAAAATGGGACTGGTTTGATCCGAAGAACTGCAAAAAGCAGAGCTAACGCAGCAAGAGAACGTTCTCCACCAGATAATAAAGATAGTTGTTGTAATTTTTTCCCTGGAGGTTGAGCGACGATATCAATTCCAGTATCCAATAAATTACTCGGATCAGAAAGTTGTAAGTCTGCCCGTCCCCCACCGAACATCTTTACAAAAACATCCTGAAATTCTTCTCGAATAAGAGCAAAACTATCGGCAAAGCGTTTCCCCATTTCAGAGACCATCTGCGCAATCATTTGGTAGAGCTGTTGTTTCGCTTGTAAAAGATCGTCCTCTTGTGTGGTCAAAAACGTAAGACGCTCTGTCAGTCGTTGGTATTCCTCAATCGCCCCAATATTTACATCGCCGAGTTGATCCAGTTTTTGTTTCAACGACCTTACTTTTCTTTCTGCTTGTGCTGGATTTTCGGGAACACCGTATTTCTCTTTTGCTCCTTCAAAACTAGTCTCGTATTCTTCAGCAAGCTTTTGCAACAAGTGATTCAACTCAACATCCAATCGATTGACCCTTACTTCTTGTTGATGTAATTTCTCTTCATACGATCGGAGCAACTTGCTATTTTCATATACGACTTGCTCTAGTTCTTGATGTTGTCTGCTGCAAGCATCTCGCTCTTCACGAAGCTCTGCTATTTGAGTTTGGAGTGATTTTTTCGTTTCTTGATAATGATAGAGTGAAGATAGCAGAGCTTGCCATCCCTCTTCTCCTAAATCACCTATTTCCATTAACTTCTGTTGTTCTTCTCTCGTACTCTGCACCAAGATTTGATTTTTTTGTTGTGTTTCTATAATTCGTTGGAGATCTTCTTCCAAGCCTCTTATTATTTGTTGTAATTTCGCTTCTTCGATGCGATGCTCTGTTAATTGAGAATCTCTTTCCTTTTCTTCATCTACTTGTTGACGACGCATTTTTTCTTCTTCTTTGAGTAGCAACTCTAATTCTTTCATTCTATCCGCATTTTGTTGATATCTATCATCCATTGCAGTGAGTTGTTGTTGCAAATGACTTCTTTTGGTATTTACTTCCTGTTCTTGTTTTAAAAAATGCTCGATCCGATGGGCAAGATTTTGTAATTGCAGATGATTTTCTTGTCCCTCTGTTTCCTTTGCTTTTTGGAAGTTTTTCTGTTCATCTATTTTCGATTGAATGGTTTGGATTTGTTCTTCTAAATCTATTAGATCTGCCCTAATTTTCTTTTCTTCGGATTGCAAAGCTGCTAGTTTGACCTGGACTTGATTCACTTGTTGATTTAATTCTTCTAGTTGTCTTCCTCTGGAAAGGAGATTTGGTGCTTTGGATTGTCTGCTCCCTCCCGTCATCGAGCCACCAGGATTCACAACATCCCCTTCTAATGTTACCACTCGATAACGATGTGCCATTGTTTTTGCTACGGCGTTAGCTGTTGCTAAAGTGTCTGTCACCAAAACATTACCCAAAAGTTGTGAACATAAAGGACGATAGAAAGAATCAGTAGTAACCAACGTATCTGCTACACCTAAATATCCACTAATATGTTCTAGTTTTGCCAGCTCCGCAGATGAAATACTTCTTCCTTTTATCACATTCATTGGCAAAAAGGTTGCTCTTCCCAATCGCTTTTCTTTTAAAAAAGCGATTGCTTCTCGAGCTGAAATTTCATCTTCTACTACAACATGTTGCAAAGCCCCACCTAGAGCTGTCTCCATTGCTAATTCTACTCTTTTTGGTACTTGTATCAATTCTGCAACTGCACCAATAATTCCTGAAATAGAGCGGTTTTCGAGAACCGCTTTTACTCCTTGGAAAAAACCAGCATGGTTCTGCTCCATAGATTGCAAAACATCTCGTTCAGATTGAGAACGCACCAACTGCTTTTCCATCAGTAATAACTCATTATGTATGTTTTTTTGTGCGGATAGGTCATCTATCTTTCGCGAATGAAGAGTCGAAGCATGACTTGCTTGTGTTTTTATTTCCGCTTGGATCTTCTCTATTTCTAGTTCGATATGAATCCCTGTTTGTTTTAATGTTTCCTGCTCGTGGTGTAAGGCTTGGGATTCTTGTTGTTGGAAAACAACATTCCGCTCCATTTCTTCTTGTTGATTGATCAAGTACTTTTTTTCACTCTCTAAACGATACAGATCATTTTTGAGCGTTTCCCACTCTTTTTGAGTAGCAGAAGCATCTTGTTCTGTCTGATTATGCACGGATAGTTCTTTCAATCTTGCAATTTTGTTGCGTAATTGAATAAGATCTTCTTTTCTCGCTATAGATAACGCTTGCTTTTCTTCTCTTTCCTTTACTATTGTTTCCTGTTCCAACAAATAATCATCTAGTTGTTTCTGCAACTTGACTTCCATTTCTTCTCTGTTTTTACTACGTTCTTGCCATACTTGTCTTTCTGCATCAACCTTCTCCAGTTTTTCACTTGTTTCAAGCAACTCCGTTTGGAGGGCTTCCCACTTTTTTTCTAATTCCATCAGTTGAAATTTGACTTGAGCAAGATCAGCTTCTTCTTTACTTTGTTTGGAGGCACCTGAAACATGTTCCTCTCGAAGTTGTTTCACTTGCTTGGATGTTTTGGTCCAATCTTCATGTAATGTCTCGATTTTATGTACATAAAAGGAAATCTCTACATCAGTTAATTCTTGTTGCCATTCTTTAAATTGCTCTGCACGTTCTGCTTGTTCCTGCAATGGTTCCAATTGATTTCGAAGTTCGTGTATCAAATCTCGGATACGAACAAGATTTTGTTCTGCATCGGCTAGTTTTTTCTCTGCTTCTTTTTTACGAGATTTATATTTCACAATTCCAGCAGCTTCTTCAAAAATAGCTCTTCGATCTTCTGATTTATTACTGATCATTTCTTCAATACGACCTTGTCCAATCATCGAATATGCTTCTTTACCGATCCCTGTATCCATAAACAGTTCTTGGATATCTTTTAACCGACATGCTTGTCGATTGAGTAAATATTCACTATCCCCAGAACGATACACTCGTCGTGTTACTGTCACTTCCGCATAATCCAGTGGCAAGATTCGTTTCGAATTGTCCATTGTAATAGAGACTTCACAAAACCCTACTGGCTTACGTGAGTCACTTCCAATAAAAATGACATCTTCCATTTTGGAGCCACGTAATGATTTCGCACTTTGTTCTCCTAAGACCCATCTGATCGCATCTGTAACATTGCTCTTTCCGCTACCATTAGGCCCTACTACTGCTGTAATACCAGGAACAAATTCCAATTCCGTTCGACTCGCAAAAGACTTAAACCCTGACATTTCCAACCTTTTTAAATGCACGAAAAAGCTACCTCCTCTCATAAGCCCTTAACTTGCATATTGTAGCACAAAATTCAGAAAAAGAGGGTATCTTAACCCGTATGAGTATTACAGAATAGAAATAAGCATTTGTAAAAGAATACCTCTAGGCTTTCCTTTCTTCTTCTTTCATTGTAAATGTGACTATTCTACTGATAAAAGACATAAATTATATTTATCTCCAAGAAAATAATATGTTTTTGATTGATTAGTGAGGTCATGCCATGATTTGGGATATTTTTAGCTATATTGGAATCGCAGCCTTTGCCATAAGCGGTGCAATGATGGCAATCGAAGAAGAATATGATTTATTTGGTGTCTATGTACTAGGTTTTATCACTACATTTGGAGGGGGCGTGGTTAGAAATATATTGATTGGATTGCCAGCTTCCTTGCTATGGGAGCAAAACATAGGTATCTATACAGCATTAATTGCTATTACCCTGACCATTATTACTCCTACGTTGTGGTTTCATAAATGGAAACGATGGCTTGTTTTTTTTGATGCAATTGGTCTATCTGCTTTTTCCATTCAAGGTGCACTATTTGCGGTAGACCAACATCTTTCGATCCATGCCGTTGTGGTCGCTTCCACTTTAACAGGTATTGGAGGCGGATTGATCCGAGATATACTAGCTGGTAGAAAACCTCTCTTACTCAAAGAGGATGTTTATGCTGTATGGTCTATGCTGAGTGGATTTATTATCGGTCTGCACACCAAAATTACGGATATCGAACTGTTTTTCTTATTTATTCTTGTTATTATGCTGCGTATGATTTCTGTCCATTACCAACTAAAATTACCGCTTAAAATAATGAAATACAAGTGAAATAAAACCACCGTGATTTCCTCACAGTGGTTTAACGTGCTTTCCATGCTTTAAGAGCAGTACTAGCTGCTTGTTGCTCTGCTTCTTTTTTGGAACGCCCGGACCCTCTACCTAGTTTTCGATCATCTAGATATACTTCAGCCGAAAAGAAACGATCATGTGCTGGTCCTTGTACATCCACAATGCGATACTCCAATGATCCCCTTTTCTCTTGCTGTGCCAACTCTTGAAGTTGACTTTTGGCATCCGTCATCTGATCCAACCACGTTCCATTTATCTGCGGGAAAACTAACTTATTGAGAAACTGCCGAACTTTCTCCAAACCTTGATCCAAATACAGTGCGCCAATGAATGCCTCAAATAAATCCGCCAATAAGGACGGTCTCTCTCGACCTCCTGTCAGTTCTTCTCCTTTACCTAAACGAACAAATTGACCAAATTGGAGTTCACGAGCAAAGGAAGCAAGCGATGGTTCGCAAACCACTCTTGCTCGCGTTCTGGTTAGTTCCCCTTCACTCATTTTAGGAAAGCGATAATACAGAAATTCGGAGACGAGTAACTCAAGTACTGCATCTCCTAGATACTCCAAGCGTTCATTATCCTGAACTCGCCCGGGAGATTTTCGTTCGTGGGCAAAGGATGTGTGAGTAAATGCTTGTACAAATAGATTTCTATTTTGAATGTAGATTCCCGTCACTTGCTCCACTTTTTCAAAATCTATCAACATTATACTTCCTCAACGGCTTTCATAATAATCGTCGCGTTGTGGCCTCCAAATCCAAGGGAATTGGATAAAGCAACTCGCACATTGGCTTTACGAGCTTCATTTGGCACATAATCAAGGTCACACTCTGGATCTGGGTATTCGTAATTTATCGTTGCAGGTATTACTTGATCTTGAATAGACTTTGCCAACACAATCGCTTCTATCCCACCAGCTGCGCCCAATAAATGCCCAGTCATGGATTTGGTTGAACTAACAGCTAATTTGTAAGCGTGGTTTCCAAATGCACCTTTGATCGCCATCGTTTCAAATTTATCGTTCAAATCAGTTGAAGTACCATGGGCATTGATGTAATTGACTTCAGTTGGCTCTAAATCTGCATCTTTTAACGCACGAATCATACTGCGTCGCGCGCCTTCACCTTCTGGTGCTGGAGCAGTCAAATGATGAGCATCTGCGGTCATACCATAACCAACCATTTCTGCTATAATGTTTGCTCCACGTGCCAAAGCATGTTCCAATGTTTCTAATACCAAAATACCAGAACCTTCTCCCATTACAAAACCATCACGTTCTTTATCAAATGGGCGACTTGCACGCCCAGGATCATCATTACGGGTAGACATAGCATGAGCGGAACAAAAACCAGCAAAAGAAAGTGGGGTTATGGTTGCCTCTGTTCCACCTGTGATCATCACAGAAGCCTCGCCACGCTGTAAAATACGGAAAGCTTCTCCGATACTATGGGTTCCAGATGCACAAGCGGTGACGGAAGCACTATTTGGACCTTTCGCTCCTGTTAAAATCGAAACTTGTCCAGAAGCCATATTAGCGATTAGCATAGGAATGAAAAATGGGCTTACTCGTTTAGGTCCACGCTCATGTAAGAGACGAGCATTGGTTTCGATTGTATTCATACCACCAATACCAGAACCTATATACACACCTACTTCATCCAAATCTTCTTTTTCCATATCCAATTTTGCATCTGCAATTGCCATTTTTGCCGCTGCTACAGCATATTGGATAAAAATATCCATCTTGCGAACTTCTTTTTTATCTATATAAGGAAGAGGATCGAAGTCTTTCACTTCTGCCGCTATCCTCGTTGTAAAAGGAGTGGGGAATGAATCAGGATCGAAACGAGTAAGTGGTCCAGCTCCAGATTTGCCTGCAAGCAGACTATCCCAAAAAGTAGATAGATCGTTCCCAATCGGTGAAACGACCCCTAGTCCTGTTACTACAACTCTATTTAACATACGTGATCAACTGCCTTTCGCATTTAAGTTGACCTTATTTTTTAGATGAAAGACGGATAAGTCCCGATAATTCGGGACTTACCTAATAATTATGAGACTTTGTTTACACCACTAATATAATTAACAATATCCCCAACGGTGTTGATTTTTTCTGCGTCTTCTTCTTCAATGGTTAGGTTAAATTCATCTTCTAATTCCATGATCAAATCCACAACATCTAGGGAGTCAGCTCCGAGGTCTTCTTTAATGCCTGCTTCTAGAGTTACCTCGTCTGCTTCAACATCTAGACGTTCCACGATAATTTGTGTCACTCGTTCCAAAGTGTCTGCCATGCTCTTCACCTCCCTTTCGTAGTATAGTTGAATGATAGGTATAGACGCAAACGTTTCTCATTCATTTTCTTAATTTGGTACCAATCCACCATCTACATGGATAGTTTGTCCTGTTATGTAACTTGCTTTGTCGCTAGCTAAGAAAGATACTGTATTTGCAACTTCTGTTGCCTCACCAAATCTACCCAGCGGGATAGAAGAGAGGGTTGCCTCTTTCACTTTTTCATCTAAAACAGAGGTCATATCTGTTTGAATAAATCCTGGTGCAATCGCATTGACAGTAATATTGCGGCTAGCAAATTCTTTTGCCATTGTTTTGGTAAGTCCAATTACTCCTGCTTTAGCAGCAACATAGTTAGCTTGCCCTGGATTACCAGAAACACCCACGACCGAGCTAATGTTTATAATTCTACCGCCTCTTTGCTTCATCATCGGACGGATGACAGCCTTGCAACAAAGAAAAACACCCTTCAAATTGGTATCTACTACTTGATCCCAATCTGCTTCTTTGATTCGCATTAAAAGATTGTCTTTTGTAATACCTGCATTATTTACTAAAATATCGATTCTTCCAAATTGGGTCAATACTTGTTTGAATGCTTGATCGACTTGTTCACTATTGGCAACATCTACTTGGAACGCTGCTGCCTCTGTACCCAGTTCTTTCATAGTTGAAACTGTTTCTTCTGCTGCTGCATGGTTACCGGCATAAAAAACAACTACTTTTGCGCCTTCTTTCGCTAGGTCCAAAGCAATGGATTTCCCGATACCACGAGAACCTCCTGTTACTACAGCTACTTTATTTGTTAACATCGCTAGTCATCAATCCTTCCGTCCTCGCTTGAAGATGGGAAATCGTTTTTTCTAAGGAAGCTTGATCTTGGACATTTAACATGGTTACTTTACGATCTACTTTTCGAGTTAATCCAGCAAGCACAGTTCCGGATCCAACCTCAATAAAGGTATCCACACCCTCTTTGAGCAAATAACGAATAGTATCTTCCCACAAAACAGGTGAAGCTACTTGGCGGACAAGGGATGTTTGAATATCTGTCGCAGCTGTAATCGAAGTAGCTGTCACATTCGTTACAACAGGAATGTTGGCTTGTTCAAACATATAGGATGAAAATTTGGTTTGTAATTTTTCCGCAGCTGGCTGCATCAAGGAAGAATGAAATGGACCGCTCACCGCTAAAGAAACGACTTTCCTTGCACCTGCTTCGAGGGCTTTTTCTCCGGCAGTCTTCACCGCATCAGCATGTCCGGAGATAACAATCTGCCCTGGACAATTATAGTTGGCTGCTTGTACGACATTTCCGGGAACAGAGATATCTTCACATATTTGATCCAAAACCGATCGATCCAGATTTAAAACTGCTGACATCGCTCCAACCCCAGCTGGTACTGCTTGATCCATGAATAGCCCCCGCTGATATACAGCCGCAACCGCATCCGAAAAAGACAAGGATTCAGCTGCTACCAAAGCAGCATATTCTCCTAAACTATGACCTGCAACAAACGATGGTTGAATATTTATTTTTGTTTGCAACCAGCGGTATAACGCAATACTAGTAGTAAGCAATGCTGGTTGAGTATGATAGGTCAATTTTAATTCTTCTTCTGGACCATCAAAAATAATATCAGATAAAGAAAAGTCCAATGCCTGATCTGCTGTTTCAAAAATGTTTCGAGCCTCTGCAGACAGTTCATATGCTTCTTTTCCCATTCCTACTTTTTGAGATCCTTGCCCTGGAAAAAGTACAGCGATCTTACTCATGTTCCATAGCCCCTCCCCAGTTTAACACGGTGGCACCCCATGTGAGACCTCCGCCAAATCCACAAAGGACTAAAGTATCTCCATCTGAAACTCTTCCTTGTTCAATCGCTTCATGTAAAGCAACAGGGATAGATGCAGAGGACATATTTCCATAACGATCGAGATTAACCACTACTTTTTCTTCTGGTAATCCATAACGTTTCATCGCAGCATCAATAATTCTCAAGTTTGCCTGATGGGGGATAAACAAATCAATATCTTCCGTACTAAGATTTGCTTTTTCTAATACTTCATCTGAAGCAGATGTCATCACACGAACAGCAAATTTAAACACTTCTCGTCCATTCATATGGAGACTATGAAGACGACGGTTAGCAATCGTCTCTTCTGATGCTGGCAGGCGAGATCCGCCAGCTGCTACTTTGAGTAAATCTTTTCCACTGCCATCTCCACCGAGTTCGAAAGATTGGAATCCATAACCTTCTTTCACTGGTCCTAGAACGGCGGCTCCTGCACCATCACCAAATAATACACAAGTATTTCGATCTGTCCAATCTACTATCCGAGAGAGACACTCGACTCCAATAACAAGTGCATGTTGATACATACCGGTAGCGATAAACTGCGTAGCAGTAGAGAGCCCATAAATAAAACCTGTACATGCTGCGGATAAATCAAATGTTGCTGCTTTAGGCGCACCGATCTGCTCTTGTACAAGACAAGCAGTAGCAGGGAAAGACATATCTGGCGTTACCGTAGCAACAATGATTAAATCGACTTGATCAGCAGTAATTCCTGCGTTTTCCATCGCTTGTTTGGCTGCTTTTACAGCAAGATCAGAAGAAGCCTGTTCTTCTGATGCGATTCTTCTTTCTTTAATACCTGTACGAGAGGTAATCCATTCATCGCTGGTGTCTACCATTTTTTCTAAATCAAAATTGGTTAATCTTTTTTCAGGTAAATATGCACCTGTACCAAGAATACCTACGTTTCTCATTTATTCCGCTTTCCCTTCTGTAGGGTGTAGATGTTCTTCCATTTGTTTGATGACATTATCTCCAGCAAACAGACGCGCTTGACGAATGGCATGAAAAATAGCCGTTGCATCAGAAGAACCATGTGCTTTAATAATCACACCAGCCAAACCTAGCAATGGGGCGCCACCATGCTCTTTATAATCCATTTCTGATTTCAATGTTTTCAAATGTGGCAGCAACACACCAGCTGCTAACTTTGTAAAAATATTTTTGGTAAATACATCTTTCAAACGATCAAATAAAGCCTTGGCTACGCCCTCGGTACTTTTTAAGAGGATATTCCCACTGAACCCATCACATACAAGCACATCACATGGTCGATATAACACTTCTCGCGCTTCTACATTTCCAACAAATTGGAATCGCGAATCTCTTTGCAAGAGATCAAATGCTTCTTTGGTCAAAGTGGTACCTTTTCCATTTTCTGCACCAATGTTGAGCAGTCCTACTTTCGGGTTTTCTATCCCTAACACGTATTTTGTATACACACTACCAAGCAGAGCGTATTGGTGCAAGTGACTCGCTTTGGCTTCTGGATTTGCTCCAACATCTAGGACCAAAATACCTTTATTTTGCAATGTAGGAAAGACAGGTGATAAAGCAGGACGATCTACACCTTTCATTCTGCCTGTATAAAAAAGACCGGAAGCCATCAATGCACCTGTATTACCTGCACTAATAAATGCATCTGCCTCACCGGAACGAACCATTTGACAACCCACTACCATTGAAGAGTCACGCTTTTTCCGAACCGATCTCACTGGCTCGTCCTCTGGTAAAATAATTTCAGAAACCTGATGAAACTGTATATTTGGAAGATCGTTACCTTTCAGTAACGAATCATCTGTACCAATTAGAGTAAAAGAAATATCTGGCCACTTTTCAGCGGCTAGTTTTAATCCTGCTAAAACAGAGTTTGGTGCATCATCCCCACCATGTGCATCTAGCGCGATCCGCATGAGCGAACTCCTTTCAATTGGTTGCACGGTATACGTCGAATACTCCCTGAAATACCATATCGTCGAGTACTTTTGTCTCTACATCCACTTGAAAACGAGATGGTTGTTTTTGCACCACTTTTGCATGTGCTACACACTTCTCACCCAGTGTAACTGGGCGTACAAAACGAATAGCTGCTGAACGAGTCAATACAAGATCCGCATTCACAATGGCTACTGCCAAAGAATTGGCCTGCGCAAACAAATAATGTCCTCTTGCAATTTGATTGCGTTCAAAAACATGATCTGCACTTATTTCCAATACGGAAACCCCGCTATGATCCAGCTCTAACGAGACTACTTCCCCGATCACTTCTTCAGGAGAAAGGGATCGAACTTCGTCAAAACTTCTTTCTGCCATATGTTTTAAACGTTCTCGCATCTCAGGAATACCGAGCTCCATACGATCTAAACGAATGGTCTGAATACTTACGTCGCATTGTCTCGCTACTTCTTCATCCGTTAAAAAAGGATTTTTTTGGAAAGATTCAATCAACTGCGATTGACGCTTTTTTTTGGACAGGCGCAAAATGAAACCAGCCCCTTTGTGACCACATTCTAGTACCTAGTCCTAAATTAGTATACAAAATATGATTTTGTTTGGCAATAACAAAAGTCTTTGTTACAAGTTATACCCTATTTAAACTACAAAAAAAAGCCGGCATAACCGACTTTTTACTGACTTACAACGCCTTCTACTTCTGCGCCTTTGTAATGTCCACACTCTTTACAAACGTGGTGAGCTAGTTTAGCTGATCCACATTTTTCACAAGTAGCCATTCCAGCTACTGTCAACTTGAAGTGGGTGCGACGCATTCTTTTACGTGTTTTGGATGTACGACGAAAAGGTACTGCCATGAAAAATCACCTCCTGAGAAAAAACTCCAATGTGAAACATTATACTACAAATCTAGAAAGAGTGCTAGGATACAGAATCTTTATCTTCTGCAAGCAAATCTTGTAACTTCGCGAGCCTCGGATCAATCCGCTGGGTATCACATTCACAAGGTTTCTCGTTTTTATTTACTCCACATACCGGACAAAGACCTGCACAATCAGGCTTACATAAGGGGGCATATGGAAGATGGATCAACAATTGTTCTCTCACAAAGAGATCGAGGTCTATCTGTCCTTCCGAAAAAAAATGGATAGTCTCTTCTTCTGTGTCGCAAGCCAATTCTTTTTTATCGGTAAATTTTTCTTGCCATTTGGCTTCCAATGATGTGGGAAATGTCGTTAAACATCTCGCACAGATTAATTTACCAACACATTTCTGCTTTGCTGTCACCTGATAGAGATGGGAATCCAAAATACTGGCTTGTCCCTCCACTTGGACAGGCTCCAACATCACAATATTTGCCTCTTCTTCCACTAAGTCGTCCAAATATATCTTACCTGCAAAAGGATAGAGACCTTCTGCTGTTTGATTTATTTGGTTTATAGTAATGATCAATCTGCCCACTCCCTAACAGGTGAATTATACGAGATAACGATTTTTAGTGTCAACCTATTTATGTTTACAGTCCAGTTGATATTTCCAGACTGAAATAACTCTTTCTTATGATGTCCATAAAATATTTTGTATAAGGAAACCTTTAATAAAAGTACTTGGTAATTTTTATTTATAATTATGGTATTTATAAATTATTTCCATATCAAAACATAGTTATTTAAAGTTTGTTTTATTTTTTAAAAATAAACTAAAATTATCTCGACTTCTTTTTAATAATTGTTTAAAATATAAGACAAGTAACATCCGTTTACCGGAAGGAAAACCATGGCCAAGACCATTGCTGTTCCGAAGGGCGTGGACACCAGCGTGCTCA
Organism: Shimazuella kribbensis DSM 45090; assembly: GCF_000428065.1. Classification (GTDB taxonomy): domain Bacteria; phylum Bacillota; class Bacilli; order Thermoactinomycetales; family Thermoactinomycetaceae; genus Shimazuella; species Shimazuella kribbensis. The sequence continues at coordinate 56,509 of NZ_ATZF01000016.1, forward strand.
TCATCCCCGAGGACAGCAGGCTTCTGCCTGGTGAAGACAGCGATGGCATCCGAGTCATCGTGTTCAAGTACGGTGGTGGTGTGTACCTCCCCTTCACCAACATCGAGGTGATGTGGCGTGAAAAGCGTCACATGCGCATCCCTCGTGAGAGTGTCAGGGATGTCCGCCACGTATACCGAGGCGGTGAGCTGAAGGTCGAGATCGAGTTCCTCGAGACCTCGAACAACGACCAGCCTGCCAAGGAGTAACGGATAAATCACTCCTCGTTACACATAACAGGGAGTGCCCCCTCTTTAAAAAGAGGGGGATCGAAAATAATATATTTTTTATATAGTAAACGGCTTATCTGCTACCTGTAGAGATCAGCCGTTTTTTTATGCTAACTTTAGTTACTTATTTGCACTCATTGTAATCATTGATTGCCTTTTCTCTTCAACTCTTTAAATGCTAAATACTCTTGGAGTGAGAAATCATTTTAGGTGAAATTTCTTTTTGATATGGACTTTTTTCTGAAATTTAACTAAAATGAGATCAGGCAAGTTCATTCCCATCTAGGTGAAAGGTCGACAGATGCTTGTCAACGCGACCACCACGACCAAGATCGACACCTCCAACATCGACACTTCTGTGATCATCGGTTCGGAGATCACTCAGTGTCGAACCTACCTGTACACCGGCAAGAACAGGAAGCTGAAGGATCAGACCCGATGCAACTTCAAGATCGACGTCACCGATCCCAAGCAGACGCTCTACATCCCGGGGACCGACCTCATCATCCAGATCGGTTCTGAGGTCAAGACACGGGTCGCCGCCGATGATGTGCTGAGCGTAACGATCGCTCGCTCCATCAGGACTCCGGGCATGTGGCTCGTGGACGTGACGATCGTGGTGCCGACGCCGACCACCACCAAGGCCTGATCTTATCTCCTCTAGGAGGTAAGTCCCCCCCTCTGCTTCTCAAGCAGGGGGGGGGAACGACTAGAATGCACAACAAATATAAATAAAAAAACATGCCTTTGAGCATGTTTTTCTTTTTGAATTTTCATTTCCACAGGGAAAGATTGTAATGAATCATTTTAAATAAAATTAAAACTCCTACTTTAACTTATTCAAATAATCAATTGCCTCTTGCAGTGTTGCCACAGGAACTACCTTCATCTCTGCACCCAGTTCTTTCGCTGTCCGTTTAGCAATGGCTTCATTGTCATCGCCTTCGTATATATCTTTTGGAGCAAAGAAAATGGTTGCACCTTTCTCCATCGCAGCAGCAATTTTGTGCTCGATGCCTCCGATTTGTCCCACTTGTCCTGTTTGAGAAATGGTACCTGTTCCTGCTATTGCAAAGCCTTTTGTTAAATCATTTGGATTCAGTTGGTTTAAGATTTCCAACGAAAACATCAATCCGGCTGAAGGTCCTCCAATATTATTGGTTTTAAAACTAACTTTTGGGCTGGAGGTCAGAGATTGTAGACGATCCATTGGCAGAAAGCCTAATCCAATGCGTTTTTCTTTGTTGTTTCCTGTTGCCAATGAAATAAGAACGGCATTCTCTGAAATCTTTTTATTCCCTCGAAGTACACCTAGCTTGACATTATCCCCAGCATTTTTTGATCTAAAAAATTGCATGAGTTGGTTGGTAGTCATTGTTGGTGCACCATCTACCGATTGGATGATATCTCCGATTTTTAACTTATTTTTCGCACCAGACGTAACACCCATAACCTCTACGCCTTTATATGTAACGCGAATCGGTTTTTTTGATTGGTGAAAAGCCGAAATCACTGCACTATGTTGGGACTCCAACATATTTTCTACTTGTTGTTGCTCATATTGTTTATCATTTTCATCTTCTGCCAACACATCTTTTACTGGCACCAATTCTACTTTTTTATTTACTTTCGCTAAAAGATAGTCAAATATATTCGCTTTCTTCATGGCAACAGTGGTCAGAAAAAAATCTCCTGTTTTGGCAGTATATCCACCATCTACCGAAATAACATCTCCTGTATCAATTGCGTCCCCAGGTTGCATGGCATAATATGGAACACGGATGAGAAAACAAAATCCAACTATTAAAAGTAAAATAGATAACCATAAAAACCGGATCGCTGTTTTGTTATTAGACGATTCATTCATCTTTGTTCTCCCCTTGCCAATTCGCTAATTTATCTTGTAGTTCCGCCAAATTAGGACGAATTGCACGTTCTCCTCTGCGGATACATTCTTCCACGCGATGAAAAGCAGTGGGAGCAATATCCCCTACCTCTGGTAAAACGAGAAAGTCAGCAGTGAGTTCTTGTTGTGCTAAAATTTGGCGTTCCATGATCGTAATTGCTTGTGTAATCACATCAAAAATATTTTTGACTTGTACTTCATGGGATTTCGATAGTACATCTACAGCAATAATAAAATCAGCGCCCATATCTCTAACGACGGATATAGGCAAACGATCAGCCACACCACCATCGACTAATAATCTATCTTTATATGGTACAGGTTCAAAGACTCCTGGTACCGATATACTGGCTCGAACAGCATCTGCCACTGGACCTGTTTGAAATACAATTTTTTCTCCGTTTAATAGATCTGTTGTGACTACAGCCAGAGGGATTGGTAAATCTTCTAAATTTTTATGATGAGTCAATAGTCTAGTTAATGCCTGCATTTTATCTCCTGTGATAAAACCCAATCCTGGCAGAGTAACATCTACCCAATGTTTTCTTTTTAAATGAACAGCAAGATGTTTTACCATCTCTAAATCCAGACCATTGGAATAGAGTGCTCCTATAAAACTCCCCATGCTACTACCTGCAATATAGTCAACTGGTATATTGGCTTCCTGCAAAACTTTTAACACACCTAAATGTGCAAATCCTCTTGCTGCTCCAGCACTTAACGCGATACCAATTTTGGGTCGATCCACCAAATCACCACCAAATTTTATTACAAAGAGAATTCGCTGTATGTTTGCTCTTTCATCATTCATGAATAAATGAACGGAACAAATAAAAATAGTTACGTCTAGAAAAAGAACGTATCGTTCGTTTCTGTCTCACTATAACCGTAAAACAAAGATGGAACAACTCATATTATGTAGGACAACCGCGTACGATAGGATAACGTTACAAAGAGGTAAGGAGCGAACTACAGTATGGAATGGAAATCCCATCACCGTCTCCAAAGTAAAATGAAAACTTTGTTTTTAGGTATGTTTGCTCTATTGTTTGCGGTTACGCTTGTATTTTATCCCGAAATCGCATTTAAAGCCTCTTTACGAGGTTTAAAAATATGGTGGGATGTCGTTTTTCCAGCTATGCTTCCGTTTTTTATAACGGCTGAATTACTTATGGGATTTGGTGTAGTACATCTTTTAGGTGTTCTCTTTGAACCTTTTATGCGCCCTTTATTTCGTGTACCTGGATCTGGTGGATTTGTCATGGCAGTAGCTCTTATTTCCGGCAATCCGATGGGAGCGAAATTAACGACACGCCTCAGAGAGCAGAATCTCATTACAAAAGAAGAAGGAGAACGCCTCGTATCCTTCGCTTGTACTGCTGGCCCATTATTTATATTTGGAGCAATTGCCATAGGTTTTTTTGAAAATCCCTCTGTTGGCATGCTTCTTGCCGTTGTTCATTATGTAAGTTGTTTTATGGTTGCATTTCTCATGCGTTTTCATGCTAGAGATAAAGCCTTAACGCCTTCGCAAAACCAAGGTGGCAAAAGATTTTTACGAGCTTTTGGAGCCATGCATCGAGCAAGATTAGAAGACGGAAGACCAATCGGACAAATGCTAGGTGAAGCTGTCTCCTCTGCTGTTCAAACGCTGCTCATGATTGGTGGATTTATCATTATCTTTTCAGTCTTGATCCATGTATTTATGTATGTTGGAATAACTGCATTATTGGCATCCTTCATGTTACCTATTCTTCAGTTACTCCACCTTTCCGATATACTGTCTATCCCATTGGTTGCTGGTGTATTGGAAATGACTATTGGTTCCCAAATGATGAGTGAATACAACAGCAACGTGTCCTTACTCATACAACTTGCTTTTGTGAGTTTCTTCCTAGGGTGGAATGGCTTATCTATCCATGCACAAGTTGCAAGTGTGTTGAGTAAAAGCGACATCCGCTATCGCCCCTATTTTATAGGAAGAATCATGCATTCTTTCTTCGCATTTTTTCTTACTTTTGTTTTTTGGAACATCTTTAAACCCATTGCGTCATCATCTGCTACACCCTCTTTTTTACCTAGTTGGGCTACAGGAGTACCTTACAACACATGGGACTGGTGGGTTTTTATTCAGGCAGGTACAGTAATCATTCTCTCTATATGGCTTTTCTTTATCTTGAAAAAATTTATCCAACAACGCAACAAATCTATGGGGTAATAATAGCCGATTTTTCTTTTAACGCAGTTACTACATGAGGAGGAACCAAATCGGTGACATCCCCTCCGTATTTGGCGATTTCTTTTACACTTCCAGAACTGATAAAAGAATGCATATTATTGGTCATTAAAAAAATGGTCTCTACGTCTTTTGCTAACTTTCGATTAATCGATGCAACTTGCAGTTCATATTCAAAATCCGAAATTGCCCGTAATCCTCTAAGAATCACATGAATATCTTTATTTCGCAAGTAATCGACCAATAGCCCCTCAAAACTATCCACTTCAATAGGGACTTTATAGTTTGCCTGCTTGATGGATTCTTCGATCATTTGTTTACGTTCATCGACACTAAAAAGTGGTTGCTTTGCAGAATTAATCAATACTGCAACGATCACTTTATCAAAAATAGCAGCTCCTCTTTTTAAAATATCAAGATGTCCGTATGTGATTGGGTCAAAACTTCCTGGATAAACTGCTACTCTCACGCCCTAGTTGCTCCCTTCTGTTCCAACAATGTAATAGTAATATCTCCATAAGATAGTTCTCTAGTAACAGTATAGCTGCTATTTGGTAAATGAAGATTCAGATTGTGTGGATGCTCCACCACCAAGAGACCATTAGGGGATAAAAGTTCTTTCTCTTCCAATAAAACAAGTACAGGTTCTAGTAGTCCCTCATGATAAGGAGGATCTAAAAAAATAAGATCAAACTGCAATCCTTGTGTTCCAAAATATTTTAAGGCACTTCTAGCATCTCTTCTTAAATACTGCGCCTCATCTGCTAGCCCACAGTGCACCGCATTTTCCTTTGCTATTCGCAAACTAGCCTGTGATTGGTCCACAAAAAAAACGTGATCCATTCCTCTACTTACTGCTTCTAATCCAAGTGATCCAGTTCCAGCAAAGAGATCCAGTACTTTTCCGCCATCAAAAAAGGGACCGATTACAGAAAAGAGTGACTCCTTCACTCGATCTGCAGTAGGTCTAACATGATTGCCAGGTACCATTTTTAACCGTATACCTTTTGCATTTCCAGCTATAATTCGCATCGTTTAGCACCTTCAACTTTGTTTTTCTGATAAAACATATCAAATTGTTGAATAAACAAGCAAGTATTGGCAACAATAAATAAAGACAGTACCTGATAAGGTCTGTCTAACCGCGGAGAAGACTTACGTTTCCCCATAAGCTCTTCCTCCGGTTTCTCCTCTCCCATTTCGTATTTTCCCGTAAGGTGAAAATACCATGGACTCGCGACCGTTTCGCGGGTCATTTTTTTTACATATTTTTAGCATTTTTCTTTACTTCATCAGGTACCTGAAATAGTTTAGCTGGTCCATAAATTTAAATGTAACATAAATCAACAACAAGAAAACACCATCAACAAATAGATAAAAAGACGAACTAAAATAAATTCGTCTTTTTTAAACAGATAACCGCTTATTTCTGCTTTTTTCGTATAGATAATAGATCACAAAATAGGAAATAAACCCAAGAACCAAACCAAAAATCGATTGACCGATCAAAATATGCAATCCGCCTCGAAAAATATCTCCAAATACACTAAAATTACCATTTACAAGTTGGTGATAGATATCTCGGAAGTGAACCACATGGTCTTGGTAAGGGGTAGGGTATAGAAGTTCTCCCATTTTTTTGGAGAACGGAAGCAAAAGAACAGGTAAAAACGTTAACTTCCCAATGATATTTCCAATTACAGATGCCGGAAAAGATCCACCACATAATCGGACAATCGGATAAAACAAAATATAAATAAGCGATGCTGTAGGAAGCACAATCATTTCTAGACCAAAACCCAAAGCAAACCCTAAAGATACCTTTTTTACTCCTTCAGGTGATCGTAATAATCGGAGATAGTGGTATCGAATGGCTCTTGGTATTTGTTGAAACCAATTGGTCTTTTTCTTCTTTTTTTTATCTCTCATCAAGGAACAATCCTTTATATGAAAACCTATTGTTATAATAATCATTTCTTAATCTAATACATAACCACACTCACATAAGAATATCATGTTTTGCAAGAAAGTTCACTTGTTATCATATGACCCCCACTTATTTAAAATCATACAAATAACAACCAACCATCATTATAATCATATGAGAACGACTTTTGTATGCGCTTCAAAATATAAAAAATAGCGCTATTCTTCCTCTGATAAGGAAATAGCACCAAATTTGATTGTGTATCCTGCATAAAATAACACAGTGTCTCTAGTTTTTATATTTCTTTTTCCTATTATTCGCTTCATCAGATACTTTTTTCTCCAATAGCTCTCTTGTATCCTTTAATTGCTTATTCTTTTTTGTATTTGTGTCTGTAATCTTACCTGATATCATCTGATAACGCTTGGAAATGAGATCACTAGCCTCTATATATGCTTTCCCTTCTACTATCTTTTTACTGTTCAAATATAGAATCGAGCTGATTTCACGCGCATGTTCTCGGAGAATTTTTTGCAATCCAGTAGAGTAAGGTTTATCCACTACTGTTTATTTTTTACTCCACTGGTCAAGTAAATAAACTTGATTACTTGTATCCCAAGTACTCCACTTTAACCAGAGTTCTGTATTTGCTGTTTGTAGTTCCCGTTTTAGATCATCTGCACTTTTTGCTTCGATGTACTTGCCTCCACCAGCATCGGATATCGCTTTCAAAGCCTCTTTTTCTTTGCCTTCTATATTGAGTCCAATAATAAAGAGTAGATTGGTTCAACACGATTCATCGTTTCGATTTCTTTTTGATAGCCTTCTGCAAAATAAGAAATAAGACGTTGATATACTTCTTTCCCATCTAGATCTTTTGGAAATTTAGAAAAAACCCCTTGCTCAAACTGTTCTTTCTGATATTTCCCTTCCCTTAGGTCCTTCCTTTAGCATATCTTCCAAACTTGTTTTGATTTGACCAGTTTCGTTTTTAGTTGGAGAATCTTTCGGATTTTGGTTGAAAGCTTGATTGGTGTAACCCATTATAACGAACCAAGTTAAGAAAAAGAGTACCACGAATCTTTTCTTTATCTCCATATTTAATCACCATTTACTTCGTTTGTTACTCTGTATAAAGAGATTAGTTTAACTCGTCCTAAAACACAATGGAGTAGATTCTTATTTAATCATACATTCTAATAATGTTTTAAACTGGGATAGCATGAACAATGAAACTAATAATAAAAGTGAATAAGTTTTTAAAAATATTTATTTCACTGCTCAAAAACAAGAAGGAAAGGCCCTTTTGTATGGATTATTCTGTAAAATAATAATATAATCAATTTAGGAATTAGCTTTCCAATAGGTGGTTGGCTACCCACACACAGAAAGGCATATCATCATGAATGCTACCCTCATTCCGGGCGCGAACACGCAGCTTCCTTACGGTCAGCTGACGGTTCTGGTACAGCACGGTTCCAACGTGCTGACTGACCTGGCTGCTCTGCTCCTCACCAATGAGGGTAAGGTCCGTTCGGATGGCGACTTCGTCTACTTCAATAACGTCACCGGAGAAGGTGTCCAGTGGAGTAAGCCTTTTACCGAAGGCGGCTACCAGATCCACCAGATCACAATTGACCCTTCTCGCTGGAACTCCGACATCGCGAAGCTGATGATCGCACTGACCATCGACGATGATTGCCCGGGGAAGAAGTTCAGCGATGTTCAGAATCTCCAGGCGGAGATTCGAGACGCCAACGGCAACGTGGTGACAACGCTCGACCTCGGGCGTCCGACCACCGAGACTGGTTTCCTCGTCGCGGAGATCTACCTGCACAACGGTTCCTTCAAGATCCGGTGCGTGGGGCAGGGATACGATACCGGTCTCCGTGGTATCATGGCGGATCACGGCCTCGAGGAAGAGAAGGACGGTGCCCAGGACACACAGCCTGTCGTCCAGGATGCACCGCCTGTCGTCCAGGATGCACCGCCTGTCGTCCAGAACGACGAGACGCCGAAGCTGGGTTCCCGTCGTACCTATGACCTGATCAAACCGATCAACGGCTCGACGATCGACATGCAGAAGTACGAGATCGCCAAGTCACTGGTCGATAACGAGATCGACGGCATCAAGGCAAGGGTTATCCTTGTGATCGACTCCAGCGGCTCGATGGAATACCACAATCCCCCTTTGTTCAGTGGTGGTGTCGTACAGCGATCGCTCGAACGAGTTGTCCCCATCGCAGACATGCTGGATGACGACCACAAGATGGAAGTCTGGTTCTTCGGTTCGCGTGAAATCCGTTCTGAAACAGTCAAACTGGAGACCATGGCGAATTACATCCACAGGAACAAGAAGGACAAGAAGAAGGCCGGGTGGGATAACAATGAACCCAAAGTGATTCGGGACATCGTGAAGTGGGTCAAGAAAAATCCCTCCGAGTACCCGACGCTGGTTCTCTTCTGGTCGGATGGCGGTGTCGACAAGGACGCCGAGATCGAGCGACTCATCCGTGAGTCGGCTGATCTGCCCATCTTCTGGATGTTCCTGGGACTGGGCCGGGCCAACTACGGCATTCTCCGTAGGCTGGATGGTCTCTCGGGTCGATACGTCAACGGAGTCGACGTCGACAACACTGGCTTCAAAGAGATCGATGACATCGAGCGCAAGGAGGACTCCTGGCTCTACGACATCATCATCTCGAACATGGCCAAGTGGGTCCGAGCGATGATCGCGGCTCGCAAGCTCGACGGCGCTGGTCGTGTCGTGAGGTAGCTCAACCATTGGTGCCACCGATTCCTCTGAAATGAGGAGTTGGTGGCGCTACTGCTTGTACATATTACTGAATATTATGAATAAATTTGCGGATTCATATTTATATAAAATCATTTTATTTTAATAGATATATGAGATACTAATAGAAAAACTACAGCATAGATTGACAGCAAATCCACAGGAGGAAAGTACCTTGCTTTTCATCGATAACAAAAACATTACTGATCCAAGAATAAACTTAGCAATTGAAGAATACGTGCTCAAACATCTTAAAATTGATGAAGAGAGTTATCTTCTCTTTTACATCAATGAACCATCGGTCATCATCGGCAAACACCAAAATACAGTAGAAGAAATTCATGTCGACTATATTCGGCAACATGGGATTCATGTAGTGAGACGCCTTTCTGGGGGTGGAGCTGTGTATCATGATCTTGGCAATTTGAACTTTAGTTTTTTAACGAAAGATGATGGCAAAAGTTTTGCTAACTTCCGCAAGTTTACAGAGCCAGTGATCCAAGCACTACATAAGTTAGGTGTTCAAGCCGAATTAAGTGGACGAAACGACATATTGGTAGATGGAAAAAAAGTATCCGGTAACGCCCAATTTTCTCAGCTAGGACGCATGTTTAGCCATGGTACCCTGATGCTGGATGTCGATTTGGACATTGTTGGAAAAGCACTTCATGTGAAACAAGAAAAGATCCAATCCAAAGGTATCAAGTCGGTACGCAGCCGTGTTGCCAATATTTCCGAATATCTAGATAACCCCATTACGATGACCGAGTTTCGCAGTGCACTATTACAATATATTTTCGAGGGGCAAAATCCCATTCCCGAATATGTTCTTACAGATGAAGATTGGGCAAAAATTCATCAAATATCAAAAGAGAGATATCAAAATTGGGATTGGAATTTTGGCGAATCTCCTGTATTCAATGTCCAACATACCAAGCGCTTTCCTGTTGGTTCGATTGATATCCGATTAGATGTCGGCGAACTTGGAATCATTAAAAACTGCAAAATATATGGGGACTTTTTTGGTATTGGGGATGTCCAAGACATCGAGCAACGTTTGGAAGGCATTCGATACGATCGAGATCAACTGGAAGACGCCTTAAAAGATGTCGATGTGAAACACTACTTTGGCAATATCAGCAAAGAAGAATTCCTTGATTTGATTTATTAAGCAAAAAGAAGCAGGGTTAGAGTCTCTGCTTCTTTTTGTTCCTTATACCTGTCTGCGTAAAAACATGGCTTCAAAGGAGGAAATGACTCCTTCTGCAATCAATAGATCAATGAGTCTAGCTGACAACTCTCGATATTGTGGGGTAGTTTGGATATATTCCAACTCCTGGGGGGTAAAAAATTGATACGGAAGGGCCGTAGCAAATCGTAACAGTCCAGCAGTTCCTTCTGTTTTACGAATATATTTGGCTTCTTTTACCACGTTCTTTATTTTTTTAGATGATACCGCCTGTCTTCCCACCAATTGGTTAATGGAATCAGCGATTTCTTGGTATTCCCGTTCTCTACTCAACCTGTTCACCTCCACGATGCAATCTTTGTCTAGTTTATTCCAATTCGCACCGAAATGGATAAGAAAAATGACCATATCTTACAAACACAAAATAAAGATTGAACATTTTGCAAAAAAACATTTACAATAAGGAAAAGAAAGGAGTGAATAAGATGCGCTTCTCCTACCATATTGTAATTGCTTTCGTCCTTACTTTCTTTACTATTATGCTACCAACAACAAGTCATGCAGCCACTTTTGACTTTAACAAAATCAAAGAATCGCTTCAAGCAAAAAAAGAAACCCTCATCCAATCCTATCAATGGAACAACGAGTTACCGCTTGAAAGAATTCAAAAAGAAGCTGCGCTTAAACAAGTGAACATCCAAGATGAACAAATGGAATCCCTATTTGTAACAGGAAATGCAATTGGAGAGCCTGGTGATATTTTGGTCACACTAGATGGCACAAGTGCTGGATTTGAATGGGCTGGTGGACATACAGGAGTGGTATCCGATGTACCTGGATACGTAGTTGAGTCTTTTGGTAACAAATCCATTGAAAAAAACGGCGTACGCCATTGGGTGAATGACTGGAAAACCAGATACAAAAAAGTAAAAGCATTGTGGGTTGAAGGGGCAACACTCAACGATTATGCTTATGCAGCTTCTTACAATCGGGAACAAATCGGCAAAGCTTACAATTATAATTTTTTCAATATTAAAACTACCACTCGTTTTTACTGTTCCCAATTGGTGTGGCGAGCATGGTACAATCGCGGATGGGATTTAAACTATGGGGGATCTGCTGTTTGGCCCGTTGATTTAATCAAAAGTCCTCACACCATTGCCTACTATTCCCAAGGATAACTCAAATAGGTCATTTTCTGCTTAGTCCAATCAGAAAATGACCTATTTGTACAAAAGGAGAGCCCTATGGCCAAACATCGCCTATTCATCATTCTCATCTCTGTTTGTTTTCTTTTGACAAGTTGTAATGTCTTATCGTCGTCTTCTCCTCCTCTTTTTGGCGTGATCTATACCAATGCTAGTGCCCCCGATAGCTCCTTTGTGTTATTTGACTCCAAAGGAGAAATTACCTTTCAAGAAGATCTGCCTGCTATGGGAATTTTCCAATTAGCAAAAGATAACAAAGGAAACATACTCCTACCTGTACAGTATGAAGATAAAGTATATTCTTTTTCTCTAGCCAGTAAACAACACACAGAAACAAAAAGCCTGCCCTTCCCGATATACTTGAACCAGGTCGATCATTTTCGTATCACTACCTATAATAGCGGTCTACATAGTGGAACAGTACAATGGAACGAACAGAAAAAAATAATGTCTACGATTGTCAAAGGATTTCCTCGGATTGCTACCTTTGATCAAACCTACCTCTATGTCTTCGCAACGATTATTGACCAAAAAAAAGCCCTTCTTTATCTCATCAAGCGTAATACTGGCAAAATCGAAGCGGAAATTCCACTTCAAACGGATCAAGCCAACGATATACAGATCATCGATGAGCATGTCATCATCACTTCGACGACCAATCAAAAACAAATAGCCTTATTTGATCGCAAAACCAAGCACGTACAATATTTGACTCTCCCACATGCACGGCCAGAATATGTAATTCCCTTTTCCAATACCATCCTCATCACTTACCAAGGAAGTAGCATCATTACCCAAATGGATCGTAAATCCAAAACCATTATTGGTCAAATCCAATTGCCGCAACCTGTGTTTAAAGTAAAACAAAAGGACAATCGCTTGTATGTATTATCACAAATACCGGCAAATGGACAAGGTTTGATTGGCGTTTATGATATAGAAAATTGGAAATTGCAAAAAAAATACCTTTTACCTTCCATTCGGGATACCACAGTACAAGATTTGATTATCTTTTAAACCTGTCATCATAACCGCAATGAGTAATAAGTGAATACAAAAAAGAAGCTTATCCTATTTTACCGATAAGCTTCTTTTTTGTATTCTTTATAATTTTGATACATAAGGAGAAATATCTACCCCTAATGCATCAGCTAATCTTTCTCCATATTGTTTGTTTGCTCGATAAAAATTACAAATGACCAATAACTTGGTTCGTTCCTCTACACCGGACAAATCATTTGCAAGGTTACGTATCAAATGATTTTGTTCTTTTTCCGTAAATTCTTGAAATAATGCTCCAGCTTGAAGGAAGTTGAGTGTTTTCGGAATAACCTTCCTTCCTGCAACACCGGTTAATGGTGCTTCACTTTCAATTTCAGAAGGAGTCTCTTTTGGTGTATCATCATATCGGTTAGGCTCATAGTTAATGGTAGAAATGTTCGTACGTGCTTGCATATTGCCATCTACTTGATAGTTATTTACTTTCGTCATGTATGGGCAATTGACTGGTAATTGCAAATAATTCGGCCCAATCCGATGACGTTGGGTATCTGGGTAGGAAAACAGTCTTCCCTGTAACAGTTTATCCGCGGATGGTTCAATCCCAGGAACCAGTGCACTAGGAGAAAAAGCAGACTGTTCTACTTCTGCAAAAAAGTTTTGAGGATTGCGATTTAATGTCATCCGTCCTACCAGTTGAAGTGGAAATGCTTCTTCAGACCATACTTTTGTAGGATCGAGCGGATCAAACTCAAATTTATCCATAAAAGCATCTTCATCATCTATCGGAAATACTTGAACATATAAATCCCATTCTGGGAAGTCACCTTTTTCGATATGATCAAAAAGGTCTCTTGTTGCATGATTAAAATCTTGACCTTGTACTTCTTGTACTTCATCAGCCGACAGATTTCTCACTTCTTGTAAAGGCTTCCAGTGGTATTTCACATAAAAACGTTTATTTTCATTGTTTACCCATTGGAAAGTGTGTACGCCAAATCCATTCATCTGACGATAATTAGCAGGTGTTCCATAATCGGAAAATACCCAAGTTAACATATGAGTAGATTCTGGTGTTAGAGACATGAAATCCCAATATCGATTTGGATCTTGTATGTTGGTATCTGGAGCAGGTTTCAACGAGTGAACCATATCCGGAAATTTCATTGCATCGCGAATGAAAAATACAGGTAAATGGTTACCTACTAAATCATAATTCCCATCTTCTGTATAAAATTTCGTTGCAAAACCACGCGGGTCACGTGCTGTTTCTGGGGAACCAGCTGGATGAATAACGGTGGAAAAGCGGACGAATACCGGAGTTTCTTTTCCTATTTCTTGTAAGAACGAAGCTTTTGTATAGGTCTGCATACTATTGAAGACCTTAAAAACACCATGAGCTCCTGCACCTCGTGCATGGACAACACGCTCCGGTACTCTTTCTCGGTCAAAATGGGCTAGTTTCTCTAGCAAATGATAATCTTCTAACAGAGTAGGACCTCTTTGTCCTGCTGTTCGTGAACTTTGGTTATCCCCTACAGGAGAGCCTTGATTAGTTGTTAAGCGTTTACTCATAAAAAGTTATGCTCCTATCTGTAATTGATTATCTTTACTACTTAATAATAATTATAAAATGATATTTATTTCAACCCTTTTCTTTCATTTCTTTCGAGAAATTTGTTCCAACATTTGATTGTGGATATTTTCCAATTGTCCCGGGTAAAGTAACGTTATTACATTTATTGGAGGAATGGTTCATGCAAATTCCACAAAGTGGGCAAAGTGGTTTACAACAAAACATACAAAACGGACCTGTTACATACAATCACGGTGGTCATGAACTGAATGATGTTCATGAGATTCTTTCTGGCATGATAGGTGTTTTAGAGCACTACACATTGTATCGCCCCAACATCAAAGATCAAGAACTGATGCAAATCCTCAACAATCAGTATCAATTTTTAACAGATGAGTACAATATGATCGTACAAGCATTCTCAACAGGTCAAGATCCAGCTCATGGTACGAGAAGATATCAAATGACTAATCAAAATAATGAATCAATCGTTTATGGTCTAAGACAAACACCTCCCAAACAACCAAAACAAGCAGGCGCAGCGATTAATGATGGCTGCTATGCTGGCTTTATGCTAGGTCATGTCAAGGGAATCGCTTCTCTAAAAGGAATGGCAGCTTCTGAAGTTACCAATCCAGTTGTTCGACGGGTAATAGCAGACAGTATCCCAAATAATATTGAGATGAGTTATGAGTTATTCCTATGGGCAAACAAAAATGGTTACTATCAAGTGGCTCAATACGATGAACAAACAACAAATGCAATGGTTCATGCCTATGTACCAGCTACTCCAGTAACCCATTAACACAAAAAACACCAACCTATCCTTGACGATAAGTTGGTGTTTTTGTTCAAAATGAAATACCAAATAATCCGGCAAAAGTTTGATATATCTTTGGACCTACTTGATGAAAGAGCGGAGAAATTACCCAATCACCAACAGGGGTAATCCACAAAACGACAAAAAGAATAAATCCATAATGTTCGTATTGCTGCATCTTCTCTTGCACACTTGGACTAACGAGATTCTCTACCATTCGATATCCATCTAGAGGAGGTAAAGGTAATAAGTTAAACAGAAACAAAACAATATTTAACCAGACAATCATTCCAATCAATTCAAAAATAATATCTTCGATAATTGGATTACCCGCCAACAGACCAAGTACAAGAATGATCTTTAGTATACCAACAAAAACAAATGCTAAAATGATATTACTCACTGGACCAGCTAAGGAAACAAATATTCCTGCTGTTCTCGGATGGCGAAAATAAGAGCGATTCACTAGCACAGGTTTTGCCCATCCAAAACCGACTAAAAAAATAAACAGGGTACCCACAGGATCTAAATGCTTAAGCGGATTCAACGTTAACCTGCCATCGTTTTTGGCAGTCGGATCACCAAAAATGTAAGCTACATAGGCATGTGCTAATTCATGTACGGTAAATGCCAATAACAATGCCACTACTACATAAGGAATTTCTGCTAATGGGTATGCAAGAAAAGAAGAAAAATCCAATTAACTCTC
Organism: Shimazuella kribbensis DSM 45090; assembly: GCF_000428065.1. GTDB lineage: Bacteria > Bacillota > Bacilli > Thermoactinomycetales > Thermoactinomycetaceae > Shimazuella > Shimazuella kribbensis. The sequence goes on from NZ_ATZF01000016.1 coordinate 72,142, forward strand.
TCCTTCTTCAATTTTCCAATCTTATTTGGGCACCATTTCCTTTACGCTTTTATTTTGGGTTTGTGTGGCAAAAATATAAAATACGAAAGTAAACTGGACCATTATCGCAATGATCGAAAAGGCAAGTAAACTTCCGCCCTTCTCAAAAAACATGCCTCCCAAAAAATTACCAAAGAAAAAGCCCAGATAAGAAATATTGGTTAAACCTAAATACGTGGATTGTAAAGGTCCACCAAGATCTGCAATTTTTTGGCGCCAAAGAGGAACAAAAGCAATCTCTCCTATTGTATAAAATAAAATGGCCACATAATAGAGTGGAGTGGAGTGAAATACAAAACAGATCAGGGAGAGACTAAGAAATAAACACATCGTAAAAACAACAGTGAATGGTCTCCATTTCGAAACCAAATTCATAATAGGAACAGCGAGTAAGACGACGAGAATAGAGTTCTCTAGATTTAAAAAAGCATACGTATGCATTTGATTTTGGTCGTTTAATGCAATGGGAATGGTTGCGTCCAACTGAATATATCCTGTCATATAACAAATACCAGAAAACAAAAAAAGCAATAACACTCGGTCTTTGGATATGATTTGAATCACTTCTTTAATGGAAGGCTTTTCTTCATTTTCTTGTATTCGCTGCTTTTCTTTCTCCAGTTTTGCTAAAGGGACAAACCGATCGATTATCAAAAGGACTAAAAATACAAATCCGATATAGGTAAACCAGTCTTGTGTAACATACACACCCGTATACGCACCAACTGCTGTCCCGATAATCGCACCCCAATTTAAAATGATGTATTGAAACCCATTTATTTTGCTTTGTTTTTCTTTTGATACAGATGCAAACATCCTCGATAAAATGACAACTTCTACTGTACTACGGCAAAATCCATTAACTAGAGACAGCCCCATAAGAATCCAAAAAGATTGTGTTAATCCATATCCAAAAAAAGACAATGACCATAAAATAAGGATAACAGCATATACTTTTTTTGCTCCTAATTTGTCTACCAAATACCCAACCATTGGTCCGCCAAATGCACCTAGAATCCATCCAATTCCTAATAACCATCCAACTTCTGTTTCTTCAAATCCTATCTTCCCAAGGTAAATAATTGATAATGGAAGCATCAAAAAAGTGATAAAACGAGTAAGAAAATTTACACCTGCTAGGTACCACACTCCTGTTGGGTAATCAGGAAACCATTTTTTACGTTTCATTCTGCTTTCTCCCAAACACAGGTATCACGAAACCACTGGTTGGCTTCATAAAGACGATGTTTCAATTGTTTTTCTGACTCTGCTTCTACGATCATATAAGCAATGTGATGGGAACTATGAACAACACCATGAAATACAGTACCAAGTTGGCAACTCAAGTGATATCGAACGATCCAAGGAAAAGGCGCTTCCGTTGGTGCATATAGTAATTTTCCTTCCTTTGGAATAGGAACAACATGTCCCACTAGCTTCTTTTCTTTCACTTCAGGCAAAGAAGGTAATGCTCCGCATGTAAATTGTGTGAATGCTTTAGTGATATGTAAATCATAAGCAACTTCTATCATTTCAATAATTCTTGCACCACCTGGGCGACTCGCTATTTCACAAAATACAAGACGATCATCCGCAGTATGAAAAAATTCAGCGTGGAAGATCATGCTATCTGGTGAACCAAGATCTTGTATGACTTTTTTTGTTTCTTGCACTAATCGCTTGCTCAACTCATTGTCCGAAGGTAATAAATGGCTTCCAGAAATGTCGTTTTGATCCAAGTAGATCAGTGAATTCTCTAAGTATTTAGAGGCCCTTATCAACACCAATTCATTGTTTTGAATATAGCCATCAACATGATACATCTCGCCTGCTATATATGTTTCGATCATGAGATTATTCGATGGTTGAGCATCGGAAAAATGAAACATGATCATCTTTTTTAAAAAAGATTCCAAATCGGATTCATTTTTTACTACCAATGTACCCATTGATCCACCGCCATCAGCAGGTTTGATAATCACTGGATAACCATGTTGCTCAATAAAATCCACTGCCTCCAACGGATAATTCATTTCCTGAAAATAAGGGAGTTCAATATTATTATTTTTCTGCAAAATGGATTTCATATGTATTTTATTTCGATAGCGAAGGGCATTCTCAAAAGACTGGCCCGAAATATCCAAGCTTTCACGAATCTTTGCTGCACGTAAAATATCAAATTCGTGTAATGCCAATACAGAATCATATTGGTATTTTTCGTATAACTGTTTCGCTCTTCGTTCCACTATACCGGACTCATAATTATCAAAGATCTCGAAATATAAAAATGGCTTGGATGTATACTCTTTGCCTACAGATGAACTGGTAAGAAAAATAACTTCTTCCGATACCTCTTCCAACCATTCTTTGTAAGGAAAAAACTCGTACGAATTTTGATTTAAAATAAGAATGCTCATCTGCTTCCCTGTCCTTTTCTGCTTAAAATATTTTGTATTTTGCTGCATTTTTTGTTATTTGAAATCAAGGAAAAGATATTAATAGTGCATGTTTCTATATATTAGAAATAAAATATTTCCTTGTCAATTACAAATATAAGAAGATTATCCCAACCATAATAATTTTGCAATTCAAATATAATCAATCTGATTGTTCGCTGCTTTTAGCAAAATAAAAAAACGACAGCTATTAAGCTGCCGTTTCTCCATAGGAACTTCAATCTAAAATCGATTCCACACGATGCATCGGAGATAATAATGCTTCATATTCCAAAGGTGTGATGGTTTCCTTTGTCTGAATAATTTCTTTCGCGTCTTCACGAGCGATCTCTAAGATATGTTGATCACGAGTGAGATCCGCCAATCGAAACTCAGGAAGTCCACTTTGTTTTACACCTAAAAAATCTCCAGGGCCTCTCATTTGCAAATCTCGTTCGGAGATAACAAATCCATCTGTTGTCTCTGTCATGATCTCCATACGTTCTTTTCCAGTTTCTGATTTCGGGTTGGCAACCAATACACAAGTAGATGCACCTCCACCGCGTCCAACTCTACCTCTTAACTGATGCAATTGAGCTAATCCAAAACGATCTGCGTCATAGATCACCATAACCGTTGCATTGGGAACATTTACACCAACCTCGATCACGGTTGTCGAAATCAGCACCTGTACCTCATTTTGTTCATACAAACTCATAATTTCTTCTTTTTCTATGGAACTCATTCTTCCATGTAACAAGCCTACACGAATAGGAGATAAAGCCATGGTAACTTGTTCAAAAAGCTCAACTGCGTTTGCTAAATCTAACTTTTCCGATTCCTCAATAAGTGGGCAAATAATATACGCTTGCCTTCCTGCTTGACATTCTTTGCTCACAAAACCGAGAATTCTCTCCCATGATTCTTTTTTCACCCAGTAAGTAGTAATTGGCTCTCGTCCAGCAGGCATTTCATCAATAATGGAGACATCCATTTCACCGTATACGGATATAGCCAAAGTACGAGGAATCGGAGTAGCAGTCATCATCAGTACATCAGGGGCTTCTCCTTTTTCACGCAGGGATGCACGCTGTTTTACACCAAAACGATGTTGTTCGTCCGTGATTACCAATCCTAAATTTCGATAGATCACTTTTTCTTGTATCAAAGCATGAGTACCTACCACTACATCCGCTAACCCCATCTGGATCTGCCCTAACACTTCTCTTCGATTGGCTGCGGTCATATTTCCTGTTAAAGTGACTACTTGTAAACCCAATGCACCTAATAAAGACTGCAAGGAAGTAGCGTGTTGGTCTGCTAAAATTTCCGTTGGAACCATCAACGCACCTTGATAACCGGAAAGATAATTGGCATACAATGCAAGCGCTGCTACTACTGTCTTACCAGAACCTACATCCCCTTGCAGCAAACGATTCATTTGATAAGGTGCTTCCAAATCGCTGCAAATCTCATCTACCACTCTTTGCTGTGCACCAGTTAGGGGAAAAGCTAAACTTTTGATCATATTTTGTAAAGCCATTTTGGGTATTTTCCTTGTGATCCCTTTTGTTTCTCGACGGTCTTGTAGTCTTGACCACAGAAGGCGAAATTCGTAAAGAAACAACTCTTCATAAACAATCGTCCTTCGTGCTTGATGCCCGTCTTGCATATTTTTAGGAAAATGCAGCAAATACATTGCTTTTGCTCGTGAAATCAAACGATATTTTGTTCGTAATGTGGCAGGTAAAACTTCCTCTATTTGATTTCCATACTCTTTAAAACCTTCCATGATCAGTTTTCTTAGCCACGCCACACGTATCTTACTTGTTACCGAATAGATAGGTTCTAATTGATCATGATGGGCTTCTTGCTCTTTTTGGCTGAGAAATGTGCGATCACCAGTAATCTGTAGTTTTTCACGATCCCATTTCCCTGTGACCATGATAGTTGATCCATAGATGAGCTTAGCTTTTAAAAAATGTTGATTAAACCAAACTACGGTGATTGGTATACCATCCACTTCTAATTTAATCGACAACCGAGACTGCTTTTTGCCATACCAACGCATACTGGGAGTTCCAGCTATCGTCCCTTTAAAAGTAACTCGCTGTTCATGTGGTGCATCAACAGGAGGAACAATTTGATAATCATCATAGCGAAAAGGATAATACGTGAGTAGATCATGGATACTTTTAATTCCTAACTCGGCTAAATGAGTTGCCCTCTCAGGTCCCACTCCAGGCAGTACCGTCACTGGGATTTGAGTAAGTTTTGTCATTTATGATTCCTTTGTATTATGAAAAATTTGCCTTTCTAACGCTCGTCCAGTAGGAGTAGCTGCTAATCCACCAAGTGCTGTTTCACGCAGAGAAACTGGCATTTCTTGGCCGATCTTATACATTGCACTAATGACTTCATCTGTAGGAATAATACTCTTTACACCCGCCAAAGCTAAATCAGCGGCAACCATTGCAATAGCTGCACCCATCGCATTTCTTTTTACACATGGTGCTTCAACTAATCCCGCAATCGGATCACACACAAGCCCAAGCATATTTTTCAATGCAATGGCAACTGCTTCAGCTGCTTGTGATGGTGTGCCTCCTGCCATTTCGACTACAGCCGCTGCCGCCATCGCTGTTGCACTCCCGACTTCTGCTTGGCATCCACCTGTAGCTCCTGAAATGCAAGCATTATTAGCAATGCAGTACCCTATTGCCCCAGAAACAAAAAGCCCTGCGATCATCGCATCCCGATCAAGCTGAAACTTTTTGGCTGTTGTATGAATGGTACCAGGCAAGATACCACATGCACCAGCAGTTGGAGTTGCCACAATAATCCCCATTGCAGCATTTACTTCAGAAACAGCCGTAGCACTTGCCACGGCTTCCAAAACAGTCTCACCAGAAAGTAGAATAGGTGCTGTTTCTTTGTACTTTTGAATACGCTTTGCATCGCCACCCGACAGACCACTAGATGAACGCTCCTCTTGTGACAAACCTTTTTCGATGGCTTGTCCCATCACATCCAAATTTCTCCCCATCTCTTGCCAAATTTCCTCACGAGATCGATTCATGACTTCCATTTCTTGTCTTACCATCACTTCGGAAATTTTTAGACCTTCCATTTCTGCTATTTCCACTAATTCTGCAACGCTTCGAAAATTCATAGGTCTGTCTACTCCTCTCAAAAAGAAAACTTGGGATAGATGAGCGATTTTGTAGTTGTATCGATCAAGTAGAAACCACCGACATATGCGGTGGTTAATTATTGAGTAACGTTACAGCATACATACCGGATTTTTGGCGGATTTCTTGCAATAGCTCTTCTGAAAGAGATTGATCTGTCTCAATCGACATCAAAGCTTCTAATCCTTTTTCCTTCCGAGCTACTTGCATGTATCCGATATTGATCTGATGTTTTGCTAAGATCGTCGCAACATCGGCAACTGCGCCAAACTGGTCTTTATGGAGAACCAAAAGGGTTGGAGCATTTCCTGACAGTTTTAACTCGAATCCATTTAGTTCTACGATTTCTACTTTGCCACCACCAATAGAAATACCAACCACTTCTAACTTTCCACGCTCATCAGAGAGATGAATACGAGCTGTATTTGGATGTTCTGTCCTCTCTTCCGATTCGACAAATCGAACGTGTATTCCTGCTTCAGCCGCCATTTTTAATGATTGGGGCATACGCTCATCATAGGTGTCAAAATCTAACAAACCTCCGACGAGTGCAATATCAGTACCATGTCCTCGATATGTTTTAGCAAACGAACCATACAATGTAATCATAATCTGTTTGGGAATACGACCAAATATGGTTCTGGCTGTTCTACCTATTCTGGCAGCACCAGCTGTATGTGAACTAGAAGGACCAATCATGACGGGACCAATAATATCAAATACCGTTCGATATTTCATAGGATCATTCTTCCTTTAACGGGACTAGGATAAATGCTAACGTAGCAGGGCCGGTATGCGTACCAACAACAGGACCGATAGAAGTAATGACTTTATCATGCAAGTCATACTCTTCTTGGCTCTCCAGCACTTCCATCCACCTTGCTGCCTCATCTGATGCATCGGAATGAATGACAGTAGCAGATAGGGAGCCAGCAGGAATTTTTTCATTGGTAAGCTCCAAGATTCGCCCAAATGCTTTATTTTTCCCTCTTACTTTTTCTACTGCGTAAATTTCCCCATCTTTGCTGATCGAAAGAATTGGTTTTATATTCAAGAGTGATCCTACCACAGCAGCGGCTTTTCCAATACGGCCCCCTCTCTTCATATATTCCAATGTATCCACTAAGAAATAAATTTGTTGATTTTCAATATAATACTCCGCAATTTCAAGACATTCTCCCATACTCTTTCCTGCTAATGCTGCTCTCGCTACAGCAACTACTACTACCCCGATACCGTAAGAAGCGGATTTGGAATCGATCACGGTAAGTTTTACATCCGACTCCTCTTCTAACATCCCTTTTGCTAAAACAGCAGACTGGTATGTTCCGCTCAGTGCAGAAGAAAGATGAATGGAGATAATCTCTTCTGCGCCTTCTTCCAAGGCCTTCTTATAAGCATCGCAAAAATCCATAGGAGAAGGTTGAGATGTAGTAGGAAGTTTCTCTGCTACCTCTAATCGTTTATAAAACTCTTCAGGAGTGAGTGTCACTCCATCTAGATAAGATTGATTATCCAAATGTACTTTCAGAGGAATCACTTTGATATTCAATTCTTGTTGAAGTTCTTTTGGAATATCGGCAGTACTATCTGTAAACACATGAATACGAGCCAAATTACGTTCCCCCTTCTCCTACTCCACTGCAAACAAGAAATAATAAAGCGGCTGACCACCTTCATAAACTTCGTATTCTACATCAGGGTAACCTTCACTTAGTCGCTTCACCAAATCTTGTGTCTGATCTTCTGTTACATCACTGCCAAACAGAAGGGTTACTACTTCTGTCTCCGAAGTCATCATATGAGTCAACAAGTCGTAAGCGGTTTCGAGCATTTCTTTACCTGCTGTAATGATCTTTCCTTCTCGGATGCCGAGAAAATCATCTTTTTCAATCGTTAACTCATCTACCACAGTATCTCTTACAGCATACGTAACTTCACCAGACTGTACAGAAGTAAGTGCGCGATTCATCTTTGATTCGTTATCTTTTACTTCTTTTTCTTCATCAAATGCAAGAAGCGCAGAAAGTCCTTGTGGTATGGTTTTCGTAGGAATAACCGAAACGGGAACATCTACCAACTCGCCTACCTGTTCTGCTGTCAAAATGATGTTTTTATTATTTGGTAGAATCAGCACATGTTTTGCAGAGATTGACTCTACTGCATTCACCAAGTCTTCCGTACTCGGATTCATGGATTGGCCACCTGCAATGACGACATCCACACCAATGCTCTCAAAAATATCACTTATTCCTTGCCCTGTGGCAACAGCCACAATTCCATATGGTTTTTCTGCTATTTTTTCTTCCTTGACAGGTTGCGATGGAGGCTGATTAATCACCGTTACACCTGTAACATTTTCAAATTGCTCACGCATATTATCGATTTTGATACGTGTTAGATCTCCATAAGTAGAAGCATAATTCAAGGCATCTCCCGGATGCTCTGCATGTATATGTACTTTGACTAATTCATCATCTGAGACGATAAGCACGGAATCACCATATTGTGAAATCTCTTCTCGAAAATGTATTTCATTAAATTTTCTTGTTTTTCTTCTTGTTGTTGTCAAGAAAATCATAAATTCTGTACAATACCCATTTACGATCGTAGCTGGGTCAATATTTGCACCTGCATGTGCTTCATGTGCCAAATCTTCTAGTGTAGGTAGGTTGGATATTGGTTTTGCTTCCAAAGAAACTTCTTCACCAGCCAATACCTTTCTCATCCCTTCATACACATAGACCAATCCCTGACCACCAGCATCCACTACCCCAGTTTGTTTTAAAACAGGGAGTAGTTCAGGGGTACGATCAAGAGATTTTCGTGCTTCCTGTAACACCGCATCCAGTACTTCGAGCGGATGGTCAGCTACCCGAGCTTGAAAAACTCCAGCTTGAGCAGCTTCTCTAGCTACGGTCAAGATCGTGCCTTCTACTGGCTTGATCACTGCTTTATAAGCAGTATCCACACCAGCTTGGAAAGCGTCTGCTAATTCTTTTGGACCAATGACTGTACTTTTCAAAACTGATTTTGCAAATCCACGAAATAACTGTGACAAAATCACTCCTGAGTTACCTCGAGCACCCATTAAAAGCCCTTTTGAAAGCGCTTCCGCTAACTTTCCTACCGTTGGCTCGGTTGCTTTTTTATCCATTTCCGCTACACCTGACGTAATGGTCAAGTTCATATTGGTACCTGTATCTCCATCTGGGACAGGAAAAACATTTAGTGCATTTACTTTTTCAACATTATTTGTCAGTTCCATAGCCCCAGCTCTCATCATGGAGAGAAAGAGAGGTGCAGGTATCGTTGCTTTATCCAACTGAGGCCCTCCTTAATCTTCGTTTACCAGACGTACACCTTGAATATAAACATTAACGTGTTCTACTTGAATACCAATTAATTCATTTAATGTGTATTTTACTTTGGACTGTACACTTTTGGCTACTTCAGAAATTTTTGTGCCATATCCTACAACAATATGCATATCGATTGTAACATTGTCTTGAGCCGTATGTACTTCGATTCCTTTAGCAGAGTTATCTCTTCCTAATAATTCAGTAATACCATCTCGCAGTTGACTACGAGAAGCCATCCCCACCAAACCATAACATTCCAATGCGGCAACACCAGCTATGGTTGCAATGACATCATTTGCAACATGGATGTGACCAAGTTTGTTTGTCAATTGTAAACTCATTTCATCAACCTTCCTTATTCGACTCGGATATGGTAGTGTTCTTTGTCTAATCGTATAAATATAAAACAAATCCTTGTAAATGGTATGATTTTAATAATGGCTTTTTTTCATTGTACAATAAACGGACTGAGGAAGGAAAGTGCATTGCAAGAAGCCCCTCGAATATGCTACAATGTCAAGCGTTAGTGTTAGGAGGTGTAACAATGGCTCGTCGTTGCTTTATCACAGGAAAACAAGGACATGCAGGTAACAATGTAAGTCACTCTAATCGCAAAAGCCGCAAAAAATGGGGCGTTAACGTACAAAAAGTTCGTATTTTGGTGGATGGAAAACCAAAACGCGTATATGTAAGTACCAAAGCTCTCAAATCCGGCAAAGTAACTCGTGTATAATCGGATATATGCAAACGAATCCAGTCGGGTATCCTGATCTGGATTTTTTGTTATGTTTTTCTTCATAAAATCAAATTTCACTATCCGTACCTTCATACGAATAGCGAAATGGTTATTCCAATCAATCTTGCTGGTATATTTGGATACCAAAATCTTGCAATCGTTTGAATGCCTGATCTGCTGATAGAAGTGTTTCTGGTATTTGAAGCCCACCTTGTAAAAATGGCTGACCATCAAAACCTAACACTCGTTCAATGCACATCAAAACTCCTAATGCAGTAAGGTGTGCTTGACCTTTTGAATCCGAAATTACGGTTCTATGCTTGGCTCGTTCACCAGACTTTAATGTACCTTCTATATCAATATAAACCTCATGCGATGCATTTTTGCCTGCTAACGTCCCAACGGACTCCCCTTGGACAAAATCCCAACGTATATTATTTGCTTGTGTAATTGCCCCAAGACTAGGTATATCAAGCAAACCCATTGGCATACCTTCTACTATTTTTCCAAGTATATTCATTTTTCTTGTATGTTGTTGTGCGTTTACCCATAACCATTTGCCTTCTTTTCGTATTAGGGAACGTAAAGTTAATTCTTCACTTTCAAGATCACCAGCAGTCATTGGGCCGACAGGATCTAAATCATCATATACGGTAGCGATTTCGATCGTATCAATAGAAGCAAACTCTTGGGATGCTTTACTTGTAACCAGTGTAGTTATACCAGCTTCATTATGTCCTAACAGCACAATAGGACGTTTTGGCGGTGAATGAAGTGCTTTTAGTGCAATAGGGCTAATATCATCAGCTAACTTAGTAATTCCAATATGTGCAATGCTATTGTCTATCGCCAAATCTATTAGAAGATCTCTTGGATCTTGTACAGCCGACACAATAAGATCTACTTGCTCAACATCTAGTTCTTTCACTGTCTGCAAATCATTTAAATCTAAAGATACAACTCTAGCATTACCTAATTCGTTTGCAAGATTTTCTCCTTTCTTTGGATTTCTCCCTGCGAGAATAATCTCCACATCTTCCTTTATCTTTCTGATATGCCGAGCAATCGTACCACCAACAAGTCCATATCCACCTGCTATAAGAATTTTTGAACTCATGTAACTCATCCTTCCAAAATGAAATATTTTCTGTTCAAATGTTTTTAATGATGGTTTATAGAATGTTATTATAGAAGGATGATAAACTTCGTGAAAAGTACGCACTTTGAAGTGCTATAGGATCATGTATGATCCTAAGTTTTAAATTGTGGATCGATAAACTTTAAAATCGGAGAGATAAACATGACAGAGAGTAAAAAAAAATATCGAATCGGAGTCGAAGCTGCGCTTGATGTGATAAGCGGAAAATGGAAGAGTATTGTTTTTTACCATCTTGCTACTGAAAAGAAACGAACCAATGAACTCAAAAATCTAATTCCACAGATCACGCAAAAGATGCTGACCAAACAACTGCGGGAACTGGAGAGAGATGGAATCATCAATCGAATCATTTATAAACAAATCCCACCAAAAGTAGAGTATGAGTTAACGGAATATGGACGGAGTTTGAAAACCGCATTGAACTACTTCTGTGAATGGGGAGAAACACATTTAGATAAAGTATATGGCGATAAAAATTCAGTGTTAGATAATTTTTTAGATAATGAAAAACATTGTTAAATCAGACCATTTTTAGTCAAATACAAACGCAAAGAATCCTAGCTTGTATATGGTGCAAATATAAGAATGAACAGAAAGAGTTAAGACTATAGCAATTTCTATCTATGGATCTATATGTTATGTAAAGAAATAAACCCAAATCAAACTTGATATCATTAGAACATAAACCCACTTGGACTATTCAGGTGGGTTTATTGTTCTACTATATCCCTCATCTCAAATCTATGAAAAGAAGTAAATGATATGCCACATCATAGCCCTCATGCTGGTTGAGTCGTAACCCGATATATCCATTTTACTATTTTCCTGCAAATGGATATCCATGATAGAAACATCTCTTTATTCACATGTAAAATATCGTCCCTAGTTTTATAGAATTTCATTTATAAATGTTACCCTCGAAAATCGCAATGATATCCCTAATTGTATCCTCCATGATCCTTCGGTACTTAAAAGTGCGTACTTCCCATCTTTTTTTATCCCCTGCATACTACTGATTAAATAAATGAATGGAACCGGTTCCTTTCACTATTTAACTCAAACATTCGAAAACTATCATACTTAACCTTTATTTGTATATAGGATCACATTAACAAATGTGTTCAATCAGTAAGGTTTGCATGATAATCAGAGGAGAAATTTCACATGGAAAACAGAATGAATTTACGCACTTGGGGTTTGTTACTTGTACTTTGTGGAGCTATTTTCTTAGAAGGAATTGATGTGGCGATGCTTAACGTAGCCTTGCCTTCCATCCGTGAAGAATTGGATATGTCCACTACCTCGCTGAGTTGGGTCATAAGTGCCTATGTGTTAGGCTATGGTGGGTTTATGCTCCTTGGTGGTCGAGCTGCTGATTTATTAGGACGACGTAAGGTGTTTCTTATTTGGTTGGTCATCTTCATTCTTTTCTCTGGATTAGGTGGACTTGCTACGGAAGGATGGATGCTTATTCTCGCAAGATTTGTAACTGGCGTTGCCGCAGCTTTTATGGCTCCTGCGGGATTGTCTATCATTACCACAAGTTTTCCTGAAGGATCACTAAGAAATAAAGCTCTTATGTTTTATGCAGGAACTGCTGCAGCTGGTTTTTCTCTTGGACTTATTGCTGGTGGTTTACTAAGTGCTATTAGTTGGCGATGGGTATTCTTTGCTCCTATCATTTTAGCAACTATCATTCTATTATTCGCTATTACCTTGATCCCCAAATCGGATGAATCAAATCAGACGAAGCAAAATTTCGATATAGCTGGAGCTTTTAGTATATCAGGTGCAATGATGCTGCTTATTTTCTCTATTGTTCAATTCGGAGAGCCTCATGCAGAACGGACTTGGACGATTAGCGCACTTATAGGAGGACTTGTTCTCCTAGTTGCTTTCTTTATCATTGAGCGTAGATCCTCTTCACCATTAGTACGACTTGGTATCCTTCGTTCTGGTTCATTCCTGCGAGCTAACCTTGGTGCATTACTTTTTGCTAGTTCTTTTTTCGGATTTCAATTTATAGCCGTTCTCTATTTGCAAGAATTGCGGAATTGGACAGAATGGGAAACAGGTCTTGCGATGTTAGTCATTGGTATAGACGCAATACTTGCCCCAACCCTTACACCATGGCTTGTGAATCGCTTTGGTACAACAAAGGTGATCGTAGGTGGATTACTTCTGGCCGCCTTTTCTTATGGATTGTTTTTACCAATTGATCTCGACTGGACTTACAAAGCCATGTTTCCAAGTTTTCTTATTCTAGGTCTTGCCTTTGCTCTAACCTATGGACCGCTCACTATTTCGGCTACAGATGGTATCAAAGAAGAGGAGCAAGGTCTTGCAGGTGGTCTATTGTACACATCATTCCAGTTTGGAGCAGCAATGGGTCTGTCCATCGTGACAGCTATCAGTGTTTCTGTAACAGGATCTCTTGAATCTCCACAGGCAGTATTAGAAGGTTTTCGCACAGCACTCCTCCTTCCATTTGGAGCAGCTGTACTAGGAGCATTGATTATTTCCGTCGGGCTTATTTCAAATAGAAAACAGCAGATACAGTCATTCGAATAAAAAAATAAAGAACCAGCAATATTTTGCTGGTTCTTTTCTGTTATCTAGCTCCGTATATAAAAATCTTTTTCAATCAATTCGTTTCCTTATCCATGGATATCATAGTTGAAATCAAAAAAGTAAACTTAACAGATCCTATGTTTCAAAGTATTAATTGTATCTTTCTCCATCAAACAATTTATTTGCTATAATAGATTACAAAGCAAACAACCTGATGTTCGGAGGATCGCATGATCACCCCTGGTAGTCCCTTCTGGTGGGCCAACATGTACTATGGCGACACCATCGAGGGTCTGGAAGGCTTCTACGAAATCTCAACGAAGCGGAACTTCCTCACTCCTCACAGCCTGCATCAGGCCGTCGAACTCGTCGAAGACAACCTCAGTGATCACGGACGAGTCGGATCTAGCCTGATGCAGGCTGTACGCAAGGACCTCTTCGGAGATACGCTTCATGGTGAGGATGATTTCTTCCGGCGTGTCCAGAAGCTTCGCGACGCTATGAACGCCAACAATCGTGAGGCAGCAAGTCTCATGGTTCAGGCTGTGAGTAAGCACTTCGAAGCAGACACCATCCTCTCTCAGGCCCTGAACACTCGGTGCAAGGAAGAGTATCGATCCATGGCCTCCCAGCAGATCAAGACGCTGGAAGCCGGTCTGAGTCAGATGGTGTCCAGTGGCATGCTCTCCTTCTCCAAAGCGAACGAACAGCTGGAGACCGCTAAGCGTGAGGCAGAGAGTAAGGCCTTCCAGCAGTTCTACCAGAACGATGGGCAGAAGCGCGTGGCTTCCGCCATCTGGGCGGAACTCGCTACATCTCCCAATCGTGTGCGCCTGCTGAGCGAGGCAGACGACTTCGAAGAGAAGGCGATGTTGCTTCTTGCATGAACCGTGAGGTTCGATGCTGCGGGGCGACTTACTCTGGAGAGTAAGTCGCCCCGTCCCGTTTATATAAATATTCACATAACGTTTAATTTAATAGGCATCCGCTTTTCCATATTCAGCTCAATGACTATTCCCTTTTAAAGTCTCTAGCACATAATAGAATAACCTTTGTTTTGGGAGGTTTTATATATGGGAAGCTCTGATGATATGCTTAAAAACCCTTGGGCTGGATCAGGCGGAGAAAAAATCACCGAGTGGCAAGACGGCAAAGGGATAGAAGATCAGATCGAATCTGGAAAAGGGATCGATACAACCGTTTCCCCTTGGGATAACTCAAAGCCTGAGTTCTGAACTATAGTATGATGACAAAAGCATTTCACCCCTATTTGCTCTCTGTCTGTTTCTATCATCCCTTCTAAAAGAACAAGTAAATGAATGCATTATTCATACAAAATAAATTTCAATAATAGATGTAACGATAAATCATCACGTGAGAAATCCTAACATAAAAGTACTATCTTAAATATTGAGGCAGTACTTTTTGCTGTCTATTTCGCCTCTGAAGAAAGATAAATCGCCTATCATCAAGGGGCGATTTTTTTTATTTTTGAAAATAAAAAAACAAGAGAATTGTTGTACAATATAAGTAGTCGGTCAAAGAAGCGCATCATGCGCGCGTTCGTCATCCGAATGCTTCAGGCGGTCATCCAGATGTTGACCCCGAAAGAGAACACCGACCACCCCACGGAGTCCGACTGGCCCACTCGAATGATCGAGGATCTTCATGATCTGACCGGGGAATTCCGAACGAACGGGTCCGAGCTCCTCGGCTTCACCCTAAAGGGCACGATCTTCGAGTTCACTGATTCCACGCCCCTCGGCGGCGGCATTCACAAGATCACCAAGCACGGTTTCGTGACCCCTGCGGGTAAGGACCGGATGAAGGTGGTTCCTGGAGATCGATTCTACATCACTTGGGGCGGTGAGTTCCACTGGTATTATCCCCTCTAAGTAGACAGTGTAAAAAGCCCACGCCGTTAGGCGTGGGTGTTACACTCTACTTGGAGGGGATTTTTCATGGCAAGAAAAGGTCAAAAGTTTCAACGTTATTCGGAAACATTCAAACGAAAAGCAGTGAAAATGTATGAAGAACAAGGAAAAAGTTATCGTGCTATTGCAGATGAGTTGGGTATACGAAGTAGCACACAAGTGAAAACATGGGTGAAAAAATACCGAAATAAGGAACCTTTCACAGACAAGAGAGGAAAAACAACACAAGAGGACAATCCATTCTTGGGCCGACCACGTACGAGATTTCAAAGCGTAGAAGAAGAAAGAGATTACTTGAAAGCACAGGTCGAATACTTAAAAAAGCGTTATCCCAATCTACTGGAGGAGCGTGGACCCCAAAAATAACTCGTTTTGAAATTATTCAAGAACTGAAAAAAAGTACCCTGTGGTGTGGTTGGTGGCTATTGCAAAAGTCTCTCGTTCTGGTTATTACAAGTGGGAAACAACACGACAGAAAAGAAAAATAGCTAGCCAAAAGGATCAGCTGTTGAAAGAGAAGATCATGGAAATCCATCATCTTTGTCCCTTTTTCGGCTATCCACGAATGCTTGTTGCATTACGAAAAGCTGGCTTTCTGGTCAATCATAAGCGAGTGTACCGACTCATGAAGGAATTACACATTCAGTCTGTCATTCGGAAAAAGCGTCGTTATTTTGGCAAANTAACATCTGTTGTTCACCCAAATCGGTTGAATCGACAATTCTTACCCGAGCAACCAAACCGCTCGTATGCTACAGATATTACCTATCTGCCAATGAATGGCCGTTTTACTATTTGTCCGCCGTTCAAGATCTTTTCAACAATGAGATAGTTGCTTGGAAATTATCTCCTCGAAATGACCTAAAACTAGTGATGGATACGGTGGAAGAACTGCAAACAAAAAGAGACTTGCAAGGAGCCTTACTCCATTCGGATCAAGGCTTCCAATACACGTCTCGACAGTACAACAAACGACTCCAACANCTGGNAATGGTAGGCAGCCACTCTCACAAAGGAAACTGCCTAGACAATGCGTGCATTGAGTCTTTCTTCTCTCATTTGAAGACAGAAACGTTGTACTTTTCCCAGTGTAAAACAGAACAGGAGCTTCTTCAAGCTGTCCAAGATT
>NZ_ATZF01000017.1 GCF_000428065.1 Shimazuella kribbensis DSM 45090
ATCGGTCTGAGGTGTAAGCACAGCAATGTGTTTAGCTGACAGATACGAATCGGTCGAGGGCTTCTCCTACGCAACAACATCATTTCCTATCCGATTTTGGAAGTGCGAAAGCATTCCTTACAAAAAGTAAATACGTCTGGTAATCATAGCAGAGGGGTTCCACTCGTTCCCATCCCGAACACGACCGTTAAGCCCTCTCACGCTGATGGTACTTGGACCGCAGGGTCCTGGGAGAGTAAGTAATTGCCAGGCAGCAAACGAAAGCCTACCATTTGGTAGGCTTTTTCGTTATATCTTTTTATTTATAATAGATGTATGTAGTTTGTATGCTTTTGGTTTATTAACTCATTATCATATTTTGTTCTTATCCTAATATGGGAGGAGACTGAACGAATGTTATTTGGCTTGGATTTGTCTGATGAATATGAACTTATCTCTTTATTTTGTGCTGTCCCTAAGTACGAACCAGAATCTCTAGATATAGATAATAGCTCAAAAGAGCATTTTTATGAATTTGAAACCACAATGGAGAAAGTGAATATTTCTTTTTCCCCGATTGTAAATAATTTTTCTATCCAAACTCATGATCTTAATACAAAGGAAGAGTTGTTTTCTTTACATTTACAAGATCGCGTTCGTTCACTAAAAATACTTTGTGACACCAAAGAGAAAGCAATTTTCCAACTCAATTGCAGTTATCCTTTAGAAGATGGAATTCAAAAACATGCTGTTTCTAATGTGATCGATAAATGAATAGGAAAATTTGAAAGTTATCATAAGAAAGAAGTGAGCAACTGTATTAACTCTTGTATTTACATTAAAAACTCTCAAATGAAATAACATCACCGCAGTTCGCGAGGATGTACATTTATTTTATTCGGAATATAAAGACATCATTGTTTTTAATGGATAAACTAAAAGTAGGGAGTAGCAGAGAATGAAGAAGTTATAAATGTTACATTCATCTCTAGTTTTAGGAGGGTTGTAAGACAAAGATGGAAAACCACAACAATAAACTTACCACTTTTGCACGTCGCTTTTTGGGAGTTCAGTTTTCGTATCGATTTGCTAGTTCGTTATCAAAAGTCTTTATTTCTGTTTTCTTATGGAAGTTAGAGTCTTCTTTGCATTTTATAGCTTTATTTTTTTTATTTCAGTCATTGAGCATTTTATTTTTTTATCCTTTATGCGCTTGGCTTGTACGTTTTACAAGTCCTCTTTTCGTTTATCGCATTGGGATAGGTTTTTATGCAATTAGTTATGGTCTTATTTTGTTGATTCAAAATCAAGCGATCGAAGTATATGCTGTGATTGCGATTATGATGGGTTTAGCTGAGAGTTTATGGTCGGTAGGTACGCATATTGTAACGATGGATGCTGTAGGAAATCAGTTGCGTGATCGTTTTTCTCATATTGAAAATCTGTTAGCTTCTTTTTCTGCTGTTATGGGGCCTTTGATTGCAGGCTTTGTTATTGGTATGGTAGGAGGATTGATTGGATATCTAACAGTATTTACGCTGTCTTTTTTCTTTTTTGTCTTAGCTATTATTTCTTCGTTTTGGGTTCCTTATATTTCTTATCACGGAAGATCTAATTTATTATCTGCTTTCACTTACCCTTTAAAGTCTTGGCACCTATTTTTAAGTGCAACCTTTATTTGGGGTATGGTTAACGGTTTAATGAAAACTTTTCTTATTACACTTGTGATTTATTTTCTTGTACCTAGTGAGGGCTGGGTTGGTTTTTTCTATATGATCATGAGTCTCATGACTGTAGTAGCTTCATTTTACTATGCAAAGCAAATCAATCCAAAAAATCGAAATTTCTATTATTTATTTGCGTGTATTGGTTTATTGATAACCTCAAGTATGCTTTATTGGGAAACGACTATTTTTATATTGGTAGTGTACATTGTTGTTTTAGGTCTTCTTTCACCTGCACTCGATATTCCGATGGAAACGGTAATGTATGAAGTAATCGATCAAGCTACCTCCAAAGCAGATAGACGTTTGGATTTTATTGTGGTACGTGAGATTCCATTTGGTATAGGAAGAATGGCTGGATTGTTATTATTTTTATGGGGGGAAAACTCATTTCAAAGTAAGGAATTTCTTTTCGGATCGCTTGTGGCAGTTAGTATTTTGTATTTGATATGTGTTTTTCTAATGAATAAGGGTAGTGCATCTGAGAGCAATTAATTCCAAATATAGTTGAATACTCAAAGTTCATTTGTCGTTGTAAGTAGAACTAATAATAACCCTCCTTAGATTAAAAAGTATTTCTGAAATAAGTATCGATACCCATTATATAATGAGATATAACCTGCTTCTTCTTGTAAGATTTGTATCCAATCTTCATCAAGTACATTGGAAACGATGTAGTGGTAAGATTCTTCACTTTCATAATAAACTTGAGTTTGAAGGGAGACATAGAAAAGGAAATTATTTCCCTTGTTAATAGAAGTTCCAAAGAAATTATATATTTGAGATCAGGGTAATGTATTCGCTGTTTACTGAACATAAAGGAGATGGAATCATGACACATATCTTATTACCTTACAAGGATCACCGTGTGAGATTATCCGTTAATATCAGAGTGAAGTCGAATAAATGGATTGTTTTTCTCCATGGTTTGGGGTGTACAAAAGATTCTTTCCAATCTGCCTTTCATACACCAGACCTTCAAGATTACTCCTTATGTGCATTTGATTTCTTAGGTTTTGGTGAATCGGATAGTCCCGATTATTTTTCCTATCATTTGGAAGATCAATCGAATTTCGTTGCATCGCTTATACAATATTATTCCATGAATGATATTCATATTGTCGCTCATAGTATGGGTGGTGCCATTGGTTTATTAGCTTTAGATCAAATACCTCATGTAAGTTCATTTATAAACGTAGAAGGCAATTTGGTTTCAGAAGATTGCGGCATTGTTAGCAGAAGGGTAGCAGCACAAAATGAGCATGATTTTATACAAGCTGGTTTTATGGAGTTCATACATTCACTTGAAAAATCAGAAGAAATATCGGAGAGGCAATGGTCTAATTGGTGTCAACAAGGAAGTCCTTTGGCTTTCTATCGAAGTGCATGTTCTTTGCTAAAGTGGTCCGAGAGTGGAATACTATTATCTAAATTTCAGTCCTTTCCACGTAAAGCTTATATTCGTGGAGAGAAAAACCCACAGACGTTTCTGAACCGGTATCTTAAAAAGATAAAAACTTATGTCATTCCTGATAGTGGACATTTTATGATGATGGATAATCCAAATATGTTTTATCAAGATATTAAAAATTGGATAGAAAAAATAGATCAGGGATAAAACCAAAAAATAATTGGGAAAATGATGAATCAAAAGATGATGAAATGCAAAATTATGCAGTTGGTTCTTGCGTTTAGCGCTATATTTACGAACATTAAAGGATTTAACTCCTTCTGTTGTTCGTTTTTTTGTTTGACTTGGTTTCCAAAGGTTGATACACTAAACATGTTATAAATAAAGCTAACACTACCTAAATAGTATAGGATTCGCGAAGCGGAATGGAGTTGCTTCTGGAATACACTGTTTGGGTTTTTTTATGGAGGCAGATGATGGTACGTGTTGGAGTAATTATGGGCAGTACTTCTGATTGGCCAACAATGAAATTAGCCTGTGATGTATTAGAAGAATTACAAATTCCTTTTGAAAAAAAAGTAGTATCTGCCCATCGGACCCCAGATGAAATGTTTGATTATGCAGAAACAGCAATTGAACGCGGTCTAAAAGTCATCATCGCTGGTGCTGGTGGAGCTGCTCACTTGCCTGGCATGGTCGCAGCAAAGACAGTATTACCAGTGATTGGAGTGCCCGTTAAGTCATCCAATTTAAATGGACTGGATTCTTTATTGTCCATTGTGCAGATGCCAGGAGGTGTTCCTGTTGCTACTGTTGCAATAGGTAATGCTGGAGCGACAAATGCCGGTTTACTAGCAGCGCAGATCATAGGCACAGCTGATGCAGATGTGCAACAAAGATTGCAGGAAAAACGTCAAGCGACGAGACAAAAGGTGCTTTCAGAGGGGGAACTTTCATGAGAAGTCTTCTGCCTGGTCAAACCATAGGTGTACTTGGTGGTGGACAACTTGGGAGGATGATTATCTTAGAGGGACGAAAAATGGGTTATCGCTTTGTGACCTTAGATCCATCTGAGGATGCTCCAGGTGTACAAGTTTCTGACCACCATGTAAAAGCGAATTTTAATGATTTGGATGCAGTAGACCAATTGGCCTCTTTATCTGATCTTATCGTATACGAATTTGAAAACATCGATCCAACGTTAGTTGGACGTTTGGAACAACAAACAGCATTACCTCAAGGAAGTAAATTATTAGAAGTTACTCGCCACCGTTTGATGGAAAAAGCAGCAATCGAAGAAGCTGGAGTGCCGGTTGCTCCTTATGCGAAAGTTTCTTCAACAGATGAGCTGCATCAAGCGATCCGTACAATTGGTTTACCTGCTGTACTCAAAACAGTAACAGGTGGCTATGACGGAAAAGGCCAATGGATCTTTCGGACAGAAGAAGACGTGACAGAATGGGAAAAGCAAAATGATGCTTGGTCACAAATTTACGTTCTAGAAAAGTTTATTCCATTTTTAAAAGAGATCTCCGTAGTTGTTGCACGAAGTGTAACCGGTGAGATCCAATCCTTTCCACCGGCTGTAAATATCCATCGAAATCATATTCTACACTTATCCATCGCTCCTGCTACAGTGGAAGATGTAATTCGTAAACAGGCTGTTAAGCTTGCAGAACAAGTAGCAGATCATCTAGAAGTGGTGGGCTTGCTCGCTGTGGAAATGTTTTTGCATGCAGATGGACATCTTTATATTAATGAATTAGCACCTCGTCCTCATAATTCTGGTCATTATACGTATGATGCTTGCAATCCTTCCCAGTTTGAACAGATGTTACGTGCTGTCATTGGGTTACCACTCGTAAAACCTACGCTTTACCGTTCCGCTATCATGATGAATCTTTTAGGAGAACATAAAGAAGCATTCTATCATTCCTTTCATCAGTTACCTAGCAATATAAAAGCACATTGGTATGGAAAAAATGAAGCAAAAACAGGTCGGAAAATGGGACATATCACTGTATTAACCGATGATTTATCCCAAGGATTGGCTCAATTAGATCAACTAAACATTTGTCCGCCACTTACACCAGCAGAAGAAAAAGCTGTTTGGACTTAAGAAAAGGGGTATTGATTTGATTAATCGTTATTCTCGTGAAGAAATGTCTTCCATCTGGACAGACCAAAATCGTTTTCAAGCATGGTTAGAGGTTGAGATTTTAGCATGCGAAGCTTGGGCTGAACTAGGAGTAATCCCAAAAGAAGATGTAGCCTTGATCAGAAAGAATGCTACCTTTAACGTAGATCGAATTTTAGAGATCGAACAAGAAACTCGTCACGATGTAGTAGCCTTTACTCGTGCTGTTTCGGAAACATTAGGGTCCGAATCCAAATGGGTGCACTATGGACTCACTTCAACCGATGTTGTGGATACAGCACTTTCTTATCTTTTAAGACAAGCAAATGAAATTTTGATAAAAGATGTGGATCGTTTGATTGAAGCACTTGGAAATCAGGCGAAACAGTACAAATACACGGTAATGATGGGTCGTACTCATGGAGTACATGCGGAGCCTACAACGTTTGGTTTGAAAATGGCACTTTGGTATGAAGAGATGAAACGCAATCGAGAAAGATTAGTGCAGGCTATTGAAACCGTAAGAGTAGGTAAGATGTCTGGTGCAGTTGGAACCTATGCAAATATCGATCCGTTTGTGGAGAAATTTGTTTGCGAACGACTTGGATTAGAGAATGCATCTATTTCCACTCAAACGTTGCAACGTGATCGTCATGCTCACTATATGGCTACACTTGCATTGATTGCGACATCTCTCGATAAATTTGCGACAGAGATTCGAGGATTACAAAAGAGCGAAACACGAGAAGTAGAAGAATCGTTTGGCAAAGGACAAAAAGGATCATCTGCAATGCCGCATAAACGGAATCCAATTGGTTGTGAAAATATTTCCGGTCTTGCACGTGTGGTA
Organism: Shimazuella kribbensis DSM 45090; assembly: GCF_000428065.1. GTDB lineage: Bacteria > Bacillota > Bacilli > Thermoactinomycetales > Thermoactinomycetaceae > Shimazuella > Shimazuella kribbensis. The sequence continues at coordinate 6,102 of NZ_ATZF01000017.1, forward strand.
CGTGGTCATATGGTGTCTAGCTACGAGAATGTCCCACTCTGGCATGAAAGAGATATTTCCCACTCTTCTGTAGAGCGTGTGATTCTTCCAGATGCAACGATACTACTTAACTACATGTTAAATCGATTTACAAACATCATTAGTGGTGTTCGTGTTTTCCCAGAAAATATGAAGCGTAATATGGATCGTACCTTTGGTCTTATTTATTCCCAACGAGTTCTACTTACTCTTATTGACAAAGGATTAAAGAGAGAAAAGGCTTATGATCGAGTACAAGGACTAGCAATGCAAGCTTGGGAGGAACAAACTTCTTTTCGCGACCTCGTAGAAAAAGACGAATTTGTAACCAGCCATTTGTCTATGGAAGAGATTGCAGATTGCTTTGATTATCGACATCATCTGGCTCAAGTAGACTTCATTTTTGATCGACTTGGATTATAGGGGGAATACGTGATGGGAGATCTTGTTTACGAAGGTAAAGCAAAAAAACTTTTTACTACCAAAGATCCTAATGTTTTGCTCGTCCAATATAAAGATGATGCAACTGCCTTCAATGGGGAAAAGAAGGAAATCATCGAAGGGAAAGGTGCCCTTAACAATAAGATCACCAGTTATTTTTTTGAATTGCTAGCAGAAAAAAGTGTTCCAAGCCATTTTTTAGAGCGGTTATCTACATTGGAACAACTAGTTAAACGAGTAACGATCGTGCCTCTAGAAGTCGTTGTTCGAAACGTAACCGCTGGAAGTTTTGCCAAACGTCTTGGATTACAAGAAGGCCGGCCTCTGCCCTTCCCGATTGTGGAGTTTTATTATAAAGATGATAGCCTTGGTGACCCTCTTATTTTAGAAGATCACATTTATGCTCTTGAGATTACGAGCAAAGAAGTTGTTGTTGAGATGAAAGAGCAAGCGCTAAAAATTAATGATATTTTGTATGAACATATGGAGCAACATGGCATTCGTTTGGTGGACTTTAAGCTGGAATTTGGTTTGGATCATGCTGGGCAAGTACTATTAGCAGACGAAATTTCTCCAGATACCTGCCGTTTTTGGGACTTGCAATCAGGTGACAAATTAGATAAAGACCGATTTCGTCGTAACCTTGGCAACGTGCTAGAAGCATATCAAGAGATAGAAAAACGATTGGGAGGCCAATAAACATGTATAAAGCAACAATTTTTGTTACGTTAAAAGAAAGTGTACTCGATCCTCAAGGAGTAGCAGTTAAGGGCTCTCTTCACACCATGGGGTATAGTGAAGTATCCGATGTACGTATCGGAAAACGTTTGGAAGTATCTCTTGATGCTAGTAGTCAAGCAGCAGCAGAAGAAGCAGTAACACTAATGTGTCAGAAATTATTCTCTAACCCTGTCATTGAAGATTTCCGATTTGAACTAGAGGAGGTATAAAAATGCGATTTGCTGTCGTCGTTTTCCCCGGTTCGAACTGTGATATGGATTTGGTACATGCCATTGAAGATGTTTTGGGAGAAGAAGTAAATCCGGTGTGGCATCATGAATCTGATCTATCTTCTTACGATGCTATTTTATTGCCTGGTGGCTTTTCTTATGGGGATTACCTCCGTTGCGGTTCACTAGCTCGATTTTCTCCTGTCATGGAAGCTGTAAAAAAAGAGGCAGAAGCTGGGAAACTAGTTGTTGGTATCTGCAATGGGTTTCAAATTTTGACGGAAGCAGGGTTGTTACCAGGAGCATTAATGCGTAACGATCACCTTCAATTCCGTTGCGAAATCGAACCAATTTCAGTAGAAAAAGCTGATTCTGCATTTACGATGCATTATGAACAAGGGGAAACTGTTCAAATCCCGATTGCACATGCAGAAGGTAATTATTTCTGCGATGATGAGACGTTGCAACGATTGGAGGCAAGCGGCCAAATTTTATTCCGCTATGCAGGCAAAAATCCAAATGGAGCACTAGCAAATATTGCTGGAATAACCAATGAAAAAGGGAATGTTCTCGGTATGATGCCACACCCAGAAAGAGCAATCGTCGATTGGATGGGTTCTCCTGATGGTGCTCGCCTCTTTACTTCAATGCTAGCTTACTGGAAGGAGAATCATGCATCATGATCGAACCAACAGCGGAACAAATTAGAGATCAAGAACTTTATAAAGAAATGGGTTTAACCTCAGAGGAATATGAGCAGGTAAAAGGACACCTAGGACGTCTGCCAAACTGGACCGAAGTAGGGATCTATAGTGTGATGTGGTCTGAACATTGTAGTTATAAAAATTCAAAACCACTGCTTCGTAAATTTCCAACAACTGGCCCTCGTATTTTACTTGGTCCTGGTGAGGGTGCAGGTGTTATTGATATCGGGGATGAACAAGCAGTTGTCTTTAAAATTGAAAGTCATAACCATCCATCAGCTGTGGAGCCATTTCAAGGGGCAGCAACAGGCGTTGGCGGGATCATTCGTGATGTCTTTTCCATGGGTGCTCGTCCGGTTGCTTTACTCAACTCTCTTCGTTTTGGAGAGCTCGATTCTTCTCGTGTACGTTATTTATTTGATAATGTTGTTTCAGGAATCGCCCATTATGGCAACTGTATAGGTATTCCTACTGTTGGTGGAGAGGTTTTCTTTGATAATGCATACGATGGCAATCCACTTGTTAATGCGATGTGTGTAGGGATTATTAACCACAAAGATCTACAAAAGGGAGTAGCCGTTGGAGTTGGAAATCCAGTTATTTATGTAGGTGCAAGTACTGGTCGAGATGGTATCCATGGTGCAACCTTTGCATCCGAAGAACTGAATGAATCATCAGAGGAAAAACGTCCGGCTGTCCAAGTAGGCGATCCATTTATGGAGAAGTTGTTATTAGAAGCTTGTTTGGAAATGGTTGAACAAAATATGCTGCTCGGTATTCAAGATATGGGTGCGGCTGGCCTTACTTGTTCTAGTGCAGAAATGGCCGCAAAAGGCGGACAAGGACTGGATCTCAATCTTGATTTGGTACCACAACGCGAAACAGGGATGACATCTTATGAAATTATGTTATCCGAGTCCCAAGAACGTATGCTTTTGGTGGTAGAAAAAGGCCGAGAAGCAGAGATTATGGCTATATGTGACAAGTGGGGTTTACAATCAGCGGTTATTGGACAAGTAACCGATGGTAATCAATATCGGTTGTTCCAACACGGCGAGCTAGTTGCGGATATACCAGTGAATACATTGGTAGATGATGCTCCTGTTTATGTAAGAGAAGAAAAAGTCCCAACTTATTATGTCGAAAATGAATCAGTTGATCCAACTGATGCACTAGCAAACATCGATGCGAACGAAGCCATCGAAAAAATATTACAATCTCCAAATATGGCAAGTAAAAAATATGTCTTTCAACAATATGACTATATGGTTCGCACGAGTACCGCTGTTCGCCCAGGATCGGATGCTGCTGTTGTGGTAATACGAGGAACAGAGAAAGCTCTTGCTATGAGCACAGATGGTAATAGCAGATATGTATATTTAGATCCGGTAAATGGTGGACGTATTGCAGTAGCAGAGTCTGCACGGAATGTCGTTTGTTCAGGTGCAGAGCCTCTGGGGATCACAGATTGCCTCAATTTTGGTAGTCCAGAGAAACCAGAAGTGTATTGGCAATTATCCAAAGCGATCGATGGAATGAGTGAAATGTGTGAAGTGCTTCAAACTCCTGTTGTAGGTGGAAATGTCAGTTTGTATAACGAAACCAAAGGTCAACCCATTTACCCAACTCCTGTCGTAGGAATGGTTGGATTGATCGAAAAAAGAGAGCATATCACCACACAAGCATTTAAGCAAAACGGGGATGTTTTGATCTTGCTAGGAGACACAGCTATTGAGCTAGGCGGAAGTGAACTTCAACAAGCTTATACGGCGACAATTGCAGGGCGTGCTCCTATTTTAGATAGTGGGAAAGAAAAAGCATTGCAACAAGCTGTACTCACTGCAATTCGTCAAGGGCTTGTACAGTCTGCGCATGATGTTTCAGAAGGTGGACTAGCGTTGGCTGTCGCTGAGTCTTGTATAAGTGGGAACTTAGGAGCAAAAATACAAGTAGAGACAGATTATGATCCTACTTTATACCTCTTTAGTGAAACACAATCTAGAATACTGCTTTCTGTATCAAAAGATAAGGTAGAAGAATTAGTCCAAACGATGGAACAGTTCCACGTTCCTGCTCAAGTTATTGGACAAGTAACAGAAGGAAATTTAGAAGTTCACGTGAATGATCAACTCGTAATCGATCGCTCTGTGGCACAATTAACCAATCATTGGGAAGAGGCGATACCATGCAAGATGACAGCATCTTCGACTTCGACGAACTAAACGAAGAATGTGGTGTGTTTGGTATAGTAGGTCATCCTGATGCAGCGAGACTAACCTACTATGGACTACATGCATTGCAGCATCGCGGGCAAGAGAGTGCTGGTATTGTAACAACAAACGGTGAAAAGTTTCATGTTCATCGCGACATGGGTTTAGTGAATGAAGTATTTAGTTCAGAGCGTGTTTCTCAGTTAATCGGTTCTACTGCTATTGGACATGTCCGGTATTCTACTACGGGATCAAGTGTATTAGCTAATGTTCAGCCTTTGGTGTTCAACTATGCCAAAGGAGAAATAGCGATTGCGACAAATGGGAATTTAGTTAACGGAGATAAACTTCGAAAAGAATTAGAGGCCAATGGCTCTATCTTCCAAACTACAACAGATACAGAAGTTATCGCACACTTAATTGCACGCTCATCCGCAGATACACTGGAAGTAGCAGTAAAAGAAACGTTAAATGAATTGGTAGGTGCTTATGCATTGCTGATTCTAACCAATGATCAATTATTTGTGGCACAAGACCCACATGCCTTACGCCCCTTAGCAATTGGGAAATTGGGAGATTCCTATGTCTTTGCGTCTGAAACTTGTGCTTTTGATACAATTGGTGCAGCTTTTATCCGAGAAATTGAACCAGGTGAATTACTTGTGCTCACCCAAAATGACGGAATGCGGGTTACTCGTTTTTCCGAGCCAAAAGAGACATCCATCTGTTCTTTTGAATACATTTATTTTGCACGTCCTGATAGTGATATAAGTGGCATCAATGTGCATACCGCTCGCAAAAGACTTGGACGGCAGTTATCGAAAGAAGCATTTGTTGAAGCTGATGTAATCACAGGTGTTCCTGATTCTAGTACATCCGCTGCTATTGGGTTTGCAGAAGCAACTGGCATCCCTTACGAACTCGGGTTGATCAAAAATCGATATGTTGGTAGAACTTTTATTCAACCAAGTCAAGAGTTGCGCGAGCAAGGCGTGAAAATGAAATTAAGTGCTGTGCGTAAAGTAGTAGAAGGCAAACGTGTGGTTATGATAGATGACTCGATTGTCCGAGGAACAACTAGTCGGAGAATCGTCAATCTATTACGGGAAGCAGGGGCAAAAGAAGTACATGTTCGAATCAGTTCTCCTCCAGTTAAAAATCCATGTTTCTATGGAATTGATACTGCTGATCGTGACCAATTAATTGCTTCCAATCATTCTGTAGAGGAGATTCGACAGTTAATCAATGCGGATTCCTTAGCCTTTCTCAGCGCGGAAGGTATGGTTGAGGCAATTGGCCGTCCTTCCGAAGAAAAAAATCGTGGACATTGCTTAGCTTGTTTTACTAGTGAATACCCTACAAAGCTATATGAGGCATTAGAGGTGGAGGAATCGGTATGAGTGAAGCATACAAACAAGCCGGTGTAGATATCGATGCAGGAAACGAAACAGTGGAGAGAATTCGTGCGCATGTAAAAAGGACATACCGACCAGAAGTATTAGGCGATATCGGGGGATTTGGCGGTGCTTTTGCACTTGGGAAATATGAAAATCCTGTTTTGGTCTCTGCTACGGATGGGGTAGGGACAAAGTTAAAACTTGCATTTGTTACTGACTTGCATGATTCAATCGGGATTGATTGTGTAGCGATGTGTGTCAATGATCTAGTAGTCCAAGGCGCTGAACCACTTTTCTTTTTGGATTATTTAGCAACAGGAAAATTGCAACCAGCTCAAGCAGAGTCCGTAGTGAAAGGAATTGCAGACGGATGTGTGGATGCAGGGTGTGCCTTGATTGGTGGAGAGACTGCGGAGATGCCCGGTATGTATGCCAAAGGCGAATATGATATTGCAGGTTTTTGTGTTGGTGCCGTGGAACGTGATCGCTTGATCGATGGTTCCACTATTGAATCTGGTGATGTTCTTATTGGTCTTGCTTCCAATGGTTTGCACAGCAATGGTTTTTCTCTTGCAAGACACGTTTTATTTGCAAATGGCATGGATCTAGATTTAGCAAAAGAATTACTTACTCCAACCCGTATATATGTGAAAACACTACTCACGTTGATGAAAGAATTTAACGTAAAGGGAGCTGCACATATTACAGGTGGAGGACTTATCGAAAATGTTCCTCGCATGTTACCAGAGGGTCTGACTGCAGAAGTAGACCCAGCTACATGGGATGTACCAGAAATTTTCAATCGAATTCAACATGTTGGGGATGTTTCAGATGAAGATATGTTCCGCACCTTTAACATGGGAATTGGAATGGTCCTTTGTGTTCCTAAAGAACAAGCTGTAGAAGTAATAGCAAGAGCTTCTGAACTCGGAGAGAAAGTCGAGCGAATTGGTGAAATCGTGACTGGAGATAAGGATTTCCAGTGGGCAGGTGAAAATAGCTAATGAGCATTGCTATTTTTGCTTCTGGCAGTGGCACCAATTTTGAAAGTATCGTAAATCAATCACGCAAGGATAACTGGCCTAAGTCAGTATCCTTGCTCTTAACTGATCGTGAAGGCGCCAAAGTATTAGACAGAGCAGAACGTTTAGATGTAGCCCATTATCTCGTTTCACCAAAATCATTTTCAAACAAAGAAGCATATGAATCCGCGATTTTAGAAGTATTAGAAGAAAAAAAGATCGAATGGATCATTCTAGCTGGTTATATGCGTTTGATTGGTCCTACACTACTCACGAGATATAAAGATCGGATCGTCAATATTCATCCGTCCTTATTACCAGCATTTGTAGGCAAGGATGCCATTGAACGAGCTTTTGAATATCCAGTGAAAGTCTCTGGGGTCACCATCCATTTTGTCGATGAGGGAATGGATACAGGACCCATTATTGCACAAGTTCCAGTTACCATTGAAACAGAAGATACACTTACGACATTTACACAAAAAATACAAGCTGTAGAACATAAGCTTTATCCAGAAGTAGTAAGACAGCTTGTAACAGGAGGTTAAAGCAAATTATGTCTAGAGTGCGTCGTGCGCTTATTAGTGTTTCCGATAAAACAGGTATCGTTGAGTTGGCAAAAGAATTGGTTCAACAAGAAGTTCAAATTATTTCTACAGGTGGTACGTTTCAACTTTTGCAACAAGAAGGATTACCTGTTACACAAATCTCAGAAGTAACTGGATTTCCAGAGATATTAGATGGCCGTGTAAAAACGCTTCATCCGAAAGTACATGGAGGCCTACTTGCAGTTCGCGATAAAGCATCGCATCAACAAGCTTGTGCTGAAAATGGGATTGAATATATTGACCTTGTTGTTGTTAATCTTTATCCATTTAAAGCCACTATTACAAAAGAAGGATTTACATACGAAGAAGCAATCGAAAATATCGATATCGGTGGTCCTTCTATGTTGCGTTCAGCTGCAAAAAACCATCAAGATGTTACGGTATTGGTAGATCCAGCTGATTATCACGTTGTACTAGAAGAACTATCGGAAAATGGAAATACGACTCTTGCTACTAGGAAACGTTTAGCAGCCAAAACATTCCGTCATACTGCTGCCTACGATTCACTGATTGCTCATTATTTGACTGGAGAAATGGGCGAAACCTCTCCCGAACAACTAACTTTTACTTATGAAAAAGTGAGCTCGCTGCGTTATGGAGAAAATCCACATCAACAAGCATCCTACTATAAAGATGCTTTAGCAAAATCGGATCAACTAGTATCAGCAAAACAATTACAAGGAAAAGAACTTTCCTATAACAATATTCAAGATGCAAATGCTGCCCTTGAGATTGTCAAAGAATTTGCTGAACCTGCTGTAGTAGCAGTGAAACATATGAATCCATGTGGTGTAGCTGTTGGTGAGACGTTATTAGAAGCTTATCAAAGAACATATGAAGCAGACCCTGTTTCTATTTTTGGTGGAATTATTGCTACAAATCAAACTGTTGATGCTGTTACCGCCTCCAAGATGAGAGAAATATTTTTAGAGATTATTATTGCACCAAGTTTTAGTGAAGAAGCGCAACAAATTTTGAGTGAGAAGAAAAATTTGCGATTGTTGGAACTTCCATTCTCATCTAACGAATCCATCTCCACTTGGAAAACGACCTCGATTGATGGTGGTATACTTGTTCAAGAGCAAGATAGTGAAAAAATTACCCGGGAAATGTGTACGGTAGCTACGGATCGAAATCCAACAGATGCCGAGTGGGACGAGCTATTGTTTGCATGGAAAGTAGTCAAACATGTGAAATCTAACGCTATCGTACTCACCAAAGATAATCGAACGATTGGCGTTGGTGCTGGTCAAATGAACCGAGTAGGGGCAGCAGAAATCGCGATTCGCCAAGCGGCAGATAATGCAAATGGCGCAGTACTGGCATCAGACGCATTCTTCCCTATGTCAGATACTTTAGAAAAAGCTGCGGCTGCTGGTATTCGAGCGATTATTCAACCAGGCGGTTCCATACGCGACTCCGAGTCCATTGAAGCAGCAAATAAACATGGCATAGCAATGGTATTTACAGGCGTTCGTCACTTTAAACACTAAGGGAGGGAAAGCGATGCGGATATTGGTGATCGGCAATGGGGGACGTGAGCATGCCATCATTGCGAAACTGGCTCAAAGCAGTCGTGTAACAAAAATATACTGTGCTCCAGGTAATGCAGGAACAGCTCAATTAGCTGAAAATGTAGCAATCGGAGTATCCGATCAAGAGAAGTTAGCACAGTTTGCGATCGAGCAATCCATTGATCTTACCGTAGTGGGACCAGAAGTACCATTATTAGAGGGAATGGTAGACCGTTTTGAAGAGTTAAATCTTGCTATCTTTGGTCCAAGTAAAGCTGCTGCTACGATAGAAGGAAGCAAAACATTTGCTAAAGAAATGATGCAAAAATACAACATCCCTACTTCGAAATATCAAGTTTTTACCGATAGCAAAGAGGCACTTGCCTATGTAAGAAACGAAGGAGCACCAATCGTTATCAAAGCAGATGGGCTAGCGGCAGGCAAAGGTGTTGTAGTAGCGCAAACTTTAGCAGAAGCAGAGCTGGCTATCATTGAATCCATGGATAAAAAAGTATTTGGTGACGCTGGGAATCAAGTAGTCATTGAAGAGTGTTTATTTGGCCAAGAGGTTTCATTAATGGCCTTTGTTGAAGGGAAAAACGTTGCTCCAATGGTCATTTCCCAAGATCACAAAGCAGTATTCGATGGAGATAAAGGTCCCAATACAGGTGGAATGGGAACCTATTCACCAGTTCCTCAAATAGCAGATGAGATCATTCAACAAGCAATTGATACCATCATTTATCCAATGGTAGATGCATTTGGGCAAGAAGGAATCTACTACAAAGGTGTATTATACGCAGGTTTGATGATTACAGAAGATGGACCAAAAGTAATCGAGTTCAATGCAAGATTCGGAGATCCAGAAACACAAGTGGTCCTCCCTCGATTGAAGACCGATTTAGTAGATGTATTGTTAGCTGTGGCAGAAGGTCGGTTGAGTGAATTAGAGATTCAATGGAGCGACCAAGCAGCAGTATGCGTCGTCATGACTTCACCCGGATATCCTGGGAGTTATCCGAATGGATTGGAGATTCATTTCCCCGAACAGGTGGGACAGCATACTATTGTGATCCACGCAGGAACGAAAGAACAAGATGGAAAAATTGTTACCGCAGGTGGAAGAGTACTTGGTGTCACTTCACTAGGAACTAGTATAGAAGAGAGTCAACAAAGAGCATATGAAACCGTCAAGCAAATCAAATTTGATGGAGCTCATTATCGGAAAGACATTGCTTCCAAAGCAATACAGTAAATATTAATAAAAAGGTTGCCACTTTAGGCAACCTTTTTATATGAGCAATCCATTTTTCAATTAGAGGATTATGTCTGCTTTTTGGATTTGAAAGAAGCAGATCACTGCAAAATTGTTTTAGAGGTGATTACGAAAAATAAAAGAGAATATTTCTTATGTGAAGTGTTCTCTTTTGTTATATGATTTATAGGATTGGAAATATTCAACTTGTATTAAAATAGAACATAGCGGGTATGCAAAGACATCTAGAAGGGAGCATAAGGAGTGAACAAAAAATGGATCCTGCCCATCTGCATTGCGATTGGATGTATTCTATTTTCGTTTCTTATCTTCAAAGATAATATATTCCCTCCTAAACCGAAGAAGTATAATCTCCAAAAACTGCATCCAGAAGTCCAATCTGCTATGGAGCAATGGATGCGAAATGTCGAAAAAAAGGGAATAACGATTAAAATCGTAGAAGGATTTCGTTCTATAGAGGAGCAAAATGAACTTTATGCACAAGGTCGAACCAAACCCGGGCAAAAGGTGACAAATGCTAAAGGTGGACAATCTTATCACAATTATGGCCTAGCGATTGATTTCGCTATCCTCGATAAAGAGCAGTTATCTTGGGATATCAAAAAGGATGGAAATGAAAATGGAGTAGCAGATTGGGATGAAGTAGTTCGAGAAGCAAAGAAACTAGGATTTTCATGGGGTGGAGATTGGAAAGGGTTTAAAGATTATCCCCATTTACAAATGACGTTTGACCAATCCATTGGAGAATTACAAGAAGTATGGGAATGATGATTTCATAGTAGGGGACGTATTGAAATGATACTAGTGAAACAGGTGTCGCCACCAAACAAGACAAGTAAAATGAATGAAAAAGGACGAATAAAATTCATTCGTCCTCATTTTCCCCTATGTTAAATTAAAAATATTATTTTTTAATTACTATGATCGAACGCAAGACCCATTAAAAAACTAAGTAGGATTGCACAAATACTTAGGATAAAACTAATCCTCGCCCATCTATTTTTTCTATCTCGTAGGAAAGCGACTAAACCCACACCAATTAATACAGGACTACAGATTATTGCCGGTATTAGTATATATCCATAATCCTCTGGATCTGAATCGATGAGCATCTGGACTATGAAAGCCACATATACGAGAGTGAGAACAAACGAAATGATTGCTAATATGGTCGAAGCTTTTGACTTGTCTTTTACCCGTTTCCAAATGAGAAAAATGGCTAATATAAGTATTAATAGTATGGATGTGTAGTTCAATCGGTTTCCTTCTCTCCTTTTGGATTTGAAAATTTATTTAATTCTAGTATTAATTCAAGTGGTTTGCATTTTGTTTATGTACAAATATGCAACATGCTTACCAGATCAGCTAAACTTTCTTTTGAAGAAGTGGGGTATTTGTAACAGTAGCACGGATCTGATTGATCATTTTGTATTTTCATATAATAAGATTTAATTTCCAATAAATAACGAAATTGATGTGATAACTAGCACATGGACAAATTACATTCAAACAGAATGGTTAGAAAAAGAGTAATAAAAAGAACAGATATTTACTATCAGATAGATGGAAAAATGGAAGAATAAGTATTCGTCTGTTTTAAGTATTGAACATGATATTAACTAAAATCGAATGCAAGGCCGATTAAAATAGTAAGGAGAATAGAGCAAATACTCAGGGTAAAGCTAATCCTTCCCCATGTGTTTTTCCTATCTCGTAGAAACGCTACTAAACCGACTCCAATGATCACAGGACTACAGAGCATTGCCGCTAATGCAATTAGTCCATAATACTTTGGTTCTGTATGAATGAGAATACCGGTTACATAGGATACAAAAAGAAGAATGAGAACAAATGAAATAATGGCTAATATGGTCGAAGCTTTTGACTTGTCCTTGACCCGTTTCCAAATGAGAACAATGGTTAGTATGAGTATCAATATGATGGATAAGTAATCCAATTGATTCCCTTCTTTCCTTTTGAGGATATTCAAGAATTTAATTCATTCTAGCATTAATTATTTGTTTTATGTAGTAATTTTACAAGATCCGTTCATTTCTTTATTGGAGTTTAGTTGTGTATTTGAGGATAGAGTAAGGTAGGTATAGCAGGATTTCACAACAAGTTTTGATGAGGGAAACGAAAAGTAACAAGTAGTTAAAAGAGGGGATTTACTATCGAATGAGGTGATTTCTGGACGAAAAAAAGGTGGTTAAGCACAGCATAACCTCCTTCATAATGGGTTCTTATATTAAATTGTAAAACCAAAGCGGGACAGGAGGTTAATAACTTGATAAGAAGGATAAACCTGCTTAAATTGTAACCTCCTTGGGAAAAAAGAACGTTTTCATTTAACAAATGGTAGTCGTTTGCTTTTCTCCAGCAATACTCATTGCATGTACAGGAATTTGAAACCACCATGCGCCATCTTTTCTACGGATTGGTTGAAAGCCAGCTTTTTTTAAGGTGCGTGCAACTGTCCAACTGGCCGTATATACGGTGGCAAGGTTTGTGGATTCATCAAACTGGATTACCGTTTCTTTTTCTTGCTCGCTTAGTGACATTATCTTCACTCCTCCATCCGATCTTTCCGATCGTATGTTCTTGTTTTTCACATTCACCATGATAAGCCCATTGACTCCGAATTGCCACCTTCAGAACTAATAAATTCTTAACTGTCTTTTTCGACGAAATGTGACAATATGCCTTCTTTTTTTCGAAAAAAAATTGTCCATTTTACCAGAAAATTTTTGGAGAACCAATTAGCCTAGAAGATCCGCCAATTTTGAAACAAATCGAAAAAAATGAAAATTTTTGATTTAACCGATCGTTCGATTAATTTCCAACTAATTAGACAGATCTCCTACTATCTTGAAAACTATTATACAAAAAACTCAGAAAACAAGCAATAGATAAAGTTTTAGAATTGAATAGTTTTTATTGAGAAAAGACAATCAGGGAATGTTTGTTCCTATTTAGGTTATAGCATATCCCCAAAAAATTGGCAAGCCTAAAATATTATTAAATATTTATGAATTTCGTTTTTCGTTTCTTCCACGCAAAAAAGAAGAAACGAAAAACAACAAGATTTGCACTAAATATTTATATGCAATCGCTTACAAAAAGTTTGAGTAAGTTAGTTAGATTAAGGTTTTTCATGACTCCGTATAAATGAGACAGTAGCAAAAAGAAGAGTATCTTTTTATCGTCATAAAAAGATGTATTTATGTTAGCTTATTTTGACTCATTATACAACGCTTTTAGAGGGCAAAATTTTGTTATTCCTTCAGCAACTTTCATTGCAGACATCATTGCGATCATAAGTGAAAAGGGTGACCAGCATCTTTTGCTCAATCTCCCCGTACTCCAAGCTAAACCAGTTAAGCCACAAGTGATACGTAAAATTGCTTCGATGTTGTTTAAGTTTCGTTTCATGGATTTCATCCTCCCTGATTGGATTGCCTCCTTAGTTTGGACAAAAAGTACAATCGGATATGTAAGTTAACTCTTGGTAAAGCAAAAAAATCTTTAAAGATCCCATTTTGTTTTTCCAACTTTCCTGTGCAATCTTCGACAAACTGTCATATCTTTGATAAAATGATTCGAGCGTAAAACCAGAAACTAAGCATTATAGGGAGAGTTCCCCTTGAAACATTTACATAAACGACTTATTGAGTTGTTATATTTGTCGATCTTACTCTCGCCTTTTTTCCCACCAGTGGTTTTATTGGTAATAGCAATTGTAACCATAACCTTTTATCGAACGCACTGGAGATTGAAGGCTTGGCCAGAAAGTTTTTTTCTTTTTCTAATCGTAATTTCTTGTATTAGTTGGTTAGTGGAACCATCATGGTTTAACGGGATACCCATTGTGGTAGTCGTATCGCTATGCTTTGGGTTGTATTACCTTTTGGCTGTGTGGTTTCGAAATGCCCTTGATTTCCACTGGTTGGACGTACAAAGGCTTTATCTTTCATTTTGGATAGGTGGCATCTATTTAGCGCTTATTTGTCTTATACAGCAAGTAGATTGGCCATGGTTAATCAATTCCCCTATCGGCGCACTTATGCAATTTTATAAAGAATATCGTTTCCAAACGGAGTCTGTTCGTAGTTTTGGTACGGCAGGAAATTCAAATCTTACGGCTGCATTGTTAATTTGTTTGGCACTCATTAGTATATATGCTTCTTCTGTTCTGAAGTTCAAATGGCAAAAAATTGCGAGCTTCGCGATGTTCTTTTTGTTTTGCTATTCGATCTGGCTCACAGGTTCAAGAGGAGCTTGGGTAGGATTAGTTGTTGGTCTTGTAGTGCAAATTTGGATGACTGGTGCAAGAAGATGGACAGTAGGAATCTTTTTGAGTTTGGTTGCGATGGTGACATTTTTTCCGGAATTAATACCAAGACAAGAAACCATCATTAGTACAGTTCGGGAAAGATTGGGAGTTTGGTTAACATCCATTGAAATATTTAAAGAGCACTGGGGATTCGGTGTTTTGCCCCTTCATTTTGGACAAATTTTTGAGCTGAAGACGGGCAAGCCCATTGTTCATGCACACAATATTTTTTTAGGGATTGCTTCGGAATTTGGTGTTTTTGCATTACTTGCATTCCTAGCCCTGATCTTTGTGACGATTCAACGAGCTAGAAGATGGAGAAAAACGGCAAATTTAAAAGAGGAAAAACGATTAGCTGGTATGCTTCTTTCCCAAACAGTTGCTTTGTTAGGACATGGGATGTATGATTACCCGATCCTTTCTCCTCAAGTTGGTGTGTTGTTTTTCCTGAGCATGATTGTCATCCACACGCAATACGAGCGTCGGTGCTTGACGAGACCAGAGTGGAGTGAAGCGAAAGTAATTCCCAAAGTGGTAGATCAAGAGGATAAGCTGGCAGTAACGACAAAATAATTTCACAGGTATAAATCCCCTATTCCCAGAGAATGATGGAAAGAGATTTTTTGGGAAGGGGATTTTTATGCCTAAAAACATGTTCATAATTCTTGTCTTAGTGGTAGCATTGATGAGTACTTTTGGAAACATGAGTTCAGCAGAAAAAGAAACGACTAACTATGTAAAAATACAACCTGGCGATACACTATATCATTTGGCTAAAAAATATAACACGACAGTGGAACAATTAGCTGCAACAAATCATATCGCCAATCCATCGTTGATTCGAGTCGGACAACAAATTCAAATACCCGGTGAAAAATCTGTAGTAAAGGTGAATACAGATGTAGATAAAGAAATATTAGAAGATACTACTGTATTTTCGAGAGGGAAAGAGTTAGGGGATTTTACACTGACAGCCTATACCGCTGGATATGAATCCACAGGTAAGAAACCCAATCATCCTTATTATGGTATTACATCAAGCGGTGCACCAGTTCAGGATGGGGTGACCGTGGCTGTAGATCCAAAAGTCATTCCTATCGGTTCGCGGATTTATATTGAAGGCATTGGCTATCGGATCGCTCAAGATGTAGGAGGAGCGATTAAAGGCAAAAGAATCGATGTTTATATTTCAGACCTACAAACAGCACAAATATTTGGAGTCAAACGTGGGATAAAGGTAGAACTTGTCAACTAGCGGTAAAAAGAGCCACTTTTTAAGTGGTTTTTTTTATGAGAAAGAGATGGTAAGCTAATACTACTAGTATGAAATGTGAGGTATGCGAGAATGGCGAAAAAGAAAAAAGCAAGTGAGCCAAGAGTTGCAACAGTAGATGAAATGGGTGTACTAAAGCGTGATCTTGGTAAAATGGTAGGTTGGATTGTTGTTTCCGTAGCGATTGCGGCTGTAGTTGCTGTTGGAGTAGAGGGTTATTTGGTATAGAAAATATACGAGTATTGATAAAGAACTCCTAATTAAGGGGTTCTTTTTTTGGATAAGGTTAATTTTTGTCTATGAAATCTGATTGTAATCTTAATATATTATTTATTCTAAATGATAATGTTATAATTGCAGTATATGTTTATATTTGGAAAGATTGGGTGTAGATGAAAAAAAGTGATCACGTTTACAATGTGAATAAGGGACAAGTAAATATTAACCATGGCTCTGGAACAATAAATGCAAATTACACTATTAACAAACAAAATAAAGACAATGATAAACTGCTCGATTCTTTACAGCATTTACTTCATACTCTGGATCAAGAGAAAGAAGTAGGGTCTATTGTTAAACATAGTATCGAATCGCAAATAGAACCAGTTATGGAAGAAATTCAAAATCAGAACATATCGAAATCTAAACTGCAAAAGTCCAGAGATTTTCTGAGTAATTGTTTACCAGAATTACAAGCTTTTTCTGCTGTGTGTGCAGCAATTAGCGCTACAAAAGATGCTATTGATTTGAAATTGTTAGGGCTTTAAGGAGGATAGGATAAGTGATTTAAGGTTTCCAGAATCGTAGGGGATTCGTTTGGGTAGCAAGTATATAATCATCTTAGAAGTACGGTTTAACCAATGAAATTTAAAACTCTTCAAAAGGTTTTGGAGGTTGTCCCTGCTTCTAGTTTCACA
Organism: Shimazuella kribbensis DSM 45090; assembly: GCF_000428065.1. Taxonomy (GTDB): domain Bacteria; phylum Bacillota; class Bacilli; order Thermoactinomycetales; family Thermoactinomycetaceae; genus Shimazuella; species Shimazuella kribbensis. Next base: position 22,765 of record NZ_ATZF01000017.1, read on the forward strand.
ATTACTTTTTGTAGCTGGACAGCTCTGTTTTTCGCTGTCGTTGCTTTTAGAAGAGGCAGCATTACAGCATATTGGCTGCTTTTATCAAGCTGATCGAAAGCTTGCTTGGCCTGTTCATGTTGCCCAAGCATTGCTGCGAGATCCGGTGGGACACTAGCATTTTTTTGCGATTCATAGGCTAATTTCCATCGTCCATCGTTCTGTGCAGTATGAATTTCAGCAAAGCCAGGAGCCTGCATACGTCCAGCTGCAATTAATACCTCTGCTTTCCACACGTTGATAATGGACCAAGGGCTCTTAGGCCGCCTAGGTGAATACCGCTGTAAGTAATGTGTATGGTCATAGGACTTACGAGTACTATCAATCCAGCCGTAACATAGTGCGACATCGAGCGCTTCCGTGATGGTGATAGACACTTTATCTGAATTTTTTTTAGCTATTCTCAACCACACACCATTTTTCTGGTCTAAATGATTCGTCAACCATGATTCCCACTCAACAGCATTAGGAAAATCAAGGAACGCTAGATTATTGGAATTTCCCATTAAGAATCACCATAACTTTCTAGGAAGAATTATAAGATGAGAAGTATTGTAACCGATAAGCAGGTGGATAGCTCCGATCTGAGGGATAGGAGCTTTCAACAATACTTGCAAAAACTTGTGAGAGTCTTGTTCTTTTGGTTTACGCTTTTCTAGATCCGAGAACATCCAAGTAGTGAGCGTTGTACATAATACCTAGAATGTTCCCAAAGGGATCAACGACCGAAGAGGTAATAAACCCTTCGCCACGCTTTGTGGGTACTTCGTATTCTTTTGCGCCCATCGTCAACAGCTTCTCGAAAGTTGCTGTTACGTCGTCAACATGCCAATAAATGATAGCGCCATTTGGGCCAGTAACCGAATCACTAGGTGCATAGCGACTATCAATCAGGCCCAGCTCATGTTGGTAGTCACCGAGGCGAAACTCCGCATATCCTAGGCGTTCAAAATATGGAGCAATCCCCAAAAACTCGGTATACCATTTCTTTGCTGCCTCTAGATCATCTGCCCAAAAACTGACGGTGGTAATTCCTTTCAATACTTGTGTGTTAGTGTTATCCACAATATGTTTCCTCCTTAAGTATCACTTTCATTTTATTATTCTTTGGATAATTACCATTGATCTTTTCATAACGAACCTTCTTTTAAATCATAACAAAACTCCCCTGACACCTACTGGCAGGAGAGCTTTAAACAATTTAAAAGATATACAGTTTTTGATTTGATCTGCATTTTTCTGTTTTTCTATATAAGTTTATATCTTTGCGAGTGGGAAAACCCCTAGATTCAGCTATGGGGAGGAGAGAGTGTGTCAGGCGAGGAAGGGGTGATCTTTCCCTCTCATATAAAATTATCCCATTCCGTACAGTCCTGAATGGGATTTATTTGGATTTATGCTGATTATTTTCCTAACGTTTGATTCAATATGCTTTTTACTGGAACAATCGTCTGATTTGTTTCAATATATTGGATCTTTACCTTTTGGCCAACTTCTAGAAAAACAGCATATGGATTATTATTTACCTCTACAGCAAAAATATGATCTTCGCCTTCTAATAAAAATTGGACTTGTGTACTAGTTTTGTAGACTGCTTTTATTTTACTCCTCTTCTCCGTCATCGTTGCTTTAGATCCTGGTTTGGTGGGATCACTGCCAAGATCAGAAGAGATAGCATACTTATACTGGTTAAAAGCATCTTGTTTGTTATCTCCAAAACCTACTACTTTCTCATCACGAGCATTCACGAGTGCAATCTTACGTAATACATAGTTTTTGTCCAAAAGTGGAATCACCCATGTATACTGACCAAATATATAGTACAGGGCAGGACTAGATCCGTGCCACTCTTTTTCTTTAAACGATTTTTCTGCTACATTCAGCGCTGCGGTTCCGTTTAGTAAACTATTGGCACCTTCATAATATAACAATTTACCTGTTCTTGTGTTTAACATGGAATACCCAACCATCGATCCTGCACCTGATTCTGATCTTGTATGATCGGTTGCCCAATACATGTTGGTATGTTGGTCAAAAACAGCGATCATCTCCTGGTTGGAACCCCATGAGGTAGGAGTATGGACATCCTGTTTTCCAAGGATGGAATTCCAAAATCCGTGTTTTAGGGAACCAAACCATTCATTCCGCTCCAAAGCGATATCAGAAGGAATCACTTGATCCACAAAAGCAGGGACTTGATTCAACGTATACTTTTTCATTTTCCCTGTAACAGGATCAAGCAAGATAGCTCCTTGTACCTCTGTGACATGCCGATATTTTTGGTATCGGCCATAAGTAATCACATACACTGGTTTACCTGCTTCATCTGGTTCAAAGGAAGCTTCTAAGAGCACTAAGGAAGGGTATTTATTGCGAGCTAGGCGAAATGCATTTTCTCCGAAGTAACCACTGGGAACATACTTCATAGGGGATGGAATAAATTTTGCTTCTGCTCGTTGATCTTCCGCATCCATCGTTATATATCCAGGTACTTGTTTCGCGTTACGCCATTTAAAAAATCCTTTGTATTCAATTGGTGCTACCCAAACCAACTTTCCTTTTATTTTCTGTATCGTAATCGTTCCAATGTCATAATACGAATAATCTTTTACTTTTCCTAATATTTTCTCCATTTTGTAATAGGCATACTCCCATGGAACTACTGGAATATGCTGTTCATTGGTAGGTTGGATATTTGTTTTAATCGATATTCCGGCAGCTACTCCATATTTTTCTTTCGAAAGAGTATAAGGATAAAACATTGCTAAATATAGATAAGCAACAAAACCTACACTGCTTACGATCAGAAATGTTATTTGAACTCGGCTAAGTTCACTTTCCTCCCAATAATAATAAACAGCATCAAAGATCCACAGCAAACATACAATCCAGGTAAAATAGGAAAATGACGCACTCCATGTAATATCTGCAAGGTATACATAATAAACCATCCATGCGTAAAACAGACCAAGGACATATCGGATAATTTGAAATATTATCGTCCTAATTGTACGAAAATAAGAAAAGAGCGAAAACCAATTTACAAAAAACAGTGGTAAAAAGATAATCAGCAACCAAGTCATGCTCCATCACCTTCAATGTGATAAATAATTACATACTATATATTAGCATTTTTCTATTCATTTAGAAGTGTTTTTGGATCTCTTTTCAAATACCTTCCTAGACGATACAAACAAAAAATTATCCCATTCAGTAGGTTCTAAATGGGATTTGTACCAATCTTGGAGTGATTTATAATCATTTTCTTTTATGTTCATTCCTATAGAGGTAGTTGATTTTTCTATTTTGAGATGGCTTTTTTTATGCGGAGTACTGCCTCTTCTATTTCATCATATGTGATGACTAGTGGCGGTAAGAGACGCAAAACTTTTTCCCCTGCCGGGAGGGTAACGAGACCTTGATCTAACAATTGCTTGATATGGGGTTGTACAGGCTTGGAAAGCTGGATTCCTACCATGAGACCAATTCCTCTTATTTCTTCTACCTCAGAACACTGTGCCAACTCTTCTTTTAAGCGGTTCATAAGATAATTTCCTTTTGCCTTTACATCTAGAAGCAATTGTGGATTGTTCAGTTCATATAATACTGCCTTTGCAACAGACATGGACAATAAGTTTCCGCCAAAAGTGGTACCATGTGTACCAGGACCTAATATAGATTTTAAATCTTCTTTTGCTACTATTGCTCCTACAGGAAAACCATTGCCCAATCCTTTGGCCAAAGTGATCACATCAGGTTGAATCGAATAATGTTGATGAGCAAATTTTTCCCCAGTTCTTCCGATACCTGTTTGGATTTCGTCGATCATCAGTAAAATATTTTTTTCTTGGCACCATTGAGCCAACTCTTGCACAAATGGCTTAGAAGCGGGGTAGATACCTCCTTCTCCTTGTACAAGCTCTAAAAGAACCGCAGCCGTTTGCGAATTGGTGACTTGTTTTATCGCATGAAGGTCTTGAAAAGGAACATGTACAAATCCTTTGGGAAGTGGATCAAATCCGATTTTTACTTTGTGCTGACCTGTGGCAGTGAGTGTGGCCAATGTTCTTCCGTGAAAAGACCCTTCGGAGCAGATAATCTCTGGATTGGAAACTTCTTTTACTTCTTTTGCCCATTTGCGAGCCAGTTTGATCGCAGCTTCATTTGCCTCTGCTCCACTATTGCAAAAAAATACTGCTTCCAAGCCACTTTGTTCACAGAGTAGATCAGCTACCTCTTGTTGAAGTGGATTTGTAAACAAGTTCGATGTATGCCACAATTCCTCTGCTTGTTTCGTAAGTGCATTTGTAATTTTGGGATGGTTGTGACCGAAATTGGTAACACCGATACCTGAAGAAAAATCAAGATATGTTTTACCTGCGGTATCCCATAAAGTTGCTTTCTCTCCTTTTTGAAAGGCAACTTCTTGTCTTATATAATTAGGAAAGAGTGACATGTCTGGATACCTCCCGAATCAAGCGTGTGCCGGCAAATGTTTGTACGGTATTTGAACATAGGTCGAGCGGGTTGGAGCCGTTTACAATCCATACTTCATCCACTGCATGTAATGCTTCTATGCCCGAGCGAGCTTTGGGAATCATCCCGCCTGTAATCTCTTCAGATTTGATATAATCTTCAATTAATTGGGGAGTTGCTTGTTTTAGCAGTTTTCTTTCTGAACCATCTCCAATACATATTCCATCTACATCACTTACTAAAATCAGCTGAGTTGCATGTATTGCTTGTGCAATAGCAGAGGCAATTTCATCAGCATTGATATTATAATGAGATCCATCTATTCCAACACCTAATGAGGCAATAACGGGTATCCATTCTAGCTGTAAGAAGGTATGGAGTACAGTTGTGTTTATACTTGTTACTTCTCCTGCATATCCTAACTGGGGATCACGTTGTTTTGCCTGTATGAGTTGCAGATCAATACCACTTAATCCAATCGATTGTAAATTAGCAGTGGCAAGCTTGCTTACGATTTGTTTATTTACAGTACCTGCTAGTACCATTTCTGCAATCGTGAGCGTAGTCTCATCCGTTATACGATAACCATTCACGAATGCGGTGTCTTTTCCTGTTTTTTGTGTCCACTCAGAAACCAGATGACCGCCTCCATGTACCAAAATAATAGACTTTCCTTGTTTTTTGAGTTGTGCGCATTGGGTAAAGAAACTTGAATCCAAGTGATGTAAAACACTACCTCCCAATTTGATCACGATCGTATCCATCTTTATCCTCCTCCCTTATGTTCGATAACTGGCATTGATCTTCACATAGTCATAAGTTAGATCACAGCCCCAAGCAGTTGCAAGATGTTCTCCTTGATGAAGATCAACGAAAATATCTACTTTATTCTGTTTTAATACTTCTTTTGCTTTTGTCTCATCAAAATCAACTGGAAGTCCTTTGTTTACTACTAAAATAGGACCTAATTTTATTTCTATTTGGTCTGTGTCAATAAGGGGTTCACCATAACCTGCTGCGCATAAGATACGGCCCCAATTTGCATCTGCACCAAAAACTGCTGATTTGACAAGGTTTGAGCCAACAATTGCTTTTGCTACTTTTCTTGCCATGTCGATATTAGATGCACCAGTAACTTGTACTTCGATTAAACGAGTAGCACCTTCGCCATCATTTGCAATTTTTTTGGCTAATTCCTGACATACAAAAGTAAATCCAGCTTGAAATGCTGCCCAATCGGGATGATTTGGATGGAGAGGAGAATTTTCAGCTAGGCCACTGGCCATTACTGTGACAGTGTCATTTGTACTACAATCGCCATCAACTGTGATCATATTGAATGTTTTATCTGTTGCTTGCCATAGCAAACTCTGTAGATGATAAGGGTGAATTTCTGCATCGGTAGTGATAAAACCCAGCATAGTAGCCATATTGGGATGAATCATGCCTGATCCTTTTGCAACTCCTGCTATCGTGATTTTCTTTCCATCAATGTTCATCGTTACTTGTACTTTTTTGGTTGAAGTATCTGTAGTTAAAATAGATTTGGCAAATGATTCACCGCCTGCTTTGTTTGCTGTGGACAGGACTTGTTCAAGACCAGAGAGTAGTTTCTCCATAGGTAGAAATTGTCCAATAACCCCTGTGGAAGCTAATCCAACTTGATGAACAGGTATCTGAAGCATTTCAGCAGTTTGTTTTACGGTATTTTTCGCATCCTTAATCCCTCGTTCGCCAGTACATGCATTCGCATTACCGCTATTCACAACAATTGCTCTTAGTTTTCCTTCTACACCGATATTTTCTTGAGTTATTTGAAGTGGAGCAGCTTGAAACGCATTGGTTGTGTATACTGCTGCTACTGTAGCTGGAACAGAGCAAATGATAGCCCCTAAATCCAATTTTCGTTTTTTCATACCAGCGTGAATACCTGTTGAAATAAAGCCTTTTGGAGATGTGATACTTGCTTGTTCATTCACTTGAAATAGCGAGACAGGGGTAGTTAGACTCATTTCTAGATCTCTCCTCTTTTTTTAATAAAAATTGCCTGACATTCGTAAGTAAGACATGTACATTTCCTTAAAGTAAAGATTTAGGGGAAAAGTGGTGAGAGTAAAAGTCCAGTAGTTTCTGGTAAACCAAAACGAATGTTAGCATTTTGTATTGCTTGTCCAGCAGCTCCTTTCATCAAATTGTCAATCACAGCTAGTAAAATAATTCGTCCTGTTCGCTCATCAACATGAAAACCAATATCACAATGATTACTACCTTGAACAAATTTGGTCTCAGGCCATGTCTGTCCCTTGATTCGAACAAAGGGAGATTTTCCATAAATGGATTGGTAAAGGTTATATAAATCTACCTTCGTATAATTATTCATATTTTCCGCATAGATGGTTACGAGAATTCCTCTGTTCATTGGGATTAGCTGTGGAATAAAACTCACTTTTATTTCTGTTTGTGCAAAATGACTACTCCATTGCTCGATTTCAGGAATATGTTGGTGTCCATCTACTTTGTAAGGACGAATATTTTCATTTACCTCACTAAATAACAGGCTTGGTTTTGTTCCACGTCCTGCTCCTGTTGTTCCAGACTTTGCGTCGATAATAACGGAAGTAGGGTCTATTATTTTTTCTTGAAGAAGCGGAGCAAGTGAGAGCAAAGCAGCTGTAGGATAACATCCTGGATTAGATATAAGGGATGCTTGTGCAATTTCTTTTTGAAACCATTCACTTAATCCGTAAACTGCTTGCTGGAGATAATTCGTTGGCGGAGCTTGTTTTTGATACCATTTTTCATATGTTTCAGGAACAGTTAAACGAAAATCTCCTGAAAGATCTATCACACATTTCCCTCTTTCAAGAAGAGTGGGAACCCACTTACTACTAACACCAGGAGGAGTAGCAAAAAAGATTATCTCTATTCCATTGGTCATTCGATCCACACTCATCTCTTCTAAAACAAGTGATGAATGGAGGTGTGGATAGATAGAACGGATCGATTCACCAGATTTAGTAGAAGAGAAGACAGCATCTAGCTGAAAGTGTGGGTGCTGCTCAATTAGTCGGATGAGCTCTACTCCCCCATACCCGGAAGCACCTACAACTGCTACTTTCAAAATATTCACTCCTTGTTCATTCGTTTGCATAATTATACATTTATATTAATATTTATTCAATATTTTTTGCATCACATCCTCCTGATTTATTTCAGTGGGTTTTATAAAAGTAAGGTTTATTTGAGGCCGAGAGAGCCTAGCATGTTAAATCGTAAGGATCAAATGTTTTTTATTTCGTCATAAATTTATTTGAATTATCCAAACTATTTCTTGTTGAACCATATCTAATCTAGGAAAGATCAAAAACAAAAGAAAAGAGGAAATAAAAATGAATAAAACCACAAAAACAATGATTGCTACAACCCTAGTCGTAGGTTCATTATTTACTGGTTCTATCAGTATTCCAGCTATTTATGCTGAAAAGGAACCTGAAAGGGTACATGTGGTAAACGATGTAAAGCATGAACAACTGATTAAAAAGATAATGTATTTATCTTCAAAAGGAAAAACGATCAATAGTGAAGAATTCGGCATTGGTTCTCATGAAGTTGATATTCGAAAAAAGTGGGGGGAACCAACCAGTTCGAATGAGTATTTCTTATCGTATGCCGAAAAAAAGCAAACAGAATTTGCTATCGAGAATGGATATGTGAAAAATTGGGTCAATTCATCAGATAAGAGATTAGAGGAAATAACGTATGAGGAAGTCTTAAAAACTGCCGGAAAACCATTAACAAATAAGACAAATGAAGGAAGGCGCTTTGTGACATATCAAACAGGGAAATATAATCTATTGCTGATTTTTGATGGTTATAAAAAAACAGATACCATTACTTGGTTGTTTGTTCGATCTGAAAAATAAATAATTTTATGATATGTTTTTGAAGAAAAAAATACATTTCTTTATTTTTAAGTAATAAAACGAAATGAAACTAGTAAAAAGTGAAATGGTGACAGTGGGATTAGATCCTGCTGTCTCTTTTATTTTAGATAAGTCTTAAGATATTTGATTTTTGTTCTGAATTGAACTAAAAATATAGTATGAATAAAATGAAAACTACTAACAATTTGATATAATATGCTTACTGAGATTTTTTTATTCAAAAAGTAGCATCTATCATTTTGAGAACCAAACGCAACAGAAAGGAAAGTAAAATGTTTAAAATAGTTGTTATTTATAAAAATTTAGAGGATCTAAATGATTTTCGCAAATTTTATTTAGAAGTTATTTTTCCACAAGCGAAGAAAGTGAATGGGATTATTGGCACAAATATAACTCGTGTACAGCAAATAAGCGAATGGGTACATACTGACCTTCATGATCTTCAATATATATTGGAACTCCATTTCGAATCTAGGGATTCGTTAAGTAAAGTAGGGAATACATCAGATGGTCAAGAGCTCCTAGAGTTACTAAAAGGTTTCTCAAACGGTGAATTTTTATATTTCATGGGTAATGAGCAAAGATTTGATAAAAATCATTCAGGACGATTTCTTGATAGACCTATTTGGGAACAGAAAAGCAAGGAAACATCTACTTGAATTATTTGTTGTTTTGTTGGCTAACAAAAAATATGGTTGTAATAGCTTTTCCAAACGTATTTGAAAAGTAACTGGTAATTGGAATACATAAAAATTACATAGATTATGCCAGCCTATTTTATCAAAAAGCAGATAATCAGTTAGATTTACAATGTTCAAATAGAAATGAATCCGCTCTTGAGAAATTCCTTTATAAAGAGATTTAAGAGCATAGAATTGATGGTATGGATGTTTGGTGTAAAGGTTTTGGTATTTTCAATGTAGTGGAGAGAAGGAACAATAATGAATAAAGCCATCGTATTTTTCTATAATATTAAGAATTTTGCGGACTTCGAGAAATTTTATATAGATATATTGTTTCCGAAAGTTCATAGTAGACCTGAAGTTATTTGTACTAATGTAACTACTGTAAATCAAGATGAGACAAATACAACAGATGTCCAAATCATAATTGAAACCGTATTTGAGTCGGAATCTGCTCTCTATAAGGATTTGGCGACACCAGAAAGTAAACAGCTTATGCAAATGATAGTGGAGAGTTCACTTGCCGATTTTTATTTTTATTTAGGGACAGAACAAAGGTTTGATTTTAAGGAAACTGCAATATAAAAAAAGGACAGTGGGATTATTTCCCTGCTGTCACTTTTTGTTGTGTTTGTAATTCGTTTATTTGATCGGGACTGTATAGGACGCTTCGAGGATATGCAATTTCTATATTGTGCTGACGAAGAACCAGAACACTTTCTTTTCGCATTTCTCTTTCCAGACTCCAATATTCGTCAGGATCGCTGAGAGCGGTAATCGTAAATTGGACGCCGGTTTGATCTATATTGGTTACACCGACTAGTTCCGGTTGCTCTACTAAGTGATCTTTAAATCGTACTCCAATATTTGCGATTACTTCTTCTAATGCCTTGGAAACGACATCGAGATTGGATTCATATGGAACGGTAATCGGGACAATAGAACGCATTTTTTCCCGATTGTAGTTGGTGACTTGTGTAATGGTACCATTCGCTAGATAGTGGAGTCGTTGATTATACTCTCGGACTTTGGTTATTCTTAGACCGACTTCTTCTACTGTTCCTCGAATTAAGCCATTAATTTCTACGATGTCACCTACTTCCAATTGCCGTTCGAAAATCAAAAAGAATCCAGTGATAACATCTTTCACTAAACTCTGTGCCCCAAAACCGATTGCTAATCCTAAGATTCCTGCCCCAGCCAGTACAGGACCGAGGTTGATGCCAAATTTGGAAAGCACAGTGAGCAGAGCAATAAAATAAAGTGTGTAATGGACGACTGATTTAATTAGTGTTCGGAGTGTATTTGCTTTATTTGTTTCTACTTTGCTCAACTTAAAAGTGTGGTCGACTATACGGTCGAGAATTCGAACAGCTACATAGGTGAGAACAATAACCAAGACGATTTCTAAGATAGGAAGAAATAGATTTGAAACAGGGTCTTGCACAATGGCTGTAAAAAAGTTTTTTGCATTTTGTACCATGACGTCCATTAAAGACGCTGGAGCTGCTAAAGATATTGTCATGAAATATTCACCTCGGTTAACAGTATAGCTTATTTCATCATATTTTCAGCTCTTTTTTGTGCTTGTTCATCACTTAACCAACCGATGAAAGATCCAACAATATTATAATTTTGATCGAGGTGTGCCACAGCTACAAAGGGAAACTGTTTCTTGTGATAATATCGAACGTCTAACCATTTCACTTCGAAACCATCTTTTTTTGTTAGTACTTGTGGATACCCATAAGAAGTGAAAGAAAGGAAAGAGGCAACAGCATTGCACTCTTTTGACTTCAAAGTCGCTAGATGTGTTTGGTCATTACGAGAAATACTCCCAGTCCAATCTAATTGATGATTTTGTATTTCTCCCATCTGTACCTTGTCTTCCATCTCGACAATCAAGTTCCAATTCTTAAGTCGATATGTGGGAATCACAGTATATTTTCCTGTTTTTCCAGCTTCTTGTTTTGCCCAAATTGTAATACGGTGGTGTTCTATGCTTCTCCAAATCACATATAGCACAATCAGACTATATACGACAGCAAAGATCAAACCGCCATTAGCTCGATAAAAATACCAACTTAAGAAACCAAGAAGATGAAGACCGAAAATAACAGGGTCAAAAATATTGATGATATTCAAAGATATCCAATTTCGTTTAAAAGGGCGAAGTGCTTGTGTACCATAGGTGTTAAAACAATCAATAAAAATATGAATGAAAATAGCAAGACCAGTCCATAGCCAGAGCGTATAAAAAGATTGCACAGGTACAAATAAAGAAATGAATAAGGAAATGATAGTAGGCCATATCAAGATCATGGGAGAAGAATGGGTCCAACCCCTATGATTTCGAACATATGTCGCGTTCCCTTTTATTCGATATAGTGTATCTAGATCAGGAACTTGGGAACCTATAACAGTCCCTAGCAAGGTAGCATAGAGCATATCAGGATGGCTCGTAACAGTCGGGTCTAGATGTGCTAGCCCATACAAGCCAATACCCATTACAAAGTGAGTACCAGTATCCATATTTTCCCCCTTTTCATTATCAAGAAGGGCTCCAGTGATAAAGTATGGTAAGTTTATTTTGCTTTCATGTGGAGATTATGATTGGAGCACAAATGATGTTTGCATAAAAATATAATTTTTCCAACAACTCAGGATTCTATCATAGCATTTCTTGTTATCTTTATCCTATTCGATATCGTTGTGCAAGCTTTTATGTTAAAAAAATAAAGTAAATAATTTCATTTTAAATAGTATGTGCCCAATAAACATGAATATTTCAAGAGATGCTAAGTTTATCTCTTTATTAGTTGTAAAATTTACTGAACAGGTATATACAATTTTATTGGAACAAGCGCAAATAAATCATCAGTATTAACAAGATACTCCCCTCTTGAAGGAACTTCGATATATAATAAGGTGGAGTTTTACAGAAAAGGATGTTCAAAAATATGGAAATCATACAACAAGATATACCATATATACAAGATGCGCTTCTTGAGTGGTATCAAGCCAATAAGCGAGATTTACCATGGAGAAGACAATCTAATGCTTACTATACGTTGGTGTCTGAAATAATGTTACAGCAGACAAAAGTAGCTACAGTTATTCCTTATTATGAGCGATTTATTTCCCGATTTCCTACTGCCCATGATTTAGCAACAGCAAGTGATGATGATGTTGTCAAGCTATGGGAAGGATTGGGATATTATTCAAGAGCTCGCAATTTGCATTCAGCAATTAAAGAAGTTGTCGCTACTTACAACGGTACAATCCCTATGGATAAGGGGGAAATTTCAAAACTAAAAGGCATTGGTCCGTATACGACAGGTGCAGTTTTAAGTATTGCTTATAACCAAAAAGTGCCAGCAGTAGATGGAAACGTAATGCGTGTTTTCTCTCGTATTTTTGCATTGGAGGATGATATCGCTAAAGTCTCAACCAGAAAAAAAATGGAGAGTATAGCTGAAGAAGTTATTCCAGATCATTCACCAGGTGATTTTAATCAAGCGTTGATGGAACTAGGAGCTACCATTTGTACACCCAAATCTCCTCAGTGTTTATTTTGTCCTGTGAAAGATGTTTGTTTGGCTTATGAGAAAGGTCTAGAGAAAGTTTTGCCAATAAAAAAGAAAGCAAAAGCACCTGAAAAAACTGTTATTGTAATGTATGCACTATCTTTTAATGCTCAACTACTGGTACAAAAACGTCCTTCAACAGGTCTTTTGGCCAATATGTGGTCCCTTCCAACAGAAGACAGATTGGAAGAAATGCCTTTTGATAATCAAATAGAAGAATATTGTGAAGTTAATGGATATTCTGCTAAAATTTTTTCAGATATATACCAGTATGAACATATCTTTAGTCATCGTCATTGGAAAATAATGTTAGTCTTCGTAGAACTTGCAAATAAACCTGATTTTACTCCAAAGCGTTCTATTTGGGTGGACAAACATACCATTTCCGATTTCGCCTTTCCTAAGGTATATCTAAAAGCATTAGAGCAGTTAGGATATAGAAATTAAGGGGAGAGAATGGTGGAAAAAAATAATTCAAATGAAGAGGGAGTTACAAATCAAAAAGGAAAAGACAATCAAGAACAGCAATTAGTTTTATTTCGTCCGCAAGTTGAGGAAATGGAAGACGAGAAACATCATCTTTTTTTACTGTGGTTAGGAGACAAAAAAGTTTTACTAACTACACTTATGAGTATGTTTTTTTTGGTAGGAAGTATTTTTGTTCTTTTCTCTTATAAATGGATTGTTGCAAGTAAAGGAGACAAAAGGACAATCTCTCATTTGAAAGTTGATACCTCTCCTGCCCACATCATACTCTACCTAAAGGATAAAAGTTTCTCGCTGGATCTCAAAAAGATTGGGTTTGATGGAAGGGATATATCTACTCTAGATAAATGGGAACTCCGTACATGGTTGGAACAAGTAAAAAAGCGAATAAATATACCAGCTGTAAATGCAGATCAAACTCGAATGGGTGCAAGGATAAAACCTGAAAGAATTGGATCTATCATGGATGAAAAGCAGTTATATAGATGGCTTCGTAATCCGGAAGATATTATCAATAAACCACAACAAATTTTAATGATTACGCAGTTTCCTACTGTTACAAAAGCGATATTACAACAAGTAGGAAAAAAAGAAATCAGTAGTTATACAACATTCTACGATTCGAAAAATATAACACGTACGAACAACATGCGGATTGCTTCTAAATCCATTAATAACCTTATACTGCTCCCAGGTGAATTTTTTTCATTTAACAAAATGGTTGGCGAACGCACGATGAAAAAGGGTTATCGTGTGACTCGTACGATTGTAAAGGGTGAATATAGTGAAGGGATAGGTGGAGGTATATGCCAAGTTTCATCGACTCTTTTTAACAGTGTTGATGAAGCGGGATTGTCTATTATTCGCCGATACTCTATCAATTCCCAAGTAACCTTTGTGCCGAGTGGAAGAGATGCTACAGTATCATGGGGAGGACCTGATTTTCGTTTTAAGAATAATCTGGAATCACCTATATTACTGCGCGTTAAATTACAAAAAGGGAAATTGATTATATCAACGTTTTCTGTTCCTGATGTAAAAATAATTTCTAAAAAGGTAAAAGAAGCACCTTTGAAAATTTCCCATATGGTGGTCAAAGGAAATAAACCTACAAGTAATCTTAATGGCAAAGGGTAACAAAAAAAGCCTACCAGTTATGGTGGCTTTTCTTGTTGTTTAAGGATGACTTCGGTCCTCTCTTTTCATAATCTCATCTACCACTTGATGATGTAAGCTTACACCTTGTTCATTCATTAATGGCGACATCTGAGAAAGCATATAGTGGTGGTAAGATAGTTCATCAATTTCCCAATTTTCAATGGGAATAGCGCTCAATTCTTCCAAATCTCTACCAAAATACATTTAATTCATCACCTCTTTTTACAGTATGTGAGATAATAGGGGTAGACCATACAGGGGAAAATGATAAGTCATAGGTTTAATAATCTGAAAAAACGCAAAAATGGTAATACAAGGGAAGGGAGAGATTTCAATGAGAAGAAAGTTAGAAGCAATAATTGAAAATGAAACATTCTTTTTGTGGAGTCTCCGTACCTCTGCTGCTTTTGTATTCCTGTCCATTTTTCCTATTTTGTTTGTTTTAGTAGATGTACGTCGTGGGACTTTGACAGAAAGATTTACTTATATTTCCCAAAATTATGTACTTGTTTTAATTGCATGGAGTTTGACATTTGCTGCACTCGTTGCGATTTGTTTTGTCTTCACTGTTTTGTTTTTTCATCTGAATCGAACGTACCGGCCAATTTTGCAGTGGGCTTGGTTTATAAGTGTTATGGCTCTTTGTGCCAGTACATTGTACCATTTGATCGAAATATTGATGATGCCTACTTTGATGCAGTGGTTAATGACCATTCCAACTGAATCAGCACATGTTACCTTGACTGCATGGGATAAGTCACTTTCGCATCTAAGTGGTATTTTCATTCCTACTAGCTTGTCGATAGGGGGATTACTATACACTGTAGTTATGTTTCAGACAAAAGAAATTCCTTCTGTGCTGAGTTACTGGTCATTTTTGATTTGGAGTCTAGTGCTTATTGGCAGTTTTTTTGCATCTTTATTAGACGTATTTGTTTTTTTTCTTCTTTCTGCAGCAATCTTACTTTATGTGCCGTGGATTTGGCAGTTGGGGAAAATACGGAAAAATTCTTGACGTGAAACTAAGATAAGTATCATAATATTATTAATATAAATATGCGCATACAAAGATAGAGGCTAGTATGATTTGGATGCTTTGAAAAGAGAGCGAACTCTTGGCTGAAAAGTTTGCCAAAGGACCAATCAGAACCCACCTTTGGAGTATCAGATGAAAGTCTGCGGTATAGTCTGCCGATATCAGACCATGAGATGTCTTATTTTCGGCATAAATTAAGGTGGTAACACGTGAGTAACTCTTTCGTCCTTTGGATGAAAGAGTTTTTTATTTGGAGAGGAGAGTTGAGATTGAAAATAAGTTTTATAGGTGCAGGAGCAATTGCAGAGGCTCTATTGGTAGGTTTGTTATCTAAGCAGCAAGTAAAATCATCGGATGTCTCTTTTATCAATCGAAGTAATATCAACCGATTGCAATATTTAACAGATCATTATCAGTTACCTTCCATTGCTGAGCAAAAGAAAAAAATATTAGATGCAGACATACTAGTATTGGCAGTAAAACCTCAAGTGGCAAATGAAATGTTAGAAGAATGGGGACCAAAATTCACGCCTAAAAACCAAATTATTTCGGTTATTGCGGGGGTTACGACAAGCCATATAGAATCATACCTTCATGAAGAAATTCCAGTGATTCGATCGATGCCAAATACATCGAGTACGATTGGAATGTCAGCGACAGCTATCACCGCTGGGCAATATGCTACGACAGTGAATCTTGAAATCGCAGAGAATATATTTCGCAGTGTTGGTAGTGTTGTGACATTAGAAGAACATTTAATGGATGCTGTGACTGGTTTGTCTGGAAGCGGTCCTGCTTATTTTTATTTGATGGTGGAAGGATTGGAGTTAGCTGCACAAAAAGTTGGTTTGCCTCGTGAAGTTTCACGGCAGTTAATCCTTCAAACTTTGATTGGAGCATCTCATATGCTACTGGAGACAGACAAGAAACCAGAAACACTGAGACAAGAGATCACTTCTGAAGGAGGGACAACTGCAGCAGGGATAAAGGTAATGAACGATTATAAGTTTATCGAGGGTTTAGAAAAAACCATTAAGGCTGCTACAAACCGATCGGTAGAGATGGGTGAAATTGTCTGTTCGAAGAACAAGTATAATATTCAATGAACCTCTCCCTCTTATAGAGGTGGAAGTTTCTTACCACCAGGATAGAAAATACTCCTATGTATATAAGGATTTACCTTATATACTCAACCCTAAGGACTGGAAGTTATCTTCTCCCTTTAGTAAGCAACATACACAAAAGTGTATGGGTCGGAACAGACTATCTACTACTTTTCGCAAAAGCGATCCGTAGATACGTTACATTCATCGTCGTAAATAGGACATATTTACGATCGTGCAGGATTCATTTTACATGGTGACTGCTGATCCTCACCACAATCCCATATGATTCAGTTCTCAAAGTACAGCACATATGTGTGCATGGTTTATTTCTACAAAACTGCTTTCTTTTCTTCTCACAAAAGAAAGTTTGTTCTAAGCATCCCCATTAGGAGATACCGAACAAAACGCCATTTATCTTGCCACCTTAGAGGTGGGAGACTTCTGTGCAATTACGTTAAGTTTTTTGATAAACCTTTAACTCAAAAAAAATTGAGTTGAGGTTTTTTTTGTTTGAAAAAAATAATTCTGATTTTTAGGTTTTAGAAACTTGTGTTATTGGAAATAAAGAGACTAAAGACATAACTAGGGAGAGACAAAAAAGATGATTCCATTTCAAGTGGGTGAGGTAATTGACATAAATAGCTATAAACACGGCGGTGGGTTTCATCGACAGTGGGAAGGTTCTAAGGTGTTATCATCTGATGAAATTTTAATTGTTTCCAACTATCATCCGAAAGTGACCGAGTCTGATGGTAGAATTCATACTTATCCAGGTTTATCCATTGCTCTTTTTTTTCCAGAAGAGTGGTGGAATATCGTAATGATATATCGATATAACAAGCAGCTAGTTTCTTACTATTGCAACATTGCATCGCCGTTTCGTATCGATGAAGAAAATAGTTGTATCAACTATGTTGATTACGATATTGATTTGATCGTTAGACCAAATCGAAGTTATAAAGTTGTGGATGAGCATGAATTTGTGGAAAATAGCCAAAAATATTCTTATCCGAACACCATTTTGAAAAGAGTGGAACTAGCAGTGAAGCAGTTAACAGCATGGGTGAAAAGGGGAAATATTCCTTTCACTAAAGAGTTTGCATCGCACTGGTATCATCAGTATCTTTCCCTTGAATTATCAGAGGTGAATGGAAGATGCAATATGTAATAGCAAAGCGGTCCATCCTTTGGGGATTTGTCTTCCTCTTTGCACTTGTTCTAGCAATTCTGGTTAATCAGTATGTTGTCTCGCTCTCTATTGTTAGTGGTACATCAATGAGACCTACGCTGCATAATGGAGATCGTCTACTTGTTAACAAGTGGGAGTTGTTGTTTGGAAACCCTCACAAGGGAGATGTGATTACATTTGAAGATCCAGAGGAGAAAGGAAGATATCTTGTAAAGCGAGTAGTAGGGGTTCCTGGAGATATCATTGCGGTGAAAAGTGGACAGTTGTATAGAAATGGTCATCTAGCAAAAGAACCCTACATAGATGTTTCCATTGAGGATGGGGATGTTGAACCAACAAAAGTTTTACCAGGTACCGTTTTTGTAATGGGAGACAATCGTCACCGTTATGCAAGTCGTGATAGTCGTTATCAGAGTGTCGGTTTAGTTCCATATGGTTTAATTAGTGGAAAAGTGGAAATAATCTTATGGAGACCATCTCTCTCTGCATTCCTTTAAAAAAATTGGTCAAAAATAAGAAAATCAAGTGAAATTCAAAAAATGTTCACAAAAACCAATTTGCCTATTCCACCAAATAACGGATAATGGTGTAGGTGCAGTGGATGAAAAAACTCAATAATTCAATTACCAGAACAAAATTTTTCCATAAAATATTTCGGCTCACGATATATTTTATGACAAAATAAATAGTAAGGGTAATGGTTAACAAGGAGGAAAACACATGAATTTATTAAGTAAAACACGTAGAATTTCAAAAATACTTCAAAAAAATGCAGGTCACAATCTTGTGGATTTTGATGAGGTAGCACAGGCCCTTTGCGATGTTATTAGCTCGAACATTTATGTGGTTAATCCAGAAGGTCAAATGCTAGGACTAGCCATTAATCATGAGTTTGATAATGATCGTATGAATGAGTATATAGAACAGAGGACTTTCCCCAATGAGTTTGCGAGCTTGTTGATGGAAGTGAACAAAACGATGTCTAACTTAGGCATTGATAGTCCTTACACTGCTTATCCAACTGAATTAAAAGGGCAATTTGCAACAGCCTATACAACTGTTGTGCCAATTATCAGTGGAGGAGATCATCTAGGTACATTGCTCTTATCTCGTGTAGAAGAAGAGTTTGTTGATGATGATCTAATCCTTGCTGAATATGGAGCAAATGTAGTTGGTATGGAAATCTTACGTGAGCGTGCAGGTCAAGTGGAAGAAGAAGCTCGTAGTCGTGCCGTAGTTCAATTGGCAATCAATTCGCTATCCTTTAGTGAATTAGAAGCTGCTGAACACATTTTCAATGAGCTAGAAGGATTAGAAGGATTACTTGTTGCAAGTAAAATTGCAGATCGAGTCGGTATAACCCGTTCTGTAATTGTGAATGCACTTCGTAAATTGGAAAGTGCTGGTGTCGTAGAATCTCGTTCATTAGGAATGAAAGGTACGTATATCAAGATTTTGAATCCTCGATTACTACCTGCGCTTGAAAAAGCACGTCACTAGACTTAGTTGGATGAATCATCAATCCCTGTTGACAAAGTTAACGGGGATTTTTCATTCCTTAAAATCAGCTAGTCTATTTATAATAATTTGACAATTGAATAGCGAAAATGTGTCTAATTTACGAAAACTTCATTTCCTGATGATGGAATCATAAAGTAAATTCCGGATCTATCGTCTTTTTCGTTTCGTTCTTCTCTTGCGATTATGAAATGAATCATCTAAAATGATGATGATATTAGGCGTGTGTTTTGTTTTTGTCCCATATATTCCTAGGGGAATGTAAGTCATAGACGTTCCGTCTGTGATATTACATTTTTTGTATGTTATAACCTAATTAACCAATTTCAATTTGCCTGTGTTTCTTGGGAAGGAGGTAAGAACGATGGAAAGATCCGCTGAACGTTATATAACCCCGCATACACTAGCTGATATTTGGAAAGATTTTATAGATATAACCAAACCTGGAATCAATGCTTCTAACTTACTCGCAACTTTTACAGGATATCTGTTGGCAGCAGGGTATACCCATACTTTTGGTTGGATGGTATTTATCTATACCATGGTTGGAACAGCTTTGGTTATAGCAGGAGGATGTACATTAAATAATTTCTATGATAGGGATATTGATCCCCATATGGAAAGAACCCGTATACGTGCAGTTCCTAGTGGAAGAATGAAACCACGTACCGCACTTATTTACGGAATAATACTTACCGTTGCAGGTCATCTTATACTTGCATTTGGAGTTAATTTATTAGCTGCGATACTTGGATTTATAGGATTTGGAGTATATTTGTTTATTTATACCATGTGGTTGAAAAGAACAAGTACATGGAATACGGTGGTAGGTGGCATATCAGGTGCAGTTCCTCCTGTGATTGGTTGGGTTGCGGTAACGGGAAGTTTGGACTTGGCGGCTTGGGCGCTCTTTTTCATCCTATTCCTTTGGCAGCCTCCACACTTCTTTGCATTAGCAATGCGCAAAACGAAGGAATACAGAGCTGCTGGTATACCTATGCTACCAGTAGTAAAAGGTAATGCTGAAACCAAGAAACAGATATTGATCTTCACGATCTTATTGTTTCCTGCAACGATTCTCCTCTTTGCGACAAATGCAGTGGGATGGACTTTTCTAATAACAGCTATTATCCTTGATATTATCTATGTGGTTTTAGCTATAAGAGGTTTTTCAAAACAGGATGAAGATTTGTGGGCAAAACAAATGTTTTTGTATTCTTTGTTCTATCTTACCCTGACGCTGATTTTGATGATGGTAGATGTCTTGGTGAGACAGATATTTTAGTATGTGGGTAGAAAGCGAGGTTTGGCTGTGGAAAGACTTCGAATATGGCGCATTGGACTTCTCATATCTCTCGTAACGCTATTTTTAGCAGGATGTAGCGGTGATCCATCGCTAAGCGTTCTTGATCCAAAAGGATCAGCAGGTGAAATTCAGCTGAACTTGATTTATTGGAGTCTTATTTTGATGACCGTCGTTTTTGTAATCGTTATTACGATATTCGTATATGTATTAGTTCGATATCGGAAACGAAAAGGAAAAGACATCATGCCTGAACAAGTGCATGGTAGCACAAAGTTGGAGATTATTTGGACTGTTATTCCCATTGCTGCACTTATTGCACTAGCTATCCCAACTGTTCAGTATACGTTTGAATTGGCAGAAACACCTCCAGCAGAAGATACCGTAATTATTGATGTCACTGGACACCAATACTGGTGGGAATTCAAATACCCTCAATATGGGATCACAACTGCTCAAGAAGCACATATTCCTGTTGGGAAAAAAGTATTATTCCGCATTCATGGGGAAGACGTACTGCACTCATTCTGGGTTCCATCTCTAGGTGGTAAAATGGACGTTGTTCCTGGTCGAGTGAACACGATGACACTCGATGCGAAACAACCTGGTATGTATCAAGGGAAATGTGCGGAGCTTTGTGGAAGTGGTCATGCTTTGATGGACTTTAAAGTGTTTGCAGACAAACAGGGTGACTTTGATAAGTGGACAGCTTCGATGAAACAACCAGTTGCAAGCGTATCCGCAACTTCATCTGAAGCCAATGGAGAGAAAATCTTCAAACAAAACTGTATTGGTTGTCATGCTGGTGTAAGCCAAATTAAAGCTCCAAACTTAAACAAATTTGCTACTCGTTCCACTATTGCTGGTATATTGCCTCACAATGAACAAAATTTAAAGATATGGCTAAAGAATCCTCAAGCAGTAAAACCAGGAACGTTAATGCCTAAAATTGATTACTTAAACAAAGACGAGTTAAACGATCTTATCAAGTATCTAGATAGTAGAAAATAGGATCTCTTACTTGCTCAAAAAGGAGGGACTACCTTGGCAACACTGATTGTTCTTCTCGTTCTAGTACTGTTTTTAGCAGCTATCTTTACTGGTGGTTATAATAGACAGTTTCTAGAACGCATGCGCAACAGTCGTACATGGGATTGGCTTACTACAGTGGATCACAAGAAAATAGGTATTCTTTATTTGATGGGAGGTTTGCTATTTTTCCTCATCGGTGGCTTGGAAGCAATATTTATGCGCTTACAATTGTTTGCACCAGGAAATGATCTATTTGTGGGACGTACTTTTAACGAATTATTGACCATGCATGGTACCACAATGATTTTCTTGGCAGCTATGCCATTGATTTTTGCCATCATGAATGCTGTTGTTCCACTACAAATCGGGGCGCGTGACGTTGCATTCCCTTTTCTAAATGCACTAGGTTTTTGGCTCTTCTTCTTTGGAGGAGTACTCCTTAACTTGAGTTGGATTTTTGGTGGTGCTCCTGACGCGGGCTGGACGTCCTACACAGGACTTGCATTGAACCAGTATAGTCCAGGGCCCGGTGTGGACTTTTACGTCTTAGGATTACAGATAGCAGGTATCGGTACACTCATTGGTGGATTAAATTTTATTGTAACCATCATCAACATGCGTGCACCAGGAATGACATTTTTGCGTCTTCCTTTGTTTACTTGGACTGCATTTGTGACATCAGGGCTTGTACTCTTCGCTTTTCCAGCGTTTACAGTAGCACTTCTTCTCCTAATGTTTGACCGATTGTTCGGTTCTAACTTCTTCGATCATGCGATGGGCGGAAGTACTGTAATATGGGAGCATTTATTCTGGATCTTTGGACACCCAGAAGTATATATCGTTATTCTTCCAGCTTTCGGAATTATGTCAGATGTAATCAGTACTTTTTCAAAGAAACGCTTATTCGGATATAACTCCATGGTCTTTGCAACCGTATTAATTGGTTTTCTTGGATTTATGGTGTGGGTTCACCATATGTTTACAGTAGGACTTGGTGCAATTTCCAACTCTGTTTTTGCAGTGGCAACGATGGCAATTGCGGTACCTACTGGTATTAAGGTTTTCAACTGGTTGTTCACTATGTGGGGTGGAGAAATTCAATTTAAAACACCAATGCTATGGGCTGTTGGTTTCATACCAACTTTTGTGATTGGTGGTATGACAGGTGTTATGTTGGCTCTTCCTCCTGCTGATTACCAATACCAAGATAGTTACTTTGTTGTTGCGCACTTCCACTATGTGCTTGTTGGTGGTACTGTGTTTGGATTATTTGCAGGTATTTATTACTGGTGGCCCAAAATGTTTGGCAAGATGTTAAATGAAAGCCTCGGAAAATGGCATTTTTGGACTTTCTTAATTGGATTCCATCTTACCTTCTTCCCACAACACTTCTTAGGATTGTTCGGGATGCCACGTCGGGTATTTACATACCAAACAAACGTTGGATTGGAAAGATTAAATGAAATCAGTACCATTGGTGTAGCTGGGATGCTGATTGGAACCATTTTCTTCTTAGTTAATATCATCTATACATTGCGAAAAGGACCAAAAGCAGAAGCAGATGCTTGGGGTCTGGGCCGCACATTAGAATGGTCCATTCCTTCTCCACCACCTGAATATAACTTTGCACAAACCCCGCTTGTTCGTGGATTTGATGCATTGTGGGTAGAGAAAGAAGCAGGTAATAAAACAATGACACCAGCAGAACCGCTTGGATCGATTCATATGCCATCACCTTCTTATATTCCGATCATGATGTCATTAGGTTTCTTTATAGCAGGTTTTGGTTTTATTGTGCGAGGTATCCCTGCTGCTGTTTTCGGTCTAATTATTGTTTTTGCAGCACTCTTCCTACGATCGTTTGACTATGATCGTGGCTATCATGTAGAGCCAGAAGACCCTGAAAAGGGAGGGAAAGAATAATCATGGCAAATCACACAGACTCTAGTACGGAAATGCCAAATCATCTGGAAACAGCAACTTTTGAAGGAAAAAATAAAGTCCTAGGTTTTTGGTTATTCCTAGGTGCTGAAACAGTACTTTTTGCATGTTTATTCGGTACGTATCTCGCACTTCGTAACCAATCGCTAGATGGGCCTACTACACAGGAATTATTTGATCTAAAACTGGTAGCTCTTGCAACTGCATTACTTTTAACCAGTAGTTTGACAAGTGTACTATCCATGATCAAAATGAATGAACGGAATATGAAAGGGATGATTACTTGGTTAGTCATTACCCTTGCACTTGGTCTAGGTTTTCTTGTTCTGGAAATATATGAGTTCTTACATTACGTGCATGAAGGACATACTTTTATGAGTAGCGCTTTTGGCTCATCCTTCTATGCATTAGTTGGTACTCACGGGGCTCACGTTACATTTGGGATTATTTGGATTACCACATTAATCATCCAAGTGCTCAAACGTGGTATTACCACGGAGACAGCACCAAAATTGTTTGTAAGTAGTTTATACTGGCACTTTATCGATGTTGTATGGGTGTTCATCTTCACCCTCGTTTATCTGCTAGGAAAGGTGGGCTAAGTAGTGGCAAAAGAAAGCAACCAAGCTATTAGTCGTAAGCCTGAAAGTGCTATGAAACACATACTATCTTTTGTGCTAATGATAGCCTTTACAGCAGCTTCATTTTTTCTGGTAATGTCAGATGCTGTTCCAAGCGGTTGGGTAATACCGTTGCTTCTGATATTTGCAGTCGTTCAAGTTTTTTTGCAACTATTTACCTTTATGCACTTAGACCAAAAAGGATCGGCTTACTACACTATCTTTATCATCTTTGGAATATTTGTAGCAGTTATCTCAGCAGTTGGTATACTTTTGATGTAAAGAAGAACAGCTCTCCATTTTTGGAGGGCTGTTCCTATATGAATAGATACATTTTGTACATAAGTAATCGTTCTTGAAATATAATTCAAATTAGGCTGATTCTATTTTACTAACGGAGTGATTAATGTGAGTTCGGAAGAAAACCAATCGCTGATCTCCAAGGATAAAAACCTCACCCCTTGGATTGTAACCATTACAATCGTATTGAACCTTGCGATTGTCTTGATTTTCTTTTTGCCAAAGTATCAAGGGTTTAACCACCTTGACCTTACTTTTTTGCCAATGATGAATGCGATATTTAATAGTTTTACCTTTCTCTTTTTACTAGTTGCTCTTTATTTTATTTTGAAGCGTAATGTTGTTTTGCATCGACGGTTTATTTATGCAGCATTTACATCTACCATGCTCTTTCTAGTTACCTATGTCTTTTATCATATCAATGCAGAAGGTACTTCGTATGGTGGAGAAGGGCCATTAAAGTATGTTTATTTCTTTATTCTTATTTCGCACATTGTATTAGCAGTACCAACAGTTTTGATCGCTTTGTTTACCGCTGTATTTGGATTGCAAGGTAAATTAGATAGACACAGAAAAATAGCTCGATGGACGATGCCTATTTGGCTATATGTTAGTTTAACTGGTGTACTGGTTTATATTATGATCTCTCCGTATTATTGAATTTAAATTTTTTTTGCTTAATGGAACACGTCCTAATTAGGGCGTGTTTTTTGATTTTTTTAAAGTTTGTTAAAGAATTTGACCTACTGGACACTCTTTAAATACAATTATCTTTCTTTTTCAAGAGAAGATATTTGTAAATTTATTCTATGAATTTTATGGAGCGGTTACGCTACTTTATTTAGTTTTGATTTCATATTTGTCGAATGATATATGGATGCTCTCATTGCGATCGTTAAAAAACTGAGAACAAGGAATAGTATGCCAGACCAAACTACATACTGTGTCCCTAAATTTGAGATAAACATACCACCAATAAACGTTCCTACTGTAATACCTAAATTTGCAAAAGCTACAAACAAACCATTTGCAAAGTCAGGTGCTTCAGGTGCAGCAGAAGTAATCCAGTATTGGGAGATGTTGAGCCCTAAGGTGAAAAGAACACCCCAAACTGCGATCAAAATCATCATTGGGACTGGGAAATTCCCCAAGAAGTAAACAAGCAAGTAAATAGCTCCAAAAATAAATGGATAGACAAGCGCTGTTGGAATTGCCTTGTTACTTAGTGATCTGCCAGCCAACAAATTTCCAATAATACCAGTTATACCAAACAGAACTAACATGAGGCTGATTTGTTTTCCTGTCATATGAGTGACTGCATCTAGGTATTCGGCAAAAAAACTATAGACTGCATACATCGCTGAGTTAATCAAAACTACGGTCACAATACTAAGCCATACCAATGGTTTTTTCAGGATACTTAGTTGTTCTCCGTAAGAAAGTCTTTCTTTTACTGGCATGGATGGAACATAGATAAGAATAGCTAGAAAGGCAATGGCATTAACGATGGCAAAAAACCACATCGATCCTTCAAGCGAAACCACATCAGCAATAAAAGAGGTGATAGGTGTACCGATTACCATCCCTGCAGTAACGCCCATAAATACCTTAGCATTTACTTTTGCGACTTGTTCTTTGCTGACAGTATTAGCAGCTGCTACAAAAGCCACTGCGAAAAAAACTGGATGCAGGAAGGCAGGTATGATTCTTGCGATTAAGAGTATTGTAAAATCAGTGGCAAAAACGGAAATCACATTGGTGATGACAAAAATGCCAATGACCAAAAGCATCGCTGTCTTGCGGTTTATTCCTGAGAATAATAAAGGCATAATGGGCCCTGCAACCGCCACCGCTAATGCAAAAAGACTAACAAGTAATCCAGCCTGGGATGCACTAATGTTGAATTGTTCCGCAATTTGCGGCAAAATTCCTATAACACCCATTTCCGTATTGATAATCCCAAAAACTCCAAATGCAAGAATATAAATGATTAATGTTTTGTGTTTCATCTCTTTTTTCTCCTAATATTTTTATTTTAGAATCTCTTGTTACAGATGACTTGAAGACAACCAATAAGTAATATGAACGAAAATGATAACAATGCTTTATTCGTGATTTTTAGTAGTTTGAAAGATAATAATGACTAGGGTTCTTTCCGTGCTATGGCATCAGTATGGTGTGTCATATAGAAGGCCTCTCATTCCAATTATTTAATGTACTAGTTTTTTAGTACAAAAGCATAATAACATGTGCTGAGGTTGGAAGTCAACATTTTTTAAAATACTAGATTATTAGTATTTCAGGCATTCGCTGTTATTCATTTATGTAATACGTGGATCAGTTGTATTAACAGTTGGTATATCTTCATGTAAAGACGAACAGCTCTCCAATGAGTATGGAGAGCTGTTTTGGTATAGATTGATTATGTAAATAATTACACTAATCAGTTGAATCCATCTGAGTTTATCATTCTGTGCCAAGAATGGGCGTTTGGTGGAAAGGGATACATATTTTTGACAAGTCAAACAAGTTTTTGTATGTAACCAATCTATAAAATTGATGTGAGTTTGCAATCATTACGGTTGTTTTAGTTTCTATTATGATTTCTCCATAGTCGATTAGCATAAGACAAGCATCCAGACCGAATAAAACGAATGTTTGTCTTATGCTAATTAAGCTACGATATAAAGGTTAATACTCCATACAGTACAGAGATAAAACAGAAGAGACAAAGCGTAAGAAATATTACAGATGACCAAATACTATCCTTTGTAGCGGAATAGAGGATCTCTGTGTGGTTATCATTATCAATTTTTACTTTTTGAAAAAGGATAAATGCGTCTTGCTCTTGTTGCAAACGAAGGCTAAATTGTCCGCCTTCTTCATGGAGTTTTTCTAATTCTTGTAACGTATATGCTAAATCATCTTTGCTGAGGTGTAGGGTAATGTGTTTATTCGATTGGATTATTTTTGATTTGACCATGTTTCTCCTCTTTATGCAAAAGTCATGTGACTCCAAATTTCAGTAATTACCAAGTAAACTCCTATCAAAGTACCAAATAGAAATAATAGAAAGATAAAGTTCTGTCCCCATCTTTTGAGTTTCTTGCTTTCTCCACCAATTAAATGGACGGTTAGTCGATGATGTTCAGAGGAAATGAAATCGAACGATACTGTTTCTTCTAGATTGTTGTCTAATTCCTCAAGGGTGCTCCAAAAACTAATTAATTCTTCTTCCGTTAATTGAACAACGTACTGTTTTCCCATGGATGGATCTTTGATGTTTATTTTACTATGCTCTAAAAAAATTTGGTTTGTGTCTAATTGTAAGGATTTTTCATTTGGTTTTAGAAAATCAAAGAAGGCTAGTTCCCATTTAAAAATGGAAAAAAACCATCCACTTAGACTTATTGCCAAGATGAAGGAGATAATCATTGGAACATAAGAATCAATGGTATAAATAATACCAGATGGAATAACATACTTTTGCTGGATTATGTTCCATAAAGCCTGCATGATAAACTTGTCGATACACTTATAAAGGAAAAATACAGCAAAGATAAAGAATAAATGACGAAAATACTTCATTTTCATTCCTCCATACAAAACAGTATTCTAACCTGTATGGGCTTGTTTCTTTAGGAGGATTTCCTCTGATGAATAGCCTACAGTTGTCATCATAAAAAGTGTAGCACAGACAAGTGTTGGTTTTGGATACTTGCGTAAACTTTTATCGGAAATTTGGTATGTTAATAGGTTACACCAATCTTCATGATCAATCATATATTCGGTATAAAAATCACCATCTTCTTTAGCAAAAACGTCAATAAATCCGCTCTCTTCATTGATATGAAAATATAAACGGAATGATTTTTTTATTGATTTGTGAGGTGATAGTTGAATGATTTCTTCATATGCTTTTTTTAGATTGATCAAGTCACGTTGTTTCTCTAACTGCAAACGAATGAATTCATTTTCAACTTCACTCCAATTCATTTCGGAGATGCAATCAGTTAGTAGAACAGGTATAGAAGGTGTAGGGATGTCATCATCTTTGGGTTGGTTAGTTGGCTTTTTCGATATGATCGATAAGAATAGTAAAAAGATAACAAGGCTCATTGTGCCTAAAACAACGTACACGTGAGAAAACCCCCTTATAAAATTAGTATAACCTATACATAATAGCATAACTATTATGTGTTTTTTGGTGAAAGAAAGACAGATATCCGATAATATGCTACCGCAGATACACTTTTTTTATTTTATTCGAATGAAGTTGAATGCATTATTATAATAATTTATAATATAAATAACATAATATTAATTCTGAAAAATAATTCTTTCTACGATATGATCAAAAACTCCAATCTGTCCTCTCTTTTTCTACCATATTTGCTACTTCTTCTATACAATCAAGCAGATACATACTAGAGTATAAAATCAATCTATATTTTTGAGGAGGTATGTTTTCGATACATGGGTAAGTTAAAAACGTGGATAGAATTGATACAAGAGCAGGCAGCCATTCACCCCAATCGAACGATTTTCACATTTTTAAAAGATATTGGTGGTGGTGATTCACGACTTACCTTTCGAGAATTAGAGCAGAAGATGAGTTCAATAGGAACTCATTTGGCACAGGGTGGTGCTACAGGAGAAAGAGTACTTATTCTCTTAGAACCTAGTATGAACTATATCCTGTCTTTTTTAGGTTGCCTATATGCCAAAGCAATTGCAGTCCCTGCATATCCACCTAATATGAAAAAACAATATGGGAGATTGCTAAGTGTCATTCTAGATGCAAAAGCAAAGTATGCAATAACAAGTAGAAAAATCTATGATAAACTGAAAGATTGGATAAAAGAAGATACTCCAGAATTAAATTGGATTTTAATAGAAGAGATACCTCAACAACTCACCGCAATACAGACATTGGATTGGAAAGCAGAAGATATCGCTTTTCTCCAATATACCTCAGGATCAACTGGAAATCCGAAAGGCGTGATCCTAAATCACTCCCACTTAATCGAAAATGGTTATCGAATGATAGAACGTTGGAGTATTCATGAACAAGCGAAAATGGTTAGCTGGCTTCCCCCATATCATGATATGGGACTGATTGGGACAATATTGACACCAATCTTAGCAGGAACGGAAGCTATCATGATGACTCCCTTTCATTTTGTACAACGTCCGATACGTTGGTTGCAGGCATTATCTGATAATCAAGCAGAAATATCGATATCCCCAAATTTTGGTTTTGATCTTTGCGTGGATAAGATAAAGGAAGAAAAACGAGATCAGTTAGATCTCTCCCATTGGCGTGTGGCGGTCAATGGCTCTGAGCCAATAAGACCTGCTACTTTACGAAAATTTGCTACGTATTTTGCTCCAGTAGGATTAAAAGCGGAGACACTATACCCAGGCTACGGCATTGCGGAGATGACGCTAATGGTTTCAGGGGGGGATTGGAAAAAGAAACCTGTTTTTCAGCATTTCGATGCAACATTGTTAGAAGAAGGAGAAGCGAAAGTAGTAGAACCTACCTCTCCTAATGCAAGGGAGCTGGTTGGAAATGGACAAAGTGTTTATGGGCATGATGTTATCATTGTAGATCCAGATACACATTTGCAGCTTCCAGATGGGCGTGTGGGAGAAGTGTGGATGCGTGGTCCTTGTGTTTCCCTAGGTTATTGGCAAAATGAAGAAGCTACAAAACAAGCATTTGGAGCATATAGAAAAGACACTGGAGAAGGACCATATCTACGATCGGGTGATCAAGGATTTTATTGGGATGGAGAATTATATATTAACGCTCGACTCAAGGATTTGATAATTATCAATGGACGCAATTTTGCTCCATCTGATATGGAATGGGAAATTGAGCAAGCACATGATGGTATTCGAAAAAACGCAATTGCTGCATTTTCCATTGATGATGAAAGGGGAGAACGATTAATCATTGTATCAGAACTTGAAAATCGACTGTTAAAAAAAGAAGTAGATGCTCCCCAAATGCTGAAAAATGTCATTCGAACTTCCATTTCCCAAGCCTATGATATCCCTGTTTTTGAAATTGTTTTTATAAAAAGGGGTACCATCTTAAAAACATCAAGTGGAAAGATTCAGCGACAAGCAATCAAGAAAGCCTATCTGAAAGGCCAGTTAGAGAGGCTAGAGGATGGCAAACATGACAAAAGATAAATTAATACAGTGGTTAAGAAGTCGTGTCGCGGATAGTCTATATCTTTCTCCTGATGAAATTAAGATTGATGAACCTTTGGAACATTACGGCTTGGGTTCGAAGGAAAATGTGATGATTTCTGGGGATTTGGAAGAGCTTTTAGATCGTGATTTAGCCCATACCATTCTTTGGGATTTCCCAACGATTGAGGCGCTTGCCACTTATCTTGTTGAAGAAAAAGTCGATGATCGAATGGTTTCATCAAACTTCCAGGCAAATGAGCCAATAGCTTTGATAGGGATAGGATGTCAGTTTCCAGGAGCAAACTCTCCTGAACAGTTTTGGGAATTGCTTATACAAGGAAAAGATCAAATTTCAGTTGTTCCTGAAGCTAGATGGGCATCTACTCCAAAAGAGATAGCCCATATTCGTTATGGTGGCTTTTTATCACAAGTAGATCAATTTGATCCTGCATTTTTTGGTATTTCACCAAGAGAGGCGGAGATGATGGATCCCCAACAGAGGCTGCTTTTAGAAGTAACATGGGAAGCAATGGAAGATGCAGGATTGAGGATGGAACAGTTAAAAGGAACAGATACTGCTGTATTTATGGGAGTATCGGCTTCGGAGTATGCTAGTTTATTAGAGAAAGAAAACGATTTTTACTATTTGACGGGAAATTCATTTAGTATTGTAGCCAATCGTATCTCTTACTTTATGGATTGGTATGGACCAAGCATGGCAATTGATACAGCCTGCTCCTCTTCTCTGGTTGCGCTGGATTTGGCTTGTCAAAGTATACGAAATGGTCAATCATCGTTGGCGTTTGTCGGTGGTGTCCATTTGCTTTTAAGACCAAGTAATTCCATTCGTTTTGCAGCAGGCGGAATTTTGGCTTCTGATGGTAAATGCAAGACATTTGATGCTTTAGCAGATGGATATGTGCGAGGAGAGGGTGCAGGTGTAGTCGTATTAAAACCTCTGTCTCAAGCACGGGCAGATGGGGATAAGGTTTACGCTGTCATACATGGTTCTTCGGTAAACCAAGATGGGAAGAGCAACGGGTTAACAGCTCCTAATGTCCATGCGCAAAAAGCCTTGTTGCAAGGAACAACACGCATAGCTGGTATACAACCCTCTGATATTTTCTATGTAGAAGCTCATGGAACAGGAACACCCCTTGGAGATCCAATTGAAGTCAGAGCATTAGCAGAAGTATATGCACAGGAAAGAAGCAATCCCTTATACCTTGGATCAGTAAAAACAAATATAGGTCATCTTGAGGCAGCAGCAGGAGTGGCAGGGTTAATTAAAACGGCTCTATCGCTCTACCATAAATCTATTCCACCAAACTTACATTTTCAACAATGGAATCCTCAAATACCAGCAGATAAGTACAACTTAGAAGTAGTTAAGAAAGTCATGGATATTCCCCAACATGCTTATTTAGGCGTGAGTTCATTTGGGTTTGGCGGTACAAACGCTCATGTCATATTAGGAGAAGCACCTTCACCTACAAGGCACAGAAAAGTAGGAAGAAAAGATCATGACTATGTATTACTGCCTGTATCTGCAAAAAGCAAAAAATCTTTGCTAAATCAAGTAAAACAGTACAAACATTATATCGAGCGAGATTCGTCCGTTTCCCTTGCTAGTTTTGCAACAAGTGCATGGAACAAAAGAGATCATCATGAGGAGCGATTGATGATCATTGCCAAAGGAAAAGAAGAAGCTTTGGATTTACTAGCTTCAATGGAAAAAAACGAGCGAAAAGAGCAACTGTTTTTATCAGGAGATATTCATCAAAACGAAGTGGTTTTTGTATGTTCAGGTCAAGGACCGAAATGGTCCATTAGTAAAGAATTATTTGAGAATGAATCTGCTTTTCGAAAAGCGATCCTAGCCATCGATAAGGAGTTACCTGATGATATACCGTGGTCATTAGCCGATAAAATGACAAAGCTAACAGCTGATACAACGTTATCGATTATGGAACAACAAATCCTCTACTTTTCCGTGCAAGTAGCACTTGCGAAGTTATGGATATCATGGGGAATTCAGCCATCCGCTATCATCGGACATAGTCTTGGAGAAGTGGCTGCTGCTTACTTAGCAGAAGCATTGACTTTACCAGAAGCTATTGCTGTTGTGATCTATCGCAGTCAATGTGCAGAAAAATTGATAGACAAAGGGCAACTGTTGGTTATACAAACCAATCGAGAAACAGCCGAACAACTATGTAACCAAGTGAATCAACGTGTAGCAATTGCAGTGTATAATAGCCCAACTAGCCATGTTTTATCGGGAGAGACCTCAATCCTCGAAGATATAAAAGGGAAATTGGAAGAGCAAGGGATATATGCAAAATTTGTTGCGTCCACTTCCTATCCATCTCATAGTTTTTATATGAATGAAATTAGAGAAGAGTTAGCTCAACACTTACGTTTTTTACAACCAAAAGAAACCTCTATCCCTTTTATTTCAACAGTCACGGGCGATTATCTTGATGGTAAAATGCTAGATGCAAAATATTGGTGTGATAATATTTGTCTTCCTGTTCAATTCCAGCAAGCGATATCCCAGTTGGTTTTAAATGACAAAAAGCTCTTTTTAGAAATATCACCACACCCAATATTAGAAACACCATTGATGGAATGCTCTTTTTTATTACAAACAGAAATCAAGGTTCTTTCTTCGTTAGAAAGAGATCAAAATAGCTATGTACAGCTCTTGTCTTCCCTTGCTGCATTGTATTGTAGTGGAATTTTATTTGATTGGAATGCTGTGATGGGGGAGGATAATACAGAAGTATCTTTACCTACGTACTCATGGAATCATCAAAGGTATTGGATAGACTCATCAGGGAAAGGAAAAGAAGAGGTGGTATCTGATGTGAGCATAGAATGGAATAATAAATCCAAAAATATAGATGGGTATATGATAGATCTGATCAGTTTGGCTCTAAAAATTCCACCTGAGCACATTCCTATGAATAAACCGATTATTCATTTAGGATTGGATTCCATTATGGCAATGCGATTAAAAAGTAGAGTGGAAAAAGATTTAGCAGTGCAAATTTCTATTGTTCCTATTTTGCAAGGTTGTTCCGTAGAAGAACTTATTCAGATGCTTCCAGAAAGGGAGGGATAGTTCTGTGGTATCATCGATTTCCTCCTATGCACAAACGTCAAGGAAGACTGATTTGTTTTCATCATGCAGGAGGCAATCCTCATGTATTTCAATCTTGGTCGAATTGGTTAGGTTCTACGCTTGAATTGGTATCGATAGCTTTACCTGGACATGGTACCCGATACCGAGAAGAGCTCATTCCTCATGCAGAAGCGCTTGCTACAGCGGTTATACCGCATATTTTACCCTTTTTTGATGAACCTGTATTTTTTTTAGGACATAGTATGGGTGCTTCGATTGCTTTGGAAACAGTCAGACAATTAGTACACTTGGATGCTAGGCCAAATCGTTTGTATATCGTTGGGGCATTTCCACCTCATGTAACAAGACCGAGAATATCAAACCAATCAGATAAGGATTTTCTTCAAGCGATATATAAATTAGGTGGCATGCCAAAAGAATTTTTTGATGATCCAGATCTGATGAGCTATCTTCTGCCTATTTTGCGTAACGATTTCCTATTAACAGAATCCTATCAGCAAACAATTCAATCATTAGATTGTCCTTTAACTGTGTATGGCGGGGACAAAGATATTGTTCCTCAGTCAGCTTTGATCAGATGGGAGGAAATAAACCCAAAACAATTTTGTTATCATATATTTAAAGGAAATCACTTCTTTTTACATGAAAATCATGATGCTTTCCGTGCGACATTTTACCGTTCTATTCAAGAGCAAATCGATAGTAACAATCAAACTCGTTATGCTTAAACAAACAGTAAAGTGCTTGGGTATTCCAAGCACTTTCTAGATTTATTGTTCTATTTTTTAAAAGAATGTTATTACTTAAAACAATTTTCTTATTTAAACTAAACGACCAAAAGAATTATGTACAGAATCAATTGTTTTCTGTATATCTTCGTTGCTGTGTGCAGTGGTTAAAAACCAAGCTTCGTACTTAGATGGAGCTAGATAGATCCCCTGCTCCAACATAAGCTGGAAAAATCGGCCGAAAAGTTTACTGTCTGATTTT
Source organism: Shimazuella kribbensis DSM 45090 (assembly GCF_000428065.1). Lineage (GTDB taxonomy): Bacteria > Bacillota > Bacilli > Thermoactinomycetales > Thermoactinomycetaceae > Shimazuella > Shimazuella kribbensis. Next base: position 57,528 of record NZ_ATZF01000017.1, read on the forward strand.
TGTGCTCCTTCGTAATCGATAACTGGCTCATCGCAAAAATAAACCGTTAATGCTCCACCTTGCCGGTTTACTTGTATCGTAATGTTATATTTTTTGGCAGCATCCCATATGCCTGCTTCCAATTGTTTACCCATTTCGGTTAAACGATCGTACGTTCCTGCTTTGGATAATTCGGAAAGACAAGCTATGCCAGCAGAGATGGAAAGTGGATTGCCAGCCATTGTTCCAGCTTGGTACATTGGTCCCATTGGTGCGACCTTTTCCATGATTTTTCTCTTCCCGCCATAAGCTCCGATCGGCAGACCTCCTCCGATAATTTTCCCCAATGCAGTTAGATCTGGTTCTACTTTATATAAAGTTTGTACACCACCAAAATGAAAACGAAATGCTGTGATTACTTCGTCATATATGACAAGTGCCCCAGCTTCATGTGTGAGCTTGTTTACCTGTTCTAAGAAAGATGGCTCAGGAGCTACAATTCCAAAGTTACCAACTAATGGCTCTACTAATACTCCAGCAACTTGGTCACCCCAGTGTTCCAATGCTTGTGCTAGTGCATCTGGATCATTAAATGGAACCGTGATTACTTCCCCTGCTATACTAGCTGGAATTCCTGCACTATCAGGGATTCCTAGTGTAGAAGGACCTGATCCAGCGGCTACAAGTACGAGATCAGAATGTCCATGATAACAGCCAGCAAATTTGATTATTTTATCTCTTCCTGTGTACGCTCGAGCTAATCGTATCGTTGTCATGACAGCCTCTGTACCACTATTTACAAAACGAATTTGTTCCATTGAAGGAATCGCATTTCGAATCATGTGAGCAAATTGGACTTCTTTTTCGGTTGGAGTACCATAAAGAATGCCTTGTTCAGCTACTTCTTGAATCGCATTTGTCACGGTAGGATGAGCATGTCCGAGAATAACAGGGCCGAAAGCTGCTAAGTAATCGATATATTGGTTACCGTCTTCATCCCAAAAATATGCACCTTTTGCTTTCTTCATAAAAATAGGGTAATCTCCACCGACTGCACGAAAAGAGCGAGAAGGGCTGTTTACGCCTCCTACAATTACGTCTAGTGCATCTTGGTAGAGTGTCTGTGATGTTGTTGTTTTCATTCTAAATCCCCTTTCTACAACCGATATTATACCTTAGTTTTAAAAATGACCTCTACTATATGGTAATGAAGTTACATGTGTTCTTAAATCTAGGTACTTCAAGGAACTTCTGAGATAATGGTCCATACCAGCCTTAAGAAGTAACTCTATAAGATTCATATAGGAATAAATAATAAGACAGAGAGGAGTGTATGATAAAGAAGAATAAAAGAAATGCCTTTAAACGACTGACTGGATCTGTTTGAAGACAGATCCAGTCAGTCGTTGCTCTGTTAGGAGCTAGATTGGATTGCCTACACTAACTGGATTGGGTGTAAAAAATCCAGCTTCGTAGACCATCCTAGACCTCTCAAGTTCGAGGATTTCTTGTTGTGAAGGGTCTTCCAACACTTCCAAGATTTGTACAGCTGTTAGGTATTGCTACAAAATCTTGGATTTTGGACCAAATGAATTGAATGTTCTGGAAGACCAGAAAACCAGATTGGAGTACTCTAGCTTTGTCTGATACTCCTGTACACTGGTCTCTGGGTTCCACCAGGTTCCCAAATCCATACGGTTTTGAATATTTTCCCGATCGATTTGTTCCAAGAGATCTGTTAGCCTCCTGCGAAGTTGACAGATCATCTCTTTGAGGCGAGTATATCTCCCTGTACAGTTCCCTGTACTTCCTACAACTTCTAGGAGGCAAAGTGCAAGTGCAATATTTTTTGTCTCATGCACGAGAACTTCAGGGTCAGGATTAGACTCTTTTGGGTCATCAGCGAGTTGTTGCTTGAGGTGTTGAATTTCCTTCAGGTATTTCTGGTCAGAGGAACTTCCTCTCTCAAATTTTGTTACTTCAAAAGCAGCTTGATACTTCAGTCGGAACAGGTCCCTTTGCTGTTGAATGGTTGAAAGTTCTTTTTTGTGAGTTTTCGATTCAATCCAGTAGAGAAGAAATGCTGAGATCACCAGCAAGGGGATGAGGGAGACCCACATATTGGCTCTCAAGATACCCCACATCACACCAGCGTAAATGGTACCGATGACTGCACCAAGTCCCCTAAGGAAACCTGAGGTTGCATATCCAGCACCAAGCTGCCTTCGTTGTACTTGCTTGTTGATCTCTTCGGAAAGGCTGAGGCTACTTGCAGCCATAACAATCCCGATCATCATTCCAGCTACCAAAAGGAGCCAGAAAGGTCTGCCAATCCGGATCAAGATCAGGCTTCCGATCAGGATTAGGATACTCCATCCCATGACACTGCGATAGCTTCTACTGACCACTACCTTCGGAATTACGGTGATAGAGGCGATGCCATTCGCTACGGTCGAAGTGAAGAGGATCAGACCTGCTGATTCCTTTCCTACATAGAGAGAAAAGTAGGTAAGGAACGCCAAGTAGCAAGCAGAGATGCCGACTACAGGAAGGGTGATAAAAAAGGAATCTCTTTCGATTAGCCTTTTTGTACCATTAGAAAAAGTGAGAAACGCTCTTTTAATCAGCGTTACGACTCTTTCCCTCAAGGTCATCTCCATGTCGCTGACAAGAGCAATCCCCCCAAATACCAAGAGGACAGATACAGCCCCAATTCCAATTGCAGTGAACCAAAGCAGAAAAGGCTTGTCCGCGATCTGGAGTCCAAAGAACATAGCAATTCCTGATCCCACATAGGTACTTGCTGCTCTGTAACCGTGGATTTGTGCTTGAAACTTGGGATCCGAAGGAAGGCTTGTCCGCATCAAGACAGTAAAAGCATTTACTACCAGCGAAAATACGATCGCGATCAAGATTCGAACGATCATATATTCTCTAGTAGTATGAGCTAGGGGATACAGAGCAATCATTCCAGTAAGGATAGGGAGGAAAATGAGTACTAGCTTCTTCGCACCATACCGATCCGTTACCCTTCCGAAGAGGAGTCCACAGATCAAGCAAGTGAACAAGAAACTAGACATAATCAACCCCACTGACATGCCTTGCTCATCGAGCAAAATATGCAAGGCTTGACCAATAAGGTCATTGATCGTGACAATGATAATCATCTGGCCGACCATAAGGGGTACTAGTCTCAACCAATGCATGGAAGTTCCTTTGATTGGTGATGGAAAAGATCTATAAATATTTTACTAAAATTTCTGCCATAAAAAAAGAAAATTCCGTTTTGATTTGAGAGATAGTGGTTTCAGTAACACAGAAGAGTTATGAAGAGGACAGGAGGAAATAGGAGAAATAAGTTATTTCTACGTTTTCAGCAGTAGTTCTTGGTAGAAAAAATAGTAAGAGAAAAGGGTAGTATCCAAAATGGATTTTGAAGTAAATGAAGAATAAATATTATGATTCATGCTCTATTTTCACCTAAATTAATATTGAATATTTTCGAAATAAATATTCATCTCTATTTATTTATGGTAGAATAAAGTTGTTATTGAATATTTCTAGGAGGTCAATAAGATTTCGCAGAATGAATGCGAGGGTATTTGAGGAATAGTTTGGGAAACAAATGATTTTTTTGCAATAATGCGAACGATTACATTTGCCAATATGAAGATGGTATATAGAGGATAGTCCACACCAAAACTGCTGTGTATTCAGCAGTTTTTTCTTTTTGTTCATTTGTAGAGAAATGGTTATATGTAGCTGCCGAAGCGGAACAGGCAGGTCAGATGGATCAAACATTAATACTACATTAATCCAGATCGAAAACTACAAATAATGTAAATGATTACAAATTTATTAAAATTCATCATAAGAAATCGATTCCACTTTATTTTGGGGATTATGTAGTTCTTTCTGTGTATTGTGAAAGCATCCGTTCTTATGATATCCTAAAACTATTCACTCATTTTCTCTTATTATTTTACAAATTTTGCTGGTGAAGGAGGAGGTTGTAGCATGGCTTTCTTTAAAGTTGGCGATGTTTATCGACAAAGATATTTAATTGAGAGCGTTGTTCCCTTCTTTCAAGGTGAACTGGCGATTGCAGTATATGAAGAAAATCGATATTACTTACAATCCGCAAGTTTAAATAGACAAGCTCCACTACGAGCAATTACACAGTACCGAAATTTAAAATTGCCACAAGTGATCCCATATTTAGACGTTTTCGATGAACCAAATATGTTAGTATTTATTCGACCATACGTAGAAATACGACCACTACGCGAAATTATTACTTCTCAAGAATTGTCCGAAGAACAAGTTGTAAAATGGACTCGGGAACTTTTACATGTGGAGGCTGTTCTTCGTTCTAAACCGATGGCCATGTATCTGCTTTTGGACTTGAGAAACGTAGGTGTTGACAGCCAAAATAATTTGAAAGTCTTTTTCTGTGGCTTGGAACAAATTATGGTATATGAATCTAAGTTGGATTGGGGAACTTTTATTTACAGCATGTTATCGGGACAATTTTTAGACGGACCCATTTTAAAATTGCCTCGGAATTTCAAAGTATCCAGACCCATGTCTCGACTTATCCAAAAATCTTTTAAAGAGTATGGTGTTCCAGCTGTATTGGAGCAAGTAGAGATTTTTGAGAGTAAAAATACGAGTGGAGGTATCTTGAGCAAACTTTGGGGAGAAAAAAAGGAGGAGAATGCCCAACTCCTTATCCCAAATGCGAACCATAATAAACAAGATATGTACACAGTCACTGGAAGCAGACCGATCTATAGGACAGATCAAATTTCGGAATCTAGTAACAATCAAGGGAGCACATCTTATTCGACTGTTTCTGTTACGGACGAACTGGAAAATAATGATGCAGATCAACATCATGTAGCCATTCAAGAAAGGGGTAGCTTGGTGAAGGAAGATGATAGAAAAGAACAACATACAACTGAAAATACCTTTCAGAATGATCAATCGGAATCTTCTGTGACTACAGTATTTAAAGATGATGATCAAGAAATTGAATTGATCGAGATTCCTGTTGAAGAACAAACAGAATTACCTGCTAGTGATTGGGAAAGGAAGCAAGAGGAATTTTTAGAGGAAGAACCTCTTGTGGGAGCAAAGGATTCACCAGCTCTTTTTAGCAAGAAAGAAGAGCGAGTGGTGTTTCAGCCACATGAGTCATCAGAGAAAATAGTTTCGTCTAATGTAGAAACAGTTTCTGAATCCATTATTAAAACAGTAGAGCCCCTGATCGAAGAAGATATTTTAGATGAAATAATACTAGAAGAAAAACCAGCAGAAGTGAAAGCGGAACAAGAAGAAACAAGCAAAGAAAAAGTGGAACCCGAGGAAAAGGATGGTAAAGAGAAAAAAAGAAAAACACGTCCAGCTGTAAATCAAACAACGGTTAAAGTTTCTCCAGCACTTGCCCAGCTTGAGGGTCAAGATTTAACTCAATCTTTTGTTTTGAAGCTGAACAAGCAGCAAGAAGAACTAGAACAAGAACAACAAGAACGTTTAAAAAAGATGCGCGAAGAATATGAACGTCGCGAGCAAGAACTTATTGAACAGCATCGTAAAAAGTTGGAAGAAGAGCAAAAACGATTGCTGGAAGAGCAACGAAAAAAGCTAGAACTGCAACAGCAAGAACTGTTAAAGAAGAAACGGGAAGAACTTGCTAGATTGGAAAAAGAGGCTCAACTTGCCAAAGAACGGAAACAAATGGAAGAACGCAGGAAAGCAAAACTAGCCGAAGCAAGAAAACAGTTTGAAGCCAAACAAAAACTTGTTTTAGAGCAGGAAGAAAAAGCATTTCAAGAACGACAAGAAGCTTTGCTTGCACAATTACTAGCAGAATATGAACAGCGAAAAACTGTTTTGTTAAAGCAACAAGAAGAAGAATACCAAGCAAGAACAAAAGCGCAATTAGCTGCACTTACAACGGAATGGGAACAGGTAGAGGCTGAAAGCATAACTGTTGACAATGTAACAAACCAAATCGAAGCTGAAATAATGACAAACCAAGTAACAGAAGATACAGAAAAAAGCATGGAAGAAGAAGCTGTGCCACTTTGGGAAGAACCAATAGAAACGACCACCATTGTTGATTCAAATGATAAATCTTTTGAGACACCTCCCAAAATATCTGATCCAGTGGAAGAACCAGTATTTGTAGAAACCGAACCCGTTACGAAAGAAGAAAACGATGAGATTGATCATGTATTTGCAGAGGTTTTGCCGGTTAAAGAGCCAGAGGCATTAGTCGAAACAAAAGAAGAAAAAACCGTTTCCAAGAAAGATGAACCAAAATCGAAAGGACAAGAACAACCAGCAGAAGCTGTGTTCGTCAAACCAGTAGAAGTAGATATTTCATCGGAAGTAACTACGATCACACCAAAGCCTGTTGAATCAGAAGACATGGATGAATCAGATGAAGAAGTTTCGGGCGATGATACAGACGAGTCTCAAGAAGCAGCATCTGGTGAAGAAGCACCGAAGAAAAAACGTCGTCGAAGAAGACGGAGAAAAAAGAAAAAAACGGATGGAACAGAGGATTTATCTACTCAAGAAACAGGTGTTTCAACAGATGTTGCTACTACGGATGAAGTTCATACATCCACACCTGTGAATTCTATGGATGAAGAAAGACGTAAAAGAGAAATAGAGCTTCAACAGATGGAACGAGAACTATTGGAGATGGAGCAACAAGAAGTAACCATTCCAAAACCTCAAAAGAAAAAAACGATAGAAGAACCAATCAAAAATAACCAACCAACAGCTAATACAAATAAAAACAACAATACGGATGCTATTGCTAAGAATCAAGAGAAAACAGAAGAAGAACCCCAAGAGCAAAATACACAGGCACCAGCTGTAGCAAAAAAACCAAAAGTACCAGTAGTGAAGGATACAACGGAACATGCAACACTGGCTAAGCAGTTCGAGCAGTATTTACAATTATTCAAAAAGAAGAAATAGGAGGCCAACTGCCTCCTATTTTTTTGGTAAAATTACTTTTAGGCTTTATCCGATAACCTAATGAGACATGTCTTAAGGCTGTTACTCATTATGAAAGGATGCATTCTTCATGTTTAATTGGATATCTAGTGTTGGAATAGGTGCAGCAAAAGTAGATACACATTTAGAAAGAGATCAATATGCACCAGGTGATGTTGCTAGTGGAGAGGTAATGATTATTGGTGGGATTGGCTCTCAGCAATTTGATCAAATAGAATTACACCTCATGCTACAATACCGTGAGGAAGGAAGTTATAAAAACAAATCATATTTGTCAGAAGTATTTCGGATATCGGGACCAATTCAAATAGCTGAACATGAAGTGAAACGAATTCCTTTTCAACTAACTTTACCGGAAACTTTACCAATGTCGACTGGTCATTTTCCTACTTATATTCGAACGGTTTTAGATGCTAAGTTTGCCGTTGATCCAAAGGATGAAGATCGAATTACTCTTCTACCAGCAAAATTGGTTCAACATATTTTGAAAGTAATCGAAGATGCAGGTTTTATTCTTTATAAAATAGAGAATTTGGAACTAATCAAGAAACCAAAGATTGGTCTTCCATTCATGCAAGTTTTTGTATTTCGTCCTGTGGGGAGCAACCATGGTGTGATTGATGAGTATTCCATGGTATTCACACATTCGGCAACTTCCTTTAAAATGGAAATGGAAATTTTAAGAGCTGAACAAGCATTGCAAAGTACTTTCGAGTGGGATCATCGTGATCCAGAAAATACTTTTCGAATCAATGGTACTTCAGCAGAAGGAAATCCATTTGAAAGACTACGATCACTTTTAAAAAGAAAGTAGGGATCAAGAGCCATGAATTTTTTTCGTAAATCGCTAACTACATTTGGAGTTGGCTCAGCGAAGGTGGATACGAGATTAGAGAAATCTACCTATATGCAAGGAGAAATTGTAAAAGGGAAAGTATACGTTTTTGGTGGTCAAGCAGAACAATTTGTAGATGAAATATACTTATTTTTAAACGTACAGTATGAACTAGAAGGGAACTTATCGGAGTATATGGTTGAAAAAGTATTAATTACAGAACCATTTACGATAGGCCCGAATGAAGAAAGGCAATTTACATTTGATTTTCAATTGCCTTATGATTGTCCTGTTTCTACTTCTGGCGCACCTATTTATCTTCGTACTGGTCTGGATATCAAACTTGCTCGTGATCCCCAAGATGTAGATGGTATTGAAGTACTTCCTCATCCCTTTATCGATATTATTTTAGAAGCTATCGAAAGCAATAATTTTCGTTTATCCAAAGTCACTTTTGATTTTGAACATCATTTTTCCCGTCATCCTTTTGTACAGATGTATCACTGTGTACCAACAAATGGAGCTGAGTTTAACTTAGATAGTGCTGCTTTTGTCTTTTTTGCACACCAAAACGAAGTAGAAGTAATCATGCATTTGGATAAAAAAGGAGATGATCTCTTTAGTTCGATGGAGGAAGCTTTTCAATTAGATGAGAGATTAGGGCGCTTTATTGTTCAATTAGAAGATATTCATCAAGGGAAAAATTTCCTTGCAGATCGTATTAAAAAAGAGATTTTAAAAAATATATAGTTAAAAAGAAGATATACCAAACAAAGGACACCTATAGTGGGTGTCCTTTTAAAATGAAATTTTGATTAATCCCTGACTGATATTGCTTCAAAAGTTATTTTGCTAATAAACCACCATCAATGATTAGTTCTGTACCTGTGACAAATTTAGATTCGTCCGATGCTAAATAAAGTACACCATAGGCAACATCTATAGGGTTTCCTAAGTAAGGAAGAAGTGTTTTTGATTCAAATTCTTATCTTCCTTCTTCTGTATCTAAAATAGGCTGAGTTAAAGGTGTGACCATCATACCTGGATGAACTGAATTTACACGAATTTTATCAGTTGCATAGCTAACTGCTGCATTTTTTGAGAGTGCTCGAATTGCACCTTTCGATGTATTATATACTGCGAATCCATCTCCCGTTATACCAGTTACAGAAGAGATATTAACAATCGAACCTCCACCTCTTTTCTGCATTTCAGGGATTGCATATTTCATACCAAGGAATGTTCCAGTGGCATTACTATCCATCACTTTGTTCCAAATATCAAGTGATGTTTCTGTCAGGGAAAGAAACAAAGAAATACCTGCATTGTTAATGAGGACATCAAGCCGATCATATGTGTCGATTGCTATTTGAATGGCAGTTTTCCAATCCTCTTCCAAACGCACGTCTTGCTTCAGCCCAATTGCATTATGACCATTATCGTTTATACCTTTTACCATTCTATTGGATTTTCAAATACTAACTTTTACAAATTGTAAATATATTTATATTTTATTAAAATGAAAACTATTTGTACAGAAATGCTACTTCTACTTGTAAAACTTTAATTTTCTTAAATTTTAAGTTTACAAGAATGAAATGCGTATTCACTTCTTAAATTGATTTGTAATTTTTGGAAATATAATTACAAATGCAATCTATTAGACGAATCTTGTGCCTACTCCTTAACTGAAGTAGGTTTTTTTAGGTAAACATTAGAATTTTAAATTATGTTATTTCGCATTGACAATGAGAATCGATATCAATGATAATAAAAAAGACAAAATTCAAGATGTTGATAGGGAGAGAAAGACGAATGTATGTTATTGGTAAAAGATTGTTAGTATTGGGATTGGTATTTACCGTAGCAATAGGTTGTACACCAAAAGAAGATATTTCTGAGAAAAAACCAACGACTCAAACCCAAACAAAGCCAGACCCTGCTTTGCAACAAGTCGTAAATGAATATAGAAAATTTGTTATCGAACAGATGGATCAATTAGTTCAACAGACCGAATTGTTCTCTCAAGCTATAAAAACAGGCGATCTGGAGAAAGCAAAACAGTTATATGCACCAACAAGGATGTATTATGAGCGTATTGAGCCAATTGCAGAGTCACTTGGTGACCTTGATCCCAAAATTGACGCTAGAGAAAATGATGTACCAGCAGCGAATTGGTCCGGTTTTCATAAATTAGAAAAAGCTCTGTGGCAAGAAAAGAATGTGAAAGGACAAGAGCTAGTAGCAGATCAGCTGTTAAAAGACGTGCAGTTTTTACGAGCTAAAGTAGAAACGGTCGAAATAGACCCTAATCTTTTGATTACTGGTTCTGTAGAGTTATTAAATGAAGTTTCCGCTAGTAAAGTTACAGGGGAAGAAGAGAGATACTCTCATACGGATTTATATGACTTTGTTGCTAATGTAGAAGGTTCAAAGGAAATTTTCGTCCACTTAAAACCTCTTTTAGAGAAGAAAGATGCGAAATTAGCTACTGATATTGATGCGAAATTTACAGCACTCCAAAATGAATTGACGAAGTACAAAAAAGGTGACGGCTATGTATTATATGGAGAGTTGAGAAAAGATCAAGTTAAAACATTATCTCAATTACTAGATGCACTTGCTGAACCACTATCTCGAATAGGCACGGTTGTGGGGGGAGTTTAATGAAACAAGAAAAAGAGAATTTCTTCTCGGAGCCAATTAGTAGAAGAGATGTTTTAAAGCTAACAGGTGTGGGTGGGCTTGGATTGATGCTTGGGACAAGCGGCACCTGGCTAGCAAGCAAAACATTACTGGCAAAACCTCAAGATCGAGCAAATATCGTTCCATTTCACGGAGAACACCAAGCTGGAATCATCACTCCAGCTCAAGATTTTGTTTGTTTTGCTGCTTTGGATATTGTTACTAGTAAATTATCAGACATAAAGGAATTATTTCGTGTATGGACGGATGCAGCAGCAAGGATGAGCACAGGTCAAACTGCTGGAGATGAATCGGGGGAAGCTCTTCTTCCTCCAACGGATACAGGTGAAGTAGTGGGTTTGTCTGCCTCTAGACTCACCATTACGTTTGGTGCAGGTTCTACTTTATTTCAAAAAGAAGGGATAGACCGTTTTGGAATTGCTTCTAAGCGTCCATCTAAGCTGATAGATCTCCCATTATTTTCTGGAGATAATTTACAATCAGAGTGGTGTGGGGGTGACTTGTGTATTCAGGCATGTGCAGATGATCCTCAAGTTGCATTTCATGCAGTCCGTAACTTGATTCGTATTGGTAGAGGGTTTGTAACAGTAAAGTGGATGCAATCCGGTTTCCAACGTACAAGTCAATCTGATCCCAAAAAAGGTACTCCGCGTAACTTGCTGGGATTTAAAGATGGAACAGCAAATCCAAATGTTCATGATGTTCAGAAGATGAATCAAGTCGTGTGGTCACAAACATCCGATCAAACACCTTGGATGGTAAAGGGTAGTTATATGGTTGTAAGAAGAGTTCAATTTCGCGTAGAAGCTTGGGATCGAACAAATCTCCAAGAAGAAGAAAGTATATTTGGACGCCATCGACAGAGTGGAGCACCTCTAGGGATGAAGGGTGAATTTGATAAGCTTGATTTAGAGAAGAAAAATCCAGATGGAACCTATGTTATTCCAGAAGATTCCCATGTGCGTCTAGCACGTGGCAATGGAAAAGCAGAAATTTTACGGCGTTCCTATTCCTATACAAATGGTTTGTTAGATAAAACAGGGCAGATAGATGCTGGTCTTCTCTTTATCTGTTTTCAACGAGATCCGAAGCGCCAATTTGTTCCTATGCAAACCCGTTTGGCAAATTCAGATCGTCTAAATGAATATATTGTACATGTAGGGAGTGCTGTTTTTGCTTGTTTCCCAGGAGCAAAAAAAGGAGGATATATAGGAGGAACATTATTCTAATGATAGGAAATAAAATTGGAAAACTTCTGTTGGTATGGATATGCATGTTATGTGTGAGTATTTTTCTATCTCCTATGGCGATGTATGCTGCTTCTACAGATCAGTTATTGATATTAATGGGAGATGCACTAGCTAAAGCAGGAACAAAGAATTGGGCAGTGGTTCAATCGGATTTAAATAGTTATAAGCAAGAATGGGATGCACAAAAAAATCAAGCAAGTGAAGAGATTCGAGTAGAAATAGATCAAGCATGGTTGGAAGCTAACCATGCTATGGAAACCGCAAGTACCAATCCAAATAAAGCGTTTCAGTCCATTTCTCGACTAGCTAAAGCAACAGATAAGTATATTACCAGTGCACAGCAAACAATAAAAAAGTCGGGAAAAGAAGAAGCAAAAGTTTTACTTTCAAGCATGCAAAAATGTTTGGATTATGCAAGTAAAAATCAGATGGCGAGAGCGAAAATATGTAATCAGCAATTTATGAATGAGTGGGCAAAGAATGAGATGCTTATCCGTAATGATTCATCAACAATTTACGGACAAGCAGAAACAAAGATGAGTTTGGTGCGTGTTTATGTACAAGCTGAACCAGTCAATCAAGCAAAGTTGATTCAATCCATGCAAGAATTAATCCGTATACTACAAGAATATATAAACGGCTCTGTACAAACGGTGTCTACAAGCAAGGATACGTTACCTAGTGTGATTCAACATTTGAAAAAGGCAAATCAATATATTTCATCTGGACAACCTACACAAGCAGCAGATCAGTTGCAATTATTTATTCAAAAATGGCCGAATGTGGAAGGCGTAGTTCAAGTGAAATCACCTGAATTGTATACACAAATTGAGAATCAGATGGCACAAGCATCTAGTTATCTACTTTCTAATCCCCCTCAAACAGAGAAAGCAGACCAACTTATACAGATGATGATTGCATCATTGCAGAATATTCCGGGAAGCAGTAATTATACAGCTTGGGATGCTGGAATTGTGCTCCTGCGAGAAGGGTTAGAGGCAGTGTGTGTACTAGCCGCTTTGTTGGCATTCTTAAAGCATTCTAATAATCAAGAAAAGCGGAAATGGGTTTGGAGTGGAGCAATAACAGGGGTATTGCTCAGCATTGGTATTGCTTATGGACTTCATGTATTTTTGACTACTATTTCTGCTGGAAGCACCCGTGAATTAATAGAAGGGATAACAGGAATTGTTGCCGTAATTATGATGATTACGGTAGGAGCATGGCTACATGCTCAATCCAATCTAAAAAACTGGAACAAATATGTAGGACAGAAAATGGGGTCTGCATTAGCTACAGGAAGTTTATGGTCGCTATTTGCAGTGAGTTCATTGTCAGTGTTACGAGAAGGTGCGGAAACACTCATTTTTTATATGGGAATGGCTCCATCGATTGAAACCGATCAATTTATTTTAGGGATAGTGGTTTCAGCAGTTATTTTGATAATCATTGGTTTTGTTGTAGTAGTCATGGGAACCAAATTACCACTTCGACCCTTTTTTATAATAGCAGCCGCCTTTATCTATTATTTAACAATCAAGTTTATGGGACAGAGTATTCATTCGTTGCAAGTAGCTGATAAAATTTCATCCCATCTGGTAGAGTGGATACCTACTATTAATTGGCTTGGAATATATCCAACTTGGGAATCTATATTAGGACAGCTGTTTGTTGTACTTATTACCATAGTATTGGTCATAGTGAATAAAATAAAAAACAATACAAGTAATTTAATGGTTAGTAGTGAAACAAAATAAAGAAAAGACACCAAGTCATTCAGCTTGGTGTTTTTTTAAGAATTGGATATACTAATTTGTCGATTTTTTGGAAAGATAATTGCAGAATTGTGAAATGTACTTTACAATAGTAAGTGATCTAATGTTCGTCTCTTTCGTAGGCGGACGTTTTTATGTGGAGGAAATAAGGATGAATGCTATAGAAGCAGAAAAGCTAACAAAAGAATTTCAGATTTACCAAAGCAGAAAAGGTTTAACAGGTGCATTCCGCGATTTGTTCAATCGTAACTATCGGTCGATACGTGCCGTTAACGAAGTAAATATCAGCATTCCCAAAGGAGAAATGGTCGGATACATAGGTGAAAATGGTGCTGGAAAATCAACTACCATTAAAATGTTGACGGGTATTTTGCAGCCTTCTTCTGGTGAGCTAAAAGTGAATGGTTTTGACCCTCATAATCAAAGGGAAGAATTTGTTAAAACGATAGGTGTTGTATTTGGACAGAGAAGTCAGTTATGGTGGGATATCGCGGTTCAAGAGTCGTTTACTCTCTTACAAAAAGTGTATCGAGTAGATAATAAAAAATTGCTAGATCGGATGATTGATGTTCTTAATATTGGAGAACTGCTCGATCAACCAGTACGTAAACTAAGTCTTGGTCAGCGGATGCGCTGTGAACTTGTGGCGTCACTCATACATCAACCATCCTTGTTATTTTTGGATGAGCCGACAATTGGTTTAGATGTACTGGTTAAGGAAAATATCCGTCAGTTTTTGAGGGAAATGAACCAAGAATTTGGTACTACCATTTTGTTGACGACTCATGATCTGACTGATATTGAGGCTTTATGCAGTCGAGTGATCATGTTAGATAAAGGAAATATTATTTACGATGGTGGGTTGACCCAATTAAAACAAGAGTGGGGAGAAGGGAAGAAAATTCATCTGGAGCTTGATCAAGAAGTTTCCTTGGAGCATTTGGGTAAAGTGACCGAGACTCTGCCTGTTTCATGGACGAAAAATGAGGCAAACGCGAAATTATTTACAGCACAACTTCAAGGTAACTCTATTACAGCTTCAGAAGTACTGTCCCTGTTGGTCACATCAGGAGTACCGATTCACGAAATGCAGATTCAAGAAGTGTCCACAGAGGAAATCGTGCGGAAGATTTATCAGGAGGGTTAATACATTGTTAGCTATGTATAGAGAGGTAATCCGCATACGATTCCTAATGATGTTGGCTTACCGTGTTAATTATTATAGTGGAATTATTATTTACAGTATCAATATTGGTGCATATGTCTTTTTGTGGCAAGCCGTCTATAGTGGCAAGCCTAGTTTAGAAGGTTTTAGTGTTATCCAGATGTCTACTTACATTGCAATATCATGGATGGCTCGTGCTTTTTATTATAATAATTTAGATCGAGAGATAGCCGAAGAAATACGGGATGGGTCGGTTGCTATTCAAATTATACGGCCATACAATTATTTGATGGTAAAGGTTTTCCAAGGTTTTGGAGAGGGATTGTTTCGTTTATTGCTTTTTAGCATTCCAGGAATGGTCATCGTTTCCTTTATTTATCCCATTCAGCTCACAACAGATCCAAGTGTATGGATTCAGTTTTTTATTAGTTTGTTATTTGGATTTATCGTGAATGTAGAAGTGAATTTAATTGTTGGTTTGTTTGCATTTTTCCTGCTTAATAACCAAGGTATTTTATGGGCAAAAAGGTTTTTGGTTGATCTTTTGTCAGGATTAATTATTCCCATTTCCTTTTTTCCAGAGGTATTTCAAAAAATATTCGCCTTTTTACCATTTCAAGCAATCAGTTATATTCCAAGTGTAACGTTGGTGAAAGGTTTGGACATTTCTAAATGGTTACCTGCTATGGGTATTCAATTTGCTTGGTCCATTATATTGGCCCTCCTTTGTTGGGGAATCTGGGTAAAAGCTCGTAAAACGTTAATCGTGCAAGGTGGTTGAGATGGCACAACTTCAAATTTTTACTCAATACTTAAAACAATACTTAAAAGCTAGATTGGCATACCGGCTTGATCTAGTAGTCAAATTTATAACGGATTTAATCTCCCAATCGTTTAATCTGATATTTATCCTTGTTGTTTTTGGACATACACAAACATTAGGAGGATGGAATCAATCTGAGGTAGTTTTCATTTATGGGTATTTTCTTTTGCCATGGGCTATATTTGGTACATTTTTTAATTTATGGAGCTTTAATGATAAATACATCATCAAAGGTGAACTGGACAGAGTGCTGACAAGACCTGTTCATAGTTTGCTCCAAGTTATAATGGAGTCCATGACTCCAGAATCGTTACTTGGTGTAGTGACTGGTCTTATTGTAATGGGATATGGTGCATCCGGGTTAGATTTGCAATGGACATGGTATGATCCCATTCTACTCATTCTATTTACGATAGGTGGAGTATTGGTTTATGCTGGTATATTCATTGCTTTAACCAGCATTAGTCTATATACCGATTCGAAGACAGATATTCAACCCATTGTATTTAATGTAAGTAACTACGGCCGTTATCCAGTTAATATCTTCAATCGTATTGTTCAATTCGTTTTGACTTGGATGTTACCTTTTGCATTTGTAGGTTTTTATCCAGCTAGTTTTTTGCTGGATCGTGGTGATTGGCGGATCTATGCTTATCTTACCCCGGTCGTGGGAATCGTTTATTTCGCGATTGCTGTATTACTTTGGAATCGAGGAATTCGTCATTATCGTGGAGCAGGTAACTAACCTGCTCTATTTTTATTGATGAAAATTTGTTCCTGCCTACGTTAATAGAAACTAATCTTCTGTGGGCTCATTAGAATGGTTATCATGCGGAGTATTTTCTTTGCCTAAATCGATAGATATGCCTTCTTCTTGTATGATTTTCTCAGCCAACTCTGTCATGTTTTCTCCATCACCATTTAGGCTTAATCCTAGATTGAGCATTCCACTTAATGTCTGAATATTTAATTCTTGAATCTTATATTCCAATTTTTCTACTCTTATTGGCTTTAATTCTTCTATTTGCTTACGCAAAGCTGCTTGTTCGGATTGCATCTTTTTTATCTCTTGATTTAAATATTCAAAGTAGTGCCAGTAAGGGTCATGCATGAAATCATCTCCCTTCGTAATATGGTATTACTTTTAATATATGGAGTGACCATCTCATCTCATGACGCATAAAATAGGCTAACGACGGATAGAGGGGGAAGGGGAAAAATGACAAAACCTGATTTTTCTCAGGTTCACGAACTGGCTAGAGTATTTCTTGGAGAAGATTTTTTTCATGAGATGAGTCAGATTAGTAATGCTCCCTCCTCAGAACCACCTGTTGATGTGTATCACTCTCGTAATGAAGTTATTGTTGTCATGAACTTACCAGGAATGGAAAATGTCCATACATTAGATTTTCAAGTGGAGGATACAAACTTAACAGTAAAGGGAAGTTTTGAGTCCCCGTATCAAGCGTATGAATCTTCCTTAACGGAGCGAAAACGTGGTGTGTTTGAAAGAACGATTCCACTTCGAGACAAAGTGTACAAAAAATATGAATCAGCTCGTTATAAGAAAGGTGTTTTGGAAATTCGTTACCGGAAACAACCTTGATGATTGGAGGAGGAGACGGTGGGAACGATAAACAATATTTTCAATCTGCGTATTAACAGCGTGTCTAGCACCGCCTCCGTCAACTTTGGTAATACCATCAACGTTGGATCGGAGAGCAATACCAAATCAGTCGGAGGATCTTCTCCAGTTGGTGATTTTTCTCGAAATGCAGACTTTGAAAGGAATATCAATATTGATCCTGATTTAGTAGATCAAACAAGGTCTGGGCTTATTTGATGATCAACATAAAATTGGGATGTATCAAAATAAACTTGGTTGCTGGAGCTTCATCTGTAAATATTGGTACAGCGGTCAATATGCAAAATTATTCTTATCAAGAAAGACATTTTTATGAAACTACTAGACCACGGCCCTTTCTGCCTCCAGGGAGTGCACCTATTGAAAGACCAGAAACAGAAAGACCCGGAAGGCCAGGAGTACCTATTGAAAGACCAGAAACAGAAAGACCCGGAAGGCCAGGAGCACCTATTGAAAGACCAGGAAGGCGATAAAATGTCTGCTAAATCAATTGGAGCATAGCAAACTTTTTGGATGGTTTAAAAATGGGTTTTCTTCTCGTGGTTAAGACGTAATCCATGATAAGCATCTCCATTGTTATAATTATCAACACAACAAATCGTATAAATTAGAGATACCATGGCACCCCATCAAAATAGGAAGAGACCCATTTCTCTAAGGGTCTCTTCCTATTGAATTTAATAACAGTTTGGAAACATCCCAGTTGATATACCGATTCGATTCCAAGCGTTGATGGTATTGATCGCTAAGATAAGCGTGATAAATTCTTCTTCATTAAATTGTTTTCTTACTCGAATGTACACTTCTTCTGGTAGTCCACCTTGGGAGATTTTGGTTACCTCTTCAGTAAGTTCTAAGACAGCTTTTTCTTTCTCTGTAAACAAGGAAGATTCTCTCCAAATAGGGATGTGAATAAGACGAGCAACCTCTTGTCCGCTTGCGAGAAAGTCTTTGGAATGTCTATCAATGCAGAAGGAACAACCGTTTATTTGGGAGGCCCTTATTTTAATTATTTCATATATCGTCCTATCGATACCCAATTGTAGTATAGTTTTTTCCTGTTGTAACATTGCTTCATAGACTTTTGGATTTGCTTCGCGGTGATTCAATCGCACGTTCATTCTTATCCCTCCTGAGGATATATAAGATATCAGAGATATTATATATCTATAATAGAATCGTTTTAGTATTTCGTCAATGGAGGTGAGGTTATTTATTTCATGGTTTGTTGCAAAGCGGATATGCTAACCGATATAGCCACAGGTCAATCCAAAATGATAAAATAGTATGATATGTGTGTTTGGAGGTGTTTGATATGTTAAATGAGGGTGATATAGCTCCAGACTTTACGTTACTTTCTAGTAAAGAGGAGGAAGTAACACTTTCTGATTTTCGTGGAAAAAACGTAGTTCTCTATTTCTATCCAAAGGACAGCACACCTGGATGTACAACAGAGGCATGTGATTTTCGGGATGCTCATGCTAAGTTTACAGATGTTCATACTGTCATTCTTGGAATAAGTAGGGATACCGTGTCATCTCATCAAAAATTTGTAGACAAGTATGATCTCCCATTTTTGCTGTTAAGTGATACGAATGAGACTGTTTGCAATCAATATGATGTTCTAAAAGAGAAGACATTGTTTGGTAAAACCGGTATTGGAATTGAAAGAACTACTTTTATCATTGATACAAATGGCAAAATAGTGAAGATTTATCGTAAAGTGAAAGTGAAAAATCATGTCGAGGAAGCACTTTCTTATATCAAAGATAATCTTATTTAGAAAGAGAAGAGAGGACGAGAATGGATGGGGAGCCATACTGAACCCATTATGACGGAATATTATAATTTTTATGCTCGCAGTTCCAACGATATGGATCAAGATATCACTTATTTCGTAGAACTTGCAAAGCAAACTGGTGGCCCTGTGATTGAGCTTGGATGTGGGACAGGTCGGATAAGTATTGCTATTGCTCAAGAAGGTATTGAAGTTTTTGGTGTGGAGTTTAGTGCAGAAAAACTAAAAATCGCAAAACAAAAAGCGAATGATCTCAAGTTATCTCATCGAATCAAGTGGGTAGAAGCCAGTATCACCAATTTTCAAATTCCGGGGAAAACCTGCCCTCTTATTATTATGCCTGACCGTTCTTTTTTACAATTGATCAATGTTCGCGACCAATTGAGTACGTTGAAATCCATTCGCCGACATTTAGATGAAGGTGGACTGTTTTCTTTTCATGCTTTTGTACCACATATGCGAAAGCTGATGGATATGGAAGGGAAGCATACGTATCGAGGGACTTATCAAAGCGGAACAGATGAGATAGAAGTGTATGATTTTACCGAATTGGACACTTTCAATCAAATTGCTAATATTACGAGGTACATGGAAAAGTTTAATTCACGAGGTATTTCCGTTGAGCGTACAAAATCAAAAATTCGTCTTCGATACATTTTTCCAGCTGAATTGAGTCACTTGTTGGCTGTATGTGGTTTTAAGGTTCAAAATCGATATGGTTCTTTTTATCGAGCCCCATTCGATTCCAATAGTGAAGAGTTGATTGTGGAAGCTGTCAAGATTGCAAGGAGGTAACGTGATGCGAGTTTCAGCAAAAAAAATTTTAGAAACCTTAGCAGATATGTATCCAGACGCGCATTGCGAGTTAGAATTCGATACCCCTTTTCAATTATTGATTGCAACCATACTTTCTGCTCAGTCTACGGATGTGCAGGTAAATAAAGTAACCAAAGGATTGTTTGAACAACATCCTACAGCAGAAGCGATGTTACGTATGTCAGAGGACCAGTTAGCAAATGAGATTAGAGGACTTGGGTTATTTCGTAATAAGAGTAAAAATATTTATCAGACCTGTCGGATATTGGTTGAAGCATATAACGGACAAGTCCCTATGGAACGTGATGCACTTGAAGCATTACCCGGTGTAGGAAGAAAAACAGCAAGTGTCGTTTTGAGCAATGCGTTTGGTGTACCTGCTCTTGCTGTAGATACACATGTCCAGAGAGTTTCTAACAGGTTGGCCTTAGTAAAAAGTGATACACCAATAGAAACGGAAAAGCAATTGATTAAAAAAGTACCAAAGAAAAAATGGTTGGATACCCATCATCAGCTTATTTGGCATGGTCGAAGATTATGTATGGCTCGAAAGCCAAAGTGTTCGTTGTGTGATCTATTACCTTATTGCAAATATGGGCAAGCTAACATTGACAAGATTATAAGTAAGTAGTTATTCTTAAGTTAGAATCATTTTTATAAATCGAGGTGAGACCAAATGGCGAATGGCCGCTTGATGGAGGCAGTGGAAACTTTAAAAATTCAGGGAGTTCGCATGACCCCTCAAAGGCATGCCATTTTGAATTATTTATTGTCCAGTATTCAACATCCTACAGCAGATGAAATATATAAATCTTTGTCTGATAACTTTCCAAATATGAGTGTTGCAACTGTGTACAATAATTTAAGGTTGTTTCGAGAAGCCGGGTTGATTCGAGAGTTGACCTATGGTGATGCTTCAAGTCGATTTGATGCAAACATGAATGATCACTATCATGTCATCTGTCATCATTGCGGACACATCACAGATTTTGATTATCCAGTTTTATCCCAAGTAGAAAAATCTGCAAGTGAAATGACTGGATATCAAGTGAACACGCATCGGCTTGAGATCTATGGAACTTGCCCCATGTGTCAAAAAGAACTGCACCAACAAAAAAAAGAGCACTTGTCTTAAGACAGTGGCTCTTCTTTTTTTGTTTCGGGCGCATCTTTAGGATCAACAGAGAGAATAGCCTTGCAGTGCATGCATTGATCTCTACGACCTAGAACTTTTGTATGCTTTCCACACTCTGGACAGGTGACGCGAAGAGATTGGGTGGATAAAATACCAACCCAAAAATAAATTCCCACACTGCCTAGTACAAAAACCATCCCAAACGCAATGAACAACGCCATCCAACTAGGGATTAAAAATCCAATATACATCACGCCTACCCCTAAAAAGATCAAAAGCAGGGCAAAGGTTCGTATTTTATTTAATTTGCCTGAAAGTAACATAAAGAGCCCTCCCAAGCAATCATTGTATCACAGGTCAAAATATATCAGTAAGATAAGGTGTATTTTTCTATTCTGTTGTATACTGAGAATAGTTCTCAGCGAAGGGTCCTATGGTGAAAAAGGGAAAACACAGGAAAAAGCCCCCATATGATGGAGTGCTGAATAAGACGAAGTGGTCATTCTTGACCAGTCTGTCAGCCGTTTTGGGCGACTTCATCAATTTGATGTTTCTCGCACATTTGGGAACGGCAGCCATCACAGGTGTAGCAGCAACTGCCATTATTAACTTTTTCTTTGTCAGTGTTGACAAGAATGGTTTGAAGGCAGTGACTGGTCGATTGGTAGGTCAATCCACTAGTGAGGAACTGGCCAATCTTCCATCTTACCTCCAACAAGTGAAAGAGGAAGCGAAAGAGAATCGAGGGATGGTACTAGTACAACATATTACCTATAATTCCCTCTTCTCAAGCTTGTTGTTGGGTTTGCTGGTTGGAGTTTTGGCAATTGCATTTCCTAGAGAAATTTTGGAACTTGGTGGAGCCGAACGCGCTGTTGCAGTGTATGCGGCACCCTATTTTCAAATTATCATGGGATGCGTTGTCTTTACTGCCATTGCCAACAGCTTGACGAGTACACTCAATGGCCTCAAAGAGACAAAGAGTGTAACAATTGCAGCAACTAGCGTGTTCTTTGTACAGATCACACTTGGATACCTAGCCGTAAACGTACTGGACTTCGGGCTTAAGGGTGTGGCATGTGCGAATGTAGCCGCTATTGTTATGCAAGTCGTTATCCTAGCTCGTATGCTTCACAAAAAGGGATTTTCCAATCGTCTAGTTAAACTACGTCCAGATTGTCATTTCCAATGGGGAACATGCAAAGAAGCTTGGCCTTTGATTTTTGAAAGGCTGAGTTTCCAAGCGTGCGTTGCTGTCTTTTGGCATGTTCTTCAAAGCCATGGAACAGAAGTGATGGCTTCGTATCGAATTGCGAACCAGATTACTTTGATTCCATTGGCTTTCTTTATCGGGTTGTACCCTGTGATCACTCCCTACGTATCCCAGTACTATGGGAACAAAGAATATCGGTCCATCCGATCTTTCACCACAACGATCCTTCTTGTGGGTACCCTTTGTTGTGGTATCGTACTAATGGGAACCTACTTCATCGGTCCATGGGTGACAACACAGCTCTTTACAGATGACAAGAGCCTACTAGAAATGACAAAGATGTGGCTCTTGTTTCTCGTGTTTACGCATGTGTCCAATACAGCACTTCAAATCGTTACATACTCCCTGAAGGCTGTAGGATCAAAAAACATCATTTTGATCAGCAGTTTGGCGAGTAATGGAGCTTGGGGTGTTTCGCTCTATTTGTGGGGATCAACTGGAAATTTGATGTTGATTTCCTCGCTTCAAGTAGTGGCTACCATCGTGAAGATGGCCATCCTCTGTTGGTATTTCTACAGTAGGAGATGGGAGCCAAGAGATGTCTTTTAATCACATTCGCTAACTAAATAAAAAAAGAAAATTAGTGCCCCATCTTCTGCTGGTAGATGGGGCACAGGCTTTATTTAAGAGTAATGCCAACTTAGTATTGGTAGACTTCGTAAAGATGGAGAAGCTTTTTTTGCAAAAAGTTTCTTTTTTTTTATAGACAAAATGAACGAATAGGTGTAATATCGTACATATAATAAATGAACGAAAAGCTTTGAAATCGTTCAATCAAATGAAGTGATAGGAAGTAGTATGAACCAAATTTACGGAGGTGTCTAGGATGTCTGTGATTGAAATGAAAAAATTGAGTAAGTTCTATGGTAAACATCAGGCTCTTAAAGAAGTAAGTATGCAGGTGGAAAAAGGGGAAGTCTATGGATTTATCGGACCAAATGGAGCAGGGAAATCTACAACGATACGAATTTTACTCGGATTGCTTCGGAAAAGCTCTGGTGAAGTAAAGTTGTTTGAGGCAGACCCTTGGGTTGATGCAGTGAATTTACATCAACGATTGGCATATGTACCAGGAGATGTGAATTTATGGCCAAACTTAACCGGTGGGGAAGTAATTGATCTACTAGGTAAGTTGAGAGGAAATTATGATCTCGATCGTCGGAAAGCACTGATCGATCGTTTTCAACTCGATCCAACAAAAAAATGTCGTTCTTATTCCAAAGGGAATAGACAAAAAGTCGCTCTCATTTCAGCTTTTGCTTCAGATGCCGATTTGTTTATTTTAGATGAACCCACATCTGGTCTTGATCCACTAATGGAATCTATTTTTCAGGAGTGTGTAGCGGAAGTAAAGAAAAATGGGAAAACAGTATTACTTTCCAGCCATATTCTTGAAGAAGTAGAGAAGCTTTGCGATCGAGTTAGTATTATCAAGGATGGGAAAATTATCGAATCTGGCTCCTTTGCTGAAATGCGCCATCTTACCCGGACACATATTTCCATTGAAACATTTCAACCAATATCAGGTCTTGATCAACTTGATGGGGTATATGAAATCAAACAAGAAGGTAGTCAAACCAAATTTATCGCAGATACAGATAAATTAGATGCAATTTTACGCCATGTCACTTCATTTGGAGTACGTAATTTGCAAAGTGCACCTCCTACATTAGAAGAACTCTTTATGCGTCATTATGAAAGAGGGGTAAAATAATGAAACGGGAATATTTAGCTGGGACAGGTTTGCTATTAAAACTGATAATGCGCCGGGAGAGATTTGCTGCACCTGCATGGATGATTATCATTTTTGTCATTGTAGTTGGGATGGCGAATACGTATAAAAAGTTATTTTCTACACCTGCCTTGCAACAATCTTTTGCTAAAGAAATTAGTAGTAACAATACATTTTTGGCTTTTGCTGGACAGGTTTACGATCCAAGTTTGGGTGGTTTGGTATTTTGGAGGGTGGGTGAATTTGCTCTTACTCTACTAGCATTGATGGCAGTATTTATGGTGATTCGTCATACTCGAACAGACGAGGAAACAGGAAGAAGTGAATGGTTAGGATCAGGTTCGATTGGTAGGTATGCTCCAGTTACTGCAACGCTTGTCTTCGTATGTGGTGTAAGTGTTCTTACAGGTTTGTTAAACATCGGCGGTCTTATCATGATGGGTCTAGAACCTATTGGTTCCATTGCTTTTGGTCTATCCATGGCGGCGATTGGTTGTTTTTACGCTTCAGTAGGTGCATTAAGTGCACAGTTATTTACAAACGCTCGCTCTGCAATTTCGATAGCCAGTGTAGTTTTGGGAATTTCATATTTTTTGAGATTCGTTGGTGATGGCAGTCGTCAAGATTGGATTTTGTGGCTTACTCCCCAAGGATGGGGACATCAAATTCGCCCTTATGGCGATGAACAATGGAGTGTTCTTCTTCTCTTCGCAGCAGCAACGATAGTTGTTGCGGGATCAGCCTACTATCTTCTTTTACGTCGAGACATAGGATCTGGTATACTAGCTACCCGATCAGGTCCAGCTCATGGACATCAATTAACAAGTCCTTTTGCACTCGCTTGGCGCCTTCAACGAGGAATGTTTTATATTTGGTTAGCCTGTTTTGGAGTTATGGGAATAGCATTGGGTAGTCTTGCTCTTGGGCTTTCCAATTCTGGTGTAAGCCCACAGATTATGGAGTTTTTCAAACGATTTAGTTTAGGTCAATCCAATATTATTAATGCTTATTTTTGGGCAATATTGATAACATTAGGGCTTGTCGCAGCTCTCTACACGGTTTTGGCTACACTGCGGGTACATGCAGAGGAAGCAGCTGGTCGTGCTGAAACAGTGCTATCGACAAGAGTAAGTCGGACGCAATTGATTATGAGTCATTTTTTGATAGCCCAATTAGGAGCAGCTATATTATTAACAATAGGCGGTATATCCATCGGACTTACTTATGGAATACAAACAGGCAATATCAATCACGAGTTTACTCGCATCTTGATTGGGGCATTAATTCAAATACCTGCTGCTTGGGTGTTAGGGGCAATAACTTTACTATTCTTCGGGTTTCTCCCAAAAATAACAGTTGCTATTTCTTGGGGCATTTGGTTACTAGTCAATGTTTTTGGAGAAGTTTTGGGTCCAATCATGGGTTTAAATTACTGGTTAGCGAATATGATTTCCCCTTTTCACTATCTTCCTAATACGATAGCAGGTGCAGAGCTTTCTATACTGCCTTTGCTAGGATTACTTGGTGTGACGGTAATAATGACTTTAATCGGATTATTAGCTTTTCGTCGTAGAGCAATTGGTGCGTAATCGTCACTTTTATGGTTATTTCAGTATACGACACATGTATAAAATACAGGAGATTAGAATGAAAACGAGAAAACTGTAATTATTTAAGAATTAGGAGGATTGTTTACTTTGGGGGAGGGTGTTCAGAGAAAAACGAAAAAACGCGAAAACATCTTACAAGCAGCTGAGCGATTGTTTTTACAAAAAGGAATACGCTCTGTATCGATTGAAGAGATTGCCAAGGGAGCAAAAGCTAGCAAAACTACTTTATACAAATACTTTGCTGACAAACAAGAAATATTAGAAGCTTTTTTACAAGATATCTCACAATCTGTCTTGGAGAGGTTGGAGGGAATTTATGAAAAAGGTACAAAAAATGGACTAACAAGAGAAGACTTTTTAGATATATTTGATGTAGAACAGTATAGCTACTTCTTTCAGTCCAGTTTTACTACTGAATTAGTTAGTGAATTTCCCAGCAGTGTGGAGAAGTTATATGGGTGGATGCAGGGGCGCTTAATTCCACTTTTTCATGAATTAGTAGATATGGCAAAAGAACAAGGAATCGTTCGAAAAGAAGTGGATACAGAAATATTAATAACGTACTCGCTACTAATGAGAAGAAATTTTACGGAAACCCCTCAGATTCCATCTCATATGAGCATGAAAGAATTTACACAAAAGTTTTATGATCTTTATCTTCATGGTGTAGTAGAAAGAGATTAGGTAAAGTCTAGTTTGTAGAGAGAAAAGCGATTGTCTGAAGACAGGGCTTTTCTTTTCGTTTTTCAACCAGTAACAGAGATCTTTTAAAATCAAAGATTTTTCTCTTTTATAGGCAGATATATCACGAGAGAACAAATAAAAAAAGCAATGGCAAGTAAAAATATAAAGGTAAAGAATAAGTAATGATAGTTATGGATAAACTATTTTTAAAAAAAGTGTTGACTTTAGATAATCACCCATGCTATATTATTACTTGTCGCCGCGACAATGCGGATGACGCAAGAAAAACAGAAGTTGTTCCTTGAAAACTGAAGAGTGAGATCACAAACCTGTTAATTTTTTTAACAAGCTAGCAATAGCAAATGAGCAAGACAAGCTTTCTAACATGGAGAGTTTGATCCTGGCTCAGGACGAACGCTGGCGGCGTGCCTAATACATGCAAGTCGAGCGAGGAACTTCGGTTCCTAGCGGCGAACGGGTGAGTAACACGTGGGCAACCTGCCCTCAAGCCTGGGATAACTCCGGGAAACCGGGGCTAA
>NZ_KE386618.1:0-29792 GCF_000428065.1 Shimazuella kribbensis DSM 45090
CAACACTGTCTTGAATGCTGTGTAAGATACTGTTTTCCGTACTGTCCTGAGTACTGTGTAAAGCGCTGTTTTCTGTGCTGTTAGCTGTGCTGTGTTGTTTAGTAGTTGGTTCTGGTTCTTTTTTTTCTTCTTTATTAGGAGATGGAAATAGAGCACTATGTACTTTTTTCTTTCTACGTTTAGTATTCTTTATTTCATCTTTTTTACTCGTCACGGGCAGTCATCTCCTCGGTAATTTCAAAGAATTGATTGTTTTTTATTCTTTCTAGAAGTTCATTAGCTACTAATTTGTATAAATCTAATGCATTGTCCAATTCTTTGTTGTCAGGATCAAGCCCGTAAATCGGTAGTCTTGCAATAGATGCTTTATGTTTAATGGTGGTTTTTAAAACTAGATCAGAATACTTTTCATTAATAAGTTCTAAGTAAGCGTTTGCATCAGATCTCCTCTTATCAAGCATTGTTGACAAAATTCCGTATAATTTTAAATCTGGGTTAGGACCTTCTTGACAATCCCTGATAGTTTCTAAAAAACGTCTTACAGCAGAAAAACAAAATTCATGAGTTTGATAGATTACCACTGTTCCAGTCGAAGCGATCAAAGCATTAGCAGTAAATTCTGAAAGCATGGGTGGGGTATCGATAAAAATTAGATCATAGTGATCCTTGACTGTTTCTAGTGTTTTTTTCAATACTGTTCCAGCTTCTGGACTGATAATGATATCTCCATCCTCATCAAACATGACATTACCATCTTCATCTTTTTGATAGTATCGAGAGAATGCACGACGTGGGAAAATACCTAGGTTATCATCTGCGGGGATTAAATGGAGATTATCCGATATTTTAAGTACATAAGGACGAGCGTCTAAAATCTCCATAGCTTCTAGTATTGTTTGATTTTCAAATTCTTCTGTGTCACTACCTGTTAGTAACTCAGTTTGATTACCTTGTGGATCGAAATCAACCACTAATACTTTTAAACCCAGTAATTCGGAAAATATATATGCAAGTGCTCCATTGTTTGTTGATTTTCCGGTTCCACCTTTTTGTATAGATAGTGTTAGAATATCAGCCATGTTGTTTATCTCCTTTTCCTAGAACCATAGATACCACAAATTTATCACTTCGTAGAAATAAGGCAAGACAAAATAAAAAAACCTAACCATGAGTGTGAGCAGTTAGGAAAATCGGAAGGTAATTATATGATTTTATGTTTCTATTAATAGAGAGAGTTTCCTCTTTCTTTTGTATTTTAACTAACCAAAATCACTATAAAACTATTTATTTTATTACGTATTTATTGATAATAGTTATGAACATTACATGTCTTTCTATTCTAAAATACAAAAATATATTGAATTAGATTAAAATATTGATAGATTAACTCCATAATTTTACGCTATGGATATCCCAATACTATTTAGGAGAAAGCTGAAAAATGGATCGATATGTAATCACTGCTAAAGCACGAAGAATAGTAATTGTGATACTTTGTTTTGCTGCTTTGGCATGGGGAGTACGTCAAGTTGCCCTTACCGTGAAAGTTTGGACAACAGCCCCTGAAACCAAAAAAGAGGTAGTCAATTTAGCGCCCGTTGTCCCAGATGGTGCAAAAACTGTGGGAAATAAGTTTTTGCTCTATTGGTTTGCTGGTAAGTCAGATAATATGGACGATAAAATTACGGTACTAAAAGGATATTCCACTCAACGAGTTCAAACGGATTTGGATGAAAATTCAACTATAATTCCGATGGGCGATTCCAAATTTTTAAGCATTGACCGTTGGGATGAAAAGTGGTTGGAGGCAGGAAAAAAGGCTTATGTTGGGTACCAAGTACAATTTAAAGATGGTCGTACATTTATCATCCAGCTTCCTATTGTAAAATCAGGTGCTACTTGGTTAGTTGATGGATTACCATCCCTTCTACCTGATCCTGAAGTAGAAACTCAGAGTATTCTGGAATCCCCTTCTGTACCAGATAGTGAAATGCAGCTGGTACAGCAAGCAGTAGATGGATTTTTTGATAGCTGGTTAGTGGGACGAAAAGATCAAAATACGAAATATCAAAATGTTACACCAACGGATGTATTGGGATTGATTGGTGGTACCTATAAGGATGTATCCGTAAAGCCACTAAAAAATTATCCATTGATTGTAAGTGCTATTATCACCATTGATGCCAAAGGACAGATTTTACCTTTTGAATACCAACTAGAGTTGGAAAAAAAGGATGGACAATATGTAGTGAAAAAGGTGTTAGGGGGAAAATAGATGACATACTTGGCTGTTTTTATGGCAGAGAAAATTGATGTATTTAAATGGTTTACGAATATTGGTTATCAAATTCTTGGTGTACTCACCGTATTTATCCTAGTGGTTATTGGGATAAAAGGGATGGGGTTGCTGCATAAAATGGCTCTCCCTGCTTTATTAACTCTTATAGTGGGTGCTATTATCTTGGTACTATTCACAAGCGGATCAGCATCCAAAGACCTAATCGAACAACTTGCACAATCTATTTTAGATTATGCAAAAGGGAATTAGGATTACGATGAGAGACTCCCAAGACCCAATTGTTTTAGAAATGTATACCGAAGTTACAAGGTTAAAGCAAGTAATTCGCCAAATCGAAGGAAAAGAAATTCCGCTTCCTATTCCCATCACTCTAGTAAGTGTGATGGTAGCAATCGTTTGGGAATTTATCGCTTTCAAGTGGATTTCATTTGGAGATCCCATACATAAATACGGAACCATTCCGTTTTTACTTATTGTCTTGATATCTTATTTTGATCCTGACAACATCAGTCCGCTAGGTTGGGTTTATATCCGAGTGCGAAGATGGATTCGTCCCTTTCGAAGGGTGATCAATCGTGGTGTACCACAAAAAGGATTTGTTCGAGAATACCAACAACAAACCTATATTTATTGGAAATAAAGTGGGGGAAGTACATGGCTATTTATATGCCAACGGAAATACGAGGAAACATAGCTATCATACAAGGTGTACCTTGGGCATTTGGTCGTTTCCACACTTTTTCATATGATGGATTGTCAGTGGAGGAAAAGCTACAAAAAATCCGAGAGGCCCAAAGTATATTCAAAGATGTAATTGTACCGGATTTGACAGGTAGTATATGGCTCGTTCAAAAAGAACAAAGCTGGAGTACGGAACTGGAGAACGTTACGGAAACGAGTCCAACGGAAAATCAAAAAGAGTTGGCTCAATTGACCGATTCTTGGCTAGAAACAATCCAACAAGAAGGAGCACAATCCCAGTACGAGTTTATCTTTGCGATAGAGCTTCCTGTCGGAGATGCCTTCAAACAAACGGTCTTATCTCGGTATAATCCATTTTCATCTGATTCTGTCCAAAGATGGTTGCGAAAAATAATTAGTACTTCTTTAGATGATCAAAACATGGAGCGTTTCCAGCGGGTTTTTCGGGAACAAACCGCGAATATATCCGTTTCTGAATTGACTACAGTAGAAATCATGGATTTTTATCAAAAACATAACTACAGGGGACTCAAACGACCTATACTAGCACATCAAGAATACCCTGAAAATCTTAACTTTCTTATGCCAAATCCTGTTGAAGATCATGGGAAATACATACGAATTGATCACACAGAAGGAGAACGTTACTTAACGTTTATTACTGTTGCCTTGTATCCTTCTCAAATTGCAACTCCTGGGTACGATCTACTCTATGATTTGCAGAGTCAAGGACTACCTGTAGAAGTGCAGCTATGGTGGAGACAGAAAAGTTTCAAGGACGCAAAGGCATTTGCAGAACGGAAGAAAAAAGCAGCATCCGCAAACAGTCAGCATGTCGGAGAAGTACAATCCATCACGCTTATGGATGAGAAAACAGAAGCGAAAGCGGAATTTTTTGAAGAAGAGATTCATTCGAAATCATCTCCTCTCAATAAAGTTCATTTGGTATTTTGTCTCACCGCAGAATATGGGGAAGAAGAACTAGAGTACTATGTAAAAATCTTAGAGGGATACCTTGAAAAAAAAGGGATTACTCCCCATCGTTCTACATCAGATCAAGGGGCCTACTATGATGCTTGGGTTCCTCAAGCCAAATGGTCTCCAATCGGATTTGAATTTTCGATGTTACCCGATCGAACAGGAGCAATCGCTATTCCGGGGGCTTCAGATCAGTTAGGAGATCCGACAGGTCTTCCCAAAGGTATGTTGCTTACCAATGGCTCTATCGTTCGTCTTAACTTTAGTTGGGGAGCACGTGTAGATTCCACCAGTAACATTGTGATTGTAGGACAAGCGGGGTCAGGAAAAACCCACCTTGCAGATGATCTTGTTCGTGACACCCTTCTCACTACCCATTCACGAGGGATTTACGTGGATGTAAAAGGAGAACATGATCAATGGCATAACGCCCCTGGATTAGAGGGGAAAGTCCAGTACAAGTTTCTGGATGGATACGATAATCCGGGTATTTTAGACCCTTTCTCGCTGATTCAGCATATGGATGATGAGGAATTACGAGAAAACGATCAAGAAAAACAACGGTTAGCAAGAGCAAGAGAAATCGCATACGACATGATATTGCAAATTCTAGATATCTCCAATGATCAACAGTCATTTGCCAGAAGAAACGATATTTTGCAGGCATTGGATGCGGTTTCGAAAATAAATGATCCTTCCATGTCTAAAGTAATAGACATGCTTAAAAAATCTTCCCGTGAAGAAGCACGAGAAATGGGATTTTATTTAGAAAGAGTAAAGGAACTTCCACTTGGTAAATTGATTTTTGGAGAAGCCAAGGAAGAAAACAGACTACAGTTTCCCAAAACAGGACTCATCATTTTAGGGATTAAAAATATTACCCTACCGGAAGATGGGAAATCTTCTGTTAGCCACTCAGAACGGCTTTCCGAGTCCTGTATGATTGGAATATCCGTAATGGTGGAGCAATTCCTTATTGAAGGGAAGCAAAAAGGAGTATTTAGTTTTTTCGTTGGGGATGAAGGACATTTCTACATGAGAAGTAATGCAGGAAAATATCAAATTGAACGAAATTTCCGCTTGGGACGATCTGCTTTTTGTGGAAACATCATTTGTACCCAAAATCCCGATGATATACCAGAATCGCTTCTAAATCATGTAAGTGTATACATCTGTTTAGGTACCAAAACCGATCAGCAGACAACAAAAGCAATGCAAGCTCTTGGAGTAAGCTTAGAAAACGAAGAAGTATTTCAGGAGTTAAAGCGGTTAGGTATCGAACAAAGCCTACAATCACTAAGAGGAAAATTAGGTGAAAGACAGTTTTCCATTGGGTATGTTCGGGATTTAGCTCAACGAGTGGGCTTGGTGAAATTTATCACCCCACAAAAACATGTGCGGGAATTCCTAAAAACCCGTCCCGATTTACTAGAAACGCATACCAATCAGGATGATGATTCTTCTTCAGAGAGAGGAGTGATCCATGTATGACCAAAAAAGCGTTGGTTTTAGGGACTCTATCCGTTCTTTTTTCGACAACGCTGGTAGGATGTACATCCAATTTAGATTCAAGTCCTCCGACTGATGTAAAAGAGGTTACAAAGGTTAAACCAGAGGCTATTCCACTTGAAGTTTGGGAACAGAAAGCAATCGCTTTCGTGGAAGCTGCTTCAATCCATAAAGATGAAACGAAAGCAAGTCGATTGTGGAAGTCAGAGTCAAATGATTTAACAAGTACGATAGAGCTTTATACTGTTAAAGCAGGAAAGGTAAAAGTAGCTTCCCATAGGAACGGTGCAGATTCTTGGTTGGTGTATCTATTTGTACCTTACCCACAATCAGAAAATGGTAGTGTTCTTGAAGTAAGTTTAGGACAAAAAGATCAGAATATTTACGTTTACGATTATGCATATGAAGTTGATTCTATTTATTCAAGTTTTGAAGAATTACAAACCAGTAGGTATTGGGAAGAAGAGGGAAGACGGTGGGAATGGAAAGACGCAGAACTACATTAATATTGCTATTCATCAGTTGTCTATTGGTTGGTTGTTTCTTCCCAAACAAGCTATATGCAGAACAAAGTGATGCTGATCTGTATCCCAGTGGCAGCATTGAATCCCCTTTGTACTCCAAATACGAAAAAGAATACTATCAATTAGATCAGTATTCTCCTGAAGATTCTTCTTGGAGCGATATCCCTATGATTGGGATTGTGCAGTTTTTGAATTACTTGCTGGGTTTAGGATGGAAGCTCTATCTTTTTTTAGTTGAGTTAGCCATTCGTATGGTGAATTGGGTATTCGATCCAACCATGTTAGATAAATTATTTGATCTTTTATCCAATCTCATGCCTAATATCATCAACAACGTTTGGAAACCTTTGTGGTTTTTGGTTGCTGTACTTGGGATTGCAGGTGCAGTTTTGATTTGGTCGAAAGGTGACACCAATCGATCCTTTCTGTCTATTGGTACGATCGTCTTACTTGTTGCATTTGTTCCAGCTATGCTTGTATATATGCCGACTGTGTTGAGTAAAACGAATGCAGTTGTGACACAAATGGGAGCAGAAATCATGAAAAACATGATTTCTACTGAAATTAAAAAGGTTGAACTGCAAATAAAAGACCTTCAAAAAGAAGAGTTAGAAAAAAAGGCAACATCTAAATCGGAAACCGGAACAGGAAATCAAGCAACAAAAAAAACTGCTCGCTATTTTGATCCTTGGAATAACCAAGTACTAGCAGGGA
Source organism: Shimazuella kribbensis DSM 45090 (assembly GCF_000428065.1). Classification (GTDB taxonomy): domain Bacteria; phylum Bacillota; class Bacilli; order Thermoactinomycetales; family Thermoactinomycetaceae; genus Shimazuella; species Shimazuella kribbensis. The sequence goes on from NZ_KE386618.1 coordinate 6,727, forward strand.
TTCATGCTATTGACGATTCGATCTGGAAAAGCTTAGTGGTGCAGCCCTATTGGATCGCTAATTTCGGGAGTGTTCAGTTAGGACAAGCCAAATGGATGTCTTTACTAGACACGAAAGATAATCAGGAAAAAAGAAAAGAATGGCTGAAAATCAATGGGAAAATTCAATCAAATGGAACAACTGATTCCAATGAATACAAAATCTTTACAATAGATGGTTTTGGAGAACGGTTTTACAAAACTAGTGTAGTAGTTTTGCTAACATTCATTCCTTTAGTTGTAATTATGAGTGTTGCAATTATTGTTCTCATATGGAAAGCAAGAGCCATTGGTAGAACTGTTTTCTTAGTTTTTGACTATCTCATGGCACTCTATCCAGGATACGGAATTAGTGCTGCGATCCAAGCAACGGTAAGGGTGCTAACTTCTTTTCTCATGGTTTTCTTTTATACTGTAGCACTAGCTTGTTTTCTTGCGCTTTGGACGAAAATTCAAGATCCAACCGTTTTCAAAGGAGCCACATTTGGGGATCGAATACTCCTTATCCTTATTCTTTTATTTGGATTGTGGGCTGGTGTTCAAGGTGTTCAAAGACGAATCAGTAACATTCCTGGATTATTTGGTGGGTCTACACAAGCAGGAGAGAGTCAAAACGACTTAGGCATTATGCGTCGTATGGTTACTATGAGTGCGATCAAAGGAACAAGTAATTTGGTTGGAAAGCCTGTTGGAAAAATGTGGGGTGTTACCAAAAAATATGCTCTCAAAAAACCTGCTACATTTGTCGGACAACAAATTGGAAAACAAGCTCGTAAAGGGATCACAAAGGCAGGTCAGTATGTTGGAAATATTGATGCTGTGCATATAGCAAAAGGAAAATTAAATTTTCTAAATCCCAAAGCCCAAACATTAACAGCAAATCTTTCTAAAAATGCTTCCGATACGTATCAAAAGATGGTCAAGAAACGGTATAAACCCACAAATGAGGAATCTCGAAAGAAATTTATCAAACAACATCCAGATTTAGAATCACATGTACATGAGATAGAAGATTGGATACCAAAATCAGATAAAAACTACTATGCAGTTCATGAAAACCCCATTTTAGATGGAAGTATGATTCCGCCAAGACCTCCCCGACCAGATACTCCTGAGTATCTAATCTGGAGTTCTACTCCTAAGTTTCAAGAACATTGGGATATGTGGACAAGTGCGGAGAGAGAAGTAAGACAAAAACGAAATAGTTTGTATCAAGAACAAAAGAAAAAATATGACAAAAGTATTTTTCGTCGTCTATTTACCCAACGTCCCATCAAACAAAAAATTGATGACCGTGAGTGTTTACGAAAATATCGCAAATTGATAGAGGAAAAAAAAGAGAGGTGACAGGGAGGATTTTATATCCTCCTTTCGCTTTATGAACATACCAAAACAAAAAAAAGACAAAAAAAGGATATGGCTAGACATACGAGATAGTTTCCTTATTCAGTTGAAACAAGAAATAAATAAAAATGTAACGAAAAAAAATATTCTTATCTTCCTATTTATACTAATCGTATCTCTATCTTTTTTTATTGGGGGATTACTAGGCGATTCAGATAAGAATCCTTCCTCATCATCGATAAAGGATGATCCCTTCTACCAATCTAAGAAACAAACCACTGTTAAACTGAGCTATGCAAAGAAGCAAGAGCTGGCTAAAAAACAAACAGAGCGTTTTGTGAAAGAATATTTCACGTATGATACTCGGAAAATGGATCGATCTACTCGAATACAACCAATGGTAGAATCTGCTTTCTATCAAGAAGAAAAAGAAGCAGACATACACATACGTCCTACCTTTGAGATAGTTACTGTTGCTTTTCGAAAGATGGAAAACGTATATATACAACCATTAAATGAAGGATTTCTATGGACAGCAACTTTATTCATGGAAGTTTCCAATGGGAATGGCCAAAAATCGATTCAGAAAAACAATGTTTCGATTGTCCTCCAATCCTCTATCGACGATCCGACCAAATGGCTGGTTTCGGAGGTTATACTTTATGCTGAAGAGGATAGCTAATTATTTAAAAGGGAAAATAGCTTCATTGATGGTAAAACAAGCCATTATCGCCACTGCAAAAAAGAGCCTTCCGTTTTTGATTGGTTCCATTTTTCCGATTGGATTTCTTGTTATCTTAATCATTCTCATAGCAGGCTGCCTTCTGTCTATCATTCAAGTAGCAAAAGAGAAAGCTACTGCTATGCCCACTATGGATGTAAATTGGATTATATCTGCTGATGGAAAAACCATGATTCCGGCGCAATACCTGCCCATTTATCAGAAGCTTGGTAAGGAATATGGAGTTCCATGGAATCTTTTAGCTGCTATTCATAATGTAGAAACCTCATTTGGTCGTAATTTAAATACAAGTAGTGCGGGTGCAGTTGGTCATGTACAGTTCATGCCTTGCAACTGGTTAGGATGGGATTATTACAAGGATAAATGTGATAGGTTAGGTGATTTCTTGCCCAGTGTACATATTGATTTGACTAATCCAAAAAACTTTCATAATGGACAAGCAGTGGATTATAACAAAGATGGAAAGATGGATCCGAATAATATTCTAGATTCTGTAGCAGCAGCCGCAAAAAGATTAGCGAATGATAAAAAAAGAACAGGTAAAGATTGGTTTGATCGTGGTGGCCCTGTTTGGAAATATAATCCTTCCGACAAATATGTAACGAAAGTCGAAAAATACTTTACTTTATTCGCTTCACAGAGGCAGACAGCAAGTCCGTTATCTGGTCAATATGGAGGTTCAATTACATCTTCCTCTTTTTCTATGCCTGCCAAAGGAAGATACACTGGTCGTTTTGGGGAAAACCGTGGGGATCATATTCATGCAGGAATAGATATTGCAGCTCCAATCGGTACACCCATGTATGCAGTAGCAGATGGAATAGTCACAAGAAGTAAAACCAATCCAGGTGGATTCGGATACTATGTGGTTATCAATCATGGGAGTATAGGTGGTAAGTCAGTAGAAACTTGGTATGGTCATATGTATCCCAATACAGTACTCGTAAAACTAAGAATGCGCGTGTCCAGAGGACAGAAAATTGCAGAGGTTGGGAATAATGGTCGCAGTTCTGGGCCGCATTTGCATTTTGAAGTTCATGTAAATGGTAAAGCAGTAGAACCGTTAAATTGGATTCCGAAACGATGATTTGGGAGAGAGAAGAAATGAAAAAGCAATCCGAAGAGGAAAGGAATTTAGCTCAAGCACAAGCAATTGGACAAGTACTTATGTATGTAATTCCATTGGGTATCTTGTATTTCTTTATACGAAATATAGATAGAAGCGTTTTGATATGGGGTCTTGTGACGATAGTAGGGACAGTCGTTACCCTATACATAGGAATCAAGTTGTTGATCCTCTGGTTTTATCGAAGGAGAGCAGAAAAAGATGTACGCTATATCCGAGTTCTTCCTTCTGCTGAAACAACTTTTAATCCTACGAAAATCATGCAATTAGTTCGTACTTTTGGTGGGATGAGTAGAAGAGGGAAAGAAAAATGGTTGAAGGGGCAACCTTGGTACCGTATTCGATTTGATTTTCCCGAAGAGAGTAACGAGATTGGTATTTATCTTGGGTTTCCACAGGATAAAACAAGTGGGATACAAGATATCATTCGGAATATCTATCCACATTGTGAAATTCATCCTATACCACATGATAAGTTTCCTCAACCTTGTTTAGAGGGAATAGGAGGTCATTTCTCATTTCGACGAGGCAGAAGAAAAGGACTTCCTATGACTTCCCTTAAAGAGCAAAAAGAAAGTCCTCTCGGGGATATACTGGCTTGTCTTCGACCAGGTACCATGATAGATGTTCAATTCTCACCAGAAGGATGGGGAATGTTGGATGAGCGATCTGAAGAAGTATTGGAAGGTCTAAAAGAGAAAAAGGTACATGATTTAACTCCAGATGAGAAAGCAAAAAGAACTAGCTTAGCGAAGCGATTAACAGGCCGAGAAGAAGTGTTTCGGGTGCGTATGTCCCTTTGGTCCGATAACCAATATGCTGTTCCAACTATGCGTTCTACTGCTGTAGCCATTGAAACTGCATTGAAGCACGATGGAGCAGTCCGATTCTATCGTTGGAGAAATCCATGGTATCGGCATCCGCTTCGAGATAAAAACCCAATACCAGTTCCTTTTCCGACTACTAAAATGATTTGGACGGACGACGAATTAGCAAATTTATTTCATTTACCACCTAATAACCATCCTATCTATCAAAAAAATAACAGTACAGAGAAAAATGAACGTGGTTATATCCCTCATCTTCCTACTAATCATCGTACATTGGATAAACGAGAGCTAAATGAAGGTGCTTTTCTTGGAATCCAAGATCATCCTCTGTATCAACGTGACATCAGAATTGATTTTGAGCAATTAACCAAGCATTTTTTGGTTACTGGTGCCCCCGGGATGGGAAAATCTAGTTTGATCATTGACATGATGGATAGCATGATTCGAGATTGGATACAAGATCCCAACCATCCAGGTATTACAATCATTGATCCTAGTCAAGAGACAATAGCCGTTATACAAAACCGATTAGCATATATGGAGTTAAAACAAGGGTTAAAGATACCAAAAGATCGGATAAAATACTTTGATTTAACCAATAAAGCCAATCAACATCCAGGGTTAAATATACTACATGTCCCAAAAGGAGTGGATATACAGACAGCAGCGGATAATGCAGCAGATGTCATTTTGTATACTGCAAATAGTGATAACTTAACGGAAGCAAAACGTATCTTAAAAAACTGCATTCAAGCTCTAATCTTAGACAAAGAGGAACATTCCATCTTAGCTATACCTGAGTTTTTAAGAAATCCTGCTTTCCGAAAAACAGTGATTAAAAGGATAAAAGGAAAAGACCCTTATGTTTATCGTGAGATTAGAGGATGGGGAGATGATCCGATTGATAATGATGCCATTTTAAACCGAATTGATCCCTTGTTACGAAATATCACCATGCGACGTATGTATGGGCAGAAAGAATGGACATTTGATATTTCCACCTATATGAACAAAGGATATCTTGTCTTTATTGATACGTTGGGCTTAAGCCAAGAAGGAATAAAAGTAACGGTAGGTAACTTGGTCAATCAATATCATATGACAGCTAAAAGCCGTACCAAAGGTTCCAAGTATCACTTTATGTTGATAGATGAATCTCATTTGGTTCAGATTCCAATCATTGCAAAAATCATTGCCGAGGATAGAAAGTTCAACTTTGGTATAGGTTTGGTTACTCAAATGATCGATCAAATCACAAACAAAGAACTTTTGACTGCTCTAAATTTAATGGGAACTATCATAACCTGTGCTCAGACTGGTGTTGGTGCAAGTAAGATTGAAACTATGACGGAACATCATTTTAAAAGAGATTTTATTACACAACTGCATGAAAGATATGCTGCTGTATTTACAAGAATCAAAGTAGATGGAGAAAGTCAGGTTATGAGTTGCATGGTTCGCAATAATCCACCAACTGTCTATTTACCCAGTGGACGAGAGGCAAATTATCGAAATCATGAAAAAGGAATAGCAGAGCGATATGGATTGCGTTGGGCGAAGATATTGATGGAAGATTCATCAGAGGTAAAGAGAAAAGAAGAAATAGATAAGCTTCTACAGTCCTATCTAGACTACATAGACCGAATCGGGGAGCCAGGTCCTCAAGATCCAGATGACGATGATGATAGAGATGATAAACCAAGCAAATCCGCTAGAGTTATTTATTAAATGCAATAGAATAGAAAAATACCTAAGGAGGAAATTTTATGATTTTCCAATGGATTTCTCATCCAGCATTGAGACCATATGAAAGGCTTATGATGGTTTTGTTTGAAATGGGAATGGTAACCCTAGAGGATCTCTCAGTCGTAATGGGGTACACGGAAAAAAGGGTTTTTAAAATATATCAGCAGGTTCAAAATACACTAGCAAAAGATAAAGTAGATAAGTTAAAACATGAGCTAACAGCTATTGAGGTAGATTCTAGTCTCAATGATGAACAAAAAGTATCACAATCAAAAGAAATTAAGAAAAAAATCAAAAAGGAAAAAAGTCGATGGACAAAATCAAGTCGTCAAATAACAGAAAATCGAGGAAGTACTAGCCGTGTTTATTCTTTAGGCCCTAAAGGTGTTGAGTATTGTTTAGGGATCATGAATGAAAGAGGTTCATGGGATATTAAAGACGGACAAATGTATCATTATATTGGTGTAAATGGGATATTAACACGACTAATCAATCACTACGGTCGTGATAATTTCAATTGGTACTTTTCTAGGGAAGCAACTGATATCATTATCAGAACTTGGGAAATCATAAGAAAGAATGAGTGGTCTAAAGATCCCAAACTTGCAGTGAAAGAAAAACGGGAGATAATTCGACCAGATGGTTTATTAGTTATGGACAACCAGATGTACTGGATGGAATTCGACAATGATACGGAGCGATCCAAACAAATTATCCAAAAATATAGAGAGTATCGGAATACTATTGTTCCAAAGTATGCGGAAAACTTAAACGCACCTGTTCTTTGGGTAACAAAAACTGAGCGAAGGCGAGACAGTTTGGCGAATAACTGGGAAATGGTAAAAGAGGAATATTATAGTGATGCGAAGGTACAACAGATGTATTTTTTTGTAGAAGGAGAGGAAACTGAATGGTTAGAAAAGAGACATTCAACTGCAAGAACCTAAATGGAATGTTAATAGATAATTAATAGGTTATTAATGAGCAATCAATATATTCTTAATGAGAAATTAATAGGTAATTAATCTAATATAAAATAGCTAAAACCCTTGATTTTAAATGGGTTTTAGCTATCTATACGACAAGAGGCTTGTTTACGCTTATATTCACTCTTATTTTACACCTACTATAACACAATCTAGCCACCATACTGTTCATACGCTCTTGAATCAACCGATCCCTCCTGCTTCGTCCTGTTCGCCTCCTTCCCCCACGTGGGGCGTTTGGTTCTTCTGTTGAGTTTTTCCAATTTCTCACATATGCCAATCAAACTAAGAAAAATGAATATCTCAAAATGAAAAAAGCCGCTCAAAGTGGCTTTTTTCTGTTTATTTCTTGAATCGACACTGACAGCAACGCTGCCTGTTTAATTTTTATTTATCTCTCATCAACCATATTACACGATATACGATTACGTATCATCAAGGATAAAATAAAAATTCCCTCTATTTTTTTAAGAAAATTTAAGCGTCATCCGGGTGCTTCACTATCTCGAACAGGTCTTCTATATTTAAAGACAAGGCGTACGCAATCGAAAATAGATGGTTCGTGTCGTGATTTTTGCGGGTATCGAATCTCGAAATGCTCCCCTGTGGCACTCCAGAGAGAGCTTCCAGTTCCCTTTGTGTCATATTTCGCATTTTTAGAATTTCATTAAGACGTGGTTTTGCTTGAATGATCAATATTCCCCTCTCCTTTCCTTTTAATACGTTATCGTATCAAGTATAAAAGGTATATCTGATCTTGGCAACTGCTTATGTCATGCAAATAATCTTTTTCTTCTTATGGGCTCAGTGACAAGGTCGCTGCTCTAGTCCGTCAGATAGATTCCATTATATGGTTACGTTACCCCTCAGTCGCCGGATGCTGGTTTACCCCTAAGAAAAAGACGGAGCAACGGACCTCTTTGGATAAAGAAAAAACTACCCGAAGGTAGTTAAATAGCGTTATATTCATTTACAAGTTCTATTCCAATCTGCTTTGCGTAATCGCTTCTATGTCTTTGCCATGCTTTACCGTTCTTGTAGGAGAAACGGAAGCCTTTAGAACCTAATTTTTTGCGAAATTCTTTAGGTGGAATATCAGGAAAGAAGATTTGCAAGCGGTTAAGCTCCACATTATCTACTATGGTAACATCATCTAGTTCAATTTCTGTTGTTGTATCTTGAGCTTGTTTTTTAAGCCTTTCTAGTCGCTTCTCTGTTGCTCTGATATTCTGGTTGCTACTAGGCAAATTGAAGGGGATAAAGCTGTATGAGAACTTAAAAGCCTTTTTCCATTGCTTTATTTTCACTTTGAGCTCATCAGAGCAATTTATTTTATCAATATCACCTTTGTATGTGCGGTACTCCTTATTTATGCGTTTCATCAATTCATGATTTTCTTTTAGGTCTTGCAGTTTCTTTTCTAGCTTAAAAATTGCGTCTTCATCATCCGAATAGATGATATATTCTTTATTGATTTCTATTGCTTCAGCTTTAGCTTCATAATACTCCGCTTTATTACTAGCATCTACAGCTTTGCCCATATCATTATGGGCCTTTTCAAAAAGTTTCCTATGTCTTTTTTCTGAATGATGACCTACTTTGATAGGTTCGCCTTGCATATTAACCAATGTTTGATTTGCAGGTGAGTTCCAGAGAGCATTGGACAATTTGCGGTTCTTTTCAGCTAACGCTCTATATCTTTCAATTCTTTCTTGTTGGCGTTGCTGGAATCCAGAAGGCTCTTTTATTTCTGTAACTTCTTTTACTTCTTGGACCTCTTCAACGTTTTTAACTTCTTTTGTTTCTTGTACTACTTTTTTCTTTTTTGTTTTTGGTTTGTCTGTTTGTACTACCTGAGCTTGATATTTAGATTTGTATAGTTCATTAGCGATTCTGTTAAAGTGGGGGTATCTGTTGTAATGCTCTAGATTTTCAGGCATAAGGGCCTCAATTTCTTCTTTGATATCTTCAGGATATTCGTTATTGCAGAAGATAAAGAGATTACCACCGCCAAGAATTTCACCAGTAACTGCATCACGTCTTACACTGCTATATTTACCTACAATGCTTTCGACATGCTTAACAGTGGGGAATCCTACCCATTTAATACGTACACTGGTTACATCGCTTCTAACGCTGAACTTTATATTAAATGCTTTCTTGAGTTCTTTTCTAATTATTACTGCTGTTTCTTTTCCATTCATATATAACAGCTCCTTTGATGGTGGTTATTGGGTACATTCTTAAACTATCATTTTGTGTTGATAATGTCAACACGATTGACGTTTATCCATAAAAAAAAAGAGGGGGTATCCCTCTTTTACAACTCCGATTTTTTTAACCTGTTAATTTGAAATTACTCCAAAGTAAATATAATCATCAGGGTCTATTTGATCATTTTCCTCTCTCGTTACTGAATAATACTTAATAGATAAGTAGAATTTCAGTACCTCTATTTCCTTATCCGTTAGACTTATATATTCATCACTTAAAGAATCATATTTAACAAAGATGGCATTTCCAAAGATACAATCGCTGTAAGGTCTTTCCATTAAATTAGTGGGAAGCTCATCTAGTTTTCCTTCTTCATTTATTATCATTTCGTAATTTCTCCATATTGGTACATATTCAGCGATTCCACCCACTATAGTAGAGAAATCCTCTTGTTTAATCTCAGTTACTTGGTAATCTTCAAATGGTTTTTTGATGATAACTTTCATTCCTTATCAACTCCTATTGTGTTGTTATTGGGTACATTTCTATAGTAACATTTTGTATTGAATATATCAATACAAAATGTTTTGTTTTCATCTTTATCTATCACTTATCCAAGGCCTTTCCTACTATAAACAAAACAAGTTGAAGTATATTAACTCAGAAAATTTATAAAAATACATTTTATGTGTTGACAATATCAGTACATAATGTTATTATATTAATAAGCAAGACGAACCAAACAACAAAGGGGTTTTACAATGACAACAACACTCAACAACAACATCAAAGAAGCAGTTTTCCTAGTCGGTCCGCCAGCCGCTGGAAAAAGTACCACTCGCTTCGAGCTTTACCCAAACTACCTAGTAATTGATCCAGATGAACTGAAAAAGGAGCTTCCCGGATACGATCCTAAGAATCCTAGTAAGGTACATCTACAATCCAAGATTTTAAGCAGAAAACTTTTTGAAGAATATCTTTCCTCCGATCAATCATTTGTATATGACACTACTGGAGGAAACGAGGAAAGAATGATAAAAGAAATAAGAGAGGCAAGAGAAAAAGGTTTTAAAATCATTCTTCTTCAAGTCACTTGCTCCTTAGAGGTTTGTTTAGAAAGAAACCGCCTACGTGAACGGACAGTACCGGATGAGGTAGTAGAATCCATATGGTACGAGGTTCAGGAAACATCTGAAAACCTTATCCCTCACGCAGATGAACATATAAAAGTTGACAACTCCTAACGGGGTTGTCAACTTCAAATAAAAAAAGAAAGGAATTTGTATCATGTATCAACTAAATTTTTCTGGAAAACCGATTTCTGGAACACATGAAATTGTTTTGAATGGTGACTGTCTTACTCAGGAGGATATTGTTTTAGAGGTAGCCCGAGCAGTAGACGAAGTACGAGAAAATATCCTGGATGCCAAACGAAATGGAGAACGAGTGGTTTTGATTCTTCCTGATAATGGAGTCATGGCAATTGGGATATTTCAAGCTGTGAGAGGGTTGTTGGGTAATCGTGTTCCTTTTGTCCGTGGGTGGAATACAGAAGAAATCGATACAGAGAACATTCGCGAGGCTTTTCGTGACTCTTTGTAAGAAAATAATTCAAATCATTTGTATTCGAGACAAAGGACATCACGAAGGGGTACATCCAAAAAATCCTACACTAAGACATTCTACGATGGCAATTTCTAGGGAAAATGGGTTGCTTTTCATTCTCCACATGGTCCGAAATTCTTAATTTCCATCATAGAAGTGTAGTTCTGCAACAAGATGGTTGGATGTGTCTCTTTATGCTGATTTGTGGTAAAATAGCTATGTTGTTGAGTGTAAAGGCGGAACACCTGGCGGAGTTCTGCCTTTTTATTATAAATAAAAGTAGGGAGTCATCAAAAATGGAACAAAAATATATAAATTTTCGGATCTCAGATGAGATGAAATCGGAATTAAACGAAGTTTTCGATTCCGAAGGGATAGATTGGACTTCCCTTTCAAAAGCTAAAATATATGATTTTGTTTTATCTGTTGAATCCAACAAAGAACCTCAACTGGAAGACCCTTCATATTTGGATGTTGACAAAAACAATAAAAACAAACAATTACAAATATTGTTATCTGGTACACTTAAGGATCGATTTGATAATGCAATTAAAAAATTCAATGAGGAAAACAGCACAAAAATAAACAAGACTTTGGTAGTGTTGCCGTACTTGTTATCTTTGATGAAGTTATCACAAGAAAAGCAAGTTAAATGATATCAACGTTTTCTGCTTTATGATTTTTGAAACATAATTTCTTTGTGGTTAATGGTAGTAACCCTGTCACTATCACTCATTGGATTATGAAACCTAACGAGTAACAAGGTCTATCTATATTTTAATAATCTTGTATCTTTCTAAGTGCTTTACTCCAAGAGCCAAAACGATAACTATAAATCGAAACGCTTGGTAAATTAAATTCTTTCTGCATTTGTTTGTATTTAACTATTGTTAGTCTGTCTTTTATGACATTTTTAGCAAAGGCAAGTGAATCTAATAGATCCTTATCTGTATATTTCCTATAAGCTGCTTTATTGGATTCCAAACCTGCTTTTTCAATTGCTTTATTCCACGAATTAAATCTCATGATGTAAACATCAACAGGGGGAACATCAGGTAATGACTTTAAAACTTTCATAGTTAAAACAGATGAGTCTTTCGCAATGGTTCTAAGAATATGTAAAAGTTCATCATTTGATAAATCCCCCCATTTTCTATCTCGTTTTGTTGCGATTCCAGCTTTTTTTAGTGCATTATTCCAAGATCCAAAACGCACCATATACGTTCCGTAACTGGGAAAGTCGTGCAGCTTTTTATAGGAATTGATAGAAAATACATATCCTTTATCTTCAATGATCTTTTTACCTTTTAATAGTGCATTAATTAAATCTTGATCTGTATATTTTTTTGAGGAAGATCTTTTTAACTGTGCTATTTCAATCGCTTTTGCCCATGACCCAAATCGGGCTACGATAGCAGATGTTTGTTTTAGCTCTTTTTTTTTGGGTGTTCGTCCTAATTCCTTTGCTTTTTTCTGAATAATTGTTATGAGATCATCATTGGTGTATTTTGGCTTATTCAACTTTGTTTATTACCTCTCGTTTCTTATTTCCTATTGAAGCATAAGATCTATATTGTTAAATCTTTATTCTTGACTAAATTTTGAATATCTCGGTAAGGGGTACGGAACCGATTCGAAGATTGAGGGGCCACTCTGGAAAATACTTCAGGCATAAAAAATACCACTACAGAGAGTGGTTAAATACAATACTTATGGAAACTCGGAATGCGTAAGTATCCATTCTTAGTCATTCCTCTTGATTTCACTTCAATTTTTAATTGGGGATCCAGATAAATCACTTTGTCATCTTCTCTTATTTTCAGAAGATGTATCAAACCCCACAACGCTTTTCTTTCTTTTTTGGGAAAAGGAAATTCAATAACACCCGCTGATCCTCCATTAGGAAAATCAATTAAAACACCAGGTTCACCTTTTTTTATTCCTGTAATCAAAACCTCGTCATACTGATAATTGATTACCTTTTTCCAATCCCACGAACGTTTTCCTATTTGATAGCTAGAAGCTTTTCTTTTTATGACAATTCCTTCTAAATCTTGATGTGTCACTAAATGAAATAGATCATCTGAATAAGAACCCTCCGACCATCTCATGAGAGATAAGTGGCTGTTCTCCATTACGATCTTATTAAGTAGCTCTTTTCGTTCTAATAAAGGGAGATGACCAACATCCTCACCTTTATATTTTATGATATCGAAAGCAATATATTGAATCGGCAACTCATCAGACAGATTTGCTATTTTCTTTGAGTTGGATGTTTGAAATCGCCTTGATATTGATTCAAAACAAGGTCTCCCTTGCTGATCTGTTACACAAATTTCTCCATCTAAGATGGTTTCATCAGGTATTTCAGTGCTTAGAAGTTCTGGGAATTGGTTATTACATCTAGTATTGTGACGCGTGTATAAGTTCACCTTTCCACCGACTGTTGACAATAAAAGCCGGATTCCATCAATTTTCAGCTCACAAATATAGTTATTGCTGCTGATCGGTTGATCTATCTTCTGAAGCAACATAGGAGCTACATACATTATCATCACCTTTCAAAAGTCTAGCACTACCGATCTATGATGTATTTAGGAGGTTGATTCCAATTAAAAAAACCACTCACACGAGTGGTTAACTTACTTTGTGGTCCCAAAATTTCTTTCCTTGAGCAAGGATAAATTGATCTAACCAAGTCACAAAGTTCATGCAGAGATTTTTTGCATCTTCCACAATACTAGACTCCCACCACAATAAATAATCTTGTTCTCCCTGATTAGCTTTCTTTCCATCAATCATTAAATAGCCACCATCTTGATATCCGATGGGATACCATGACTCCATAAATAATCCTAAGTTCTTTTGCTTATGGATGCTAGATAGTCCATATAATTCAAACTGTCCACCATACCAAGGTTGAAAAAGAGTAGCACCATTATGTATTTGTAAAAACGCTTTGTAGTCTTCTGGTAATTGTAATTCGGTTGAATGGATAAACGCTTCGGTTTCTGTTTCAGATGCGGGCTTATCAAACTGAAACTCCATTTCAATATCTACACCATTTCGGTCTTGAATCGATAATTTATTATTTATCAACTGCTTTTTTAATTCATCAAGTGTTTCATGAACCAGTTTCATAATGGCTCTCCTTTTTAAAAAAGCATATCCGCATCTTAAATAAAACCTAAGTGCAGATATGCTTATTATATTAACTCCTAGTAGTTGGTCCACCATGGAGTGACATTCTGTTGGTGAAACTCTCTTTTTAAGGGAATCAAGTTGTTGAAATCGTTTGTTCCTCCATATTCTTTTGGAATGATGTGGTGGATATCATAATCACTCCAATTGAAATTTGGGTTTTGCTTCTTTGGATCTCCATACGTTTCAATATACTTTGCAATATATTCTCCTCTTAAAATATTATCCCATGGCACTCTTTGATCAGCTGGAACTTGTTGCATTAAAGTCGTTTCTGGTGTAAACATGTTTTTATCTGAATAAGGATCTTTATACAGAATTTGATAGGTGAAATCACCACCATGGCATTGATCAGGGTATCTTGTATTTTCTGGATCGTAGTATTTACAAGGGTATTCGAATGCCTTCTTATTGGCTAAAAGTGGGCCCCATGTTTCTCTCTCACGATCGTGATTTGTGACAAAAGTCACTTCGACATCCGTGGTTACTTGATAAAACTTGGTATTATTCACCTCTGTTATTGTGAACTCTCTGTCCCCTTCACTATACTCAAACCAATTCCAATCCACTTGTATATTCGAAAAGTCTTCATTAAATGGTCCATGCTTATTAGTAGATGTATTTACATCTACTTCTGCTTTTATGTTCAATGGTCCAATTGGGCCATCTACATCCGCAACTTCAAACAGGGTATAAACAGCACCTTTTCCTGGATAACCACCATTTTTCCGTTCTGGAGGCAGAAAAATAATCCCGTGAGCTAGTGTAACGCCTTCAAATTTTATTCCTTTTGCAGTCTTCTTTGTTTCTTGAATCGTTACTTTCTTACTTTTTTTGTCTACTACTACATAATCAAGATCTACATTGACTGTCATTCCGTCAATATGATATTTTCCTTCTTTTCCTTGTGAAACAGCCTTATCAAAAGCAGCAGAGACTTCCTTACTTATTTGCTTCGATTCAGCATTTGTTAAAGCAAAAGCCTTAGAAATTCCTAATGGAGTAACAAACAGTGAGAAAATCAATAACAAACTACAGAGCTTTTTACCCATGAGAACCCCCATCTGTTTTATTTTCACACTATTTCATTTTATCAAAAACCAGTTGCTGGTTTGACAATTATTTTCAAATAAATATCAATTTGGACAATTATTACATAAAATTCAACTTGAAGGGCTACAATTCATCTTCAGTAGAAAATAAAATAACAAGATCGACTAGGATTCCATCCAATCCCTAATCGACCCTGCTATATGGGGCAGTACTAGCGAACTTAGCTCTTCTTCGTTCCGATTTTGATGGTATCTCGTATCTCTAAGTTGTTTTTCCATAGTATAAATTCCAAACTAGAGAACCAGCAATCGCTGGACACAGTAACATCCATAAATTGCTTTATACCAATCCTAGTCGAAAAGCAATGTTAGACAAGTTGAACCAGATCTGAAAAGGACTGGTTCTTATTTAAATAAATAGAATTCAACTTTGCGGTCTATGGTAGGAACTTGTCACTGGGCCATAAAGGTTTACATGATGTCCGATAAGGCTTGTTCCGGTTTCTTGTGCCACTGATCCCGATACCCCTATACCTCTATCTAGGGTTATTAAATCTAATTTAGGAGAAGTAAGTGGTTGGATGATTGATTGTCGACTCCCACCTTGCGCGCAATGGAGAAATTCTGTGGGCTCTCTCCTCAATCAAAAGGATAAATTATACATTTTCTATATCAATTGTCAATATATAAAATAAAAATAATTCAATTGTATTTTTACAAAAATGGATTTATCATGAAAAAGTATTTTATAACATTCACCCTGCTGAGCAATTTTACTATTTTTTTTCTGTATATGTTAGTTATGCATAGGAGACGGCGCTTTTTTCCTGAAAAATGTATGTATTCTGCATTTGATGTAAGAATAAAAAGGCGTTACAGGAAGCATATTTTTTTTGGAATTATTTGTATCTGATTTTGCTCATGTAGGGACAATCATTTAGGAAGTGTGGTGAAGTGGCTCTAACTTTTCAGACAACATAATAGCGTGTAGCACGCACAATTGGGAGGAAATTCATTGAAAACGCAGCAAAAAATCTGGAAAAAACTACTTATCTCCCTGTTAGCTTTCGTTTTTATATTTGAAAGTTCGGGACCTTCTGCAAGTTTTGCAACAGAGAAAATTAATGCTTGGTTCAAGAGAAAGCCTGTTGTTTTAACAGAAGTAAAAACAGATTTTCATGAGGGGAAATCTGTCATCGATTCTGTTGTTGATGCAATCACAGATTCAAAAGTTGTAAAGAGTGTTCAAAATTTTTTAAAGTCCGACCAAGAAATTGCAGATGAGATACAAGCGGAGCAAGTGTTACCAAAAAGAAATCCTGTTCCAAAAGGGAAGATTCCACCAAAACCAACACGTGTAAAAGAAATAGTAGAAAAGCGAAATGCAACCACGACAATCTACCAGTTATCAGATGGAACGATGGAAGCAAATATTTCTAGTGCACCTGTACATTATCAAGATGAGAAAGGCAAATGGCAACGAATCAATAACAATGTTGTCAGTACAAAAAAAGAAAAAGGTTATTCATTTGGTAATGAAGCCAATCAAATGAAAACCTATTTTGGTAATAAAAATGACGAATTAGTTAAGTTCAATGATGGAAAGCATCAGCTTGTACTTGGAGTAGGAACTACTTCTACTACTTCCTTTAATCCGAAGACAGAAAAAGATGAAGTGATATACCAAAACATATTTCCTGACTCTCATCTCAAGTACAATGTGAATAATCAAGCTGTAAAAGAAAGCCTCATTCTTCAGTCTCCCCCTAAAACCAATGTGTTTGATTTCCACTTCAAACTTCACGGTGTTCGGGCGAAAAAAGAAAAAGATGGATCGATCATATTTACGAGCATCAAGGAAGATCGCCCTGTTTTCACCATTCCGAAACCATTTATGTTTGATAACAAAAAACAAGCAGATTCACCTGTAGGATATACATGGAGTGACAAAGTAGTACAAGAGGTTATTCAACATGGCTCTAATATCACGGTGAGAGTCAGTGCAAATAACAATTGGCTACAGGATGCAAAACGAGTATATCCGATTACCATTGATCCAACAATCATCATTCAACCACCACCATCCGGTGCACAAGCAAGTCAAGATGTGATGATAAATAATTATGCTCCCACTACTAATTTTGATGGCAGTTGGAAATTAAATGCAGGAGCAGATTCTGCCCAAAGCATCCGATCATTGCTGAAATTTGACTTGAGTACGATCCCTCAAGGAGTACAAATCAATTATGCACAGCTGAATTTGTACTATGATCAAACGTTTTGTGTGAATTGTACCACTACTGATAATGTGGTTAACTTTTCTGTTCATCGTCTTCTTCAAGATTGGGATGCAAAAACAGCTACTTGGAATCAAGCAAAAACAGGAGTTCCGTGGACTTCTGCGAATAAAGGCGGAACATACAACGCTAGTTTTGAAACGACAACTAATATCGTAGATGATACAAACCCATCATCTGCCTATCCAAATGGAACATGGTCGGCATCTTCTAGCGTTGCGGGAGCATACGGCGATAGTTATCAAGTGAGTGCAGCAAGCACAACCGGTGCAGATACATTTACTTGGCAGCCTTATTTCAATGAAAGTGGCGATTACAAAGTTGAGATTTTCAATGTTCCTGCATCAGACCGAGCAACCAACACCCCGCTAACTATTACCCATGCAGATGGAACAACAGTAAAAACAGTCGATCAAAAAAATTCTGCCAAAGGATGGGTTGATTTAGGGACGTATCGCTTTAAAACTGGTGATACTGGGAAAATTGTCATGAATGATAAAGCCAATGGTTATGTTGTTGCAGATGCCATTCGTTTTACCAAACAAGGGATAGCCACTCGTCATACACAGGAAAATAACGCTTGGCATGATTTTACGATGCAAGATTTGGTCCAAGATTGGATCGATGGAAAACAATCAAACTATGGAGTTTTGGTAAAAGCAAAAGATGAAACTTTAAAAGTAGGTGGAGTACGATACGAAGCAAGTGAAATTGGAGAAGAAGCTATCCGTCCCACCCTTAAAGTTGTGTATGGGATGACTGCAGTCGATTTACAAAGTCCCACCAAAATACATGCAAATGGTGCAGAGCTAAAATGGAGTAAGTATCGTGGTAGTGATTTTACAGAGTACCAAATTCATCGTAGTTCATTACAAAGTTTTAAACCAGATGATACTACATTGGTAGCTCCGATTGCTGACCCAAATACACTCGCATTTACCGATACGACAGCAGTTCCGACACCATCCTATAGTGCTGATTTATTTGGCAAGTCCTATTATTATATGGTGGTAGTTAAAAATACCAAAGGCGAATTGATTCCAGGCCGCGCACAATTTGTTCAATTGCCTAAGTCAGGTTACACCAAACAAATTTTACAGAATGCAAATGATACGACTATATCGAGTGCCGTTCCATCTACAAATTTGAATTCGCTTGATGGAGAAGCATGGAATTCAGCTGGGAATAACAGTGGGACATATGCTAATACACGATCGTTGTTTAAATTTGATATTTCTTCCATACCAGCAAAATCTTATATTGCAGATGCAAAATTTGGACTTTGGACTTGGTATCAAGACAATACGGGAACGGCAGCGGCTACTTATAACTTACACACCTTAAATAAAGCGTTTACAGAAACTACTGCTACTTGGAATTCCAATGCAACTGGTTTTAACAGTACCGCCGTTGGATCCATTACCAATGTGAACAATGATCCACAATGGAGAAGTTGGAATCTGAAGAGTACGGTGCAATCTTGGGTGAATGGCGCGACTACCAACTATGGCTTGATGGTGAAGCATGCCAATGAAGCTAGCACGACTCAATTGGAACGTGTTTTGTTTATTAGTAGTGAGTTAGCTACTGCTCCACAACTCAAGCCAAAATTGGAAATAACCTATGTAGATAAAAAAGCAGCAAATTCGTATTATGCACCAAAATCGCCGGTCAAAATGACAGTTGGCACTACTTATGATGTGGATGTTACGTTGACGAATGCAACAACACAAACGTGGAATGGTACAACAGATTATTTGTCCTATCACTGGGTATTGCCAGATGGGACGGATAAAACAAACGCAAGCAATCAAATGACTACCCAGTTTAAGCCGCTTGATGCAAATGGTAACGAAGCTTCTACACCTGTGAGTGTAGCTCCAGGTCAGACTATCACTGTAAAAGCCAAAGTAAAAGCACCGGATTTGAGTATTCTAGGAGCAATACGTCAAGGATACATGCTGCAGTGGGATCTCAACCTTGGTGGGACATGGTTATCCAAACAAACGACAGATCCTATTCCTACTTTAAATCAATACATCACGGTCGAAGATCCGAATGGTGGAAAAGATCTAGGATTAGAAGAGCATACGTCTGTTCTAAGTGAAGGTACGGGAGCAGATGGAGCGGGTGGAGTAAGTCTTTTCCGAGGAAATGCACTATTCTCTTACTCTGCATTTGATAACCCATCTCTGGGAGATCTCAATACCACTGTTGATTTTACTTACAACAGCTTGGATACTGCAGATTCGATTTTGGGAGTAGGATGGTCTTTATCTACTAGCAGTTTAATGCGACTAGGTTCTCCGCTTGGTGACGGAGTTCAAGTAGATGCAAGTGATAAAGTTGTGTCTGGAGATGTTTATTTATTAGATGATGATGGTACGACACATTCTTTCACCTATAACCCTGCTTCTAAACAATTTATAGAGCCGCCGGGATCAGGAATGTATCTGCAATATATAAGCGGTGGTACGAAAGATAAAAAATGGGTTATTACAGAGCCTGACCGTACTCAATATTATTTTGACGAGAAAGGTTACATTACCCAACAAGTGGACAACGCAGGGGATGCACTCAAGTATGTGTACGAAGAGAAGAGCATCAACAACGAACCTGCGAAACTACTAAAATATATTGTTGATTCATCAGGTAGAAAAACACTTACCCTTGATTACAATGCTGATGGCAGAGTACAGCAAATTACCGATGTGGCAGATCGAGTTATGTATTTTACCTATGATGCGGAAGGGCGCTTGAGTAAATTTACCGATGGCTATGGAAAACCAGAAGCAAAAACGTATGAATTTACCTACGACCTGCTCTATAAGAGCATCATCAATAAAATAAAAGATCCCCGTGGCAAAGAAACAGTATATACGTACTATACGAGTGGCAACAATCAGATGAAGGTCAATACAATCAGCAACCGAAAATCAGAAACCGTCACTTACACGTACAATGGGAGTGAAAAAATTGCCACTGATTTAAAAGGGAATCAAACCAAATATGTGATGGATACAAATGGTAATCCAACAAGTATCACAGATGCCAAAGGAAATACGAGTAAATATACGTATGACAGTGCACATCGCATCACCAAACAGGAAGATCCAAATGGTGCGATAACAACATGGACCTATGACTCCAACGGTTTGATGCTAACAGAAACGGATGCAGTCAATAATGCAATAGCAGATCCCGAACAACGTAAATCTACTATTTATGAATATCAATATTCCCTTGGGGGAAAAGTTGCAGATTTGATCAAAAAGACATCGCCAGCAGGCAGATATATCAAATATACCTACGATGCACAAGGCAATTTGTTAACAACCGAAGATGCCAAAGGAAACAAAGTAACCTATACCTACCATGGTACAACAGGTTTGGTCAAAACGGTCACGGATGCAAATGGTAATGTCACTACATATGGAGATGCTACTTCTTCTGATTATGGGTATGCTCCTACTGGACAAGCCAAAGTCATCACTAACGCCAAAGGAGAAAAAACGACCACCTCCTATGGAGAACGCGGAGAAATCCTGACCGTTACGGATGCGAATGGCAATACCAGTACCTTTACGTATGATGTGTTTGAACGAGCACTTACGAGCAAAATTCCAAAAGATGTATCCAAAAACGAATACATTACCGTTCCAGCACCTGTCTACGATGGCGATGATAATGTAATCGAAAAAACATTGCCAAATGGTGCGAAGATCACCTACACATATGACGACAATGACAATGTGTTATCTGTGACCAATCCGAAGAATAATAGCACAGATCCAGATTCCATCACGACATATCAATACGATCAAGTAGGAAATTTGATCAAAGAGACAGAACCAAAAGGCAATCTTACACCAAATGATCCAAATGACTATACAACGACTTATTCATACAATGAATTGAATCAATTGGTGGCTGTTAAAAACAGCAAAGGTGAGGAAATCACCTATGAGTATGATCAATTAGGAAATCAGGTGAAAGCAACCCAGCCAAAAGGGAACCTCACACCGGACAACCCTGATGATTATACGATTAAAACGGAGTACGACAAAAATGATCGTCCGATCAAAGTGATTGATGCGGATGGAAAAACCGCAGAATCTACCTATGATCCAGATGGGAATGTCATCACGACCAAAGACAAAGATGGACGGATCTATACCACCATCTACAATGAATTGGGGCAAGTGATCGAAACCCAAGAGCCATATGGGGATAATCAGATGCGTGTTACTCGTTTCACGTATGATAAAAACGGAAATCAACTTACAATAGAATCACCACTTGGAGTAACAACAGCAACAGTGGATGACTATGTAAAGAAAAATGTGTACGATGAGCTAAACCGTGTAAAAGAAGTCATCCTACCAAATGATCCAACGAGTCAAAATCCGCGGTTCTCCGCAGTAGATAAGATGATTTATAGCTATGACAAAATGGGCAATGTAGCCTCTGTCAGCATGCCCGCATCCGAAGGGCAAACCAATCGCTTAGTCACCACCTTTGATTACTTTGATAATGGGGCAAACAAAAGCGTTACAGATCCTTGGGGGATCAAAACGACCTATACCTATGATGACATGGGTAATGAAACCAATCGAACCATTATGGGATCAGATGGAACCGTCTCGCGTACCATGAACTGGGCTTTTTATCTAGATGGAAAGCTGAAAACGATGTCGGATGAAGGTTTGCAGGCCACAAGTAGTAATGCAGATAGTATTCGAAAGCAATTTGACTATTTGTATGATGTCAATGGCAACCTTGTTACGATGAAGGATGCGAGTACAGGGGCTGCTATCGATACGTATCAAACGACCTATACCGAGTTAAATCAAGTAGCCCAGTTAGACGAAATCCAAGGTGGACAAGTGAAGAAAACGAGCAAATTCACCTATGATGTCCACGGAAACCCATTGCATCAAGAATATACAGGTGGTTTGACTGATCTAGAGTACAATAACCCACTGGATCAAGTGACAAAAATGACGGTCAAGACCAGTGAAACGGATCCAAAACCGCAAGTATACACCTATCAGTATCAGCCAACAGGCAAGCTGTCACAAAAAACAATGCCAAATGGCAACACGATTAACTACTCCTACTATCTGGATGATGCGCTCAAACAGATGGAAACAAAAAAAGCAGATGGAAACAGCATTCAGAAACATCTATTGGAGTACAACGAAAATGGCAGCCAGATCAAAGACACATATACGGGAATCGATGCAGATAACAAACCGATCAACAACACGTTTACGTACCAGTACGATCCACGAGATCGTCTCATCAGTTACAACAAAGCGGGAGATAACCCAGTCACCGAGTCGTATGTATTAGATGCTAACAGTAACATTGTATCTAAAACACAAAATGGACAAGTGACCAGTTACCAGTATGACAAAAACCGCTTGACTGCTGTGAGCAAAGGTGGGGAGACTTCGCTCTACTCCTATGATGCAATGGGACGAGTAGAGAAAGTCACCAAAAATAACAAAGTGGACGAACAGTTTACCTTTGATCAGTTTGACCGCACAACCGATCATACCAAGCTCAATAAAGATGGGGTAACTACTACCACTACCAAATACACCTTTGATCCCATGGACCGCACGATAAGCAAGATCGAAAATGCAGGAACAGCACAGACCAAAACAACCACCTTTAATTACTTGGGACAAACGAATCAAGTGATTTCCGAAGAGGTAGCAGGTCAATTGACCAAGTCCTACACCTACTCCCCATGGGGCGAACGGTTGTCGATGATGAAGCAAAACACAGGGGAGCATTCCTACTACCAGTACAACACCGATGTCGATGTAGAAATGCTGACTGATGAAAATGGCAGTGTGAAAGCAACCTATGGATAC
>NZ_KE386618.1:31332-80062 GCF_000428065.1 Shimazuella kribbensis DSM 45090
ACACAGGGGAGCATTCCTACTACCAGTACAACACCGATGTCGATGTAGAAATGCTGACTGATGAAAATGGCAGTGTGAAAGCAACCTATGGATACAATCCATATGGTGAAGACGATCTGACAATGTTTACGGGGGTAGATAAGCCTGATTCTGCTCAGCCAGATAAAGCAGCCTATAACGATTATCGTTATGGAGGACAGCCCTGGGATGCCAACACGCAGTCCTACGACCTCGGATTCCGAGACTACTTCCCAAGTTTAGGACGCTTCTTGTCCCCCGACTCCTATAATGATTCGGTAACCAACAAAGGCTTGGTCATGGACACGATGACAAATAACCTGTATTCGTATGCAGGTGGAAATCCCGTAGATTTCTCGGACCAAGACGGACATATCCCACTATACAATGGGGATGATGGTGGAGATGCAGTCCAAATGTATGTAGCAGCAACGGGACAACTGTATCATCCGAGTGGAAAAGGGAAGAAAGCAAGCAAGTCCCAGATGAAACGAGCCAACCAGCATAGCAACTCCTTACAGGCAAGGAATCATAAGAAGCCGAAGCCCAAACCAAAGCCAAAAGCGAAAGCAAAACCGAAGCCAAAACCAGTAGCGAAGCCGCCAGCAGTAAAATGTCAAAGCTATACAATGTCAAAATCAGGAGTATGTGTAAGAAACGCTACATCTCAAGACCTCCGTCGTACAGCGCAAACAGCAAAGGTAGCGGGCACCGCATTTGCAGCTGGATATTTAATGACATTAGGTTTAGAATTGGGGGCTCCAATAGCAGCATTTGGAGGAGGATTAATCGCAGCAGGATTTACGAAAGCTGGAATGTCTGTAATAAATTTTGCTGTGGGAACTGTTAAGAATGTAGTTGGAGGGGTAAGTAAATCTACTGTTTCTTCCTCGAAAAGGGTAGGACAGTGGATGTCTAAGAACG
This sequence comes from Shimazuella kribbensis DSM 45090, assembly GCF_000428065.1. Lineage (GTDB taxonomy): Bacteria > Bacillota > Bacilli > Thermoactinomycetales > Thermoactinomycetaceae > Shimazuella > Shimazuella kribbensis. The sequence goes on from NZ_KE386618.1 coordinate 32,275, forward strand.
AATATAATGAATTTGTAGAAACAGGTGTTATACCCAGAACGAATGTTTTAACCAAAGGGAAGGGGGGATATATAAAACAAGCCAATAAAGGTGATTACTATGTAGAATTTGATGTTGACTCATCTCTGTTGTCTATAAAAAATGAAGAATTGGGATGGGCTCTAGTTAAATCTAAAAATAATATACAACTAAAGTATGCTCAAAAGAAAGGAATAACACTCCCACCACCTATTGGTGAAAATATAAAACATATATTTACAAAACCAAAATAAAGGATGATTAATTTGTTTAATGAGATAGAAAAGTTTATAAATTATTTTATAGATGGATCTGGAAATAGATTATTGCTAGAAGATTTATTTAAATATGGTGAGAATAAGATAGAATTCATTATATCCTCAAATAATTTTACGACTTCAATCTCTGTTCTTTCTGATCTCACCTATGATTTTTTAACAATAGATATGGAAACAGAAGATTTTATATTGAATAAGACAAAATACCCAAAAACCTTAGATGAGTTATTTGTACAAATAAATATGGATCTAAAAGAATTCATGAGTTTGTAGCTTTATGTTATTACTTAGGTATTTATTAAATAGATACTACATAGTACTTGAAAGGTAAGTGCGACAAGAGGTCCATCCTCTTGTCGCATTTTTATTGTTACAGCTTAAACCACTCACTACCCCTTTTCGAGGGGATGGGCAAAAATCCCGTTACTTTGCGGTCTATGGCAGCAATCCTGTCACTGCCCCTAAGGCCATCATCAAGTAAGGGAATTGGAAAAATTTTCAGATGTGGCCCCTCATTCCCCGAACCGTTCACATACCCCAAAGGGTGCGCTCTACCTACTGGTTACTTGAAGATGAGCGAAAAATGTTTAATAAACTCGCGAAAGAAAACAGGATACACAAAATACGATGTAGTTGGAATGGCAATCCGTTCCATGTATGAACGTGTGATGCAAGCGAAACCAGAAAAGCAAACAAAAAAGCCTGACCAGCGATAGCCAGCCAGAAAATTGAGAGAGTTTTGATGTTAGAACAGAGTATATCACAAGTGTGGGGAAACCCACGCTTTTTGTTGTAAAAGTAGTGCGACCTGCTGACATCCGAAGACATCAGCAGGTCACTCCCTCAGGAGCTAGTTGTCACTCATCCGATGCGGGCTTCTTCTTGCCCAGAGCTGCCAGAAGTAGCGGATGGTTCGTGTTCTGCCTTGATTCCCTCAGAATCTTGATAGCCCTCTGGGTCTTCCCAGGGACTTCCTCAGGACAGTCCGTATCCTTCGAGAACGCCTTACCGACATGGCCATTGGTACCAGACAAGTTTTTCTCCGAGGTAGTTCGATGGGGAAATGATATTCCCGTGAAATAAATTCTACTGCATGAAAAGAAAACATTCTATAGGTAATTGTTACAGTATTATGCATATCCGTTTTGATATCCTATTTTCGCTTATTTAACTCAATTTTTCCTGTTTGCATGATTACCCTTTGATGCTCCACCTTTTTTAGGAGCGCTCCTTTTGTTTTGTCTTCCCACTTATCTTCTGTTTTCCACTTCCGGACACGGGAATCTGGAATACTGAGTTGTTGGGCAATATCCTTTAATTTAGCGGTTCCTTTACTATCTCTCCATATGGGAAACTACGAAGTCTAATTCATGATTAGAACAGTGATTTTACCTATCACTGTTCCTTTTTTATTGCCAGTAACGCTTATTCCGGTTTCCTGTTCCACTGCTTCCTAGACCCCAGAAACCATAAATGAGTTTCAATTAGATGACATGGTCCGTTCCCTCAAACTTTTATGGTGTAGAGAATCAGTCTGGTGGATTAAATCTAATATTGAAAAAGATGAAGATATTCCTCAACGTTTCTCAAAAGAGATTGAATGGCTACAAAACAATTGGAATAATTTGGATGAGATATTACAATTCAATTCATAATCAAATAAAATGGACTTCTCTATTTGGAGAAAACCTTGTTGGGGTCCCGCTGTCAAAACGCGGATTCTCCCCAATAAATGGAATATACCTGTCACTGGGCCTATAATCCCTCTACCTCTAGTATATGAATCATAAAAAAACTAGCTTATCACCCTTAGAGGGGTAGAAAGCTAGTCTTTTTACTAGTTTCTGTCCTTAGCGGGACTCCTTGTTCTTATATTAATAGAAGTAACTCAAATTAACTTAGAATAAAATATCTAATTCAGATCTGGGCGCGTAGTCGCCACGATGGAAAACCAATGATTGAGATAGGATGGTAAAAATGAATAAAGACATGGGAAATTCTTCAGTCGTTTTCACAGGTTTGGTGGATGAATACGTGCAATATCGCCCTAGATATCCGAAAATATTTTTAGATCAGTTGTTAGATTCTTTTCATGTAGATGGTTCTGGTAGGCTTCTCGATCTAGGTTGTGGACCAGGTACAGTTACACTAGATATGAGGCATCGTTTTCACGAAGCAATCGGAGTAGACCCAAATGAAGACATGTATAAAGCAGCTTGTATTCAGAAAGACAGGGAAAAGGCTGACAATGTTCAGTTTCAATTAATGAGAGCAGAAGACATTAGTGAAAAGTTAGGATCATTCCAACTTGTTACCTGTGTTTCCTCTTTGCATTGGATGGATCGTAGGCTGGTATTACAAAAAGCTCATCAGCTTCTAACAGATGTTGGGGGAATTGCCATTTGGGGGATGGGAAGCTTCTGGGCAAGAAGAGAAAAATGGCAAGAAATCATGATCGATATTGTAAAAAAATATCTAGGGCTTGAAAGACGTGGATCAGAAGTAATGAATCGAAAACCATCCCATCAAATTGTAGTGAAAGAGGAAGGTTTTAAAAATGTAGAGATGTTAAAGTATCCCATTGTTCAGACCTGGGATCTAGAAAGGATCATGGGTTATCTCTACTCTTCTTCCTTTGCAGCAAAAGAATTATTTGGTGACCAATTGCCCGAATTCGATCGTGAAGTAAGAGATGCATTGCAGACATTTAGTCCAGAAAATCATTTTGAAGATCATATCACAATCAATGTGATTGTTGGATGGAAGTAAACAGTGTAAAAATTACGGACTTGTCCATTGATTATGTAACAGTACCTTATGAGGATCAGTTTGTATCAGCGTATTTTCTGGAAGTGTCCACGAATAAGGGGATATCCGGATTCTATGGATCGATACGACAATCATCTGTTGCGGTCCAACTAGCGACCTTTAGAGAGACAATCAAAGGTTTGAATCCTATTGCAATAGAGCAGATTTGGAATAAAGTATTTTCTACTCAATTTGGCGGAAGAACAGGAATATGGATGATGGCTTTAGGGGCGCTTGATTGCGCCCTTTGGGATATAAAAGCCAAAATATTTGAAGTTCCAGTGTTTGAATTATTAGGAGGGCCTTGTCGGGAGAATATCCCTTTTCGTGAATTTGAATATGGATCTTTGGAATCCGATAGAGAATGGTTTCGTGAAGTGTCTCCTATTTATCATGTAGACGGGGTTCAGGGAAGATAAGAGTAAAAATAGGACATAGGCAGGGAATATTCACCAATCATTTTTGGAAGGGAAAGTATAAGAGTAAGATAAAAACCGCCTTTTGGCGGTTAGTTGTATATATTAAAGATAACTATAAAATGATTATCTTTTCCTGTTATAACTTGATGTATTTCAGCGAATTTGTTTTTACTCAGTTGTTTCTCTAGGCGTTCACTGAGTTGATTTGATAATGGTATATAATATCCAGCATTAGAGCTCACATAAATTTCTTCGAAATGTTGGGACTTTGTAAATTTTGTAATGTCCATAATACTCACCTCTAAATGAAATACTACATAATCGCTTGTTTTTCCTTTTAGGAAAGGATTGTTTTTCGGAGGAGTTAGGACATAAGTTGTTGATTATTTCCATTCACCGAGTTCTATGTCGCTTTTTTCGCTAGTTAAATAACGAATTCATAAGGTTTTTTAACCCAGATAGGCTTCATAAGTGTCACATAATACAATTTCTATGACATATTGCAGAAATCCCCGTTTCATCAGCGTTTTAAAAGTGATTGGGAAATATTCCTAGACTATGTCTCATTTTTACACGTATCTCCCCGGTACCCCTATAACAACGACTAACTGGATAGTAACTTCTTTTGCTCGTCAGTTGGGTATAAAGGATATTCATGGCCTATTTTTGGCTCTTTTGGATAACCATTATACTTTACTAACTCCGACCATCTCCAACCATCTAAGAAACCACCAGCTACGCAGTTCGGACATAAGCCATGAACTGCATCTATTGTATCTCCTTTTTCTTTCCCGTGTTGCTCCCAGCTTTTCGTAAGATGAACCGTTTCACAATGTAAACACCATGTATACTTTGACATACTAACACCACCAGTATTCATTTTAGAAAATACTTTTACATATGTGGCTCAATTCCTCTAACTGGGTCAGTCTCAAAAAGTATACTTTTTGAGGCGGATTAGTGACCCTTGATTCACTCATGTTTATAACGTATCAAATAACTATAAAAACACTTTTGATGCGTACCAAAAATATGATTGACCTATTGATACTAAAAAACTATAATAAATGTATCAAATTGGTTCGAGGTGTTTTGAAACAATGAAAACTTTCGCTTATGTACGAGTCTCATCAAAAGATCAAAACGAGACACGCCAAATCGAAACCATGAAAAAAGAAGGTATTGCTGATCGTGATATTTTTGTCGATAAAGCAAGCGGAAAGGATTTCGAGCGTCCCAAATATCAAGCGTTAAAAGCAGTGCTGCGTGAGGGAGATGTTGTTATATTCGATTCGATAACTCGTATGGGTCGGAATATGGACGATACAGTAAAGGAATATAACTGGTTGGTTCATAATGGTATACAGCTGCGATTCGTGAAAGAGCCAATGTTAAACACAAGTAATGAATATGATGATGTGATGAAGAAAGCCATACAGCAAATAGTTTTAACCTTACTATCCGCATTTGCTCAAAAAGAACGGGAAGAAATTCGCTCGAGACAGGCAGAGGGTATTGCAACAGCTAAAAAGAAAGGCGTTAAATTTGGTCGTCCATCTATCGAGTTTCCAAAAGATTGGGACATTAATTATAAGCGCTGGAAAGCTGGGGAGATTACTGCGGTTAAATGTATGAATATGTTAGGGCTAACAAAAGCGACGTTTTACCGAAAGGTTAAAGAGTTTGAGGCTACCCATAAGGAATAAAACCACATATCCATCAATCTAAGAGTAAGTGTATATTAGAAGAATAGAATATTTTGGTATATCTTTAAAAATAAGGAGTAGTGGGACGAAAAAGAGGGAAGGATGACAATGAGTGGCAATAATTGAGTTTGTATATGATAAACAGGGATACAGCCAAGCACTGCACACCATTGATACGATCTATGAGCGAGGCAAGACAGATCCCGTAATGGCTGATATTTCATATTATGTGTCATTGATCCTTGATCACTTGGAAATAGCAGGTGTACCAGAGGACCCCGATAATTATAATTTTATATTCCAGCGGAGAAATCGGTCCACGATTACAAGTCGCCGGATATTTAAAGAACTAAAATACCATATACCTTTGATTGAATTGAGGTATAATCATTATGTAGATGGAAATCCATCTTATGCGTTTCGGATTATCTTTTTTGAGGCAAACTATCAAGGCAAGACCGTTATTTTCATTACTAGGGCCTTGTTGAAAAAAGAAAAAAGTGATGTTGCATTTGATCGGTATTGTATAGAAAGTGATAAAATATTTCAGGACTTTCTACGGAACCCTCACCACTATCTGGAAACTGAGGAGGATGAGGAATGAGAAGAAAATTAGGATCGGATATGCAAAAATTGAAACAAAAAGCATCACAAGTTCCAGGGATGAAAGAGTTTCACAATAGCTTCCCTGTCATTGTTGGCAAAACATTATTAAAAAGACGGTTGGACCTGAAAATGGATCATGAGCAGTTTTCTACTCATGTCTGGATCAAATCAGGTAAAAAAATACCTGCTGACCTTTTGTATCGTATGGAGTGGGCAGATCCTGATATTTCACTTTCTAGATATAAATGGGCATTGGATGCTTTGCCTGTTGAACCAAAAGAATCTTCATCACAAGCTTTCAGTTAATGATCAGTCCCTTATGAAATCAAGGGATTGATCATTATTTTTTTACATAGGGTTATTACCCTGGTTGTGCATCTTTGAGGACAGAATGGATAGATACTATATTTATGCTATAAGCAAATAGAGTTTTACCAAGGAAAAAACATTGTGTTTTCCCTTCGTAAGTCCTTTCCAAAAAGTTTATACTATATTGTACATAATATACATATAGGATGTGAGTCGGTTTGAAAAAGCGATGGACCTTAGATGATCTAAAAAAAATAGACAAGCTCATCATCATAGACGGACAAGATCGAAATCCCGAGGAGATTGCGGATGACTATCGTGAATATATGAGGGAGGGGTACAACCTTTCCACGGAAGAGATTGCCGACTATCTACGGTGCAACTATCAGACTGCACATAGAAAGTTTACATCTACCCTACGTCGGATCGGAATCACGGAAAGAGCTAGAAATATATTGTTCACATCAGAAATAGATGATGAGGATCTTGTCCCTTTATTTACAAAACGTCGACTATATAATCGAGCGGATTTTGAGGAATTTTTATTGGATCAGGCTCATTGGGTGATTACAAGGGATGCTTATCGGTTTTCTGATTTAAGTGAAGATGTTTTAGAGAGATTGGAATATTGGGCAGAAAAAAAAGAATTGTCTTCAGAAGCCATGTTTCTAAATCTGGCAATTTGTACTGATCCTTCCCATGTTAGAGATGAGTCATCTCGACAAGTGCAAATAATGGAGGTGCCTCAAAAGATTGTAAGCATGAGAGATTTATTAAACAAATTTGGGTACAGTGCCACAGCATACCGTTATATTGAGCGATATGCCATTCCTAAAATCAAAATTGGTAACTTGGTTCGATACAATGATGAAGATTTTAAGGAAAGGGATGATAGTGTGATCTTTACCTTGCCCGTATCTATCCCAAAAGAAAAATTTCTGGCCAAACTTGGGCGGAGGTTGATGAAAGAAGATATAAGATTCACTATAGTATATTTAGACAATGAAATAAGGTTCAGTTAAGGTTTATTCCGTCTACTCTGAGAAGATAGATGCGAATATTTACTATGTTTATATTATAGGCAATATAGTAAAAGGGAGAGAGCGATGGATAAGTTATTACAAGAAATCATAAATTGGGTCAAAATAAATGATGAAAAGATTGTTATTGGCATTTCAGGACATGGTGCTGCTGGAAAAACAACATTTGCCAATAGGATCGTAAACCTACTAAATCAAAATGAAGTAAATCATATTAATACAGATCCATATATTGTTAGCTCAAACCTACGAAAGCATGCAATCATCGACTATACATATCAGAACGAAACTCATCGCTATAAAATGACGGCTTGCCATCCATCAGCGCATCATTTATCTTCTTTAGAAAGAGATGTTCAGATGGTTAGAGCTGGTTTAGATTTATATACACTTGATGCGCATTACAAGAAAAGCGAGTTAATCTCTTCAAAAAACAAGGTAACAATTGTAGAAGGGATGAGCGTTGCATTTATTAATCCAGGATTATTTGATTTGAAAATTTACTTTTATACAGATGATGAAACGGAATTAATGAGAAGGTCGAACCGTGATATTATTGAAAGAGGAACCGATATTCATTATTTAAGTCAATCTCATGAAGAACGTAGGATTCAGTACGAGGTGTTTATGCATATGTACAGTCAACATTTCGATATTATTATCAAAACATCTGATAGAGCAATACATATAGAAAAAAATATATTTGAATTTAAATGCTAATCAAGGAGCAAAACCAGCAACTGAACGACGAAGTGTGATTTGCCCAATAAATGGAATTTATCTGACGGACTAGAGCAGCAACCCTGTCACGTGTCTATAAGGGGGTAGTCCGAGATAACTCCAAAAACGGCCATAGAGATAGAAAAAATTGTAAAACCCCGATTTCTCAGTATTTAAACTAAGAAATCGGGGTTTATAAGATTACTTCATCTGAACAGGAAATACAACTCCCAGATAAACAATATTGGTAGAAAAGTAGCTGCTTTCCTTTTTTATTATAGAAGAATTAATTTGTTTCCACGAGATTTTTCAATGCAGTCAAAATCGGTGATTCATTATCATCCGATTCCTGAAGATCGGTCTCTGGTCTATTATCTAGTTGTTCAATCGTCAATAAAGTATAATCATCTTTCTCAGTTAGTATATAGTTCATTATGAAATAATTCTCGGGTCTGTCTTCTAAGTCCGGTCTAGGCGCAAAGAGGTTGTAACTTAATCTGTCAAAAGGTTCTACCTCCAAAACTTTACCCCATTGTTCAAAAATAGTGCCTTCCCATTCGTTCCGGAAACGAATATCGCTTCCAACCTGCCAATCGGTGATTAGATCACTACCGTATTGCCATTCCTTAACTAGTTCGGGTTTTGTAAGTGCAGACCATACTTTTTCTTTTGGCGCATTGATTCGAATTTTGGAAGTGTTTGTAGCCATTTGCATTCCTCCAATAAATAGTGCAGATCATATTAGGCTTCTTACTAAAGGACAAGGGTGTGGCTCTTTCTTTAGTTTGAACTATAGACTATTAATTTTCAATATCCTTTGGAATCTAGGAAAAATAATTGGTATGTATTTATAATGGATACAAACTAATTGGATATAGAAATTGGCTAAACTCCTTAAGCAAAGAGCCAATAAGTACCGTTTAATTCGTGTGTATCCGCATTGTTTACATTTTTTTCTATCTGTATGGCCGTTTTTGGACTTATCTCGGACTTACCCCTATAGGGTAATTACTATATATATACTATTAGCAACATAGGGCAAATCTGAAATTTTGACCAAAGGCCAGAACCAGCATCCGAACGACAAACCATCTCACTACCCCTTTTCGAGGGGATGGGCAAAAATCCCGTTACTTTGCGGTCTATGGCAGCAATCCTGTCACTGCCCCTAAAAGGCCATCATCAAGTAAGGGAATTGGAAAAATTTTCAGATGTGGCCCCTCATTCCCCGAACCGTTCACATACCCCAAAGGGTGCGCTCTACCTACTGGTTACTTGAAGATGAGCGAAAAATGGTTAATAAACTCGCGAAAGAAACAGGATACACAAAATACGATGTAGTTGGAATGACAATCCGTTCCATGTAGGGGTAATTACAGCGTCCCTGTCATACGGTGCAATAGCTTTACAGAAATGATATTCGGTAAAGAAAAACGCTTGGAATAGAAGCAAATTCTTTACCGAATACCTTTAGAAAGTTGCTATATCCGATTTACCGAACACGTTGATATTGGCCTAGTGACAGGGTTGCTGCTCTAGTCCGTCAGATAGTTTACATAATATGTAAAAAAACAACCAGCCCTTCATTAGAGCTGGTTTAACTTATCTAGTATTGCTTTTCGACTAATTAGGTCGTTTTTTGTAATAGAAGACTTGATAAATTCGCTTAAAAACCAATTCATGTCGCCTTCTTTAAATGAATGTTGTTATATACTCGTTTGAGACACTTATCGCAATTTTTTTGATAAAACCGAATCAACTCATCCATTATCCAAAAGACGAAAGCAATTGTTAAGTAAATAAAAAACATAACCATATCAGATTGGTTAAACTCATTGAAAAATGCAATAGGTGCTAAATGGATCATAGCTGCAACAGTTCTTTTTCGTCGTAAAGGAAGTTTCCAAGTAATCAAATCAGAGAGTAGTGAAGTACTCCCACCTATAATAAAGAGAAGATAAGCCCAAAAGTATACACCTTCATCAAAAGAGGAAAGTGAATATTCATAGGATACTGGATCGCCATAATAAATAGAAATTAAACCTATAGCAACTATAATGAACGCAGTAATAAACGAAGCTATCAATTTCCGGAATACAGCTTGGGTGTTTTTGCACATCCCCCCGAAAAGGTATATTAAGAAGTACCTCCTGAAACTTCTCAGAAGGGGATCGTCCGAGATAAGTCCAAAAGCGGCACGATAGATAGAAAAAATTGTAAAAATGGCGCAAAGGCCCTTTCCATCAAGCACTTTCCAACTCCAATTTTAATTTCCCATCAAAAGGTTGGGGTTGTTTTTCCAAATCTATGACATAATCACCAAATCGTTTAATATGTTCGGTCAGATAAGGGCTCAATGCAGCTAGATCTTCTGGGTTTACTGGATATCCTTCCTTTCTTAACTGTCGTATCACTTCTGTTAAATCCACAACATTTTGAAAAATAATGGCGTTTGCAACTAAGTCTCCATATTTTATAATTTTCTCTTGTTGTTCCGGGTCATTGTTGGCAATGATTCCAAAACCACCAAAGCATATCCATTTGGAAAATCCATTATAAGCCTCTACTTTGTTTGTTGCTGCCGTAATCGTTCTACGAAGATGGATATCTGCAATGTATTGGAGCAAGAAAATGGTACGAATCACACGTCCTAGTTCCTGAAATGCCTGATAGAGTTTGTTTTTTTTGCTATAGTTTCCTAGCTTTCTTAATAACATTGCAGAAGATATTTTTCCGTGTTTGATGGAGAGAACCACACGGAAAAGATCTTTCCAATGCAATTGGATTAAATCCCAATCGATCGACTCACTAAAGAAAGAGTCGATGTGTTTATACTTCGTTTCCGGGCTTGGACGAAAGAAAGTAAGTTTTTTGAAATTCCGAATTCGTGGCATCAGTTTGATACCGAGTAGATGAGATAGACCAAATACAGGTGTCGATTGCCCTTGCGTGTCTGCATGAAGGGTATCTGGTTGCACATCGGATTCATTTTTTAGTAACCCATCCAAAATATAAACGGCTTCCCATACCCCACAAGGAATAAAATGACTTAACAAGGCGATGTAATTATCAGCCAAGTGATGGTAGGCAATTGCCCCATAGATTCCATAGCGAATATGATATTCGGCTAAGAGATTCTCTTCATAAATGTTATAAGGAGTGCCATCCGCAGCGGCGGATTTTCCAGTTCCCCACAACCTGGGTAAGTCAAAGCCATGATGGTAATGGTTGATGATATCCTTCATCGCTAGATCAATCTTATTTGCTGTGATATGCCTTTGATTGGTATAAGAGAGAGCACTTCCAGTTACATCCTCCCGCATATGTCTAGCAGCTTGGACAGGTCCTAAATTACATCCGTACGCAAAGGTAGTCAAGATATACCGTTCACGGGGGTTTTTTAGCTTTGGGTCAGAGCCGGAGGCTGGACCAAAATGACGGGACCAATTTATCCAATGTTCTACATTGCAGAGAATATCCATCAAATTTCTTTCCGGAAGGCGTTCTTTCATCATCTCCTCTAGTTCCTTCATTGACTTGTTATACTTACGTTTCTTCACTTTTTTTAATACCAATTTTCCTTCTTCGGTGATACTAACATGCTCATTATCCGGGAATTCGTTATCTATTTTCTGGAAAACTTGAGTCATCCATGATTTCAATCCTTTTACAAAATCCACCTCATTCTCAGGAAAACCTAACTCTTGGCAGTATGGGGTCACGGTTCCCAAAAAAGAAAATTGTACGTTAAGGAGCGGATTCAGTAAAATAAGGGCTTTTCATCTAAGCCGAGACATTCTACGATGAAAATTTCTAGGGTAAATAGGTTGTTTTTCCTGCCCCACTTGGTCCGATATGCTCAATTTACATCGTAGAAGTGTAGTTCTACGATGTAAATCTGCTTAACGTACAATTTTCTTTTTTGGGAACGGTGACCCCTATTTATTCCAGTTTTCTGTTCGACTGATCCCTAAACCCCGAAAGGGCCTCTTCAATTTTTTTACAATTTTTTTCTATCTATTGTGCCGCTTTTGAACATCCGATAACAATACTTATCGGATGTTCAAAAGACACTGAATCTATGTCTCCACTTGAGAATTAAATACAAATAGTAACACAATTGTGCTATTATTTGTATTACACCGTAGGTCAATCTCTCAGGTAACTCCTGATTTGAGGTTCCTGCAAAATTTGGAGGTAGATTCCTGTGGAATGTGGATACCCGAACTGTCGACGGAACCGCGTGCACTCCCACGAGCGCAGCACCGGCCGGCAGTGCCGGTCCATCTACTGCAGCGGCCATTGTCGCGGCGCTCGGTGACCTCACCTCAAGCTCCCATGGGGGCAAACGATCGGCTGATGTCCAAAAAAGACATTAGCCGATCGCCCGTTTCCAAAAAAAGTGAGGATGTACTCCTTCGTTTTCCTATATATTGTTGGTTCTATCCCTTCTAAGCTGTTTCCTCTAAAAACTCAGCACTGTTAATGTCCGATAAGGTCTATTCCAGTTTTCTGTTCGTTTGCTCCCTAAACCCCTAGTCCGTCAGATAGATTCCATTATATGGCTACGTTACCCCTCAGGCGCCGGATGCTGGTTCTACCTGTCAATGTGAGAATCGGTTCCGTACCCCAAGTAAATCATTTATGTTTCAATATGCCGATCAATAATCCGTAAACTTTTGAATCTCTTTCATTACTCTGTAGTATTCTAGATCCACCGTAAAGTCTGCGTCTTTTATTCGGTCTCTGCCAAAACTACCAAACCTTGTACTATCTCGTAAGAATTCAGTTACAAAACCATCAGGTGAGTAAAAAACCCATCTCCATTCGGGTAATTTAATTCCTGAATCTTTGCATATCTGATCTTGCACATCTTCGATAGTATTTGTAACGGTGGCGCACTTCGTACCACCGCAAGCATCTAGAATATGAACCGTCTTCGTATCCTTATTAAATTTGAAGTAAAAATCAGTATTTCGAAAGCTTCTTAAATTTTGGCGTGTTCCTGATGGTTTGGAGGATTTTAGTAACTTAGCGATGCCTTCGTAGTCAATACCCATTGAAAATAACTAGCTCCTTTTTGATGACATTTTCAAAGTTGCCAGACGTGGTTATTATTCGGATTTCTCCCATTGCTGTGTAACCATTTCATCAATTATTAATTCCCAGTATATGGTTCCGTTGCCCCTCAGTCGCCGTTTGCTGATTCTACCCTTATAAAGTAGTTCTGGATGTAATGTCACTCATATCGGAAATGAGTTTTCTAAAATCTGCATTACCATACTTATTATGAGTTGCATCATATGCATTAAATGTAGGTCCTTGAACAAGGTTGTAAAGGGAAAACTTACAGAAGATAACAATAGATCCACGAAAGAACCTAGTTACAACTCTGGCATTACTCTTCAGTCTTACTTCTCCTTTACCATCATCATAATCAAAGTATCCATGATCCCAGACACCTCGGCCAAAGTAAGCATTAGGGGAAATTTCTGTAACTTCCTCTTTTTCTTCATCTTCACCATAATCATAGACTCCACTAGGCTGCAAATTATGCGTGTCTAAGCGGAAATACATCCAATCTGGATCTTTATTAATGGAGTGAAATGATAATTGTTTAGGTTTCACAATATATGTTTGCCCATCGGTGCCTAGCTCTAAGCACTCTCTTTCATTAGATAGATAGGCTCCAGTTAAATCCATACCTCCACCTGTAGGATAAAACATATGGTTCAACGCTTTTTGTGTTGTACTATATTGTCCAATGTAGTTTAGTACTGAAGTAATATCATCAAGATTAGTCCATTCGCATTGACTTGGGATTCCATATGGGAAAATTGATTTAATCATTTTATTCCATATCGGAAGTCTCTCCAATCTAAGCTCTTTCTGTCTTTCGTTCAAAGTTAATCTCCCCTTTAATCAACATATTGCCCCCAAGTTCCTTCCTGTGTTTACTAATTCGATAAATAGAGGAAAAACCCTATGCAAATCTTACATAATTTTCTTGATCATCTGACTTGGAGTAGTGAGACGGTTCGTGTTCTGATCCGTCACATAGATTCAATGTATCAACCTATTACTTTGCGGTCTATGGTAAGAATCCTGTCACTGGACTGATGAAACATAAATGGGGTAAGGCACCGATTCGCACATTGAGGTGCCACTCTGGAAATAAAATACATCTTCATTTGCGAGTTTCCTTCACAGACACCCTCATTATGATGTTCAGAAAATTCGATATTCCACCTTTTCGGGGGGATGTGCAAAAACACCCATAATGCATTTTTGCGAATGTTTATTCTCATATCATAAGTAAAAAAATCAAAATTTTAATTTTTTTAAATACTACACTCAGATTTAGAGATGAATTATAATAGATTCCATCTCCTTCAAAAGGAGGTGAGATAATGCGCAAAAGCAGAAAAAAGCGCAAAAAGAAAGAACTATCTTTAGAGACAGTCCTTACTTTTACTGTACTGATTATGGAGTTACTCATAGCCACTATCGGATTGATGTAACTCAGAAAATAGGAGCGGGGTCGAGCCGCTTCTATTTTTTATGTCATCATGCGGTTGATGATGACTCTATATTACCAACTCTCATTCAAAATTACTACTATAGTATTACCCATAGTATACCGTATAGCATACCGTTGTCCCTCAGTCTCCGGATGCTGGGTTTATCCCAATTTTGCTTCATGTTCATTGATGATCTTATAAGGCCTAGAACCAGCATCCGTGTCATAAAGCGCAATTTGACCAGATAATGGAAAATGATAGCGAAAAAATGAGTAATTTAAATTTATCTAAAATACAAAAAATACTTGCTTTCGGGTAAAGAATCAATTAGAATTTAGACGGTCGATAGGTACAAGGCCTATCACTTGCATAAGGAGCAATTCTTATGGGTGGACGCGAGGACGCGGAGACGGTCGCAGGAGAGGACCACGCCGGCACGGTCGAGAGGACCGAAGTCCCCGACCCCGACGAGGGCTAATCCCCAGATCCCCCTCGAATCACAACCGGCTGGAGTTAGACTCCAGCCGGTCCGTCGTTTATTCAAGACTTAATATATTTGGCCCACTTCACCTATCAGGGGTAGAGGGAGCGAAAACCGATTTTGGTGCCATTTACCTAATAATTGGAAAAATGACTTGGAGTTGCATGTGCAGCCTCAAGTCATTTTTATTTGGCCCAGTGACAGGGTTCTTGCTCTAGTCCGTCAGATAGATCCCATTTATTTTATTGGACAAATTGCACTTCGTGACACTGCTGGTTTTGTCCTATTGCCGATAAGGCTTATTCCGGTTTTCTGTTCGACTGATTCCTAATGAACATTTCCAGGGGATGTGCAAAATGCAGTGTACAGTATATAATTTACAATAGGTTTGCTCATCCGAGTACACCATGACCTGTTCAGTGAGTTGAATCGAGGAAAAATCATGCGACGGCTCATCAATCTTCTGCGTGGGAATGGCACTGCTACCACCTCGATCAACGAGGAGGGCGATGTCACCCAGATCGCTGAGATCGACGGCGACGGTGAGGTCACTCAGGTGGCCGAAGCCGGACGCAATGTCACCCAGGTGGCAAAGGCCAGCGGAAACGCACGTGTAACTCAGGTGGGTGGCAGCTCCCGTCGTGATCGTCGGAGCTAGTACTCTTCCCAGTTGAGAGGTCAGAAAAGCCCCCTTGTGAACGTGCAAGGGGGCACCTGATTTTAGGCCCAATGAAACGTTTCGCGCTCTAGTCCGTCAGATAGATTCCATTATATGGATTCGTTACCCCTCAGTCGTCGGATGCTGGTTCTAGAATAATTTGGTTTCATGTTCTTTGATGATCTTGTAAAAGGAATTCTTTTTTAATCCTAACAAGGTAGCGAATTCCACACCTGTGATTTCTTTGTTTTTCCATCGAGGATAATGGACAGATAGTATTTGCTTTTGCTCTTTTGTCAAAACGTTCAGGTTTACTTGTGGCCTACCTAGATGTTTCCCTTTGGATTTTGCAACTGCGATCCCTTCGGCTTGACGTATTTTAATCGTTTCCCTTTCCTGTTGAGCCAAAGTAGTATAAACCTCAATAATAATATTATTAATCATATCAATTACCCAATCTTGACCTTCGGGAACATCTTGCATGGTGGTAGGAAGATCAATAATCTTGACTCTTATTCCTTCTTTTTTAAAATACTCTAGGTATCGTTTAATCCCATCTTTCGTGCGTCCAAGTCGATCAATCGATTTTACATAAAGCGTATCCCCTTCACGNATGGCTTTCAGCATGTTTTGGAATCCATCTCGNTCCATATCTTTTCCACTAGCTTTATCACTGTAAATATATTTATCCGCAGTCACATAGGGTTGTATCGCAACGAACTGTCGGTCCAAATTCTGTTCCTTTGTCGAAACTCTCACATATCCAAAATGAATCCCCACAAAAACGGCCCCCTTTTATCTGAATATTATCAAAATAGTTTATAAAGGTCAATTATCAGAAAGGCGTTTTTAAAGATATATTATATGAATAAATAAACGGATAATCGTACATGTTTCGATCCGTTTGTAAAGGAGTACCTTTGCAAACGCATAGGAAATAAAAAGAGCAGCCCGAAGGCTACCCCTTTTTAACACATAACGCAACTATTGCCACAAGTAACATTAGGAATTGTATTAATTCCGTCCAAGTTACCATTTTGACCTGCCCCTCTCGTACATCACCAAAACGAAAGGAGTGGATCTAATGACTTAAAAGCAGTTAAGACACGCTTTAACAACACACATGTTAATTATATTGGGGATAGGAAAGATAATCAATATTCTAAAAAATAAAAAATAACCTTTTTATCCGGTGGCTTTCTCTTGCACATCCTCAAACGGCACAAGCTCATGATAATCATCTCTGCACATCACCTGGTAATGCTTAATTCTTCTATTGATGTAGAATACAACTCCTCTTCGACCATCTTTCAATTGAATTGTGTCGCCTTTTTTGAGAATTGGAACCATTCAATCAACTCCCTGTATGTGAAATATCTAATATGAGCTATTCTGATAGGTTTTGTGATACATGGTAATGCCATAAGGTATATAAGATATAAAAATCTCCATATAGCGCCTTTATCTTCGAATAACGCAATATAGACAAAAAACACGATCAAATGACCGTGTTTCGATAATAGAAAACCCCCATGAGCTGTACAGACACAATAAAATCACTTTCTCAGGTGGCTACTAAATTTATCATTTTGTATATGCACTGATATTACAAGAGCCATCCAAGCTCTTTTCAACTAATCCAGCAGAATCCTCAGTCAACTCCTGCTTTAGTTCAAATCCATTCTTGTTAATGTAGAAATTATACAACTGATCTTTTCTATCAAAATCATTTGAGACTAAGTACGCTTGGACCTTCTTTACTCCATATCCTCTTAAAACAGTGCAGATAGTTGAAATTAAATTGGTTCCAATGCCTCTACTGTTGTGTTTGCCATGCATCCCTAAATTAATATCTAAAATCTCTGCTGTTTCTGTGCCTAGTTCAAATGGTCTGGTAAAAATACATCGATGATTACGAATCATTTCACCTTGATAAAATATATACCCACTTACCTCTAAACTGATTTTCTGGTCATTATTAAACCAACCACTCTTATTTACAATATAGACAATTGAATACTGATGATAACTTCTATCACAAAAATGATTAAACTGAAATTTATCGACATATCTATCATGTACAGTAAATTGATTAGCTAGTTCAACGTTAATGTATTCTTCATCTATCTCCATTTTCATCCCCTCTTTTTTTCTTGTGCAGACAGTAATTTAAAGAAAATCGTAAAACTCATTAAATTTACATAATTGTCACGAAAGAGCTGTTTGACTTGTTCAATTCTCCAACACCATAAAACAAACATTCTTACTGGAAATTTCAACTTTTCAATATACATTTTTAAGGTGCGTACTTGAGAAATAATCTGACAATACTCAGATATCTGCTCTTGAGCAAATTTAAAACTAAAATCAATATCCCAATATTGGAAATCAGGAAAAGAAAAGTCCTTAGAGATTAACTTATCTTGAAAATATAAATTGGAATCTGAATGAGTTAAACCCAACTCACGAATCAATGCAAAAAATCTTCCTTTTAAATGACCAAGTTTCTTATTGTATTTTTTGCGCTGAATATTATCTCTTTCATAGCGAATATAGGCATCTTTATTCAATCGATAAGAAGTAACATAAGCTCGAATGTATGGAGCTTTAATGATTTTCGCCCATGTAGTCCGATGATTACCATCACTATCTACCACATAAACATCATGATCCAAATAATGATTTACATGAATGCATTCATAATCAGGATCGACAAAAGTTTTTTTGAAGTTATGAAGTCCTATTCTTTGAAGGCTATTCCAAAGATTTTCCAATCTGGTTGTGCACATATTCCCTGTTCCTTGCAAATGTCTCCACCATGAACTCCCTGCTCTTCCCCTTGAATCTGCGAGTCCAACAATCTTTTTAACTGGAATTAGAATTGGTTTATGAAAATTATCCTCAATATAATCGTAGTAGACATTGAAAATATTAGGATCTTCGACAGGTTCACTTTTCATAAGATTAATATGATTCGGAGACACACCATATTGAAGCAGAATACTTTCTAATCTTGGGGTACGAACAATATCAAAGTACTTTACTATACTAACTATCTCCCTTCTGATTTTGATATCCCCTCACTTATCAATTAAATTATGCGTGTTTATCCTTTTTAAAATAAGTCCTCTTTCACGACTTTGTTCCCTTTTATTATTTTGTATCTCTTCGTAATTTTGAAATCTTCATATATTAAACTCAAAGGAACATTTGCAATGGATCGAAATGGTTTATTTACTTTATATAGGGGGTCGTCCGAGATAAGTCCAAAAACGGCACGATAGATAGAAAAAATTGTAAACATCAGTAATGATAAGGGTTTGTAGCTCATGTGTTCAGAAAGATATGAGTTTCTGAACAAAGACAATCAAACTTCAAAATTAACTTTATTTTCCATTTTGTGTGTTCAGTTACTCTGTTCAATATTCAATGACCACTTAATACGGTCACATCAGTTTACTGAACACAGCAACTTACATTATTTGTAATCTATCATGCCGCTTTTGGAGTTATCTCGGATTAGCCCCTATATATTGTAATGCGCTCAACTTCATCTTTGGTCACTGGACAGAAGGCATTTCCAGGTTCACAATGCAGAAAAAAATCACCTTGTTTTGCTTTGCAATTCTCACAATGATTCATATAATACCGACTTCTGGCAAATTTACTATAATCATTGGAGTATGATCCAGTGACTACTTCCATTGCCTCTAATGCTTCTGGATTCAGAAACTCCACACCCTCAATAATGGTTGGTAGATCATTCTGCATCCAGAATACTTTATCATCATGTACATGAATTGAATCGTATTCCTCTAGATAGAAAGAGTAAACTCTAGTATTCTTTTTGCATTTCCAACAGCTTTGAACAGACTTAGCAATAAAAAACTCATTACTTTTGATGGTTGGATCATTTTCTTCTAATTCTATATGCACAATCCACCTCAAAAATGGTTCTAAATCAGAGATAACTTCCATATCCAAATACCAAACTTTATTTTCTCCATCCCAACGCGCCCCAAGTTGTTTTGCCTGATCCTTTTGCACGTATGGAACTTTTAAATCGATTCTATTCAATCAGTACAACTCCTTGTTGTTTTTTCTTCAACGCTCGATATAACAATCATGGATATCTGGATATTTTAATTGGGTAACTTCTTCTAAAAATAACTCAATCAAATCACGATCATAGTCTTCTCTCATTTCATTTCGTTTCCCACTCAAATAAAGTAAGGTACTTATGATACAAGGCATGCCCAAATGTTTTACATACTCACTTGATTCTGTTTTTGCACGACAAACAAACCGACCTAACCATCCAGGGGCTTCATCAGATAAAGAAAGATGATGTGCTTCCTCTGCATATGGATCTACTTTGTATTTTTTTGAGATTTCTGTTTCTAGAAAGTAAGTAAGTGCCTCATTCGCATAATGCTTCACTTTTTTCTGATAGGCTTGAAAATACCAAGCATTTTCTTCTATGTGTGGGCTGAAATCGGGATCTAAGTAACGCATTCTATCTTTATCCCAATTCATTTCTATTTCTCCCCAACCTTCTAATTTATGCGCTTCTGGAAAGACTCTCACAAGTCGAATATGTTCTTCGGGAATATCAAAGGGGAGTATATAGGGGAATAAGGATCGGCGAACATTTTCAAAGACTTGTTCCACAAAATTGGCAAAAGCAATTTTTTTAGCAAATGAGATAATCGTAATCGTCTTTCCAACCTCTATATCTTCTTTTCTTCCAATGTGCACCTCGTTCATAACGGGTTTCAAAGGGACATATCCATCTTCATAACGATGCTTAATATTCGTCAAATAAAAACCTTCAAATTGATGAACACCCGCAACTCGTTTAATTTGATCCTGATAAGCTTGTAAATCTTGCTCTTCTTTTCTTTTTTTGTCTCTTTGAATGTTGTCTGGAAAAAGAAAGGAAGAAGATCGAATATGATTTTCCTTTAAGAATCGTTTTCTTTGATTCCAAGGAGAAACCATCGGATAATTCTCTTGTATTTCTTTTTCTAATTTACTTACTTCTTTTTTATGTCCAGTTAGACGGACATAAACACGCTTATCATCCATCGTAATCCTCCTAGATTTCTTTTTATATCATCTATTATTTTCTTTCTAAAATCAGGAAATCCTGTGCTATCTGCAAGGAAAAAAGCGATCGTACGACCGCCTTTTTCCTTAAATATTAATATTATTTGTCCCACGGATTTTTTCTTGATGTCCCAGTTTAATGAACTGAGGATCTATTCTTAAATACCTTCATCCACAAATATATGGTTGTATGTCAAAGTGACTGCTCAAATATGTGTACCTAGTTCAAAAATACAACCAGACTAGTATATGATTTTGTAACTAACATTTGTATTTCTTGAATGATCACTTGTTTTAAAAAGCACACGATAATAGGCTTCTTGTATACCTCCATTGTACTCACGCTTCCATGTAACGGAACTCTCTTCCCACATCCAACATGGAATCTCTGCATTACCTACTGTTTTCCAACTTCCTCCTGATAACCGTTGAAGGTATGCCTTAGGACGAGCTACAGCATCACAGGCTGTTTCTAATTTTATGGAGTACAAAGGATGAGCTAAAAATGATTTAGTACCTTGTTGGGTTTTAAAGGATAAATTTCCTTTGACAGCAGCGGCATATACACTATTAGCATTGAACAAAGTAAAAGCCAATACCAATATAGGAAGTACATATACATATTTGATTTTCTTCATATTCATCAACCTCCTACAAATATTCCCATTCTATATAATTATAAATATTCACTATTTTAATTTCAATCAATTAGAAATAATAGAATTAAATGAGAATGAAATCGAGGTAATGAAACTATCTCAAGCCTAGAAAAAAATTGCCCAGTTTCGTAAAGAAACTTGATATCGACACTGTTTTTTGATCCATAAGTGTTTTTACTGGCTGGCTTTTTGGATCAAACCATCCATAACCACCCATAAGTTCTTCATGCTGTTTGGCATCTGTCCAACCACTTTTCAACCAAGACATTTGGGACATCTCTCCTCTTATATTAATTTGCATGAAATTCAGATTGATAGATTCGAGATTTGAAGGTGATTATCCTTTTTTTGACGAATTTGTATAAATCACGGAATAAAGAAGGGAGGGAAAGATATGAAAATAAGTGATGAACTAATGGTGTTATTGTATTGCCATCAGTTGGAAAGCAAAAAAGAGTCGTTGTACCCTCATAACCTTGAGAATATAGGGTTCACCAAAGGGGAAACAGCCTATCTCATTGAACGACTGGAGAAAAAGGATCTCATTTCAAATGCAGGTTTCTTTTCAGATCACTATGAGTTAACAGGGAAAGGGGAAAAGCTGGTCCGAGAAATGGAGAAATTAATATCATGACTCAAAATGAATGGAGAATCTTGCAGTACTGTTACCAGTTAGATAAAGACAAGTCACTATATCTGCACCATTTTAAAAAAATCGGACTACCACTACATGCAAAAGAAATTTCCTATCTAGTGAAAGAGTTAGAATTAAAAGGATTTCTAGAAAGGAAAGGTCTCTTTGTTAAACATATAATCTAACAGAAAAAGGGAAGGATGCTGTTCAAGCTTGGAAAGCAAGGATAGAAGCAGAGGCATCCTTCGAAAAAATATCCCCTGTTCCAACGCAATGGAGTCAGAGACAAGAAAAAACCATTGAGATTACTTTTACGAAAGAGCAGGAAATGGAAAGAGATAGGTAATAAGGAAAGGATAATCCATGTTTGATTGATGTAATCATAAAAAGCCGAGGATTTTCTTATCTTCGGCTTCATTTGTTACTTTGATTTTTGATATCATACCTCATGAGGACAATTCAAATTTATTTATCACTGTACCTTTCATCCTAACCACTTTTCCATCCACTTCTAACCCCACTTCTTTCATTCCATTTTTTTTATAAAATGCTATTGCCTGCTGATTCATTGGAGAAACTCTTAAATGGTATTCTTTTACCCCCTTTGAATTGAAAAATTTCATGGCATATTCATCAAGATATTTTCCATAGCCTTTTCCTCTGTATGATGGAATTAAATAATATAGATTTACATATCCGATATCTTCATCTTTATATTTCATAATCTGTAACTCAAGTTGTCCAACATACTGGTTCAAGTGTTTCACTAAAACAAACCCTTCTGGATAGCATTCGGAGCATTTTTGAACCCACTCAACGTACTCTTTATCCTCACCAAAATTATCATCGTTACCAAAACTTACTCGAAACGAATCACGTCGAAACGCAATAATAAGATTCTTATGTTCACTAGAGTTAATCTTTTCAAACTGAAACATAGCGATTTCCCTCCCACTTTATATTTGGTTTGTGTGAAAGACTGGTCTACTATGATGTGTTCTTATTCATATAATCCTTGATTTGTGCTCTAGACCAAACTGGTCGTTTCCCAATAAGTCCAATCGGTTCGGGAAATTTACCTCGATTCCGATAGGTTGTGATCTTCTGTTTCGACCAACCAAATTCTTCTACAATATCGGTTAATCCCAAAAGAAAAGAAACGTCAAAATCCAATTGGTGATCATAACTTACATCACTTATCACATTCAAAATGTTTGTTGCTTCCATTACATAATCACAGTTTAATTCTTTTTGTATGTATGATTTATCATTGTTTTTGGAATAAGTAATATCTTCTATTCTAGAAATCTTATTTTCATTGGCGTTTAACCACACTGCATAAAACATATAAAAATCTCCTGTTCTTTTTCTTATAAGAATAACAAAAGAATAGGAGATGCAAAGGAGTATTTTTGTTTTCACTTGCTATGTTGTCTACTAGGAAACTGAATAACCTTGTAAGCCAATAAAAATGCCAAAAGTAACAGTATCCCCAACGAACAATACAGTAAGTTTGTTTTTAAATGAGTAGTGACGATCCCAAATATGAAAAAACCAACTGGTGCGGCAAAATAGCTAATAAAACGCCTTAGACCAAACGCTCTGCCTTGCATGTTAGGAGGTATTTGTGTCTGCCACGTCACGTAAAATTGATCCCGTAATATAGTTTGAGACAATACAGCAAGAAACACGATAATCGCACTCCATATAACACTTGTTGTTAATCCGAAAAAGAAAAGCATGATCCCACAAATAAAATAACTGACAAGAAAAGTTTGTCGCGAATACCAAGCCTTCCAAGATAGAAGAAGTCCCGCGATAGTTGCACCCGCAAAAGAAACCGTTTCGAGCATAGCAATGGAATACGTCTCGCTCCATCCCAACTGTTCTCGATCTGGTGCAAGGCTTTCTTTTACGAGTAATGGATAAAGAATTTCAGAGGAGAAACTGAAAATCACCACAAATTCAAAAAATAACATCCATAAAAATAGTGGCTTCCTTTTTACAAACTCTATTCCAGTGAGTAGTTCTCTCTTAAATCCAAGAGACTCTTTTTTATCTTTTTCTTCTTGTTTCGGCGAAGGAATATCAATAAGAAATAGGCTTGTCCCACTTGCAAAAAACGTCAATGTATCAAGGAGTAATATACTAGGTGCTTGATTTACCTTGAAAACAGAAAACAAGACGGCGGTTAGAAATGGAGCCAAAAAAGCAGTCGCTGTGAACATCGTGGACATCATTCCGTTGGCTCGTATAAGATCCTTCCCTTTAAGTAACATCACATAGGATGAAGATAGTGAAATGGAGTGAACTGCATTTAGAATCGACATAACTGAGATAATAGGAAAAGAAAGCCATAATGTAGTGTTAGTTGGCAAAGTCCAAAAGCATACCAACAAAAGAAAAAGAAGCATTCCCTGTCCAATATCCATTAGCATCATCGTTTTTTTCCGATCCCATCGATCAGTCCACACTCCTATAAAAGGAGAAAGTAAGATTCCTGGCAATACCGATGCAAGGCCAATACCAGTAAGAGATAAAGCTAAAGATTCTTTGTCATTTGGATAAACATTTTGAGTTAACCAAAAAAGAAGTGCATAGTTGGACAATGCACTCCCTAATGCTGATAACCCTTGCGATATCCACACAATTAAAAATGTTCTCCAACCCTTTTTATTATATATTGTCATTTTTCTACCTCATTCTAATACCAGTACGCATGGGACGGATTCTGGTGATAGCAAACGCAAAATCCCATATCCAATCCCAGACAGCCCCACCATCAATCCTGGTGTTTTTACATGTTGTGGAGTTCCACATAACCAACCATGTTGTTTTAGGCTGTCTCCTACATAGCTTTTCATATTTTCTATTTGTTCTTTTGTATAACTATCCTCTAAAAACTCACTTGCTAAAAGGAGAAAATCCAAGTTCCCCATGTCCCCATGACATAAGGAATGATCATAGCCAAATCCATTTGCAAGCGTTGTTTTGACGGCAATCTTTAATTCCTCCAGTAGTACTCGATCCTTCCATATGGAAATCATCTTCGAACGAGATACCCCAATTCCAGCAGCTCCTGTACACCATTGAACTGCATAGTTTACTTTTTTGTTACCCCGTAAATCTATCCAATTCTGTTTTATTGAGCTGAATTGACTTCTTTCATACTTTAAGGATTGGAGTGCTGCACTTTTAAAACGATTGTCACCAGTCCATTTATACAGCTCTCTAAGTCCTAAAGAGAAACCCGATGCACCATGCGCCATACCAGTTAAAGGGACAGCGCTCTCCGTAATCCAACCAATACCATCATCTATCCATTTTGAGCTTTCTAATAGATGTTCTCCATATTGTTTCGACAGAGATAGAATGTATTCTTCTTTCGTTTCCTCATATAGCCGAAGGAGAACAGGTATTACACCTGATGATCCACCGATCCAATCTAAGTCTTGATCTTTGATAGGTGACTCCAAATTCTTTGCAATATCTAGTGCTCTTTTCAACAAAATGGGATCATTCCATAATTTCGAGAGCTTTACATACACATAGATAACACCACTCCACCCCGAAAAAGCACCTATTGGATATGCATCATTTGTGACTTTAAACTTAACCCAAACCTCATCACATATGGTCTTCGCTACTTGCGTAAAACGATTTTCTTGTGATAATGCCCCTAGGTGTCCTAAAAACAGTGCAATCCCAGCTAACCCATCATAAAGATCATGATTGAGTTTATCTAGTCTCCATCCTGATTGGGCTTGCTTCAGTCCAATCCAATCTTTCCGAAACCGATAGGTATGAATAAGATAATCGCCAATTTCCATTGCTGTATCCATCCAATTCGAATGTGATACATTTTGATGTGATGGAATAACAGACACTCTCTCTTTCTCCCTCTTATTCGAATGTAAGGAAGACAAAGAGGCTTCAATGACCCAAGACTCCTGTGTCATATTTTCCTTGGTAAGAGACTGGATTTTTTCTATTACTTGATGGAATGGGCTAACAGGTAAATAATTCTTTCTTTCATCACCATTATCATTCCAGATACTTCGAGATGCTGGATGTGTATGAAAGTAGGGAACATCACCAAACTGTAAACTCTGCTGTTCCCAATCCACAACTTCACTTAAAAAAGCATGCTTGCTTGTAGCAACTCTCAAATGAATACGAAAGAAAGATTTCCAATCTTCTTTGCTGCTAAGGAGTTTGGGATGATTCGAATCCCTTAACAAAAGACCATATGTCCTAGTAGATCGCAGCACAACACGTATGGGATCAAAACGAAAAATCTCCAGAAACGTAATCAATTCCTCTTTCTTTTCAAGTAGAAAAAGATACATCCGTTCAAATCCTTGGATAAACGCTTCTGAGAAATCATTAGCAGATACAGGTGAACCATTCAACATGGGTCGATTTTCCGACCGAAGCAATTGTGCTTCTTTAAACCCTAGTCGCATTGTATCTTTTCCTTCGTCTTCCCAGTACATCATTAAATCCGGCAATATTTGTCCTTCTTCTCCACCCAAACCACTGATATCCACCCCATCATCTGTCTGATCTTTCTTCCACGTTTTAGTGGGAACCAATCCAGTGCGAACGACCGATAAATCAAATGGATTTTTCTCCTCTATTCGAGGTTGAAATAAAGACTCCAGATCAACAATAACGGGATGTTTTCCAACCGCAAAAAGATTTTCACTATGCATATCCGTGCCATCCAAAGCATGCAAAACGGTCAATAATCCTCCTACATGCTCATAGAAATATGTGATTTCTTCCGTTGAATGACACGTTTTTTGCTCAACTATTTCAACCCATCCATGATCCTTACTGCTGATTACTCTCATCGTCTTATAATCAAATGAACTTCTGTCATTTATCCAATTCAACAAATGTTGAAAGTGTTTTTCTACTTCCACGGAACGAGGTTTGAAAATAATCGAAACACTAGGTTCAAATGTTAATTTGGCTACTGTTTTACCAGCGTTATGCGAATCACCTAACCCCAATTGAATGTGATTCCATTTTCCTAAGAAGCTGTCCTTCCCAAACTCCCTACCAATTTGATCCCAATCCGCTGATAATGCATCCATCAATGAGCAGACAGCACTTCGCCAACTGGTTAGCATGGTCCGTAATTGTTGCTGTAAGACCGGATACTTGTTCCAAAATTCATCCTTCTGTTCAGACAACTGACCACAAAAATAATCAAATCTTATTTGAGGTGTATGTCCTTTCAATTGATTTTCTACCCGTTGACGATTGAGTTCGAGCACCAACGCTTTCCCCACTAGAACAAATGCTTTTTTCTCTATATCCTGTGTAAAACTTGTTAACAATGTGTCCAGATCCACAGAGGGTAAACGTTGCAGTTTCCTTTTTATATGTGCAATTTCCTCCTTCAACTCATGGTCAATAAAACCTAGCATTTTAAATCTTGATCCTTTTTGTATAAATTTTCTCATTACTATCACTCCTTACAGATATAAAAAAAGTCCTGACATCGACGAGCTAGATGTCAGGACTTACAAAGAATTAGCAGCGACAATTGGAAGTCATTTTGGAAGCAGGGCTATCATCAGCAGCCACTATCATTTCTCTTTCTGTAACTTGGATATCTCCAATTACCTCATCCATCAAAGATTTCTCTTTTTCATTGTAAATGGTCATAATCAGAACCACCTTTCTTATTATTTGTGCTACTTAATAATAAAAAAACAGTTCCAAAAGTACATTAATCATACAATAGTCGTTGATCACTCTATATTTTGTATTACTAAGTAACACAATTACATTATATGCTTTTTTCCATCTTTTGTATACCTTTTTTCAAAAAAACGAAACACTAATTTACCTGATACTTAATCAATCTCTCCTAGATGAATTTTGTAATCTCTTCTTTGTATCTCCGTTTTATAAACTCCACTTGTTCTCGCCGAACAACGTTTTGGAATAAATCGTTCAACTCTCTTCTATTTGCGTGATCTAAGTTCACAGGTGGATCATACAAAAATGTAATCCCACCACATCCGCTACTGTTGATAAACCTTACATATACGCCTTCCTTTGATCCGCATAGAATTTCTTGATCATAGCGACGGTACATAATCAACTTCATGATTCGTCACCCTTCTCAACAAAACGATCCAATCTAACCCAGCCCGAAGCGCCACGTTTGAGAATCCAATACTGTCCATCCGGCTCACGACGTAGCGCGGAATCAAAAAATTGTTCATCATCCTTTTTAATCTCAATGGCTGATGTCAAAATATCATCAGCAAGTCGTTTAGCACATCCGCAATGAAGCCCTTGTTTCCCACACTCTGGACACTTTGTATGATCATCGACATCGGAACTCCAAAAAAGATCCTCAAGTTTCTTCCATCGTTCAAACTTCTTCGCATCTATGGAAATCTGTATACGTTTCTTTTTCATTGTTCATCTCTCCCTTTATCGACCAATGTTGATCCTTGAAACTCCAGATACTCCTTTGTTTCTAAGTCCCATACTGTCCAGCCTAATTCCTCAATATCGTCGATATCATAGTCATCATCGTAGTCATCTACATCTATTTTTCTTTCGATATCTGCTTTCACAATTTCAGCGAAACGTTCCAACGTTCTGGCGCTTCCTTCTCCATCAGATACGATCACATTGTCATAATCCCAAACTTGATAGCCGTACTTTGCATTTCTCATGATGCGTCTCCCTTTCTCTTCTCTTCTAAATCCCTCAAGAATTCAAAGAAGTTATCTCTTTCCTTATTGGTCATTTTCCGAGCACGAAATGTTACATATACAGTTCCATGAAGCTCCTCTATTCTTTCGATAATGGTGATCTTGAATCCATCATCACCATCTCGAAAGATGTTTCCTTTTTCTACAATGTCGTTGGTTTCCAATCTTCGCACGAATTTCTTTGTCATAAAGCTTCCCCCTTGATTTGCTTCTTGATTTGATCTTGCACCAGTCGAGCCAAGAACCAAAGTTGTCGTTCTTCCACACTAAGCCCTTGCGCCATTCTTTTCTCCATTTGTACTCTCTGGGTTTTTGTGAAAACAATCTTTCCTGCTTCTAAATCGTGCGCTAGGTCATTCCCATTGATTACATCAATCCAAGCATACTCTCTTAAATCATCTATCAATCCAAAGCGCTTACACTCTCCAATAACTTGCTTTGCAAAATATCTACAATAGATGCTTGCTCTCATTCTGTTCACTCTCCTTGATTTTGCCCACTGTTTCCCGTACAATGGGCATTGATAATTGAATTTTCCAAAATCCGTGTCCAGCTAACCTCTGCGAAAGGTTGGCTTTTATTTTTGTCCTCGATTCCCCATGATGCCACCCTCACGTTGATCGATGTAACCCTTCTCCGCTTGGTCCATCACCAGACACATGATCTCTATTGCATGCCTGTCCAACTCCCTTCCGATGAAATCAATACCAAATCCTTTCTTCCACAACTTGCGGAACTCTCGAATCTGCCGATCTGTCCACACAAAGTTGTATTCTGATAAAGCTGTATACTCGTGGCTCTCTTGCAACATGGGGTTAGACTGCCCCCAATCTTCTGTTGTGACCTAGAACTTGTACAGGCTTGGTATAGTGACGAATCCTTTCCATGATCCGGCCAGCCTTTAATGGTTCCCTTGGTCCCTTTGATGTATAGGATAAATGTGTTTCCAGCTCGTCCAGAGTTAGATTTGATGTGAATATGGTAGGTAATCGATCTGCCATGCGATGCTGCAAAACATTTCCTAGGAAATCGTCCCTAGACCATTGAGATAGTGTTTCAGCACCAATATCATCTAAGATCAATACCTTTACCTGCTTGATATCCTCTATCAATTCGTTGGTAGTACCTTCTTTGAATGTTGCATAGACCGCTTGGATGAAATCAGGGACATAAGCCATATAAGAATCAATCCCTATTTCTGATAGGTGATTCATCAACGCTCCTGCCAGGTAACTCTTACCTGTGCCAAATGATCCATGTAAGTACAATCCGGTCGCGGGTAATTCATCTTTGAATTTTCTTGAATAACCTATCACCTCTGTAATAGCCTGCATCCTCGCCTCATCCATCTGGATGCTCTGGAAAGTCGCTTCCAATACATCCTTTGGAATCTTATGACTTTTAATCAGACGTTTGCGCCGTTGTTGGGATTCGTACATTTCTAACATCCGACATTTCTTCATCTGTAGATCAATGAAACCGCCATATTCTACAAGTTGGGAACAATGCCCCTCAACCATATTCGGACAAGTTTCTAAACCTTTACATCCACTACACTGTTCTTGATCCTTTATGTACTGCTTTAGTTTTGGGATGGAGCGTTTCAAAGTGGATGCTGTAACCTCTGGATATTCTTTTTGAAAATCACATATCAGAGGGTGCTTCATTATCTTCAACCAGTTATCTTGATAGGATTGTATCTTATCTTGAAACAAAACTTGTGCTTCGGATCCCAAATGCTTCATGCTAAGTCCTCCCTGTGTATGCCCATATCTTCAAGCATTTCTTTGAGTTTCGCTCGTTGCTTGGATACTTCTTCTGGTGATGGCTCAGGCTCTTTTATCCCTTGTCGCTCCCGTTCTTCTCGTTCCATCTGCTCGCGAATGGCTATTGGTAATTTGCTATCAGGTGTATTGTTGGATGTTTTCTTCTGCTGTTTAAGCTGGTTCCATTCCTTTTGTTTTTGTTTGTACTCCTTCTGAGAAATGATGGAAGTAATACAATAATTGAATGAGAAAACTGTGTTATTTTGTTTGGCTGCTGTCAGAAAGGCATAGTTAATGCCATCAAAGATTTCTTCTCTAGTGAATTTATTTTCATTCACCATGTTTGTTATTGAGCGAATATCGTTATCATGTGGTGGCAATTCAGGATCTTCACCCTTCCTAGCTTGATACTCCCTTTCGATTTCCTCTATCAACTTCATGTTGCTTGCTTGTTTTGCTTCGTCTTCTTCTAATTCTTCTAAAAAGGATTTCGGAGATTCGTTATTATTATTAGTTAATTTATTTAAGTTGTTTTCATTATTAACATTATTGTTTGTGTGCATCGCTGTCGCATCACTGTCGCATTGCTGTCGCTTTTTATTCTCTTCCAACTGTGAAACCTCTTGATATTCCTGATTTAAAACCGTCGCATCACTGTCGCTTTTTTGGGGTTCTTTTTGTTCATTTTGATTTTCGGGGTGTCGCTTTTTAGAATTATCTTTTTGGTAAAAGTCATAGTTTATAACAGTTACGAGCGATTTTTTAGTGTCGCTTTGGATTATTGCCATATGTTCTGCTTCCAATAAATCGAAAAAATTCTTTACCTTATTGTTTGACCATCCCCAACGATTGCAAAGTTTTCTAATTGAGGTGACACGTTGACCACGTTTGACACTAACCAGTTCATCTCGAAATATTTCCTTAGAGTCTGAATGGTTCACGAGTAACAGAAGATCAACCCACGCCTCGAACTTGGAAAACTTTCTTTTCTCTGTAAACAACCAATGATTTTGTAATGATCTATGTAGGCTGATCCATCCGTTACCACTCATTTACTTCACCTCGTGATTTGTATGATAGGATAAGGGAAACTTGTAGCCCCCTTACTTTTTAATATTGGAGAGGGGACAAGCCCTCATTTATGCTGTTGTTTGATCTTGCTTGACTTTAGTGCTACTGAAATGAAACTCATATCGACTAACTATTTTTGGAATTTATCTGACGGACTAGAGCAGCAACCCTAGGCCCAGTGACATAGATCAGCATATTTATATATCTGATTACCAGT
Source organism: Shimazuella kribbensis DSM 45090 (assembly GCF_000428065.1). GTDB lineage: Bacteria > Bacillota > Bacilli > Thermoactinomycetales > Thermoactinomycetaceae > Shimazuella > Shimazuella kribbensis. The sequence continues at coordinate 64,041 of NZ_KE386618.1, forward strand.
TCTTCCTTCTCTGCTTTTTTTAGGCGTTGTCATTGACCCTTGTACATCAATAAGTGCAGGAAGTAAGTTCTCAACGCTTTCGCTGAATTTCATTGGTGTATCTTCTCCTTTGTGCTCCATCGTGCTACAATGGGCTTATCGTTTTGTTGGTTTTGTGCTCTCCTAGGTGCTCGTAACACCTTGTGAGAGCTTTACTAATACTTGAATATCCGCAACTAGGCTAGAAGCTTAATTTCAAATAATAGATATTTCGTTCACCTTCTTTCACCTAAGATCAAAGAAAGTGATACATTTAGAGAATCGGCTAACACACATAATGTTTTTAATGTTGGTTGCCGACTGCCAGATTCGATTTGACTCAAATATGACTGTGATAACCTAGTTATCTCTGCTAATTGTTTTTGTGTTATCTGCTTCTTTTTACGGATTTCTTTAATAGCTAGTGACATAGTGTTTCACCTCCTTGTTTATATTATATTGCTATTAGCAATATTTATCAAGGGATGTTATTGCTATTTGTAATTTTTTTTTTGGAGAGATTACTTATGAATGTTGGACAACGTATTCGTAAACTAAGAAAAATAAATGGTTTGACTATCAAAGAATTAGCTGACAAAGTCAATGTTTCTCAGCCCTATCTATCACAAATTGAACGGGACGATAAATCAGCATCTGTTGATCTACTTGCTAAAGTGTGTCATGTTTTTGAGATTTCATTATCAGAGTTCTTTAATGATGAATCAGAACTAACCCCTGAACTTCACAACTGGATCCAGGCAGGTAAAAAATTATCTTCTGAACAAAGAAAATTACTACTTCAAACGATAGATGGATTGATTGAGAAATAATAAAGAAAACCAAGAAGTGAGAGGACTAACAAATCCTTCTCTCTTCTTGGTTTTAAAATAGTGGTATGTCAGTCTTAGGTGTAGCAGTCATCACTAGCAAAAGGGAAATCCATCAAATAGCTCGAATATTGTATAATAAGGCTTGTAGAAGGAGCAATTTTATGAGTGATAACGATAATTTAAAGCAAATAATGCGATTACTCCTAGAAGAAATTCAAGGTGTAAAAGAATCTATTAAACATCTCCCCACAAGAGAAGAATTACTGGCAGTACAACAAACTGCCGTAACAGTGGAAGATAAATCGGAAACCGGCTACGTATTATTAAATTCTCAACATGCACGGTTAGAGAATAAGCTAAACGAAATATCATCTAAAATGGTTGATAGAACTGAGTTTAACGAGCATACTACAATGGTAACAGAAGGATTCCAGACAACCGCAGATACCTTGCAAGAAATCTATATATTAAATAAATCATTGGCCGATAAAGTTAACGATTTGGATGACGATGTAAAAGACTTACAACGAAAAATAGGATAACAGAAACCACCTCCAGTACATGCAAGAGGTGGTTTTCTTATTGAAGGGAAAACATGATTTATATCTAACTTGTACATCATGAGTACACTATATGATATTGATGCCTTTTTTAAAGGATATAAACCTGCAATACTCTACAACTATAACAGTGAATGGGGTAGGCACGAAGAAGACAAGGAAGCACAACTCCATAAATATCCGAGTATAAACGCTTTCGTACACGAAATGGATCAGGTTATTTATTTTCAATCAAAGGAGCTTAGGAACAGCTTTCAAAAGAAGATAGATGGTATTCAACCAGATACATCAGCTTTTTACAAGGAACTAGGTCTAATACTGGGATTCCCGCCAAAAGCAGTGCAATTTTATTGTGATTGGCTAGTAAATGAATCATTAAAATGGGAACGTGTATCACTTGAATATTGTGGAATATGTTGCGTTGGTGCGATTCAAGACATCAAGGAAAATACAAAATGGTTGTGGGAGCTACCAATTCCAGAAGAGGAGGAAAAAGGCATTAAAATATCATTTACTACTAGAACACCAGTCGTTTCTTATTACATCGAATATAACAAAACTGAATATCTACAAACAGCATTAGAAGAAATACAATGGATCGCAGACAAAAGAAAAAGGCTAGAATCAGAGGAAAAACCCTCCAAGATATAAGGTAGGTACATACCATGAATCAAATCGAACTCTTACATCAGGCGGCATCAAATGGAAACACTGATGCTATGTGGGAACTGGGAACCCGATATTTAGAGGGGAATCAGTTGACGCAGGATGCACATGAAGGGGAAAGATGGTTGAGAAATGCGGCAGAGATGGGAGATGTCGCCTCCATGCGAGCTTTAGGATGGAGGTATCTCCGAGGTGATGGATTAACTCAGAACATCGAAGAGGGCAACAGGTGGTTGAAAAAAGCTAGGGAAATGAAATAAGGGAAGCCCTATGTTGGGCTTTTTTATTCAGAAATGGTATAATATTACTGACAATTCGGGAGGTGTTAGCATGTTAGAAAGCGATCCACCAGGTTACTTAGGAGATCCAGAAGGGAAAAACGGTGGTGATCCAACATGACCTTTGATACTGACCCACCAGGGATAAGATCAAATTTCGCCGAACCACCTCCATCTACCCCTAATAGTTAGTTAATTGATATAGAAAAGGCTGCCAATATGGTAGCCTTTTATTCGTAGAACTTTTACGCAATATAAATCGTATCAAATTTGATACCGGTTATTGTGCGATTGTTTGGTATACTCATCCCAAGAAGTATAGGGAGGGTTTCCATGAGCTTCACCAAACGTCGTATATTATCAATGTGGGGGCAGGAAAAGAAGCGATTACAGTACTTGTTACCAATGTGCGAAAATCATATTGATACACTAACACTCGGTTATCAAATGATTGGGCGCATGAAACCGATCTTGGAGCAGGGGTACAATGAGGATCATCCAAGTGATCACCCCTACATGCTAGATATCTTGGATTGGATGGAAGCCAACGGTTGGAATGAAATGTACTTAGAATTTAAAGCATTGTCAAATCAAGTTGATGAATACATAGAAGCTCACCAAGGATAATCCCTGATGAGCTTCTTTTTATTTCTTACCTTTATTCCCCATGTCAATAGCGCGCTGAATTTCACGATCATGTTCTCTTTTTTCCTTCTTTATTTGTTCTTCACTTTTATAATTAGAATGGAACAATCCAGCTCCATGTTCTTTCTTCGCTTTTTCCCAATTACTCATTACAATTATCCCCTTTTCGAGGAATCCGACACGTGGTACACTCTAATTGTCTAGATCAGAGGAGTCCCACGCGGATTCCTTTTTTATTTAATTTACCAACCTTTTTTAAACCAGCATGCAATGTCGTTCAGTTCATCGGAATCATATAAATCATAACTATCTGCTCCACCCGTCATGCTGAAAGTGTATTTCCCGATATTGGTATCTAAGTGTACATGTTTTACTGCATCTAATTGACTTGCTTGTATTGCCTGAATTGCAGAAACTAATATTTTTGCCATGGAATCAGGAAGTTCATAATAAACGGTGTAAGGTTCATTAGAATAAAATAATCGTTCTTCATTCATCATAAAATGATTAGGTTTCATACGTATAACAAGATTTGCCTTGCGATTGGATTTTTGAGAATCCATAATTTCATAAGGGATAATTTTTTTATTGAAAAGTCGTTGGTACTCTTCGTTCAATTCAGTTATTTCATGAAGAATGTTGTCTGCTTCTCGTAAATTTTGGAAATATTGATGATACATCTCCGTTACAACTTCTCTTTAATTTTTTCTATTTTACTGTTAAGCTCTTTCAGTTCGACCTCATGGCCGCTCATAATTTCATCACGCTCTCTTCCTGTCCACCATTGTTGAGTTTGTTCCATTTCTTTTTCTACCTCTTTCACTCTTGCTTCCAATCTTCTTAGATCATTTTCCATTTTCATTCTCTCCTTAGATGTAATTTTGGAGGGGAAACCTCCACAGAGCTTACAAGCATGTTATAGGCTCTGTGGAAGGAACGGAAGATCCGTTCTTCCCTCTTAGTACTCTGCTGGTTCACGACGATTGCGCATGAGATTCACTCCTATCACTTGAAATTAGGATGTATTTATAAGCCAATCGGCTCGTAGTCTTCAAAGCGTTTCACTCGGGACACTCCTTTTCTGGAATCTCCCCCTGTGGTAGAATGAGATTGCGACTGCCCTTCTACCTTTGTGTAGGGGGCTTTTACTTTTTTAGCTTCTTTTCAAGCTCTTTAATTTCAGAACGTAAACTTGATATCTTAGAATCATCTAATCCTTTGACACATGACCCCAATTCTTGGTACAAACTTTGCAATTTGTCTTCTATGGACATTTGTTTCACCTCGTTTTGTCTACTTGTTAACATTATAACAAGTAGACAATTGTGCAGTCAACACTTTTCTGCTAAAATGTTAACATGTTATCAAGAAGACAAAGTGGGGGATGTATATGGGTAAGAAAATGATAAGTGTGCGAATAGATGAAGAAGACGCAAAGGATTTAAAGGCATTCTTAGCTAGAAAAGGCATGTCGCTACAGGATTTTTTATTGAATCATATTAATGCGTTTCTTTCAGAAGAAAGAGCAAAAGAAAAGTAAAAAAGACGCTCTCATGACAGATATTCACTGTCAGAGCGTCTTTTTTACTTTGGTGAAGGTAATCGCAATACACTTCTTATCCCTCGCACTACTCCATATCTAAGTCCTTTCTTTATCGCCAAAACCACAATTAAAACTAAGGGAATCACTACGACTATTGCGAAAGCTAATAGCAAACCGATTAGATAAGCGATTCCTACAAACCTCCAGAACAATGATTTTAATTTATCGAATTTGATTTCATATGTGCGGTTTTTGATATTAATGTGGATCTCTTTGTTATCAACTATAACTGATTCTTGAGTATTGTTTTTTTGTATCAGATTTTCGATGATTGGTGATAGGTTAAACAGTAAATAGATTACTACAACACATGTAGTTATTATGATGATCATTGCACCAGTTGATGCCGCGGATCGGTATAAGCTATCCAGATATTCGAACATGTTTCTCGTCTCCTCAAAGTAAAATTTTCGTGCCGCTGGTCAGGTAAGTGGAAAGATAATTAAATAGAAAAAAGAAGTGTAAAAATAGCTTGCAGCTGAAAGTGGCAACGAAATATGTGCTCAAATTATTGATTTATATGGGTCTATCCTTATTCGCTGGGGTATGTTAGCACCATCTCTTGCTAACATACCCGCTAACAGGGGGTCATACGTTTGATTTCCGCATGGTGTGTATGAATTTCTTGAGTTCATTAACGAAATCCGATTGCATACAAACCGTACTTTTGATCCCTCTTTTTGATAACAACTCTGGAAGGACGGGAAACCTTTTTTCCTCCTCCGTTACGAAAAACACATAAGGGAACTTGTTCTCACTTTTTAGACTGAGCGGACGTTGGTACCATGTCCGCCACTCCTGTATCCCTTTGTATTTGTCAAACTTCGCTTCGAGTTCTGGGAATTTCATTCGTTTTCGCAAATCCATCGAACCAGTATCATATTCAAAAAACGCTGTATATTTCTCCCCTGTGACCTGATCGCCCATAATACAAAACGCATCAGGGTTTAATCCGTTTGTTGGGTGTTGGATGATTTGCTTTCCACACTCGAAAACCCATGCTAGAACGTCTACTCTTAGGCTTTTCAAGGTTTCACGGGCAAGGATCTCCATATCATGAACCCGCAAGACGTGGTGAGCAGTTTTAGGGAGAATAGCTGATCCATTTTCGTACCTGATTCGTTCGTAGTGTTCTGCCCAGCCAACATACTGGCTGCCAATCCGTCCAATCGCTGCTACCATTGTCTTTTTTTCTGTGCCATCCCATCGCAAAATCTTCTTTTGAGCAGCTTTATCCACTAGGTAAACCTCGTGTAATTTGCTGATATCTCTCCTCAAAAGCATCTGACTTTGCGATTGATGTCCATAATCTGGATGTAAATACTCTAGCTGCTCAGCAGTGAGAATTCGATGTGTCTTCAACAGCTCTAAAATCTTTTCTCGGCGTGGAGTCAACTCCACATTTACTCTCGCCCAATCCAGATTAAACTCACTCTTAGGCAATCTTAGACGCTTATAATCCTGTCTAACTCGGCGGCTACTTCGTTTTGCGCTTGCGCTTGTTCCTGACATTTGATTTCCTCCTTCTTTTTCATAGCAGCACGTACCTCTTTCTTAGGTCGTCCATATTGATTTTTCTTAGCTCGGAATGCTTCCAAGGTTACAGAACGTCGTTTCTTGAATCGGACAGAAGCAGGTTCCATAAGTTTCGCTTGGAATACATGTGTTTTTTTCTTAATGTCCACTTTAAAAAGTCCGCAATAACTCAGCTTCATCAGATTATTGAAATCGGTGACGTTATAAGGACGGAACTCTTTTTCCAAGCTGGAAAACATATCATCCCCACCCTTAAGCATGATGTAGTTACCACTAGAATCTTTGATTGTGTCCTTGATTTCTTTATCCTTGATTGATGACCAACCATGAATAGTAAAAACGTATCTACCTCGGTACTTACGAGCTTCCTTGTGTACTGCTTCCAATACCAAGGGTACTACTCGATGTCCGAAAATCTGGTGCAACTCATCAACAATCACCAGAAACTCACGACGATCTTTTTTATTAATGATTTCGCGGGCTTCTGTCATATACCAAAGTTTCATCAGGTAATGAGCAAATAAGAAACTACGAAAGGACTTGTTAATTCTCTTTGGGATGTAGATAAGAACTAAGTAAGCCCCATTTTCGTCTCCGTTAAGCCAACGCCAAAAGTCCATTCCTTCTGTTGGTTCTTGTGATAGTGCATCAATCCATGGTTGTGTATTTTTAAGCCTAGATATGCGGTTATCAATGGTTTCTAACGCCTTGGGATCATCAAATATTTGATCCATTTTTCGTAATTCACCAGGTAAAAATACTTGGTCCTCACCTAAAAGAGAAATGATGTGATTTCGATAGTCTTGATCCTCAATAATCCGCATGGCATCAATGATGTTGCCTTTGCCAGCAAGATAAGATGCTTGCAGTGCCAACTTGAAATGCCGTTCTACTGCAATCGTTGATCCTTTATCCTTCAAGGAATCCATTAACATCTCGGTTTCCATGTTTGCAATTTCTTCTTCAAATCCATCTACTTTGTTGATGTTCAGGATGTCATGATTGGTGATTGGGATCGGATTCTCTAAGTCTGCATGATTCAAAATAATCACTCTATCAAGTAGCTCTTTTGGAACCAGCTCGTAGATTTCGCGTAGCATATCCCCATCAGCCACATCAATAACGACTGATGACCGTGAGTGCTTTTTCCATTCTTCCATGCTGGATGCTCCTAGACAGAAAGTATCTGCTACTTTATTGATGAGGTCTTGTGTTTTCCCTGACCCCTTCTTACCTGAGATAATGGTAGGGGTTCCCCTGTCATCCAAGTCCGTTTCCGTTGTAGCTCGTGGCAAGGAGATGATTTCCCCTGTATCCATCCGCCTTCCTAATGCCAACGATCCCGTTTCATAACCAATCGCATAGGGTGGGATCTCGGTCTTTTGTTCATGCTCGTAATAAAACAAATCGTCGATATCGTCTACACTTGGCAGATAGAGAAATTTGCTTAACTCTCGTTGGTATAAGCAGATTTGAGGAATATTTCCATACTGCAAGTGACCTTTTTGTACTCGGTTAAGATTAGGGTTAACAGGTACGACTTGTAGTTTATTTTCACCTTGCATCTCATCCATTAACTTTTGTAACTCCAATTGGAATCTTTGAGCTTTCTGTTCATCTTCTGTCCAAAGAATAAACAGTACCTCGGCCATCACATATAGATTCCCATCTGCGATCTTCCGCTTGGATACAGGGTGTTTCTCCCCCTTAATCCAACCTTTACGAGTGAAATTCCCTACAATATCGCTATAAATTTCTTGATGTTTTTCTTTTGTCTCTTCTTCCAAGTAACCATAGATTTGTTTGACACCAGAAACGGATATCCGTTTCATCCCATTCCAGATCATATCTTTGATGCTGTCAGGATCGATTCCAGCAAATCGTTTTCTTAGTTCCTTTTGCTTTCTTCCATGATCCTCTACCTCTTTCATCGTAAGGCTGTATAACAAGGAATCTTTTCCGACCAAGTGAAACAATCTTTTGATTTTTCCATAAAACTCTCGATCTAGTTCGATGGCAAAATGCTGTGGCAACCCTTTAATCGCAAAGGAATAGAGGTTTTCATGGGATAACTCGACGGTTTCAGAAGCAAAGCGACAACCTTGGATATCCGATTGCAAAGCACCAAGTAACTTTGTTTGTAATGCTTCCTCTTCTTTTGGAAAACCAAAGTAAGAATGAATCTTCCCATCCTTTTTGAATAGCTTCCAACTCACATTCGGAACATCGTTATAAAACGTTTCTCCATTGACAATTACCGTTTTCCCTGCATCCGCTTCCAGAAAAGGCTGATTCATTTTGGTAATCTCCTGAATGATTCGCTTAAAACTCTTCTCTTCTTGTTCCTTTTTGTTTCCTATGGACTCCAGTGGAACCACTGGGATCACCCGAAAGGAATCGTTTTTCACACGTCCATACTCCATTATTAACCCTCCTCAGAAAAAGAGGACTAACCCTAAAAAAAGTTAGTCCTTCTTGTACTCATAATGGTTTGTTTCTTCCGCTTCTATGGGCTTTGCCTTTGCCTGTTTGTTTTCCAGTAATTTATAGGCTACCACTACAATAGCTATTGCCACCATCGTAAAAAGGAATAAAGAAGTTAGTTGGTCCACTTTGACACCTCCTTCATGATGGCTGTCTCTACATCACCTGATGTTTCTTCTGGCAAGAGAGATTCAATAATCCCCATTGGCATACCAATCAATACGACAATGGAGATGCAAAAAGCAATCACACCTCGGATCATGACTTTCGCACCATTCTTCCAGCCCCGGTAAGCAGCCACTCCAAGCAAACAAAAGGTCGGCACTTGATAATAAATCAGGATGGTATCCGCCATGTATACGATTTTCAGCACCATATCCATGATCTAGTTTCCTTGGACTGATTTCACAGCTTCATCGGATACTTTCTCCGAAACTGCTTTGACAATTGATGTTACTGGCTTCACCAGTGATTTTCCTGTGTCTATTGCGATTCCACCTAATCCAGGGAGAATCCCAAAAAAGAAACAAACCACTAGAAATTGTTTGATTTCATCTTTGCATTCCTTGGCTTTTCCTCTCATGGCAGCTATCCCAAGTCTGAAAAGCACCACCACAGTTAGAAGCCCAATGATACTGTAGGCAACCCAAGATGCTATCCCACTAAAATCCATCTAAATCCCTCCTATTCCATTTTCAAAGTTCAATCTGACCATTAATCTTGATCTTTTTTGATTTCCGCCATGAGATCCATGAGGAGCATGATTATCATCAAAAAAATTGCTCCTAACATCGAAAAACAATAAATATCTACTCCTTCTCCCACTGTTTCCACCTACTTTCCTCTGATCCAACGTGGGATCAGGGATATGATTCTTTCTTTGATGCGTTCGTAAACTGGTTTTATTATGAATTCGTATAAGTTTTTAACTATTAAGACAATAGGGGCTACGATTAGAATTACTAAGCCAAGAATGAGGGCTGTTTTTTCCAAGTTATACACCTCACTCTCAATTTGGTATAGACCAATTTATGATTTTATAGTACCATTGGTGTATACCAATTTGCAATAGTTATTTTTAATTTTTTTGCAATTTGGTATGATGATTCATAACATGTGGTACATACCACGCAGAAAAGAAGGGGTAAAATGGGACGGAAAGATTACTACCATGAGGATGGTGCACCGAAACCAAATTCAATAGTTCCAGCAGCTTCAGCCGTTGTCATAGATGATAAAAACAGGATTCTGCTACAAAAAAGACGGGATAATAATTTATGGTCTTTACCTGGTGGAGGAATGGAACTTGGTGAATCGATTGAGGAAACAATCGTAAGAGAGGTGATGGAAGAAACGGGGTTTAATGTTGAGGTTGTAAAATGCATTGGGATTTATACTGATCCAAAACATGTAATTGAGTACTCCGATGGGGAAATTAGACAACAATTTTCAATATGTTTTGCTTGTCAAATCATTGATGGATCAATGCAAGTAAGTTCAGAATCAAAAGAGGTTGAGTTTATTTCATTGGATCAATTAGAAAATCTTGAAATGCATCCAGCTCAGAGAGTGCGAATCAATGATTATTTAGAATACAAAGAAATGACATTTATACGATAAGGAGGGATTAAAATGGAGAAATCCAAAATAAATGAGGTTGTAAGCGAGCTACGTAATCAAATTAAAGATAAGTATATCGCTGGACAAAGATTACCTTCAGAGCGAGCGTTATCAAAAGAACTAAATGCAAGTAGGGGGACTATTAGAGCCGCACTTCAAAGATTGCAGCAAGAGAATTATATAGATATTCTGCCTAACAGTGGTGCATTTGTGCGCTTTCCTGTTCAAAAAATGACTATGGGTAATGTTGATCCCTTGCCTAAAAATAGCGGTCCTGAACTGCAAGAGGTTGGATCATTTATTCACTTGGCTAGGGAACAAGGAAGAGAAGTATCAATTCGTTATCTAGAACCATCTAAAGTAATACCCGCAGAAATAGAAATAAGTAGAAAAATGGGCATTAAACCAGATGACGAAGTTTTTAAACGATATCGTATCCAAGTAGTTGATCGAATCCCTTATCGAATACTCACCACTTACTTACTAGGTTCTCTAACGAAAGAACTAAAAGGACAAGAAGATCATAAAATCCCTTTGTTCGATTGGTTACGGGATAACAAAGATCTTAATGCATCTGAAGTAACAGAAAGTTTAAATTGTAGAATGCCAAACGAACAAGAATGCTCACTTCTAAATATCTCACGTACACAGCCAGTAGTTGAAATGGATCGCTGGATTTGGGGTATCGATAGAAAAGGGAAAAAAATACTTTTTGAATATAGCAAGATTATTGCTAATTCTTCACTGCACGATTTCACCTACACTTATTCCATAAATAAAAAAGCAATTAGCTAACACTAATTTAGAGTGTTAGCTTTATTTTTGAAAAAGGAAATTATTTCATTTTGTCGTATTACTATTATGCAAACAAAGGAGGGATTACATGAGTTGGGTCAAAACAAACGGAGGTCGTGGAGACTGGATCAAGGCCAAGGAAGGCGAGAATTTCCATGGCTATAGCAATAATGAGAACCAAAAACCATTGGAAACATTGCTGAAAATGCCCAAAGAAGATAAGGGGAAATTTTTCACACCAGCACCAAAGAAATGGTAGGGAAATAAATCATGTCATTTCATATATGGTTATCCATTGGTGTCGTTGTAATTTCTGGCATGATGATAGTTCTAGTTCTTTTTCTATCTACTTTTTCCAAAAGAATAAGAGGTAGAAGAAGACGGATAATCAACGCCTTTTTCTTCATTCCTGCATTCTACCTCTTTTTAACATGGGTATTCACACCATTGTTACAGTTATTGTTTGAATAAACTCACATGGTTGATTTTACCGGATGGAACACATCGCCACATTTGATATGATAAAGATCATACGTTCTATCAAATACATAGAGCATATGGTTGTGCATAGAGCCGCCGTTTGGTGGCTCTTTTGCTTTTTATAAAAGGGATTCACATGTTTTTGTCGTATTCTTCATATTGGAAAAAATCAGGAGGGATACATATATGAGCATTTCTATCATCATTTCAATAATAGTATGTTTGTAATCGTAGGAGCCTCTATTTGAGGCTCTTTTGCTTTATAACGAACGAACCTTTTCCAATAACTCCAGATATCTTATCAATCTACTTTTAGCTGTACGAAGCTGATCTGCTTGATCTTTCGCTTCAAACTGTTTAATCTGTGATCTTGTTGCTTTGATAGAGCCGTTCACCATCTTCTCTAGTTGTTGTCTTTCCCACACATGAAACTCCATTTATAAAAACGCCTCCTAAATTCGTTTATATGAACATTTTATACCTTCCGAATACATAACCATTACCTATGGTATCAAAATCGAATATAGGATATGTAGAGTTCGAATTTTCACTATATATGAATCTATTAATGACCGTTGTTATTTGCTACATGCTTCTCAGTGCTCCGAAGAAACTTCATTGTTGCCTGAATATCCTCATATGTACCTTGTAATTCCTCGGCTGTCATATTTCCTTCTGCTCCTGCTGCTGTTTCCTGTTGTGCCTCATTGATTTGGTTTTGTACTGATATTTGCTGAACATGTAATGTTTTTGCTTTGCTGGTTGCTTTTGATGGTACTGACCATCCTGTTTCAATTTCATATATCAAAGAACCAACGAGATTCTTTATAGGTTCCTTCGAAGTTTCAAAATAAGTTTTTGTATTAGCTATTACTTCTGTTAAATCTTTGTTTGCTTGTTTTGCAATATCAATCAAGTTATCAATATCTTTGTTGTCAATTTCTTTATCCACTTTAAAACTATTTTTAATTATATATTTGACACCAACAACCTCTTCTATGTTGTTGTTTAATACTTGATCTTGTTTAGAAGAATTTGTTTTTCTTAAAGACTGTTTATTATTAGACCCCTCTTTTGACCTAGTGTGGTTTAAACCAAGTGTGGTTTTAACCAACCTGCGTTTTTTTACCGTATGGCTCTTTTGATCCACACTTTCTTTTTTACCCTGTGGATCTTTTTTTGCTTTATCATTTAATTCTCGTAGCATTTTCTTTACTTCTTCTTCTGTTTTTGGTACCGGTACTGCTTCTATGTAATAGATATTACTTTTAAATTTTCCTTCGGTGTTTCGCTTCTTTTCGATGGTGATATAACCACTCATTAATAACTCTTTACGATAGCGATAATAACTCTTCTCTGTTTTAATTTGTAATTCATGGCATTGTGTTTCTACTTTTGGAAACGCTGATCTTTCTGTGTCTGTTCCTCCCCATGCGAAAGAACAGAGATATGCATACAATGCTTTTGCGTCTCTGCTAATAGTTATGTCACGCATTACCTTTTTAGCTACCATACCCGAACCGTTTTCATAAACAGTTCCTCTAAATTGAACCACACTATCGTTTTGCATAAAAATACCCCTCTAATTAACGCCCTAGAGAGGTGGCTTCTTCTAAATATTTATCAATTACCTAAATTTTGTATTCTAAATTCCGACGAAAAAAGCCAAAATTATCTGCTTGATCCATTTCGAAAAAAGAGTTACAATAGGCACATAACTTGATAAAAGTTCGAATGAAGCGACCTCTCAAACCCTCGGCAAAAGGATGTAGGTCGTTTTTCATTTTGTTTTGATGGTTCCCATTCTACCAATATTTGCACATGAGAACAACTAGATTAAGAGATTATAGATTTCAAAAAGAAAGAGCGGTCAATTATACGACCGCTTTTTTATTTTACACGTTTGAGTTTTGGTTGCTCCTTCTCCTTCTCTTCTTCTGCTTTTAATTGTAATAACACTACTCTAGCCCTATTTGGTCCGCATCCAGCTTTATCCATTAAAGTAGGTCGCCCTGGATAATCACCATGTTCTTTTTTATATTCTTCTGCAATTTCGGCTACTTTTTCTGCTGTTGGTTGTGCTGATTTTCTACCTGTTGATTTTTTCTTTTTGGCTGTTGTTTTGCCTGTTGATTTACCTGTTGTTTTGGTCATCTTTTTGCCTGCTGATTTTTTCATTTTTGGTGTTGCTTTCGACTCCTCATCTCCTGTTGATTCAGGTGTTGTTGGAACTGTTGTTTTGTTTATCGATTCATCTGTTGACAATGGTGTTGATTTATCTAGTAATAATGCTGTTGATTTTGGTGTCATATCCTCTGTTGAATCTGCTGTTGTTTGATCTAATATTTCCGCTGTTGTTTTTGGTGTTGATTCGACCGTTGTTGATGACTCATCTTCTGTTGTATCTTCTAATGTTTCGACTTCATTTTCTGGTGTTGATTCTTCTAATATCTCTACTGTTGTTTCGGTTGTTGATTTGACTGTTGGTAATTCATCTTCTAATGCTGTTGGTTGAGCTGTTATTTCATCTGTTAATGATGCTGTTGATTTGCTTAAATTTCGAGCTGTTGTTTCTGTTTCAACATGTTCAATTGCAGTTAATTCGACTGCTGATTTTTGTGTTGATGGTGCTGTTGGTTCAGGTGTTGTTTTTATGGTTTTTGATTTGAAAACAGATGAGAACCAAGAAGTATTTTTTTGTTCTTCTGCTGGTTCATTTTTGAACTGATGCTCTAAAACTTTTTTCATAACCAACAGTAATATTGGTGTACTGATTCCAATTATTTTTCCTATCGTATTTGATGCCATTCCCATATAGTTTGATATCCCAACAAATGCAAAACCCATAAGAAAACCGATCCATGCAGCCCAACCAACTTTTCTTTTATTGCGATGAGCATTATCAATGAGCATACTGCAATAGATAAATACAGCTTCCCAGACTGCAACAGCCACCCAAGCTGCTACACCAGAGAAACCAGAATGAACAAGTAATGTATAGGAGTGACCCACTGATAAATAGATGATCCCAACCACCAAAGCAAAATTAATAAACAACATTATAGATCGGGTAAAGAATCCCCAAGTTGTTGACCCTGCTTTTCTGATCCCTCGCCCCATTGATGAAAACATTGGTCCGAAATCTTGTATTAAGTCAAACATTGAATACAACCCTAATACAAATTTATTGGGTTTACGGACGTGCCCTCTACTTTTCCATCTTTCCTCTTGATAGATGTTACTCATTCTTATCACCCTCGAAAATTCTGTAACCTTTCTCGCCTCGGAAGACTCCATAAAAAGATCGCAGACCAACTAAGATGGTAATGATTAACGCTGGATAGAAAATATAAAAAGCTGTGGTGTTAGGATGATCTCCTGTGATTAACCCAATTGTAAAGCGATATATTAGATAAATCGCCATAACACTTGCATAGATGAACATGATGCCTCCGAACCACTTTTCTATTTTCCTTTTCACTTTTTCTCCTCTTTTCTTGGAAACTTATTTGCCTTACACTTAACGGGAGTCTTTTTCTAAGACTCTTCCTCTTGGCTTACTGGTGGAGTTTGCGACGATACCAGTGAGCCTTTTATTCTTTTATATCCCTTTTGGTCTTTCTAATCATAAAATCCCTAGTGACTAGCCATGTTCCCCCGTCTTTCTTTGCTTCTCCGTGGTTGAATCCCCTTTGACACCACTTCCTAACAGTATCCTCTGCTAATCCCCATTTCTCTGCTGCTGAGCTAGCAGTGAAAACATGAAATATAGGGGAATCCTCTCCGTTCATAACTCTATCCTCCCGTCTGTCCCGTTATGGGGACAGTTATAATATATCATGCTTTCGTCCCGAATTCAATACATTTTGAAAATTTATTTTAATACTTCTTTGATTACTGCCATATTGTCAGCAATTCAGCCAACAGTTTTGCTTTTTTATTAAATCTAATGATGGAAGAATGCCATTTTGTCAGCATTTTTTTCTCAATATCTGGAAAACAAAATAAAAAGAGAAGCCATTTATTAGATGACTCCTCTTTCAAAGGTTAAATTTTTGATATCCTTAACTCAGTTATAACAGTTGATTGCTTCCATAATTTAAATTTTTCTAGAACTACTGTTGGATCTTTCGATTCATTTCAATCCATAGTATTCTTTTATGATTTTATTAAGTAATTCCGTTACTCCTCCTTCTTTTTGTCCCTCTCCATCTAAATAAAGTATTTCTTTTACTTCCTTCTCTAAATATAAAGTTACCTTGTTAGGGTATTTTTCCTGAAAGGTTAATTTCTTAGTGTTTTTGTTTCTGGCCTTTAATCTTTCAGCTATTTGTTCAGCACTATTCTTCTTACTATGTAAAGTGTTGCCTTCTATGTTGTCCTGAGTACTGTGTAAAGCACTGTTTTCAACACTGTCCTGAGTACTGTGTAAAGCACTGTTTTCAACACTGTCCTGAGTACTGTGTAAAGCACTGTTTTCAACACTGTCCTGAGTACTGTGTAAAGC
>NZ_ATZF01000020.1 GCF_000428065.1 Shimazuella kribbensis DSM 45090
TCAAAGCTCACTTACAGCTCCCCGGAGCATATCGGTGTTCGTCCCGTCCTTCATCGGCTCCTAGCGCCAAGGCATCCACCGTGTGCCCTTAGTAGCTTCTCCTACTATTCTTACTTGGTGATACAAATTTTCATCTCTATCACCCGGTGTTCGCAACTTGACGGAAAAGACACACATGTCTTTTCTCTATCATCATTTCCTATCCAATTTTCAAAGTGCGACTTGGCGCTTCTGCGCCTTAGCGCAACTTGTCATTGTAATGGTGGTAAGTGAGAAGTGCTTATCTCAACTTGTCCCAACAAGAATCAAGTTTTGCTTTTTTGTTGTTGTGTCAGCCGTTTGTGTGTTGCTCGCGGCGACAAGAAATAATATAACATGGCTAAAAAAAGATTGCAACCCCTTTTTTATAAAAAAATTTAATCGAGAACAATTCAAGTCCAATCAGCACATAATAACACCTTCGTTCAAAAATTGAGCGAAGGTGGAGAGATAAATATAATTCTAATAAGATGCGGTATATGAGATTCCTGTTTTACTATAAAATACAGAGTCAGGATTTTGAGTAACAGCTACCAGTGCATAAGCTGTGTTTGGATTATAATCATATACCATTGGACTGTAGCAAGATTGTTCGGTAGGTTGGATCGCGCCGTTTCCACCCGAGTCACTACAAATGAATTCTTTACCATCGTTATTCCGAATTACTGATCCTTGAACTCTATAACCAGATGGGAGTTTACTGTTGAGTACTACATATACCCAAGCAGTTTTACATTTCGAGCTGAACTTCAGATGAACAGTGCCTGAAATACCAAAATGTGAAAAACTCTTAGATTTTCCGGTGGGGGTGTAGCCAGTATCATCACAATTAGTACCAGTAGGGCTCTTACCATCGTAGGAATAGTTAGCTGCACTTGCATTGAGAGGAAAACTTAAAAGCAATACTGCACCTACAAGGACGAGAAACAAACGACTAACAATCTTTTGATAGGCCATGCCGATTCTTCCCCCTTACAATGATATATGTTTATTTTTTTAAAAGAGCATATAAAATGTTGTATTTTTAAAACATCTTATATACTAAAATATAAAACTATTCGCGTAAGTTGGTCAAGTGGAAATGTACACCACTTTTCTTTTTTTGGGACACTTTATAATTATAGAATAATATTAAATTTCTATCCGTTTCAAGAAAAATCACCTTCGCTAATTTGTCAAGACGATAGAGGAAATCATCCCCCAGATTCCATACCTGCAAGCGATAAAAAAATTACCTGTTTCATAAGCAAACTACTGCCTATGAAGAAAATACTAGTAATTATATACGACTGCTTTTGCATCACAGTGGTTTCGATTATATGGTCTTTTATCATAGCAATGTATGTAAAGCTGGTACGTACCATATAGACCAGAAACATTATATGTTTGACTACCTTTCCCAGCTTTCGTCTCGCTAATCACTTTTTTCTTCGTTTTTACATCTGTCACATGGAAGGCAACTTTTGCATCGTTGTTATTCGTGATGACAATTCTCAATTTGTGATTGGCATTCGCAGCAATTTCGGGTGTCCAATGTTCGTGTCTTTCCCCTTTGATATAAGTTGAAACACTCGTATTTTTAGCCTCTGCTACTAAATTAGATTGAATGGTAAATGTAAAAACAAATGCTAAACCAACAATGAAACAAGGCATCCAAATTTTCCTCATCATGTTTACCAACCCTTTCCTGTTAATTTCATTAATATAACAAATATTTAGTCATTTCTGTCTGTTGTTTTTTACTTTCTGTGAATAAATGGAGAAATTTAGGTTCCAAATCATTAAAAAAGGTAGTGGGTACACTACCTTTTTTAATATGGATCTGCTTCATGTCCTTTGTTAATCGCTTCTTGTGGTGCTTTCTCTCCTGCCCGATTCCCAAGCGGTTTTTGACTAGATCCGTCTTTGGAAGCATTTTTCAATCCATCTCTTAAACGCTTCCCATACTCCGCATCTGCTTGTTCGGCTAAATATAACATTTGATCTTGAATTCTTTTATCACAATTGGCCAGACCAGACACAAGATTAGCGATCAGTTCATCCTTTTCCCATACCTCAAATTGGCGATAGGTATCTCCAGCTTGTTTGGTATTGCTCTGACGATCAATCGATTGACGTACCAAATTGCCTGCTACATATGGAGTATGTTCTTTTCCGTCTTGTCGGGCTTCTTGTAATCCACCTAAGACAGAGGGTTCATAATTAATATGAGGATTTTGCCCTGGTGCAATGTCTACTTTGTACTGCATCTGCCCGCCGCTTTGATTTGTGGCCACTCTCTTTTTTGGTGCATTGATTGGTAATTGTAAATAATTTGCTCCCACACGATAACGTTGTGTATCGGAATAAGAAAATGTTCTACCTTGCAGCATTTTATCATCTGAAAAATCCAATCCATCGACTAAAACACCTGTCCCAAATGCCACTTGTTCGACTTCGTTGAAGTAGTTTTCGGGATTTTTATTTAATACCATCTTCCCAACAGGTAACCATGGAAATTTTTCTTCCGGCCACAGTTTTGTATCATCTAATGGATCAAAATCCAGCTCAGAATGTGCATCATCACTCATGATTTGGACCAATAACTCCCACTCTGGATAATCTCCGTTTTCAATCGCATCGTATAAATCCTGTGTCGCATGGTTGAAGTTAGTTGCCTGTATCGCTTCTGCATCTTTTTGCGTCAAATTTTTAATCCCTTGTTTTGGCTCCCAGTGGTATTTTACTAATACCGCTTGACCTTCATTATTTACCCATTTGTATGTATTTACTCCAGAACCTTGCATCATTCGATAATTTGCCGGAATACCCCATGGTGAAAACAAAAACGTAACCATATGAAATGTCTCAGGGGAGTTAGAACAAAAATCAAAAAATCTTTCATTGTCTTGAATATTAGTGATCGGATCTGGCTTAAAAGCATGAACCATATCAGGAAACTTCATCGCATCACGAATAAAAAATATTTTTAGGTTGTTCCCCACCAAATCCCAGTTTCCATCCTCTGTATAAAATTTCACCGCAAATCCACGTGGGTCACGTAGCGTCTCGGGTGAGTGTCCACCATGAATAACAGAAGAAAATCGAACAAATACGGGAGTCTTCTTCCCTTTTTCTTGAAATAACTTCGCACGAGTGTATGTGGATACAGGCTCTTCTCCTGCTGTTCCATATGTTTCAAAGTAACCATGAGCGCCTGCTCCACGTGCATGAACGACGCGTTCAGGTATACGTTCACGATCAAAATGGCTGATCTTTTCTATAAAATCGTAGTTCTCTAGTGTACTAGGGCCACGGTTTCCTACTGTGCGGATGTTTTGGTTGTTCGTGATTGGATGCCCTTGCCTATTTGTTAATGTTGTATCTTTTCCAGTATTATCTTGGTTATGGTCATGATGTAACTGATTTTTCATTTACCATCCACCTCAGTAAGTAGTTATCACCTTCTTTTTTATCTTGTCCCTACTTTGGTAGATTCATCCATTTGAAATTTTTCGTTCCTATCTATCACCAGTTTATATTTTTATTGCGTTTTTTCTATTTTATGTTTCTTTTAAAAGAAGCCCTGCACTTAGTTGTTTCATCTGTCGTTCTTGCTCTAGGTAAAGCTGTTCTGCCTCATTTCGTGTAATTTCTTTAAATCGAATTCTTTCACCTGGCTTTACTTGTGCTAGGAGAGGCAGGTCAACAGTTGCCACTTGGGCAATTTTCGGATATCCGCCTGTCGTCTGCCGATCAGCAAGCAAGATAATTGGGTTTCCATCCTTCGGTACTTGAATCGTACCGTTGGAAACAGCTTCAGAAATAAGGTCAAATGAACCCTCTGTCTGTAAAGAAGGGCCCTCTATTCGGTAACCCATTCGATCTGACTTTGGAGAGATTCGAAAGTCTTGCTCAAAGAATTGCCTTTGACTTGATGAGGTAAAACGGTCAAATTCTCCCCCTCTTAAAACTCGAATCTCTGGACTTTTACTGATATTCACAAATGATTCTGAACTAACATACCAATTAACTGTAGCAAATGAGTAAGAACCCGCTCTTTTTTTCAACTGTTGAAGAAGCCGAATAGCTCTTTTCGGCATTTTGTTGCAACTCAGTGTATCTGCTGTTTTTAGGGCTCGTCCCCTATATCCCCCTATTTTTCCTCGCAAATAAGTACTCTTGCTTTTCATCACATCCTCAATAGCAAAACCACCAGCAACAGACATATAGGCCCGACAACCCGAACGGCATGCAGGAAAGCGAAGCACACTTCCTTTTCTCACATAGACAGGTCTCCATAAAGGTAAAGATTCTTGCCCTATTGCCGGGGACAGGTCTCCACCTGTAACAGAAATTAATAAGTCTTCTTCCACCAAAAATGATGCTCCCATTAACGTGATTTCTAAAGCAGCTTCTCCCTCTTGATTGCCAACAAGCAAATTCGCAATCCGAAGAGAGTTAACATCCATAGCGCCACTCACAACAACTCCATATTTTTGAAAACCGTATCTCCCTAAATCTTGAATACTAGTAAGTAAACCAGGATTATTTACTTTTATGCTCATAAAATTTTCTCCTTATGCCTCTTATATTCCTCAAGAGAAATTGGCTTGAACTTGACTATATCTCCCGATCGCAGAAGACTTGGAGGATTTTCTTTTGGATAAAAGAGATCAACCGGTGTGCGACCAATTATTTGCCAGCCACCAGGTGTGGAAATGGGATAAACACCTGTCTGCATACCAGCAATGCCGACTGATCCTGATGGTATCGATAATCTCGGTGAATGATGGCGTGGTGTCGCGATCTTTTCAGACATTCCTCCTAAATAAGGAAAACCGGGAGCAAACCCTATTATATATACGAGATATTCTGATTTCGAATGAATTTGAATGACTTCCATTGCCGATAAATGATGATACTCTGCCACCGCTTCTAAATCCGGTCCAAACTCCCCTCCATAGCAAACCGGAATGTCAACAACACGATGCTTTACTTCCTTTACCTCTTTCAATTCTTTTAGCTTCTCTTTTATTATGGAATATACAATGCTATAAGGTGACTGTTCTTTCTCAGAAAGATGAACATACTCACCTTGCTTTTTATACTTTTCATAAACATGTACAGGATTATAAAAAATAGTCACGCTTGTAAATGCTGGGACACATTCTATAAAGCCAGCAAAGGAGTGTGCTTCCATCTCATCCGTGAACGCTTTCACTTTTAAATGTACTTCACGATTAATCACTGATCCAAACTGAACAAGAATCGCTGAATCTCCGAGTGGTTTAATCTGTATATTCGAATTCTCATCTAAATTGGTCTGAAGCATTTCAATCCCCCCTATCTATTTGTCATTCGGAATGTGATTTCTGTTTATTGGTTATAAAACTATTATAATTGTCTGAATAAAAAAACACTAATCATTCCTGTTTGGAGTTAATGAAAGGTTAACTTAAGAGGCAAAAAGGAATATAAAATCGGAAATTTATTATTTTTTCATTTTTTATTGTATGTTACCTATTAGTTAACAAACTGATTCTTATCGATATTATGCTTAGCCTCATCATAACAGCAAACAATCGCCATTTAGCGTAGAATTTAAAGAGAATGGAATATTTAATAGATAGGGAGCTTTTTATATGTATCAAGTTGATTTAAATTGTGATTTAGGAGAAAGTTTTGGAGTTTATAAACTAGGGATAGACGAAGAGATTCTTCCGTTCGTCACATCAGCTAATATTGCCTGTGGATTTCATGCTGGGGACCCGTCTGTAATACGAAATACTGTCAAACTAGCGCTTAAATACGGCGTCAAGATTGGCGCACATCCTGGGTTTCCTGACTTGATTGGATTCGGAAGGCGCAACATCAGTATTACACCACAAGAAGCATATGATATTACCATTTATCAAATCGGAGCACTTAATGGATTTATCAAAGCAGAAGGCGAAAATATGCAGCATGTCAAACCACATGGGGCATTGTACAACATGGCATCAAAAGATAGAACATTAGCAGAAGCAATTGCTGAAGCCGTTTATAAAGTAGATTCACAACTCATTCTGTTCGGTCTTGCAGGCAGTGAGTTGGTTCAAGCTGGGGAAAAAATAGGCCTACAAACAGCACATGAAGTATTTTCTGATCGCACTTACCAGCAAGACGGATCCTTAACACCGCGAAACCAACCAAACGCACTTATACACAACAATGAGCAAGCTGTCGCTCAGGTTGTTCGAATGGTCAAAGACGGAAAAGTTCTCTCACAGCAAGGTGTCGATGTGTCTGTCAAAGCTCATACGATTTGCATTCATGGAGACGGATCTGAAGCACTTGCATTCGCTCGTCAAATTCGGAAAGTTCTTGAAGACTCGAAAATAGTGGTGAAAGCAATCAACAATAAGGATGGTTAAGGAGAATGGATTCTTACACCATTATTAACGGAAGTTGGTTTAACACAGAGAGAGAATAAAGAGACATTCATTAAACGCTAACATGAAAAAAAGGCCTCTCAACAGTGTTATAAACTGATGAAAGGCCTTCTCTCTTTTTTATTATTCTATGTCTGTTTTTTACCAAAGACAAGATAACAAATTAGTTGGAAAACGTTGATACAAAAAGGGTTTTAAATCCCTAATTACATCATGCCGCCCATTCCACCCATTCCGCCCATGTCAGGCATAGCTGGTGCTTTGTTTTCTTCTGGCTTATCTGCAACAACTGCTTCGGTGGTTAGAACCATTGCAGCTACAGATGCAGCGTTTTGTAATGCAGAACGAGTAACTTTAGCAGGATCTACAATACCAACTTGGATCATGTTTACCCATTCTCCAGTCAATGCGTTGAAGCCTACTCCAACTTCTTCTTTTTTCAGACGCTCCACAATGACGGATCCTTCTAGACCTGCATTGTGTGCGATTTGACGAACTGGCTCTTCAAGAGAACGTTTGATGATCGATACACCTGTCTTTTCGTCACCAATTGGTAGAGAAGACTCTAGTTGGTCAACAGAACGAATCACGTTCACCAATGCGGTACCACCACCAGAAACGATACCTTCTTCTACTGCTGCACGTGTAGAGTTTAGCGCATCTTCGATACGAAGTTTTTTCTCTTTCAATTCGGTTTCGGTAGCTGCACCAACTTTAATAACTGCTACACCACCAGAAAGTTTTGCTAAGCGCTCTTGCAATTTCTCTCTATCAAATTCAGAAGTGGTTTCTTCCACTTGTTGTCGAATTTGAGAAACGCGGCCTTTGATTTCGCTTGCTTCTCCAGCACCATCTACGATAATGGTGTTGTCTTTGTTTATACGTACTTGGTGTGCACTACCTAGTGCATCTAGACCAGTAGTTTTTAGATCAAGACCAAGATCTTCGGTGATCACTTGGCCACCAGTGAGGATAGCGATATCTTCAAGCATTGCTTTTCTACGATCACCAAATCCAGGAGCTTTTACAGCTACTGCGGTGAAAGTACCACGTAGTTTGTTCAATACGATCGTGGTTAATGCTTCGCCTTCTACATCTTCTGCAATGATCAAGATGGAACGACCTTGTTGCACAACTTTTTCAAGCAATGGAACGATATCTTGAACATTGCTGATTTTTTTATCTGTGATCAAGATGTATGGATCATCCAAAACAGCTTCCATTTTATCTGTATCGGTAACCATATAGGACGCGATGTATCCACGGTCAAATTGCATACCTTCTACTACATCGAGTTCGGTAGTGATACCTTTGGATTCTTCTACAGTGATAACTCCATCGTTACCCACTTTTTCCATTGCTTCTGCAATGAGTTTACCTACTTCATCATCGTTAGCAGAAATAGCTGCTACTTGAGCGATAGACTCTTTGCCTTCGATTGGTTTTGCAATCTCTTTGATTTGAGCTACAGCAGTTGTAACTGCTTTTTCGATTCCTTTACGAACGATCATTGGATTTGCACCAGCAGCAACGTTTTTCAAACCTTCACGAATGATAGCTTGAGCAAGTACAGTAGCTGTAGTGGTTCCGTCCCCAGCAATATCGTTTGTTTTGGTAGCTACTTCTTTTACCAATTGAGCTCCCATGTTTTCAAAAGCATCTTCTAGTTCGATTTCTTTTGCAATGGTTACACCATCATTGGTGATGAGTGGAGAACCAAATTTACGTTCCAATACCACGTTACGACCTTTTGGCCCCAAAGTTACTTTTACTGCGTCTGCTAATGCATCCACACCGCGAAGCATCGCACGGCGAGAGTCTTCACTAAATTTAATCTCTTTAGCCATAATAAAAATCTCCCTTCTTATGTAAAAATTACTCGATTACTGCAAGAATATCGCTTTCGCGTAAGATGAGGTATTCTTTCTCATCATATTTTACTTCAGTTCCAGCATACTTAGAGAAAATAACAAGATCACCTGCGTTTACTTCAAGTGCAACGCGGTTACCGTTTTCGTCGATACGTCCAGTACCAACAGCAACGACTCTTCCTTCTTGTGGTTTTTCCTTAGCGGAATCAGGTAGAATGATACCGCTTGCGGTTGTTTCTTCTTTCTCAACAGCTTCTAGAATGACACGATCACCAAGTGGTTTAATCATGATGGGAAAACCTCCTTTTTTTCGTTCGATTATTAGCACTCTACTCCATCGAGTGCTAACACCCAATACTTATGATAATCATCTAAGATACATTTTGCAAGCTCTAAGCAAAAAAATGTGTCAATCATCTGTCGTAAGCGATTCCAACTCTGATTCCTTTTCTATTCGGCGAAATAACCAAATGGAAAGTGCGATACTGATCTCATAGAGCAGGATCAATGGAACAGCTACTAAAAAATTAGAAAGTAAATCTGGTGTGATGATAAGAGCGATCACAATCAAGACGATATAAGCTATCTTTCGTACTTTGATTAACAAAGCTGGAGTGATCAATCGTAGACGTGTTAAAAAAAGTACGATAACTGGCAGTAAAAATAATAATGCTAAAGGGACAATGACATTAAACATAAAACTAATATACTGATATATTCCATACATTTGCTTGACACCAAGATCTTTGGAGATTTTGGTGAGAAAATCGATCATTAGTGGAAAAACTAAAAAATATCCAAATAATAATCCTCCAATAAATAGGAGGAAAGCTACAGGAATATAGATTAAAGTAGCTTTTTGTTCACGAGGTTCTAGACCTGGTCGAACAAATTGCCAAAGATGATAGAGCAAAACAGGTAACGTAAGGATAAATGCTGATACCAGCGATATTTGCATATAAATTTTAAATGAATCCGCTGGAGATAGTGCATATAATGCAAAATGTTCGTTTGCATCTTTGCCAATAATCTTAAATATATCTGCTGCATATAAAAAACTAGCTACTAAGCCCACAACGAAAGTAGCGAGCACCCAAATAAGGCGTCGCCTAAGTTCAACTAAATGATCTGCTAATGGTTGAAATTCTTCTTCGCTCATCAGAATACCCCTTAAAACTCTTCCTCTTCCAATATTTCATCTGCTGGAAATTTCTTAAGAAAATAGATCAGTGTCTGTAGTTCTGTGGTGAGATCTATATGATGGATACGCACATGATCAGGTGCGGTGATTCGTGCAGGAGTAAAATTCAATATCCCTCTAATACCGGCATCTACAATAAAATCAGCTGTTCCCTGTGCAACGTTTAACGGCACAGTAAGAATAGCAACTTCTACATGATGCAAGACAATAACTTCTGATAATCGATCCATCGAATACACTGGAATCCCATCGATATCAGAACCTATTTTGCTAGCTTCCTGATCAAAACCAGCAACGATTTTTGTATTGTGAGATCGGTAAAAATTGTAACGTAACAAAGCAGTTCCCAAGTTTCCCACACCTATGAGCACTACATTTGTTACTTCGTCTTGTTTGAGGAAATCTCTTAAAAACTGCAAAAGATACGTAACATTATAGCCATATCCTTTTTTTCCTAATTCTCCGAGGTAGGAAAAATCACGCCGGATGGTGGCTGGATCAATTTGTAATGCTTCACTTAAATCAGCAGATGATATCCGCTGTTTTCCAATGGCATGTAATTTTTCTAAATAACGGTAATATAATGGCAACCGTTTTGCAGTTACTTTTGGGATTTTCTGTTCTGCCAATAGAAAGCCACCTCCCCAGCTTTTATTATACGGCAAAAAAGAGAACAGGCAAAATATCTAACAGGGATATTTAACCATTTTTTCCAGAAGTAATAACGAGATCCATAGGTATATCATGGACTTCTGGAAAAATTGTTTCCACAATTTGCTCGTGATAAGCTATTCCACATTTATATACGTCTGGTATGTTTGAAAAAAAACGATCGTAGTGCCCTTTTCCAAATCCAAGTCGATAACCTTGTTGATCAAAAGCAACACCAGGAACTAACACAAGGTCAAGCTCATGTAAATCTACTTTCTCACAACCAGATCTCGGTTCTAGTATGTGAAATTCACTTTGTTCCAGATCACTTGGAGACGTAAACAAGCGAGGAATGATTTCGTCTTGCTTCATACTCGGAAGCGATACTCTTTTCCCCTGTTTCCAAGCATCCTCAATCAATGGATATAAACTCACTTCATTGCGAACAGAAAAATAGGCGAGGATGGAAGATGCATTTTTGTATATCGGTAATTGTTTGATCTGTTCGCAAATATTTCTGGAAGCTTGTACACGATAGGGGGAGCGCATCTTCATTCTACGAGCTAGCATTTCTTGACGGATCGAATTTTTATTCATCTGCTTTTTCCCTTTCTTGTTATGTCGGGGAATCTCTCTATCATAACACTTTTAGAAATCCAGTAGGAAATCAATTCTCACAGCAAAAAAGCTAGCATATTCGCTAGCACATCTATGTTTTCTTTCTCGTTTTCGGGCGGACGTTTGAATCATAGCAAACTGGATACATGCAAGATCCAAACGTCCATTACCTGTGATGTCCTCAGAGCTTCCTTAGAGCCCAGAGCAGACAGGCATTTTTCCAGAGCACGGTCAGAAGGTTCACCTTGTCACAAGGTGTCTTTGGTCCATACTTCCTTTTGGTCACTCCAAAAATCGCGATACAAAGCAAGAGAATCAAACCTTCCCAAACCAAGGGATTTTCAGGAGAGAAAGAATACAGTGTATCCATCTCCTTCCGAACCCCATCCTTGATCATTGTTACGGGATTGATTTCTTCTGGAGTTGGGTGACCAGTAGATGCGATCAAACCACGTTTGTCGTTCATGAAGCCTCTTATCCAAAAACGCAGGACGATTCGGTACGTAATTAGTATACCTCTTCTTCCAGAGTGAAAAAAGAATTTCCACTTTGTAAAATTATACAAAAAGTAGGCCAACCTCAAAGGCTGGCCTACTTTCTATCTATGTCATGTAATGTTATATTCGGCGGACAGTAATGTAGGATGAGTGGCTCTCATCAACTAGACACACTGCCCTTCCGTCCTAGTACTAGCGGTTCTTCCAGTCGTCACGGTCCTTCCGAGCGTGATTGTTGCTGAGATCGTTCATCACCAGCCACACCACTCCAAGGAAGAAAGCGGGGATGAGGAGCTTACCTGCCACGTCGTTCAGGATCTCTATGCCGCTCTGGAGAATCGCGACCGGATTGACAGAGACCGGCATTTCGAACACGGTGAACTCGACCTCGAAGAGGGAGGGCGCGAACTTGCTGACAACCATGAAGATGGTAGCCAGGATCGCGACGGTGCCCAGGAAGATCTTCGAACCACGGGACATGGTTTCCTCAGCTTTCTTGATGGTTTTCCATCATCTAGGACGGACTTGTATATTTATTATATAAAAAGGAAATTCGTTTTCAACGATTTTTCAATTTGTAAAATTATACAAAAATAGACCACTCCCTGAGGTTGGTCTACTGTTTTTATGTTGTGATTCATTTTTTCGGGGGACAGCAGATGTTGCCGATGAACATCGTCATCAACAAAACAAATACTGTCCTTCTCGTCCTATAGGTAAAGTTATCCTCTCAATTTCTCAGCGCTAGCTATTGGCAGATTCCGCCACTTCGACGAAGACCACGAGACCCAAGTGACCTACTTGATGAGGTAGGAAACGAAGTTCACCCACGTGCGGGGATTCAACTGGAACCGGATGATCTCGATCGACTGGGAGACGGTCCTCGTCCAGTCGACATCGACCAGCAAGAAGCTCACCAGAGCGAAGATGACCACTCCCCAGAGGGCCCAGATCTGCGTCTCGGTACGAGCGTGGTTGGAGAGACGAGAGAGGAGAGACATGTCAGTCTCCTTCCCCAGCAAAAGCTGGAATAGAACGAGTAGTTGGTTCATTTTATTATATACAAATTTTCATTTTCATTAAAGAATTAAAAAAGCAAAAAGCCAGCATACAATCGCTGACTTTTTCATCTATTGGTGTTTCATTACCGTTCGGGGGACAACTGTTGCGGATGACTGGAGGTCACCAACATCAATTGCCCGGTCCCGTCCTTGCGAGGTCAGTCCTGCGAGTTCTTCAGTGCCAGCGGCGCCTTCGGCTGCTGAGCGGTCAGGTTCGTGATCACGTACGGCTTGTTGTTCTTCGGCAGCATCTTGCCCTCGATCTTGGCGATCTGGATCTTGACCCAGGCCACCACGATGGGATCGATGTACCGCTTCGCCAGAGTGATGACGAACTTGGCGACGATCAGAATGATGAGCGTCAGCACCGGGTGAGCGATGACCCACGACAGATCGGTCTTGATGATGTACTCGCCGGTCCTCATGAGCATGTCGAGGATCTCGTCCCTGTGCTCGTCCTGCCACTGAACGAGACCGTCCTTCAACTGGGTGAGACCCAGGAGGAGCTGGTTGAAGCCCAGGAGGACGTACTTGTGAGTCGTGTCGGCCCACTTGGGAAAGGCGATCAGACCGATGATGACGAAGGTCAGAACCTTGGTGTCGATGATACGACGCATGACAGTTTGCCTCTTTTCTCGACTTAAAGTCGAATTGGGGACGGGTGGTTTGTACCTTTAGTATATGTAAAATAATCAAAAATGAAAACAGGAAAATGTGTGAATAAATGCAAAAAAACTAGCTTCTTCAGCTAGTTTCCCATTCTTAAATCTATCAATTCACTTTAAAGGTTCATCTTTTTGAATGATATCCGTTTTCGAATCACCAAAAATCTTCTCCCAATATCCAAACTTTTTGAGGAAAAGGTAGAGCACAACAGAGTAAACCAACACACTTTCAACAAGATGTAAAAAGGTAGTCAAATCAATAGCAAATCCATTTATGGTAAATACGATTTGAATCGGGGATAATAGTTTCCAAACAATCAACTGACCAATACTAAAGGCACAGACAAACAGAATCAATTTACCAAAGTTCTTCCACTCTGCACGTTTCATGGTGTCCCTCTTTTCCAAGATATCGCTTTTGCTTGAACTATACAGCAGGAAAGATGTAGGGAGTAATCATAGAAAACTTAAATCAATGGTAGATTTGGTACTGCATTTAATTCCAAATCTACGGGATTCCCTTCTTGATAAAGAAAATATGCCGCCGAGGCGATCATTGCTGCATTATCTGTACACAGTTCCAATGAAGGAATAGTTAACGTTATTTTCTCTTGCTTGGCTCTGTTATGCAATCGACTACGGAGTCCACTGTTCGCCGCTACTCCACCAGCTACTACGAGGTTGGAAACTTCTTTTTGGGTGATTGCACGAAATGTTTTTTCCACTAGCACATCCAGTACAGCCGTTTGAAAACTAGCTGCCAAATCTTTTTCAACGTACCGCTCGTTTTGCTTCATAAACTGCATAACCGCCGATTTTAATCCGCTAAAACTAAAGTCCAGTGATCCTTTTTCCAGCCACGCACGTGGCAGAGAATACGCGGGTGACCCTTGGGCTGCTAAACGGTCAATATGCGGTCCACCTGGGTAAGGTAGATTCATTAGGCGGGCAACTTTATCAAATGCTTCTCCTACAGCATCATCTCGTGTTCGTCCTAAACGTTCAAAATTCATATGATCTTTCATATAAATAAGCTCTGTATGGCCACCAGAAACAATAAGAGCAATAAGCGGAAATTGGAGCGGGCTAACCAAATGATTGGCATAAATATGTCCCGCTATATGGTGAACAGGAATCAGTGGAATGCGAAGTGCATATGCCAATGCTTTTGCAGCTGCTACGCCAACTAACAAAGCACCCACTAGACCTGGACCTTGCGTAACCGCAATCGCTGTGAGCTGATTTTTGGTGACATTTGCTTCCAATAAGGCTTGCTCGATAATCAACGTAATCCGTTCCACATGACGCCTTGAAGCAACTTCTGGCACTACCCCTCCAAAAGCTTGATGGATTTCCATCTGCGAACTGATCACATTAGAAAGAACCGCATGTCCATCCACTACGACAGAAACACTGGTCTCATCACAACTTGTTTCAATACCAAGTATCACATTTTTATTCTCCATTTAAAATCAACCCCATCAATATCGCATCTTCTCCATTGTCTGGATAATAGGCTTTCCTTGTACCGATCACCGTAAATCCGAGATCACGATACATTCGTTGGGCAATCTTGTTTGATTTCCTTACTTCAAGGGACATCTTCAATGCTCCTAATTGTTTTGCTAATTCAATCATATAAATAAGTGTCTCTTTCCCTGTCCCTTGTCCTCGATAAGCTGGATGGAGTGCCACATTGGTCATTTGTGCTTCATCAAGAACCACCCACATGCCAGCATACCCAGCGATTTGACCATCGACCAAAGAAACAACATAATAGGCTAAATCATTAGAGGTAATCTCGTCTTCAAAAGAATATTCACTCCATGGATCAGCAAAAGAAAGTGTCTCAATTTCCATGATAGCCGGAATATCTGTTACTTTCATCGGTCGAAATAATACCGTTTTGGTTGAATTCATGATAAACGACCCAGTAAATTTTTCTCTGCTAGTGTTAATTGCAAATAATTTGGGGCAAAGTCTTGGTTTTCGCCTTTATCCGATTCTAACCATTGTTGTAAAGCTAGAATTCCTAAATTGCTGGCACGCGGAAGATGAAAAGCAGCAGGAGAAAATTGAGCTTGATCACCTAATTCCCCTTCTATTTTGCTTTGAAAAATATGGGTATCATCTCCGACAAATAAGACACTTTTTTTATCTATTTTTAGTTCTGTTAATAAGTCATCAATCAGCAAAATTTTTTCAGGCATCTTTTCTTGTAATTTCCCATTTTCCTTTTGGTACACGGAGGTATACACTTGCTCTCGTCTTGCATCAATAAGTGGAACGATATTTCCAGGGAAATATAGGCCATTCATTGCCATTACAGCTAGTGTAGAGACAGCAAGAAAAGGCTTCTGCAAGGACCAAGCCAATGTTTTGATAGTCGTAACTCCGATACGAACGCCAGTATATGAACCTGGACCCGCTGTAACTGCAAAAATATCTATATCAGACAAGGACATATCCAAATCTGTCAACAATTCATCTATTGCAGGCATTAGTCGAACCGAATGGTTCTTTTTGAGATTGGTTGATTTCTCTCCTAATACTTTTTGTTCATTTAAAACAGCTATGCTTAGGACAAGCGTAGAAGTATCTACTGCTAAAATATTCATGACATTAACCCCTTATATAACTTGGCCGAATGAATCGATATTGCTCTGGCCCCTGTAGAAAGCGCTTCAATATCGATTGCTATTGTCTCTTCTGGAAGAAGCGAATCAATACGCGATGGCCATTCTACTAAACACACACCATCACCAAATAAATACTCATCTAAGCCTAAGTCTTCCATGCTTTCCTCATCCAATCGATAAACATCCATATGATAAAGAGGTAGTCTTCCCTCATATATTTTTAAAATCGAGAATGTAGGGCTGTCTACATACTCCTCTACTCCAAGCCCTTTTGCTAATCCTTGAGAAAAAGTAGTTTTTCCAGCTCCCAGTTCTCCTGATAAAGCGATAACTGAGCCCTTGGATAACATAGAACCGATCTGTGAGGCCAATGCTCTTGTTTCTTTCTCACTATTTGTAACTATCACTTGTTTATCCAAGGTGTGACACCGTCCATCCATAAGAAATAATTCTATCTTACCAAGAAATGAGAAAAGAAGAAAGTTCGTCTCTCCAAATAAAGGAAAAGTTGCACATATTGTGCAACTTTTTATCGTGGAGCGGGTGAAGGGAATCGAACCCTCACATTCGGCTTGGAAGGCCGATGTTCTACCATTGAACTACACCCGCATATTTCATTTAGCTCGCATTACTACTGATAGTTTTGGTATAAAAAAAGAAAAGTTACAGTCATAACTCTTCCAATAAGGAAAATGGTGCGGTCGATGGGACTCGAACCCATACGGCCTAGGGCCACTACCCCCTCAAGATAGCGTGTCTGCCAATTCCACCACGACCGCAAGTTTTCAATTTTAATTATAGTATATGGTACGGGTGAAGGGACTTGAACCCCCACGCCTCTCGGCGCCAGAACCTAAATCTGGTGCGTCTGCCATTCCGCCACACCCGCATATATAAAATGGTGAGCCATGAAGGACTCGAACCTTCGACCCTCTGATTAAAAGTCAGATGCTCTACCAACTGAGCTAATGGCTCTTACAAAATTAAGGAAAAAATGGCTGGGGAGGAAGGATTCGAACCTTCGGTACACGGTACCAAAAACCGATGCCTTACCTCTTGGCTACTCCCCAACAGAATTAATAGGCGTTAAAAATGGGGCGAACGACGGGATTCGAACCCGCGAGTGCCGGAGCCACAATCCGGTGTGTTAACCGCTTCACCACGATCGCCACAAAAAAATGGCGGGGCTGACGGGATTCGAACCCGCGGTCTCCTGCGTGACAGGCAGGCATGTTAGGCCTCTACACCACAGCCCCAAAAGGGTTAAAGAAATTCTGTAAAACATGGTGGGCGCTGACGGGATCGAACCGCCGACCCCATGCTTGTAAGGCATGTGCTCTCCCAGCTGAGCTAAGCGCCCAAAAATGGTGACCCGTAGGGGATTCGAACCCCTGCATGCCAGCGTGAAAGGCTGGTGTGTTGAACCGCTTCACCAACGGGCCATACTAATCATAACAAAAAAGTCTGGCGGAGAGAGAGGGATTCGAACCCTCGCATGGCTTACGCCATCTAACGGTTTAGCAAACCGTCCTCTTCGGCCTCTTGAGTATCTCTCCAGGATTGGCTCCCAAAGCAGGATTCGAACCTGCAACCTATCGGTTAACAGCCGATTGCTCTGCCGTTGAGCTATTTGGGAACATTTTTGAAGACAAGAGTTATTCTATCAAAAATCTTAAATCATTGCAAGCATTTTTTCTTCCGCTTCAAGCGACTTCTATAATCTAGCATGATTTAACCTTCTTCGTCAAGCATATTTTTTTATGTTATCAAAAAAACCTCCCCACGATATAGTGAGAAGGCTTTTGAGGCTAATCTAAGCGAACTTAGTCTCTGTTGAATATATTGATCAAGCTTTGCAAAATGGCAATGAAATCAATATATAACATCAATGCGCCAAATATAGCTACTTTTGTAGCAGTATTTTGATCCATCGATTGGATACTATGGCTCAGACGTTTAATATTTTGCACATCATACGCTGTAATCCCACAGAAAACGGCTACAATGATGTAAGAAAGAATCAAATCGAAACCACTGCTTTGTATGAAAAAGATATTCACTACACTTGCTAAAAGAATTCCGATCACAAACATTAACAAAATGGATCCCATTTTGGAAAGATCGGCTTTCGTCAAGTAACCAAGTGCAGCAGATATACCAAACATACCAGCAGTAATAATAAAAGCTGAACCAACTGTACTGATGTCGACGTAAGCAAGAATAACCGTAAAAGTTATTCCGTTTAAGGCTGCGTACAAGAAAAACAAAAACGTAGCCGTAAAGGCAGAAATTCTACCGATCAAGGCGGAAATAGCAAGCACGATAATAATTTCCACGATAATGGCACCCCATAGGATACCAGGATTAAAAACGATCATCGATGCGATATCTGTATTACTACTTAAGAAATATGCAATAATTCCTGTTAGTAGTAAGCCAGCAAACATCCACGAAAAAACGCGTTGAAATAAGCGTTGATCTGTTTTAACCGCAGAAGAAGAAGATTGATAGTATTGTGGTCCCACTACTCATTCCTCCAATATTGGTGTAAGAAAACCATTCATATTTCAAGTATACTTACTTGATCAAGAAAGATCAAGCAACCCTAATCCTTCGATACTTCTTTTGGTTTCATCACTTCCTAATCGATAAATGGCCTCATAAATCTCTTTTATGTTTTGATCGACATCTGTACTTGCTTTTTGTCGTTCATCTGTAAGGTAGGGAAGATGCGCTTGGACGTATGTATCCCAATCATTATTGTATGTACGTTGAAACAAGTCTTGTAGATTATTTATTTCATCTTCTGTCGCCTGAATCTCAAAATCATAGGGAGCATCATCTAATAATTTTTCCGAATGGATGGTTCCATCTACCGTGACATAATATGTTTCTTTTTCCATTTCTATTCACCTCTCTTTCCTTTTACCCCCAAATTTGCACTTTCATTCCTTTTTTGTTAAATCTCTTGAACTTAGGAACAAGACAACCTATTTGTGTAATAAACATAAATAATGTCAGTTTTACGGGGGGAAATGCTCATGCCCAAATGGCTGAGTAAACAATTGATGCAAGCTTTTAGGCAAAAAGATCGTGGGCAAGTACGATTTCTAAATCGCTGCTGGTTTACGTTTATAAAAAAAGAGTATGATGAGAAAGGCAATCATCCGTTATCTTGACAACCCATAAAAATCCAAAATATGACAATATCTTTCTTATTCATGAAAAGAGCTAGGCATTCCCTTATAGAGAAATACCTAGCTCTTTGTTAATTTATCATACTGAGACTGACACGATCACGTACTTTGTCTACAGACAACACCCAAACATCTACAATATCTCCTACCGTAACCACATCCATTGGATTGCGTACATATCGGTTGCTGAGTTTGGAAATGTGAACAAGTGCATCATTTTTTAATCCAATGTCTACAAATGCTCCAAATGCAACTACATTTCGAATGGTTCCTTTTAACTGCATACCAGTCTCCAAATCCTCTGCTTTTAAAACATCCGAGCGTAGAATCGGGCTAGGTAATGATTCCCTTGGGTCCCTTCCTGGCCGAAGCAAAGAATCAATGATATCTTTCATCGTTGGCACACCACTGTCCAGTTCTCGAGCCATGCTGTGTACGTCTACTTTTTTTAATGTTTCTTTTGATTCCTCGAGTCCTAGATCATGTGCGGAAATTCCTAGTTTTTGCAACAATTGTTCTGCAATAGAATACGATTCAGGGTGAATAGGTGTTTTATCTAACGGATTTTCTCCATCTCGAATTCGTAAAAAACCGATACACTGTTCAAATGTTTTTGCTCCTAGTTTCGAAACCTTTTTCAACTGTTTTCGGTTTGTAAATTTTCCTATTTTTTCTCTTTCTATCACTATATTTTTCGCTACTGTTTTGCTTACTCCAGAAATATACTGCAACAGTGCTGGAGATGCTGTATTCACATCCACCCCTACATAGTTAACAGATGATTCCACTACTTGCGTCAAAGACTCAGACAATTTTTTTTGATTCACATCATGCTGATACTGTCCTACTCCAACCGACTTTGGGTCGATTTTCACCAATTCGGCCAGTGGATCTTGCAAACGTCTTGCGATTGAAACAGCACTTCTGCGGGCTGCATCTAGTTCTGGAAATTCCTCTTTCGCTAGTGGTGAAGCAGAATATACACTAGCACCTGCCTCATTTACAATCACATAGTACATTTCTCTGTCCGATTCTTGAATGACTTCGGCTATAAAGTCTTCTGTTTCCCGTGAAGCTGTCCCATTACCTATAGCAATAAGGTTGATGGGATATTTGGCCAAAAGCGTATTTACTTTATCTTTTGCTTCTTCTATTCGCTCATTTGGCTTAGTTGGATAGATAACATCAATATCCAATAGTTTTCCTGTATCATCCACAACTGCCAATTTACAACCTGTTCGATAGGCAGGGTCTACCCCCAATACGACTTTTCCGGCAATAGGAGATTGTAATAACAAATGTCTAAGATTCTCTTTAAAAATATCAATTGCCTTTTCTTCCGCGTCAGCTAACATCCTTGCATGAATTTCACGATCAATCGATGGTGCGATCAATCTTTTATAGCTGTCCTGTATAATCGGAAGGGTATATGTATTTTCATGCGGAAACCACTTGCGCAGTAAAGAATAAACATCTTCTTGAACAGTAAGTTTCAATTTCAACATACCTTCTCTTTCTGCTCGGCGTACTGCGAGAACGCGATGAGAAGGCATAGTGCGGATCGGTTCTTGGTAATCATAGTACATTTCATAAACAGAGGATTCATCTGCATCTACTGCTTTGGATTCTAATATACCTTGATTCCACGTATAGGTGCGGACCCACTTTCTCGTGTCTGCATCTTCAGACAGCTCTTCTGCGAGAATGTCTAGTGCTCCTTTGATTGCATCCTCGGTTGATTTTACGTCTTTCTCTTCGTTTACAAATGGAGAAGCGAGTTCATTGCTATCCACGATTTCTTTTGCTTCCAAAATAATTTTGGCAAGCGGCTCCAAACCTCTTTCTCTTGCCATACTTGCTCTTGTTTTTCTTTTGGGACGATAGGGTAAGTATAAATCTTCTAGTTCTTGAAGTTTCGTAGCTTTTAATAATTTTTGATGCAATTCCTCTGTGAGCTTGCCTTGTTCATCTATCAAACGGATAATTTCATCTCTGCGAGCATAAAGTCCAGCAATATATCGATATCTTTCTTCAATTTGACGAAGTTGCTCTTCATCAAGTTCTCCAGTCATTTCCTTACGGTAACGAGCGATAAATGGGATAGTATTACCTTCTTCTAATAGTTCCATTGTCACTTTTACTTGTTCCACTCGAAAAGATAATTCCCGAGCAACTTGTTCCACCAAATCCATAACTTCCATCTTGGCACCACCTAAACTTGTGTTCGCTTTCTATTTTGGCACACTTGGACATTATCTGTAAAACGGATTAAAAAAACTTGTCCACCAAGTGGACAAGCGGCTACTTTCAATACGGGCATGTGAAGGTAAATATGTAAATTCTCAGCTGTTTATTATCATTCACCATGCCTTAAGGCATGGGATATAGGATTCCGTCAAGAAGGGAATCCAACCCAGAAACCTTTGTCTACCTATCAGATGATTTCAGACAAATCCATTCGGATGGTTTGACGAAGTTTTTTGAGTGCTCTACGTTGCAAACGAGACACATGCATCTGGGAGATACCTAAACGATCTCCAACTTGTTTTTGACTCAAGTTTTCAAAGAAGATTAACTCCAAAATTTCCCTTTCTCTGCTACTTAGCACCTGAAAGATTTTTTCGAGTAATAACTTTTTATCAATTTTTTCAAACGCCTCATCCTCTGTACCCACTAAGTCAAATAAAGTAAGTGGATTTCCTTCTGATGAAGATTCAATTGGAGAGTCCATGGAAATAGCTTGGTAACTTCTCCCCATTTCCATCGTTTCGAGTATTTCTTCTGGTGTCACTTCCAGGTATTCTGCAATTTCCGTCACCATTGGTGAACGCTGTAGATTTACCGTTAGCTGTTCCACTGCTTTTTTTATTCGCGGTCCAAGTTCTTTTATCCTTCGAGGGACATGGACACTCCAGGTTTTATCACGAATATGCCTTTTCACTTCCCCAACAATAGTAGGGACTGCAAAGCTTTCAAAACTTCGTCCAATTTCTGGATCATAACGTCTAATAGCAGCAAGCAAACCGATCATAGCTACTTGTACAAGATCTTCATACAATTCTTGCCCGCGTGAAAATTTGTAAGCGACTGATTCAACTAAGTCGCGAAATTGGGTGACTAGCTGTTCCTGGGCTTCTCTATCTCCTTCCCGCCTATACCGATCGACTAGTTCAATAATTTGATCTTCATCGAGTCGGGTAGGATGCGGGCGACCCGGCATGCTCCTCCACTCCATTCTCTTTTATAAATTTAGTAAGCTTAACCACTACCCCTCCTTTTTCTTGGACATCAACTTGATCCATCAATGACTCGATGAAATATAGTTCTAAGCCTTGTTCTCGTAATGTTTTTAATTCTTCATTTTCTAAATCTTGTTCATTTACACATTGATCTGTCACTTCTATTTCGAGGCGATTGGAGAAGATATTGCAACATACTTTAATGTCTCCTTCTCCATTGGTATATTGTGCGTCTACTGCATTTGTACAAGCTTCAGATACTGCTAATTTTAAATCCTCAATATCATCATAAGAAAAACCCATCCGATTGGCAATCCCAGATACCGCTAAACGGGCGATACTGACAAAATCAGTTTTGGCAGGAATTACTAAATTGACCAGATCAAGGGGTTGTTCCTTCATCTCCATTCATCCTCCTGAGGGTTTCAAATTCAAAAACCTTTGATTTGTTTTTCTTCATTCTCTCCAAGACGATTAGTGCACATGCTTCCATTCCTAATTTCAAAGTGTTAAATATCATAGATGAATTCACAAGATCATTTCCCCGTAAAGAAATGTTATAAACATAAAAAAAAGCAGGTGACTATCACCTGCTAAAAATATACATTAAAAATCAATAAGTCCTAAACTTATTTGAAGTGCATCATTTACTCTGCTCATCATTTCATCATCAAGATGAGTAATTTTATCTGTTAGCCTCTGCTTGTCAATCGTCCGGATCTGTTCCAGTAAAATGACCGAATCTCGATCAAAACCATATGCTTTAGCATCGATTTCCACATGGGTAGGCAACTTGGCCTTTTGAATCTGGGCAGTAATCGCGGCGACGATCACAGTGGGGCTAAAGCGGTTACCTATGTCGTTTTGAATAATCAAAACAGGCCGAACCCCACCTTGTTCGGATCCGACCACAGGGGAAAGATCAGCAAAATATACATCGCCACGCTTTACAATCAAGATACCTACACCCCGCTAACCAAACGATCCAAGGTACAATCCGCTTCCTCTTCTGCTTGGAAAGCTTCGTGGGATATCCCTAGATTAATGCGAGCCATTTCCATGTACCCTTTTTTCATCATTTCTCGAATGAAGCGTTTTTTTCTCTCGCGGAGATATAGCTTCATCGCTTGACGAACAAATTCGCTTCGATTGGAGTTATCCTGTTCTACCAAACCATCCACTTCTTGAAGCAAATTTTTCGGTAGGCTGATCATGATTCTCTTGGTACTAGACAAAATATGTGCACCCCCAACCAATCTACACCGTTAGCGATATTTAGCAAAACCTACATTTTTTACTGTAATGTCCCTATAACACCACATAATACTACCATTATGTTGATTGGAACGCAAAAATATACGATAGGTAACATCGCAAACAAAAAAACATTCCTATCAAATATAAAATAGGCCATAATAATTTCTATTCGAGCAAAGAAAGAAAATTCCTTCTATCTTTCGGCTTTTCCATGAGAATGGAGAATGTTACGTGTTGAGATCTGTTCACCATGTTCAAAGTATAAACGAGGTATTCTGCTTCCTAAGCGCGTTACAACCTCATAATGAATCGTATCGAGTTGATCGGCTATTTCATCAGCTGTAATTTCTTGATTTTCTTGTTTGCCTATTAATACAACTTCGTCCCCTATAGAAACAGGCATTGCGTCATTTACTCGTAACATAAGTTGATCCATACATACTCGCCCAATAACAGGAACACGCGTACCATTCACCAATGCGATTCCTTTATTTGAAAGCTGTCTGGAAATACCATCAGCATATCCGATTGGAATCGTAGCTATCCACTCATCATGGGAAGTTGTATATGTTTTCCCATAACTGACTCCCGAACCGCCTGGCAAACATTTGACTTGTGTAATAGAGGACTTAAGGCTCAATGCTCGCTTCAATTGCACTTGTGGATTAGAAACATCTTGGAATCCATATAGACTAATGCCTATGCGCACTAAGTTACAACATTTTTGCTTCAGACGTAAAGTTGCAGAACTATTTGCAGCATGCCTTAGTGGAATTTCTATACCTAATTGTTTTAATTGTTGTAAAATCCCCTCAAATTGCGTCAACTGTAGATCAAAATAATCAGAGTGTTGATCATCAGCTGTAGCAAAATGAGTGTATATCCCTTCTAATTCCACTGATTCTCTTTTTTGAATCTGGTGGATAAAGGAAATCACCTCTTTAGGCGGTATACCTAATCGTCCCATACCGGTATCTACCTTTAGATGAATCTTTGCCTTTTTCTCTATCTTCTCTGCGACATCTGCAATCTGCTTCATGTGCTCCAAGTCATACACAGTTAAGGTTAGATCAGCTAACAATGCTGCTTCTATCGCATAGGGAGGAACATAACCAAAGACAAGAATAGGAGCTCCTATCTGTGCTTCCCTCAACTGAATGCCTTCATCTACAAATGCCACCCCTAGGTGAGTTGCACCTGCTGATAATGCAGCCTGAGATACAGTAACAGCCCCATGTCCATATGCATCTGCTTTCACAGCAACAAGAATATTTGTATCTGTAGATAAAACTTGGCGAAACTGAGTAATGTTGTGTTTAATTGCATCGAGGTCCACTTCAATACGTGTATCTCGATAATAAGAATGTTCCACTCCAGCTCACCTCAGCAATAGCCAAATGAAAATAATTAGCCTTATTATAACAAAAATGGCTATGCTATAAAACAAATATTATTTTTCGGTTTGATTTAATATCGAATTAGCAATATTTTGCATTTCGTCAATTGGAAGTTTTCCTACCAATTCAAAATCTTTCCCATCTACTGTCCAAGACAGATGTTGTTGATCGGCAATTTCCATCCATACAGCTGCTGCCTCATGTAAATCAATAGGATCACCTTTTAAAGAAGTGCTAACCTCTCTACTTTTTGCATGTCTTTGTGTCAAGGTAAAAGGCTGTTTACCCATAAATCGCATTACAACAACAGGACCTTTTAAACCTTGGATCGTCTCTTCATCTACCAACCTACTTCCTTTTGGTAAATATCCAGGTGTAACGGCTGATAATGTTTTAGGAGAATCGGCCAAAGTTTGCTTGGTGTTTTCTGGCATCCCACGCAGGTTTCGTTCCATTTCAAATGCATCTTTGTCAAAAGTTGTATTTAATTTAAATTGATCGTATTTCACTTGCACCATCACTCTATTGTTCTCATCCAAGATGTGAACCCGCTTTGGCAAATAATCTTGATCTAACCAAATTTGTTGTTTTACCCATGTACGGTGATAATCATTATTGGTTGCTACTTCAAAACGATAATCATTCTTCTCTGCTTGAAAATGTCTTTTTGGATCCGTTATTACATTTTGTAATATGGATTGATACAAATAAACCTGCCCACTGTTAAGTGGCCAATCACTTTGAAATCGAAAACTTTTTTTCAGATGCGGTGTTAGTACATAAACCCCATTTTTGTTTTTTAATAAGATTTGCGTAATATTTTTTTTGGTATTGGTAAGTGCGACACGATAAAGATTTGGTTTTTGATACCAGACTTCGATATCAATCGATTGTGGCTCTTGCCCGTTGTTTATCGTCATTGTGCCGTGACTAGAATAGGACTCCAAATGCTGAGAACGATCTGTTAAATCATCAATGACATCTTTTGAATCTTTTGGTCCACAAGCAGTGAGTAATATGAACAAACAAAGCACACTAGCCCATTTGATTTGCAATTCCTCTCCCCCTAACCATTTCCCAGGAAATAAAACCCTTGTCTATCCGCTATTTGGTACATGTTTATGCTTGTATCAGTAGATTAGAAGTGTTTGTGCTCCCTTTCTTTGAATTCACCTACAAATGGGACTTTTCATTCTGGTTTATTTAAAATAAACTTGATGCAAGTGTCACTGTTTCGAGGAAAGGGTTAGACGTGAGATGGAAAGTTGATCCTTCTCCCTCTGGGATCTTCCTGTATCCCGATGGAAAGTACAGTTTCAAGGTGGAGCTATATGGAGAGACGATCCTCCGACGAACACGAAGGAGGAAAATTGCAGACTGCCGCCTTTTGCGGCCTCGTAAGCGCAAGACGATTCTCTATCTGGGGACTACAGGCTTCATCCCATGGAATCAGGTCAGACTCGTCATCCGATCGATTCCAGGAGGTAGGGCGGTCAAGGTTTACGACGGCTGGAAGCTGATCAGGACTTTCATCGCCCCCGAATCCACCTGATTCCTTGTGACGATTGCTGGAATTCAGATTACTTTCTGATCCAGCATGAAGACTGCTTCTTTCGAGATCCACATGGAACTCAAAAGAAGCAGTCTGTCGTTTTGTAAATAAACGTGTTCCTATGTTTTAATTTCTCTCCAAAACTACCATCGCCACAGCATATTGTTCACTATGGGAAATAGACAAATGTATGGTAGGTTTATTTTCGCTGTCCTTCCAATTTGCCTTGGGCGCCCCCAATTCATCACGCAGAATCTCCACATCATGAAATGCAAATTTGGCACCTATACCTGTTCCTAATGCCTTGGAAATCGCCTCTTTAGCAGCAAATCTACCTGCGACAAACTCCTTTTTTCGCTTTTCTTTCACCGGAATGATAGCCTGTTCTTCCTCTGTCAGTATTTTTTTTATCAATCGGCCCAATCCCACTTGCTCCATCCGAGATAATTCCACTATATCTGTACCTATTCCAATAATCATCACTTCACATCCCATCGAAAGGTAAGTGCTGCTACTGTGAATGATACGATGAACCATGTTAAGAGAATCCATAATGGTACTTGGAGGGTTGCAAAGGTAGCTCCATTATTCATAACTCCACGAAGAGCAGTCGTTAAATGTCCAATTGGTATAGCTTGGACCACGATCTGCAAAAAATCAGGGAGCTGTCGTACTGGAAAGAAAATGCCTCCGATAAACATCATGGGAAAAGAAATCAGCCCTGCTATTGGTGACGCGCTTTCTGGAGTTTTTGCCAAACTAGCCACAATAAATCCAATGGACATAAAGGTGAGTGTTCCAAGCAACACAAAAAATAGTAATGTGCCCCAGCTACCATATACATTTACCCCAAATATAAAATGAGCAATCAAAATGACAACAAATGCTTGAACCACATTAATTAAAATTCGTGCTGTCATCTGACCAGCGATAAACGTCCCACTTGATAAGGGGGTACCCTGCATCCTTCTCAAGATAGATCGTTCCCTCCAAGAGGCTATCTGAGCGGCGACTCCATTTAAATTGTTACTCATAATCAATAAAGCTAAAATACCAGGAACCAAGAAATCCATATATTTTAACTGGTGGGTAGAAATACCTTTTTCCTTTATGTCAATTCTCGGTTGGAAATTCACTATCTTTTTATTGATTTCATCAATCGTACC
Source organism: Shimazuella kribbensis DSM 45090 (assembly GCF_000428065.1). Classification (GTDB taxonomy): domain Bacteria; phylum Bacillota; class Bacilli; order Thermoactinomycetales; family Thermoactinomycetaceae; genus Shimazuella; species Shimazuella kribbensis. The sequence goes on from NZ_ATZF01000020.1 coordinate 27,464, forward strand.
TGCCACAATTGCTGTTCCGATCTTACTGGTAGATAGATTACCTTGATCTTGATAAACTGTTACAACTGCTTTTTCTGTCTTACTTGCCATTGCAGTACCAAAACCTCTGGGGACTACAATTACCATTTGTAATTCATTCTTTTTTAAACTTGCTAATGCATTTTTTTCTGATTGGTCCACTGTCGTGACTCCTGGTGCTTTTTTTAATGCTTGTACCAATTCTTTCGAAGAAACAGAGTTATCTCGATCTATAATACTAACTTCTAATGCAAATTGTTCGTTATCGCCGCCCAACAATGTCCCCAATGCAATCATCATAAAAACAGGTAATAACAGAGACCAAATAAAACTGTTTTTATTTCTTGCAAACAAGAGTAGTTGAGCTTTTACTAGCTGCAAATAGGCTTTCATCACTGGCTCAACCTCTTTCCTGTATGCTCTAGAAACACATCTTCAAGTGTCGCTGTCCTTGTTGAAATTCCATCAAGAGGAAACTGATATGAATTTGCTAAAGGAATCAGATCTTGAAGTGTCTCTGCTAATTGATCTGTATGTAGTTGGATCAAATTTTTTTCTAATCTGACAACCTTTTTTACACCTGCTAGAGTAGAAAATTTTTCGTCATATGCTCTATCTATTAATGGAAACTCTACTCGTGAAGTTGTTGCTAATTGTCGTATAAGCTCTCTCGGTGTATCCAAAGCTAATATTTTTCCATGATCCATGATCGCAATTCGATCACACAAAATTTCAGCCTCTTCCATATAGTGAGTAGAGAGAAAAATCGTTCTACCTTCCTCTCTTAACTTCAAAACAATATCCCATAAACTTCGGCGAGCTGCCGGGTCTAGTCCTGTTGTTGGCTCATCCAAAAAAATAACCTTAGGATCATGCACAACTGCAATCGCAATAGCCAGACGTTGCCTTTGTCCCCCTGACAAGTGTTTTACCCATGTCTTTTCCTTCTCTACTAAATCAAACGCAACAAGGAGCTCCTCTACGGTTTGTGAATGAGGATAAAAACTTGCATACAATTCGATACTTTCTCGAACCGTCAAATAATCAAAAAGAGAAGTAGATTGTAGTTGCATTCCGATTTGCTGTTTTAATTTTTTCTTTTGCTTTTTTGCATCCACACCAGCTATCTTGATCTTCCCTTCATCTGAGTCTCGTAATCCTTCCATCATTTCCATCGTTGTCGTCTTACCAGCACCATTTGGACCAAGCATGCCAAAAATCTCTCCCTCTCTTACTTCAAAAGAGATATGATCCACCACTGTTTGATTGCCATATCGTTTCGTTAAATTTTGAACCTGTATCATTTATAAAACCCTCCACTTTATCCATCCTTCCCCATATTACCTATAGCTAAAGGAAAAATGAAGTAACTAAAATGCATGATGTAAATGAAAATAAAAATAAGTAAATATTCCTTTTTTGGTAATTATATATATTTCTAACTGATGAAAAAAGTAATCCTATATTTCCGATGCATGAAAGTCCCTCTTCGGATTCATCACACAGCAATCCTTCTCCAAATGTGGCATCTTTGTTGAGCTTCATGTTAAGATATGATGGACAAAATACGAAACAAATTTACATAGGTTAACAAAGGAGATTTATAAAAATGTGGGATATTAAAATTAGTTTATTTATTCATGTACTCTGTGTCGCAACTTGGTTTGGAGCTACAACATTAATGGCAATGTATCTAAGAAATTCAACTCGTTCCAATGATGAATTGACGATCACCAATTCCCTTGCAACAGCTCACCGCTGGAATCTTACCATGATGATCCCTACTTCCATCCTTGTTCTCATCACTGGAATGTATATGTTAATGTCCTATGATGAAAACAAACCTCTTTGGTTATTGGTAAAAGAACGCCTTGGCTCTGTATTTATCGTTGCTTTCATCTTGATTATTACCCTCTACGGAAAAAAACTTCTAAAATCAGTGAAAGAATCAGCATCAATCAGCACTTCAGCATCGATCGTAAAAAAATACATCATGATTCTCAACTTATCTGTTCTCGTTATGCTCATTCTCATCTTCTTTGTAACGACAAAAATTTCATAAAACATACAATTATAGCTAGCCAATCGGCTAGCTTTTTTTGGTAAAAAAAAGCAAAAAATTCATATTATGTACAAAGCGAGACTAGGAACATAAGCGACTTAGCGTGACTTGTGCCCTTGTCTGAGGTACACAAGTACAATTAAGCCTTTGTAAGTGACTTATAGGAGAGTCAATCTGTGAGTTTTCTTTACTAAATTTGTAAAAATGTGAATATTGCAGATGGGTAATATATGGTTTATCATGAAATTGAAATCATAGCGGGGGTGGGGGATGCTTAATGGAAGAAGATTTTAAAAGTGGACAAGAGAGAAAAGAAGAACTCCAAGAAAAAATTCTTCGGGACATCGAGGATCTAAAGGAAACCACCGACCAAGCAGAAAAAGAGGGTTGGTACTAGCCGTGAGCGATCGTAAAAATTATGAGAAGTGGACAACGGAAGAATTTGTAATCAAACGGGATGGCTTACGAACACGAATAAAAAATGATATTGATTGGTTAGACCAAGTTATTGAACAAGAAGAAAGAGAATTAGCCCAACTTGAAGTAAAAACGAAATCGTTTCTATCATATTTATTTTTACGCAAATAAAATGGGCTGACCAATAGGAAGCCCACTTCACCTTTTACAGCAATACATCTATACACCAACTAATTTCCTCTCTTCTACTACATAACCTTCTTCCTGTATTGCATCTACTATTTGATCCAGATTCACTTTTTGATCATCAAATGTAACAGATACTTCTTTTTTTGCTAACTCAACCTTGATCTCTTTGGTTCCATCTATTTCACCTACAGCTTGCTCAATCGCATGCACACAATGGTTACACGACATTCCATTTACAGATAAAAGTGTTTTAGTCATATCATTCCATCCTTTCAAATAGATAGTAGTTAATTCGGCGATAGTAATGAAAAACCTGCTTATATAACAAAATTATTTTCTTTTAAAGTATGTCCACAACTATGACGATCGCTCTAAGAAAATAAAAATCAAACCACTTCGAAGCGGTTTTCTTTATGTAAAAAACGCTATTCCCAGCTGATAAAAGGGAAAATAGCGTTTTTCGTTTTGTTAATTGGCCATGTTTGAGCTTTTTAATAATTCTTCTAATTTGATGATTGCATCCTCTTCGTCAGATCCTTCGGCTGTAATCTTGATCGTTTCCCCTTTTTTAATACCCAAAGCCATTACACCCATAATAGATTTCAAATTAGCTTTTTTTTCTTTGTATTCTATATTAATTTCCGAACTAAATTTGCCAGCATTGCTAACGAGTAGACTAGCTGGACGAGCATGAATCCCAGCTTCTTCGGTAATCGTAAATGTTTTCTCTTTCATATACATCCCCCTAATATTCTTAAAAGAAATAAAAATTTTTAAAAACAAAAAAAATAAAGTTCTCTGTTTTTCTCTCCGTCTCGACGCTTGATATGTTTTATGTACAATCCTTATTGAGTGAAAGAAATAGCAGGATAGATAAGGTTATTTTAGAGACTATATTTCAGCAAGTAGCTTCTACAACCTTATCCTTCCCTGATATCAAAAAGATATTAGAACTATATAATTTTTGTCCATCATATTAAGTATTACAGTTCTTGATCATTAGATGCAACAACATTTTTATACCAATTGAAACTAGCTTTCTTTTTCTAGCCAATGTACCGCTTCCATTATCGTCTTTATCTACAAAAATAAAACCATAACGTTTGCTCAGCCAATACAAATAAAACAGATATCGACATAAGATAGCTGTTTTATTTGTATTGTTGCATCATCTCTATCAGCATCTCTTTGATCTTATCAATCAAAATAGAAGGTTTTTTTACCATTGCATCCTTTCCCAATCCAATAAAAAATTTTGCAAAAAATGGGATACTTTGTGGATCGATTTGATTTTCTAACCAACCTGAACCGTCTTCGCGTATATTCACATTAATATGACGCCCCAATTCGGTTTCACATTTTTGCACACCTTCGCGATTTAACTCCACATACAAACGTAATGGAGTTTTCTTTTCTTTGGTAATAGCTATTCGGTTTCCTAGATGAATATCACGTAGATCTATGGGATCAGTAGTAGAGAGTCGAATCTCCGAAGAAATCTTGTCACAGCGGAACAAGCGATAGTCTTTACGCATAAAACAATAAGCTGGACAATACCACAATCCGCTACTTGCATATATTCCTATTGGCTGAATCTCTCGAGATAATTTCCCAGACTTTGATTCATATTCAAAACAAACTACTTTTTGCTGAACTGCTGCATCCAGTAAAATTCCAAGATAGGGTGATTTAACTTGCCTTACTGGAATGACAAAATCAAAGCGATTCTTCATTTGATCAATGCGATCTCTTACATCCCCAGGCATATAAAAATAAAATTTTTTTAAAGCAGCAGAAGTCTCCGTTTCAAATGGTAAGGATGAGTAATGCCGCAAAGCATGACTGGCAAAAAAAATAGCAACAGCTTCTTCTTCCGTAAAAGCGATTGGAGGCAAAACTCGTTCATTTAATACTTGATACCCACCATGAGGCCCCACTTCAGAATAAAGTGGAACACCTAACCCACTTAACTCCTGTAAATCTCTGAGAATAGTCCTTGGTGATACATTAAAATCGTTTGCTAGCTCCTTAACTGTGAACTTACGCTTTCGGTTAACTGTCATCATCAATTCAATTAATCGATGTGATTTATTGGACATTTCCGATTTCCCTTTTTCATAGCGACATGATTTGTCACTATCATAACTTACTATAAGTATCAAGAACAACGTAAACGAACAGGAGTTGAAAAGAAATGGAAAGACTCTTTCTAGTAGACCACAGATGAAATGTTGAATAAAATCGGAATAGTGTTACTGGCAATACTACTTTGCGGTCTATGGTAGGGATCCTGTCACTGGGCCTTCTTGTTTACAAATTATTTTTCATCATCTATTGACTTAGGACGTCTTTTTAGAGTCGTTGGATAAAAATGCTAAATATTATTAATTGTTGAATAATTTATTTCTATTTTGATAGAATGAACTAGAAGACAAATAAAAGGAGGAATTCCTTATGTCCCCTGAATTAGAACAAGTTATGAATCGTTTAAAAACTGACCTGAGTTTCGCTGCTTCTTATCTTGAGTCCCCAGCAATGGCTTTGAAAGAGTATAAGTTAGAATCTAATGAATACGAAGCATTAGTTGCTCGTGACACCAAAGCCCTGCAACTACTCGGTGTTTCCTACAAGAATGTACGGGCTGGGGAATCAGGGTCCTGCTATAGCAACTCATGCACCAATTAATTCAAGAACAGAGAGATTAGTGCGTGATATCCCTCAAACCTATGGGTTTGGGGGTATCAGTTTATATAGGGGGGTTCTCAACACGAATAAAGTAGTGCCAGTGAACCAGCAACTGGATAATTTGCTAGATCAGTATTCATTTCTAGATGAACGAGAGGGAAATCTGAAGTCAAGTGACTGGGTTCATCACTACCAATTTATTGTTGCGGCTTATACAGTTCATAAAGGACAGCGTCTAACGGTTTCAGAACTATCTAGAATATTCGTAAAAAATATACCTCAGCTTGGAACATTAGCAATGTTATAGGCTCATGGTCTGTATGTGTGTGCTAGATCTTATAAATTTCCTATTTTTAAAGGGGGATTTAACTATTAAAAGCTTATATGAAGAGAAAAACGGTCACTTTATTGCAGCTATTCACTCTTGGGGATTAAAAATGGAAGGAAACCCATACTTTACTTATCCCGACTACTCATCTTCATCTTCAATGCCTCCACAAGGCTTTAAACTCCACATCTCTGCTACCATTGCGAATGCTCTATCTGTAGCTGAGAAAGTAGTACCTTACTTCATAAGTCAAGAAATCAGCTTCAAGATTATCAAGGACTTAATTACCCTCTCAAACTTCAATAAGGGTCTATACGGATATTCGCAAATTGGAAAGTTTATCACTGTCTATCCTAGAGATGGAACTGAATTAGTTAAATTGGTAGACGATCTAAAAGTATTAACACGAGGTGAGTTCGGACCAGAAGTCCCCTCGGATTATCGATTGGGGGATATCTTATATTATCGATATGGTTCTTTTATTTCTAGAGATAAACAGGAGCCCACAGCGTATCTAGTTACTCCTAGTGGTGAAAAGGTAGAAGATCGGAGACTGAAAAAATACGCTATTCCCAGTTGGATCGAAGATCCGATTTCAGACTTGCAATTGCCTGAAACTACTTTTCCACTTCCTGCTAAGTATCTAATTACACAAGTACTAAAAAAGGGTGGGAAGGGATCAGTTTATTCTATCCTTGATTTTTCTTCTCTTCCTCCAGTTTCTCGTGTTATGAAGGAAGCTGTATTGTATGGAAATATGGAAATAACAGGGGTTGACTCGATTTCTCGACTAAAATGGGAAGCCCAATTGTTACGGGAACTTGCTCCAGTTCATTCAGCGTATCCAAAGGTTTTGGATGAGTTTATTTGTGGAGATTATTACTATTTTATTGAGGAGAACAGGGGAAAAAGTTTAAAAGATATTATTATCAATGGCAAAAAAATATCACTTTTACATTCCATTGATTTAGTTCTACAAATCTGTAATGCTGTCCAAGTTGCACATAAAGAAGGTATTATTCTACGAGATCTATCACTTGATAACATTCTATGGGATGGGAAACAAATTAGTCTGATTGACTTAGAATATGCTTATCGAACCGATGGACCAGTATTAAATCATATTGGTACTCCTGGCTTCTCGATTCGACGACAGATGCTTAACCGTTTTCCACCAATTAATCCTACCCATAAACATGATATTTATTCCATTGGATCAATCTGGCATACTTTACTTGCACCACAGTCATATCTAGAGTTTATTCAATCTAATCCTGCATGGAATGAAACCGACAGGGCTTGGGAACGATCAGAATTACCTCCTGAAATTCCAAAAGGAATTCATAAAGTAATCCAGAAATGTTTAACAATAGAGGAGTTTTGTCATTATTCAAATGTGACTTTGCTAATCAAAGATATTCAATATATAAAGGCTCAGAACCAGCAACTGAACGACGAAGTGTAATTTGACCAAAAAATGGATAATAATCCTGCCGACTAGAACAGAACCTTGTAAGAGAAACCACATGATCTCTAAGTATATAGAGGTCATGTGGTTTCTCTTGGAATTCTTTATGATATTAACCGATGACACAACATCGTTTCATGATCCTTTTCCAAGTTTTTTCTTAGTGAAAATTGCATATTTACTAGGCTTCAATACCCAATGATGCCCTTTGTAAATAAAAAATAACACAAGAAGTTTTCTCGTGTTCGTGTTGGGGTGCCACTAATGCTGAAGCTGGTACAGCAAATACACAAGCTAGAGTTGACGGACTAGAGCAGCAACCCTGCCACTGGGCCTACTTGGGACTTAAGAAAACCGGGCAGTAAATTCGATACCAAAGATTACTGCCCAGTTTAGCGTCAAAGGGATTAGTTACCCTTTGAGTTGTCATTCTACGTAAAGCTCTTCATTATCAAACGAAACATCGATTTGCCTTTTATATCCTTGAAAGATTCTACTTTTGGATTATGCACTTCGTAATATATCATCCTTCTTCGTTTACAATGACTTTCTTTCCTCGTAGCTTTAAAAGGATAGGAATGATTAACCATAATGCTGCAATGACCAAAAAGGTAAGTGAAATCGGATGAGTGAGAAAAATACCGTAATCCCCATTTGAGGTAGTTAATGCACGACGAAAGTTATTTTCAATCATTGGACCAAGAACAAGTCCAAGAACTAACGGAGCAAGTGGGAAATCATTTTTAGCTAGGAAGTATCCCGCAATCCCAAATCCTAATAACAAAAATAAATCAAATGTATTCACCTGTACTGCGTATACCCCAAAAATAGAAATGGCAATGATCAACGGAGTCAGATACTTGGGTGGTGTTTCAATAATTTTGGCGAAAATTTTTACTAAGGGCATATTCAAGATTAAGAGCATCAGGTTACCAATAAACATACTTGCGATCAACCCCCAAGCAACTTGTGGATGATCGTTAAAGAGTAGCGGACCTGGTTGTACATTATACATGATTAGAGCTCCCATAAGAATGGCTGTTGTCCCAGATCCTGGTACACCCAATGTCAACATAGGAATCATAGCTCCCCCGGATGCAGCATTGTTAGCAGATTCGGGTGCAGCAACGCCTTCAATCGCGCCTTTTCCAAATTGAGCTCTGTTCTTACTAATTTTCTTTTCCATAATGTAAGAAAAGAAGGAAGCTAATGTAGCTCCTGCTCCTGGAAGAATACCAATAAAAAAACCAAGCAATGAACTTCGGATAATTGGAGCAGAGCTATCTTTTAAGTCTTTTTTACTGGGGATAATTCTACCTACTTTGGCTACATGACCTGTGTTCGTCTCTTTTTCTAAAATTGTTTTAAAAACTTCTCCTAGGGCAAATAAACCAACAGCAATTGTTAAGAATTCTAAGCCTTGATATAGAATGGGCATATCAAAAGTAAATCTAGCGATCCCAGATACGCTATCAATTCCAATAGTAGCTAATAACAATCCAAACACAGTCATCATAAGAGCTTTGGTGATTGATTTTCCAGCTAACCCACTTACCGCACATAGCCCCAAGATCATTAAAGAGAAATATTCAGCAGGTCCAAATTTGATTGCGAGATCGGAGAGTGGTTTTGCTAATAGAACCAATGCGATTAAAGAGATAATACCTGCAACGAAGGAACCAATAGCTGCGATCGACAGAGCGGAGCCAGCTTTCCCTTGCTTGGCTAATTGGTATCCATCCAAAGTTGTGATTACGGATGAAGATTCGCCTGGAGTGTTCAACAAAATAGAAGTGGTTGATCCCCCATACATAGCTCCATAATAAACGCCTGCTAACAAAATGATAGAACTGGCCGCCGCCGATTCCGGACTAGCTCCACTTGTTAATGTCGACATGATTGGGATTAATAATGCTACCCCGCTCATAGGCCCAATACCTGGTAACACACCAACAGCAGTACCGATTAAAACACCAATAAACGCATACAGTAGATTTTCTGGTTGTAAGGAGACTAAAAATCCATTATATAGAAACTCTAGTGTAGTCATTCGATCACCTCCTGATCAAAATAGTGGAAAAGAAGGAAGAGTTCCTTTTAATAAATAGACATATACGTAATAAACACCACCTGAAAATAATCCAGCAATTAGAATGGTCAACAGCCATTTCCCTCTCTCCATGATTTGAAAGGCAATGACTAGGAACAAGAATGTGCATAGTACATAACCAAACCATTCCAAGAGACAAATATACAAAATAGTGATTATGAGAATAATGGAAAAGTTCTTCCAATCAAGTTTTATTCCTTGAGTGGTATCATCCTTATATTGAAAAGTTTCGTAAAAGAGACGGACGCTAAATATAACTAAAAGAACGCCAAGTCCAAATGGAAAAATGTTAGGCCCCACACCGCTCCCATAAGCGGTTTCTGAAAGATTCCTACTCGCAAAGATAAAGAAAACACCAACTAGTACAAACAAAATACTCGCCCAGCGGTCAAAAGATCGATTCATAGTTCACCTACTTCCCACTTGTTTTGTTTAAATAGAATATGGATACAAACAAATGTTAACGCTTTCATTTGGTTTTATCATCATACCTATTTGTTTTGTATTCGACTAGTTATAGTAACTAAATGGAATAAAATACAATAGCTCTATTTTGTTCATTTTCTCCACGAACTGTATTAAACGATTATCATGTAAGATAGAGGAAATTATATAATTCAATTCCAGTATCATTTGTTTTGTTTAGACTATCCTACATAGGTTAGGTTGGTGTAAGGATGAAAAAGAGAGTTTGGAAGCTAGAAAGTAAAATGGTTGCATGGACAAGTCTTTTAATATTATTTATGATGATTGTTTTTGGAGCTTATCATTATTCAAATCTTGTAGAAAATATCGAGGAGCAGATAGGAGAACGAGCTCTTTCGGTAGCACACACAGTAGCTGAAATCCCAGAGATCAAAGAGGCATTTACCAAGAAAGAACCCGCAAAAATCATTCAACCCATTACGGTACAAATTCGTAAAAAAACAGGTGCTGAATATATCGTAGTTGGAAACAAACAAGGAATCCGATATTCTCATCCGTACGCTAATCGGATTGGTAAACAAATGGTAGGGGGAGATAATGCACCAGCTTTAAAACAAGGGAAATCTTATATTTCTAAAGCAGTTGGAAGTCTTGGTTCGTCGTTAAGAGGAAAGGTTCCAATACGGAACAGTCAAGGCGATGTGATTGGTGTTGTTTCCGTCGGTTTCCTGACTCGAGATATTAACCAGCTTATCGAAACCAATTTTCGTGATATTATATTTATCCTTTTATTGTTTTTTTTGATAGGCACGCTTGGTTCTTTTTTCATCGCTAAATATATTAAAATGCTTATTTTTGGTTTAGAACCCAGTGAGATCTCTACTCTATTAAGGGAACGAAATGCAGTTCTTGAATCAGTAAGAGAAGGAATTATTGCTATTAATGCCGAGGGTAAAATCTCGATGATTAACCAAATAGCATTAGAGATTTTTGAAGAAAAATCAGAGGCAAAAGTGTTAGGAGAACCAATTCAGTCCTTATTACCAAATACAAGAATGTTGGAAGTACTAAAACATGGAAAACCAGAATTAGATCGAGAAGTAACAATAAAAGGAAAAAAAGTAATTGTAAATCGACTTCCCATTTTTGAAAAAGATCAGTTGCGTGGAGTGGTCACTAGTTTTCGATTGAAAGCAGATATGGATCAGCTCAACTACCAACTGTCTCAGGTTAAGGAGTATGTAGAAGCAGTACGAGCTCAAACTCATGAATATAAAAATACACTTTACACGATTTCTGGTTTGATTCAATTAGAGTCTTATAAAGAAGCATTACAGCTTATTCAACAGGAAAGTGAAATCCAACAAGATGATATACATTGGTTGAATGATCGTTTTCGAGATCCTTGGCTAGAAGCAATTTTGATTGGTTTTTATAATCGTGCTCGTGAGATGAAAGTTCACTTTTCGATAGATAAGAAGAGTCAATTCACCCATGTTTCATACAATATCCCCCCTTCGGTATTAGTTACAATATTAGGAAATTTAATTAATAATGCAATAGAAAGTGTTCAAGATCAAAGCATACCAGCACCTCAAGTGGAGCTATATATATCAGATGAAAGCGATCAATTATTTACATTTATGGTTTCAGATAATGGAAAAGGGATTTCCACACAAGAGCGACATAAAATTTATCAGACTGGCTATTCAACGAAGGAAAAAAATCAAGTGCATTCCACTCGTGGATATGGATTAAGTAATGTTGTACAGTTGTTACAAGAACATCGGGGTATGATTGATTTACAAACAAGTCGCTGGGGTGGAGCTTGTTTTATTGTTACACTTCCCAAAACGATTGGAGAGGATTAAATGATTGAAGTACTAATTATTGAAGATGATCCACGTGTTGCTGAAATCAATCGCCGCTTCCTTGAAAAAACGGAAGGTTATCAGTTAATCGGCATGGCAAAAAATGGCCAAGAAGGATTGGAAAAACTTGAAATTATGCAGCCACACCTAGTGTTGTTAGACGTTTTTCTCCCCGATTTTAAAGGAACGGAATTGATATGGAAGATTCGTACAGAATTACAAGATACAGATATTATTATGATTACTGCTGCAGGTGAAATGGATACCATACAGGAAGCATTGCGCGGAGGGATTTTTGATTACTTGGTTAAACCTGTGATGTTTGAAAGATTTACACAGAGTCTGGAAAATTATAGAAAATACCGAAAAACCATATCCCAATCGAAAAGAATGGATCAAAGTCAATTGGATACACTTATATTTTCTCACTCTGCACCTTCTGATTTTGTACCATTACTTCCAAAGGGAATTGATCGAATCACACTGAATAAAGTTTTACAGACGATGAAACAAAATAGTAAGAAGGGGCTAACGGCAGAACAAGTGGGGACACAGTTAGGTGTGAGTCGTACAACAGCTCGTCGTTATCTAGAGTACCTTGTGTCGATTCAAAAATTGCAAACAGATCAGCGTTACGGTACCATCGGGCGCCCTGAACGGAAATTTCTCTGGATTTCGTGAACAAAATGTACAAAATAAATATTACCTTTTTAATAATGATCAATAGACATAAACTATTCATTCTAAGAAACCCATATTATGATGCCTATATGAAAGCGTTATCAAAATATAGGGGGATAAATGATGAAAAAAGGGATTCTCCTTACTCTAATCGGTCTTATAGGTCTTACTTCTGCTGCTTGTTCTACCAAAGCTGATTTTGGCAGTGGTTCTGGAGATTATCCACAAAAGCCAATAACGTTAGTTGCTCCTTCGGGTGCAGGTGGTGGATGGGATCAAACCGCAAGATCAATCAGTAAAGTTTTACAAAATAGCAAACTGGTCAACCAAACCATTACGGTAGAAAATAAACCTGGTGGTGGTGGAGCCGTTTTTATGGCTGAGTATGCGACACAATTTAAGAAGGACAGTTATAAACTATTTGTTAATTCTCCGCCAATCCTTATTAACCATTTGAAGAAAGAAGGAAACAGTCCTTTCGGATACCAAGACACGACACCTCTTGCTCAATTGACAAAAGACTATGGTGCATTGGTGGTAACTGCTAATTCCCCTATAAAGGATCTGTCAGGTGTCATTCAAGAACTTAAAAAGAATCCGAAGAAATACACTTTTGCTGGTGGTTCAGCTCCCGGCTCAATGGATCATCTCATCGCTGTTTTACCATCATTCTTGTCTGGAATCAATCCCAAAGTAGTAAAATATGTTTCTTATGATGGTGGAGGAGAGGCGATTACTGCTTTATTAGGAGGAAATGCAGATATCATTGCTACTGATGCTTCTGCTGTTAGTGAATATCTAAAATCAGGGAAGGTTAGAGTACTGGCAGTCACCGCGCCCGAGCGGCTAAAAGGTATCTTAAAAGACGTTCCGACTCTAAAAGAGCTAGGAATGGAGAAAGGCGAATTTACCATTTGGCGAGGCGTATTTGGACCCAAAGAGATGGATCCTAACGCAAAAAAATATTGGAATGAAAAATTAAAAGCCCTCTCTGAAAATCCAAAATGGAAAGAGGAATTGGAAGCCAAAGGATGGGAAAGCGATTATAAGGATGCTGATCAGTTTACAGCGTTTTTACAAGACCAATCCACTCAAATTGCAACTCTATTAAAAGCAATAGGAATGGGTAAGTGAAAATCCATTTACAGATTTTTGCCGACTGAAAGCCCACGGTTTGAATCGTGGGCTTTCAGTCGGCGTTGCTCCAAACCCCAAAAAAGGGGTTGCAAGAGAAACGAATATTTTGTATATTAGAACACATGATCGGTGATCATCCTACAGCTAGTAGGTTTGTTCTTTGAAAATGTAATGGTATAGGGTTTCGGTAGCAAATGGATCGGTCTCCTACCGAGTAAAACCATTAGAGGCAGGAAGAGGACTAGAACGCTGGTAACAGGCGTTCCGCCCATGTGGGTACACTTCTAACTGCATGGGACGGGCTGATGAGACAGCCCTGAACTTGGGAGTTGCACAAAGCAGAAATGGAGTGAG
>NZ_ATZF01000021.1 GCF_000428065.1 Shimazuella kribbensis DSM 45090
GGTTGCCCACGTGTTACTCACCCGTTCGCCGCTAGGAACCGAAGTTCCTCGCTCGACTTGCATGTATTAGGCACGCCGCCAGCGTTCGTCCTGAGCCAGGATCAAACTCTCCATGTTAGAAAGCTTGTCTTGCTCATTTGCTATTGCTAGCTTGTTAAAAAAATTAACAGGTTTGTGATCTCACTCTTCAGTTTTCAAGGAACAACTTCTTTTTTTCTTGCGTCATCCGCATTGTCGCGGCGACAAGTAATAATATAGCATGGGTGATTGTCTAAAGTCAACACCTTTTTTTATTTTATTTCTCAATCATTTATTTCATACTAAATAGCTGGAATTCTAATCTAGTGTAAGATATTTATTTTTAGACTGATCTATTCGTTATACTTGTATGAAAACAAAGAACTGCCAAGTCATAAACGAACAATATAATATTTAAGAAACTACAATAGTATCAGATTTTCTATCCTGTATTGTAGTTTATCATGATACTACTTCGAGAAAACTTAAATATATAGAGATATCCCTCTCATCATCTGAATCAACAAACCCTGCCTAAAGGCAGGGACTTTTTTTAGGGCAAAATAAATAATTTTGTTGCTACAATATAAGCCAAACCAGGAAGTCTTAAAAATCCTACTGCTATTGCAGTAAGTATGTTAATAGGCAGGGTAAAGTGAAAAGATTGTCCTATAAAATTAATCAAAAAAATGACTAAACTTCCAATTGCGGAATAAAGTAATCCTTGCCACAACCAAATCAATGGTTGTTTCACTGATCTACTAATCAGCATAAAAAAAAGCACCCCACCAATACTTGCTATGATCCACCACTTTATGTCTAACAATTAACCCACCTCTTATCCCCATAATCTTGCTTTACTTAACAATATGGGACAAGATACAAATTCATTACTCCCCCTTTTCAATTTTTTATATAAAAAAAAGCGGAGTCTATCCCCGCTGATTTACATTTTATTTTATTTATACTTCTCGTCTTCCTTCTAACGCCTTAGTAAGTGTAACTTCATCGGCATATTCCAAATCACCACCAACAGGAAGACCATGTGCAATCCTTGTAACTTTTATGCCAAAGGGTCTTACAAGACGAGACAAATACATCGCTGTGGCTTCGCCTTCCATATTAGGATTGGTTGCTAGAATAAGCTCTTTTACTTTTTCATCCGACAATCGTTCTAACAGAGCAGGAATTTTAAGTTGTTCCGGACCAATTCCCTCAATAGGAGAAATGGCACCTCCAAGGACATGATACATGCCATTAAACTCTCTGGTTCTTTCCATGGCTATTAAATCTTTGGTCTCTTGGATTACACAAATAACCGAAGTATCTCTGCTCTTATCTTGACAAATTTGGCATATATCTTGATCCGATATATTTTGACAAACCGTACAAATTTTTAAATCCCTTTTTACTTGAATGAGAGCTTGAGCAAAATCAGCAACATCTTCGTCATCCATTTTTAAAATTGTAAAAGCTAGCCGCTGCGCAGTCTTGGCACCAATACCAGGAAGTCTTTGAAATCCGTCAATTAAATTTACAATCGGCTCAGGTAAATACAACGATATTCACCTACCTAAAAAAGCCCTGGAATATTTAATCCGCCAGTCAATTTACCAAGATCTTTCGAAGTTGCATCATCTACTTGCTTTTGAGCTTCATTAAATGCTGCTATGATCAAATCTTGTAACATCTCTACATCATCTGGATCTACTACATCTGGCTGAATGGATAGATCGACTAATTGTTTTTTGCCGTTAACTGTAACTTTTATTACTCCGCCACCAGCTGTACCTTCAAATTCTTTTGCTTCTAGCTCTTGCTGAGCCTTCATCAATTGATCTTGCATTTTTTTCATTTGTTTCATCATTTGATTCATTTGTTTCATATTATCTTTTCCTCTCAAAAATTATTTTTCCACAGTAACTAAATCTTCACCAAACAAAGAGATTGCTTTCTTTACTATATCATCAGGAGCCTCAGGTTCGGAGGGGGTTGCAACAGATATTTCATTCCTACCTCTTTGATTTTCCCATTCTTCTCGTGTACAAACTTTCAACTCATAAGCTTTATGTAAAACTTTTTCCAGTTCTTGTTCAATAAGCTGTTTATTCTCTGCTTTGAGTACGGTATCCCGATGAAAAGCACCTTTCATCGCAATAGTAATGGTATGATCTGTTGTCTCGACGATTTCGCCATCAGCTAACCAAGCGTGCAAAGTCACTCGTTGCTGTTTAATGGATTGGAGAATCCCTGGCCAAATTTGACTAACAGAAGAATGTACTACTACAGAACCTTGATCTGCATGAGGATCTATCTTTTTTGGTTCATTTTTTTGCTCTTGATTCATCTTCTTTTGTGGTATTTCTATTGTACTTGTATTTGTTCCTATATGTTGCATAGACACTTGCTCTTGTGTTACTTGAATGTTGTGGGGTGTGAATGTACTCGTTTGACGTATAATGAAGAGCTCTAATAAAACTTGAGGAAATTGAACCCATTTCAATTGTTGTTGGATCAATACTAATGCATCTATCCATTGCATCAATTGATCTGTTTCATACTGCTGCGTTTTATTTCGAATTGCTTCTGAAATACTAGCCTTTTCTACAGATGTTTTTGCTAATAAGATATCTCTTGTTATGAGTAATAAATCTTGTACCACTTGATCTACTTCGATGCCATAGGTGATAAAATCATCGATTTGCTGTAAGGCAGCAGATCTGTCTTTTGTTTGTAAATAACTAAGTAGCTGAAGCAAAGAGTGCTCCGAAACTCCTCCGATAATGGAGAGCACCACGTCTTCCGTCAAACCATTCTCTGAAAAAGAAATGGCCTGATCTAAAAGACTCAATGCATCCCGAAGTCCCCCATCAGCAACTCGAGCTATTTGCTCCAATGCAGCTAAATCTGCTGTTATTCCCTCTTGTTCTACTACAAACTGCAATCTCTGTACCACATGTTGATGCGGGATTCGCCGAAATGGGAATCGTTGGCATCGGGAAATAATGGTTGCTGGTAATTTGTGTGGCTCTGTTGTCGCTAGAATAAAAATAACATGAGCAGGCGGCTCTTCTAACGTTTTTAATAAAGCATTAAAGGCTTCCGTCGTCAACATATGAACTTCATCAATAATATAAACTTTGTAACGAACTTCTGTAGGTGCATATTTTACTTTATCTCGTAGATCACGTATTTCATCAACACCGCGATTGGATGCAGCATCAATTTCAATAACGTCTAATAATGTACCCTTCGTTATCGATTTACATGATTCACATTCATTACATGGCTCGGCGGCCGGTCCGTGTTTACAATTTACTGCTTTAGCAAATATCTTAGCTGCACTAGTTTTCCCTGTCCCTCTTGGACCACTAAACAAGTAAGCATGAGAGATATGTCCTCCAGTAAGTGAATTTGCTAAGGTAGTGGTAACATGTTCCTGACCTACTAAATCGCGAAAATGTTGCGGTCTCCAAACACGATATAACGCTCGATAGGACATCAGGGAAACACCATCCTATATTTTAAATTCAACCCTCATCATACTACAACTTGCGTTCTCTTTCCAAAAAAACAACCCATCTCACGAAGAGAGGGTTGCAAGTGGCAAATAGATATGAAAGGTTGTCCCATGTTCATTGGAGTGAACTTCCATTTTGCCATTCAGTTCTCTCAGGATTTGTTTACAGATGGGTAAACCGAGTCCTGTTCCATTTTCTTTGGTTGTATAGAAAGGATCAAATACTTTCTCCATCAAGCATACTGGAATGCCTGGACCTTGATCCGTAATTTCAACCATTGCATACTTTTGAAGTTCATCTTTCCTTATGGAAATCGATAATACTCCATCACTTATCATTGCTTCAATTGCATTTTTGCATAAGTTCAAAATCACTTGTTTGATCAGTTCACTGTCTGCTTTGATTTGCAAAAAACATTCTACTTCTTGATGGAATTTCAGCTCGATATTATGTAGGGTTGCTTCACTCTGTACGATAGGGAGAATCTCATCAATTGATTCTTGAAGCATAATCGTAGAGATTTGACGATTAACAAGACGAGGCTTACTCAGCAATAGAAACTCACTTACTAAGCTGTTGATGCGGTTAATTTCTTTTAACATGATATCAATATATGCCTGTTCTTTTTGTTGACCATTCTCTTTTAACTTATGGCCAATCACTTGTAAAAAACCACGTATAGAGGTGAGTGGATTTCGTATTTCATGTGCTGTTCCAGCAGCTATTTGGCCAATTGTTGCCAGTCTATTGCTTAATTGCGCCTGTTTTGTAAGTGAATCAAATTCGGTTTTATTTTCCATCATGAAGAGATCTCCATTGAAATCAGATTCATTATTGTGAATACGTCTCCTTCGTATAAGGAAAAGATGCCTCCCTTCCGAAGTTTCCCATTCAAGTTCCATTTCATTTTGCTGTGGATGTGTATTGGTTAGGAAAGAGATGAATTGTTTGTAATTAGGTTGTGAGGGATCGAGTTGTGAAATGACGTGGTCAACGGGACGATATAATACTTCATCACGGTCTAAGCCTAGATATCGACTTGAAATGCTGTTCCATTCTACCATAGAGCCTCGATGATCAATTAACCAAATTCCAATCTGCATTTGAGAAAACAAATCGGTCATATGCTCATAGTGTGGAAACGGGTAGGAATTTACCATCGAATAAGAAGTATGATCTTCCGATCTACGAACGATACTTGCATCTACATGGATCATTGATTCCACCACACTATCACTTTCCTTGAAACCATACAAAACAACCACCAGTCCAGAAAAGAAATTATTTATCATCTTACGATCAAATAGATCAATACAGGGGTGCAAATGGTACCAAGTTTATACTAGTTACATTCTCTTTTTTTCCTTTTCTTCCTTCTTTTTTGTATATTTTTTCCATTTAAAATCAGAAAAATCAGCTCAGTGAAATTTTGGTTCACTGAGCTGATTTTTTCCGTTTTATCACTATATACATAACATGTTTTTATTGTAATGAAATATGTAAGCCGTGCACCTATCTTTGACTTATCTGTCCAAGCGGTAACTTCCCTTCCAGCTCAAATCAGGCAACCCTACGGCACACGAGTGGTCAACCTTAGTGCTGCTTCCGTCAGGACCTGACACGGTTCAGAAGTACTCGTTGCGTAGGACCCAATCGTCAACACTGTCCAGAAAGGCCAAGCCTCACACAGAATAAGCCTCAGATAGGAATTCAACCCTGCTAAGGCGGATTGCAAGTTACAGGGCACCGCCACCTCCCCATCTAGCACGGCAAAAACTATCTTATCACAAATCGAGACAAACAACAACAGGAGAAACATATCGCTTTTTATTGACAAATTATTTTTTATGTAATAAATTATTTTTACGTAGTAATCATGTTTTAAAGAAGGTGACTTCAAATATGAACCAACCTATACAAGATACATATTTAGTTGAACTGCCAGAACAAGCGTCTGCATTAATTAATCCACTTCGTGCAGAAATTTTAGCTCAACTCAAACAACCTAGTTCAGCTACAGAAGTAGCCAAAAAGTTGAACGAGACACCTCAGCGGATCAACTATCATCTCAAAACGTTACAAAGAGTCGGGTTAGTGACAAAAGTCGGATCCCGTCAAGTAAGAAACTTAGTAGAAGTTCTTTACCAGAGCATAGCAAAAACTTTTCTACTTGCTGAAACCCTTTCCATAAGCAAAGAAACCATACAAAAGATAAAAGACCAAGGCTCCTTGCTCCATCTGATACACACCTCAGAACGTATGAAAAAAGATGCCCTTATGCTCATGGAACAATCCGATGAGAATGAAGTAATACCAAGTGCTTCCTTACAGATGCAGGTAAACCTTGCTCATGAATCCATCCGAGAACAGTTTGTCGAAGATTATGTTTCGTTAGTCAAAGATTTAGTAGAAAGATACCACTCAGAAAAACAAAAAACACATCCTTATCAAGTCGTACTATCTGTTTATCCTGATTTGAACCAAAGGAGTGATCGTAAAGATGAGAAATAAAAAAGATGGGTCAAAAAACGCAGAATCAACAGTGATTTGGAAAACAACTGTGAAACCAGAAGTAAAAGGAAATATCGTGCAATTTCCAACTCATCTCGAATCGACCTACCAAGAAATACCTGTTCATCACGAAAAGCAAGTAAGGTTAAAAATAGTTTCGTCTGGATTTGGCAGAAATAACACCTTATCTACTCGTATGCAGTTGGCGGCATAAGAAATTCACTCCAGAGAGGATGATAAAAATGCATGTGCCTTATATTGTAGAACAAACAAAGCATGGTGAAAGAACATACGATATTTACTCTAGAATGCTAAAAGATCGGATTATTTTTTTAGGATCAGAAATCAATGACCAAGTAGCAAATGCGATAATTGCACAATTGCTATTTCTCGCGGCAGAAGATGATGAAAAAGATATTCATATGTATATCAATTCACCAGGAGGCTCCGTCCCCGCAGGCCTTGCGATTTTTGATACGATGCAGTTTATTAAACCTGATGTATCCACAATTGCCGTAGGTTTTGCCGCTTCTATGGGAGCTACCATATTAGTTGGTGGTGCACTTGGAAAAAGGATGGCGTTACCAAATACAGAAGTCTTAATCCATCAGCCATGGGTACAACAAATCCATGGTCAAGCAAGTGATATTGAGATACGAGCCAAAAACATGTTAAAAACCAGAAATGTGTTAAATGGAATTTATGCAGAACGTTGTGGAAAATCAATCGAAGAGATTGAAAGAGATACGGATCGTGACAACTATTTGAGTGCAGAAGAAGCTTTAGCATATGGGATTATCGATAAAATAATAACACGGAAAGATTTGAAAGGATAAGAAAGCGGCTGAAAATAGCCGCTTTTTTTCATCTATGTAATTGAGCTGTAAGCCCATCTAATAACACACCAACCCCAAAATGAAATTCTTCATCCCAATCTGGTTTCGTTATATCCATTGCTAAACGAACAAGATGGGGAAATTGATTTTTTGGCAGTGTTTCGAAGAAAGTGGTAATCGCGTCATCCTCTTGTCCTTCTGTTTCATTTGTAAGTTTCTTAATACGAAACTCTTCTGCTACAAACCCAACAACATGATTTTTCAATATAGAGGAAACCCAAGGTATCTGTCTATCAGCAAAGCCTGCTTCCGCCAAAACCCCGTATAACCATTCGATTTGAAGTAATCGATGATAACTTGCCGCTATACTTGCTGTAAAAATCTCTACTGCACTAGGATAGGTTTTTAGAGCATTACGAAAAGCATTTGACCATGCTATAAGTTGATTTTGCCAAGAAAGTGATTTATCTAACCATTCTTCCCCCATCTGTATACTTATTTTATCTGCTAGTAATTGTAAAAGTTCTTCTTTGTTCTTCACATGATAGTACAATGCCGCCGCTTTAACTTCTAATTTATTCGCTATTTTTCGCATGCTTAGCTCTTTTAAGCTCATCTGTAGTAACAATTGCAGGGCTGCTTCTACTATTCGATCTTGACTCAAAGGATGTAAAGATTCTTCTTTTGGATAACCAATTATTTTTTTAATACTTTTAGACATTTTTAACTCCTTTTAGCTTGACAAATAATCTGTATTCCTTTATTCTAACATCGTTAAAACAATTTAACACTGTTAGAAAATGAATTGGTGGTAATTTATAATGAATAAATTTGTAAAAGTACATGTAATGCACTGTGGAGATGTAAAGGTTGATCGCCGCTTAGCGTATAAGGATTCTAATCTTGATCATATACCATTTGTTGAACAAAGATCAGAGGAGCATCAACTATGGCTACCAGTATCTTGTTACTTAATCGAACATCCAAACGGAACAGTTGTCATTGATGCTGGATGGAGCGAAGATGTTCGCACTAGACCAGAAGAACATTTAGGACATGCATATAAATTTTGTCACCCTCGCTTACCTTCTGGACAGTCAGTAAAGGAACATTTGGAGTCAAAAAAGATAGCTGTAAAAAATATCGACCATGTCGTAATCTCTCATCTTGATATTGATCACATCAGTGGTATTCACCTTCTTGGTGACGCGAAGTCATTCCTAGTTAGTGAGCCAGAATGGAACTCAGCAAAATCCTTTCAAAAAGCACGATGTGAAGGAATTACGTTTGAAACCTTCTCATTAGAACCTATCCCTTTTGGTCCTTATCATCTAGGAAAAGATCTATTCCTAGATGGACTTGTCTATCTTGTGTTTACACCTGGTCACACGGAAGGATTAATTTCTGTAGTCGCTCGTGTCAAGGATGGTTGGCTGCTTCTTACTTCTGATGCAGGATACTCAGAAAAATCTTGGAACCAACTTATACTCCCAGGTAATTCAACAAATGATCAACAAGCTTTAGAATCTTTAAAGTGGATTTCTAGTTTTTCAAAAAGGGATGACTGTGTTGCAGTTATCGCCAATCACGATCCCTCTGTTAAATATGGTATCTATTAAACTAAAGGAGTAATTATTATGCAAACATTAAAACAATTTCTCTCCGAAAAAGAAAACAACTTAAACAGTATCATTCGATACGCAAAACAGTATGGAAACGAAACATGGGGAGCTGTATTACACCATAATCAGGAAGATCTACAACAAATTTTTGCAAAATATGGGGACCGTGCTTATGGAGTTTACGTACAGAAGTTTATGGAACCCATCCAGAATCAATTATTAGATGCAGGTTTTATTGTAAAGACTGGTTTCAATATGGCCGATTCAATCGAAAACTGGGGACCACCAGAAGAGAGAGAAAGGTGCATCTGGTATGTCATCAAACAAAATGATGGAACACCGCTAGGAACATTAGTATTACAACTTTATCATTCTCATACCCAATTTTCTCTTCCTAAAGCTCCTCATATTTTTTCACTGGAAGTAACGGAACGAGATGAAATTATGGACATGTTTACCTATGCCTCTACCCGCATACACGATTGGACCAGTGAAGGTTATCAGAATGCATCTGAGGATGAAATTCAAAAATGGGAATATAGTGTAGATATTAGCTTAGGAGATTACTTAAAACCTCATCGTGGGCAAATCTATGGTAGTGCCGTTGACTATGCACTTGCCAGTTGGGGACGAAATGGATGGGAACTTGTATCCATTGTTCCCCACCAAGATCGTATAATCGCTTATTTCAAAAGACCCTTACACAAAAATGCTTAAATTACAAAAAAGGACTCTGCATGTTAGAGTCCTTTTTCTTATTGCTTTGTTATAAAATTGGCAGAGAGGGTGGGATTCGAACCCACGGTAGCTTTGAAACTACACTGGATTTCGAGGCCAGCTCCTTCGACCACTCGGACACCTCTCCATAATGGTATAACATAGATATTATACACAATTATGCACAAAATTCAAGGGGAAATAGTACCTAGCTGTTTGTTTCGTTTTTTAGAAGCACGAAGGGATCGAAAAAACGCACGTAACAGATCACTGCACACATCTGGTAGCACTCCATCAATAACAGATGTCTGGTGATTAAATCTTTGATCATCTAACAACTGATACAAACTATCTACACAACCTGCTTTTGGATCTTTTGCCCCATAAACCAATTGGGGTATTCGAGATTGCAAAATTGCTCCTGCACACATTGGACAGGGCTCGAGTGTAACATATAGTGTACACTCTTCCAATCGCCAACTGGCGAGATATTCTGAGGCTTCTCGAATAGCTATAACCTCTGCATGCAGAAGTGGGTTCTGCTTCTTCTCTCGAAGATTATACCCTCTGCCAATCACTTCGTCTTGGTATACAACAATTGCTCCAATTGGCACTTCACCAATCGCTGCTGCTTTGTTTGCTTCTTCAACCGCTAAGAGCATATAATCTTCATGATTCATTCCAAACAACACTCCTAGCTTTTCATGCACTCCCCACAATGTCCGTAAATCTCAAATTTGTGTCCAGTGATTTGAAAATCTTTTGGTTCCCCTAAAATAGCATTCATCGGGCACAAATCAATAGCTGTTGTTCGTCCACAATCCGTGCAAATTAAATGATGGTGATGACTATTAGGACTACAAGCAAGCCGATATTTTTTTTCACCTGACCAATCGGTAACTTCTACAATTCCAAACTGTTCGAACAGAGACAGATTTCGATAGACTGTATCAAAACTAAGTCCTGGATATTCTTGTTGCATATATTCCAGCATCTCTTTCGCGCTTAAATAACGACCTTCGCGCTCGAAGATGTGCACCATTTGTTCTCGCTTACCTGTATACTTATAGCCTTTTTTCTTTAACATTTGTAAGGCTGTTGATGTATCCATTAGCTTTCGCCTCGCACATTCGCTTTCCTATATTGTACCATAGAATATATTCGCTTTCCGCTAATTACAATCACCAATAGAGCAATGGAAACAAGAACTATCGCTCCACCAGAAGCGATATCTAACCAATATGCAAAAATCAGACCAGCAAGGATAGAGAACTCAGCAAATAAAATAGAGAACATAGCTGTTTTCCGAAAACTGAGCGACAACTGCATACTTGTCGCTACCGGCAGTGTCATCAATGCTGAAACCAGCAATATTCCTACGACACGAATAGCCACCGAGATTACCATTGCTACCATGATCATAAACAATAAATGAATCCATTTGCCACGAATACCTGATAAGACAGCATGTTCTTCATCAAAAGCCAGTGCAAACAATTCCTTAAAAAGGAAAAGGATAAAACAAATAACCAAAACAGCGACTACACCTATCAACCATAAATCTTGTTTGTTTATTGCTAAAATATTTCCAAAAAGCAGACCAGAAATATCCACACCAAATCCATTGCCAAGTCCGATTAAAACAACACCTACGGCTATACCGCCAGATAACAAAATAGGAATTGCTAGCTCTTGATAAGAACGATAAAATTGACGAATTTGCTCGACAAATACAGATCCCAGTACAGCAAAACTCATCCCTGCATACAAAGGGCTTATTCCAGCAAATAGTGCAAAATTTTTCTGTAAAAGGAGTCCTGCTGCCACCCCAGATAAAGTGATGTGGGATAAAGCTTCTGCTATCAATGATAACCTACGAACAACCAAAAAAATCCCTACTAGAGGAGAAACCAATCCAATTATTAAACCCGCAATGAGTGCATGTTGTAAAAAGGCATACTCAAAAAAATCACTTACCACTTTTTTCCCCCCTAGTGATGATGATCAATAACTTGTACATCATGATTGTAAGCTTTCGATAAAAGCTCCTTTTCTTTCTCCACAAACAAAGACCTTGTCCCATGAAAATACAATTTTTTATTTAGACAAGCTACTTGATCTACCAAACTGGAGACCACTCCAATATCGTGTGTAACCATAATTAAAGTTAAACCATGCTGTTTATGAAGATAGTTTAGTAAGTCGTAAAATTGTTTGGTCGAGTCACGATCAATACCAACCGTAGGTTCATCTAAAATTAATAGCTTTGGTTTGCTAATCAGAGCTCTTGCAATAAATACGCGTTGTTGCTGTCCCCCCGAAAGCTGACCAATATTTCGTTTTCTAAGATCTTGTATTCCAACCTGTTCCAATACTTCATCTACTAAAAGATAATCCTTTTTCATATACCTTCGAAGAATACCTTTTTTAGATGCTAGGCCGGCCGCTACTACTTCTTGCACAGTTGCAGGAAAATCTCGTTGAAAACTATTAGATTTCTGTGATACATAACCAATATTATAATTTTGCTTTTGATCTTTCATTGGACTACCAAACAACCATACTTTTCCTTTTTTTGGTTGTAACACACCTAGAGCTATTTTCAATAGAGTGGATTTTCCAGATCCATTAGGCCCAACAATTCCCAAAAATTGACCTTCTTCTACCGAAAGAGTTACGTTCTCCAATACAATCTGATGGTGATAAGAGTAAGAAACATCCTCCATTTGCAGTAAAACATTACCCATTTGCAACACCTAATGCTTTCTTGAGATTAGCTAAGTTAGTCATCATAACCGAAAAATAATCTTCATCATTGGCAATTTCATTTTTAGACAATCCTTCTAGAGGATTTAATACAGATGCTTCAGCATGTATCTCATTTTTAACCGTTTCAGCCAACTTGTTATTGACTAAAGTTTCAAAGAAAACAACTTTTGCTTGATGTTTGCGAAGTGTATCAACTAATTGCTTCACTTCTTTCGGACTTGGTTCATCTTCTGGGCTAAGACCAGAAATAGCAACTTGTGTCAGGTTGTACTCATCTGCTAAGTACTGAAACGCAGTATGAGAAGTTACAAATTCGCGGA
Source organism: Shimazuella kribbensis DSM 45090 (assembly GCF_000428065.1). Lineage (GTDB taxonomy): Bacteria > Bacillota > Bacilli > Thermoactinomycetales > Thermoactinomycetaceae > Shimazuella > Shimazuella kribbensis. Next base: position 12,315 of record NZ_ATZF01000021.1, read on the forward strand.
CAGGGCTACTTAAGAGAACCTTGTACGATTTTTGCAAAGTAAGAAATTGATTATTTAATTTCTGATAATTATCTGTATACTGTTTCTTATGATTGGGATCTATTTTTATAAGAGACTCATAGATTACTTTTGCTTGTTGCTGTGCCATATAAGGATTGAGCCAAAAATGCGGATCATACACTCTGTTTTTTACTTCTGAATTTTTCGCCTTCGCCAAAGTTATCTTCTTTGAAGTATTCACTACCAATGTTTGTTGTTGATCTATATTAGGTAAAGCGTGGTTTACCCAAGTCTCTAATCCAGCCCCATTGTATAGGAATAAATCAGCTTTGTTTAATTTAATCATGTCCTTTGGAGATGGCTCAAAGTCGTGTGGTTCTGTACCTGGGGGGACGATATTTACCACATCTATCAAATTTCCTCCGATTTTCTGTGCAAAATCCTGAAGGGGGTATAAGGAGACAATTACTTGAGGTTTGGAAGAGCTAGATTCTCTTCCACAACCAACTAACAATATCGCCACAAAAACGATGGCTAGAAGCGGAATTATTCTTCTTTTCATCATGGTCCTCCAAACATCTTTCTTATTATTTCCTAATCACATACAATTATAACGGTAACGTCATTAATTGTAAATCGTAAATATTACGTTTTAGATTTAAAATGATTATATTTCCATTTCATAAAAAAACAAAAAAAAGCAGCATTTCCGCTGCAATTATGAATCAGTTATATGAAAGTAATGGCGCACCCGAGAGGACTCGAACCTCCGACACATCGTTTAGGAAACGATTGCTCTATCCGCTGAGCTACGGGCGCATAGGAGACTATTATTATAAACGAAAACGAATAGGAAGGGAAGAGGTGATGAACTTCCATTTGGTCCTCCCCTCTTCCTTTTGTGATTCATAATACAAAGAAAAAATAAAACAAATAAGAGTAATACCGATAATGATACTCTCTTATTCCAATACAAAAATCATTAAATCTATTTCCACATCATCTGATTTATCCTAGTCGTCTGCGGTACATAAATAAGCAAAGTCCGAGAATAATCATACTTCCACCAGATACAACCCATGTAAGATTATTATTTGCTGTTGTTGGCAGTTCTCCACCTTTGCAAGTAGGCAAGTTCTTTATAGTAACAGGGTAGTCTTGGTCAATTGTCTGTACAATCCATTGCTCACCTGTTTTCGTACTAGGAAGTGGTGACAATACTTTTTTATGTGCTGAAACTGCACCAGGCTCTTGGCTAAATATTTCTCCATCCCTTACTCTTTTAAACGTAAATGTAATTTTTTCGTTACTATTGTTTTTGATTCTAAGGGCAATTGTTGATTGATCTACTCGGCATACTTGTGTGATCTCTAATACTTGTTTTTTTGGAGGCAGTTCTGGTGGCGTTACTGGTGTTGGAAGACATTTTGGCAAAGATTCGATCGTGATGGGATAATCCCTTGTTAGCGTATGGACAATCCATTTCTCCCCTTCTGCTTTGCTTGGTAAGGGGGACTCAAATTTTTGATGAGGACCCACTGCACCTTCTTCCCCAAATATTTTTCCATCGCTGACTCTTTTAAAATCAAATGCGATTTCTTTGTTTGTATGATTTTGAAGCTCGATTGTAATTCTAGAAGCATCATTGCGGCATATTTGGCGAATCGTTAGCTCGGCTTTATTGGATGATTGACTGGTAGCAAAGGATTGTAAAGGTAGAAAAGAAAAGAATAAAACGGAAAGGCAAAAAAGAACAACTAGACGTAACCTTTTCTTATTCATTAAAATTCCTCCTTAGTCTAAATGTATCCAATATAAAGAAACATGTAAATATTTTTACATGTTTTACACATTCATTTATTATGTTTGCATAATCTCGGTAAAAAAGCTCCCTGATGGGAGCTTAGGATACTACTTGTTTTTGTACGTTTTCGATTCGTTCGAGCACTTTTTCTTTACCAAGCAAATATAACGTTTGATTGAGATCCGGACCATGAACCTGGCCAGTAGCAGTGGCACGAATGGGCATAAAAAGTTGCTTTCCCTTAAAACCTGTTTCCTTTTGCACTGCTTTTAATGTTTTTTTGATTTCTGCTGGTGCGTAATCTGTCAGTTGCTCTATTTTTTTAGAAAAAGCAGCCAATACAACTGGGACTTGTTCTTGTGTTAAAACTTCATTTGCTTCATCGTCATATGTGGCTTCTTCTATTGTAAAGAGTTGAATCAATGTGTTAATATCGCTAATTTGATTCATTCCCGTTTGGAATAATGCAACTAACTCACGTGTACGCTCGCCGGCTTCTTCTCCATGGAGTTCGTTCTGTTTCAAATATGCTTGATAATCATTGTTTTTTTCTAAGTATGGTTTGGTTAGTTTAATTAGTTCGTCCAAACCCATTGCCTTGATATACTGACTATTTACCCAAGCTAGTTTATCTTGATTAAAAATAGCCCCAGCTTTGTTAATTCGATCAAGCGAAAAGAGTTCCACTAATTTATCCAAAGAAAAAATTTCTTCTTCAATATATTCCCCACCAGGAGACCAGCCTAATAATGCCAAATAGTTGTTAACCGCATCTGGTAAGTACCCAAGATCGTGATACTGTTCAATAAATTGCAAAATGGTTTCATCCCGCTTGGACAATTTTTTACCGTTTTCATTCAAAATGAGTGGGATATGAGCAAATTCAGGGACTGGCTGTCCAATTGCTTCGAATAACAATACATGTTTAGGAGTATTGGATAGATGCTCTTCGCCTCGAATGACATGCGTGATATCCATTAATGCATCATCAATGGTAACAGCAAAATGATACGTAGGAATACCATCTGATTTACAAATAACAAAATCTTCAATATCGGATCTTTGAAAACTCATATTTCCACGAATATGATCTTGGAACCCGATTTCCCGATTTCCTGTTACAGCAAACCGAATAGTATGTGGGATATTCCCTGTCATCTTTGATTGGCGTTCTTCGGCTGTTAGATGACGACATTTCCCTGAATATCTAGGTGTTTGTCCGTTTTTTTGTGCAGCCTCACGTTCTGCTTCTAGCTCCTCTTTGGTACAAAAACATGGATATGCTTTTTCTTCTGCTACTAATTTATCTAAAAATGGTTGATAACTATCCAATCGCTCCATGCTTCGATAAGGTCCATATTTGCCACCAATATCTGGTCCCTCATCCCACGTTAATCCTAACCATTGAAATGCTCGAATCAATTTTTCTTCAGCATCAGCCTTGTTACGACTTGTATCTGTGTCCTCAATTCTCAGTATGTAAGATCCACCCAAACGTTTGGCAAATAAATAGTTGAATAATGCGGTCCGCGCCCCACCAATATGCAAATGTCCCGTAGGACTAGGCGCAAAACGGACTCTTACAGTCATTCCATACCCCTGCTTTCTGCTCTATAAGTGGTAAAAGTATACCATTTTCATAACGGAAGTTCCAATATATATGAATACTCGCTCCACTTTACACTCTCATGAGTGTTAAAAGTGGGGGTTTCTAACGTACCAAACCAAAAATCGGATCGTTTCACATTAGTGGAGTTGACACATTGGCGGCCTACACACGCCCAGCCCCTCTATACCGTCTGTCATGAAATTCATGCATTCGGTACTTCTTTTACACCACTTTTGATTGTGGATTCCAAACGTTTACTGTTTGGATATCGAATCGTCCATCTTAGCAGTACCTTTCAGCTTAAACTGAACGGATAGAATAAACCCTCTCAAAGAGCAGAGGGTTAAGTGGATTATTTAATGGAAACACGATAAGAGATCAACCATTCATTTAACTGCAACCAATACGCTAACAAAGCTGGTACATTCATCAATTGCCCAAACCAAGGAAAATGTTGATTACGGAGATCCGTTTGGAGAAATTTCTTCACTTTCTCTCTGTCTAACAACTGAAAAATAGGAGCGTTGTTGTTCTCTACTATCGCCTGCATTTTTTGTGTAACAAAAGTGAGATAGCCTGGGTGGTGTGTCTTAGGGTAAGGACTTTTCTTTCTTTCCATCACTTCTTTTGGTAGTAAGTGTGATACTGCTTGACGAAGTAAGCCTTTCTCGCGATTCCCCATAAATTTCATAGACCAAGGTACATTCCAGACATACTCTACTAATCGATGATCACAAAATGGTACTCTTACCTCTAATCCTGCTGCCATACTCATTCTGTCTTTCCGATCTAATAATGTAGGCATCCACCGAGTTAAACTGAGATAAAATATTTCCCGAATCCTTGCATCTTTAGCACTTTCTTCTTGTAAACGTGGGACTTCTGATAATGCTTCTTGGTAACGATTATCGACATATTCTAATGGCTTAATGTGTTCTACCAACTCATTTGTTAAGAAAGGAACGCGAAGATGGGCAAGTCTAGCCCAAGGAAATGTATCTGCATTTACAAGCTCATCACGATGAAACCAAGGGTAACCGCCAAAAACTTCATCTGCACATTCACCAGATAAAATAACAGTCAGATCTTCTTTGATCGCTTTGGAAAAAAGAAGGAGAGAAGCATCTACATCAGCCATTCCAGGTAAATCCCTGGATCGCATTGCAGCCATCAATGTTTCATATAGTTGTTCATTATCTAAAATGACATTTTGGTGTTTGGAGCCAATATGTTCTGCCATTACTTTTACCCATGGTGCATCTGAGTTGGGCTGGAATTCATTCTGCTTAAAATATTTATCATTATCCGCATAGTCCACTGAGAAAGTAGAAAGAGTCCCTCGATTCTCTTGTCTGAAGACCTTCGCCGCATAAGCTGCAAGGGCACTAGAATCTAATCCTCCAGATAACATGGTACCAATCGGTACATCAGACACCAACTGCCTGCTTACTGCATCTTGAAATAATTCTCTAACTTTTGCAATTGTAGTTGATACATCATCTTGATGAAAGTCACTAACAAGTTCCCAATAAGGGTTAATAGTCAAACCATCTCGATTAAAGCGAAGCCAATGTCCAGGCTTTAATTCATGTATATTACGGAACACTCCTACACCTGGTGTACGGGCCGGCCCCATGATAAGTAATTCATTGAGCCCTTGTTCATCAATCTCCCTTGGAACATCAGGATGAGCGAGAATGGATTTCAGTTCTGAACCAAAGAGTAATGATTTCCCCACTATTGTATAAAATAAAGGCTTTACACCAATTCGATCTCTTGCAATAAACAGCTCTTCTTTCGATTCATCCCAAATCGCAAAACCAAAAATCCCATTTAATTCTTTTGGGGCATCCTCTCTCCAGGCAGAAAATGCAGCTGGAATAAGTTCTGTATCGCACTTTGTATTAAATTGATACCCTTTCGATAACAAAGAACTTCTCAATTCATCCATGTTATAAAGTTCACCATTGTATACAATTACATACTTACGTTCTCCTATTTGCTTTACCATTGGTTGAATCCCATTTTGAGGGTCAATAATAGATAAACGCCGATGTCCCAAAGCAACATGTTCTGCAATCCAAGTCCCTGTTGCATCTGGTCCTCGATGTTCCACTTGAAAATTCATCGCATCCAAAATTTCTTTATACTTGCTAATATCTTGCTCAAAATTTACCCAACCAGTTATTCCGCACATCTTTGTTCCCACCTTTCCCACTAGGCAAGTGTCTACTCCAGCGTATGAGGAGAAAAAGGGAATGGTGACGTTTTTTCCATTTTCGTTAACATAATAGAACTACTCTTTTATACAAAGTTTTCTTCCCATGAAAAAACAAAAAATCCTACAGCTGACAAACATAACTTATAAGGAATGGAACGAACCATTTTAAAATATGTCTAAAATAGCAACTTATTTACTCATCACATTTCCTCCAAAAAAATGTGTTACCATCCTAATAAAGTATGGAATATACATCTCACACGAACGGAGTATTCTATCATGCTAAATTCAGCCCTTCAAAGATTTCGAACTGCTGCATTTATTGAAGGCTTATCTTACCTAGTACTACTCTTTGTTGCTATGCCATTGAAGTATTTTGCGGATATGCCTATGGCTGTAACCATTGTAGGGGGTGCCCATGGGGCTTTATTCGTCGCCTACATGTTGACTCTTGCCCATGTTTATTCCAAGGATAAATGGACATTCGCACAAGGATTGTTTGCGTTTATCGTATCCCTTATTCCATTTGCAACGTTTTATATGGAGACACAACTGCGGAAATACAAAAAGCCTATTTTCGGAAATAAATATTGATAAACAACAAATAATTCATCAAAAAAGCCATCCCATGTTAGGGAAGGCTTTTTCTTTAGGAAATAAGCTTTATTTAGAAAAAATACTGAAAAAAATTTACTCTACCAAATTGTTACGATAGGCATAAATGGCAGCTTGGGTTCGATCATCTAACTCTAGTTTGGAAAGCAGATTGGTAATATGTGTTTTCACTGTTTTTACAGTGATGTACAATTTATCCGCTATATCTTGATTGGTATTACCATCTGCTATAAGTTGGAGCACTTCCATCTCACGAGCCGTCAAAGATTCATGTGGTTTCTCACGATCGGAGCTTCTCATTTTCGAGATTACTTTGCTAGTTACTTTTGCCTCTAATACCGATTCGCCTTTTGCCGCGCTGCGAATAGCAGATGCAATCTTATCCGCTCTGGAGGTTTTAAGCAAATAACTTAGAGCACCTGCCTCTAAGGCCGGGTAAACTTTATCATCATCCAGAAAACTTGTAAGAACAATAATTTTAGGATTTGGTAACACTTTTACGATTTCTCTCGTAGCAGTAATCCCATCCATGCCTTCCATTAATAAATCCATCAAGATAACATCTGGCTGCGTATCTACCGCTAATTGGACTCCTGCTTTCCCATCTGAAGCCTCTCCAACAATCTCTATATCGGATTGAGTTGCGAGATAAGCCGACAACCCCATACGTACCATCTCGTGATCATCGATTAATATTACACGTATCATCTTCTATCCTCCACATTACAAGATCGGTACTTTCACATTTATTTGTGTACCTTTGCCGGGAAGAGAAAGAACCTCACCGATCCCACCTATTTCACTAGCTCTTTCGGATATGGACTTTAATCCATAACTAGACATTTTCATCTGAGATTCTTCAAATCCAATTCCATCATCAATAATCTTCAGATGTAAAAATTTACCTCTTATTACTAACCGAATATGAACCTTTTTTGCTTTTGCATGTCGCAGCACATTTGATAATGCTTCTTGAACAATCCGAAACAAATGATCTTCAATCCCAAGAGTCAAAACAGGCAAATCTTCTATTTCCCATGTAACCTGTAAGGACTGTTTTTCTTGTAACTCAACAAGTAAGTCTTCTAATCCAGTTTTTAAATTTTTCCCTTCTAAAGTTACAGGACGAAGATGCATCAACAGCGCTCTCATCTCTTGCTGTGCTTCACCTGCTAGTTTTTCAATAAACCTTACTTTCTTGGCTACTTCAGTCGTATCATGAAGATCACTTGCGCCAATTGCAGAAGACATCATGGAGATCGCAAATAATTGTTGACTGATTGTATCATGGAGTTCCCTTGCTAATCGGCCTCTTTCTTCTGTTACTACTTCTTGTTTCATTTCTGCTTGCCATTCGGTACGTTCTGTCGATAGTTTTTGGAGAGATGCTACCTGTTTTTCTATCCTTAGCGCGGTTTGATTCACATGTAACGACATACTACCTATCTCATCTGATCCCATATCTTTAATCCGGTAGGAAAAGTTGCCTCTTTCCAATTGAACAAGTGCTTCTCGTAATGGAGATAAACGATGTACTATTTTTGTACCATATAAAAATCCTATCACAATAACAAAAAGAAGCATCACCAAGATAGGAAAAACAGACCATCCCAATGCTAATAATATATCAATACTCAATTGATAATGTAGTATTGTACCTACTACTACTGCTATCAGTACGAAAAGGGTTAAGCATAATGAATACATTGCTGTTGACCACTTAAGCGAATGCTTTGGATGTTCTTTGTTCATTACAAATACCTCACCTGCACGTCAGCTAATAAAAAGGAAATAGAAATCTTTACTTTTCGATTGGCTTCTACGTATTTTTGAGATGTAGCTTGCAATGAATTATGAAAGCCCATTTTCTTTTTATCAAATACTTCGGATTCGCCAAGTAGAACAGATGTAGATAAAGACACATCCAAATCTGGCGGGAGATACAAGAAAACACGACCCGCTACACCATTTAATGTAATCGTGGTCTCTCCTTCAGGGATAATTGCCCTTGATAAATCGAGATGTATGTGTTGTATCGCATTTGTGGCGTGTAAATCAAATAGTTCAAACTGCATGTCGCCCAAGCGAAATTTGCGATACAAAGCTTGATCGTATTTAGTAAAACTTTGTTCCCAATGGAGATTTAGATCGTCTCTTGCCGTTTCATTGTCTATTCCTACTCTTTTATCTTTATTGGACCAAAGTAATTTGTAACTGGTATAGAAAAGCACAACCGATAACAACAATGTCCACAGATCTACATCTATCAAAGCAAGACCGCCAAAGATAAGCAAAAAAATCGCTACCTTGCGATAATAAAATTGCCAGCAAATAAAACTAGCAAATATCAATACGACAGGACTTACTAAAAAATCATGGAGACCAATTGCAAAAAAAAGTAGGATAACCCCAATCGCAAAGAAGAATATTCCGCCTGCTCGACGCATTTTGTCACCACCTATCAATGGATAATAAAATCACCATTCACAATCTCCGTTTCTATTTGATAATCGCCTTTGCCGGATTTTGCAGTTGTTTGTCTCGGAGATGATTGCTTCAAATCAATCGGGTATGTAGAAGTTACTTTGCCAGATTGAAGGTCCGTCTTCAATATAAATGAAGAGGATGATGGCAAATACATATCCATATTTCCAGAAATCATTTTCGTACGCACATCCCCAATCAATTTATCCAATTGTATACGAATATTTCCACTTGTAGATGCTAGGTTTATAGCCCCTGTATAATGACTAATATTCATATTACCTGAGAAAGTTTCCATATTTGCTCGTCTTGTCTGTACGCGATTTACTATCACATCTGTTGCTGTACCATTATAATTCAATGTGTCTATCTGTAGATTATGCAACGTGCATGTACCAGAACTGACTTCTGCGTTTAAATTGGATATATTCCATTTTGAACCTTTATGATTACCTACTTGAATTACTCGCGATGCTGCTGTAATATGTAAATTTACAAATTTGTCTCTAGGTATATATACCAGCAACTTTAATTCGTTTTTATTGGAGAAGGAAAACCATTTGGGTCTTAATTCAATTTTAGCTTCATTATTATCTAGATCCGCGGAAAAATCCACCTGATTGAGATCCCTGCCATTGACTATCACTTTAAGGTTTTCACCATCTACAGGTAGAATCGTCAAATCTTCACTAGTAACATCTAATCGAATCGAATTAATATCTTCCATTGAAATATTTTCTTCTAAACTTTTAGCATTTGGTACAAAAAAGTTAAATGGACTCCACCAAATAGCATGAACAAACATAGCCATACCCAAAATAACAAGAAGAACCCCTGCTATTTTTTTCATAAAAGCCTCTCCCTATTTAAATTCTATCTACAGCATACACAAGTATCAAAAAAATCAACACAAACAATAGCAGGAAATCATATAAGACCAAAGTCGTATTCTAACACAAAAACTTATTTCTTTTATGTAGATGGGGTGTGAATTTGATATATGTAACTGTTGGAATTGCTGGAGCAATTGGTGCCCTTCTCCGATATACAATCGGACTTATTATTCCTTCCACTTCCTTCTTTCATTTTCCTATCAGTACACTTCTTATTAATTTAATCGGGTGTTTATGCTTAAGCTGGTTTTTCTCATGGATTCATCGTTATGCTTTTTTCCCAGCATGGGCACACACTGCTATTATTACAGGTCTTATTGGTTCATTTACAACTTTTTCTACTTTTCAACTAGAATTCATTCAATTAATCGAGAAAAACTATTTTTACTTTGCCTTTCTCTATCTATTTTTAAGTGGTATCGGGGGTTATGTTTTTAGTCTTCTAGGGATGTATCTAGCCAAAACCAGAGGGGATGTATCATGAATTTATGGGTTATTGCACTTGGAGGAGCACTTGGAGCATTATGCCGTTTTTTGATCAGTAGATTATTTCAAAATTCCAGTGGTCGATTTCCATTTGGTACTTTTATCGTCAATATAGCTGGTACTTTTGTACTTGGATTGATAACTGGTTATCCTACCAGTAGAGTTTGGTTACTCTTTTTAGGTACTGGATTTTGCGGTGCTTTTACTACTTTCTCCACCTTACATTGGGAAATGATTCAGCTAAAACAAAAGAAACAAACCCATACCATGTGGATTTATCTCTTATCTTCTTATATTTGCGGATTTATGATGGCTACTCTGGGCTATCTAATAGGAAAAACGTACTTCTCTTAATTTGGTTAGCAAACAGGGATAACCTACTGGCTATTTTAGCATGCAATAACTAATTGAATGAGCAATCTTTGTTACACCTATAAAAAAGTCTAATAAATCGTATCAAAAGCATTACTTTTTTTTCATTTTTGTGCCTTTAGTCTCATAATCGGTAATCGTTATTTTTACATTTACTTTTATAGGTGCTTGACTAAAATGCTGATCCCAATTGGACTTCATTTTCTTCCATTCTTTTGGATACTCAATGCGTAACTGCTCCCCAAACCCTGCCACATCCGTATGGTAATCTTTTTGAAGTTTATGAATGGTTTTCATAACTATATATTTTATTTGCTTTTCGATAAGTCGTTCTGCATGATGCAAAAATTTATTATCAAATGCATCTCCTGGAATAAACCAATCTTCTTCTAAACTTCCATTTGATTCAATATTTACATCAAAGGAGACTTTATCACCTTGAATATGTGGTCGTATTTTACTTTTTGCATTTTTAAAGTAGTAGCCAACTATCTTATTTTTCTCTGTATCTATAGCTTTTACTACACCGACTTCTGCTCGACTCGTTAGCCAGTTCAACCCCTCTATTTCTTTACGATTAAGAAAACCAACTAGTTTTCCCGTTTTCCCATTGATAATTGCCCCATTAGCAATTATCATTCTTTTATTTTTCGCCTCAACGGTTTGCAAAAGAAGGTTAGATTGACTAGCTAATTTAGCCTCTACTTGGGTTAAATTCATCTCAGGTGGAATTCGTGTGGAAACAGAATGGTTTTGGGAAAGTCCAATCAACTTGATAATAGGGACCTCAGTGGGGTTACTTGCTTCAAGTATGTCTTTGGCCTTCCCTTTCCCAATAAAAACCAGTAAACTCCCTCTGATCTCTGGAGCTCTGGAATATTCAATCAATAATTTTTGCATATTCACTTTTTTCACCAGTTTTTCTCCAAGAACAACTGCCTTTAAATGATAGCTTAAAAAAGGATGTTCCGTTTTAGAATAAATGTTATTAAATGTTTGAATCGCCGAGTTACCAATCGAAGTTAAGTTTTCATATGGCTTCTGCATGGTTGCCCCTGCGTTTTGCTGGCCGGATAGTCCCTTTGGTTTCACAGATTGTACCGTTAACTGAAGCCAGTCGCGATGAATCATATCTTTTTCTTGTTCAATAGGCTCTGCTAAATCGATGGATTGCCCAATAATCATGTGCAGATCTTCGACATCTTTGTAATCCCAACAACCTGTCAAGAAGAGATAAGACAAACAGAAAAGAAGTATCTGAATCCACTTAACCTTTCGATTCATGATGCATCCTCCTGAAATGAGCAATGATAAGTAAAATAATAGTAATACCCACAACACCATAAAAAATGTATTCCACTATATCTCCCAACGTAAAAACTTCATTTATATTCGTAGGTATGGTTGCTATAAGATATATCACAGGTAACAGACCATAGATAGAATAAGAAATCTTCTTCTGAGAAGTTTGGCTCAATCCCAACGCTGCAAAATAAAAGAAGGAGGTGAAAGTCGTGAAAATTTGTAAAATCCATATAGCGAATATAAAGGATTCATAACGTTCAAAGAGAATCCCTGTTGCTTCAAATGATTGAAAAAGCGTAATGGTCGGCCATATTTCTGTAACAACCCCATCTGCAGATAATGCTCCTACCACCATAACCACGGTAACCAAATAGAATACAATAGAAGCACCAATCCCAATCAGAACTGCTTTCTTAGCCTTTTTTGGTTCTGCCATAAATGCGGTTAAGATTAATATCGATTCATAACCGGTATAAGAAAAAGTAGTTGGTTGGATTCCTTTTAACACAGGCAAAAATCCATCTCCCATCACAGGGCGCAGATGATTTAATTCGAAAATTTTCAGACCCATCAAAAAAACAAGCAGAAAAATGACGATTGTTACGGGTAATAACAGTTCATACAAACGAGCCATGGGGTTAATGCCTCCAACCACTAAATAGACACATACACTCATGATCGCAATCATCGTTACTTCAATTGGAGTTTTTACTAGCAAATACATATTGGTTACTTCTGCTAAAACTCGTATTTCTAATCCAACACTTAAAAGAAAGTAAATGATCAAAACCAAATTGAATAATTTTCCTAAGCCCTTTCCAACAACTAATTGACTATACTCGTAAATAGTTTTCTCTGGGAACATTTGGCTCAATTTTGCCATAAAAATCCCGATGATCATTACAACCATACCGCCTAGAACTACAGATATCCAAGAATCAGGAGTACCAACTTCCTCAGTAACCGTTCGAGGCAAAGTTAAAATTCCGATCCCAATAATAATAGATGTGACAGCAACCGCAGTTTGTGGAGTAGTAATTCGATCATTTGTGTTTGTTAACACATCGCTCACTTCCTTCGACTTTGGCGCTTGGTATTTTTGGTAAATAGCATTTTCGGGCGAGAATTCATCTTGAAAATTGGTGCACGAAAGATAAAATCTTTCCAGTCACCTAAACGATATGGCGTTGCAGGGGTTGCATAAGGAACACCAAAACTTTTCAGCTTAACAAAATGGATGGCGATGATCAAGAAAAATAAAATGACTCCAAACAATCCCAAGAGGGCTGAAAAGAGCATTGCACCAAACCGGAGCAAACGTAAACTAATCCCTGCACTATATTGAGGAATTGCAAAAGAAGAGATCGCAGTCAAAGATACTACTATTACCATGATCGGACTGACAATGCCCGCCTGAACTGCTGCTTGGCCAATAACCAATCCTCCAACTAAGCCAACTGTCTGACCGACTGTTTTTGGCAAACGTAGTCCTGCTTCTCTCAGAATTTCAATTGCTACTTCCATAATTAAAGCCTCGATCACAGATGGAAATGGAACACTTTCACGAGTAGCGGAGATGGAAATAGCTAACTGTGTAGGAATTAACCCTTGGTGAAAAGAGACAAATGCAATGTATATAGAGGGTAAAAACAACGAAACCAATGCTGCAAAAAAACGTAATAAACGAATAAAAGAACTTGGAATCCATCTTTCATAATAATCTTCAGGAGTCTGCAAAAACATCGAAAACGTCGCAGGAACCATTAAGGAGAAGGGCGAACCATCCAGTAGAATCCCGACACGCCCTTCCATTAAAGAACTAATAAAACGATCTGGGCGTTCTGTGTCCTGTACTTGTGGAAATGGAGATAAGTAGTCATCTTCAATCAATTGTTCAATATATCCCGATCCAGCTACATCATCAATATCAATGTTTTTTATTCTTTTTTGAACTTCTCTCACCAATTCATCATTGGCAATATCTTTCATATATACAACAACCAAATCTTTATTTGTCCGACCAACTTTAAAGTGAGTCATGGTGAGCTGGGGATCTGAAACTCGCAAGCGTAATAAAGCTGTATTTTCGCTCAATGTCTCGTTGAAACCAATCCTTGGTCCTTTTACTGTTGCCTCTGTAATAGGTTCCTCTAATGGACGAGATTTTACTTTTTTCGCGCTAATCTTAAGGGCACTTGAAGCACCTTCCAAAAGCATAATAGTAAAACCTGCATAAACGGCTTGGATTACTTGTTCGAAAGTGGTTAACTCTTCCACTCCATCTCCTGTTAAAAAGGCACGTTTAGCGATACCAATGAAACAATCATTTTCCAGCTGCTCTTCCTTACTCTCCTTTTGTTCTGAATAATACAGTTTCAACGGTTTGATAACATAGTCATTAATGAAAGTAAGATCATTTAGTCCATCAATATAAACAAGAGCTACTTGCTTTTCTGTATTGCTTAATGGAAATTCACTAAATCGCACATCGGATTGATAGCCCATTTTCTCTTTTAAAACAGCAAGATTAGAAGATAAATCATCAGTCAAGCCATTATTTGGTAAGACGTTTTTGGAGTCTGGTACATTTTGATCCGCTGATGATTGCAGCTCATTGGGATGAGGCTTTTGTTTTAATGTTTCCAACTTCCTTGCTTGGAGCTTCTGAGGTTTCATTGTTTTCTTCGAATTTGTCATTTGATAGGTTCCTCTCTACGCGAATCCTCTGACATATAATAGAAATACTAAAGGGAATAAAAAAAGAGAGAAATGCTCCTATTAACTCTTTTGTATCGGGTAGATAAGTAACTATATTTCTCCACATTGTTATCACCACTAAATATTTTGCACATTGATATGCAGCTTCATGCAAAAAACACAAATGGAATAAACAAAAAAGATAAACTTTCGATGTCCACGCTATATCATCACAATAAAAATGAGTTTCGAAAATATTTTATCCTCCATCTTCTTTCTAAGAAAATGAATGCATTTATTATTCAGAAACAAATGAATAGAATGTGTTTAGCGGAAATAAAAAAGCCTGTTTGCCAGATATTCTAGCTCACAGACCTGTTGTGTAATTTATCATTATTGTTTCGTTTGTATGTCGTTTGGAAAGATCTTTCTTACTTTTATTCCCTTGTATTAGCACGGGGAGAATGAATAGATAATCTTTAGCCAATCATAAAAACAAAATAAACATTACTTCCTAGTTATGTTTTTATCTACAATAATCGTTGCGATTGATCGTAGATCAGATTTCATTATCTTTCCTGTAGCATTTCGTGGAAGTGCTTCTAAAAATTGTATTTGTTCCACATCCGTGAAATAAGGAATACGCTCTTGGCAATAATGCAAAACTTCTTGTTTTGTGAGTTTCGAATGCGATAGTTTCACGAGAAATGCCATGGGAACATGTCCCTTATTTTTATCTGGAGCTGCTACAACTGCTAATTCTAATACCCCATCTAAATTTAAAAGAATTCCTTCTATCTCCCCTGGATATAGATTTTCACCATTGCATACTATCATGTCTTTAAAACGGTCCACAATGAACAAATATCCATCCTGATCCAATTTTCCTAAATCACCTGAATAATACCAACCATTCCGTAGCACTTTATTTGTTTCTTCCCTATTCTTCCAATAGCCTAAGAACAACTGTGGACCTCGATATACAACCTCTCCTACCATACCATTTGGCAGTTCTTCGCCTGTTAGCGGATCTACGATCTTTAACTCTGTGAAAGGGAAAGGTTTACCAACGGTATGTCTTTTCTCATCACTCATTTGGTTTGTCCAACAAGTGGTTGTCCCTGAATACTCAGTACAGCCGTATCCGTGACATATATCGATTCCATAAAGTTTAAATTTCCTGATTAATTGAGGAGAAACGATATCAGCTCCACAAATGATATATCGCAGCGAATCAATATCTTTTTCTATCCAATCCGCCTCTTCGAGCATCAGTTTTAACATGGCTGGTACGGCCATAAACTGAGTAATTCGCTCTTTTTCAATGATTGTCCAAATAAGTTTGGGGTGGAACTTTGAAATAACCACAGTAGAGCCTCTCACTGCATTAGTCACCATAAACATACAACCACTTATATGAAACATAGGTGTAATGATCAAATTTCGATCTGTCGATCTCCAATCAAAATGATTTCCAAGTACGTAGCCACTCATCCATAAATTATGATGACTTATCATTACACCTTTTGACTTTCCTGTTGTTCCAGATGTATATATCAATAAAAATTGATCATCCCCTCCTGTAGTAATGGATTTTTCCTCTGTTGATTCTCCTTCTAAAATATCTGGAAATCTATATGTATCTGACGTATTTATACCACCAAGCTGAACTTTTGTTTTAATAGATCTTATCCTACCTAAATTTTTAACTATGTCTTCAGAGCTCTCGTCGTAAAACAAAATAGCAGGTAAACTTTCTTGTAATATAAGTCGATACTCTTCCATTCCTAAATTAACATTTAATGGAAGTGCTATTGCCCCTAATTTGGCTGTTGCATAGAGTATAGTCATCATAGAAATGCCATTTTGACATAAAATTGCTATTCTTTCTTTTGGCTTCACTTGTTTTTTTTCAAGCCAATGAACAAGTTGGTTAACCTGCTGATTTAACTGCAAATAAGTAATACGACTTCCTAAATCGACTGCCGCCTCCACATGGGGTGAATTATTCGCACGATGAGTGAGAAGCTGGCCGACATTTATTTTCATAATAATCACTCCATCTGTTCTTTTGGAAGAGATATCTCTTTTCCTTCAATTCCAAATACTATATTGTGGTATAAAATTAGGATATATTTGGTTTATTAGTTGGTAGGAGATTCATTAGAAACATCAGAGATTTACCCTTGTTTTATAATATTATAAATAAATAAGTTCTTTGTCTATTGAGTTGTTAAATCGTTAGGAAAAATTTTAATTTATACTATATTTGTATACAATTTACATTAAATAGAAAATTATATCTCTTAGAGAAAGGATAATCTATATGTCACTCTATCAACCATTGCAACCCCCTAAAATAGAAAACCGAATATTAAATAGCGACTATAATTATCAAGAATTCCCACCTTCAGAAGATCTAAAAAAATACATCTCTTGTTACTGGACAATGGACTATCATCCATCTGAAGTAAGGAAATTGCATCGGATCATTCCTGATGCTTGTGTAGATATTATATTCAATTTAAATTCAAACTCTGTTGCAGAGGCAGCTTTTCTTACAGGTTTGATGACGGAATTTGAAATCGTAAATCTAACCAATTCCTACTCTTTATTGGGAATTCGTATTTTTGCTGATACTGCGCATCATTTCCTAAAACATCCAATAGCAGAATGGAGTACAAGGCATGTCATGCTTGAGGACATATATGGGGATGCTATCCTTTCTACCATAGAAGAAATTGTAACAATCTCTAGCAGGTCAAAAATGATGGAAAAAATCGAGAATGAACTAAGAAAATGGTTACGTTACAACAAGCAAAAAGTTAATCATTTATTAAACATAAGTATTCAGTATATGTATGAATATCAAGGTAATCTTTCTATTTCTTCATTAGCAAAAAAGATAAATTATAGCGAAAGAAGTATAAGAAGAACATTTCAAGAATTGTTAGGGGTTTGTCCCAAAGAATTTATTAACATTATTCGTTTCCAAAACACGTTACGTGGTCTATATACAAATCCGACAAAAAGGCTTACTGATCTTGCTTCCACCTATGGATACTATGACCAATCGCACTTCATACACCATTTCAAGCGTTATTATGGTAAGTTGCCTACTCAGATTTCATCGTGAATAATGTCCGTTTTTTACAATGAAAAATCTTTTAATCTAGATATCATATGAATGAGTAAAGGGAGGCGGATAACCAATGGAAATCAAATTTGATATGGTAGGTATTGTAGTCGAAAATATGAACAAATCATTGGATTTTTATCGATTGCTCGGATTAGAAATTCCGAAGGAGGCAAACCAAGAACCCCATGTAGAAGTGAAGCAAGGTGAGTTGCGATTGGCATTTGATACACTTGAAACCATAAAATCCATTTATGGGGAATGGGAAAAACCGACGGGGCATCGATTGGAACTAGCATTTTTATGCGAGGATGTAGATCAGGTTTATCAAACTCTAATCAATAACGGATATATTGGCTTTCGTGAACCTTGGGATGCTTTTTGGGGGCAACGTTACGCTATCGTACAAGATCCCGACGATAATCTAATTAGTTTATTTGCCCCACTTTCAAGTACTCATGAATAGGAGGGTATCACATGATAGCGAAAACATTAAGTATTACTATTGGACATCCTCCTGAAAAAGTATATGAATTTATAATGGACCCGATCAATTTTACAAAATGGACCACTTCTTTTACCCACTCCATCCAAAAAATCAAGGATGAATGGATTGTGGAAACAACCGATGGACAATTAAAACTAAGATTCATCGAAAAGAATACATTTGGAGTGGCAGATCATTATGTAACAACGGAAGCAGGAATAGAAATCTCGAACCACATTCGAGTGATTCCAAACGATTCTGGATCTGAACTAACTTTCACATTATTTCAAATCGATGGTATGTCTGATGCACAATTCTCTAATGATTATCATAATGTAGAAAGCGATTTAAAAATTTTGAAGTCCGTACTGGAAAAGAAATAGCACACAAAATGTATGTTATTTTGACTAAAACAAAAAATACTGAAAAACAGCAGCGATATCGCTGCTGTTTTTTTACATTCTTACAGAATTATAGTAGGCTGCAAGTTAACCAACAGTGGGACTAAGTCAAAAACATATCAACCTAATGATCACTATTTGTTATTTAAAAACTAATCCCCTACTTATGAATACATTCTATGATTAAAACGAAAAAAACTTTATAATTTAATACAAAGCAGAACTGATCATCTTTTTATAATTTAGAGAGGGGATAGCATGTCTCACATGAAAAAAACATCTATCTTTATTTTGATTAGTATGATCCTTCTTTCGGGTTGTTCAATTTCCACA
This sequence comes from Shimazuella kribbensis DSM 45090, assembly GCF_000428065.1. Classification (GTDB taxonomy): domain Bacteria; phylum Bacillota; class Bacilli; order Thermoactinomycetales; family Thermoactinomycetaceae; genus Shimazuella; species Shimazuella kribbensis. Next base: position 31,158 of record NZ_ATZF01000021.1, read on the forward strand.
GAAAAACACCCTCCTACAAAAGAAGTTCATACCGAACATCAAGACATAAAACGGATCACAAATGACCAACTACCAAAAGAACTAGATAAATTTATTAAAGCATTAAACGAACACAATACGAAGTTTTTTTATTTGTCTGCACCCTATATAGAAATTAATCAAATTGATTCCAAATTAAGAGAGAGCATAGCTCAAAGCAATAAAATCAATCCAGATGATGTGAAACAAATTCTTCATTTGCTAGGGATGATTCAAACCAATATTGTATCAAGTAAAACGAGTATCCAAAATACTAGTAAACAAGCAGAAGATTTAAAATCTCGAATAAATCTAATGAAAGACAGTCAACATAAAGATTCTGCATTAAAATTTATGGATGATACCATTCATAACTTGAACACACAAAAAAAATACCTAGAAAATGCGGTGAAAATCGTCCCTATCGATAAAACGTTCTACGAAACCTTTCTGCAAAACGGCTACTCCAAACGCCCTTTAGAGTATCAACAACTAGCAAATCAAGACCGCGAGCTACTCACCCTAGCCAAGCAAGAAGTCATGAATTTGAATGCTTATTGGAAACAGATCAACAAAACTATTTTTTTACGTAAAAATGAGCAAGTGATCTTCGTATTTGTTTAATTTAGGATAATTATATTTTCTTTCCATGTAATCGTATAACAATCCCATCGTTTCATTCTACACCTATCTATTTTTATTTATTTGTTGATGTAAATTCAACCTGAAATCCTTTAGCCTCCTATTCGATACAGTAGGAGGCTTTTTCTTATAGAGAAAGACCAGATGACTACTATAATGGAAATAAAATCAATGGAGAAATGCATTAAATCAGTTCCACGTATTCCATAGTTCCAGCAGTGATTGTGGAGGTGCATTGATAATCCCATGGATTAGGATTAAAATCCATACATTACGAAAACGAGCCCAAAGATAACCCAAAAAAATACCAGTTACCCCTTGATTAGATATAACAGTAGCAAGATCTGTATTCCATTGACCCGTCCCTTGGATCGTTATATGCCAGATTGCCCATAGAATCGATGTGAATAATATAGCAGGCCAAGTACCTATTAGAAGCTCTAAACGTGTTTGTAACCACACACGATAAAATAGCTCTTCTAATAAACTATTAATGAGAAAACTGAATGACAATATGATAATAAATGTTATCGGATCTGCTATTGAATTTGTACTTGTACTCTTAGTAGAGAATACCGAAAAGTAGGATAAATAAATCCATACAACCGTAATGAGTAATGGACTAACCCATATCCATCGCTTTAAAGAATGAGGCCGGCCTCGCTTCAGACCAATAGTTGGTTCCGTTTTAAATATACGAATCATCACCCATGGAATGATAAGCAAAAAAGCAAGTTTGATTCCAACATACCAAAGTTGAAAGGAAGGACTCTTGTCGTCAACTAACAATAGAGAAATAGGAAACAGAATTGCTCCTGTCAAAAATATGACGGATGAAACAGTCAGTTGTTGTTTGGGAAAATCACTGATCGGATTATAGTCCGGAAGATAAAAGGGAATGATCCGAATAAGCAAGATACAAACGAATGATGGAACCCATATATTCCATATTGGAATGGTATCTTGATGATCAGCTGAATATCGTATACTTGTTTCTCCATTCCACACTAACCATCCTATTGCCACAATTATGGTCATCACACTGACCAGTCCAATCACCTGTCCCCAACCTCGGTATAAAACCATTTTCTTCGAATTCATCTATTTGTTTCACTCCTGTTGTTGGTAATAAAACTCAAACATTTTATCTATATAACGGAATAATTCATGATCCAATCCATAAATGATAGGGGGTTGGTTCTCTTTTGGCTTAATTAGACTCCAATACTTTTCCATCAGCCCTGTATTTCCTTGGAATAATGAAATCATTTGTAAATCCAATCCTTTAGCAAACTCTTGCATCATTTTATCTGATGGGGATTTATGTCTATTTCGTTGAATTGCCTCTATGCATTCAATGATCTTCACTAGTCGAGGATCGTTGCTTCCAAATACAGGTAACTGTTCTAATGTTTTCTGTTCATCGTCTGTAAAAAGTTGATCAGGAAATGTTGCTGGGATCACACCATTTTCCATCTTTCGGTCCTCCAATGATTGGATTAATTCGAAAATCTCTCCTGCATTGATTTGCCCAGTTACTTGAATGGCGTGAACTGTCGTTTGCAAGTAATATTGCTTACGTTCCAACTCTTCTTTTTCTTTTTGAATCAACTTAATCTGCTTCTGTAATGATTGAACCCACATCTTTCCGTCTGAGTCACCAGTTGTTTTTCTCACTATTTGTTTGATTTGTTGAAGGGTAAAGCCAATCGATTTCAATAATCGTATTTCCTGTAACTGTAATAACGAGCTGTAATCATAATAGCGATAGTGTTTATCATCTACTTTCGTTGGTTTTAACAAACCAATCTCATCGTAATAATGTAGAGTCCGTCTACTAATATTTGCTTTGGTTGCTAATTCACCTGTACGGAACATGGAATCATCTCTCCCCAAAAATAGTATGCATTATCACGTATACGTGAAGGTCAATACAAAATATTATCTCTAATCATAACTCAGGAAATCTCTCTACATTGTTACGGACTCCTGTGTGATCAAAAAATAAGAAACTATCCCAATAGTAGATAGTTTCTAGCGATACATTGATCTATAAAATTTATTTTTAAAGAACAACATTCCGACAAACTAGTATTATAATCTTGCATTGCTTTATGTTTAATGTCTGAGGTACTTATACTACTCCGTTGCAGCCTCAATAAGAACAAATATATTCTCTCGGAACTATAACAACATCTTCTGTCTTTTTAAATCTAATATATTCTAAATACAAATTTTATCACTAATCAGTTATCGAAAAACCTTGGTCTTCCATCATTTGCATAGGGTCATCATGTGTAATGGTGAAAAGCATCAAAGGATTGGATCCACCATTTTAATAACGAGTTACCATTTTTGGTGACCTTATTACTTACATACATACCTCAAAAGATATTTGTACCACTCTTTCTATTTTTAACCTAACAGTCATTCCATTTAAAATGCAGAAAAGTCATCTATGAATGGATGACTTTTTTACTTTATCGTATATCTCTCTATCAACTCAAAAAGTATCTTCTTGATAAGATCGACCAACGCTGCTGGACTCTTCACCTCCGCTTTATTCCCCAAACCAATAAAAAAATGTGCTAAAAATGGTGCATCCATCATTTGAATCTGATTGTCGATCCAACCTGTCCCATCTTCTCGAATATTCACTTTAAAACGAGAATCTAACACGCCTTCACATCGGAGAACCCCTTCCTTATTTAGTTCTACCTGCAAACGAACTTTCTTTTCCTTTGGAATCACTGTTTCACGATTTCCCAAATGAATCCGTTGAAGATCCATTGGTTTATGAGTCGATGTTTCAGAAACAGAAAGAATTTTATCACATCGAAACAACCGAAAATCATAACGAGCAAAACAATAAGCTGGACAATACCATAACCCACTGTTGGCATAAATGCCGATGGGTTGAATTTCTCGATTCGATATCCCTCTACCTGAGGCATAATCAACGCTGATCACCCTTTGCTCTATCGCCGCCTCAAGTAACACAGATAAATAGGGAGATTTGGTCTGCCGAGTAGGTGTTAAAAAATCAAATCGGTTTTTCATTTGATCGATCCTGTCTTTTACATCAGATGGTAAGTGAGCATAAAACTTTTTAAGTGCTGACAGGGATTGCGTTTCAAAAGGAAGAGCTGAAAAATGTCGTAAGGCATGACTAGCAAAAAAAATAGCAACTGCCTCCTGCTCTGTAAAAGCAATCGGAGGCAATACTCTTTCATTTAAAACCTGATAGCCACCATGACGACCTACTTCGGAATACAAAGGAACTCCTAGTTCGCTTAATTCCTGCAAATCTCTTAAGATCGTCCTAGTTGATACATTGAATTCATATGCTAGCTCTTGTACCGTAAACTTTCGCATTCGATTTACTGTCATCATTAATTCAATCATTCTCTTTGATTTAGCAGACATAAATAACATCCTTTTATTTCGAAAAATACGACAGGTTTTGTCACAATATTACTCTATTATGAAAGACAAGCCAAACAAAAACACTGACAAAAGGGAGATGTTATATGATGAAATCTATCGAACAAAAACATATGGACACAATTACAGCTTTTATCAAAAATCCATCCAATGAAAATATCTTGAATCAAACCAATCAATTTTTTACTAACCAATTGATCGAGGCTTTTGTGGATCGTACCTATGAAGTTGTAGAAACATTCACCAAAGGGGAAAAAGTTATTGCTCGTATCCTCATCACAGGAACACACAGAGGAATGTTTGCAGGCAACACGGCTACAGATAAAACGGTGAAAATCACTCAATTTCGTGAGTTTCACGTTGTGGATGGTGAAATTATTAATCAACATGGTTGGTTTGATACAGGAACGCTCTTACCACAAATAAAAATCGAATACCTATTAAATTCAAAACAATCCAAATCTATATGAAAAACAACAAAGGGGATATAAACCAATGGAATCCTTAGAAGAAAAAAACGTAGAAGTAGTATCTAAATTTATCGATGTATTTTGGAATGATAGTGATTTTGATGCAACAGAACGTTTCTTGTCTGAAGATTATCAAGAATTATCTTATGGATCAAAAGAGGGTTTAAAAAAATTTGCTAAAACTATCTTAGATGCATTTCCAGATAAACAATACTCTGTCGAAGAAATCATAGCCCAAGGAGAAAAAGTACTTGTTCGAATGGAAGTAAGAGGTACCCATGAGGGAGTGTTTTTTGGAACAGCACCTACTGGCAATCAGATTGATGTCACATTATACCGCCGTTATCGTGTAGTAGATGGAAAAATTACGGAACATCACGGGTGGATTGATATGGTGACCATGTGGAGTCAAATTCGCGGATCTTAACTTCCAATCGTCTACAAAATAAAAGGAGGAGTACAAGAGCTGGAAGAGTATGTCCACAAGTGGAAGGTTGGATAAATAAATTGCAGATCAAAAGGGAGAAGGCTAATATGAGCTAATTGATTTCGCTGAGAACAACTTGCTTTTTTTCGGGGAACCAAATAGTGAAGAGCCAGCGAAAAAAATTAACAGCCTAGATTAGAGATAGGAAATCTAGATTCAGAATAGTAAAATTAATATTCCTCTGTTGCAACATGAGACAGAGGGCTTTTGTATTAACATTGGTATGTTGATAAATCAAAAAAGAAGCTGTGAAAGGCACTAAAACAACTTCTTTTTTTGAGAATAATCACAATTGAAATGCAGCAGTTTATGAAAGAGAGGTTGATGTTCCTTTATCAATTACTACATAAACAGAAAACCTAGTTACAAAATAAGAATATCAAGAGGCCGGCCTCGCGAGACAAGAGTTGGGAGTCAAAACATATCAAATGGATTCACGCGATGAGAATACTATTATATAACTACAAAATATCTAGATAAAATCTAAAACATGGCAATTACTGTTCAGCCACTTCCCTATCTAGATGTCTTTGGACGAAACATCTAGTAAACAGAAATACAAGAATGCGAAAAGGAAGCATTTAACTTATGGCAAAAAAATACTTTTTTGAAACATAATATAAAGGATGGTATTTGCTGAACCATCGTTTTCTCTGTTGTATTTATAATCCAAAAGAAAATTATTTACATATGATTTAAAAAAATCATAATATTACCTTTTCTAATAATAGTGATTAGTTTAACAAGTAACACTATATACAAGGTTTAATTTTTAAAAAACAAACTGCTATAAACTAGAAAAACAATCTATTAAAAATGAATTACTTAGAATGTTACAACTTAGGTTTTCGAATCATCGCGATACTGACAGCAAGCACCCAGAAAAGAAATAAACTCGCAACAAATGCCGTATTCCCCCATCCTACAGCACTGTAAAAATCACTCTCGTCTGTCCCAAAAAACAGAGAAGGAATAAATAACAGATTTGTAAAAGCTATAACCCATGCCATCCACCCAGTCCAAATAGGAAATATTCGTGTTTGGAAAATAACATAACCCATAACAAACATATAAACACTCGTTAACGCTCTCCCAATTGTTCCATACAATAAAAATGCTCCTGCTGCAAGTGGTCCATCAACCGTCGCATCTGCTGCACCACCCGCATGATAAACAGCTCCAGCCTGTAAGGAATGTGACACGAACGTTATAGCTATATATATCAATGCTGCCCCTAAAATGAGCATAGCATGCCAATCATAACTTTCATTTTTCTTGCGAATCAAATGTTGAATTCCTATGAAAAATACAATCAAAAATAACATTGCAATTACACTTAACAAAATACGACTTAATATATTCCATACAGGAGGTGTACCCGAATACATGAAATATAGTGGAATTTCGAGCAAAATAATCATTGTAAAAGCTAAAATCCCAGATATAGAAGTGTACCTTTTAATACGTTGTTCACTTTGTAATGTTAATGTAGCCATATTCATTTCGCCTCCTAAAATAGTTTACTTTGTTGAATTTATATCCAACACCATAATTTGCTGCTGTAAATTTTCTCCATTCCATCCTCGCATGCCGGAAATGACAAGAGGCTCCCCATGTTTGCGAAATCCCATTTTCTTGAAAAATTTTATTGCTTGTGTGTTTTGGCTAATAGTACTTAAATGACATCCTGAGGAGTTAAATTTTTTTAGACGTGTCAACCAATTATCTATCAATATTGCTGCTAGACCTGTTCCTCTAGCACTGGGTAATAAATTGATATGCAGATGAGCAGGCCATCGTTCATCAATGAACCCCCCTTTAGCAGACTGTTTGTGTTTCCAATCGTCTTTCATAGCTCGAAATAAGAAGTCTGCTGTTCCTAGTCGAAAAAACAATCCATATTTAACGATTTTGGCGTACATAATTTTCTCCATTTCTGGCCCTGTTGAAGTTGACAAACAGCCTGTCAAATAGCCAACAACTTTGTCATCCATTGTCGCCACAATTATATTATTCGGCTCTTGATCTATATAGTAAGACATCCATATTTCAACAAAAGACTGCTTGTGCCTCCAAAAGTTTTTGGCTGACTCGCCCATATAGCCTGTGAGATAACAAATTTCCTGAATTGCCTCCTTATCACTCTCTTCGTATTTTCTAATAACGCTTTTTATAATCATCACTCCTCTATGATTAGATATGCGAGCACCATTTCTGGACTAGGGCAAATAAATTTATCTTTTAGTGACAGTTTCATCATTGCTAGTCCATGAAGGGTCGAAAAAAATAATAAAGTCATCTGGTACGGATCCCCAACTCTCAACTCTCCATTCGACTGTCCTCTCTTTATGAGCCTAGTCATCTGATCAAACAAAGCCATATCATACTGCTCTAACAACTGAGGAGAAATTTCACCAGACAACAAGGAATGTGTGATTAAAACCAAGTACTGTGCAGTTTGATTATTTCGTTTCAATTCATCCAATAAAGTATTAGCCAATTGTTTTAGCACCACTGAGGGAGAATCTTCCGATTTCAATATTTCTTCTATATCATTCATCCCTACGACCGCTGTTTCTACCAGCACCGAAAATAAATCTTCCTTCGTTTTATAGTGCCTATACATCAATCCGGTACTGACACCAGCTAGTGTAGCGATCTCCTGTATTCCTGTAGCGCCTAACCCTTTTTGCGAAAATAATTCCAATCCAGCTGTAATAATTTTGTTATTGGTAGCAAAACGCATTTGCTCGTACTGCTCCTTGGATCTTGGCACGAAATTACACCTCTTTATATTGAATGAAATATTATTCATTATAAAACGCGAACTCCCCTTTTGTCAATATTCATACAAATAGAAAGTATCTCGCAAATATATATAGTAACTATGACTCAAAATTAATGATATATAGGGAATAGATTGACATGGAGTTAGCATATTCGCGGGTGATCAGGGCAATTATAGTGTAAGGTATTATCTCTATAACGGCAAAAATATTGGTTGGCGTTCAATTGAATATTACCGGCTCGTGACCACAAATGGGAAACAGAATTAGGAACTCCATCCTTCTACCTATAGTTTCCTTGGTATATTAGCAGTAAATCTTTTATTTTATAGGTTATTTCATCAAAATACATTTAATCTAGTATTTAAATTTCTGGTTCTGTTTCATATCATTGAAGTCAAACACAGCTTTGGAAGTGAGGGAGTTATATGAATTCAAATCTATTACTAGAACCTGTAAAAATTGGGAAATGGCATCTTCGTTCTAGAGTTGTTATGGCGCCGATGACAAGAAGTTTTGCAGATGATACTACTGGAGAAGTAGGTTCCAATATAGTCGAATATTATCGTAAACGGGCTGCTGATGGAATAGGACTTATTATAACTGAAGGAATCAATCCAAGTCGGAGAGCAAAAGGTACTTTTGGAATTCCTGGACTCTATACAAAAAATCAAATCGAGTCTTGGAAAAGAGTAACTGATGCTGTTCATCAAGAAGGTGGCATGATAGTGGCTCAGCTCTGGCATGTAGGCCGACTTACCCATCACGAATTAACAGGAGGTCTACCTCCACAAGCACCTTCCCCCATTCGTGCTAATGGGCTTGTTCATCGCTTACGTAAGCCTTATGAAATACCAGAGGAAATGTCATGGATGGATATACAAAATGCCATGGATCAATTTGCACAAGCAGCGCAAAATGCCTTAATTGCAGGTTTCGATGGTGTTGAAATTCATGCGGCACATGGCTACTTAATTGATCAATTCAATACAGATATAACGAATACTCGATCAGATCAATATGGAGGAGATCAATCGAAACGATTAACATTTATGAAAGAACTTTTGACTTCAGTTATTCATGAAATCGGACCAGAGAGAACGATTGTTCGTTTTTCAGAAATAAAAGATGATATCCCTGAGTTTAAATGGAATGATCCTGAAAAAAGCCTGTCTGCTTTTATCCAAGTGTTCAAAGAGGTTGGCCTTTCCATATTACATCCTTCAACCAATCAGTTCCGAGAAACTATGGTCAATCAACTCACTTTTCACCAGCTTGTACGTAAGCACTGGGATGGAATCATTATCGGGGTTGGCAATCTGGACTCAGATACAGCTTCGCAAGCAATAAATGAAGGGACAATTGATGTAGCAGCTTTCGGTCGTCCGATACTTGCCAATCCTGATTTTATGCATCGTTTAAAAAATAAATTACCAATGGAATCTTTCCAACCATCTGACTTAAATCATTTGATTTGACATCCTCTCCTACCTAAAATCCTGACGGATTTTTGAGGAAGGAGATTCCAACGGATTTCCACTGTGTAGGAAACAGTAGTCAGTGTCGAAGGTGGTTACCGTTACCTCCTCACAGTCCATTCTCCGTTTCCAAAAACGAAAACCGGTAGTGAATCATTGGTTAGGTGTATAGCTCAGTCAGGAGCCTTACAAAAGACATGGAATCTTTTGCAGCGGGGTTAAGCCGCAGTGAAAGGAATAGGTGGTCTTGTGGAGATAACAAAACTGGCATTGACATCCGCATTTTGTTTNTGNCCACAAGNGCATTTATATAAGGAACCCCTGCGGTTCCTTTTTTCCGTATGACCACAATTCGAACATTCTTGGCTTGTTTTGTAGGGATTTACTTTTTGTACCTCTAGCTCGGCTAGCTGCGCTTTGTAATTAAGTTTTATTTCTAAGTCAAAAAAAGCCCAAGA
>NZ_ATZF01000022.1 GCF_000428065.1 Shimazuella kribbensis DSM 45090
GATGTTTGTGCGCCCGTAAGGGCATCTAATGAATCTGCCTTTGGCAAGGCAGTAGGCAAAGGACGTAACTAAAGCCTATCGTCAACCAGCTTATCCTAATGGGAAACCTGAGGGGGAGTGTAGCATGCTGGTAAAGTCACAAGTCACCAAGCTATCACGGTGCGACTGAGTGGCAAGACGAAACGGTTGCAGACAAGGATGAAGGCTATACTGCTTGAAGGACAGCCTGAGAGGTTGTAGCGTAAACTATGGCGAAAGGTAGCTAGAAACGCCATATAACCGGTGGAGAACCGTATAAAAACATTACGGTTTCTCGAACAGCGAGAGGGTCAGATGTTCTAACTACTCTCGTAACGTCCCACGGTTGCTCGCGCCCAATAAGGGAAGAAAAGGCGAACGTCCCATCCGAAACTGCAACATAGCTTGTCATTAGATGTCTAAACGGGGATCACCTAAGTTGGAATGTCAGCGAAACTGGCTATGATGCAAAAGGCATCTGAATATCCAATATGGTGACGGAGCCCTCGTAGTAGTCCGAGCTAGGGAGAGCCTAGTACATGGCGAAGGAGGGCAGCTTACCTCGTTTAATACGAATTGGGAAGGAGCGAGAGGCTCTATGAGAAATCCCGTGATGGTATTGAACAGTCTAGCTTCAAAGTCAAAAGATGAGGGATATACAATCCAGAGATTGTATCGGAATCTATACAATGAAGAATTCTTTCTGCTAGCTTACAGCAAGCTGGCACCTAATGAAGGGAATATGACTGAAGGTGTAGATGGAAGAACAATTGACGGAATGAGTATAAAGAGAATAAATACCCTTATCGAGAAGCTCAGGGATCAGTCTTATCAGCCAAAACCCGTTAGAAGAGTTTTTATCCCGAAAGCAAATGGCAAACAGAGACCCCTTGGAATACCTTCATTCGAGGACAAACTTGTCCAAGAAGTTTGCCGCATGTTGTTGGAAGCCATCTATGAAGGAAGTTTTTCGGACAATTCCCATGGGTTCAGACCCAACAGAAGTTGTCACACAGCTCTTATGCAAGTTCAAAGAAACTTCACGGGGGTTAGATGGTTCATAGAAGGAGATATTGAATGCTTCTTCGACAGCATCGACCATCACAAACTGGTGGGAATTCTCAGAATGAGAATTGAGGATGAAAAGTTTATTAATCTAATCTGGAAATTCCTTCGAGCTGGATATATGGAGAACTGGAGATTTCACTCCACATACAGCGGAACCCCACAAGGGGGGATCATCAGCCCTATTTTAGCGAACATCTACTTAGATCAGCTAGATAAATACACTCTTGGTATCAAATCTAGATTTGACAAAGGGGCTAGAAGGAAAACCAATCCGGAATACAAAAGACTGGAATATCAGATTGGAAAACTTCAGAAACAAATGAGAGAACATATACCCGAGGAGACGAAAAAGTCTATTTCGGAGCGAATAGCTAAACTGAAAGATGAGATAAGAAAGGTATCCTATGTTGATCCGCTTGATGAAAACTTTAAGAAACTCTTCTATGTAAGATACGCCGATGACTTCATCATTGGGGTTATAGGAAGCAAAGAGGAAGCCAAGCAGATCAAAGCCGAGGTTGCTAATTTTACTAGTGAACGTCTGAGTCTCACGCTTTCGGAAGAAAAAACTCTTATTACTCACTCATCCGAACCAGCAAGATTTCTAGGTTATGACATCGTCATAACCAGAGATGAACATATAACAAGGGATAAAAATGGGGTTAAGAAACGTTCTGGTAACATGAAGTGCAAACTTTATGTGCCTAAGGAAAAATGGCTGAATAAGTTACTCCAGTTGAATGTCTTAAAGATTGATGACAAAGGAGAATGGCATTCTTTACACCGCTCCAGACTAGTCACTCTAGAAGACATAGAGATACTCCACATATACAACGCCGAAATAAGAGGCTTATACAATTACTATAAGCTGGCAAACAATGCGAGTGTCCTGAGCAAATTCTTCTACATCATGGAATACAGTATGTACAAAACTTTTGCCAACAAATACAGAACTTCGGTTTCCAAGATCCTTTATAAGTACAAGAAGGATAGAAAGTTTACAGTTGAATACGATGTGAAGAGTGGGAAGAAGTTTGCAACGCTCTATCATAAAGGATTCAAACGAGATCCCAAGGTTCTAATTGGTAAAATAGACATACTGCCCAACGAACTACCATATTCGGGTCGAACGAGCCTATTGCAAACACTCGAAAAAGAGGAATGCGAATGGTGTGGTGCGATTAATGTTCCTCTAGAGGTGCATCACGTCAGAAAGCTCAAAGACCTTAAAGGAAAAGCCCGTTGGGAACAACATATGATTGCGAGAAGAAGGAAGACGATGGTACTGTGTGAAGCCTGTCATGATAGGCTTCATGCAGGGAAGCTAGACTAAGAGGCAAGTGGAGAGCCGTATACGCTGAGAGGTGTATGTACGGTTCGGGGAGGGGTTCTTGGAAACCTGCCGTCGTAAGGCGGTAAGGCGCTGGGTTCCTACTCTACTTTGAAGATGCTGAAAAAGCATCTAAAATTCTAGAAATCACACTTACAGCTCGTGATGGTGGAGCGAGTGAAAAAATCCCCATGTGTGGAGTGCCTTTTCACTCTGCACCTGCATATATCGAAAAGCTGGTAGCAAATGGACATAAGGTCGCGATATGTGAACAAGTAGAAAATCCCAAACAAGCAAAAGGGGTTGTTCGACGTGAAGTGGTACGAGTTATCACTCCAGGAACGGTGATGGAAGAGAATATGCTCTTAGCCACAGAGAATCATTTTCTGTCAGTCCTATATAAAAAAGGTGATATTTTCGGTATTGCTGCAGTTGATTTATCTACAGGAGAATGTTTTTTAAGTGAACTTCAACAACCATTATCTGTTGTAATGAATGAGATTGCTACTTTTGAACCAAAAGAATTGGTAGTGGAACATGAATTGGCCAAAGAGCCCCTTGTAAAAACAGAATGTGCACGTTTAGGAATAATAGTAAGTGAATTTGATTTGTATGAGGTAGAACCAACCACACTGGAAGAACAATTCCCAGATGTACATGAAATATGTAATACAGTTGTTCTCCAAGAGACATTGAAATATGTACATCAGTATTTACTTCAAACACAAAAGCGATCGCTTGGACATTTAAAGCGTTTGCGTCGTTACCATGCCCATTCATTCATGTTATTGGATGAAGTCGCACGTCGAAATTTAGAATTGACGAGATCACTTCAAAATGAAAAGCGAACAGGATCTTTATTGGCGCACTTAGATCACACGGCTACAGCAATGGGGAGCAGAATGCTGAAACAGTGGTTGGATAAGCCATTGCTTTCCCAAGAAGCAATATCCTATCGTCAAGATATTGTCTCTCAATTTATAGCAGAGATGATTTTATTAGAAGATTTATCAGATCATTTAAAACGAGTGTATGATTTGGAACGATTAGCAGCACGCATATCTTATGGATCAGCATCTCCAAGGGATCTTTTTCAATTAAGAAAATCGTTAGAAGAAATACCAGTGATTAAAGAGAAATTAGCATCTTTTACTTCTTCTGTATTAGATAACTTAGCAGAAAGCTTAGATCCTTGTTTCGATGTGCAAAAATTGATTGCATCTGCTATCGTGGATGAGCCACCCATTTCGCTAAAAGAAGGTGGAGTGATTCGCGAAGGTTATCATGAAGAATTAGATAAACTAAGGCATATTCAGCGTAATGGAAAGAGTTGGATAGCACAATTGGAAGAACAAGAACGGAAACGGACAGGCATTAAATCATTAAAAATAGGATATAATCGGATATTTGGATATTACTTAGAGATTACCAAGTCAAATCTGCACCTTGTTCCGGAAGAAGGATATATTCGCAAGCAAACGTTAGCGAATGCAGAAAGGTTTATAACGACAGAGCTTAAGGAACAAGAGCAACTGATTCTTCATGCAAATGAACGTTCTTTGGAGTTGGAACTAGAAACATTAAAACTAGTGAGAGAGACTATTGCAAATGAAGTATTACGTTTGCAACAATTAGCTACAAAAATAGCCGAAATTGATGTTTTGCACGCCTACGCCACTGTGTCTATTCGATATCAGTATATTCGACCTGTTATATCAAACAGTAATCGGCTGTATGTACAAAAAGGACGTCATCCCGTGGTGGAAGCAGTACAATATGAAAACTATGTTGCAAATGATATTCACCTTGATGGGGATGCTCGGCAAGTATTATTGATTACAGGTCCAAATATGGCTGGAAAAAGCACCTATATGCGTCAAGTAGCGCTAATTGCGATCATGGCTCAAATTGGTTGTTATGTTCCTGCACAAAAAGCTGAAATCGGCTTAATTGACCGGATTTTTACCAGAATTGGAGCATCAGATGATTTGGCGCAAGGACACAGTACCTTTATGGTAGAAATGATGGAAACGTGCGAGGCTCTCCGTGAAGCTACACCAAAAAGCCTCATTCTGCTAGATGAAGTCGGAAGAGGCACATCCACTTATGATGGAATGGCACTTGCTCACGCTATCGTAGAACATGTCCACCAAGAGGTTGGTGCTAAAACTCTGTTCTCCACTCATTACCATGAACTTACTCGATTAGAGCAAGACCTTCCTAAACTGACCAATGTACATGCCAAATGTATTGAACAAGATGGGAAAGTAGTTTTCTTGCATCGAATCGTGGAAGGTGGAGCAGATCGTAGCTATGGAATACATGTAGCAGAATTAGCTGGATTGCCAACATCAGTCATTCATCGGGCGAAAGAGATCCTTTCTCAGCTGGAAGAAGCTAAGATTCCTGAAGTTGTAGTGACACAAGAGGAAGAGCCCCTTACGTTGTTCTCCTATCTTCCTGAAGTAAGCCCTGTTGAAGAAGAAGTGGCCAAAGAGATAGAGAACTGGAATCTATTGGAGTGTACACCAATGGAGTCTTTACAGTTTCTACAAAAAATGCAACAGAAATTGAAATCGAAGTAGGAGGGGTTTATATGACTACTATTCAAATCCTAAGCGATCATCTAGCAAATCAGATTGCTGCTGGAGAAGTAGTAGAGCGCCCTGCTTCCGTAGTAAAAGAATTAGTAGAGAATGCAATTGATGCCCATTCTACAAAAATTGAGGTAGAGTTGGTTGAAGGTGGAATTGCGTCGATTCGTGTATCTGACAATGGGATTGGAATGAGCCATGAAGACGCAGTGATGTCATTTGAGCGGCATGCGACGAGTAAAATTAAATCCGAACGAGACTTGTATGCCATACGTTCTTTGGGATTTCGAGGTGAAGCACTACCGAGTATTGCTTCCGTGTCTCGTGTGGAATTGGTGACTGCTTCAGATGATTTAGCATTGGCGACAACGATTAAAATTGATGGAGGAACCAAACAAGAAACTACTCCTGTTTCTAGAACAAAGGGGACAGATGTAATTGTTCGGGATCTTTTTTACAACACCCCAGCTCGTTTGAAATACTTAAAAACCATAAGTACAGAAATTAGTCATGTAGCTGATGTGATTGGTAGATTAGCTCTTGCTCATCCTGAAATAGCTTTTCACCTTCAACATCAAGGCAGAGAATTATTTCGGAGTAATGGAGATGGAAAGTTGTTACATGCTATCCTTGCGTTATATGGGAAGCAAGTAGCATCACAGATGGTCTCTATCAAAGAAGAAGATAATGATTTTAAAGTTTCTGGATTTATTGGGAAACCGGAAGTAACAAGAGCGAGTCGGAAAGCGATCACGATATTATTAAATGGGCGTTATGTTCGCAGTATTCCGCTTACCAATACATTATTGTCAGCGTATGGGACTTTGCTACCTATTGGTAGATATCCTATCAGTGTTCTTCAAATAGAGATGGATCCAAAACTAGTAGATGTGAATGTGCATCCTGCTAAACTAGAAGTTAGACTCAGCAAAGAAAAAGAACTCGCTCAATTGATTTCCCATGCAGTAAAATCTGCTTTTCAACAAAAAACGCTTATTCCTAAAGCGTTCCAGCCATCACAGGAATTTATTAAACCAAAATCAAAAGTGGAACAATTGAAGTTAACAGAAGAATTGTCTTATCCACACTTGGAACAGCAGAAGAAGCCAGATACTCCGATTGTACGTGAAACTCATTCACGCAATTTCATGGAAAAAGAAGAAGTAGTTTTCGATGATCCTCCAGCATCTGTTATTCCTGCTGAAGTCTCATTGCCTGAAATCGAACCATTAAATAGAGAAGTGCAAAAGATATCTACTCATGTACCGCTTCCTCAGCTATTGCCATTAGCTCAAGTCCATGGTACGTATATTATTGCTCAGTCTGCTGATGGAATGTATTTGATTGATCAACATGCTGCTCAAGAAAGAATTTATTACGAACAGTTTCTAGCAAAAATGAAAAAAGAAGATCATCATATTCAACCTTTGTTAGTTCCATTAACAATCGAATGTACTTCCAGTGATGCTCTTTTATTGGAAAACTATATAGAGTCTTTAAAGACATGGGGTTTGGAGTTGGAACCATTTGGGGGAAATACTTTTTTGATACGTAGTTACCCAGATTGGTTTCCTTCTGTGGAAGTACATCATCTACTATCAGAGATCATCGAGTGGTTAAGAGAAAATGGACATGTGAAAACAACAGAACTACGTGATGCTTCAGCAAAATTAATGGCATGTAAAGCGGCGATAAAAGCAAATCGCCATCTGAGAGTGGACGAGATGGAGGCATTACTTCGCGATTTAGAGACATGCGAAACCCCTTATACCTGTCCACATGGTCGACCAATCCTCGTTCATTTTACGACCTATGAATTGGAAAAAATGTTTAAGCGGGTGATGTGAATTGTTTGTAGTTACGACATCGCATGAACCGTCACTTATCGAAAGAGAACAGGCTGTATCAATCGCAGCTTCTCTATCTGTACCTTACATCGAACGTGATCGTTCCAGTTTGGATAAAATGTATAAACATTATGAGATAGATGGTGTTTTGATTGTTACTAGACAAGGTTTACGCTATGAAAGCAACGGCTATCCATCCTTTTTTTTTCACCCCAATCTCTCTGTTGTCCGTTTGAAACAATGGTCCAAAGGTCAAAATGATGCTATGGTACGTACAGCAAATCTATTAGAAGGAGATCACGTATTGGATTGCACGCTTGGTATGGGGGCTGATGCAATTGTTTCCTCCTTTGTTACGGGTGAGAAAGGTAGGGTGGTAGGCTTGGAAAGCGAACCCCTGTTGGCGTGTATGGTTTCGGATGGATTGCAACAGTATGTAAGTGGCAGGCCTGCAATTGACGCTGCTATGCGGAGAATAGAAGTTGTGAATAGTAACTATCAATCATACCTTGCACAGAGTGACGGTGATTCTTTTGATGTAGTCGTTTTTGATCCCATGTTTCGAAAGACAGTTTATGGTTCAAAAGCGATGCAAAGTTTAAAACCACTTGCTAATCCAGCTGCAGTAGATGTAGAATCGGTAACACATGCAATACGAGTTGCAAGAAAGCGAGTCTTGCTTAAAGAGCGAAAAAACAGTAGCGAATTTACTAGATTGGGTTTTACCATTATTCATCAATCTTCCAGCTATGCATGGGGGGTTATTGAAAAATGAAGCCTGATTTATTGGTTATTACAGGTCCTACAGGTGTTGGAAAAACAGATCTTAGTTTAAAATTAGCACAACAATTTCAAGGGGAGATTATCTCTGGCGACTCTATGCAAATCTATTGTGGCATGGATATTGGAACGGCGAAAGCAAGTAAAGAGGAGCAAGTACTAGTTCCTCATCATCTAATAGATTTGCTTGAACCAAATGAATCTTTTTCTGTTCAACAATATCAGAATTTGGCACGCGAAAAGATCATGGAAATACAGGCTCGTCATCACCTTCCAATACTTGTAGGCGGAACAGGGCTCTATATTGAATCGGTAGTATATGATTATCAAATGGCTGATGTAAAAGAAGATCCAGCAATTCGAGAAGAATTTACAAAACTAGCCATCGAGCACGGAAATGAGGTTGTACACCAAAAGTTAAAAAAAGTAGATCCAGAAGCTGCTAAGAAACTACATCCCAATGATCTTCGTCGGATAATTCGTGCATTGGAGGTTTTTTTACAAACAGGCAAACCTCTAGCGGAACAACAGAAAAGAAATTCCTCTCCTTTTGAAGTGCTTTGGATTGGCTTGACAATGCCGCGTGACAAGTTATACGATCAAATTAATCGCAGAGTAGATCAGATGATTGCAAATGGTTTGGAAGGTGAAGTGCGCCAATTATTAGCAACAGAACGATTTGGACAATACACAGCATCTCAAGCGATAGGTTACAAAGAGATGATTCAATACATAAAGGGTAGTATTTCGTTTGAAGAGGCAGTGCATGCCATCAAGCAAGGGAGCCGTAGATATGCTAAACGACAGCTTTCTTGGTTTCGTCGTGTTCCCGAGATCCATTGGTTTGATAAAACAGATGCACAGTCATTCATAGAAATTAACCACTTAGTAGCAGGAAAGTTTCCATCTTACAGAGAATAGATATCAGATAAGAAGATATAGGAGGTACCACGCATTGAAACAGTCTATAAATATTCAAGATACATTTTTAAATCAAATTCGAAAAGAATCCGTTCCTGTAACTATATTTTTAGTTAATGGATTTCAACTCCGTGGTTTAATTCGTGGATTTGATAATTTTACAATTGTAATTGATAGTGACGGCAAACAACAAATGGTATATAAGCATGCAATATCAACTTTTACTCCTGCTAGGCCTGTTTCACTCATGTCTTCAGATGAAGCAAGAGAAGAACAAAACGCATAAGAATGAAACCAAGCCTCCGAAAAATCGGGGGCTTTTTCTTTTCACCCTTTTTAGGCTACTGCGTATAGTGGAAAAGTAGGCAAGATGGAGAGGAGGCCAAAATCGTGAGTAGAAGGGTTTTAATGGAAGAGACCAAAAGAAGAATTCAAATCGTTTTCGAACGAGATATAGAACCTGCACCGGTTAACTGGGAAATGGAACATCAAACGCTTACGAAGTGTTATCAGTCGCTAGGGCATTTGGTGGGTTTATCGGAAATAAAATCATTTATTGAAGAAATCTATGCATGGTTAGAAGTAGGGAAAAAACGACGAAATGCTGGTCTAATGACAGAACAACAAGTTCTTCATATGGTATTTACAGGTAATCCTGGGACAGGGAAAACTACGGTCGCTCGTATCATCGGAGAACTGTTTCGAGAGATGGGAGTACTAAACAGAGGGCATGTTATTGAAGTAGAGCGTGCTGATTTAGTAGGAGAATACATTGGTCATACTGCTCAAAAAACAAGGGAACATGTGAAAAGAGCACTTGGTGGCATACTATTTATTGATGAAGCCTATGCATTATCTCGAGGAGGAGAAAAAGATTTTGGAAAAGAAGCAATTGATACACTAGTAAAATCCATGGAGGATTACAAAAATGAATTTGTATTGATTCTTGCAGGATATTCAACCGAAATGGAGACTTTTATACGATCCAACTCGGGATTACCATCACGTTTTCCGATTCAACTCCAATTTCCTGATTTTACTATATCGGAGTTATTGGATATTGCTGATCTGATGACAAAAGAACGTGAGTACGTATTATCAACAACTGCAAAAGATAAAATTCGTCAATCTTTACAGAAAGAAGTAGAACGAAAAAATCATACATTTGGTAATGCGAGGTTTATTCGTAATTTGGTAGAACAAGCAATTCGGTTGCATGCTGTACGATTGTTAAAGAAAAAAGAGGTAGATCGGAATAGTTTGATGACGATTTTACCAGAAGATATCTTATTTGAATCCGTAGGTCGAAAAAAGCAAAGTTCATGGTAGAATAGATTTGTAAATAAAAATGATGATATGTAGAAAAGATGGTAGTTATGTCAAAAGTAACATTGGATTCTAATGTAATTTTAAAAATTTCCCATAAGATCGCACAAATTGAAGAAAGAGTAGAAAGACACCAAACAAGATTGCTGACAGCCTTTCAAAAGTATAAGGTGAGCGAATCTCATCTTCGTTCTTCTACAGGGTATGGTTATGATGATTTAGGTCGAGAAACGCTAGAACAAATTGTTGCGGATGTATTTGGGGGAGAACTCGCATTGGTTCGTCCTAATATTATTTCTGGAACCCATGCCATTGCTTCGTGTTTATACGGTTCTCTACGTCCCGGGGATGAATGGATAGCTCTTACAGGGAGACCATACGATACGTTATTTCAAATTATTGGTTCTCCTCATGATGGGACAGGTTCCCTATCTGATTTTGGTATAAACTACCATGAAATAGCGCTAACCAGTGACAACAAAGTGGATTGGACTAGGTTTCAACAAAAAGTGACACAAAATACGAAGCTGGTAGCGATACAGCGTTCCAGAGGGTATTCCAATCGTCCTTCTTTCACTATTGCAGAAATCGAAAAAATGATCGAGAAAATACGTGAAATTGTTCCTAATGCGATTATTTTTGTAGATAATTGCTATGGGGAATTTGTAGAGGATCGAGAGCCATTGCACGTTGGAGCAGATCTTATTGCAGGTTCACTAATTAAAAATGTAGGTGGTGGTTTAGCGAAATCTGGTGGATACATAGCAGGTAAAAAGTTATTGGTAGAGCGGGCAGCGGCTAGACTAGTTGCGCCTGGTATTGGGATGGAAGGCGGGGCAACCCATGGATATCTTGCGGACTATTACCAAGGGTTATTTTTAGCCCCTCATGTAGTAGGAGAAGCATTGAAAGGAATGATTTTTGCTTCAGCTTTATTTGAAGAACAAGGTTATGTAGTTTCCCCTACCTATAAAGATAAGAGAACAGATATTATCCAACAAATCGAGTTAGGAACTGCAGAGAAGTTAGTTACATTTTGTCAAGCTATTCAGTCTGCTTCTCCCATTGATGCACATGTTCGTCCAGAACCTTCAGATATGCCAGGTTATGCAGATCCCGTCATTATGGCTGCTGGTACTTTTGTTCAAGGTGCGAGTATTGAATTATCGGCAGATGGTCCTCTTAGAGAACCATATACGGTATACTTGCAAGGTGGACTAACTTATGCACATGTAAAAATCGCTATAAAAACAGCTTTACTAGCAATGAAAACAAAAATGGAATAGGAGATGTGAAATGGAATCAATGGATACATTTTGGTGGATCGTTATTGTAGGATTGTTTTTGTTAGCATATGCAGGTCTTTTTCTTCCTGCATTACCAGATGTTCCGTTTATCTTTGCGGCATTTCTAGTCTATCAATTTTTTATTGATGATGAATCACTAGGATGGATTTTCTGGTCGATAACTATTGTGGCTACGATTGCTTTATTTTTAATTGATTATGTAGCCAGTGGGTATGCTGCTCAAAAAGCAGGTGGTTCAAAATGGGATATTCCTGCTGCGGCGCTGGGGATTATTTTGTTTATGTGGATTCCAGGTGGTTTCTTATTTGGTCCTATCATTACTGTATTTTTAGTGGAATCATTGTTGATGCGCAAAACACCACAGCAAGCTATTCGGATCTCCATTAGCACTTTGATTGGATTCCTAGGTGGAATCGTTGTGAAGTTTTTATTGATGAGTGCTATGATTATCTGGTTTTTGATTTTGATTTTCTTCTTTTAAAACGCCATTGGCGTTTTATTTTTGTAGAGCAATGTCAACTTTCTTGACATGAATTTGACAGCGAAGATGACATACGCCTATAATGATTTTCGAAGGAGGCGTTAGCGTGAATGATGATATCCGAAGAAACATGTCGTTGTTTCCGATAAGCATCGTGAGTAAATTAACGGAGTTAACCGCGCGCCAAATTCGTTATTATGAAAAACATGGTCTGGTGAATCCGGCTCGAACCGGAGGAAACCAGCGTCTCTTTTCTTTCTATGATGTCGATATGCTCCTAAAGATTAAGATGCAGCTAGAAAAAGGGTATAATTTGACTAGTATTAAAAAAATGATCTTACCTAAGGAGCAAGAGAAAAAGAAAGAGAAGGGAACAAGAGAGCTTTCCGATGCAGAATTACGTCGCATGTTACATAGGGAAATATTCTCTGGTGACAAACATAAGACACCGCTTACACAAGGAGAGTTGTCTCGATTCTTCCGCCCATAATATTTTGAAGGGAGCCGTTTTTATATGGCCAAGCAACTAACGAAGGACGATATTTTACGAATTGCTAAAGAAGAGAATGTACAGTACATCCGACTACAATTTACTGATTTATTAGGTACCATTAAAAATGTTGAAATTCCGCTTAGCCAACTTGAGAAGGCACTAGATAACAAAATGATGTTTGATGGTTCCTCTATCGAAGGCTTCGTTCGCATCGAAGAATCAGATATGTACTTATATCCTGATTATCAATCATGGGTGATCTATCCTTGGGAATCTGATAGCGGTAAAATCGCTGGATTGACTTGTGACATTTACAATTCAGATTTTACACCATTTGCAGGAGATCCACGTGGTATTCTGAAAAAAGTAATGGAAGAAGCAAAAGAACTTGGTTTTACTTCTTTCAATGTTGGTCCAGAACCAGAGTTTTTCTTGTTCAAAACCAATGAAAAAGGAGAGCCAACGCTTGATTTAAATGACCAAGGTGGCTACTTTGATTTAGCACCACTTGATCTTGGAGAAAACTGTCGTCGTGACATTGTGTTGACTTTGGAAAAAATGGGCTTTGAGATTGAAGCATCTCACCATGAAGTAGCTCCAGGGCAGCATGAAATCGACTTTAAATATGGAGATGCAGTAACAACTGCCGATAACATTCAAATCTTTAAATTAGTAGTGAAAAACATAGCTCGTAAGTATGGCTTACATGCAACATTCATGCCAAAACCACTCTTTGGTGTAAATGGCTCTGGTATGCACTGTCACCAATCTTTGTTCTGCGGAAATGAAAATGCATTCTATGATGAGAGCGATGAGCTAGGTTTAAGTGAAACTGCTAGACATTATTTGGCAGGTATCTTGACTCATGCTCGCAACTTTACAGCTATCACCAACCCATTAGTCAATTCCTATAAACGATTGGTACCAGGATACGAAGCGCCTTGTTACGTAGCTTGGTCACCAAAAAACCGAAGTCCATTGGTTCGTGTACCAGCTTCCCGAGGTCTCAGCACACGTATCGAGGTTCGCAGCCCAGATCCAGCTGCAAATCCATATCTAGCGCTTGCCGTTATGTTGAAAGCAGGTCTAGATGGAATTAAAAACAAACTTGCACTTGTTCCTCATACAGACCGTAATATTTACGTGATGGATGAGTCCGAGCGTAACGATGCAGGAATTGAAAACTTACCAGCTAGTATTATGGAAGCTGTGGAAGCATTGCAAAGTGATGCAGTATTGTGCGAAGCGTTGGGAGAACACGCAGTTTCTCACTTCTCCGAAGCAAAACGCATCGAATGGGATCTTTTTAGAACCACTGTTCACGAATGGGAACGCCAACAATACATGTCCCTATATTAAAGTCAAAAACAAAACCCCTCAAGCCTTTATGGATGAGGGGTTTTGTTTTTGTTATTTCATTTTTACAGAAGCATTATAAATTTTTTTTGTCATCCTTTAAACGCAATTTCGTTATCTCATTTATCAATACTTTTTTTTCTATGTTTTTAAAAATATGTAAACAAACAATAGCAGGAAAATATATAATTCGATAGAAGTCAGGTTAATGAGTAAGTGATTACAACTCTTACTATCTCCCTTGCAAAATAAATACATGAGGTGAAAAGATGACCCGTTTAGTCGTTTCGATTTTTGTATTTCTTATTTTCTTTTTAGTTGGATGTACAATTGATAAGGACACACTAATAGTTCCAGAAGTAGAACAAAAGAATGAAAAAGAGACAAATTTATCAGAACAAAAGAGTAATTCAAAGGAAATTCGTATACCACCTGAACTAAAAAATGTGGATTTGGTAACCAAAGGAAAATACAGAGGAGAGAATCTTAGCAAGCAAGGAGTAGAAGATAAACTGGATCATTTTACTCAAAATTTGTCCGAAGAAGCCTACTTTAACAAACTTCTAAGTCTATTCGCACAAGATTATCACTATTATATCCAGACTTTAGAAAATTTTAATACAGATGTGATCGCTGGAGGAGATATGCCAAATCATTCTGGTAAAATGCCTAATTTACCAAAAAACAAAGAGGTTAATATTTCGATTTTGTTAGACTCTAGTGGTAGTATGCTTGGTGAGATTAATGGAGAAACCAAAATGATATTAGCAAAAAGAGCAATTCAAAACTTTATTTCCAAATTACCAGATAACAGCAATGTATCATTACGAGTATACGGACACAGAGGAAGTAATAAAGCAAAGGATAAAAAAGTTTCATGCCAAAGTTCAGAATTGGTGTACCCTTTAAGTAAATATGATCAAGATGCCTTTGAGCAATCTCTAAATAAATTTCAACCAACAGGATATACACCACTTGCATTAGCAATTAAACAAACACATGATGACTTAGTTGATCATACCGGAAAAAATGTTCAAAATCTCACTTATATTGTAAGTGATGGAATAGAGACTTGTGGAGGAAATCCTATACAGGCGGCAAAAATGCTACATCAATCTAATATTGAAGCCATTGTAAATATCATTGGCTTCGATATAAATGGTGATTCTGGACAGAAAGCATTAAAACGAGTTGCTGAAGCTGGACAAGGTACATTCACCTCCGTGAATGGAAAAGTAGATCTAGAAGAATATTTTGAATATGAATCCAATCGTTTGTATGATGAATGGCAAAAATGGAGGGATACGAATTGGGATAAATCAGAAAAGATCGGAGATGACAAATCGGATTTTATCTATATTGCAAAAAAGGAATTCAAGGATAAAATACAGTTGGAGTATGATCAACTCACTGATGCTTATTATTACTTACTAAATAAAAAATATGTTTCTATGTCTTTTCACAGATTTATTATTTATCGGAAAAACATTTTAGAACGTTATGTAATTGATAAATATAATGAACTATATTCGAAAATTTTACATAATAAGATAAACACTCAAAATTATATTATTAACAAGAAATTACAAGAACAAGAGAAAGTATTACAAAACAAGCATTAGGTGTATTAAAACACCTTAAAAATACTGTATCGCCAACGTGGTCTATCTTTCATCTATTGATATATGTGATGTCTATTGAAGAAAAGAAAATCGTCTGCCAAATTTAAAGCAGATATTTTTGTATAATGGAAAGAGGTATCTCTTGAACAGGAAATACCTCTTTTTTTAGTTTTTCAAATATTACGATCGATTTTTTCAATTTGCTTGAACTCATCGTTTGGTAAGGGATTAATCAAGAATATTTAGCCAAATGTATAAACCGGTTAGGGTAATAAATAAAGTGGGTACAGTTAGGAGAAATCCCACCTTAAAATAGTATCCCCAACCAATGCGAATATCTTTTTGTGCTAACACATGAAGCCAAAGTAAAGTTGCTAATGAACCAATTGGTGTAATTTTAGGCCCCAAATCAGATCCAATTACATTGGCATAGATCAGAGATTCTTGCATGATCCCTGTGGTGTGCGTTTCTTTTATTGCTAAGGCATTTATCATCAATGTTGGCAAGTTGTTCATCGTAGAAGATAAGATTGCAGAGAGGAATCCTGTACCTACTGTAGCTACATACAATCCATACTGGGATAACCATATAATGATGTCACTGAGTCTATCCGTAAGACCTGCATTCTTTAGGCCATATACAACCACATACATTCCAATAGAGAAAATAACTACTGTCCATGGGGCGGATCGTATAATTTTTCCTATTTGAAGAATCGGACTCTTATGAGCGAAAACAATCAAGAGAATAGCTGCTAGTCCAACTATAAAGGAAACGGGAACTTTTAAATACTCGCTGAAAAAATAGCCTCCTAATAGTAAAGCTAACGCAAACCACGTTAATCGAAATAATGTATGATCTTTAATTGCTTCTTGAGGTTTTTTTAACTGAGCTAAGTCATATTTTGCAGGGATACTTTTCCGAAAGTAAAGAAACAAAACCAATAGACTAGCCATAATTGAAAATAGATTGGGTATCACCATTCTTGTAGCATATTCGACAAAACCAATATGAAAGTAATCTGCTGAAACGATATTCGTTAAATTACTAATAACGAAAGGAAGAGAGGTTGTATCTGCTATAAATCCACTTGCCATCACAAAAGCCAATACTGCATGTTCTTTCAGTTGGAGCGCACGAACCATTGCAAGAACAATCGGAGTAAGAATAAGTGCAGTGCCGTCATTGGTAAATAACGCTGAAACAATAGCGCCTAACAAAATAACGAATAAAAACATCTTTTTGCCATTTCCTTTTGCTAGTCGAGCCATGTGAAGGGCAGCCCATTCAAAAAAACCGATTTCATCCATAATTAAAGAGATCAAGATAATAGCTACAAATGCAAGTGTTGCATTCCAAACGATTCCCGTTACCGTCCATACATCATTAATTGTTACAACTCCAAATAGGAGAGCTAAAATCGCCCCGCCACTGGCTGACCAACCAATGGATAGTTTTCGAGGTTGCCAGATAACCAAGACCAAGGTTATTGCAAAAATAATAAAAGCTATTAGGGACATATATCAATCTCCTTTAGCTGGTTGTTTTTTACTGGATTTGATTTGGATAAGAGATATAAACATACTATAATTAATAAATGTAAACTACTAATTCATGTTTTCCATTTAAGCAATGATAGGTACTTTCTCTTTGGGCTATTCAATTCTGAAAA
The DNA here is from genome assembly GCF_000428065.1 of Shimazuella kribbensis DSM 45090. GTDB lineage: Bacteria > Bacillota > Bacilli > Thermoactinomycetales > Thermoactinomycetaceae > Shimazuella > Shimazuella kribbensis. The sequence continues at coordinate 16,817 of NZ_ATZF01000022.1, forward strand.
ATATATAAATTATTTATATTCTAATAGTAATGAAGTGTATCGAACACGTCAATAGATCGTGTTTCTTGGATTTCTTTATGACTACCTTCTCTTGTGTTTTTTAATGAAAATATTCAATTTGGAATATTAATTCACTCATGCTGATGCCAATAAAAAGAAGTATCTCCTATACAAAGGAAATACTTCTTTTTACTAACTATAACAATTTATTTATTACAGGTTGTCAATAAAATCCAAATAATCCTGTGCGCTTTTTTCTAATATATTTAAAGTCGAATTCATCGGTTCGTTTGAAGAAGGATCATTTTCGCCAGGTTCATTTTCTTTACCATAAAAAGCAAAGAGAGAACGATAGTTTGCATCACAGTATCGGAAGGTAGTTTCAAAAGGAGATAATATTTGTTCAAGTGTATAGTGATACCTGCCCTCTTTGCTATAATTTTCTTTTTTTATTCCTGCAGATACAGCTAAAGCAGCTTTTCGATGTTTTAATTTATCCCCTTTTGATCCATAAGCCCAACCATAAGTAAAAACATCATCAAGCCATTTTTTGAGGAGAGGCGGACAGTTAAACCAATAAACAGGGAACTGTAAAATAAGATTTCCATGTGATTCAATTAATTGCTGTTCTTTTTTTACATCAATGTTTCCATCAGGGTAAATCTTATGCAATTCATGTACAGTATACTTTTCTGGATATTTTTTGAGTTCTTGCACCCATCGCTTATTTATGATGGATGTTTCTATGTTTGGGTGAGTTACAATAACAAGCGTTTTCAAAGGTTTATCCCCCCTGCTATTATTTATTTCTTCTTGAGTATAAAGTGCACACTGAAAATATGTAAGTATGCACTTTTAGTACAGGTACTTACATAAAGGTAAGTGTCTAATTCGTTATACAATATTTTTGCTTTAAGAGGGGATCCAAAGAAGATTTCACTATACACAAATGCTATATAAATGAGTTCACACTGCTGGGTGGTGCTGAGAAACTTTTCATTGAGGAACTACTGGTGCGAGAGGTAGTGAAGAAAATTATCCGTATGGCATAAATCAGGAGAAAAAATCAGCAATATAATTTTAATATTTCGTTTTCTTTTACCCGGTTCTTTACATCCTTTTCATAAAATAGCATAATGAAATTATTATGAAGCATATAAATTTCATCCTATACGTACTTTAGGGAGAGTGTAATTTGTGCAAAAAACTTGTGTTCCGACTGGTGTGGAACTAAAAGGCACTGGTTTTGGCTATACGTTGTCCTTAATAGGCGGCAAATATAAAATGATCATTTTGCATTGGCTAGCTGAGAAGAAGGTTATGAGGCATAATGAGCTGAAGCGAAGTATCGGTACCATTTCTTTTAAAACGTTAAGCATTATGTTAAAAGAATTGGAGGCTGATGGACTTATTATTCGAAAGGAATTTCCTCAGATTCCTCCAAAAGTGGAGTATACATTGTCCGAACGTGGTCTATCTCTTCTTCCATTGTTTCATATGATGTGCGAGTGGGGTGAGAAAAACAGTCTACCAGCTCTGGAAACTGTACAGCAGTAGGTATAGCATTTTATTTAGACCAAGTAGGGCTAAATCATTCGATCCATCCCTTCGAAAGAATAAAAATACCAAAAAAGAGTGAGCCTTTTTTGGTATTTTTATTAATGTTTTCTTTTATTTCTTTTTCTCGTCTTTTTTCTTTTGTTCTTCATTTTTCTTTTGGTCTTCTTGTTTTTTAAAGGCTGCTTCTGAGTATACGGATGAATGATGAATAGTAGGGTCATCCTTGTCTAGTACATAAATCAGCTTTAGTTGAAAACCATTTACATGGTAAATATATATCGATTCACCAGTATTGTGTTTGATGTTATGAGGAACTCCTAAAATTTTTACTACTTCGGAACGTGTGATTTTCATTAATTTTGGATCATGTGAGCGTATGTCATAAATAAGATCATCTTTACCTATTCCAAAGTCAAGACGTTTCTTACCATAGATATAGTAAGGGAAATCTTTGCTTTTTGCGCTTGGTTCACCGTATTCCTTTTTAACATCAGTCAAAGTATTTTTATTAGCAACGAAATTGCTACCAATAACTTTACCTGATCCTGCAAGTGCTAGAGTTTGAAGAAGATATTTTTGATGTTCCTGGTTTATAGGTTTTGTTATTTTTTCAGGAATAGGTAGATCTTGCGATGATTCTGATTCCTTGATATGTTTGGATGTCATTGTGGAAGGATGTTTTGGATTCGATTGCTGCGATGATAACAAGTCACAACCAAATAAAAAGACTGATAATAGAGCTGATAAACAAATCAAACGGTAAAACTTCATTCCATTAGCCTCCAGAATGGTGTAGATAAGGTTTTAACCTATGAAAGTTGATTGGAAAGCAGTTTATATAGTGCTTGAGTACCGCTATTTTCTTCCCCTTTTGCTGCAAGTTCTTCGTAAAGTGATTTCGTTAGTTCTAATCCTGGAGTGCGAATTCCCATTTCTTTTGCTGAATGAAGTGCAATGGTCATATCTTTGATAAAATGTTTAACAAAGAATCCAGGAGAGTAGTCTTCTACGATAATTCGTGGTCCAAGATTACTTAAGGACCAACTTCCGGCAGAACCAGCTGCTATGCTTTTCAGAACAGTAGAAGGGTTCAGACCTGCACTTTCCGCATATAAAATAGCTTCACAAACTGCCATCATGCCAGATGCAATCGCGATTTGATTGCTCATTTTTGTATGATGGCCAGCTCCAGCCTCACCCTGTAAAAGAACATTAGTCCCCATTGTATGTAAAATAGGAGATACTGCTTCAAACGCTTCTTGGTCTCCACCTACCATAATCGTTAATTTGGCATTTTTAGCACCAATGTCTCCTCCTGAAACAGGGGCGTCAAGAGCAAATATACCAGTTTCTTTAGCAGCTTGATAGATTTGTTTTGCTAGAGTTGGAGTGGAAGTAGTCATATCAATGACGTAAGAACCAGCACGTGCATTTGTTAAGATCCCATTTACCCCAAAATAAGTTTCTTCTACATCTTTTGGGTAGCCAATCATCGTGATGATGACATCTGCTTCTTGTGCAATTTCTGCTACTGTTTCTTTCCAAGTGGCGCCTAACTCTACTAACTCATCTGTTTTGCTTTTGGTGCGGTTGTATACCAATAAGGTATAACCTGCATGAATAAGGTGGGTTGCCATGGATTTCCCCATTACTCCCGTTCCAATGAATCCGATAGTGGTGTTTGTATCTACTTTTGTCATGGTGTTTCTCCTTTCTTTTTCTAAATTCTACTGTACAGGTAAGTTATAAGAGAATGCAAGTAGAGAGGTTTACAGCCAACATATTGTAAAATACGAACCTGATTCATTCTGTGAATAAAAAGAAATCTGGCCATTGCTATTTTTCATCCATCATGCGTTTTATCGAAATGACAGATGTGCACAAGGACATGATGAATTCCGTGTGATAGAGCAAAAGAAATAAAGGAAGTGGGATTGAAGAAAACTCGTAAACTAGCAGTTTCATTTTAAAGATACTATCAAATAGAAAAGAAAAGGTGACGAGAAAACGTCACCTTTTTTCACAAATATCGTTTTTTCCAAAACACAAAGGTGGTAATGCTTGAAATGACGATAGATGCAATCATAATAACTACAAATGCATGTGGGGAGCGTTGAAAAGGAATAGGTATATTCATTCCATAAATACTCGCTATCATAATGGGAAACGTCATGATAATCGTTAGAGAAGTCAAGATTTTCATGACATTGTTCACATTGTTGGAAATAACAGATGCAAATGTATCCATTAAACCACTCACAATAGGAGTATATATCTCTGCCATTTCGATTGCCTGTCTATTTTCGATAAGAACATCTTCAAGTAATTCTTGGTCTTGCTCATAAAGTCGTAGATGTTGTCCACGAGATATTTTCTGAGTCACGACTTGATTTGTTTTTAAAGAAGTGGTGAAGTATACCAAGCTTTTTTGTAGATTTAAAAGAGAAAAAAGTTCTTGGTTTTTTAAAGATTGTCTTAATTCCTTTTCGATTTCATTGGTTTTCCGATTGATTTGCTTCAAATAAGCTAAGTAATAAGTGGATACAGCATGTAAAAGTTGTAAGACGAAACGCGTTTTCATGAAGGTGAAAAAGTTTTTGATTTTTTTTCGCGTGAAATCTTCTAAGATTGGCGTTTCTTTTAGACAAACGGTAATCAGAAAATCTTTTGTTACGATGATGCCTAATGGGATGGTTATAAATTTTTCCCTTTTGGTGCCATTGGGTGTCATGATAGGCAAATCTATAATAATGAGTGTTCCTTCGTCTTCTTTTTCAATACGAGATTTTTCCTCTTCATCCAATGGATCTTTGATGAAGTAAGATGGAATTTGGGCAGCAAGAACTACATCATTTATTTCTTGTTCCGTTGGGTTGATCAAATGAATCCAAGTGCCTTTAATAAACTCATTTACTAGAGCTAGTTGGCCTTGGGTGTTGGAACGATACACTTTTAACATGGATGCTCACCTCTGTTTCATCACATCCAAGTAGGGTGGGAGCCATTCTTACTTGGATGTGTGTATTGTTTTTGTATCACGATCGACTTATTTCCTATAGCCGGATCATCGGTAAGAATGATCCCCACCTCCCTTGACAGATGTAAACAGAAAAACCTTCAGCTCAAAGAGAGTGAAGGTTTTTTGCACAGTAAAAAAATGTGCAGACGACAAAGACCTACCTCTCGTTGAGTTTTAGCACTGTATAGCATAGGCTTAAGCCAGCTACGTTAAGAAAGACCTTAAGCCGATCTTTCCTGTTAACCCATTGGCGTCTTTCGACATTTTTGGGCAGAAGCATCTCTCTATACAGGAGCCTCACCTAACGGTAAGTTAATTTATATTCCTTTTATACTATACGCGCTACCATACAGATGCGTCAAATGCAAATTTTTGTTTTTTTGGTTATAAACTCATTTTTAAGATTTCGTTTATTCACTTGTGGCATATTGCAGGTCCTTATTCTCCGGCTTTTACAATGATAGAAATAAGATGTTTTTCTTTCTCCGCTTTTTGTAAATCGAGAAAATTTGGTTTCCAGTTTCGGTGTTTAAATCTTGAACGTTTTCATCTTTTTCTAACTTCTCTTACAAAGACCTTGATTTAACATAACATGCTGTAAATCTCCTAGGAAGGGGTTGTATTCAACTTGGAATAAAGCTCAGATGCTTTATTTATCTAGGTAGGAGAGGGAACTTTGGTGATCATTAAGCGTGTGGAGAAGTTATTTAAATCGAGTCAGATTACAAATAAATTCAGAAAGATGACTTTTGCAAACTTCGATTTAGATGATTGACCACTTATTGTGCAAGATGCCTATGAATGTGCCTCTGCTTATCTCGATTACTTTCTTGATATCCGAGAAGAAAGGGAAAATATATTGTTTTGCTTGATGCTCTTGGAAGTGGGAAAACACATCTTCTCACCTCCAACGTAAATGCATTGCTGGATCAGGGAATTGGAGCGATTTATTTCCCATGGGTGGAGGGCGACAATGATCTAAACAGAGGAATTAGGGTATTTCAAAACAGTTGATCTGATAGATGAATTCAAAGTCGACATAAGTGAAGGAGAACAAGATAGTAGAAACTTCCGTTGTGATTTTGAGAAATGGGGAAGGTATGAAGATATGGACATACTTCATAATCTACCTCATACAGTAAAAGGGAGGTAGAAAGAATTTCTATATCAATGCAATCAGCTGGAAGCTCCAGCGTTTCGTTTAGATGATTGGGAGGTAGATGCGTCATGAAACGAATCATAGATACACAGAAATTACTGGAACAGTTGAAAAAGGAAAAAGATAAATATCTTGAGGAATCTAGGGGAATGTACTGGTCGTCAATCTGCCATATTGTACGAATTTGAAACGTTAGATTCAAAAGTTGCATATATGCGCGATGTGATTGGGATTACATTACCAGAAATAGCAGCAGAATTGGGTTATAGTCTCATATGAATAAAAAAGATAAGCCAGCGTATGAAAAAGAAGTATACCAAAGTGAGTATACCGTCCTATTGATTTATCCATGTTATGATGATAGTAAGAAGATCTAACATACAACTCCTCAGTATAGCAGGGGCGATTAGGGATGTAAGCCTAGTCGCTCTTGCTGTCTGTTTGAATATATCAAAACTGAGTACATCTTGAAGATGTCACAATGTGATCAGGGAATAAACGGCTTAAACTCAATAGTATTTATGTACTACGCATCACTTAATCATTCATTCGATATAGTACAAAAGCTGATGCAATGCAATGAAGAGGTTTTTGCAATTGCTTATTTTTAAGTTAAAAAAAGCCAGACCTGATTCAATATTTCTGGTGCTTGTTTAGCAGTCGTAAAAACCAAACCGCATGGTTTTGCTCATCTAATGCTGCACGTCTAAAAATACGTTCCACATTACTATTTCTAGCTTTATCTGCGATCTCATTGTAAAAATCAACGGTTTCTTGTTCGTCGTCAAAAGCATGTTGTAATCCTTCTAGATATGTATTGGAACATTGTTCAGATTGCCTGGGCACTGCTTTTTTTTTCGGTTAATTGTAAATAGATTCGACTAAACTCAACTAAATGTCGTTCTTCATCTTTCCTAATCTCTTCTATTCTTTTTTATCTGTGTCGTCATTCGACTGTTGAGCTAACAATTGATAGCAAATAATAGCACTATATTCACCATTGATTGCTTTTTCCAAATTTCTAATTATACTTTTATTTTTTATTTTTTTTCGACGAGATAGTTGCTGTTTTTCATACTCTGAATTTTGCCATTGATAATAGGGATATCTATAAAGAAATGGAAAATAACCAGGAGGGGTTCGTATGGGGCTAGGAACACTTCCGCCAGGACCATGAGGTGTATGAATGGGGCCACCGCCACCAGGACCATGGGGTGTATGAACGGGGGGTGGATCATCTTCTCCTAAGTAGTAGGGGGAATTTATTAAATTCCAATGATACATTTTTATTCCTCCTTTTTTGTAATCATTATTTATTGTCATCCGTAATTATGAATTTATTTAATAAAGATAACTTGTACTTGGATTCTATAAGAAGAATTTAAACAATCTGAGATAGCAAAAATATTATAGACATAGCTATCACCACTCACACGAGTGGTATTTTCGTACTATAAGGTCGTCCGGTTAAGAAAAATTGGATGACCTTTTTTTATACACATGGTTGCAGTATCACGGTAGCCGGTCATCCTTCAACTGTTGAAAGTAATTATTTCTCCTCGGTATAGCAGGGATGATTAGGGAAACCTAGTCGCTCTTGCTATTTGTTATTTTCATTTAATAAGACATCAACTTTATAACTGGATTATATAGGAACACTGCCATTAATTTATCATACAGTTAATAAAACAGGAGGGAAGTAGATGAGTAACTCCGATGAATTGCAGTATGATCAAGTGCCACAACCAATAAGGAAAGATGGAGCGGGTTCGCCGGATTATGGTCCACGGGATGTATGGAGGGATATAGAAAATCCCGATATGCTAGTTCCTCCTCTTACAGATAATGGATTAATGCCGAATTTAAAATTTTCTTTTTCGGATACGAATATGAAACTTAATCATGGAGGTTGGTCGAGAGAAGTTACTCAACGGGAACTACCAATTGCTACTACATTAGCAGGAGTAAATATGAGCCTAACCCCTGGGGGAGTAAGGGAGTTACACTGGCATCAACAAGCAGAATGGTCCTACATGATTTTAGGAAGAGCTAGGATCACAGCCGTCGATCAAGAGGGGAGAAATTTCATTGCAGATGTTGGCCCTGGTGACATCTGGTATTTCCCACCTGGAATCCCTCATTCGATACAAGGTTTAGAGGATGGGTGTGAATTCATACTAGTTTTTGATGATGGTAGTTTTTCTGATCTAAATACGCTATCCATTTCAGATTGGTTTGCTCATACTCCTAAAGATGTTCTATCCGCAAATTTTGGTTTGCCGAAAAAGGATTTCAAATGTATTCCCAAGGATCAAGTATATATTTTTCAAGATAATGTACCTGGATCTTTGGAAAATCAGAAAGTAAATTCTCCTTATGGAACTATATCATTAAGTTTTAAACACAAATTAATGGCCCAAGACCCAATTGTAACCTCTGGTGGTACAGTACGTATTGTAGATTCAACTAATTTCCCGATTTCGATAACAATCGCAGCTGCCCTAGTAGAAATAAAACCAGGTGGAGTGAGAGAGTTACACTGGCATCCGAACAACGATGAATGGCAATATTATTTAACAGGACAAGGAAGAATGACTGTATTTGCGGGGAACGGAATTGCTAAAACATTTGATTATCGTGCAGGTGATGTTGGATATGTACCATTTGCTTTTGGACATTATATCCAGAATACTGGTACCGAAAGTTTATGGTTTCTAGAAATGTTTAAAAGTGATCGATTTGAGGATGTTTCTCTCAATCAATGGATGGCATTAACTCCTCATGAACTTGTTAAAGATAATTTAAATGTTGGACCAAATGTTATAAATGGACTACATCAAAAGAAATCACCAGTTGTTAAATATCCACCATATACATACCATCCGAATAATAATGACTAGAACTAGTGGATAAAGAAAAAGCCGTCATTTGAAAGTAACGGACCAGTTACGGAGTTCGCAACTGGTCCATGAACCTTTAGTCGAGATAAACCACTTTGGTATAAGTTTTCTCAGGATTCGGTAAATGTGACGGCAGACATTGGGGAACTCTCGAAAGATCAGTTCTCCCTTGTGCCAAGATTTAATTCCCACTGGGGATGTTTTGTCTGGTTCTATCGATCGGGGAAATTGGAAATAAGACATCCTTATTATTCATTATGACTTTGTTTCTTTTTTTATGTAGGATGAATTCATCAATGTAAAGACTAACAAAGGTAAAGGAATTATGGCCTTCCTGCTTTAACCAATTTCTTAGCAATTTGTTTTGGATCAGCGTGAACAGTGCTAAAATGATCACCATTTCCTTCAATGTATCGGTAGAAACCAAGATGGCTGGATTGCACCGGATGCCAACCGTAGTCTGGTATTTGCGGATTAGCGGTATCTTCTGTTAGATTTAAGTAGCTTTTAGGGATTTGTAAACTGTAGAATTTTTTGAGATCCAATTTTTGAAATAATGGACCCGCCGGTTCTGGAGAAATTTTGCTGTACAATACTTTAGCTTCTTCAAGATTAGCTGTATTTGCAAAAGCGTCACGAAACAGTGGGAATGGGAGCATAATCGTTCCATTACTCGATTCTGCAAGCTGACTAAACGTTTCTTGTATTGGCGGTGGAAGCTGATCATATAGGCTTTCTCCGTCTTTTGGAACAAAAGCATTAAAGAATACAAGTCGGTTAATGCGATCAGGAACTTGTTCAGCGACTTTTGCGATTACAGTACCACCAAAGCTATGACCAACCAGTACAATATTATTCAAATCTTTCTTCTTGATATAGTCCACTACAGATTTTGTAATTTGCTCATGAGTAACGTTTTTCATGTCTTTCATAGAGCCATGACCTGCATATTCAGGAATATAAACTTTGTTGCCTTGTTTGCGAAGTTCAGAAGCTACTTCTTTAAAATAACTTGTGTCTGCCCATGAACCGTGAACGAGTACGAACGTAAGTTTTTTTTCTGTGCCATTAGTTGCTGCTACAGTAGATTTTGAATCACCTGCTTTAACTTCTATAAAGTGGGAACTAAGTAGAGTAATTATCGCCAATGCAATTGCTACTAATCCAAGTAAGGAATATTTCCTATATTTTTGTATTATAGTTTCCTCCTTGTGTCTTAAATTAGATAAAGGTCTATCGTTGATATAGTATGATCTTTATTCGTATTCTATTATGCATAATCAGCTTTTATGTATTTACATGAACATGTATCCTATTTTGGAGGGATAATTAAATCAGGAAGATATTGAAGTCTGGTTCGAAGTTAACTTTCACGTATTTGAATGGATCTTTAAAAACCACTTCTCATGAGGTGTTATTTTTTATGCTCAAAAGAAGGTGGAATAAATCATGAAATATTAATTTGCAGTATAGTAAAGAAGAGGTAGAATGTTTTTACCAGAACATCGAGAAGCAAACTTAAAACAGAGGAAAGAAACTGCAAGGTTTAATCCACCGATTTTAGATAAGTAACAATGGGAAGAGATGACCTATGTCGTTCAGGAGGTTGTAGAGAACGAGCAGCCAATTGTTGCTACATATGTAGGAGAATACGAAGTTGTATCTTTTTGTGGATCAAGTAGATACGGCAAATAGTAGGTTTCTTTTTTCGTTTCATTTTTTCAACTCCTTATAAAGCGTAAGAAGGATTACATAATTATCTGAAAATGAAAACTACTCTGTTTGAGTAGTTTTTTGGTTGCCTTATTTTCTTGAATTGATCCACTACTTCTTATTACTTGTTGAGAAGATGGGATTTCTTGCTTTTTAGGACTTACATTACTATCTCCAACCGGGCTATTCTATGAAAAGATCGTATACTGAATTAATTTTCCAAGTGATCAAGGATGGTTCTTGGATCTCTATATAACCCATTCAAAATCAGTATCATTTTTTTCATGAAGGGGCACTTGCACGAAACTTTTTTCGGAAGACAAACATATTTTATAGAAGAATAAAAAAGGATGGTGAAAATGGCGTTTCAGAATAGAATCGAAAACGGTGGCTTTGAAACTGGATCGCTTCCTCCTTGGGTTGGTGTTAACACTGTCGTTACTCGAGTAAAAAGTCATACAGGCATTTACAGTGCATTTATGAGTTCAACAACGGCAACAGCTAATCTATCTCAATATTTTACAGTTAGTCCGAGAGAGGTATTTGATTTTACGGTAGCTATTTCTAAAGATGGTTTAGGGATAAACACAAATATTAAGATTACAATCATATATTACGATAACTCTCTTCGTAATCTTGGACAAGGACTAGGATTAACAATTCCAGCCACTCAACTCCCGAATAATGGTGACTGGATAATAGCTTTCAAATCAACCTTTCCAGTTCCAGAGGGTGCATCAGTGGGTTTAGTCTCTATTGAAAAAACAGGAAATACGAGTATCTTTATTGATGATGTATCTATTCTTCAAATAAGTCCGATAATAGGCCCAACAGGCCCAACTGGAGCAACTGGAGCAACTGGAGCAACTGGAGCAACTGGAGCAACTGGAGCAACTGGAGCAACTGGAGCAACTGGAGCAACTGGAGCAACT
>NZ_ATZF01000003.1 GCF_000428065.1 Shimazuella kribbensis DSM 45090
AGATTGTGATAGCAGATGAAATTATTATCCAATCTGCATAAGGGCAACTAAGCCTCTGTCTGCGCCTTTGGCTTGCCAGTCGGCAAGTTTTCTTTATTAGCACTCGTTTCACATGAGTGCTAAAATCTACTCTATAAGTTATCAAACCACTGGTACGGTGTCAATGTTATCAATAGAGAAATTGGGCGAAAACATCATTTCCAAATAACAAACCTTGCTCCGTCAAACGGAGAATATCCCCTTCTTTCGCAAGAAATTTTTTGGATTGTAACGTTTTTAATGTGTCTCCAAAAACATTTTCTGCTGGGATACCAAACTGGGCTTGGAACTGGTTCAGGCTGACACCTTTGAGTAATCGCAATCCTAAGATAAAATAATTCTCCATTTGCTCTTGAGCAGAAATCTGTTCTTTCTGAAGAATAGGTCTTTCCCCAGCATTTATACGGCCTATATATTCTTTTATACCTTTTATATTCGCATGTCGTATGTGGTGAACATACCCATGTGCACCTGTACCAAAACCATAATAAGCTTCATTATGCCAATAAGTAGTGTTATGAATGCTTTCTCGGCCTTCTTTTGCAAAATTACTCACTTCATATTGTACATATCCATGACTTCGTAAATCGTCTCGAATCAACTGATACATGCTAAACTCTGTTTCTTCACTTGGTAGTGGCAATTGCCCTAACTCCTCCAAATGATAAAACAATGTCCCTTCTTCCACTTTCAAGCTATAGCAAGAAAAATGATCCGGTGCCAGCATTACTGCTTGTTTTAATGTTTCTTTCATTTGTTCTACAGTTTGATTTGGCAATCCAAACATCAAATCAAGAGAAATATTGGAAAAACCCGCTTCTCTAGCATCTTGTACACTTGTGGCGATCTCACCCACCCCATGAGATCTTCCAATCTCCTTTAATAAATGAGGTTCGAATGTTTGCGCCCCAAAACTAAGACGATTCACTCCTCCAGTATGCATTACTTTTAATAACTCTGGAGTCGTAGTTCCTGGATTTGCTTCTATGGTATATTCCAACAAACTGGATTTATTTGGAAAATAAAAATCAATCGCTTTAAGCAATTTTTCCATTTGTTTGGGAGTTAAAACAGTGGGTGTTCCTCCACCAATGAAAATACTTTCCAATTCACCAGGTGGAGAATCCTTAACTGTTATCGCTATTTCTTTGATTAGTGCATCAATGTAATCATCTACAGGTTGTCCATCCATTACGTAAGCGGTGAAATCGCAGTAGTAGCATTTAGTAGCACAAAATGGAATGTGAATATAAACCGCTTTTGGAGAAATCACCTTATTTCTCCTCCATTTTTAATACTGCCATAAATGCTTCTTGAGGTACCTCTACACTACCAACCGCTTTCATCCGCTTCTTCCCTTCTTTTTGTTTCTCAAGAAGTTTACGTTTACGGCTGATGTCTCCTCCATAACATTTGGCTAATACATTTTTGCGGATGGCACTAATATTTTCTCTTGCTACTACTTTATTTCCGATCGCAGCTTGAATGGGAATTTCAAACATTTGTCTTGGAATAAGCTTCTTCAGCTTTTCGACTAACAACCTTCCCCGATGTTGGGCACGATTACGATGAACAATAAAGGATAAAGCATCCACCACTTCTCCATTTAAGAGCACATCCATCTTGACCAAATCCGAAGTTTTATTACCAATTAATTCATAATCAAAAGATGCATAGCCTTTGGTACTCGATTTTAGAAGATCAAAGAAATCATAGACAATCTCAGATAAAGGCAAGTCATATTGTAAATTGACTCGATTTGAATCTAAGTACTTCATATCAATATATTGTCCACGTTTGGTTTGACATAGTTCCATTACTGTACCTACAAAATCATTTGGTACCATGATGCTTGCACGTACATATGGTTCTTCTACATGATCAATTTTTTGCACTGGAGGCATGAGTGTAGGGTTTTCGATCTGTAGCATTGTACCATCTGTCAAATAAACTTGATAGACAACGCTTGGAGCTGTTGTAATAAGAGGGATCTGAAATTCTCTTTCGATTCTCTCTTGAATAATTTCCATATGAAGAAGCCCCAAAAATCCGCATCGGAAACCAAAACCAAGGGCATTGGATGTCTCGGGTTCATACGCTAAGGAAGCATCATTTAATTCTAATTTTTCCAAAGCTTCCCGTAAATCTTCATACTGTGATGAATCAACTGGATACAATCCACAAAAAACCATCGGATTGGTTTTCCGGTAACCAGGAAGTGCTTCTGTTGCTGGATTTAACGCGTCCGTGATTGTGTCTCCCACTCGTGTATCTTTCACGTTTTTTATACTTGCAACGACAAAACCTACTTCACCAACGGAGAGCTCATCCATTAAAACAGGATGTGGATTATAAGCCCCTACTTCCAGAACTTCAAAACTTTTGCCTGTTGCCATCATTTTAATTTTCATGCCTTTACGGATGGTGCCTTCGACTACTCTCATATAAACGATGACACCTTTGTAGGCATCATAAAAAGAGTCAAATATTAAAGCCTGTAATGGAGCATCAGGATCTCCCGTAGGCGCTGGTACCTTATCTACGATTTGCTCCAAAATGTCTTCAATCCCTATACCAGCTTTAGCAGAAGCGAGTACAGCCTCACTAGCATCCAGGCCAATCACTTCTTCCACTTCTTCCTTTACGCGCTCTGGGTCTGCACTTGGCAAATCAATTTTGTTTATGACAGGAATAATTTCGAGATCATTCTCTAATGCAAGGTACACGTTTGCCAATGTCTGTGCTTCTACACCTTGAGCAGCATCTACCACAAGCAGAGCACCTTCACACGCTTGCAGACTGCGGGATACTTCATATGAAAAATCAACATGCCCAGGGGTATCAATTAAATTTAATATGTACTCCTGTCCATTCTTTGCTTGATAAGGGAGACGTACGGACTGTAGTTTAATTGTAATGCCTCTCTCCCTTTCCAAATCCATCTTATCTAAAAACTGATCCTGTTTTTCACGCTCCGAAAGGGCGCCCGTAAAATCGAGGATACGATCAGCTAATGTCGATTTCCCATGGTCAATGTGTGCGATAATAGAAAAATTACGTATTTTTGCTTGTTTACTCATCCGTTCTAATCCTCCCTGCTAGTCAAAAAGAGCAGACTGCATTGTATCATTATAGCAGTCTGCTGTTAGAGCAAGCAACGATATCCTATTGTTCATTTTTTCATATAAATTTCCTTAAAAAAAACGCCACATCATTGTGAGCGTTTTTTGTTTCATTCCATTATTTTACTACGGAATTGTGCACATACGCATATGCGCCGCTTTTTAATTTAATTTTGTAGAAATCGCCAACTTTACCTACTTTGTTGAGTACTGTTCCACGAGGTACTACTTGTAGTACTTTGGCCGTTAAGGATGCTGCTGCACGAATGTTTGCTGCACTCGCGGTTACAGTCAATTTTCCTGCTGGACTTGGTGTGGATGTACGATGTTTCCCATGCCATACACCATCATGCTTATTTTTGGTAATCCATACTAATGTACCAGTTCCTACTGTGTTGTATAGTTCAATGACTTTATTGCTATACATACGTACACAGCCGCTGGAAGCATAAGAACCGATCGAAGAAGGGTTGTTGGTACCATGGATTCCATACATGCGACCATTGTCGCCTCCTACTTGCAATCCAAGCCATCTAGGTCCAAGAGGATTTTTGGGATCTCCACCAGGTATACCTTTCCAACCTGGTTGGTTGATCTTGATAATAATTGGGAACGTTCCTTCTGGAGTCAAACTAGTTGTTCTACCTGTTGCCACTTGGTACGTTTTGGCTACTTTACCGTATTTGTTATACAAGTAAAGTGTATTGTTGGACTTGTTGACTTCGATTTTGTAATCATCAGGTCCACCAGCAGCATACGAGGAATTAGTAGCTCCAAAACTAAATACAACGGTAAAGACCAAAGCCAACGCGGTGAGAATACTTACCCACTTAGCAGCTTTCATCATACCTCTCACCCATCTCTCTATAAAAAAGTAAAAACTGTGCTACTTGATTTCATCATAAATCATCCACTGGACTCTGTATAGATATTTCAGGTTGAAAATATAAAAAAAAACCGACTTTTTTAAGAGTCGATTTACATTATACAAATATAACTATTGATTTTTTAAATTTAAACCTTTATTCATCCCATGAAAAAACCGATCCAAGCATCATGCGGGAATAATACCGCATATTGGAGCCAATCGCATTCCCAATATTTGAGAGTACATTTTCGCTCTTTGCAATGGTTTTTTGGACTTTCTCTACTTTTATCGTGTCTATCTTTTTGGTTTGAACCACTTGTCCAAGCACATTTAACTCCAACTTATTTCCTTTGCTACTTAACTGTACTGCTCTTGGAGCACCTTCTACGCCTTGCATTTTTTGGATATTTTTTTCTGCTGAATCGATCCCTACGAATATCCCGATCAACAAGACAAATGCTAGGCCTATCATCTGAATCGAAAAACGCATTTTTGCTCATCCTTTCTATTTTTGAACCGGAACCGCATCTGAAATTCGTTCTCTTAACACTTTTGCCAAAATATCAGTTGATCGATACACTTCTTGGAAATTATTATCAATTCCGCCAATTTCGACTAAAAAACTACCTTTGGACAAGGATTGGTTGTATTCTCCATTGGAGCCTCGTGTACGTGGTTTGATAAATACACCACGAACCAATCCAGGAGCCAATTTATTGATCTCTTTATAGAGAGAACGAGCTAACTTGAGATTTTCTGTGTAATGCTTACTCGCACTGCCAACTACAAATGCCAATCTTGCATAAGGCTCTCCTTTGATGTTTATGGTAGTGACCTTCCTGCGCTGAGAATCCCGATGAATATCGATCAAATAAGTAAGGTCATCATACTTCTTTAATGCTTGTACGACTGTTTTACGCGATGAAGAGTATGCACCACGATAGGAATAAGGCACATGAGAAGTGACAGATCCAACACCCATTTTAGCGAGCTGTTTTGCCAAGTGTTTCCCTACTAATGTAATATTTTTGTTCGCATCGTTTGCTTTCATCCCACGGGATTGATCCAACTCTGGAATATAAGACTCCGAAAAATGCGAATGATAAATAAATACTTGTTTTATCTTTGGACTCGTGATTGTAGTTGATGATGCTTTCTTTCCTTGTTCTTGTTTTCGAATTTGACTCATCACTTGCTCTTCCAGATTTGCAGGTGGTGAGGACTCGATTGGCACATCAGAAAAAGTAACATCTTTGCTCGCTGTGTCGATATCCGTATCAAAAAGAGCAAACAACGGAATTTCATTACTTAAAAACGTCCGAGGATCATTTGGATCAAAGCTAGTCATTACTTCAAAAAACAAACGAGAAACCATCTGTTCACTTCCTGGTCGATGAATCATCTCTTGTAAGTAAGGGACATTGTCTCCCATCACTTGGAGCAATGTGTGTGAAGTAATATTAGAAGTAACTCTACTTAGTTTCGAGTTATGGTTAGACTCAGTTTGCAACACAAAGAAAACACCAAGAACTAGAAAAATAACAGCTGTGCTCATCATAAATACAACGAACACCCTTCGATATCTAGGATCTGATAGGTTATAAGTTTCCATTCGAAATTGCGTTCGTCTCATTCAAACTCCCCCATCCGTGCACTCCATTTCTATCAATACCTATGAAGGCAAATACGAGAGTAGAACGAAAATATAGATTTGTTCCAAAGATAGGAAGTTGGTAGAATAGTAGCAGTAATGTTCGTCTACTTGTCTCAAGAAGGCAGCAAGATGACTGTTATCAACGAGAACGTCGTCACTGATATCGAAGAAGTCATGGAAGCAATAGCTTCCATGAGCTCAACGGATCTACACCTTTGGATCAGTCACCGTCAAGGTGCGAACACGGAAATCTCCAACCTTTTGGAGCTGCTCAAAGCCCATATCGAGGACTCGTGGAAAATGGGTGAGCGGATGGAGGAGCTGTTCACAGCAGCCAAAAAAGAGAAAAACCTCCAACAGCGAAAAGAAAGTGGAATCCGTCATGCTGACCTGCTGAGCGTGGTTCTGCATAGTCGTCTTACCCTCCAGACAAAAAAAAGGGAACTATCCGAACAAGCAGACTATCTTGCAACGTGGGTTTGTACCTTCGAACTAGCGATCAAGAAGTACGCCCAGAAGTTGTGGGACACACAGCACAAAGGACTGGTCGATCTCACTTCCGAATCCGCAGCCTTGGAGCGAAACTTCAACAATGCGATGAAGGAAATGGAAGAGCATCCTTCCGATGAGGCAAAAATGCTGTGGAGGAAACTGCTCACCGTGCTCGGTCAGATCAGCGGATGGAAGAGTCCCTTTATCGGACTCAAGCCGCTCTACGACCGATGTCAGACACAGGCTGGTGAGTTTTTGATGCGGTAACGGCGTTCGAGCAGGTCGGAGAGATTCGTCTCACTGGCCTGCTCGTCGTATAATAAGGAAATTTATATAAATTCCCTTTTTGGAGCGCATTTTGTGAACACAAAGAATAGTTGATAAAATAGATATACTTCTATTGGTCAACCTGATCAGAAAGGCATCCTGTGCCTGCACAGAAGAACAAGAAGATGAACGCCATAGCCGAACGTCTGGGTCTGACGCCTACGGGATCTACACTGGATCACCTGATGATCCTTCTCGGAAAGAAGATCAGCCGAGAAGAGATGCTCGCCAGCATGTGGTACATCAGGAAGCACAACGAACCCAACGATTCCGATAAGGAGTTCATGCAGATTCTGGTGGAGAAGCTCAAGAACTGCGAGCCCCATCAGCTCGACAGCTTCGATCTGCTCAGTCGGTGGAGGGAGTTCTCACATGAGGTGGTGAACTACTGTGTGGACCATCGTGACACTTCCGATCTCAGCTCCTGGAACACCGAGTTCAAGTGGGAGTGCTACCGCTTCCTCTTCAAGATGTATGGATGCGAGGCTCGAGCACCTCAGTGTCCCGAACGGCTCCTGAAGGAATTCCCGAAGGCGATGGAATCAAAGCCGAAGCCTTCCACACGCAAGATGTGGGAGGAAATGCTGTTTCTCTGGAGCTTCATCCTCCCTGAGGACGACCAGTCCCAGATCGAAGAGTGCATGACACTCCTCGCGAGCTAGGCGTTCGGGTGGGTCCGTAGGAATTCTGTTCCTGCTGATTCACCCGCCGATCATAATGGATTTACACATATATAAAAGAGATACCAAAAATGGGTATCTCTTTTTTGCTTATCTTTTTTTAATGTAGATGGGTCACGACATTATCCATTGTTACTGCTTCATGCAATGCACAGTTTAACCCTGTAGCGATTACTTTCGCCATGTCATTGATAAAATCATCTACTTCTTTTGGTGTAACCATTAAATTTTGCCCCAAAGGGGATAAAATCTCGTGAATTAATTGCCGCTTCTCATCATCTTCTAACTCACCAACTAACCCTAACATTTTTGTTTTGGTCTCCGCTGGTATTTCTTGTTGTTCTAACTCTTTTAACGCTGGGCGATTTAGTGGATCAAGCGGATTTCCCTTTACTCCTGCCATCTCACGGCTTAAGTATGCAAGTAAGTAGTTGACTGTATCAAAAGCGATCGTCACAGCATCAACTACTGTTGGAACCCCTATCGTTACCATATTGCAAAGTAGATGATACTTGTGCTGTTCGTTGTTTTTCAAGACTAGCAGCGGTTTCTCTTGCACAGCTCACTGCTTCAAAAAATTTCGGTACATCAAAATGCAGTTCAATGGTAACATCTTCTCCTGCTACATTTACTTGTTTCACAATACTTTTGATCATTTCTCGCTTTTCTTCTGTAGTTGCAATCTCCAATAAGCTTCCCCAATCCGCAAGTACATCTTGCAGTTTTAACACATCTACTTCTGAAAGACCGTTGCTGTCTTTCAGAGCTTTCATCTCTTCATATAATCGCTCCGCCTTTACTAACTCTTGGACGGACCGCTCATATAATTCTTTTAACTGAGATTCTGAAAAGGATGAGTCTTCCCCCATTAAAATTTTAAGCAAGTGATTGTTCGCATTTTCTTTGGCCTTTTGCCATTGTTGCCTATCTTGTTTCGCTTGCTTTAATTTTGCTTCAATTTCTTTGGAAGCATGTATCGTTTTTTGCTGAATCTCGCTTAATACATTGGATGTAATGAGTTCTTTGGTATATTCTTTTATTTTTTCTATCACAATATTGTCAAGTTTTTCTGTCTTATGCGTTCCTTTTTTGGAGCCACACACTTGCACTCCAGATTTTAGTCTTCGCAAACATCGATAAATACCGTAAAGGTCTCCTTTTTTTGTCCGTTTGGAATCTAACCAATCCCGTTGACTTCCATATGTCATGCTGCTGCCGCATTCACAAGTTAAAACACCTACTAGCAATCCCTTTCCTGTTCCATTCCGCCTTGGAGCTTTACCACCAAATGAATTGCTTTTTACTCGGGATTGCTTCATTTTTTGCGATTTGTCCCAAATTTCGGGTTGAATGATTTCATACTCTGGCCAAAATTTTTCCGATACAAGCTCTTCCCCTTGTTTGGTGTACTTTTGATAAGAACCAAACTCACCTTCAACAGTCTTTGTCTTCCCATAAGATAGATAGCCTTTGTAGACCGTATTCCGAAGGATTTTCCGAATGCTTTCTGATCTCCACTCTCTCCCTGTCCTTGTTTGCAGCCCTCTCTCATTTAACATACTAGCAATCCGTAACATCCCTAAACCTTCCGAAACATAAAGTCGGTATATTTCTTTCACTACTTCTGCCTCTTTTGGTTCTATCTCCAACATATTGGACATCTCTGGATGATTTCGGTATCCATATGGAGGATTTCCACCTGTCCAATAACCTTCTTTATGGATTAATTTCATCATATCCGTTACCCGGATCTTGGTGTCCATCGAAGATTTTTTGGCAGACCAAAACTCAATGAAGTTGAGGATCTCATCGGCATCTCCATTGTTGGTAAACTCTCTATTTTTATCTACTACCCAGATACGACAGTGCCGCAAAAACCGAATCGCATGATTTAAACTCTCAGTTGAGCGACGTCCAATCCGATCGAGTTTATAAACTAGTAATATATCAAAAAGACCTTTTTTGGCATCTTCAAAAGCCTGATTTAGACCTGTTCGTTTACTTGTATGGGTATGGAAACCAGAAACACCAGCCTCTACATACTCTAACTCGGTAAACTTCCAATCTGGCTGAGCTTCTATGTATTCCATACACTTCTTCTTTTGGAGAGGAAGATCATTTTCATCCGATACAGGTCTTGCCGATACTTTGCCAGTACGGGAAGCTGACTTCATCTTTCCTTGGGTCGTTTGTTTATTGGTACTCGCCCGCATAAAGAGCGCAACTCTTAAACCTGCCATACTAATCTACAACCTTCCCTTATCTACAGTTGTATTATTACAGGTATATATTATATAGAAAAAGATAGAACAAAAAAACCCTTCTAGTTTTTTTTCCTATCACTCTCTGCCATTTGATCCCTACCTTGAAACTTGTGACGGTAATATCTAGAAGCTACTGTGGAAAAAATACTCTGAAACTCATGGATTTTGGTTTCCATATCGACAGAAGGAAGTTTATGCTTTGCAATCTCTACTCGAACTTTATAATCAGACACCAAAAGATCACATCCTTGCGTCTTTTAGAACCTATTGTCTTTTTCATAAGCTAAAATTATTCATATAGCACAAAAGACAAATAACTTCGATACTTTGGAACATAAAAAAAGAAAAGAGAGTAAGAATACTCTCTTTTCTGAAATCGCTTTCTTTGTGAGTCAAGAAGTTTATGATACTAACGTATTAATACCATCCAGTAGATTTTGAGTTCCATAAATCGTAAACCACACCACTTGCTTGGGCATTATATGGCGATTTATCCCAAGCTTGTCCTGTAAAACAGGAAGTTTCTCCCTTCATTATGACACCATTACCACCAGTTTCTTTGTCACAGTCTAAAAGTGTTTTATTAAGTATTAATGATTGAGTCGTGTTGTATCTTCTTTTTATCCAAGTTTCTGCATAGTAGTCTTTAGGAGCAGCATTATACAGTTTAATATAAGCCCAAGCCGTGTGGCATCCAGCACTTCCTTTTAGTTGAACATATCCTATCCTGGTTCCACTATTGTTCACAAGATACTCTGTATCATACGTCACCGGTTGATTGTAAGCACATCCAGTATTGTATGGATTGGTCCCATCATACTGTGCAGCATCGGCACCTATTGGATTTAGAGCAAAACTAGCAACGAAGAAGGAAAATGCGAGTGCAAAAACAAACCCAATGTTCAGAAATCTTTTCACCTTCACAACATACACCTCCAGTAGTTTTTCTAGTGCAATTGTAAATCGGTAAAGAGTTATTTAGATTATAAATGCTAGTTTAAAAAAACGCAATCAAAAATATATAATAAATAATGTAAATTTTTCATTCCAATCTCACTAGCTTGTAATAAAAGAATTGTAAAAAAATTCATTTCCATTTTAGAAAGAAAAACCTTATAAAAGCGGAAACTTCGACCAATTTCATTCGTGTAAATAGAGATAATTATTCTTAGTATTTTTGGTGATAATAGAAAAAATAGGAATGTTAATATATCAGTCACCTTCGATTTTTTATGTATATTTTTCCTTAATATTTTTTAATTCTTAAATAAATATAAGGCCTTTGACTGATTTTTGAGAAAATATTAAAAAAACCTAATAAATCCCTTTTCTACTTTATAAGTATTTCTATTTTCGTATAAAACAGTTGCGTTCGCTTTGATTTTTACGTTACAAAAGTATAGTTTTGTAACGTATGTTGAAAAAGCGTTGATATATAAGGGTTTTAAATTTAGTAATTAAAAATACAGCGCCCCCCTCTGATAGAATCAGAGAGGGGCTACTAGACAGAAAGAGCCTGTCTAGGCACTACTCGGAGATGACTACCTTCGCACGGAACACCTTGCTCAGGTAGTCTGCCATGGCGATCAGACGATCTTCAGTCGGCTTGTAAGTGCCGGAGTTGCGGTTCAGGAAGATGACGAACTCACCATCCACCTTACAACACCAGATCTCACCAGCGAACCGAACATCCTCGTCGTATCCAGAGATCAGAACATGCTTGGCCATGATCCAGTTGATGATCTTCCGGTCCCGACCATTGCGGTTTTCGAGGCGGGCAATGTGAATGCCCGAACCCGTAACCACGATGTTGTAGAGGAACGCTTCCTCATGAGAAGGACCGTCACTGCGGCGGAGCATCTCGACGATGGCCTGACGCGGCACATCCTCGTACTGATCGACGCTGTGAATCAGATGACGACGGATGAACCTCACGGTCCTACGAGAGAAGAGCTTTTTCTTCAGCTTTCCCACACGGTCGAGCTTGCCACCGAATTCAGGCAATGCATCCTGAAGTTCCAGCGCTTCGATCGGTACACCTGTCTCCGTGTTGAAGATGGGACGCTGACCGAGGAGGAACCCCAGCCATACTCCGAACCACGACGGACGGCTGATGCCAACCGCGGCGAATTCCTTGCTGTTCTCCCACCGTTCGACCGACATACCTACCAGCTCTCGCACCTCGAACTGAGGGGCAGTGCCAGTCGAGTGAGCATGCCGGATGAACTTCTTCTTGACCGATCGGCAGAGACTGGTGAACTCCTTCCGCCACACGGACAGGAAGTGATCGCCGATCCCTCGACCAGCATAGAGGATACGAATCGAGACCTTCTTCCCCTCGTACTCCAGACCGTTCTTCCAGAGGAGAGCAGAAAGATGAGAGGGACGGTAGACGTGCTGGAGTGACTTTCCACCGGAGGTGAACCCAGCAGCAGTCAGGACCTGGGCGTTCGCATTGGCACAGCTGGCCGTACGGCGCCCCTTCTGGTTTTCCATCTCTCGACGGATCGCTGCGATTGCTTTGGGATCCAGGTCACACAGCTCGAAGTAGACACCGACCTGCATTCGCTCCATGTCAGACGCAACGTACGAGCGCTGACGGTAGAACATGAAGGCGGTGTACTTGTCCCACTTTCCTTCTCCACCGGGAACCATGGTGAAGACGTTCGGGATCCCGAACCCGATGAAGACCGAGTTGGGATTGCGGAACACGGAATCGACCGAACAAAACAGCAGCCCGGAGCGTACATCGTTCTTTTCGTCCACGGGAACCTGGACAGGCCAGTTGGAGCCACGGTGACCCAGCACATCCGGAGCGATGCGGCTATCTTCCGGAAGGTTCTCCGACAGACCCTCAGGCAGATTGAGTCGATTGATCTTCATGACATTCCTCTCGCAGAGTGCGTGAGACACAGTTGAAGCTGCATCTCTTGGATTATCTATAAAATATCATTGAATTTTCAATAAATCAATTATTATAGGAAGAGAACCTTAATGGTGGTAGTTGCTTTTTTGGTTGCTTTCGTGACGATTTCTTTATTCTTTTTTTTTTACTCTTCCAATCGCTAATAAATCCATTCCTCATCCTGTTAAAGAAACACAATGTAATACAATATAACCTGCTCCCGGTTTTTCATGTTTTTAAATACATCCTAATATAAAATAATAATCTTTTTTTATTGAACTTTTTTATTTATTATTTAATAGTATTTGCTATAATAACAGTTGTACGATCAGTTAATGTTTATTAAAGGGAGGTTAATAATGAATTAAACATACATCTATATATCTGAAAAAGAACTCGAATCGCCTTACTAAAGCTATTCACAAAAAACTGTATTAACAATCTGTTTAGGCTCTAATTTGTAAGCGTTTTCAAAAATATGGAGGTGTCTATATGAAGAAATTTTCTTTGTTATTAATACTATTATTGTTAATCGCTACTCCCGTTTACGGAAATCCACAAGCAGTGCCCAATGGACCATGGCTACAAGATACCCAGACGATGAAACTGGAACGTTTACATAATTATGAGGAGTTAGTAAAAGAATTACACCAGATAGAAAAATCTTCTCAGGGCAAAGTCCAATTAGAAGTTATTGGGAAATCCAATCAAAATAGAAATATTTATTTAGCTAAAGTTGGAACAGGAAAGAAAAAAGTAATGTATGTCACACAACAACATGGAAATGAACCTTTGGGTACGGAAGCAGCTTTACATTTATTGAAAAATTTAGGAAGTAGCAACCAGCCTGAAGTCAAGAAAATTCGTGATGAAATTACATTATATGTCGTAGTTCGTGCTAATCCTGATGGGGCTGAGAAGTTTTGGCGTCATAACTATGATCCAGATGCAACACCTGAGTTCGGCTTAAAAGGAGAAGGTTATGATATGAACCGTTACCATTCTCCAAACATGTTACCTAAAAATAATCCAGTGCCTGAAGCAGCTGCAATCCGTTCTGCTTATGATCGCTATAAACCAGATATTGTAGTAGACTACCACCACCAAGGAAGCTATGTGAGCGGAGATGGAGATATGATTACAACTTCTGTCTTCTGGCCAAATCATCCAAATGTCGCTAGCAATCCTCTAAATCTTTCAAAACAAGTTAGTTTGGTCATATATAATACATTAATGCATTATGGCTTTGCAAAAGTAAGCCAATATCCAGGTGGTACTTATGAAGGAATTGCCAGAAACGGATATGGTTTACTCGGAAGCGGCAGTGTTCTTGTTGAGTTCCGTGGTGATATCGGACAAAAAAGTAGTGGCATGTTAATTCGTACTGCCTATGCAGCAATGGCTGGCATTTTAGAAGAAGTCGCAGAGGGAACATTAAAAAATTATAACCCAGCTGATGCCGATAAAATCCCATTACGTGGTGAAGGTATCAATAATTCCGAAGAAGGCGAAAATTAAAATATAAACATGAAATGGGCCTTATAAGGCCCATTTCATGTTTATTGCACATATATGTAGATTTTTTATTAAAAAAGACTCATGAGTTTCATAATAATGTGTCACTTTCATTTGTGTACTAGGAACTCTGCACTGATTCCTTTTGTTCCCAACCATAACTGTCAAACCATCTATTCTTTTTGTAGTTCTCTATTGCATGAGAAATATACAGTATCACATTTGCAGGGAATGGTTTAATGGGAAGAATCGTAAATCATCACATTTATGAGGTTCTAAGTTTTGAATCTCTCCGTTCCAATCTTTCACGACAGCCAAAGAAATCCACTCTTTTATCTCCCGATTTCCGTTGCATTACACCCACCATTTCTACATTTTCCTCGCTAACAGCTACTCCAGTTTCTTCTCTTCCTTCACGAATTGCTACTTCATTGAAAGCTTCCTCTCTGTCGAACTCACTCTCCAGTGGTTTATCCCAAATTATAAAAATCGCAGATAAAACTCCAGTCTCTCCTGCTCAAGATCAACTAACATCTGTATAAAATCATTAGAATCTCCCACTACATGGGAATGATCCAGTGCTTGATAATATTGTAAACGTTGTTCTTTCTTGATTACAATTGGGACAAATCCTGTTTTCAACAGTTCCAAATTCATCAATAATCTTGCGGTTCTACCATTTCCATCGACAAAGGGATGAATTTTTACAAACCAACTATGCAACATTGCTGCTCTTTGTACAGGATGAAACAGTTGTGCTTCTGCTTCATACCATGTGATTAATTCATGCATTTGTTCTTCCACCATTAGGTAATCAGGCGGAATGTGCTCTGCACCACTTATCAAAACATTTGTCTTTCGATAAACACCAGCATTCTCGTTATCAATGCCTCTAAGAATAATGGCATGTAAATCTTTGATTATCCTTTCAGAAAATGGCTCATTTCTTTTCACGATATCTTCTAGTAAAAATATCGCTTCTTTATGATTCAATGCTTCAAGGTGTTCTTTAACTGATTTCCCACCAATCGTAATACCATCCTCTAACACGACTTTTGTTTCGGTCAGTGTTAAGGTATTTCCCTCGATAGAATTCGAATGATATGTCCACTCTACAACAAGATGATCATGTAAATTTTTGATTACGTGTTTGGGAAACGGACGTTTTTGATCTAAACGCGACTTTAAATCATCCATTCGTTTGAACCGATTCATCACAACATTACCTTCTTCTAAGTGTAATGAAATCATTATAACGTTCATTTGTTTCTAATTCTATGAATCACCACTTTCTTGACTTAATTAAACAGCTTCCTTTAAAGCACCACCTTTTTTTATCCATTCTATTTTCAATGTCTTACTAGATATCTCCCATTTAGGCAAAAGTAAAAACGATTATATTTCAAAAAGTGGGGAATTTTATATTATCTTTTATCTAACTTATACTTTTGAAATGGTTTATAAAGAACAATCTAGCCTACTTCTGATTTTTTTGTTCTCAACATAATGTGTAAAAAGAAAAAGAATAAAATGAATTCATATCAAATGCATCGAATCCTATGTTACTTTAATAGCAGAGGAGTTGTGCCATTATGATAAACAAATCCATTTATGTTGAAATACCGATACAAGCAAATATAGACGAAGTATGGCGAAAGACTCAAAACCCTGAACTACATGAACAATGGGATTTGCGCTTTTCTTCTATCACCTATTTACCTAAAAAATCAGAGGAAGATCCGCAATCTTTTTCCTATCAAACGAAGATTGGATTTGGCGTGAAAATCGCTGGATGGGGTAAAAGTATAGGTACACATAATAAACAGAATGGTTCAAAAACATCATCACTTCACTTTGGTACAAATCAAAAAATATCGCCAATAACTGAAGGAAGAGGGTATTGGCGATATTTACCTACAAATAATGGTACTACCTTTCTAACCCAATATGACTATGAGGTACGCTATGGTTTAATAGGAAAGCTTTTGGATCTTTTATTTCGTCCAGTTATGGGATGGGCAACAGCTCTTAGCTTTGATGTGCTCAAACGCTGGATTGAAAAAGGAGAGACACCACGAACACAGTATGTACGTTTCTTTAGTAATACCATTGTAACAATGCTTTTTTTCTTTGTTTGGCTCTACCATGGATTAGTACCAAAAATCATTATCCAACATCATAAGGAAATATCGATGTTTTCCAATTTGACTTCCTTGAAAGGAGCTACTGCTGCAAACCTTGTGGGACTAGTGGGCTTACTCGAAATTTTGTTTGCATTCGCTTGGCTTCTTTACCGAAAGAAAAGGCATTTACTTGTTTTTCAGCTCATTCTTTTCCCACTATTAACGATCAGTGCCTTCGTTACAAATCCTCCGATCGCAACAGATCCGTTTAATCCGATCACATTTAATACCAGTCTTTGGGCCCTCTCCCTGATTGGCTTCTTATTAGCACATGATTTGCCCTCATCAAAAAGTTGCAGGCGTTCAAGAAAAGGTGATTCATCGTGTCCATCTACGAAAATCTCTTAGGTAAGGATTTCCAAAGGCTTCATCCTAAACTACAAGCGCGATATGCGTTTTCAATGGGAAAAACATTTTATGCAACAGGAACCATGTCAAAGATTGAAACGGGCGCTATTTGGATTAAACCTTTTTTGCAATTAGCAACCCATTGGAAGTTTCTCTTTCCCGAAAATGGAAAGGATGTGCCATTTACGATCCAAAATACTTGTCGGATATCGCCTACTGGTCAAGAAGAAATATATTGGGTGCGGACTTTTCAGTTTGAAAAGGTTACTCGATTTTTCATTGCATGTATGACTATGGATACCAAGCGTAGCGTAGTAAAGGATTATTTGGGGGAACCAAGCTTGTTTTACTCAGATTTAACGTTTACGGTGACACCTGAAGGACGTATGCAGATTCGCTCTGGTTCTCAACGTGTCGTCATCGGAAAGCTAGGGTTTCCCATTCATCCATTATTTCAAGGAGTTGTAACAGTTGAAGAAGGATACGATGATATGCGAGAAGTATTTACGATTCAAGTAGACATTCGAAACCGCTTAATAGGAAAGATAATGGTATATGATGGCGAGTTTAAAGTGCAGTCTCACTTTTAAATACCATTGCTTCTGTTTGGCTTCAGGCAAACTCACCCGTATTTTGATTTCCCTACCTTCTTACTTCTAGCCTACTTTTATATACATTTGCTTCCTTATTGGACTTGGAAAAGTCCTGGCAATTTTTTGAAGCATACTAGAAACAAGAATACCCGTATTATGATAACCATGGGAACTCCTACGGCTATAACCGGAACACCGAGTGTTTCTTGATTCAATTGCTTCCGTTTATTCCCCACACCGGCACCTGGGCTTATTCCGGTGTCTGTGACTTGGATGGTTGTGTTTACGCGAGACAAGGCGCGGGATGCTAACGAATCAAAGGCAATAACGACATCAGGCTTGGTCTCTTGAACAATTCCATAAATGATCTCACTTGTCTCCATCCCAGTAATCCCTAGGACTCCAGGTGAAACTGCTGCCACGGATCGATATCCATCTGCAACTTGATCAGGGGCGAGTACAAATAAATGCCTTGTCACCATAGATTGTTTGATCACTAGTGGACCAAGAGCGTCTGGGGTTACATTCCAATTTCCCAATCCAACTAACAAAATTTTGGCATTTGCATCGATGCCAACCTCTTGTAAAAACTGTGAAAATTGATTGGCAAAGTGGGTTGCTACCCTTTCTTGTAACATGCTGTCTTTTGATCTTAAGGCAGGCACCTCAATGGTTAAATATGTACCTGGAGCTTTGCCGATACGTTCTGATCCCTCTTGGTTCTCGACTTTAATCCAACTGGTACGAATTCCCTCTGCATCTGTTTCGTTCATGCGAATGCCTGGAATTTCATTATTTTGTTGCTGCTCTCTTGCCATATCATGGGCTTCTACTGCTAAATCGGTTCGAATATTGTAGGCACTCAAATCAATTTGATGTTCTTCCATCTAAGTTCAACTCCTGACATTTTCTCCTCCCTATTTTTCACTACTATCTGGCTATTATTCTTTACATTCCAAGACGTGCATGTTACAATGATGCATGTTGTTTTGTCGGAACCAACAGTTCTACTATGGAGGTGAAATAACTTTGGCTAACATTAAATCAGCTATCAAACGCGCAAAAACAAACGAAGCACAACGTCTTCACCGTTCTGCCCAAAAATCATCCATGCGTACTGCTGTAAAACGTTTTCTAACTGCTATCGAAAACAATGATAAAGAACAAGCGACTGGTCTTTTGAACACAGCTACCCGTACTTTGGATAAAGCAGTAACAAAAGGACTTATTCATAAAAATGCAGCTGCTCGCAAAAAATCTCGTCTTACACAAAAGTTACAAGCACTATAAGGTCGACCCTGCTATGGGGTCGCTTTTTCATATTTAACAGCTTTTTTTGATATACTAGAGTCAAGCTTTCCATTTTTGTGTGGATTAAGAGGTGCTGGACATGATAACTTTCTTTACCTTACATCTACATACAATCGCATCCATTGTCTTTATCTTCATGGCATTATCCATGATCTTTATCCGGATCAAAGCTGCAGATAAACCAACAAATGCCAAAAAAATCCTGATCCCTCCACTTGGAATGAGTACTGGATTTTTGATGTTTTTCTACCAACCGACGCACATCCCTTGGACGTGGGCAGGCATTGCTTTTTTATGTGGGGCAGTACTGTTTTCTATCCCACTCATCAAGACATCTAAGTTTGAACACCGTTCAGGTCAAATATACTTAAAGCGTTCTCCCGCGTTGGTTTTCATTTTGTTTGGACTTCTTGCAGTACGATTAGCATTGCATAGCTATATAGAACATTTTCTTTCTATTCCACAAACTGGTGGACTCTTCTTCATCTTAGCATTTGGAATGCTTGTACCTTGGCGGATCGCGATGTATCTGCAATATCAGAAATTGATCAAAGATGAAAAAATAGAACCCTTGCCAACGACATAATACCCAGCCTCATGAAGAGGTTGGGTTATTTATTATATGTTTGTTCTTTTGGTTTAAAATCAGTGGAAGCTTTATTTTTATGACTAACTCCTGATTCTGATAGCGATACGATAATTTTCCATTATGGGATTTTACGAGACTAGAAATGATAAATGTCCCAATCCCTTGATGATCGCCATTTTTTGAACTGTTTTCAAATTGATCAAATAACGTATCCAATATCGTTCTATCGTCAAAAAAAGCATTATTTTTTATTTCGACAATATAAATTCCACCATGAACTTCTGTATGAAGGCTGATAGCAGAGTGAGCAAATCGAGTATGAAAACTGCGTGTAGCATCAACTGCATTTTCTAACAGATTGGTAATCAATTGCACTTGGTTGAGTCGATTTATGGGCATTCTTGACACAGGTACATGTAAATGGTAATTCACTATAGTTCCTGTCTGCTCTGCAATTCTTTTATATTTCCATAAAATCGACGAGATATGTATTTTTTCCCCTTTTATTGTGTCATTCGTTTCCTTATATTCACCTAGTAAATCCTCAAAATATTGTCTTGCATCCTGATTCCTTTCCTGCTCTATAAAATAACCAATTGCACTTACATGTTTTAAAAAATCGTGACGTTGAGCTCGAATGGTCAAAAAATGCATATCCATCTCATTCATCTTGTTGGAAAGTTGGGCCAAATAATCTTTTTCCATCACTTGCACAGGATATTGTTTCAGACGTACTATTTCACATAAGATAACACCTAATATGGCAATAAATTGTATATGAAGCTGATTTGCAAATAAGATAATGAGTAAAAACAAACATTGAACAAACAAAAGGTATCCTGTTTTCTTCAACGGTAGAGCATGTAAAACAAAGGGTAGCCGCTTCACTTCTTTCCAATTAAAAACAAAATAACTAACACAGCTTATGAAGAATATCCCAGCCCATAACTGCGGCGATTGGTATAACAACTTCCCCCAGCTTGTTAAATGGATCACTACAATAATTGCAGGCAACAAATAATATTTCATGCAAATTCCCCTAGTTATAAAATCGATCTTGAAGTTTGTCTAGATTTGCTTTCGTAATAATCGCAGTATTTTTTGTACCCTGAAAGGAAACCGTATAGGAGTTCTTGGTATAAAGGGAAAAATTTTTTACATAATGAATATTGATGATAAAACCCCGATGAGCTCGAATAAAATGAGAACCGCTCAATTCTTCTTCTAGTTCATTTAACGTTTGATAGGTAGAATAGTTTTCTTCTTTTGTGAAAATAGTGGTCGTTCTATTTGTTCTTTCGATGTAAACAATATTTTTCTTGTCAATCAAAAAAATCTCTGATTTGTTTTTAAGAATGAGCTTCGTTTTATCCACTTTATCTTTTTTTTGTTGCAATCGATTGATTCCCCTCAGAAGCCGCTCCTTCGAGAAAGGTTTCATGATGTAATCCAAGACATCTAGTTCAAATGCATGAACAGCATAACCACTTTGTGCAGTTACAAATATCACCTTTATACCTAAACCATAACTACGAATAAAATCAGCGAGTTCATAGCCAGACAGGTCTGGCATTTCAATATCCGTGATGAGTAAATCGATGTTATTTTCTTTGATCAATTTATAAGCTTCTTCTGCATTATTCGTTGAGAAAACAATTTTTAAATGTGATTCATTTTCTAACGTAATATTGAGTTTTTCCAAGTCATATTTCTGATCATCTACTAGGCCTATCTTGATCATTTCTTTCACTCGTCTCACAGTCTGTTTCTTTTACTTTAACATGATTGAGATGTCATTGGACAGTTTCGCGACATCATAGGGCAGTTTTACGACAGAATCGATGTTTTCTTTGATTTATTTCTTTATGATAAAAACAGATCAAAGATACGAGGAACGAGGAGGGCAAAAGATGATAAGTGTTCAAAATGTTTCCAGATTTTTCACGGATAAGAAAAAAACAATTACAGCTTCAAAAAATATATCTTTTGAAATTAATAAAGGGGATGTTGTAGGGCTTTTAGGAGAAAATGGCGCTGGAAAAACAACCTTGCTTCGCATGATATCTGCTATTCTTCAGCCTTCAGAAGGTAGCATTCATTTAGATGGGATTGATATTCATAAGCATCCAATGAAAATCAAAGGAAAAATCGGAGTACTTTTTGGGAGTGAAACTGGCTTATATGACCGTTTAACGGCACGGGAAAACTTGACTTATTTTGCAAAACTATATGGACTTAGTCAACATGAAACCAAAGCAAGAGTGGATTACTTAACTGTTCGCTTTGGAATGAACGAATACTTGGATCGCAGAGTAGGTAATTTCTCCAAAGGAATGCGACAAAAAGTAACGATTGCGCGAACATTAATTCACGATCCACAGATTATTCTATTTGACGAACCAACTACAGGTCTAGACATCACATCAGCAAATATGTTTCGAGAACTTATCCATCAACTGCGAAAAGAAGGCAAAACAATCATTTTCTCTAGTCACATTATGGAAGAAGTGAAACAGCTTTGTCAGTCTGTCATTATGATCCATAAAGGCGAATTGATCTATAACGGTTCGATAGAGGATTTATATCAACAAGAAGAGAGCGATGATTTAAATTACATCTTTATGTCACGCATTATCAGGGGGAATAACTCATGACATGGCATGTATTTATAAAAGAATTAAAAGATTCACTTCGTGATCAGAAAACGATATTTTTAAGTGTTTTGCTCCCTATCTTATTCAATATCGGTATAGTGTATTTCATCGAAAATGTATTTATGGAAGATTCAAAGGAACAAGTAAAAGTAGCTGTATCAACCAAAACGGCCCCAGAAGTTTTGAGTTGGTTAAAGGATATCAAAGGAATCGAGATCATCTCTTCCCATGATCCTTTAGCAATGATCAAAGAAGGAGAAGCAACCGTTGCACTCTCATCTGATCCTGATTTCAGTCAAAAATTAAAAAGTAACGAAATTCCTGAGGTCGTTATTCAAGCTGATCCATCAAGTACCAAAGGCAGTAGTACGCAGGACAAAATAGCAGATGCTCTAACGATAAAAAGGGATGCATTTGTTAAACAACGATTAGTGGAAAATAATATTAACCCAAAAGAAATGGAACCATTTAAAATCAACACCAAAAGTATTATCGAAGGTGACGATATATCTCTTTACATGGTATCGATCTTCGCGCAACTCATTATTGTCCTTGCTGTTTTAATGGGTGGACTCCCAGCAGCCAATGATTTATTTGCAGGAGAAAAAGAACGAAAAACGATGGAAGCCTTACTTATGACTCCTGTAAATCGCCTTCATCTCATCATTGGTAAATGGTTAGCAATTGCAGTATTAAGTATGATAAGTGGGATTTTCTCTGTTATCACCTTCATTTTAGGGGTAAATCTGCTTACAGAAAATCTCGCAAAAGCACTCCGATTAGATCAAAACATTGGATTTTTCACGATCAGTCTCTTAGTGGGAATCATCTTCTTTGCCTTACTGGTTTCGAGTGTTCAAATGATTCTTAGTCTACTAGCTAATAATTTAAAAGAAGCTCAAAACTATATTACCCCTATCACAGCATTGGCAATGATACCGTATTTCTTACTTATTGGAACTTCAGCAAATGAGTTAACAACGACGCACTTCCTGATCCCGTTCATGAATATTTACGCATTGATCAAACAACTCATTTATGGAATTTACGACTTCACGAGCATTCTATTTGTGGTAGGAAGTTCCTCCATCTTCATTGTTCTAACCTTCTTCCTTGCTTATGCAATGTTTTTGAAAAGTAAGTGGGTACTTGGGAAATAATAAAAGAAGACATAGAGTTTCATCTCTATGTCTTCTTTTTGTAGCAAAAACGAATCCTTTTCCTTTTACCAATTATCTGTCCCAAACAAAAATAATTCTAGAATCGAAAACTTTTTTCGAAGTTGGTGGGTAGTAAGAAGTAAAAGAAGTAAGCTAGATGGAACGCCCTATTATGAAAAAAATCCACGAGGCTCTATTTGAATGTCGTTTCGTTTTCTGTTTCCTCTGATTTTACTTGAATGCCATTTCTCTTTAACAATGCAGCCGTAACTCCATTCCCTGCTTGTTTGATACCCTGAAAGGTTCCATTGTATATGACATTGCTACCGCATGAGGGACTTCTTTCTTTTAAAATCGCTTCGGTAGCTCCTACCGTTTTCGCAATACGAAGAACTTCTTCTGCCCCTCGTATAAATGCTTCTGTCACATCTTCTCCCTCCATGTTCATCACTTTTGCTTTGCCATCCAAAACATCTTCTCCTGTACCACCTATTATTTCGGCTGGGAGACGCGGAGTTGACAATCCACCAATTTGTTCGGGACAGATCGGGACAGCTTTCCCTTCTATCACCAATTGTTGAATGTCTGTATCCAAACTACTTTTCCCATCAAAACGGCAGTGAATTCCCATGAGACAGGCACTTACCAACTTCATGTGTTTCACTCTCCTATATGTCTAAATATTAAGAATATGATTGCGCTCTATCGAAATGGAAAAGAACTTGTTACAATGTATGGGATGAAAAGATCTTTTAATGAATGAATCCCTTTTTTTGTTGAAGAAGGGACTTTACCTATGTCTACGATACGATTGTAAAATGAAATTTGTAAAGGGTGTTTACCATGTCTTCATCTGTCGTTGTTGTTGGTGGAGGTTTAGCTGGCCTTTCCGCAGCAGCCCGGTTAGCCTACCACGGATATCAAGTAACCCTACTGGAAAAGGCGCCCAAATTAGGTGGTAGGGCTATCTCCATTCCCATGAAGGGATTTAATTTTAACTTTGGAGCACATGCCATCTATGCACGTGATAAGTCTATCTTGCGCAAGTTTGAAAAAGAAATCAAATTAGAAGTAGATTGGCGCGATTTCTCCCCTTCTAAAGCTTTTTATGACATGGGCACCTTCACTACTCCGATGCCTGCAACTCTAGAAGGGTTATATAAAACTAAAGTTCTAGATGCCGAAAATAAAGTACGATTTGCTGCTGAAATACTCAAAACATTAACATCTATTGAACGCGGAGAAGAGGGTGTATTAATCGGGGATTATCTAAAAAAACAGCCTGAGCAGATCCGAGAGTTGCTCTTAACTGTTGCCTCTTCTAACTTTTTTACCAATGAACCAGAAAATATTCCTTCCCCTCTGTTTTTTGCCTACTATAAAAGACTTTTCTCTACCCAGCGAGCTGTTGCGTATATTGGTGGCGGTTGGCAAGCAATTGTGGAATCATTTTCAAGTATTATTGAAAAAAATGGTGGAACAATCGTTACCAAAGCAAAAATCGATCGAATTGATGTAGAAGATAATAAAATCAAAACCATTTATGGCAAAGAACAGTCTTATGAAGCGGATGCATTCATTTTTTGTATCCCACCAAAAGAACTTGGAAAGTTATTTGCTGAAACAAAACACGCTTCTTTGTTTACTAGTTATTCGCAATATCAACCAACGCAAGTTGTTGTTTATGATATTGGTCTATCTGAAAGAATCGCAAGCCCATATACGTACATTTATCACAAAGGGGAACGTGTATTTATTACGGATATTTCCCATTATGATAAAACCTGTATCCCTGAAGGTGGACAATTGATGCAGGCAGTCGCTTATCTAAATGAAGAAGAAATTCAGGCAGGAAAAGCAGATGAGAAAGTAGCGATTATTGAATCTGTTTATGATAAGCACCTAGCAGGCTGGCGAGATGTACTTGTGGCCAAGCGTCTCTCCAAAAAAGCAACCGTACAAGAAATTAAAAGCATACATGATCAACAACTCATGCCTGTTCAGTTTTATAGCTTAAAAGATACATATTTTGCAGGTGACTGGTGTCATGGGGAAGGACAGTTGTCTGAGTTATCCTTTACATCGGCGTATGAAGTCACAAATCGGATCATGAAACACGAAAATAACTAGTTTTTTTAGATAGCCTCTTCTAGGCTGTCTTTTTTTCTTTTTTCCATATAATGATCAGTGAGCTCGCATACTTTTTTCCCTAGGAACAAAATTGCTAATACATTGGGAACCAAAATGACAGCAATCATTAAGTCCAACAATTTCCACAGAAGGGTTAATGCACCTGTAGCACCGATGACGATGGCAATCAAATAAATAAATCGCATGGTTAACTGCAATTTTCGTCCAGACAAAATCAAGGCCTGCTGTTCTCCATAAAAAATAATGACATTTAACGTAGCAATAACGAAGAAAAATAAGAGCAAGGAAATAAACCAATCACTTAAGGTATGTCCAAATACATTTTGAAAAGCATAAATCACCATACTAGGTGCCTCTTTAGAAGGTGTCTTTGTCCAAACGCCTGAAGTTAAGACCACAAAACCACTCAGTGTACAGATGATTAACGTATCGATGGTTACAGTAATAATAGCCCAAAATGCCTGTTGTGGAGGATATTTCACAGAGGCTGTTGCGTTTGCTATGGAACCAGTCCCAAGTCCAATCTCAGATGTATACAGTCCTCTAGCAAAACCCCATCGCATAGCGAGGACAACAGATGCACCTGTAAAGGTTCCAATAGCTGCAGATGGATGAAAAGCATGTGTAAAAATCAATAGAAAGGCAGGGATGATTTGATCATAATAAAACCCTATCACAATCAAACATGTGATGACATAAAGAATCACCAATATTGGTAGTAACTTTTCATTCACCTTTCCCATCCGCTTCATACCACCAAACACAATAAGTGCCGTTATAATAGAAGTAGCGATTCCGACCCACCAAGAAGGAAAAGAAAAAGCCTTTACAATCGGCTCTGCTACTGAGTTTGCTTGAACCATACAACTTGGAATAATCTCCAATAATAACCCTACACCATACAAGACACTTATCCCTTTCCAACCTAACCCCTTTTTCATATAGGACATAGGCCCTCCAACCCATTCATCCTGCTTGTTTTTCTCTCGGTATGCTAAACCCAAAACTATCTCTGCATATAACAAAGACATTCCAATCAAAGCTACTACCCACATCCAAAATAGCGCACCGGGACCTCCAAGACTAATCGCAACAGGCACACCAACAATATTAGTCGCTCCAGCTGTTGCTGCTAAAGAGGATGAAAAAGCCTGAAATGGAGTCAAAGCACCTTCAGGCAGAGAGGTGGATGGCTTTTTAAATATCTTACCAATGGTTTCTTTTATGATAATAAGAAAATAGCGAACCGGAAGGACCTTAAGACGAATCGTAAAGTAACATCCTGCTAGCAATAAAAAAACAACCATAGGAAAACCCCAGGTAAAATCTGATATTTTCTCTATTCCATTTTCAATTTTATGCATGATCCAAGCTCCTACGATCCTCTTTCACCTTATCTTTTGTAAATTTATCGTTCCTATTCTAAATTGATTAGGTTGCTCATCTACTAGTAAAAAGATGGACAAGAAAGGATTACCGAACATGGAGCTATTACTAAGCCATTTTTTGCTAGGAATATCTTTTGCCGTTCCTATGGGGCCAGTAAATTTTGAAATTGTCCGAAGAGGAATCGATCAAGGCTTTCTCTGCGCTTGGATTGTTTCATTAGGAGCGATTACAGCTGATATCTTTTACTTGATCGCGATCAATCAAGGTATCTCCACATGGATGTCGATTCAATGGCTTCAAATTACTCTCACTTGGTTAGGTGCATTATTTTTTATAAAACTCAGTTATTCTAGTATAAAAGGCTCTTTGATCAAAGAAGAGGAGCAGGCTATTCTTCGCATTGCTGCTCAACAACCTAGTAAGTGGAACGCATTTTGGACTGGATTTCTCATCTCACTAATGAATCCAATAAGTTTTCTTTTTTGGCTAGGAGTATATGGTTCACTTTATGTCAATCTGATCAAAGAACATGATACAAGCCTTATCATGACTAGCATTTTCTTTCTTTTTCTTGGTATTGCAGTGTGGAATATTAATGTAGCAACAACGGTTCATATTAGTAGGAGATTTTTGCAAGACAAGGCGATTCGCATTATTACATTCCTAACAGGACTCATCTTGCTTGGATTTGGCTTGAAATTTCTCTTTAAAGGTATCTCTTATTTTTTTTAATACACTATCCCATTAAAAAAGGATGGTGTTTTTTATTTTTTACAAAAGTCATGTCTTTCTTTATTTCACATATTTATTCTAGTTAGAGAGGGGTGCATCTTGATGGTTACTTTGATAGATCAAGAGTTAATAAAAAACGCTGGTTCATTTCTACCAGACTGGTTTCACACACAATATCAAACATTCCGCAGTACTGTCCTTCAACCTACTTTTCCTTGTTACTTTGGAATGAATGGTGAAAAAAAAGGTGAACTTCGTTATGGATTTATCTCACAAGATGATTGGAGTAATCTACCAGAAACATTGAAAGAGTTCCATGAATTAATGAAAGAACGCCCTCTTGTTCGTCGAGGGTTATTTATCTTTGTAGAACCTGAAAAAGAAGAAAAATCACTCTCATATTACCGTGATTACTTTTGGAACGTTTTGCAATATCTCCATGAAAAAGATGAGAAACCTTGGCCAGAACACATCCCAAAAGATCCAGAGCACTATTTATGGACATTTGGATTTCATGGTGAAACTTATTTTGCTTTTGGTAATTGCCCTGCTTATAAACAAAGAAAAACAAGAGATCTAGGCAATAGCTTGATTATCGGATTTCAACCTCGTGTAATATTTGAGGGATTAGAAGGTACAAGCGAATGGGGCTCGATGTCTCGGGAAAAAGTGAGAGAAAGAGTAGCTGTCTGGGATAATCTTCCCAAACATCCTGATATCTCTCACTATGGAGACCCTACACATCATGAATGGAAACAGTTTTTCATTGGTGATGACATTGTTCCAATCCGAGGAAAATGTCCTTTTCAACCTAAATAATTCGAGAAAAAACGATTGATTGGTCATTACCAACAATCGTTTTTGGTCTGCTTATCTGGCTGTTATTCTTCCGAACCAACGGTAAAACGCATATTTTTATGTTTTGGGTGTTCTATTTCATCTAGTACAGCTACAGCAAAATCTTCATAGCTCACATAGCTTTTTCCCTTAGCATTGATGAGCAACTGATCTGTCCCAAGCGTATAATTGCCGGTTCTTTTCCCAAGGGCAAAGATGGCAGATGGACTGATAAAGGTCCAATTTAAATCTTTCGTATTCTGCAAGATCTCTAGATTTTTAGCTTGATTTGTCGCTGTTGGCAATACTTCTTTTGGAAATCCAGGAGTATCCACGACTTTTGTCGTTTTTGCTTCATCTACAAATAAACTTCCCGCACCACCTACTACTAAAAGCCTCGTATCAGTATGCTTCAAAGCGTCAATCAACACATTTCCAGCATCCACATGCAAGTACTCTTTGCCAAATGGTGCCCCAAATGCATTTACTACTACATCAAAGGACTTCAAATCATCAGAAGTTAATGCAAATACATCTTTCTCGATAACATCACTAGCAGAAACCGTCAGCTTTGTCTTGTCCCTTACAATCGCGGTAGCGTGATGCCCTCTTTCCAATACTTCTTGTAAAATATTTCGTCCTGCTTTTCCCGTCGCTCCAATGACCGCTATTTTCATGTATACTTACCCCTTATTTTGTTTTTTTCGCGCATAAAATTCAGCAGCTTTTGTGCGATTTCCACAAGTACTCATCCTACACCATCTCCTTCTGCCGCTTTTGGATGTATCGATGAAAGAAAGAATACAGTTTTCATGTTCGCACTCACGAATCCGATCTGGTGAGATGGTTTGAACTGTCTCCAATAACGATTGGATAATATGATAGGTCACATGATCAATTGGATTGGTCCCTGCGAAATCAATTTCCCATTTCTCTTTTTTGTTCACCAAATTAGGATGCACCATTACATCTCTTAGTATTTTATCTAACGATGATAGAAGGGTTTTGGACAAAGATTCTCTCTTCTTCAAATCTGAGATAGCTGTTCTGCTCAAGATACGAAGTTCATGCAATCTACTACTTACTTGCTCCCATGTATCGGATTCATCTAACTTTGATCGATCCTGTGCTAGCACCAGTTCATTTACTTCTAGCCAACGTTTTGCCGCTTCAGGATTATCCAGTAAATCTGCACGCTTTTTGTTGTGATTTGCGATCGTGTTACACAAGTTGATCCAAAGCGCACCACCTACTGTAAAACTGGATTCATCCATGCTTGTCCCTCATTTATTTTCAAAAATTTGATCAGTAATGCTACTGATTTGAAAAAATTGTTTTCCTTTAGCTTAATTCTATTTAACTATAACTCTTAATTATAAAAATAAAAGGTTATACTCAAAATAATGTGCGGGGCTTGGCACCACGATGTGGTGGCCAAGCCCCTTTAAACTCAGCTCGATCAGTTAGCAAGGCCACTGAGAAATTCGAGGATTCCCTCGATGATATCCAGCAGGAACTCGAGAATCTTCCCGATGCCCTTGAAGATTCCTCGGAGGATGTACCAGATCACCCGGAAGGGGAAGGTAACACTCCTCAAGATTCTTCTCCAAAGGCTTGTCCTTGCAGGCCTGGAAGGATATCTCCTTCCCGATCCATTACTGAATTCCATGATCCCTCCAAAAGGGTCCATCCGAGCATAAAACGGTTTTATGCTAAGTCTTATTGTACCTTGTTTTCACTTTTTTTAAAACAAAATAATCGTATATAAAAAAGCCATTATGCAGCAGTACATAATAGCTAAGTGAACAGAATTTAAATAAACTTTCTCGACATAATGGTCACAGCTAATATCGCGATACCAGTCATGACTAACGCAACAACTGCAAACACCATTGCAAACGTTCGGCGGTCTTCTGCATATACTTTGAGTTGTTCATATGTTTTGGTATCTATTCGTTTCGCATGAAAAATTTGGTTGGTGTTCCCTAACCAGAGCAACACAAGCGAAATGGCAAAAATAAGCCAGTATGGTATTCCTTCGATAAAAGCGATTTGAGGCTTACGAATAAATGCTTGAATGATAAAAAAGATAGTTGCTGCTACTTGCAAAATGGCAAAAGTGACATGATAGGTAAACCATGCGTCCTTTAGTTTTTCTTTTTCATATACTTGAAGCTCTTTCATGCCAGGAAAGACAAGAAACAGTGGCTGGGGTGTTCGAAAGAGAAAAAATCCGATAGGAGATATTAGAAAGATACCTGCTAATACCAAGTAAACGACCAATCCAGTCGCCCCACTGAAGATAACACTGTAAGCAAGAAGCGCATAGAAAAGAAAAATGATATTGCTATAGATCCATTGTTTTTTTCGTAGGTTTTTTAGTTGTATTTCATCCATATGAGACACCTTTCTTTATGCTGATTTTCGATGAATCTCTAAAAATATTTGTTCTACTGCCATCACTTTTTCTATTTTCCCAGACTTGATATCTTGATCCGCTGCAACTGCCAGCGATAAATATTTTTTTAATTGATCCACGGAAAAAGCTCCTGCGTTTGTAACTGCTAGTTTTACTGGGTAAGGATGCATGCCAAGCATTTTCGCCATTTCACTTGCCCCCATCCCTCGCTGCGAGAGAATTTTGGTTTGATATAACAGACGAAACTGTCTTATCATCAGTGCGAGAACGCGTACAGGCTCCTCTTTTTGAGTCAGTAAGTCTTCCCATATCTGCCATACTTCTGCAATTTTATTTTCCGCTAACTTTTGGGTTAATTGAAACACATTACTCTCTAAGGTTCGAGGAATAAGTTGATCCATGATCTCCATCGTTACAACGCCTTTTACTCCTACATATAGAGCTAGTTTCTGACATTCTTTATCCAACAGCCGTAGATCGTTACCAACTACTTGAATGAAAACAATGCAAACATCGCGCGACACTTTTACTTGAAGTGCTCGGAAGCGTTCCGTTACCCATTTGAGTAAAGCTTGTCCTTTTAAGGCATCAAATTTGGTAACAGATGCTATTTTCTCCATTTGCTTGACTACTTTTTTTCGCTTATCCAATTTATCATTGTTCACTGTAAATACAATAGCACTACTTTCACTTGGATGTTTTAAATATTCCATCCAAGCATCTATATTGTGATTTTGCTCTTTTTTCGATTTAGCAGTTGTCAAGAAATTGGCATTCTTTGCTAAAATTAATCTCTTCCCTCCAAAAAAGGATGGAGTTTCAGCTTCTTGAATCACCTGCTCCAATGGCGTATCCTCTATATCAAGTACGAGTAAATTCCAATCTCTTTGATCCATAGGTATGTTATCACGCAATTGATTACATGCTTCTTCCATTAGAAAAGACTCGACTCCATAGTATAAAGAAACAGCAGGGAGGTTATCTATCACTCTTTTCGTCATCACCTTTCCAATTACTTTCTATTTGATATCCATTTTGTTGGACCCGAATAAGAATCGCTCCTTGTTGATCCGTACGCCAAATTCGAGCACCTACTTGACGTAATCGAGTTAGAACCTCTGGTTTAGGATGACCATATCGATTATGTAAACCAACAGATATAAGTGCTTGATGTGGTTTTATGTTGGAAATCCAAGCATCTGTTGTTGATGTATTACTTCCATGGTGAGCCACTTTTAAAATGTGAATAGGAGGGAAAGAGTATTTGGATAAAACATCCTGCTCTGCTTGTTCCTCCATATCTCCTGTCAAAAGAATATTTGTATCATATATGGATAGTAACATAACAATAGATCCATTGTTGGGTTTGGACGAAGGTACGATCGACGCAGGATGAAGCACTTTGATCTGTATCCCCTCTTCTATTTGCCAGCTTTCTCCGGAACGGACTAATTTTATGGGCACTTGTTTCTTCATGAAAGAAGTAAGTAAATCTTGTTCAAATCGATCAGCCGGGGGTGCTGCACTATGTAACACTTGCCCCACCGAAAACCGTCTTGCAACAGCATCAAGCCCTCGAATATGATCTCCATCACCGTGCGTCATAACCATTGTATCAATATGATTGATTCCACGATATCGTAAATAGGGAACCAATACATCGCGTCCAACTTCAAAAACTTTCCGACGCTTTTGCCAAGGCTCTACTTTCCTAGGCATCGTTCCTCCGCCATCGATCAAAAAAGTTTTTCCCTTAGCAGTTTCTACTAATATTGCGTCGCCTTGCCCTACGTCCACCATTGTAATCAGAGTGGCCGGTTTTTCCCCTTTGTAGATTAACATTCCCAGCTGGAAGATAAGAACAGACAGCGTCACATAACGTAAACGTTGTACAAAACGTCGATCTGATACAATCGTGATAAACGAAAACCATAATATAAAAAGATAGCAGAGCACCCACCATAGGCTCGGTGGAGAAAATGAATACGTGATTTGCGAAAAACTAGCAATCCAAGAAAGGCATTTGTCCATTAGATCCATAATCCATGAAGTAATGTTTGCAAAAATTTTCCCCCAGCCAATCAATAAAAAGCTAATAACCAGAGATAAGCTGGATAGGGGCAAAACAACCACACTATAAATAGGAACAAATAGCAAATTTATAGGAGCAGAGAGCCAAGAATACTGATAAAAATATACTAAAATAATGGGGAAAGACAGTACTTGCGATACGATCATGACGGATATTGCCTGTCGAAATCGATGCCAAGGGACTGGGATGTGATGAGACAACGGCTCTACATATAAGATCAATCCCAAAGTGATCAAGAAACTAAGCTGAAATCCTGCTTCCCACA
The DNA here is from genome assembly GCF_000428065.1 of Shimazuella kribbensis DSM 45090. Classification (GTDB taxonomy): domain Bacteria; phylum Bacillota; class Bacilli; order Thermoactinomycetales; family Thermoactinomycetaceae; genus Shimazuella; species Shimazuella kribbensis. The sequence continues at coordinate 32,590 of NZ_ATZF01000003.1, forward strand.
ACTGATATGGATTCCAGATCAATTGCAGCAAAAGTGCTAATGCCAAAAAAGATACCGAATCCGAAGTTTTTCTCAATATCACAGCAAATAGCATCATACCAGCCATGATAACGGAGCGAATAACAGGACCGCTTCCCCCTGTCAAAACAGCATAGAACGGTAAAAATAAAATAATCAACAAAGCACTTTTTTCTCGAGAAAGTCCACATAATAGCAAAAGAAAATACAATGTTGCCACGAGAAGAGAAACATGAAGCCCTGATATGGATAATACATGGATCAAACCTAGCGTAGAAAAAATTTCTTGAGTAGGCACATCCAGTGTTTGTTCCCCTATCAACATTGCTTGTAAAATACCAGAGAATGGCGCTGTATAAAGATGATCTAGCCGATTATGTAATGTTTGTCGTAATGCTTCTATCTTGGAATAAAGGGTTCTTTGACAACCAATAACTTGTATTTGTGAGACAGAGGGAATTTCAGTTTGCCAATGAATTCCATAACGATGCAAATAAATGGCATAATCAAATCCACTGGGATTTCTTGCTTTAGGTGGTCTTTCTAACTTCATTGGCAACTTAATAAGGCAACCAGAATACCAATGTCGAGCGAAACCTAATTCTATTTGATTTTGCGCTTTTGTTGTTATATGGATGGTCTCTCCTGGAATTTGCTTCGTATATCCTTGATTTTGAATATATTTGACCTCTAAATTAAAACGAACATGGTTTCCATCAATGATTGGCTTGGGCGAGATTTCCCCTATTCCACTCGTGGTGAGTTCACGCGAAAAAGCGGACGTATTTGCTTCGTTGTATAATTGAAAATAAGTTGCTCCTGTAGAAAAACCAATGAATAATAAAATAACAGGCATCCCTTTCCTGTATTTACAATAAAAGAGACACCCGCCTATCAGGATGAAGATAGCGATCCATAAGTAACTGACACTATTTACTTGATTTGCCAGCCATTCGCCTATTATCCAACCGCATGTTACGCTAATTAGTGGTCGATGCACACTTTTCGCTCCCATTTCCAGATTAGAGCGAATTTACCATATTTTGAAAATTTAGTCAAACATATATTCCCTATACTTTTGGAAGGGTGATTCCATTTTGATTCTGGTATTTCCCAGACTTATCTTTATAAGATACTTCACAGGTTTCATCACTTTCTAGAAATAACACTTGGCATAAACCTTCATGTGAGTATATCTTCGCAGGAAGCGGAGTCGTGTTGGAAATTTCCAATGTAACATATCCTTCCCAGCCAGGCTCAAACGGGGTAACATTTGTAATGATCCCACAGCGTGCATAGGTCGATTTCCCTACGCAAATAGCTAATACATTTTCAGGGATTCGAAAATATTCTACAGATCTTGCTAAGGCAAACGAATTTGGTGGAATGATACAAACTTCGCCTTTATAATCAATAAAGGATTTTTCATCAATAGCCTTTGGATCAATAATTGGATTTAGTGCATTATGAAAGATTTTATACTCGTCCGAAACACGTAAATCATATCCGTAACTGGATAAACCAAAACTTACAAATTCCCCTTTTCCGACATTACGTTCTACAAATGGCTCTATCATTTTTTGTTCGAATGCCATACTACGAATCCATCTATCTGATTTAATTGTCATACTGTTAAACTATCCTTTCAATTGCTTATTTTTATTATGTAGGAGTGACAAATAAGTTGAAATCCTTACTCTTATCGCCACCTAAGAAAATCTGGATCACTTCGTATATTCTACTCATTGTAACATTTTTGGTCTACTGGTTACTCGCAAATCAGCTAGTGCTAATAGAAGGCATTTTCTTTGCTTATCTAGTTGCATGTTTACCTCACAACTGGTTTCTCTACAAAAGGTACACTCTTCCATTTTTTACTAAAATAATAATGAATCGTTTGCACTACTGGGATCAACATTTCTTAAGCAGATTCCTATTACGCTTCATTCTCCATTACGTACAGATCTTTGCCTTTGTATTTCTATTCTCATTTGCATTACCTATCTGTTATATTTTGTGGCTGACAGAAAAGCAAGTTCACCTTAACCGATAACGCATGTTCATTCATATAGATAATTATTATTAAAATAAAATCAATAATTATCTATACCATTTGTACATACTATACAAATAAATGATTAACTAAACATTTCTTTGCATTTTTGAAAACGTTTCCGTTAAAATAGAACTGGTAAATATTTTTCAGGAGGAGTAACTATGTCAAGAAACGCATCAATTATTGATCTAACGGATAAATTTGGGGCTAAAAATTATCATCCTCTTCCCATCGTATTGGTAGAAGGGGAAGGTATCTGGGTTACCGATGCAGATGGTAACCGCTATATGGATATGTTGAGTGCATATTCTGCACTGAATCATGGCCATCGTCATCCTCGTCTGATTCAAGCACTAAAAGATCAAGCAGATAAAATTACACTTACCTCTCGAGCCTTTCACAGCGAAACGCTTGGACCATTCTATGAGAAAGTAGCACAAATTACGGGCAAAGAAATGGTGTTGCCTATGAATACAGGTGCTGAGGCTGTCGAAACGGCTATCAAAGCTGTTCGTCGTTGGGCTTATGATGTAAAAAAGGTAGCAAAAGATCAGGCTGAAATCATCGTATGCGCAGATAACTTCCATGGCAGAACCATATCTACCATCTCCATGTCATCCAACCCAGATTATCAAAGAGGTTTTGGACCATTGACCCCGGGATTCAAAGTAGTTCCTTATGGAGATGCGGAAGCGCTCAAAAATGCTATCACACCAAACACGGCTGCTCTCATTTTAGAACCGATCCAAGGGGAAGCTGGAATTATTATCCCTCCTGAAGGTTTCTTAAAAGCTGCTCAATCTATCTGTAAAGAGAACAATGTATTATTTGTCGCAGATGAAATCCAAACTGGTTTTGGCAGAACAGGTCAACTATTCGCTTGTGATTGGGAAGATGTCAAGCCAGATATGTATATTATGGGTAAAGCACTTGGTGGCGGTGTGATGCCAATATCTGCTGTAGCTGCGGATAAAGAGATTTTGGGTGTATTTGAACCCGGTTCTCATGGTTCCACATTCGGAGGAAACCCGCTTGCTTGTGCTGTTTCTATAGCTGCCCTTGAAGTATTGGAAGAAGATGATTTAACCAAAAAATCACGTGAGCTTGGAGCATATTTCAAAGAAGAACTTCAAAAAATCGAAAACCCAGTGATTAAAGAAGTTCGAGGTAAAGGATTATTTGTTGGAATGGAGCTACATGAAAAAGCACGTCCATACTGTGAACGATTAATGGATGAAGGATTACTTTGCAAAGAAACTCATGACAACACCATCCGCTTTGCCCCACCTTTGACCATCACAAGAGAAGAATTAGATCAAGCTCTTGCTTTGGTGAAAAAAATATTAAGCTAATACAAAAAAGCTCCTGCTTAGTCAGGGGCCTTTTTTTGTATTATGAATCGCAAACAAGGAGATATCCTCGCCTTTTTCTTTGCCTTTGCATAAGTTGAGGATATCGGAATAAAACAAAGGATGTGTAAAATGAATCATTACTATTTAAGGTCTAGACCTTTCATCACGTTCGATCCTGCTCCTCATGTACCACATGAACCACACGAACCACACGAACCTTTGGAGCCACGTAAACCTCATGAACAACCTTTTGGACCTTTTCAAGAACAAACTAGAAATCCTTCAAGAGCACCATTGGCTCCAAGATTGCGATTACCATTTTATCCTTATATGTATCCTCCATACTATGAAACATTTTAAAAGTGAATACCTTGTTTGTTTATTTTGATACGAATTAAATTTGAATTGAAAGTTCTATTAAAAGGTTCTAACTAACAAATACCTTTTCTTTTATCCGTTCCAAAGTACGTTCCCCAATACCAGAAACCTGTAACAACTCATCAACCGACCGAAATCCTCCATGCTCTCCACGATACTGAATGATCGCTTTGGCTTTTGTTGGTCCCAGGCCTTCTAATGTTTCCAATTCCTCTAAAGTAGCTGTATTTAAGTTAATTTTATTGTCTTCTTTCGTCTGAATGGGAGAGGCTTCCGAAGGTATTGCTTCTCCTTTTTTTGGAATATAAATCATCGATCCATCTGCTATTATTTTAGCTAGATTCATTCGGTTCGTATCTGCTTGTTCGGATGCTCCTCCTGCTGCTTCCAAAACTTGATACAGACGTACAGGAACGGGAAGTTTATATATCCCCGGCTTTTTAATTGCTCCTTTTACATCAATGGTAGCAATTTGAGCTTGTTTCTTTGTTTCTACTGGTTTAACTTGGGGTTGTTGCTGATACATAGGTAAAGAAGTATTCTGTAACGAAAGATCGTCTTGATTCCAAAGTAATGCTCCAATAGCAAAAACCAAAATTGCCACAAGAGCAATAGCTAATTTTTTTTCCCTCGGTGACCATGTAAAAGGACTCATACCATAACCTCCAAATACGACTGACTCCTTTACCAATTCGCAGTTTGTTCATAAATCCCCTACCAAAAAGGAATATTATCCCAAAAAATGTTTCTCCTCTATTAAAAAAACAAAAAACTCCTATTTTATCAGGAGTTTTCAGCAATCCCATCACAATCTAGGTAGCAGGGAAGTTTTTCCCTTTTATCTTCTTTTCTTTATTTGCTTCTACTGCCTCACCTAGTGGTGTACCTTTTTTGGCCAGCTCTTCATCATGCTCTTTACTTGCTCCAACTGCTTGTAGTTTTTCTGTTTTTTGCTGATCCATACTATCCCCTCCTAGTTATTTGGGGTAAGTATGTCCGTTTGCAGAAAAAAATACCCATCTTTCTTCCAAGATGGGTATTTTTACTCCGATATCGACATTCTTGAATGGTCACCTAGCACAAATCGTACCCCTTGATCGTGTGTTTGATGATCTCCAATTAACCTAACATACTGTCCAATTACACTATCGATCACAGGCTTACCTACATCTCGTATGGTTGCATAATCCAAACAGATGCTATTTGTTATTTTACAATTTTCTAGTATCGCATAATTACCTATGGTGACATTTGGTCCAATGATCGAATTGGAGAGAACACAATGATCACCAATTACGACTGGACCTCTCACGGTGCAATTTTCCAACTTCGTATTTTTTCCAATATGAATGGATGTATGCATGGTATCTTCCAACATCCACTTGTTTGCAACTAGCCAACGATCGATCGTTCCTACATCTGTATAATGTTTATCTGTAATTGAATAAGAGATCGCATAATTTTGATGAATCAGCCATTGAATCGCATCTGTGATTTCATACTCTCCTCTCGAAGAAGGACGAATTGCTCGGACTGCCTCAAAAATAGCAGGAGAGAAATGATACATACCAATCACTGCTAGATTACTTTTCGGATTAACAGGTTTTTCTACGATATTAACAGCTCGATCTTCGACAATTTCTGCTACTCCATAGTCACTAGGATTTTCTACTTTGGAAAGTAAGATCGATCCATGATTTCCTTGAAATGCTGAAATTAATGTTTCTAAAGGCTCTTTGATTAAATTATCACCTAACAAGAGAACAAAAGAATCGTTATTTACGAACGATTCTACTAGAGTAAGAGCGTGAGCTATTCCAAGTTGATCCGTTTGATATATAATAACTGGTTTCGGAGTCAAATTACTCATATAATCGATAAGCGGCTTTTGCTCCGGATGCACAACAACAGCAATCTCATCTATTCCAGCTTTATAAAATTTTTCGAGACAATATGCAACGAGCGGACGATTCATAACTGGTAACATGGTTTTAGGTGTAGTCAAAGAAAAGGGCTGCATCCTTGTCCCTTTCCCTGCACATAAAATTACCCCTTTCATGATACACACACCCCAACTCCATAATAATCCCAGCCACGCAACAAATGTGACTCTACAACATTTCTCCCATCAAATAAAATAGGATTAACCACCTTGCGCAACGCCATATCCCAATCCATCTTCACAATATCGGGCCATTCTGTGGCTAAAATGACTGCATTTGCCTGATCTACTGCCTCCAACGGGTCAGCACTATACGTTACATCTGGAAAAATTCGCTGCATAGCTGGAATTCCTTTGGGGTCATAAGCGGATACTCTCGCTTTTTTGTGTAAAAGAAAATCCAAGATACGAATAGCGGGCGATTCTCGAATGTCATCTGTATGTGGTTTGAAAGTAAGACCCAGTACAGCAATTTTTTTATTGGCTAATCCCTCTATGGTCGTCTCTACTTTATTTAAAAACCACTTTACTTGTGTATCATTCACATTTTTTACAGCTTGCAACAATGTAAAATCAATCCCTGCATCTTTTCCTATCTGAAGCAAAGCATCTGTATCTTTTGGAAAACAGGAACCACCGTATCCAATACCAGCTTGTAAAAATTGCGTTCCGATACGATTGTCCATTCCCATTCCCTTTGTTACATCCGTAATATTTGCTCCTACTTTTTCAGATAGCCGTGCTAGTTCATTAGCAAATGAAATTTTAGTAGCTAAAAAGGCATTGGATGCATACTTAATCAATTCACTGTTCCGCACGGTCGTGAAATAGAGTTTATCTATATGAGATTGATATAATGCTTCCATTGTTTTTTTGGCAGATGAAGAAGTACATCCAATTACGATTCTATCTGGATTTCTTGCATCTTGTAATGCTCTTCCTTCTCTAAGAAATTCCGGATTTGATATAATCTCAAATGGAATATCTACCCCTCTTCTTCTAAGTTCTTGATCGATAATCTGTTTGACCACATCCCCTGTACCCACCGGAACAGTACTTTTGATGACAATCAATTTCTCCGATTTCATATGTTTCCCTATTTGACTCGCTACTTTTTTCACATAGGTTAAATCGGCTCTACCATCCTCGGAGGCAGGAGTTCCGACTGCAATCATCACTACACTGCATGAGTTTATAGCAGATATATACTGGGAGAATGAAATTTGTTTGGATAACAATAACTCTCGCAATTTCTCCTCTAAACCATCCTCATAAATAGGAAGGCTCCCCTGCTCTAAAGATTGGATTTTCTTTTTATCTTTCTCTATCCCAAATACCTGGTGCCCATCTAAACCCAAAGCAACGCTCATGGTAGTTCCGACATAGCCCATGCCAATCACTGCAACGTTCATGACATCGCCTCTCCATCTATCTATATTTCATTGGTGCTCTTACTATATGTTTGGTGTCTATTATTTGATCCATAAAATTATGTTATTTCAATGAAAAACACCTATTTTTGTAGATAAACAGATAGTTGCCCTTACTTTTCTTTCCTACAAACATATTTTGAAACAAATGAAGATTTTAAGTGGGAGGGCTTTGAATGAGCGAGTATATCATTCAGCCTTGGGGCACTGCCGAACAAGATTTTGAAGATGTACCAATTGAACTAACCAACCTAGCAAAAAAAGTAACAACTCACTACGACATGAAACTTATAAGTATAGAGATGATCACCTCTAAGCCTGACAAAGGCGGTGCCATTTGGCGAATTGATACGGATAAAGGACTTCGTAGTTTAAAAGTATTACATCGTACTCCAGAAAGAAGCTTGTTTAGTGTAGGGGCTCAAGAATATGTCGTAAAACAGGGGGCTCGAGTACCAAAACTGATCCGTACGAAAACAGGAAAAAATTGTATAGAAGCTGGCGGAAAGCTATGGATCGTAACAGATTGGATCGATTTAACACCTGCTGATCAGACCACCGTTGAAGGCTTTGGTATGCTTTGCTATGGACTGGGAGAATTTCACCAGCATTCGAAAGGGTACGATCCTCCATTTGGATCTAAATTTTCAAGCAGACTCCATTCATACCCCAAACAATATGAAAAAATGGCAACTAAAATCAATTGGTTTCGAGAATTAGCTCGTGCCTATCCAGAAATGCCAGCTAGCAGAATGTTGTATTTAATGGTGGACAAATACGAACGACAAGCAATAAAAGCTTTGGAACGCTTAAATACAACTCCTTATTACGATTTAATCGCCAAAGGAGAACAGTATTGGGGACTTGCTCACCAAGACTACGGATTTTCCAATGGACAGCTCGGACCAAATGGAGTATGGGTTATCGACTTAGATGGAGTATCTTTCGATTTACCCATTCGCGACTTGCGTAAATTGGTCACAAGCTCCATGGAAGATAAAGGAGCTTGGGATGTGGAATGGATGAATAGTATGATTCAAGCTTATCATCAGGCCAATCCAATCAGTCCTGAATTATTTGAAGTCTTCCTCACTGATATGATGTTGCCAAATGAATTTTACAAACATGTAAAAGAAATTATTTTCAGTCCAACAACACTGATGAACGAGCAATTAGAGGTATTACTGACCAATATTGAAAACCAAGATTCTACCAAATGGACTACCTTACAACAACTCAGCAAAGAGTGGAAAGTTGGCGGTAAAAATATTCCAAACTGGGAGAAATTCTCGCGTGAAAATGCACCAGCCAAACGCTTCCGAAGACTTGATCCAGTAGACCAAACAAAAGTAACACCACCAGAAAATCCAATACAAAATCCAGAATCCGCACCAGAAACAACCCCGGTTCGCACGCCGATCCCTCGTAGAAGACGAAGAAAAATGATTCCAAGACATGGAAGCAGAGCCCCATTAAATCGAAGAAGAAGAACTCCTTTACGTACGCCTAAAAAACCATTGAACAAAAGGAAAAGGCATATTGGCAAACATCCTGTTCCAAAGAAAAGAACATTCGGTACAAAACCAATTCAGAAAAAACGAAGCATCGGAACAAAACCAAGTCCCAAGAAAAAAAACATCAGATTAATTGAAATATGGTTAAATCCCTTGTTAATAAGAAGGGGTGTAAAGAAATGAATATTCTTATGATATGCACAGAAAAATTACCTGTCCCTTCTATTCGCGGAGGAGCAATTCAAACCTATATTGATGGAGTCTCTTCTTTATTAAGTAAACGTCACAACCTTAGCATTTTAAGTGTAGATGATCCCAGCTTACCAAATAGGCAAACACTAGCAGGTATTCAATATGTTCGAGTCCCAGGGAAATTACCAGATGTCTATATAAAACATGTAGTAGAGTACCTAAAAGGAAACGCAAAACAGTATGATCTCATTCATGTTTTCAATCGCCCGAAATTTGTTCCTGCAATCAAACAAGTAGCACCTCATGCCAGATTAATCCTCAGCATGCATAATGACATGTTTTTATTGGAAAAAATCGACCTTGGAACAGCAACAACAGCGATTGAATCATTGGAAAAAATCGTTACTGTCAGCAATTATGTTGGAAATACGATTGCTAAGCAATACCCTCAAGCACAAGAGAAATTAAGAACAATCTATTCCGGTGTCGATATCCAGCGCTATATTCCTAGTTCTGAAATGGTCCGCAAACAAGAACGTGAGGCACTGAGACGCCAGCATCAATTGCAAAACAAAAAAGTAATATTATTTGTAGGCAGATTAACTGCAAAAAAAGGCGTAGATAAATTAGTGCTAGCGATGCATTCACTCAAAAAAAAGCACCCTGATATTGCACTTGTCTTAGTGGGAAGCAAATGGTATAGCGATGAAGGAATAAGTGATTATGTCGCCTATGTCCATGCTTTAGCTCAACGATCAGTCGTACCTGTAGTAACAACAGGATTTGTCGATCCAAAAGAAGTCCACAAATGGTTTTGGGCAGGAGATATCTTCGTCTGTACCTCTCTGTGGCAAGAGCCACTTGCCAGAGTACACTATGAAGCAATGGCTGCTGGATTGCCGATTGTCACTACTGCTCGCGGAGGAAACCCAGAAGTTATCCAGAGCAGAGAAAATGGACTAATTGTTCAAAATCCCGAAGATCCTGAAGCCTTTGCCACTTCCATCTCGACCATACTCTCTGATGTAGCACTAAAAAAGCATATGAGTGAAGTCGGACGAAAATTAGCTATTCAAAAATATGGATTTAAGCGGGTTGCAAATGATATTTTATCTGTTTGGGAAAGTCCAAACGAAAACAAAAAGAAATAGAGGAGTCTTATGGCAAAATTACTTGTTACTGGATGCGCCGGCTTTATTGGATCTACGTTAGCAGAACAACTGATAAAAGAAGGTCATACTGTAATTGGCATCGATTGTTTTCGCTCCAATTATGACCGAAACAGAAAAGAAAGAAACCTAAGTTGGCTATCTCAGCAACCTAGGTTTCATTTTCTCGAACAAGATCTCATCACAGCAGAAATCTCTCCGCTTCTAGATGGTGTAAACGTCATTTTTCATCTCGCTGCTCTTCCTGGTGTTCGTACAAGTTGGGGAGCTGATTTTCGTTCTTATGTAGATAACAATATACTGGCAACACAACGTCTCCTAGAAACAGCGAAAGAAAGCAAATCCATTAATAAGATCGTCTACTCTTCCTCTTCTTCTGTTTATGGAGGAATGAATGGTCCAACCATTGAGGATCATACCCCTCATCCCATCTCTCCTTATGGTGTGACCAAACTTTCTGCTGAACAGTTGTGTCAGCTCTATCATATTAACTTTGGACTTCCTGTCCAATCCCTTCGCTATTTTACGGTCTTTGGACCGAGACAACGGCCAGATATGGCTTTTCATCGGATCATTACTCGCATTTTAACAGAGCAACCGATTCCTATTTATGGGGATGGAGAACAATCTCGCGACTTTACCTTTGTAGATGATATTGTCACAGCTAATATTCTTGCAGCACATGCGCCTTCGAGCGGTGAAATATTCAATATAGGTGGTATTTCCCATCTCACGGTCAACGAAGTAATTACCATAATGGAAAAACAAACAGGAAAAAAAGCACTCAAAAACTACCTTCCCCCACAACCTGGTGATCCTAAACATACATGGGCAGATATTTCGAAAGCAAAAAAGTTACTCCGTTACGAACCAACTTTTGATATTGAAAAAGGAATTGCGTTGCAAATAGAAGAGATCAAAAAGGATTTTTAATCCCATATCATTTCCATGAAGGTTAGTGATCGGGTGTTGGAAAGAAGACTTACCGCACCCTTTCACACCTTTAATTATATCCATCCCAGTAAGACGGAATAATTTCACGGAGTACCGCTTCTTTTCTTTTTTCTTGTTGCACATCGAAAACTACTTGCTTCCCTTCTAAAAAAGCATAGATGTTTCTATCTAAAATCAAACTTCTTGTACAAAAGTGGTGTAAATCTTCTTTCCTTAGTGGAGATATATTCTGATAACCGGTTAAAAACTGTTCCACATCTTCTTTATTCCATGGATGAAATCGAAAATGATACATCAACACTTGTGCCAAATCTTTGCCTATCGCATCATAGGTAAGACGTTCAAAATCAATCAACCACACCTTTTTATTTGAATTCATCATTATATTCTCTTGGTGTAAACTGCCATGACATAACTGTGTTGTAATAGTAGGATAATGATAATGTTGTGCTTTGGCATGTTTCATACGATCCAAGAGCCAATAGTTCAACTTTGTATCGTTCCCTGATCGGGTATACTTTAGTTGATGGAGCTTATGATCGAACCACTCTCCCCACGGTCGACGAACCCGTTTTTTAGAGACATGATGAAAAGGATAAGATGCAATTGCATAATGAAATTCGGCTAAGGTTTGACCAGCGAAGAATAGCCAATCTCGCTCATATGGATGAATTTCGTGAACATCGGAAGGAAGCCATTGTTCTACTACATAATCATTCTGTCCATAGGCTAAAAGCAGTGTATCCCTATTTGTTTTTTTCAACGAAGGAACAAACAAAAAACCATGCGAATGAAGATGATGGATGACCGAATCGATAAAATGAATATCTTTTATTTTTTTTGCACTTTTGAAGGCAACGGTTCCTTGATCTGTCTCTAATTTATACACTGCTCTTACTTTTTGTATATCCAAAATTTCATATCCATAGTATTTTTCAACTAATTGCTTTATTTCATATGGAGAAAGCTCCATTTTTGCTCGAATGCGCACTTGTGTCACCTTCTGTTATTTCCCATTTCTCCATCATATGAAATTAGGCATAGGTAATGTTACAATCTGCTTACACGAAGTGAATGGTTATTTAAAAAGGAGATTGTATGGTTATGTCTCATTTCGCAAATCAAAAAATATTACCTGCCGCTAAAAATGTAAAACAATTGGAAAAGATGTTACTTTCGAATTATGAATATGTTGTATTATTGGATACCCATATTGGCCAGCTGCAAAGTTTGGTATCGCTAGCCACGAAACACAAGAAAAAAGTATTGTTACACGCTGACATGATTCAAGGTTTACGAAGCGACGAACACGCTGCCCAATTCTTATGTCAAACCATAAAACCAGCAGGCCTGATTTCCACAAGAACTCCTGTTGTAAAAGAAGCCAAGAAAAAATCACTTATTGCAATCCAGCGTCTATTTCTGCTAGATTCCCATGCACTAGAAACAAGTTATCGTTTACTGGACACTTTTAAACCAGACTACATTGAAGTATTACCGGGGATCATGCCTCATGTCATTCATGAAGTTGCTATCAAAACAAACATTCCGCTTTTAGCAGGTGGATTAATTCGTACAAGAGAAGAAGTCAAATTGGCTCTTGATGCTGGGGCTATTGCGGTTACGACTTCTGATCCCGATATTTGGGATACAACTTTAAAAAAATAGTTGATTTGTGTCTATAAATAGGATATTATTCTAATTGTAAACGTTTACATGCTATTCATTTAAAAGTTAATCCATGTGATGAGACGAGGAGAATCACAAAAATGCCCTTTCTAAGGGGGGTAATTTTTGTGATTTTTTATTGTCTCCTTTTTCTCTCATCCGCTGCTATCATCTTTATAATTGAAGGAGGACAATGTATGTCCATTTTTATGGCAGAGCTTATCGGAACGATGGTGTTAATCATACTTGGTGGTGGGGTTGTTGCTGGTGTCGTACTTAACAAATCCAAAGCCAATGGTGCAGGTTGGGTAGTCATCACTTTTGGTTGGGGATTTGCGGTCATGATTGCTGCTTACATGGTAGGACACATTAGTGGGGCTTACCTCAATCCTGCCCTGACCATTGGTTTTGCAGTAGCTGGAAAATTAGCTTGGGCACAAGTTCCATCCATGATATTAGCCCAAATGATTGGTGCATTTTTAGGTGCTGTAGTAGTTTGGCTTCATTATCTTCCTCACTGGAAAGAAACAGAAGATCAGGAAGCAAAACTTGCAGTATTCTCCACAGGACCTGCTATTCGTAGTACTTTTGGCAACTTACTTAGTGAAATTATTGGTACCGCTTTCCTTGTATTTGTCCTATTGGCTTTTGGAGCAAAGGGTCTTGTATTTGCAGATGGATTAAAAACACTCGTTGTAGCATTTTTAATCGTAGCAATCGGGATGTCTTTAGGTGGGACAACTGGTTACGCCATCAACCCTGCTAGGGATTTAGGTCCTCGTATTGCACACGCAATCTTGCCAATAGCAGGAAAAGGATCTTCTGATTGGAAATATGCTTGGATACCTGTTATTGGTCCAATTATTGGTGCTGTTATCGCTGCTTTGTTATACATGGGATTGTTTTAAATAACCATAAAAAGAATGCCAAATGGGGGATAACTTGATGTCTAACAAACAATATATTTTATCGATTGACCAAGGAACAACAAGCTCTAGAGCGATCCTTTTTGATAAAGCTGGTCAAATTGCAGGCGTAGCTCAAAAAGAATTTACGCAGATTTTCCCGAAAGCTGGTTGGGTCGAACATGATGCGATGGAAATTTGGGGATCTGTACAAAGTGTCATTTCCGAAGTATTAGCAAAATACCCAGTCTCCGCAAGCGAAGTTGCTGCCATTGGGATAACCAACCAACGAGAAACAACTGTGGTATGGGATAAAAATACCGGTTTACCTGTCTATAACGCTATCGTATGGCAATCTCGGCAAACCATGGATATTTGTGAAGAATTAAAAGCAAAGGGTCATGATGACCTATTCCGAAGCAAAACAGGCCTTTTGATTGATGCATACTTCTCAGGTACCAAAGTAAAGTGGATTTTAGACAATGTAGAAGGTGCACGTGAAAAAGCAGAAAATGGGGATCTCCTTTTTGGAACCATTGATACTTGGCTCGTTTGGAAGCTATCCGGCGGCAAAACACATGTAACCGATTACACCAATGCTTCTCGTACCTTGATGTATAACATTTATGATTTAAAATGGGATGACGAACTACTCGATATTTTAACTGTACCTAAATCTATGCTGCCTGATGTACGGTCTTCATCCGAGGTTTACACTGTATCCGAGCCAATTCTATTCTTTGGGGAAGAAGTGCCTATCTCTGGTATGGCTGGCGACCAACAAGCAGCCCTCTTTGGCCAAGCATGTTTTGATGCAGGAATGGCGAAAAACACATATGGAACAGGTTGCTTCTTGTTAATGAATACTGGTGAAGAAGCGGTTCGATCCAAACATGGATTGTTAACTACGATCGCTTGGGGCATAGATGGAAAAGTTGAATATGCTTTAGAAGGTAGTATTTTTGTAGCAGGCTCAGCTATTCAGTGGTTGCGTGATGGACTTGGAATCGTTCAACATGCAGCAGACTCTGAACAATTGGCAACTTCAGTAGATTCAACAGATGGAGTATATGTCGTTCCTGCGTTTGTAGGGCTTGGAACTCCATATTGGGATAGCGAAGCTAGAGGTGCCGTATTTGGCATCACACGTGGTACTACCAAAGCACACTTGACACGTGCCACACTTGAATCTTTGGCATTTCAAACCAAAGATGTCTTCTCTTCGATGGAAGCAGACTCTGGAATCCAATTGAAAAAATTGCGTGTGGATGGTGGAGCTACTTCCAACAACTTCCTCATGCAGTTTCAAAGCGATATGCTAGATGTACCTGTTGAAAAACCAGTTGTATTAGAAACTACTGCATTAGGAGCTGCTTACCTTGCTGGACTAGCGGTAGGATTCTGGAAAAACAAACAAGAAATCGCGGATAATTGGGATATTGATCAGACATTTAATCCTCGTATGGATGACAAATCGAGAAATATGCACTATGATGGATGGATAAAAGCTGTAGAGGCAACACGTGTTTTTAAATAAAAAGTTAATTATGACCGTCAGATGAGGAGAAGGCCGCATATCCCAACACTGTATACAGTGGTTGGGCTTGTGGTCTTCTTTTTTTACAGGGAGGAATTTAAATGAATCGGACTACGCCACTTAGCAAAGTAACCGAAACCGAATTAGATGTATTGATTATTGGTGGTGGGATCACCGGAGCAGGAATTGCACTGGACGCACAAAGCAGAGGCCTTCAAGCTGCTGTGGTAGAGATGCAGGATTTTGCTGCAGGTACTTCTAGTCGATCTACCAAATTAGTCCATGGTGGTTTGCGCTACTTGAAACAACTCGAAGTTGGCATCGTGGCTGAAGTAGGCAAAGAAAGAGCCATTGTATATGAAAATGCACCCCATGTCACCACACCGGAGTGGATGCTTTTACCCATCGTAAAAGGTGGGACTTTTGGAAAACTCGCTACTTCCTTTGGTATTCGGTTGTATGATTATTTAGCAGGTGTGAAGAAAACCGAAAGACGAAAAATGCTTAACCGAGAAGAAACATTAAACAAAGAACCTTTATTGAAAAAAGAAGGACTAAAAGGTTCTGGCTACTATGTAGAATACCGTACAGATGATGCCCGACTAACCATCGAAGTATTAAAAAAAGCAATCGAATATGGAGCACTTGCTTTTAATTATACAAAAGTAGTAGATTTCATTTATAAAAATGGAAAAATCAAGGGCGCTGTCATCGAGGATGTACTAACCAAAGAAAAACGAAACGTATTCGCCAAACAAATCGTTAATGCAGCCGGCCCTTGGGTAGATGAGTTACGAGAAAAGGATGGTTCCAAAAAAGGAAAAACCCTTCACTGGACAAAAGGGATTCATTTGGTTATCGATCAATCCAAGTTTCCATTGCAACAATCCATCTATTTTGATACACCTGATAAACGTATGGTTTTTGCTATACCACGAGATGGTAAAACATATATCGGTACAACGGACACGGACTACCATGCAGATCTGATCCATCCAAGAACAACTCGGGAAGACCAACAATACTTGGTCGCCGCAGCTAATCACATGTTCCCTTCCCTGCAACTAACAGAAGATGATATTGAATCCAGTTGGGCAGGCGTACGTCCGCTCATTCATGAAGAAGGAAAAGCCCCATCTGAAATATCAAGACATGATGAGATATTTCATGCCGAGTCTGGACTCATCACCATTGCTGGTGGTAAATTGACAGGATACCGAAAAATGGCTGAGCGTGTTGTAGACATCGCAGCTCAAAATATTTCTGATAAACCATTGAGTCCTAGTAAAACGAAGAACATCACCTTGTCTGGAGGGAATGTTGGCGGATCAAAAAATCTCCTTTCTTATTTGGAACGAAAGGAAAAACAAGGTATCTCCTTAGGATTAACCGAAATCGAAGCCGAGAAACTTGTAAAACTGTATGGCAGCAATATAGATGAAGTGTTCCAGATTATAAGCCATCGCCAACAAGAAGCAGTAGATGCCAATCTACCCCCTGCTGTCTTCGCATCACTGGTTTACAGTTTAGAAAAAGAGATGGTTATCAATCCAGTAGATTTCTTTGCTCGTCGTACAGGTGCGATGTTCTTCCACATTGATTGGGTAAAACAATGGAAGAAACCTGTATTGGAATACATGCGCAATTATTTTGGCTGGAACGAAGAACAAGCAGGTCACTTTAAGCAACTCTTAGAGGAAGAAATCATGTATGCCACTACTGCTGTATAAGGAACCAAACCCTTCATTCAACATGGTAATGAAGGGTTTTTGTTTTACCACCACACGATTACATATCTTCAAATGGATAATTGAACATTACTTTCTTTCTGAACTTTTCACTGAACAATAACAAGAAAAGCACCCTCAAAAAAATAGGAGTTACGATACAAAAACAATAGTATTCTTGAAATAAATAATATAAAGAGACGTCCTTTTGGAGCTGTTTACCCACAAAGAACATTCTATCATTGACTGTGGTAAAGCCTTTACCCCTTAGACTGATCACATCACATAGTTTCCTCTCGTTTACACAGCTAAAATTCGCAAAAAGGATGGTAACAAATGAAGCAAAATCTATTAACTCAAGCAGTTCAACTACGTGAAGAAGGACGAGCCAAACAAGATCTATCTATATTAGCTCGAGCTCGCCAAATGCTTTTGGTTCTTGCCACTTCGTATCCAAATGATCCAGAGATCCAGTTTCAAACCGGCGTGGCTCATGATAACTCAGGCTTAGGAAAGGAAGCCGTCCCTTACTATGTCAAAGCAATCGAGCTTGGGCTTAGTGGACCAGATTTAGAAAGATGCTTACTTGGACTTGGCAGTACCTATCGTTATTTAGGATACTATCAAAAATCAGTAGAAATATTACAACATGGTGTAAGAGAATTCCCAGACAATCGAGCCCTCCAAGCTCATCTTTCTCTAGCACTTTATAATACTGAACAATACAAAGAAGCAGTAGAACTTCTTATGACCAATTTGCTTGAAACTACTTCTGACGAGAAACTGCAATACTTTAAACATGGACTTCTCTACTATGCACAACATTTGGATGAAACATGGGATGATAAAACCTAATATATCGGTTTAAGCTTCTATCTATATAAAACCTCTCAAGATTTGATATCTAGATAACAATAAAGAGTGCCATCTATGATTAATGGGTTCTACTTTGACGCGATAAAACACGTCATGTTCCTCCCTAACAATCGCAAAGTAATTATTCAACAATAATTACATAAGAAAACGCTATTGATAGCAAGATCAACAGCGTTTTTATTTTAACTAAATATATATAAATCAAAATGAATCTCCGCTTGAATCAAACTAGCAAAATCTATAATGTCTTTCTGTAGATACATTGCGGGTGATTCGTTATTTTCTACTTGAATTACGACCATGAAAAGGAACGCTAAACCATATTTCTCCTTGAGGTGCTTTAATTGTTCCGTTTTCCATTCAAGCAATTTAAGAATAATACGTAACTGGTTATTTATATCGTATGATTCTTGATATCCAGTGCTTAAAGTCCAATCAGTCTCTTTTCTACATCTGATTTTGGTTGATATAAGATTGGGATTATTAGATCTTTCGATAACATCTCCCTTTTTAAAAGTTTCTGTGGGCTCAATACCAAGAACATTGGTAACTACCTCCAAAGGAAATTCATCACCAACTGCACTAAAATAAGCCATTACTTTTGTTTTATCTAGAATGATTCTTCCTCCATCGTAAGTAAATTATATCTTTCATAGAAAACGTTCTCTTAGTTCATCAAATTGCTTTGTCACTTCTTCGATAGATGAATTGTTTTCTATTTTAAAATCAGACATAAGCAAATCAGGCCAAATTTCCGTTTCATGGCTAAAAGATTTTGGATTAAAGTCATCGTTTTCTTTTTTCATCCGCTCCAAACGTACAATGTAATCACTCTCCATTTTTATAACTGGTATCTCATTTTCGAAAGCAAAAAGCCTCTCATTCGGAAGCCTCAAATCGGAAATAACAAAGAGCGCAGGCTTTTCTTTATTTAATCTGCCTATCAAATATTTAATCCAAATGTTCTCATCAATCTCTCTGCATTTTTGCCCAAATTGTTGATACAAAGTTCATGGTTTGTTGCTATCTAGCGGTATGCCAGAATAGTGATGTACGTATTTCTTAAGTGCATCACCAAAGGCATAACAGGTAAATCCATAGTATTTATAAACATACTCTGCAATCGTATCTTTGCCGCTTCGCATTTTTCCCATAAGCGCTATACCTTTTAATGATGTGTTTAACCTATCTACATCCTCATAATTACATAAGATTTCATCTACTATATTTCTGTAATCCACAAAGGTCACCCTTTTTCAATCTACACATGAAAAAAACCTGTAATTAAACAGGTTCTAATCAACTCCAATGGTATCTTCGGGACCTCTACTTCGCATCTTGACACCTCCTAGCCTCATCGATGGGTATCTTCCCATTCCATCATACTAACTTGAAGGTCAAATGTCTTTTCTAAATAATATTGGTGAGATTCCATATTGTTTATTTTTTTATAACAATAACACAGACTAACAATATTTTCATATTGCTTTTTAACCAGTTTATGTTTGATCGCTAGATTAAGTGCCCCTTTAAATGAAGGTATTGCGTCTTGAAACAAACCCTGTTCTCGGTAACAGGTACCTTGTGCTACCAACGTATCTAATATTGTCAACTCATCTTTACGTTGTTCTGCGATTCCAACAGCTTCTTCTATAATTTTTTGCGATTCTTTATATCGCTTCATTTTTATATAAAGGAAACCAAGATTTTTCAGTGCATAAACGATGTTTTGTTTTTTGACCTTTTCCCTGATACTTAATGCTTTTAAGTAATATTGAACTGCTTCATCAATATTTCCATTTTCAAGTATAGACCCAGTCGTAGACCAAAGTAATGCTAACTTGTCATAGTTTCCATTTTGCCTTGCAATTTTTGCTCCTGCTTGTGCGAACTCAAGTGCTTTTTGATAATGCTTCACTTTATTAAGCACTGTTGCAAAATTAATATGGATTTGCAAAAATGTTTCCAAACGTAGTATAGCCAAAATATTAGTAGCGTTTGAATTAGATATCCTCTTCCAAAGTGATTCCAGTGTTTGCAATGCTCTTTCATCTTCATTTAAACGCTCTAAATACATCGCTTTATTTACCAGAAGATAAAACATAGTAGCTTGACGTTTACCAGTTTCATTATAAGCTTTTATGCCTAACTCCGTGCAATTTAACGCTTCGTTCAAGTTACCTAAATAATAAAAGATTCTACCTAATTCGTTTAAAGTAGCTGCTCTCAAGTTATCACTATCATGTTCTAAAGTTTTAACAAGTAATTGAAGTACTTCATTGTAATGCCACTGCGCTTTATACAACATCTTTTCCCAGCTAGTTGTTCTCTTCACAAAATAGCAGCGACCAAGCAAAAAATGATAAAGAGGTGAGAGTCTACTATCTTTATTTAAAAAACTAAGCTCATGGAGTCTTTTCATAGAGTTATCAAGGTCAGCAGATAAAACTTCATCTAATGATGAGAGCTCTGTTTCTAACTCCTTCTCTTCTTTCTCTGCCATACTCAGAATCCCAAAAAGTTCACTACCCAATCCTATTTTTTCCGCATAATATCGAATCTTTTCTTCAGCTACATTAGGTAAACCTCGCTCAATATTTCCAACAGTAGAAGCAGATATAAATTCATCAGAAATACTATCCATACTCTCTCCAAGTTCTTTCCTGCGCTCTTTCAGTTTTACTCCTAACAGTTTTCTATTCATCAAACACTGCTCCCGTAATATAAAGATAATTTTATATTACGTATTCATGAAAAATCCTCTTTCACCTGCAAATTCAGAAGATTTCATTACGAATTATAAGAAAAATATAAATATTGAAATATTTCATTTTAAATCCTATAATTTTACTAACGACCTAATCAAATATAAGGAGTGTTTTCTATGTTAAAACTACCAGGACTACCTCTATCAGATTTAAACGTTTCTTCATTAGAGCTGGAAATAGAACCCATCAAAGGTTTTGAGATCGGTTTTATCCATCTCAAAAACGTCACTGTCTTCCGAACTCCATCAGGTATAATTTTAATATATGGCAATGAAAATTAAAAATATCATTTACCATACCATCAACACTAATCCAGAAATAGAGCTCTCGAAATTTTTACATGATGAAACTATCAGCAGATATAAATTACTGATATTTTTTCAAAAGCTGGAAGCATTAACAGAAGTGAACCTCACTCCCTATAAGAAATTCGTAAGAACGTGTACAGACGAAAAACTATTTAATCTCTACGCTTATTTGGGATATTACATCATGCAAGCAGAGATAGACAGAGCTAAAAACCACATAGAATCTTTATTTAAAAAAGACACCATTTGAATGTATGCCTGCCATATCGAGTTAAGGTCTATATTTGGATTAAAAACAGAAAATTTAGTTAATTTATCCCTAGTAGGAACTCTCCAAAAGAAAAAATTAGTTGAATACAAAGGATCAATGTTTGTATTGAAATATCTATTCTGGAACTTTGACATCATCCATCTGACAAATTAAAACAGAAAATCGTCATCAGATAACTATAAAATGAGCGGTGGTTTCCCCGTATCACATGCGATTAGCACGGATACTGAGAAACCACCTAGGAACGCTCAGAACATGCGGATGAAGTCACTCAAAAGGCCGCGGACGACATAGACCATGACGATCCAGATGAATGAGACCATTGACAGACTCGGGTCACTCGTGTGGAGGACCTGCTCGGCAATATTCTCAGCAAACTGCCACAGCAACCACAGCAGAGCGAGGCCGACAGCGATGCGGAGAACAGCGATGAACTTGTCCATGATCTTACCCATGTTCAACTCCAGCGTTCGAACGGAAATACCGAATACTTTTATTTTAGATTGAATTTTCTCTTTTGTCATCTAATTATTTAGGTTAAGAAACTAATCTTTTGTCTTAGAGGTCAAATATAAAAAGAAACCAAGCTCTTTAAAGATAGCTCGGTTTCTTTTTATATAAACTAATCACGATAATTATCGTGGATCGGATCAAACAAATCCTCATCACTAGGTCGAACAACAGAAAAATTGTCTATATTGTAGTGGCCATGCAACGTTTCATTATGATGTTTGATGATGGTTTCCGCTGGTATGGCGTTAGAGTCCGTGGTGGAATGTCCATCTGCTACTAAAGTGACATCAAAATGTTGGACGGTTGCTGTGCGAACTGTTGTATCCACACAATGTTCCGTTTTACATCCCATCATAACGATATGTCTCACTTCACGATCCGTTAAGTAAGCCAATAGAGGAGTTTTATAAAATGCATTGGTAGCTGTTTTATCAAATACTTTGGCGATTTGCGGAACTGTTATGTCGGAATGAATTTCAAATCCTGCGCCTTTCCCTTCACCCACATCCGTATCTCTTATAAAAATAATATCCGCTTCGGCTTGTAATGCTTTTTGAATAACCTTATTTACATTTTCCAAAAGCTTCTCTTTTTGAAAGACTGTTTCAACTAATGCCTGCTGTGCGTCAATGATTAGTAGTGCTTGCTTCAATAGAAAAACTCCTTTGTAATAAGATCACGATGAAATCCCTTTCATTGTAGCAGATTGCAACTTTCAATCATACGGCACTTTTTCGTTAAAAGCCTAAACAAATTCTAGCAAAATCTATTTCAATATTCCCCTTGATGTAATTACTGTTTTACAGCATGAAGGAAATGGATGGTTTCAAAGGCTGATAAGTAATCTTCTCGATTACTAAAATAAGTCTCGTTAATTTGAACTGGTGATAAATGCTCATAAATGAGTAAGCCTGATTTTTCTAGTAAACCCTCCATTTCATCATAAGAAAAACACGATTTCATTGGTTCTCCACCAACTGAAGCCATTTTTACCATGTTTTCCACTCTATTGTAAATTCCTTTTTCTTCAAATAAACGTTCGTCAGCATAATCAAATATGATGGAACTCCCTGACGGGACTCTGGAGAAGAATTCATTTATCAAACTCGCATTTTCTTCTTTCGTTAAATAATACGAAACTCCTAAAAGACTAAAGAAGGTTTTTTTCTTTTCCAATCCTCCTTCTATTAGAGCTGGAAAAGAAAACTTTTTGGTGAAGTCCATCGGAATAAAATGAAGATTACTCGGAATTTTATAATTGGCTTCATCCAATCTTTTTCTTTTAAATTCCTGTGTATTAGGGTGATCAACTTCAAAAATTTCTAGGATGTTTTTTAATTCCGGATGTCGAAAACAAAAAGTATCTAACCCCGCACCAAGTATGACATATTGTTTTAAGCCTAACATCATTTCATTCAGTAATACCCTTTCGCAATATGCGGCACGTGACAAGGCAATCGGAGAAAGTTGAATCTGGGTAATCCATTTTAATATTTCTTCCGTATTCCCCTTATATTTTTGTGCAATATCTTTGTTGAAGAACGAAATGTTTTGCACCATATTTTCTTTGATATCATTAAACTCTTTTTGCGAGATTAAATCTTTGGCTATATCGTCATCAAAAATTTTTGGCGTATCGTGTCGACTGTGATAAGCTCTGCCAAAAGCAGAGATCAAAGAAGTTAAACTTGATTTGCTATCTTCCACGCAAATACACCCCTTCCTTTTGGACAAAAAAATAGGATTCCCCCGGCCAGGAGAATCCTATTATATAGCCACAAATATTATTTGTAAATTATAGCATAAATATATTTTTTTGTCAAGTATTATCTATTCATCATCGACTGTTTTTGCAAATATCCAACAATCATAAAAGAAAAGCCTATCTGAACGTAGATAGACTTCTTTTCCCATGCCTTGCGGATCTTTTCTATGTTAAAACTTGGTCACCCTACGACCACATTAACTAGTTTTTTAGGTACGACGATCACTTTTCTCACTGTTTTATCTGCGATCAAACTTTGGATTTTTTCATTCGCTATTGCGATCGCTTCAATTTCTTCTTTGCTTGCTTTGCTTGCTACAACTAATTTTTCTTTGTTTTTGCCGTTAATCTGTACCATGATTTCTACTTCATCTTGCACCAATGCTGCCGGGTCAAAAGTCGGCCAAGCAGTGTGATTGACGGAATCTTGATGACCCATCACTTGCCATAATTCTTCTGATAAATGCGGTACAAACGGAGCAAGCAACAATACGACATTTTCTAATGCATCTCGTAATACACCATGGTCTTCATTAGCTGGATAGCTAGAAATACCATTTACTAACTCCATCACTGCACTTACCGCTGTGTTGAAGTGATTACGCTCTCCGATTTCTATGGTTACCTTTTGAATGGTATGATGTGTCAATCGGCGTAGTTCTTTTGCTGTGGAGGATAGATCGGCAGACTTAGAGCTATCACTCGTAAACAACGCTTGGTGTTCATGAACCAATCGCCAAACGCGCTTGATAAAGCGATAACTTCCCTCTACTCCTGCATCACTCCACTCCAGATCACGATCTGGCGGAGCAGCAAATAAAATAAACAATCGAGCTGTATCTGCACCATACTTCTCAATAATCTCCAACGGACTGACTACATTCCCTTTTGATTTGGACATTTTGGCGCCATCACGAAGCACCATCCCTTGAGCAAGAAGGCTCTCAAATGGCTCATCTACGGATACCATGTCTGCATCATAAAGTACTTTGGTAAAGAAACGGGAGTATAACAAATGCAAAACAGCATGTTCAATTCCGCCAATGTATTCTCTGACGGGCAGCCATTCATCTGCTTTTTCTTTTGCAAAAGGGATTTCTTCATTCTTAGCATCTACGTAGCGTAAGTAATACCAAGAAGAATCGATAAAAGTATCCATGGTATCTGTTTCCCGACGTGCTTTTGCACCACAAGTTGGGCAATTGGTGTGTACAAAGCTTTCCGATGTCGTCAATGGATTACTTTTTCCATCAAACACAACATCTTCAGGAAGTACAACTGGTAGCTGATCTTTTGGAACAGGTACAGGTCCACAGCTATCGCAATAAATCATCGGTATAGGAGTGCCCCAGTAGCGTTGACGAGAAATCAGCCAATCTCTTAAACGATAATTAACGACACTACCGCCTTTGTTCTGTTCATGTAAATGATCAGCAATTGTGGATATCGCTGCTTGATTGGACACTCCGTTAAACTGATCAGATGAAACCAGCTTACCTTCACCTGTAAAGGCTTCAGATAGTGGTTCCACTAGAGATTCACCTTCTGGCTGCACCACCACTTTGATAGGGAGATCGTATTTTTTTGCAAATACAAAGTCCCGCTCATCATGGGCAGGAACTCCCATCACAGCACCTGTCCCATAATCAAATAATACATAGTTGGCGATCCAAATCGGGATCTCTTCCCCTGTTAATGGATGGATAGCTTTCGCACCTGTATCGTATCCCACTTTTTCTACATCTGTTGCAGTTCGCTCTAACTCGGTTGATTTACGCATGGTTTGAATGAAATCTAGTATTTCTTGTTCTTGTTTGTTACCAGCAATCAACTGCGGAACCAAAGGATGTTCTGGCGCTAATACCATATAGGTGACACCATACAATGTATCCGGTCGAGTAGTAAACACACTCACTTCTTCCCCAGCGGACGGCAATGTAAAGGTGACATTTGCTCCCTTGCTTTTACCAATCCAATTCCGTTGCATCGTCTTAATTTTGTCAGGCCATTTTGGTAATGTATCTAATCCATCAAGCAAACGCTCTGCATAGTCGGTAATCCGTAAAAACCATTGTTCCAATTCTTTTTTAATCACTTCTGATCCGCAACGCCAACATTTGCCGTCTTCTACTTGCTCATTGGCCAGTACAGTTGCACAGCTCGGACACCAATTCACCGAAGCTTCTTTTCGGTATGCTAATCCACGTTCATAAAATAAAAGGAAAAGCCATTGGGTAAAGCGATAATAATCAGGTAAACAGGTACCTACATAACGATCCCAATCATAGGAACCACCTAATAACGCTTGTTCTTTGCGAATCCGTTCCATATTATTAATGGTCCATTCACGTGGATTAATCCCACGTTGAATTGCCGCATTTTCTGCTGGCAAACCAAATGCATCTGCACCCATAGGATGAAGAACTCGGTATCCATTCATTTTTCGAAAACGGGCAATGACATCTCCAATGGAATAAACACGAACATGACCCATATGTAGTCCATCTCCAGATGGATATGGAAATTGTTCTAATGCATAATATGTTGGTTTCGTTTTGTCTTCCTCTGTTTGGTGTAAAGCATTTTCCTCCCAGTATGCTTGCCACTTTGTTTCAATCTTCCGATGCGCATACTCTTTCATGCCAATCAACCTTTCTTCATCTAAAAAATAAAAACCTCAAGCCACTAGCTGTATGCTAGGGACGAGAGGTTGTATTCCCGCGGTACCACCCTAATTAGTGCCATCATGGCACTCGGCTCAAACCTGTAACGTAGGCATACGCCAAAGGATACTTTATTCCCCTTTGGAGCGATGAAGCGAGTTCACTATCTCTCAGGTTGACTTGCACCAGTATGCCAACTCTCTAAGCTGAGAAAAACAAGCTACTACTCTCCATCCTAGCTTCATTCAATGATATTGCCATCATTATGCCCTGCTTTGCGTTCCATGTCAAGGATAGGAGAAGGAAGGTTGTATGAAAGGTATTGAAAAAAGGATTTTAGTTTGCTTTAAAACATATGTAATTGAAAGAGTAGTTTGATAATATTATAATAGATCAAAGCATTTTCTTTTACAGATGTGCTTCTCCACAACAGTGACCTCATGGAAAGGCATTTGGCTATGACGAACCCTTACGACCGCGACATCAACGGTGCCCACACTGATGGTGACCTCTACGGCCGAAAAGTCACGAATTCCCACGCTGGTGGCAGCATCATCGCTCAAAACGCCACGAACTCCCACGCTGGTGACAGCATCGTCTCGGAAGGTGACATCATCGGTTGTTCGGCCGGTGGCTCTGACACCAGCGGTGGTCCTGTCACGGCGACGGTGAACGGTAGCAGGATGGCTGCTGGAGCCGGCAGCATGATCGCCGGCGGCAGCATCTACGGTCATCGTGTCAGCTGGTGGCGCCGGATGTGGCGTCAGATGTGGTGCCGCGGCTAAAAGCCACAACTGTTGTTGGGACTCGCTCGCAAACCTGCGAGACGAGTCCCACACAATAAAAATATCCTTTCTGAAATTTACTTTTCCGTTTTCCTATTTAAAAAGTGCTTATCAGTAACTTTTCCTATTACTTATAAGCGTTCTTCTTTAAACTCAATCCACCATAGGAATCCCTTTATCCATAAATTTTTCTCCATCCAAATACACATCAGGCTCTTTAATCACCAAATCTATATGAACTCCCGCTTCAATCTGTCCACCAAAAGTCACATTACTTCCAAATGCCAAGTGGATCGTACCATACACTTTTTCATCTTCCAAAACGACACCTGTGATTCGTGCTTTGTTATTGGTACCAATGCCAAATTCAGCTAGTTGTCTACTCTCATCGGAATGCAATAAGGTGAGCAGTTGTTCTGCCGCTTCTCCTTCTACTTCTACCAATCTACCTTCTTCTATTGTCAGCCAAAGAGGAGAATGTAAAATTCCTATATCGGCCACCGAACCATCTACTTTGATTTTCCCAGATGCTGTCCCTTCCAATGGTGCAATAAACGCTTCTCCCGATGGTAGATTGCCTGAATCACCACGTTCAGTTAACACGCCAGTACTCGCAATTCCATGCCTACCTGCAATAGAAAAAGTTAGCGTTTCTCCATCTTTTTCAATTCTCACTTCTGTGCTTTTCTCCAAATAAGCGGTGATCTTCTCCGTCAATACTTTTACTTGTTGGTAGTTTGCAGTAATCGCACCATGATAGAACATATCCGCAGTAATACCAGGCATCGTGGCTACTCTTGTACCCGTGGCTACTGCTTCTTTTCTCGCTATCGTATGGGTAAGTGAATGTTCGGTAATACAAACAACTGCATCAG
This sequence comes from Shimazuella kribbensis DSM 45090, assembly GCF_000428065.1. Taxonomy (GTDB): domain Bacteria; phylum Bacillota; class Bacilli; order Thermoactinomycetales; family Thermoactinomycetaceae; genus Shimazuella; species Shimazuella kribbensis. The sequence continues at coordinate 60,256 of NZ_ATZF01000003.1, forward strand.
CCTTCTTCATCGCTTCGGCAACAGGCACAGGAGGTTCTTGCCCTGATTTTTCTCGTTCCTCCATCAATAGTAACATCGATTCCGCACCTATTTTTCTCCCTGCTTGATACAAATGTTGTGCCAAATCTGCTTTTTTTTCATCTGTAACGACGAGAAACAATTCTTCTTTTTGTAATGCTAAACAGTCTTTTAGGACATTTACACAAATCTCTACTGAATCGGACAATGGACACACTCCTTACACGAGCTCTGACATCAATTTGGCAATCAATGCATTGGATAAGATGACTGGAAGACCAGAGATCTCTATTACATACTCCCTCATCTGTTCATCATATCCCATGCAATCTAGTAACAAAACTTGCGCACCTTGTTCTTTTAACTTTTTCGCTGCTTCCTCAAAATCAGATCGACTTCCAGTATAGGGTGATGCAGCAGCAATAAGTGGGGAAAGATCTACATCTACCCATTTTCCCTCTATGGAGCCAACTTGTTCTACTAAAGGGGCGATGATGCCGAGTTTCCTATTTTGGACTAAAGCAGCCACCACAGGAGGAAGTACACGATCTGGTTCTACTAAAACACTTTTGTTGGTTCGTAGGTCTTCGAACACCCCTGTGCAAAGTATCAATATCGGGTCACAAGAAGCATTTTCAAGCTGGTAAATCTTCTGTTGTAACAAAGGCTCTATTTTTTCCCTTGCTACGACAACAGAGTCACCAGTCACAAGACGTGTTGTAAGTACATAGTCCCCATCCACTGGGGACATTGTTTCATCGATTTCCGTTTTGCTTAAATCATCTAATGCTCCAGCTTGCAGAATCTCTACATCTTTAAAATACGCATCAAAAATCGAGGCAATATCTTTACGAGGTGCTTGTCCAATGGTTACGATACCTATTCTTTTCGTCACTGGAATCACCCCTTCGTCAACTAACGTTTTGTTTTCCTGCTGTTTGAAGCACTTTCATCGAACCATACAGCTCTTCCAAGCGATCAAATTCCAAACGATCATGAAATGCACATGTACCACCTGTATATTCTTTTGCAACTTCTACAGCAAAGCGAACTGCTTGTGCAATATCCACTTCATGGCTAGCGCCAGTTCCACAGCCTGGAACCATCGATTGGGCAGTGATCGCAACACCTACTACAGGTGCAGAAGTTGCTACTGATGGTTGCAAAATACTATTGACGTGATACACATCGTTACCATATGGTGTAATATCTTGAGTCGTGATTGGGAAAGTAACAGGATACTGTCCCGTTGTCATTTCCATAATCCGCAGTAAATCCTCACTCACTCGTAGTATATATCCATCTTTGACAGTGGGAGAAATCGCGATACCTTTATGATTGATCACTCTATTGCCTTTTGTTGTGTCAATCGATAGGACTGCATCCATCTCTGCTGATACTTCATATTGATTCATCGTTAAAATATCCACAGGAGAATCCATAAAATCAACTGGCTCATGCGGGAGTGTTGGTGCATCTGGACAAATATGTGTTGCTAACAGCACATCTCCGAGAAGTCGATCGCCTTTCTGAGCCATATCCGCTAGTTTTAAAGCACTTGCTACAGCAGCGATTGCTCCATCACCATCCGATACCAACCCGATCCGACTTGGGCGAGCTCCGATTCCTCCCAGCCTGCCAATAATACCAAGAGTAGGTGCATCTCCCCCCATTGATTTTCCATTTGTACCAGCAATCCGAAATTGAATAAAATCAGTCGAACCTTCTGCACCATGAACTGTCTTTACTTCTACTTCAACGTGTTCCATATCAGCAAATAATGATTTCACCTTGTCACCTGTTACATAGCTATCATCAAGAATTTCCAATGCTGTAATCGTCTGCTTCAATGACATGATCCTTGCTCCTCTTTTGTATGATTTTGTTCATATAAGTGACAAGCTACTTTTCGTCCGCCTGATACTTCTGACCATTTTGGAACCAGGGTTTTACAAATGTCCATCGCGACTGGGCACCTTGTATGAAACGCACATCCTGCCGGAGGGTGCAGCGCACTGGGTACATCACCAGAAAGGACGATTTGCTCTCTTTTGATTTCTGGATCTGGTATAGGTACCGCAGACATGAGTGCTTTTGTATAGGGATGCAGGGGCTCAGCAAAAATGGATTTTGTTGGAGAAAGTTCTACCAATTTACCAAGATACATCACACCTACTCGATCACTAATGAATTTCACAACAGATAGATCATGAGAGATAAACAAGTACGTGAGAGAAAATTTTTGCTGTAAGTCTTTCATTAAGTTCAAAACTTGCGCCTGAATGGAAACGTCTAGCGCCGATACCGGCTCGTCACAAACGATAAATTTAGGATTTAACGCCAATGCACGTGCGATTCCAATCCGTTGTCGTTGACCACCCGAAAATTCATGCGGATATCTGCTTGCTTGCTGGGGAGACAAACCTACTAATTCCATTAATTCTGTTACTCTTTGTTTTACTTCTGTTTTGGTCAGATTACCATGTGTAATCAATGGTTCTTCTAATACTTGTTGCACGGTCCATCGAGGATTTAATGATGCATATGGGTCTTGAAAGATCATTTGCATATTGGTACGAAATGCTCGAAGTTCCTTCTTGGGCAATTTTGCAATATCCACCCCATCAAACAGCACTTCGCCTTCTGTCGGTTCCAATATGCGAAGTAAAGCTCTGCCAGTTGTCGATTTTCCACAGCCAGACTCTCCAACTATCCCGAGTGTCTCTCCTTCTTCTATCTCAAAGGAAATCCCATCGACAGACTTTACTGCGCCAACTTGTTTTTGAAAAAATCCTTTGGTAACAGGAAAATGCTTTATCAAGTTGTTCACTTTGAGCAATGTACTCATGATGGAATTTCCTCCTTTTGATATAGATAGCATCGACAGGTGTGATTTTCTGCTACATTTAGCAAATTCGGTTTACTTGTATCACATTCATCCATACGAAACTCACACCGAGGAGCAAATCGACAACCTGTTGGCATTTCATCCAATGCAGGTACTTGTCCTGGAATCGACTTTAATTTATTTTGATTTCCGGAAAGTTGTGGAAGTGATGCTAATAATCCTTTTGTATAAGGGTGTTTTGGATTTTTAAATAGGGATTTCACATCCGTTTCTTCCACTACTTGACCTGCATACATCACTACCACCCGATCACACATCTGAGCGACGATTCCTAGGTCGTGTGTAATCAACATGATAGAGGTACCTTTTTCTTGTTGTAGTTGTCGCATTAAGTTCAATATTTGTGCTTGAATCGTCACATCCAAAGCAGTCGTTGGTTCGTCCGCTATCAAAATTTTCGGTTCACAAGCCATCGCAATGGCAATCATTACCCGCTGACGCATACCGCCTGACAATTGATGCGGGTATTCATCCACTACGGATTCTGGCCGAGAAATGCCTACTTTTTTCAACATCTCTATCGCATATACTTTTGCTTCTTTTTTGGATATTTTCATATGAAAGCGGATTGCTTCCATAATTTGATCTCCTATTTTAAAAACGGGGTTTAAGGAAGTCATAGGCTCTTGAAAAATCATCGAGATTTGGTTCCCCCGCATTTTTCTCAATCGGGAAGGCGACATGGCTAAAATATCTTGTCCTTCAAGGGTGATACTCCCTGAAGCCACCTTACTGATATCTTTAGGCAAAAGTTGCATCACAGAAAGAGAAGTAACGCTTTTCCCACAACCCGATTCACCAACAACACCCAAGATCTCTCCTTTTTTCAACTCCAAAGAAACACCGTCTACTACGTTCACTAATCCCGCATCCGTATGAAATTGAGTACGTAAGTCATCTACTTTCAGTAAAGGCTCCATTTGTTTACCCCTCCTTTATTTCACACCCAAGTATTTGAGAGAGGTGAGTGCATATACTTTTGCCGCTTGGATTACTTGATCGATTGGCGCTCGTTCATTGTAAGCGTGAATCGTTGGCAAATCAGCAGGACCATATTGCAAAACAGGAATATCATGGTCACGAAAGTGGCGTGCATCACTAGAGGCCCACTGTAGTACTCCATAGGCATCTTTCTTACTTACTTCTTTGATACTCTCTACTAAAGAAAATACAATCTCATCCGTAGGTGGAGTCCAATTTGCTGAGCTTTGAAAACCAATCGGATGGACTTTTGCTTCTATTCCTGCATCTGTTAATAGTTTTTTCACCTTAGGAATCATCTCTTTATTGGAAACACCGAATGGAAGTCTTGTATCTACTTGAATCACACAACGATCAGCAATTACATTTGCTTTGGTACCACCCTGAATCGTACCAATGTTAACCGTTATATGGTCCAATACATCACTCGTATCTGTGTCTTCCCTCTCTCGAATATAGCCTTTGGTGATGGCAATTATTTCTTTCATTTCATCTGGAATTTCCACTTCAAAGTTCCATATTTTTTGCAGGACTTCCACTGCCTTTACCGCTTTTAAGATCGCACTATCTCCAATAACAGGAGAAAGGCTTCCATGTCCAGGAGTTCCTTCGATCTCCACTTCAAACCAACAGCTTCCTTTTTGCCCAATAGTCGGATGTTGTGGATGTGAAGGTTCTGCAATGATTGCAGCTGATCCATGTACGAGTCTTCGATCCAATACCCAAGGAACTCCATACTCTCCGCCTGTCTCTTCATCTGGTACAACTAATAAAGAAAGCTTTCCATTCAATGGAATATTCAACTTTTTAAAAAATCCCATGGTAAAGATCAATCCTGCTAGTCCACATTTCATATCACTAGCACCTCTGCCATGAATATAGCCATCTTCAATATGACCAGAAAACGGTGGGAAATCCCACTTTTCGATATCCCCTACAGGAACCACATCTGTATGACCACACAAGATGAGATGCTTGTCATCCATTCCTTCGCCGATAGAAGATATCAAATTAAACATGTTGGAATTTGATTCATGAACTTCGGTCTCAATCCCAAACGAAGACAAATATCGGATAATAAAATCACTAATTTCCCTTGTATCTCCAGGTGGATTTTCCGTGTTCATCTGCAACAAGGAAGAACAAAGTGAAAGCAATTCGTCTTTATGGTTTTCGATTTCATCTACTACTTTTTGTTGAAAATCCACTGATTTCACACTCCTATTGAAAATGCCCCCCCACAAGAACATTTCTCGCGGGGGAATGATATTTATTTTGAAAGCGGGAAGAAACGGATACACTCATCTGGATAAGTCACATATCCTTTTACTTCTTTCTTTGCGCCAATCACACGGTTATATTCATAGAGATACGCCCATGGAGCATCTGCATTGATTAACACTTGCATTTGTTTGTATAAACCTTCTCTTTTCTGTTGATCTTTCTCTAGTTCCGCTTGCTCCCAAAGTTTGTCAACTTGTGGATTGTTATAGCCAAATGCATTGGATGAACCTTTGCTGTAAAGCAACAAACCAAGATGATATCCAGGATCATTAACAAAAGAAGTCCATTTCGAAATATAAGAAGTTAATGTTCTTTGATCCACACCTGTTAAAAACTCAGGGCGTGCCATCGGTTTGATGTTCATTTTCACACCAATTTTTTGCAGCTCTGCTTGAATGAGCACAGCATCATCTTTCCAATCATCAAATCCTGAGCCAAGGGTAAAATCAAAGGTAAATCCATTTGATAGGCCTGCTTCTTTTAGTAATTGTTTGGCTTTGTTTAGGTCATGTTTGTACACGAAACCTTCTTCGGTATATCCTGGCATGCTACTAGGAATCGAACTTTTTAGTTGTTTGGCTTGGTCATACATGACATCATGAACTAATTGATCATAAGGGATTGCATAATTGATTGCCTGACGGACTTTCACATTATCAAAAGGTTTTACTTTTTGATCAAATGCAAAATAGAGAATTCGATTACTCGGAGTAGATGTGACATTAAGTTTTGCATTTTGTTTGATGCTGTCTACATCTTTCGGTGGAATTTCAATCGCAAGATCGACATCACCCTTATTGAGCAGCATCACACGATTAGAAGGCTCTTTAATAAATTTCATCGTTACTTTACTTACTTTTGGAGCACCTTGCCAGTAGTTTGCATTCGCAGTTAGGACAGCTTCTGAGGCTGGATCCCATTTTTCTACTTTATAAGGACCTGAACCAGCCGTATTTGTTTTTAGATAATCTTTCCCTTTCCCTTTCATCTCTTTGGAATCAATGACGGAAAAGGTATACATCGCAACCATCTGTAAAAATAAGTGATTGGGGCGTTCTAATTCTACTACTACGGTTTTCTCATCTTTGGCAGTCACCTTTTTAATCGAAGCCATTTTGTACATAAAACTTCCATTTTGTGAGTTTTTCACGTGATCCATCGAATAAACAACAGATTCTGCATTTACTGGATTTCCACTATGGAATTTAGCATTATCTTGCAAGGTAAACGTATATGTTTTCCCATCAGGCGAAGCTTTCCACTCTTTTGCAAGCATCGGTTTAATGTCTTCTGTATTTGCTTTTTGATTACCATCTACTGTTTTCACTCCATACGTAACCAGTTGATCATAGGCATTCATGGTCAGCGTATCAGAAGTCAAATCACCCGCTTCAGCTGGATCAAGGGTTTGTCCACCATCAGAATAAGCGATGGTCATCGATGTCCCTTTGTTTTTGTTACTTTGATTGGAGTTTGCATTTGATGCACAACCAGTTAAAGCCAAAGCTCCTGCAAGCAATAGAGCTAACGAAGATTTCCATTTGTTCTTCACAAGCATTATAGCCACTCCTCTATATGAATGATGATCTATTTCATTTACTTGAGCGAAGGCGCGGGTCCAAAACATCACGTAATCCATCACCAAGTAGATTGAAACCAAGAATAGATGTTGCAATTGCAAGTCCTGGGAAGGTAACCAACCACCACTGGCCTGTAATGATATACTCCCTGCCTTCAGAAATCATGGCTCCCCACTCTGGGGTAGGCGGCTGAATCCCTAGACCTAAAAAGCTCAAACTCGAAGCCACAAGAATGGCGAAACCCATACTTAGCGTAGCGTGTACCAAAATTGGTCCTAATGCATTGGGGAAAATATGACGAAATAAAATAGTCGTATCTTTTACCCCTATCGCCTTACTTGCTTCCACAAACTCTTTTTCTTTTAACGTAATGGTTTGTCCATACATCAAACGAGCAAACTCTGGTATTCCAACAATACCAACCGCAATCATGGCACTGGTTAAACCTGGACCTAGGGAAGCTGCGATAGCCATTGCTAAAATTAATGATGGGAAAGCGAGCAAAACATCCATACAGCGCATAATAAAATCTCCAATTTTCCCACCATAAAAAGCAGCAATCGCTCCTAGCGGAACCCCGATAAGAAAAGAGATCCCAACGCCAATCAGGCCAGTCCAAATCGAAATACGTGCACCATAAAGAATCCGACTTAAAATATCACGACCATAATTGTCCGTTCCCAGCCAATGAGCAGCTGTTGGACCTTGTAACTTAGAGATCGTATCTGTTTCTGTTGGTGAATGCGGTGCAATAAAAGGAGCAACAAGCGCAAACAATGTCCATATGATGATAAAAAACAACCCAATTAACGCCAAACGGTTACGTAACATCAAAGTGAAAAATGTTTTCTTTTTTTTCTTGTTCTTAACTGAAACAGGTGACAAACTCACTTCAGCTGCAGACATAATCCCCCTCCTTTCCCTCACTCATAGCGAATTCGCGGATCCAATACTCCATAAAGCAGATCTACGATCAAATTCACTAAACTGAAAACAATCGCGCTGATAAGGGTAAATGCTTGAATTGGTGCATAGTCTGTCGAGAGAATCGAATCAGTGATGTACCCTCCAACCCCAGGCCAACTAAATATGGTCTCTGTGATTACTGCCCCACCGATTAAAAAACCAAATTGCAGTCCCAGCAGGGTCAGTGTCGGAATAAATGCATTGCTAAGTGCATGTTTCATGATTACTTGGGACTCTCTCATCCCTTTGGCACGAGCGGTACGAATGTAATCTTGTCCGATTACTTCCAACATGCTAGATCTCATCATTCTTGCAATGATAGCCATCGTACCTGTACTCAAACAAATTGCTGGTAAAATCAAATGCATCAGGGAATCTTTGAATGCAATCATATCTCCGGACAACAGACTATCTAATAGGTATAGACCTGTTATGGATGTCGGAGGATTGATACCTTCACTGATTCTTCCCATCGGCGCGGGAAGTATATCCCACTTGGAATAGAAGAGAAAAATAAGCATGAGTCCTAGCCAAAACAGTGGAACGCAAGCCCCGATCAAGGAAAATATACGTGAAATATGATCCAGGATGGACTCCTTCTTTACTGCTGCTATAATCCCCACTGGAATCGCTACCAAAATGGCGATAAAAATACTGGATAAAGTGAGCTCTATTGTTGCTGGAAATCGGGAAGCAAAATCTTGCAAAACGGTGTGACCAGTATGCCAAGCAATTCCAAAGTCCCCTTGAAAGAGCTTCTTTGCATAATCCATAAACTGTATATAGATAGGTTGATCCAAACCAAGGTCAACGCGAATTTTCGCCACAACATCTGGCGGAGCTTGTTCACCTGCTATCATGACTGCTGGATCGCCTGGAAGTACACGAGATAAGACAAAGGTGATAAGGATAATTCCTATAAATCCTGGAATCATATACAAAAGCCGCCTCATGATATACCCTGCCAATGGATAAACCTCCTTTTACGAATAGATAAACTTTTAAAAATAAATATTTTTATACTTTTAAGAGCTAAAAAATTTTGGTCATCTAGCTCAAATCTTTGAAATTCTCAGTCGATAAAAATAGTCTTGTATTTTTTTACTTTCTGTTTGCAGTAGTTCCAGCAGATTTTTCACCTCATCTTCATTCACACGATATGCAGGACCAGATATCGTCAGCGATGCAAACACTTCGTTTCGGTAATTAAAAAGAGGTATTGCAATTCCGAAGACGGATTCTGTATATTCCCCAACCGAGTAACACCAACCATTTTGCCGAATTTCATTCAAATCTTTCTTTAATTTTTCCGCATGAATAATCGTATTGGATGTCACAGGTATCAAACCTTGATTAATAATTTCTTCTTGTTGTGCTTCTGGTAAATAAGCCATCATCACTTTGTTGGATGCCCCTGCATACAATTGGGTTCGGCTGCCTACCGATATGGCATATTTGATGATTTGTGAACTCTCCACAATATCAATGCAAACACCTTCATTCCCATCCAAAATAGTAAAGCAAATGGACTCTCCTGCTTTGTGAGATATCGTCTCCATAATGGGATGGATGAGATCATCCAAATGAATTTTCTCTTGCACCATCTGCCCATATTCCCAAAAACTAATACCCAATTCATACTTTTGCGATTGAGCGTCTTTCATCAAAAAACCCTTTTTTTCAAAGGTTGACAATATTCTTTGTACAACAGAATGGCTCATCCCGCATTCTTTCGCCAACTCTCGAACACCCCAAACCGGAGTATCCCTCGTAAAAAATTCTAATAAACGCAAAGAATTTTCTAAAGTTTTTAAGCTCATATCATCACCTTGTACCTATATTAGAACCATTGGTTCTATTTCGTTAAAATGATTATAGTAAAAAATAAAAATAATATCTATAATTATTTCTTAACAGTATTATCCATTGTATATTTCAATTCAGAAAACAAAGTACACCCCCATGATCATGGAGGTGTACTTTGTTAAAATATAATGCTAAAAATTGTTCTAACAATCATCTAGAAAATGGACTTTCCTACATTTCAAATTCATACATTGCTATATCCATTAAAGCAGAACATAGCGTGAAAAAACCTACAGATATTCCCGCTTGAAGCGTAGTTAATTTCGCAATCCTTCGAAAAGCAAAAAACAGAATAATCGTTTTCCATATCAACGATAGTTCAATTTGATCTAGTACAATAGCTACCATTCCAGAAGAAGGAATCCAATAACCTAATCCTGTAATAGCTAATCCAGTCATTAGGGGATCGTTCAAAATATTGATTAATAAAAATCCAGGTTCGAGTATAAGAGATGCAAAAGAAGTCAATGTGAGTAAGGTTCGAAACGATACCTTTCTTTTAAAAGGCTTAGCAAAACCATAGAGAAATAAAGCTTCGATAATGGAAAAAAGAACAGCCATAAAAAACATAAATAATCCCATGAAAACAGACATCATGATAGCTACCACTTCAACTGAATCTCCTGGTTCCATCATTGTAGGATCAAGATAGGGAGCAAAATATCCTGACACAGCACCTAATAGAAAAAAAGATAGACACAACAAAAGCAGAGGAGGCCAAAAATTATGATTATTTTCGATTTTTTCAGCCGCTTGAGAAGGGCGATATAAAATCAGTAAACCCGTGGGTATAGAAAGCTTATTCAAATAAAATCCTCTCTTCATTCGATAGTAGCAAAATCATCAACATTAGATTTTAAATTATAACAATAATATAAATAAATTTCTATTCAAAATAATAGCATATCAATAATAAAAAAATTAAAAATACGAAGTGATCGTTAACCTATTCACTGTAGAGTCCGAATTGCACTCTTTTGTTTTCTCCCATAAAAAATAAGTGAAGTACATCCAAACAAAAGAAACCTTCGAGACTCTCCAAAGACTTCTTGTCTCTTCTATACGATTAACTGTTATTTTAACAGGCTCGACACCTCCTTCAGAGATGTTCCAAATCATAAAAATCCCGTTATTCTTGATAAGTATATAAATTGGTCACACTATTCAAACGAAATACGAATCGTAGTTCATAGAAGTCTTCGCAGAATAACAATGAAAACAAAATCAAAATTGATCCTTATAACCCGCTTATTCAAATCAATGAATGACAAAATCAATAGTAACATGTTCATCAACGAAGCCGGTCAGTCGTAATCGGATTCTATTTATAAATAAATCTCTATGCTATTATTCGTACATATACCATTTATGGAGGAGAAATATCATATGAGAAAACTAATAGGTTCCATTGTTATTTTTTTAATACTCTACTCTATTTTTGCCTCTATATTTTCAGATGAACCTACCAGCAAGGCCAATTTCTCAAATAAAAATTTAATAAAAACAGAGGAGATGCCTACTTTCTACACAAAACCAGATAAGTTTAAGGATCGTTCTATCGTTATTTATGGGAAAATCTTCAATGTATTAAGCGAAAAGCTTCAAATCTACTCTGATCCTGATTTAGCCAATGATGTTTTTATCAAAGGAAAAACGGATCAATGGAAAGAAGATGAGTATGTAAAAGTAAGTGGTGTAGTTGTTGGAGACTATGAATACGAAAATAGTCTGGACAATACCCTCCATTCTCCAATGATTACCGCCACAAAAATAGAGAAATCCGATTATATAACAGCGTTTTATCCAACTATTAAAACAATACAAGTGAAGCAGGAGAAAAATCAATTTGAAACCAAGATCAAAGTAGAAAGAGTAGAATTAGCAGAGAAACAAACACGAGTCTATCTAAAAATCACAAATGATTCTAAGAACACGTTCCGTTCCTATGTAACTCACCTAATTCAAAATCGAACACAATACAAAGTCGAACAAAAATCCTTTGATCCAAAAACATATAAGACATTGCCATACGAAAACCTTCCTGGTACTGTTGCAGATGGTGTGATTGTGTTTCCTGCTATCGATTTTAACCAACCATTCACCATTCATATGGAAGGATATAGCAATAACACACCACAATCCTTTGACGTAAATGTAAAAAATGAAAAGTGAGCTACTAGAGGTTATTAAATTATTATCTGATTATGAACCTCCGCTTGCAGAAAAAGAACGGATTCCCAGAGAAGAATCCGTTCTTTCTGTTATTTAGAACATTATACTCCTCATACCATATTAACGGTCTCTGTTCCTCCCTAGAGATGTTCCAAATCGTAAAATCCCGTTCATCTTTCGGAAACATGCACCACATCACCTGTATCTATCAGCACCCAACGTCCCTTTTGTAGTCCTGGAACCTCTATTGCGAACAGGAGAGCCTGCTACTATGGTTTTTCGTTACCTATTTCTTAGCCCTACGACTGTCCTCAGTTTCACTTGAATATTTGCTATCGTGCGGTGATAATGGAAATAGTAAGGTCACCATTCGCGCGATTTAGATGTTTATACAACGTCCAGAAAAGAGTAACGAAGATGCTTGATGAAACCACTCCCACCGCCCAGAAGACTGCTGACGAGTCCAATGATGTCATCTCCATCAACGAGATGAGACAGCGACTCATGCACGTCCTCACCGAATTCCCTGATGGGGACTGGAAGACTGCTGACGAAACGTTGGCATTCATCAACGAACAGCTCGGAACTGATTCCTCCGAGTGGTTCATCACCATCCCCAATCAGCTGACCAAGCTCATTTGGGATTGGCGTCAAGTCGAGGGTGAGTACAGCATGTACGACCTTTGGGATCTCGGCTATGGGAGGGCGGATGCGATCCGTCTCGAGGACGGCCAGTGGCTGGTGGTCTACCAGAATCCCTTGTCCAAGAAGTTCTACTGCGTCATCGTCTAAACACTCGCTGGACGTGAGTTCTCGTTACCTATGAGGTAACAGACCAACTCCATCCATCGCGTAAAGCTCCCCGTGCTGACATTGGTCGGTGCGGGGAGTGCGCATATTAGAGAAAAATTTACCCCCTGCGACATGGGGACGGTTCTTTTGTCGCATTGCTTTGAATGAAAAAATATATCTTTGCTTATCATCCATGATATTTCTCTAAAATAAATCTGTCCTTTCGTTACCCTAATTTAACAAAAATATGAAAAGTCTTTGGGATTTCTCCCAAAGACTTTGTACTTCTATGCAATTAACCTGTGATTCTAACGGGTTCAGCGTCTCCCCAGAGAGGAGAGGTCTTATGTTTTATTTTGAAAAATCGATAGTTGATTACCCAAATAATTATGTAGGCGGAGACGGTGAAACAGAAAAATAAATGAATATTGTGATCAGTCAAGCACCACTCCACTCCGGCTGGTGTTTATTGATTACAGAGGTAATCTGATGGAATCAATAATTAAAAAACAGCAAAATAACTTAGGTGTTCATACTCCTAAAAGAAAGAAAAACTTCATAATGTGAAATTAACATTGGTAAACCTGTAGATAAGGAAATCGATTATTCTTTCCAATCAAATGATAACTAAATCAAAGGTAAACCTTATAAAATTCGCGTACCCGCCAATCCAAGTCAATTGAATGACCAAGATCAGCGGGTACCGCGTCTCACCTTTGGAATTCGTCGCTAAGACAGATCGAACAGATCGTCAAGCATCTTATCCATATCCTCGAACCACTCCATGGAGTCAATCCCCATGGCAATCACCATGGAGACCTTGCGCGTGAGCTTCTTTAGCCCACAGTCCTCCAAACATGCCTGGAGCTGTCGCAGAAAGTCGATCTCCTGCTGGAGCATGTTGCGGGGAAAGGTCAACCCGTTGAACTTGTTGTCGTTCAAGCTCTTCAGACGGAACTTCCACTTCCTACCCCATGACTCCCGATGGTGCTGGAGAACCGCTCCCTTCAGCAGATAGAACTGCTGACGGAGTTCTCGGACATCACCACAGCCGGCACGCTCCAAATGCTGGAGCGAGTTGATGACCATCTTGTTCCAGCCGTTCAGACCGCTCGGACGCTTCTTGGACATACCAAACTCCCGTAAAGAGACGCTGTTTGAAGTTTATTATAACATGAAATAATCGAAAAGTTATTTGTTCTTTTCCTCTATAAATATGAAAAGCCTTTGGGATTTCTCCCAAAGACTTTGTACTTCTATGCAATTAACCTGTGATTCTAACGGGTTCAGCGTCTCCCCAGAGACGTTCCAAATCATAAAAATCCCGTTCATCTCGGTGGAAAACATGTACCACTACGTCACCGATATCAATCAGCACCCAACGAGCCTCTTGTAGTCCTTGAACGCCTTTAATGCGAATATTTTCCTCTTCGCATTTTTTCTTAATTGCTGTAGCAATGGCTTCTACTTGTGTACGAGAACCTCCGTGACAAATCACAAAGTAATCAGCAAAAGCAGAAACGTCACGAATATCCAACACAGATACGTCTTGCGCCTTTTTTTCCTCGGCAGCGGTAGCCGCAAGTTTTGCGATCTCCACTAGATTCAACCGGATTCCTCCCTCAGATGTCATTTTCATGTTTCGCCAAATCACGAAGTGTATCATACGTTAACGGATACACCCTCTGACCACACGAAATGAGAAATTGAATCGTTTGCTTTAAAGAAAGTACTATGGCTTCATCCAAACTATTTTGGGCAAGTAGTCGAACGGCTTCTACCCCAGGCATTTTTCTTGCAGGTTCAATGTAATCTGCTAGAAATACGACTTTTTCTACAAGCCCCATATTGGGTTTTCCTGTAGTGTGATAAAAAATCGCATTTTTAATGTCCTGATCCTGTATCCCTAGTTCTTTTGTAGCCACTACTGATGCTACAGGCCCATGCCATAGCTCTTGATTATATAATAATAGATCTTGGGGTAGTTTGTACTGTTTTATTGCAAAAATTAATTCTTCTGCCGTCCAAAATTTACAAAAGTCATGAAGAATAGCTGCTGTATCTACCTTTTCTTTGTCCACATCAAATCTTCGTGCCAAGATGGCAGCTGTTTCCACTACACGTAATGTATGTTCCCACCTTGCTAAGGGCATCTGTTCTTGCGTACGATCAAGGTAATCTTGTCTATTCATACAATCGATGCTCCTTTATATAGTGGAAAACTTCATTTGGAACAGCATAACGAAAAGAACGACCACTTGTGATACGGTCACGGAGTTGTGAAGCGGATAAATAAATCTCTACAGCATCTTCCACCCAACGTAGTTTTTCCTGAATGAAATCAGGAAGAGACTCAGCTGCAAATCCTGGGCGACGAATAGCAATAATCGATACGAGCTGGATTAACTTGTCGATCTGATACCAGCTAGGAAGATTATTGACCATGTCTGTACCAACGATGAGAGAAAATTGGTGAGAAGGATAACTCTCTACAGCCCAATTTATTGTATCGATGGTATAAGATAGTTTTTCCCTTTTTATCTCCCAATCTAACACCTCAAAAGCGGAATTTTCTTCCGCAGCAATTTTTACCATTGCTAACCGGTGCTGTGCATCTGTAATTTGATGGCCTTGTTTATGCGGAGGATGTCCTGTAGGGATAAACCACACTTTATCCAATTGCATTTGATCTCGAGCCTGTTCTGCTATTAACAAATGACCGATATGTATCGGATCAAATGTTCCACCTATTATTCCTATTTTCATTTCAATCCCCGTTTTCCAAAATGGTTCGCATTTGAGCAATGGGAGCTTTTTGTCCAAACCAATGCTCTACCGCAACAGCAGCTTGATACAAAAGCATTCCTAACCCTCCATGTGTAGATGCACCTATCGAAGCTGCTCTTTGCAACAATTTGGTTTCCTTCGGTCGGTAAATCAGATCACTCACCAAAAGCGCTGGATGAAGATATTCTAATGGAATAGGAGAATGTTCTTCACTAGGAGTCATCCCGATTGAAGTAGTATTTACCAGCAAATGGGATTTTGCGATTTCTTCATTGGATTCATGCAAGGAAACACCACTAGCTCTAGTCCACTTCGTCACTACTTCAGACAATTGCTCCGCCTTTTCTACTGTACGATTGGCGATGAACAATTCTTTCACACCAGCTTTTGCTAACGTAATACTGACTGCTCTAGCTGCACCGCCTGCACCTAAAATAGTAACCGTTTTATCACGAAGGGAAAAAGCTGTTTCTTCTGTTAAGGACCGCAAATATCCAACCCCGTCTGTATTATACCCAATCAACTTTCCATCTTGATTCACTACAGTATTTACAGCACCAATTTCAGCTGCAGTATCATCTAATTCATCTAAAAAAGGAATGATGGCTACTTTATGAGGAATGGTTACATTAAAGCCAATAAAACCCAAAGCTTTCATCCCTCTCACTGCTTCTTCCAATTGATTCGGCTCTACTGCATAAGCCAAATAAACAGCAGGAATCCCTAATATTTTGCATACTTCGTTCAACATTTCTGGTGACTTGGAATGGGAAACAGGATGTCCAATTAATCCTAGAGGACGAGTAGTTGCTGTTAATTTCATCCTTTTTCTCCTCGATTATTATCTAATTTATATAATAGAAGGACGCAAGGTCACTTCGATTCCCTTTGGTGCAAAAATATCTACAACGCCTCGTTCTTTTCCACATGCAATCCAACCAAGTCCCGAAATTACTATATCTTGCTTTTGTGTGCCTGTTAGAACAATGCGATGTTTTTGCAGTGCAGGTAAATCTTTTGGGTCAGCAGGCGGTTGCAACATCCCTCCAAGATGTTTTTCAGAAAAGACATCCGCTTGCTCTGTCTTCGTACGATGCAAGTACATACGATTAGAAAAATAACAAGTGAAAGGCTGTCTTTTCCCTTCCACATAATCCATCCGAGCCAAACCAGCCAAAAAAATAGTTTGATCACTATGGAGTTGATAAACTTTAGGGTTTAAGCGACTTTTTGGTATCACTTCACCCAATTCTTTTGGTGAGATCCATTCACTTAGTCGATTTTTCTTTACAATGCCTGGTGTGTCTACAATATTGCGATCATCATCAAGAGGAATATGAATCACATCGAGGGTAGTACCTGGATAAGGAGAAGTGGTGATAATAGGTTCCTCTAACAAATAATTGAGAAAAGTGGATTTCCCAACATTTGTAACACCAACAATATATACATCCCTTCCCTGTCGATAACGTTCAATTGCTTCTCGAACTTCTTGCATCTTCTCTTGCTTGGCTGCACTACCTACGACGACATCCACTGGCTTTACGCCCAATTCTTTTGCGTAACTGTGCATCCATTCTTTTAATTTTCCTGTTTTAACGGATTGAGGAAACAAATCAATTTTATTCCCGAATAGTAATAGCGGATTATTGCCTATATGTCGGTGAATACCAGGGATCCAACTACCTGCAATATCAAATAGATCTACAATCTGCACTACCAAACTATCTGTCTGGGCTATTTGTCCTAAAATTTGCAAATAAATACCAGGGTCATGGTCTACAGTAGAAAGTTCATTATAATGACGTATACGATAGCATCTTTTGCAGTATTTATGCTCTCGCTCCAATGCAGCATCAGGAATATATCCTGGCTTGCTTTCCTCTTCCATTTGAAGCTGTATTCCACAACCTTCACAAAACATCATGATTAATGATTCCCCTCTCTCGGAAGCAACCCGCGCTTATCCATCCAACGAAAAACAAAACGCTCTACTCTTCTATTCATTTTTGTAAAAAAACCTTCCGTTTTAGAAATGGGAACGACTAAAATGGTATATAACCCCATACGATTGCCGCCTAGTACATCGGTCAATAACTGATCACCAACCATTACTGTACGATTTATGTCGGTTTTTAATTCCAACATGGCTTTACGGAAGCATTTGGGCAAAGGTTTTCTCGCTTTATGAATAAATGGTATTTGTAATGGTATAGCAAATTGGGACACTCTTGTTTTATTATTATTGGACACGATCATGACTTGAAATCCTAATTCTTGTAACCGCTCTAACCATTCAATCAAAAGAGGAGTTGCAGCTCGTCGATCAGATTCAACCAAAGTATTGTCTAAATCAACAATGATCGATTTCATCCCTTTTTCTTTCAACTCTTCTAGGTTAATCTTATAAATGGATGGTACATATTGATTTGGCACAAACGATGAAAACATCTCAATCCCTCCATGAAAACGCGCTCGTGCCTACTATAACATAGTTAGAAAATAGCTTGCAAAACAAGGTTTAGGAGGATTTCATTTTGAAACTACGTCTTATTATAGGGCTGATTTTTTTATTATTAACCGCTTGCCAACCTGTAAATACCACATTACCTAATGCAGGTGTAAAAGAAAATTATGTAAAACCAGATAGTCCTGATCCAATCGCTGGCGATTATGTCAAGGCTCGCCCCTTTTCCATTGTCCTTACTGATGTTCAACAAAAAAAACAACTTACCTTAAATGGCACTAGCCATAAGGCTGATATTGCTTATCTTACGGTAAGTATCGGAATCATAAACCAGAGTAGCCAACCTGTCACGATCCAACCCGATATGTTTCGATTAATCGATGACCAAGGTAATGTATTTGAACCTGATATATCTTTAGACTTACTACTAAATGGCAGAGGAAAAGGATTTTTCCATCAACAAATAGAACCACTGGAACGGAAAAATGTCATGCTCATCTTTGACACAAAAGTCGGTGTAAACCAAGGATATCTTGAAATCACAGGCGGACCCCAATCCATAAAAAAAGCACACATTCGTTTACTAAAATAAAAAGCGGCTATAAGCCGCTTTTATTTTCTTCTTTTTGACTTTGATTTTTTTTGCGATACCACCAAATGATAATCCAAACCAATGCTGCAACAATTACCACACTTCCAGTAATGGTTCCAAATTTGCCCATGGTCTTCAATAATTTCTGAATCCCTTCGACACTACTTGATCGTCCAATAAACAACAAAGCTGTATTCCAAGGAAACGCCCCCAAAAGGGTAAAAAAGAAAAAACGTATCGGCCTAATTTTACTTAAACCAGCAATATAGGATACATAATTTCCAACGCTTAATGGTCTTGATAACGTAATACTCCACTCACCATATTTACGAAACCATTCTTGCGCTTTCTTTATCTTTTTTGTATCACCCATTTTTTTAGATGAAAAACTTTCTAACTTATACCCAATAGCGTATGGAATAAGTGTAAAAACACTAAAGATCAGACTATTCATCAGCCCGATCAATACCAACTTCCACGCACTTACTTGCATAATAAAACCATAGAGCAATACAAATAATGCTCCTGGAAAAGGTAACGAGGATGCTTCTATTGCTGTTGCTCCAAAAAGTCCCCATACTCCACAACGCTCTAAAAAGGTAAACGCAAACTCCAGCATATATCTCTCCCCAAACGTATTACCTTTCTTTCTTCCTATCCACTTTAACATATCTCATAAAGGATCAACGCTAATTTGTTTAACCCTTTCCCATCTTACCCATATCTCAACAATTTGTATATGAGTCATTTCCTTTATAGTGAGCATAATTTCTATTAAATATAGAATAACACGAATAACATAATCGGTCCGAAATTTAGTGAACCTCTCTCCAATGAATTGGAGAGCTTCTCGTTTCATTGGGTCGACTCATGCCGGTCCCTCCACGAAGGCTAGTCCCTAGCCCATTCCGTTTTAGGATGCTGCTACTTGTTGAGCTAGGTGCAGAATATTGATAGCAGCATTAATATCTCGGTCTTGTTCATATCCGCAAGTACATCGATGCATCCTTTCAGCAAGTGTTTTTTTCACGATCTTCCCACAGCAAGAGCAGCGTTGACTAGTTTGATAAGGATTTACAAGTACCACTCGCTTACTGGCACTCTCAGCCTTGTAAGTCGTGTATTGTACGAGTTGTCCCCATCCGGCATCGACGATACTTTTGGCAAGCCGATGGTTTTTTACCATATTCGGAATGGAAAGGTCTTCAAAAGCGATGAAATCATATGCTTGAACAAGCAAATGGCTTAGTTTATGAGCATAATCCTTCCGCCTGTTTGCTACTTTCTCATGGGTGCGAGCTAGGACTTCCACTACTTTCTTTCTACGTTTGGAGCCCTTTTTCTTCTTGGAGATAGATTGTTGTAGTCGTTTGATTTGTGATTCCGATTTTCTCAGATGTTTCGGCGCTGATAAAAATTGTTCATCCGAGGTAGTGGCAAGGTGTTTTACACCCAAATCGATCCCCACCTGTATTCCTGTTTTGGGCTGAGATGATGGCTCCACCTGACAGGAAAAACAGGTATAGTATTTCCCGTTTTTATACCAATTCCATGCACAAAAACGTCGCGTATTCCTGCGTAAATTGGAATATGTATCAAATATTTTTCGGGTAAAAATAATGTAAACCAAAACTCTAGACAAAAAGAAAATATAGATAATCGATTTCCGTAAATGAAGAAGGACAAAGGACACTTACTTAGCTATCCTTTCTCATCGTGGAAAAAGAAAAATGGATGACCATTATGCCAAACGCAACAAGCAAAAGTGACACTATTGCATTGCCTTGTAACTGCTCTTCCAATACAAAAGAGGAAATCATTACACCAAAAATAGGAATTAAGAAAAGAAATAAGGAAACTTGACTTACTGGAAATCGATGCATCAACTCATTCCACAGAAGAAGTGCAGTAGCTGACATGATCCCCAAATAAAACAAGATGTGCATCCCTTTTACGGTAAAAGAAAAAGGATAGTGACCAGTCCATATGATTCCAATCAGGGACAAAGCAATGCCACTAAAACACATGGCATATGCTGTCATCCTTTTCGTATCCACCTTACGAGAAACGTCTTTTGCTAGTAAGTTTCCCCATGCACCTGCAAGAACACTAGCCAAAAGCAAACCTTCACCCCAACCAAAAGTAAGATGAAAAGAATGCGTTATATTTAGCATCATAAGTCCAATTAAGCCAAGAATCAAACCAACATTCTTTGTCCATGTCAGCTTTTCATTTTTGAACAGAAAATGAGCGAATAAAAGTTGAAAAAAAGAAGTTGTACCAGCCATAATTGAACCAATAACCCCAGTACTGATACTAACCCCCAGGAAAAAGAACAAATAGTTAAGGAAAATTTGAAAGAAAGCCACTTTCCCTACTAGCTTCATTTCCGAAAAAGCTAAACGAAGCGATTGACGATTGGTTCGAAGAAAAAGAAACAACACAAAGGAAGCCAACAATGTGATATGTCCAGCAAACAAGACCTGTTTTCCGATTTGATTTGTTTCAATCCCCAGCGACTGATAACCCAATTTGATAGCAGGAGCTACACTTCCCCACAAAAAAGTTACCAACAAAGCGGTTAGTACCATGCCAGTCGTTCTAGAAACCAATCACATCGCTCCATTCTTTTTACGGTGACACAACTTGTAGATTTTTTGGAAAAGAAGTGAGTATCTCACATCCTTCTTCTGTTATGTACACCATATCTTCTATACGTACTCCACCAATATGTGGAACATAAACACCAGGTTCAACGGTAAAAACAACCCCAGTTTGCAAGGGAAGTTCATTATTTTCGGATACGGAAGGATATTCATGAGCTTCCAGACCTAAGCCATGTCCCAATCGATGAGTAAAATAGGCTCCATAGCCAGCTCGAGCAATATGATTACGTGCAACTTGATCCAACTCACCAAATGTCTTCGCATTTTTTTGTTTGAGCAGGTCAATGGCTTGCTCATTCGCACCTAAAACAGTCTCGTATATCTTTTGTTGTTCTTTGGATGCAGATCCAAAAATGACGGTTCTTGTAATATCAGAGCGATACTCCTCGACCACCACTCCCAGATCAAATAACACAAAATCACCATCGCGAAGCTCTACATTACTTGCTTCTCCATGCGGCAGAGCTGTTCGTTCACCAAATAACACCATAGTCTCAAAAGCCATATGAGTGATGCCATCTTCCCTCAATTTTTGTTCGATGTGATTTTTAACTTGCAATTCGGTACAACCGACTTTCAGCGATGCTATACCATATTGTATGGCCTTGTCTGCAAATTTAGCAGCTTCTTTTAATATTTGGAGTTCCTTTTTATCTTTTACCATTCGCATCGTGCGAATTTGTTCATCAATCGCAACCAAGTTTGAGATACCAAGCTCCATCTGCATACGTGATGCTCTACCATATGTAAGATGATCTTCCTCCACAGCAACATTCAACCCTGAAGCATCTGAAAAAATATTTTCTTTCATCCATGCCCACGTGTTTTCTCCATCACGATGGGCATATACCCGCTTAGACCAACCTGATGCCTTCACACGATCCAGCTCCAGCAGCGGACAGACCAAAAAGGGTTCTTGATCTGGAAAAACCCATACTCCCAATAAACGCTCATGTGGATCACAAGAAAAACCAGTCAAATAAAATACATTCGCACTTGATGTAAGAAAGGCAGCATCTACTTTATGTAAGCGCATCCAATCTGTTAGTTGATCGATTCGAGTGTTCATATTTCATCATCCTTTTTATGAATTTGTTCCCATCATAAGATATCATTTGTTATACTTTTTGTATTGTTAACACAAAGGAGTGCTCGCAATGGAGTCAAATCCTAATCCAAATGGGAATCAAACTACTCCCAATCCATTAAAAAATCTCACCCCTACGAACTTAGCTCTTGCCTCTATGATACTAGGAATTGTAACATTTATCTTCGTATTTTTCCCGAGTATCCAAATCCTCACCAACATCATTGGCATTATTGCACTTATCGTTAGTATTTACAGCTACTATGTTACTAATGGAAGTCTCCTTACTGTCATCGGACTCATCACCAGCTCGATCCCACTCCTGTTTTTCTTGTTCTTACAATTATTTTATATTTATACAAATCAGCCAATCGATTTCTAATTTCCATTCCTAACTAACAACCTCTTGCATCTGCAAGAGGTTGTTAGTTTTTGTACATTATCAATATTGACAATATCATATATAATAATAAATAGAAGTATACGCCATCCCCTACTTGGGGACCGATTTGTCCAAGGAGGACAAATGGACGACAACCTCGACAACACCGAGAAGCTGGACCTGTCGGATCTGAATGAGAAGCCCTACAAGGGCACTCACCGCAAGAACAACCGCAAGGCTCTCACCGGGCTTGCCGTTGCCTTCGGTGTAATCGTGCTGATGATCGGCATCCTGCTCAACATGGGTGGTGACTCCAAGCCGGTCGCCAACTCCAAGCCGATCGCCGTGCCGTCCAGCACCGCCAGCCCGTCGCAGACCGCTTCGCCGAAGCCGACGCACACCAAGTCCCCGGCTCCGACTCGTACGCAGACGCCCGCCCCGACGGCGACTCCGGCGGCTCCGAAGGAGTCCGCTGTCCCGAGCTCGAAGCCCTGGCAGGGCAACACGTGCGACGTTCGTGCGCTCGAGCCCCCGTTCGACAACGTCAAGGCACAGGATGCCGTCCTGCGGCTCCTCGAGCAGAACAAGAACTGGCAGGACGTCTACGCCGGCAAGTTCTACTTCCGGTACGAGACGAACCAGCAGGACATGAACGAGATGTCCAACAGGGTGAAGAATGACCGTAGTGGCAAGCGTGCTGGGTTCATCTTCTTCAATCTCTACCACGACAATCACAACACCATCAACAAGGACATCATCACCGAGCGTCTGAAGAATGTTACCGGCCCCTGCAAGGAGCTGGCAGTCCTCGATCTCAACTGGATCGAGGGCATCGCGGACCAGTACAAGGACCCGGCGAACAACTCCTCCAACCCGGTCTTCATGGAGAAGCTCAACAAGCTCGCCATCGAGTGGCTGAAGTCCCGTAACGCCGTACTCTCCAAGTAACGGCGACTCCTTGGGCAACCCCGGCACTGCGACCATCACCATCGGTTGCAGTGCCGGACCCATTTTATAGACAAAAAAATACCCCAAAGCATGTGCTTCAGGGCATCCTCTATCTCCTATGAGAAGGAGAAAGAAAAAGAAGAGCGATGTCTGCGGTGATGGTGTTTATGGGATGAAGAGGTATAGTGGCGACGTCGCGGATGGCT
Organism: Shimazuella kribbensis DSM 45090; assembly: GCF_000428065.1. Taxonomy (GTDB): domain Bacteria; phylum Bacillota; class Bacilli; order Thermoactinomycetales; family Thermoactinomycetaceae; genus Shimazuella; species Shimazuella kribbensis. Next base: position 83,958 of record NZ_ATZF01000003.1, read on the forward strand.
GCTGGTGTAATGACGACGGCGTTTTCTCCTAGAAGAAGAGAACAGACTAAACAGACCGCAATGATATTTGATTTTATCTAAATCTTCGCGAATCTTATCTTGGTAATCTTCTTTGTGATCACTATAGAAGAAGCGACCTACATCAATAATCTTTAGGTTGCCATGCTCATCTAACATTATATTATTTAGATGAATGTCATGAGGAATAATACCCGATGCATAACATTCTTCAATTGTTTTCTCTAATTGACGGAACTGTGAATCATTTAGCTTATACCCTTCATCACGCAATTGTGCCAAAGTATAACCTTTGACTTGATCCACAACCATAAATTTGTCATTTTGAAAATGAAGCTTAGGAAACATAGGATGAGCATTTAGATTGGTTAGCATCAAATGGTCATCTTTTTCGCTAAAGTCTTCTTTGTATACTTTCACTGCAAAATCTTCAAAGGAGAATACTTGTCCACTCAAACCTTCTCCTAGTAGTGTGTGATGTTGATCCACATTCCCCTTCACTACTAGAGATGATAGATAATCAACAGAATTTTGGTCTATCAGACGAGACCGCTCCATTATTTCTCCTCCTAATGAGTTTTAATACGTGCTTGAATAATATTCTACATGTCTGGTGCACTGATGAAAATACTTTTTTCTTTACAAATCCGTGGCTGTCGTACTATTATTTCAAAAAGTAAGAATTACAGTTTGATTCTTACTCCATACATTGTAAAGGAAAGAAAAGAAAAAAAGAAGGGATAACTCTTGTTCGGTTATCCCTTCTTGCTTCTGTCATCTATTAGTTTGAAAAGAACTTCACTCGTTCTTCCAATGGTTGAAATTCTTTGTTGCTAGGCTCTGCTGTTGGTTTACCAAAAGGCATTTGAGCGATTAATTTCCATTCTTTTGGCAAGTTCCAAGCTGTACGTACTTCTTCATCAATCAAAGGATTATAGTGTTGCAAAGATGCACCTAAACCTTCTAGCTCCAACGCAGTCCATACTACATATTGCAACATACCAGAAGTTTGGTTAGACCATATTGGGAAGTTTTCTGCATACAAAGCAAATTGTTCTTGTAAGTTTTCGACTACGGTTTGATCCTCAAAAAATAGAACAGTACCATATCCAGCAGCAAATCCATTAATGCGTTCTACTGTAGCTGCAAAGTTTTCAGCTGGAACAATTTTACGCAACTCTTCTTTCGTAATATCCCAAACTTTATCCGATTCTTTGCCAAATAGAACAACTACACGTGAACTTTGGGAGTTAAAAGAAGAAGGGGTATGTTTCACCGCTTCGTTTACAATTTCTTGTACTCGCTCTATTTTTACTACTTCTTCTTTGCTCAATCCATAGTACGTACGTCTTGCTTTTACAGCATCTAAAAATGTGTTAGTCATTACTATGCCTCCATATGTTATAAACTTATCATTGCTTAATGACTTACTTTAAGTAACTACATTACTTATTATGTATGTTTCTCTTTGCGTTGTCAATCCCTTAATTTTAAAATATATTTTTTCCATTATAAAAAACAAAACTCCACCCGTAATGGACGAAGTTCTGCTTTTTTTCATTTTTTATTTAGGAAAGTTATTGAAGCCAAGATACAAAAGTACTATAGAGCAAATATATGTTTAACCCAGCAATAACAAAGGCGATGAACCACGCTAGTATTTTCAGCCAAAGCGGATTCGCAAATTCGCCCATTTTTTTCTTGTCACTCGTAAACTGAATAAGCGGAAAAACTGCGAAAGAAAGTTGTAGAGATAAAATAACTTGACTAAATACGAGTAATTGCACTGTACCTGATGATCCATACAAAGCTGTCACAATAATCGCTGGAACAATGGCTATTAATCTAGTAATTAATCGACGCAGCCAAGGTTTTAACCGGATATTAAGAAATCCTTCCATCACAATTTGTCCTGCCAAAGTCCCTGTTAAAGTAGAATTTTGCCCAGATGCCAGCAAAGCAACTCCAAATAAAATACTGGCTATCGAAGTACCCAGAAGAGGAGTGAGCAACTCATAAGCTTGACTGATATCATCTACAGGTTTACCCGTTCCATGAAAAGTAGCAGCAGATAGTATCAAAATAGCCGCATTGATAAACAAGGCAAACATGAGCGCTATGGTAGAATCCCATGTGGCAAATTTAATTGCACTGCGTTTTCCTTCTGGACTTTCATCATATGCCCTTGTTTGTACAATACTAGAGTGTAAGTACAAATTATGCGGCATAACCGTGGCTCCTAATATCCCAATAGCGATATAAAGCATGGCAGGATTGGTAATGATCTCGGTTGTTGGTACGAAACCTTTTACTACTTGGGCTACATCAGGTGATGCCAATGCCAGTTCAACGACAAAACATAAACCTATAATAGCAATTAATGATATGACTATTGCTTCAATATATCGAAAACCTTTGTTTTGTAAAAAAAGTACAAACAAAATATCGAGTGCTGTAAGAATTACACCATATAAAAGCGGTATTCCAAATAAAAGGTTGAGTGCAATAGCAGATCCAATGAGCTCAGCTAAATCACACGCAGCAATAGCTAACTCACAGAGAATCCATAATACAAAAGAAACCGGTTTACTATAATGATCTCGACAAGCTTGTGCCAAATCTCTTCCTGTAACAATCCCCAATTTCCCGGACAAGGCTTGGAGGAGAATTGCCATTAGATTGGATAATAAAATCACCGATAGCAAGGTATACATAAAGCTTGAACCACCGGCTAGATCGGTTGCCCAGTTTCCTGGGTCCATATATCCAACAGCAACTAAATAACCAGGCCCAACAAAAGCTAAAAACTTTCGAAAGGTTGAACCTTTTTTTGGTACCGGCATAGATCGATGCACTTCACGTAAGGAAGGATTTGCTCTTTCTCTACGCCATCCCGTTTCTTTTGATATTTTTTCCTTTTCTACCGACGCAGAATTCATTATCCATTCCTCCTTGTATTTTTCATCAATTTGTTTAAAACAATTTTGTTAGTCTTAACTAAAAAAGTTTCCCATGGCTAAATTATACTCTGATTTTGTCGTTTTGTGTAGATGGGAATTTATGATGATAACTAATAAAATATTTACACAGATGAATACACCCTTCCTTTTGACTAAGATATGCTCCATCAAAAATTTACTTTCTTTTACAAAAGAACAAAGGTGGTGATTGCTTGAAATTGCGATTTTTTTCTTTTCTTTTTCTCAGTAGCTTGGCCATAAGTGCTATTTGTTGCTATTTCATTTTTCAAACCTTAACAGATACGCGTTCTCATATGATGCTTATTTGTTTGACTGTCTCATTGGTCTTTCTCATTTCTAACATTCGCAATGGATTTTCAATTAATTGGCATTTCATTATGGGAACCATATACTTTACATGGATGAGTACACTGTTAATCTTTCGATCCGTTCATTTTTCTTCACATGGTTGGAACCTTGTTCCCTTTGTCCATTCTTTTCAAATGCTCCAGTCCTTGTCACTTACAGAAATAATCTGGTATTTTGGTGGCAATACTTTATTATTTGTACCAATGGGTTTTTTCTTTGTTTCCTTCACTACATCTCTCAAAAAATCGATTTTGTATGGTTTGATCATTATGTTTGTGGTAGAAATCACACAAGTAATGACCAATCGAGGAGTATTTGATATTGATGATCTCATCATGAATGTTCTTGGCATTGCCATTGGGGGCCTAATGAGAATAGGCTTGATGGGTTTAGGGAAAAATCAAAAAGTACACAATACTAACTGTTAAGGTATGGTTAAGTTTATCTCCATTTCATTAAGATTTGCTTTTTTTTTCATTTTCTTTATGTAATATAAAAATGTAGCTAAGCACTTATAGTTCAGGAGGAATTCATCTTGCTATTTAATCGCTCGAAAGACCGTTTCTTTTACCAAACGCTTACAGAGATAACTTTAAACATTGTAGAAGCTGTTAAGTTATTTCGTGAAAATGTGGAAACGCTTCAAGAGAAAGAACAATATGCAAATAAAATGAAGGAGCTAGAATCCAAAGGGGATGATTATACCCATCTTATCCTGCAAGAATTGGATCAAACCTTTGTTCCTCCTATGGATCGAGAAGATATCATGGCACTTGCAAGCCATCTGGATGATGTACTAGATGAAGTAGAATCATGTACAGCCAGATTTGTATATTGCAGAATCGATCAAACTACGCCCTACCTTATTCAATTTGCAGATAATCTAGGAAAGTGTGCTAATTTGCTTCACCAAGCATTTGTTGCACTGGAGAAAAAAGAATTTCGCACCATAAGAAAAATTTCAATTGAAATCAATGAATTAGAAAACGAAGCAGACCGTCTGATGAGAGAAAGTGTTTATACTTTGTTTGAAGAACCTGTAGATATGCTCAATTTGATCAAAATGAAAGAAATATATGAGAGGTTAGAAGGGGTAACCGACACATTCGAAGATTTAATGGATGTGATGGAAAGCGTGGTAATGAAGTATGCCTGAGCCGCTTGTCTCGTTGGTTGTCATCGTTGTCATACTAGCACTGATATTCGATTTTACAAATGGGTGGCATGATACAGCAAATGCAATCGCTACCGTAGTTGGAACAAGAACACTGTCACCTACAAAAGCGATCATTATGGCAGCTATCCTCAATTTGGTTGGTGCACTTTTTTTCACCGAAGTAGCCAAAGCAATTGGGAAAGATATTGTCGACGCTAAAAATATATCTTTACTTGTATTAGTAGCCGCTCTCTTATCCGTTATTATTTGGAATATTACAACGGTATTAATGGGTTTGCCTACTAGCTCCTCTCATGCATTAATTGGAAGTCTGATTGGTGCAGCCATTGCCTTTAAAGGCGTAGGAATTCTTAAAATTAATGGTATCTTAGTCATTCTATTGGGATTGGTTTTATCTCCCGTTTTAGGGGCCTTACTTAGTTTTCTTATTATCAAACTCATTCGTGCTATCTTCCGAAACAAGCAACCATCCAAAGTAAAACGCACCTTTCGACCAATGCAATTATTTTCTGCTGCATTTATGGCATTTAGTCATGGTGCATCTGATGCACAAAAAGCAATGGGGATTATCGCGATGGCATTACTTGCAGGTGGCTATTATACCGAATTCACTGTACCTTTCTGGGTAATGATTTCCTGTGGACTCGCGATGGCTTTGGGTACAGCAGCTGGAGGTCGAAAAATCATTCAGACGATGGGTTCTCGACTTAGCCGCTTAGAAACTCCACAAGGTTTTGCTGCAGAGACCGGAGCCGCAATCTTGCTCACTACGATCGCAAAAATCGGTATACCTGTCAGCACCACCCATACAATTACAGGTGCAATCATTGGAGTAGGGGTCGCAGATCGTATCCGAAGTGTACGCTGGAGCATTGCGACGAAAATTGTTTATGCATGGGTACTAACTCTTCCAGTTACCGCAATCATCGCTTTTCTCTTATTTAAGTTATTTACATTGTTTGGGTGGCAATAAGCATATAAAAAGAACTCTTTCTTTTGCGAAAGAGTTCTTTTTATACTAACCGATTACTATAAAAAAGGGTGGTACGTTATCTATTTCAAACAATTGGTGTGTGTACTCTTGGACCATTGGCTCTTCTTTCCCTCTCATATACCATCGCTCTCTCATAAGAACGATCCAAATGGGTTTGAATTTTCTTCTCATCTGGCACGATTTGAAGTTCAGGAGTCTTCAAAACAAAAACAGAATCTTTTTTAGGAGCCAACTTCATATAACAATGGTGAGGCAAAATCCATTCATAGTCCTTTGGAGTTACTTGACCAGCGCGATCTTTCATCCCTCGTGCAATCAAATGAGCATCTGTTGGGGAAACCTGAAAAGATACAATGTTCCCACTTTGCCGAAACAAACAATCGATCATTTGCGGAGAAAGGTAATCTTTTAAACCCGATGCTGTCATGATCAGAGGGGTTCGGTTATGGCTCATATCACGCAAATATCCGTATGGATTTGGCATAACATCTTGGATAAAATAGGAACCCTCGTCTAAAACAAGTGGATGGATCGGTATAAACTGACCTCGCATCCGTTTCATCTCTCTTGGATACGAAAAGATCTCAAAAAACATAAATACTTTGGAAACGACATATTTTTTTTGATCATACGTCAACCCAGATAAATCCAAAAGTTGAATATGTCCTTCTTTAATTGCTTGAAGCCAGCGAAAACCATCTGTACGTTGGTTCAAAATTCTTCCCATTTCACCGGAATTCCAAAGTCGTAGCCTTGTCAACGAAGGACTTCGAATTAACTCTTGCGGCCAGTTGACAGCTCCTGTCTCTGGGTGAATATATTTTCGTAATTGTTCTCGTAAGGAGCGATTGCGGTCATTATCCTCTGGTATTTGATCATAGACTGCTCTTGCATACTCCGGATCTTCAAAAACACGCTGCATATTCCAAATAGAGCCTTGATCAATCAAGTCCAATGCTGTAGCAGTCATCATAAAGGTGTCAGGAACTTGAGGTCCCCAAAAATCGGAATCCAATCTTCGTAATATCTCACCTACATACCCATACTCTGCCTGTGGAAAATCGATATCAAATGGATTAAATGGCATTTTCCAGTCACGAATTCTTGCGGTTCTTACATGAGAATGGAGTTTTTCCGGAAGTTTCGTCAACAACCGACTTGTCAACGTCCCGTCCATGTCCAATACTGTACATCCATAAAGATTCTCGTCTGTTCGTTGTTCCAAGAATTGTAGAAGCCAATGGAGAATAAAAGTAGTCTTCCCCATACCCTCTCTTCCAAAGACAACCATATTTTCTGTAAGGTTTTCGATTGGAAGATGAATGGGGTACTCGATTGGTCCACGTGAGTTACTTCCTAAATAAACAGTATCTGTTTGTTTCGCACAGTTTTGGATTTCCATTGGCGCTAATGGCAATTGCATATTACGATTATGGATAAATGCTGTTCGAGACAAAGAAGGAACTCTTGCCAAACCGGACAACTCTTGATCTCCCAGCACTACGACATTTTTCTTCAATCGAAAAGGAAAAATGCGATTAGAAAATTCAAATCGAAACAAAGGTTTGATGGTTTGCCACCATTCCCGGACAAGAAAGCGGTTAAAATGCGGATGTTCCATCCAGCTAAATGCCTTACTACATTGTGTAGCTAACTGATCGGCTTGTTCTTTGGTTCGATCAAATGCTACGATGCGAATAACAACTTCGGCTTTGGTATGGGTTTTCTTTGTTTGCAACGCTTGCAAATAAAGCTGGTTCTCTCCGGTGGGAGCACTTTTATCTCTTTTCACATCACGAATAGCCCTTGAAAAAGATCCTTTTACTTGATGTTCGTAAACGGGCCGAATAAGAAATTGACAGATTATGGATTGATCTTTTTCTAGTTGACTGATCAATTCTAATAAATTAGCATGCGTTTCTAGATCATCTGGATATGCAACATGGAGCGGCAATGCAAAATCATATTCAAGTAAAAGCCGGGCACCAGAATGAGGGCGTGAAAAATCGATAGTGGGTGGTTTTTCAACTGGATTTACTTGTATATCTGGATAAGCAGATTGAAGGGAATCTACCATTCTTTCCCCATAAATTTGATTGGAAGCCCAACACCCATATTGTGTATTTCCTGCATGAGCATGAATTTCCCAAGCAACCCATGGCTCCTGCACCGAAAAAGGCATCCGCTCATACCATCGCCGCTTTAAAAATCGAAGCATTTGATTCCAAACTTGCGCCATTGGTTTGTATTTTGGTTTATCGCCAGCTTGAATTGCTAATTTATAATATACTCCCTTTGGAATCGCAAAAGGCATAAGGTGATATCTTTTCATGAGATTGCCGACAGAAAACTCGCCAATTCATTGGCGTAAAGGAATGTCGGCGTTGCTCGGTATCCCTTATTGGGATGCTTCGAGCGACCATTCCTTGCTCCTGTCTTTTTCACCACCTTTTTTCAGAAGGATTACAAACATATGTGTCGAATGAATACACCAGGAGAAAACCGTTCGCCTATTGGCTTAGGCACTCCTTGTGTTCTTTGACAACTGTATCTATAAAGTTGTAGTAGGTAATGCTCTACTTACGTAAAAGATTCAAGCTATCGGAAAGGTTCTGTTACCTTGGGAATTTTTAGTACCTAAACACAGTGTCTTTATCAGCATGTCTGATAGAGAACGGGCAGCTGTCAATCTGCCTTGATAACATCAATTCAAGGTCGGAGTCGAAAGACGTTCGCATGACCGGATTGTTACAAGCCGCCCTCCTCTTAGGAATAGGCCGTTGACACTGGTACCTCCAAATAAAATGAGAATCTACTCTTATTTCCTTCGATTAAAAAGGTTTCAAATAATTCGTCCCTAATGAGTCTCCATAGAGAATTCGAAGGTATTCATCGATTTCATCAGATCCCGCCTCTATCTGTTCCATCCTCTCTTCCTTTTCACTACTTGATTTCCATGGTGCCATTTCCCAATTTTGTTCTCGCTTACTTATCTCTCCTAAATAAGCCATTTCCAACTCATCGATTTCTGCTTGATTCAAAAGGGCATCACTTGGCAAGTATCCACGGTTTGTAAATGCATAAGTTCGTTGTCCCACATTATTTATTGCCATTTGTAGATAACCATAAAACGGATCAAGCATTTGGAAATCTTGGGACTCCAATCCAACTGTATGCATATGTTCATGAATAAAATCAGCATCTGTTGCATTCGCAAGTCGATAACTTAGAATAGTTTCTACATTTCGAAATATAGATTCTGCAACGGACTGATTTATATAATTCGTAATCCCAGGCAAACCCATCCATAGTGGCATCCTATATTTTTTTGCCTCATGAAGAAAATATTCTAAATCCCCAAATGCTTCATTTAAATAAATACTAGCGTCATCTAATACAAGTGGATGAAGTGGTAAATAATCCCCTTTCGCCCGTTTTTCTTCTCTTGTAAGCATGGCAGCCTGAAATAAGGTAACTACAGATGCACCCATTCTTGGTCGATCGCCAGCATTTAACCCAGAAAGATCAAAGATTTGAAAATGACCTTCATTTAGCGCTTCATTCCAACGAATACCGTTGGAATAATGATTCAAAGTTGTACTCATTCCTGACATATTGAGTTCGCGTAACCGAGTTATCATCGAACTCATATAAAATTCTTCTTTCCAGTTACTTTGCTGTTGGTCTTGTAAATAACGCTTAAAAAATTTTGCAATGGATGCTTCAATAGGGTGAGCTGGATTGAGTTGACGAATTACTCGCATACAGAACTCATTATCTTCAATTAATAATTGTAAATTAAAAAGCGTCGCTCTTCCTAGTTTGAGCAAAGCCATCGCACCATATAAGAGATGATCAGACACAAAAGGAGTCCAATAACCTTTCCCAAGTCTATGGAAAATTTCCAAAACAATTCGTGCTTTTTGATGGTCAGAGGTAGCAAAATCGATATCAAAATAATTAAATGGATATTGTCCCCTCTTGAAACGAATGATCTTTACCAGATGATGTTGCGAGCGAGGGATACGCTCCAACAACTGATTTGCTAATTTTCCCTGAATATCCAATACAGTAAATCCTAATCGATTTTCATCTGTTCTTTGTTTCATATAATCTACAAGCACATTAACCAAAGTAGTTGTTTTTCCCGTTTTTGATGATCCAAATACGGCAAAATGACTTTCTAAGTTACGAATCGATAATTGGTTGGTTCGAACATTTAAGTTTTTCTCCATTGTCCCAATCCGAATACCCTTATCATCTCTTTGTTGGTTACGTATATCCAAAGGTTCTGCTACCCTTTTCCCTCCTAACCAAGGGATTTTAGATGAAGGAGTATAGCTGGGAGGATGAATCATTTTTGCCAGCTCATCTGACCCCATGATCAAAGCATTTTCTTGCTTGCGAAAAGGGAAAAGCTTATGGGTAAACTCATAACGGAATAACGGACGAATCATTCTCCACCATTCGCGCCATTGCAAATTATTCCGTTCTGCATTGTCAGAGACTGCTAATATTTGCGCACAAGGTTCTAAAATTTGTTTACTTTCTTCTATTGTATCGGCAAAAGCAAGCAACCGAATTACTACTTCTGCTTTGGTTTGTTGTTGCTTCTGGAAAATAGCTCCATGCAATCGATTTTTTTCTTCTGAATCTATTCCATTGCTCCGTTCTAGCGAATGAAGAGCATTTGTAAACTTACGGGTAATTTGATAATCATATACTGGTCGGATCAAAAATTGACAAATTATTCGTTGGTTATCTTTTAATTTGCTAAGGTATTCATGCAATGCTTGTTCAATCGATGCTGTATCCCATCCTGTTGGGAGACAAAAGTTTTTTTCAAACTGCATTTTATACCCATAGTGTGCTTGTTGAAAATTTAACGCTTCAGGAGGCTCTGCGATAGATACTTCTAAAGCTGGATCAATAATAGCAAGACGCTGAGCAATTTCGTATCCATGTACCTTGTCTGGAGCCCAGTAATAATAATATAATTCTTTTCCTGTAGCATGCAGTTCCCAAGAAAGCCAAGGTTCCTTAAAACGAAAGGGAAAACGTCGATACCATTTCTTCAGAGAAAGATACTCTAAAACTCCTTCCCAAGCTACTTTTTGTTGGGAGGGAGAGGCATTTGGGGTTCTTTTGAGTTGATAATAGCTCCCTTTTGGTCTCCATTGCGGAAACAAATAGTACCTATTCACGTTGCTCTCCTTTCAAATCGTTTTTGTCTATAAAAAATGCATTCTTTTTCATTCGGAGTAGGATATATCTTAAAATTATCATTGTTTTGTTACTAGATCAATTACAACCTCTTAAAAAAAGGTATAAATTAGAAAATTAAGGTTTAAAAGTAAATTCCAATAAAGGTTAATAGACCAAAAAGAGTAGCTATCAAGAGATAACCACCCTACAATCTATTACTCTCTTTCGTCCTGTTTCTTATTTGGAGTGTCATTCCAATTCGTCAACATTTTTTCTAGATCCAATCCAGAAACTTGTTTTACCATCTCTGGAGTCTGAGCCATTAACTTTGTAACATAATTGCTAACTTTTGTTGCCCCTTCATTTCCACCAGAATCAATAACCGTCAATTTATCAATATTTTGCATCGGTTCTGCAATTTGCTTAGCCAATTCTGGGATCATTTTTACAATAAGATCCAACACAGCAGCTTGTCCATATTGTTGAAAAGCTTCAGCAAGCTTCTGTTTGGCTTCTGCCTCTGCTAGACCTTTGGCCCGTATAACTTCAGCCTCTGCTGTACCTTCCATTTGTTCGACTTCAGCTTTTGCAGTACCTTTGGCTTTTATGACTTCTGCCTCTGTGATCCCTTCCACTTTCTCAATTTCTGCTTTAGCAAAACCTTTGGCCTTTTCTGCCTCTGCTAGAGCATGGCCTTTGGCTTTGATTGCGGCTGCTTCTGCTTTTGCTTGTGCTTCTTGTTGGAAACCATTTGCAACTGCCTCTTGTTCCTTCGCATAACGATCCGCATCTGCTTTTTTACGAACTTCTGCATCATACTGCTTTTCTCTTCTCAAAATTTCTTTTTCTTCCAATTCGATCTGCTTTTGTTTACGAACGAGTTCAATTTTCATTTCTTCTTCGACAACTTGCTGTTGATTTTTATTGCCTTGTAATTCATAAGCTTGGTCAGCTTCTGCTTTTTTCTTATCTTGTTCAATCTTAAATGCTGCAACTTTTAATTCTTTGTCCTTTTTAGATTCTTCTATGTTGGTTTCTGAGATCAACGCAGCTTTGGTACCTTCTTCTCTCGCTTTTGCTGTTTGAATTTCTGTATCTCGGACAGCATTTGCTTCTGCAATATCTGCATCTCTTTTTACCATCGCAATACGAGGACGACCTAGAGCGTCTAGGTAACCATTCTTATCTTTTACATCTTTGATCGTGAAAGACACGATGCTCAGACCCATCTTTTTTAGATCACGTGCAGCTACTGTTTGTACTTGTTGCGCAAATTTCTCTCTATTTTTGTACACTTCTTCTACTGTCATGGTACCTAAAATGGCACGTAAATGTCCTTCTAATACTTCGCGTGCTTCATCATTTAAAATCTCATTGGTTTTCCCCATAAATTGCTCAGCAGCAGTAGCTACATCTTCTATCGAGCTACCGATTTTAATAATCGCCACTCCATTTACCATAATGGGTACTCCTTGTTCTGTATAAACTTCAGGAGTGTTTACCATCAATTTATGGGATAACAAGCTTAATTTTTCTGCTCGCTGGAAGATAGGTACGACAAAAGCACCACCTCCACGAATAATTTTAATTTTTCTGCCAGATTCATCTGCTAGAACATTTTTCTTCCCTAAAATGTTACCGGTTACAATCATTGCCTCATCCGCACCAACGGTTTTATACCTTGTCCAAAATGCTAAGGAGAAAATGAAAATAACTCCTACTACAATTCCAGCAGTTTGAATAATTAACAAATGAAATCATCCTTCCAGTTGCTGTACATAAATGACATGATCTCTGACTTCTTTCACCAATACCTTTGTACCCTCGGGAATCGACTTACCAGCTATACTTGCAGCGATATGATTGGTATTTCCTCCTGCTATCGTAATCACCACTTCACCAAACCCATCGCTTGGAATCGTGATCCATACTTCCCCTTGTTTTCCTACTAAATCATCCAAACGAAAACCAGTTGAACTCTCTGTACGTTCAGAAGGCCGTATTACAATAAAATAAAAAAATACAACGCCTATAAGGGCAACCATAGCAGCACTCAGAAGGGTTTCAAAGTAAGTAAATGAGGTCCAGTTTGTAAAGATAAAACCAGCTCCACCAAAAAGGCTCAACCCAACAAACAAGGAAATAGGCTGTAGAAAAGATAATGGTGCAGCAAATAAATCTCCCAAAAGATCCCCCAATAAGAAACTGAATATACAAAAAACGATACCAATTAAAAAACATATTTCAAATAATATACTGATGGAATTCTCCTTTCTCCCTTATCTACATTATATAGAAAATAAAAATATTTTTCTTCGTTCTAAGCTGCAAATGTTATGAATTTGTAAAGTTGCAAATGATCCAATACCTTCTAAATTTGCATGATAATATAAAAACATTTATCATTATTTCAAAGAATGTCCTTCGCCTGACGAAATATAAAGTTCCAGCCTCTTGAAAAAACCTCACCAACTACCCAAACTACTCCTCATTTTTTTCGCCACTTTTGGACAATATAACAGCAAAGTAAGAAGCGAAATTTTTAGGATAATGATGGAATGGATCGCAATTTTTATATCCAAAAAGGACTGATTAAAAACGAATGATCAAATTTGAAAATGTTTATAAACAATACGACAACGGTCATACCGTATTGAAAAATTTAAATCTACATTGCAAAGAAGGAGAAATAACTGTATTTATCGGCCCCAGTGGATGTGGGAAAACGACAACGATGAAACTGATCAATCGATTAATCGAACCAACAAAAGGCAAAGTACTCGTCAATGATGTGGATATTTCTACCATCAGCCCAGTGAAACTACGGAGGAGTATTGGTTATGTGATCCAACATGTTGGTTTATTTCCACATATGACAATCGCAGATAATGTTGCAGTCGTACCTAGGCTTTTGGAATGGGAGGAAGACCGTATTCAAAAACAAGTAAAAAATCTGCTGGACATGGTAAATCTGAAAGCAGATACCTATGCTGATCGCTATCCTTCTGAGCTGAGCGGCGGACAACAACAACGAATTGGAGTCATTCGTGCGTTTGCAGCAGAACAATCGATTATTTTGATGGATGAACCTTTTAGTGCCCTTGATCCAATCAGTCGAGAACAACTCCAAGATGAATTGATTCGCTTGCAGAAAGATATTAAAAAGACCATCATCTTTGTTACCCATGATATGGATGAGGCAATACGCATCGCTGATAAGATTGTCTTGATGCGGAGCGGGAAAATTTTACAAGAAGGAACACCAGAAGAAATATTGCGTCGTCCTGCTAATGATTTTGTCAAAAACTTTATTGGGAAAAAGCGGCTCGCTCAGTTTGAAGCCATTCCAGAGTCAGAAGAAGTGATGACTCGTAAACCAGTAACCATCTTACCTTCTAGAGGTTTAGCTGAATCGATTAAAATCATGGAACGCAAACAAGTAGATTCCCTTATGGTAGTAGATACAAAGGATCGACTACAAGGTTATATCACCATCTACGATGTATTACAGCAATTTAAAGATGAAACAAAACGGGTTGGAGACATCATGCATACGTTTGAGCATGTCATTGCGCCTGATACTTTGCTCAATCAAACAATAGAATTGATGGATGAACACAAGCTTCCTTACGTTCCAGTTGTTAAAGATGATCAAACTTTAGTAGGTCTAGTGACAAGAGGAACCATTGTGGGGCATCTATCGGATATTTATTCTGGAAATGAAGGGTTGTAAATGGATTATATCAATATATTTGCTACTCGTTGGAAAGATTTAGGAAGCGCTATGTTGGAACATATCATCATATCTGGAGCTGCATTATTACTGGGAATTATCATTGCTGTACCATTAGGAATCTATTTAGTGAAAACCAGGTACACTTGGCTTCGATCGGTAGCATTTACGATTACAAACATTTTTCAAACGATCCCAAGTTTGGCCTTACTTGCGATCCTTATTCCTTTGATTGGAATTGGGAAATTCCCTGCGATCGTTGCACTTTTCCTCTATTCCCTGCTGCCTATTTTGCGAAATACGTATTCTGGATTTAAATCCATCGATCCCAGTGTAATTGAGGCGGCACGTGGCATGGGATATGACGGTAGACAACGTCTGTTTCGAATTGAATTACCCTTAGCAATACCTTATCTGATGTCAGGAATTCGATTGACCACCATTTATGTGATTAGTTGGGCTACACTGGCTACCTTGATCGGAGCTGGAGGATTGGGAGAATTGATTTATGGAGGGTTGAGCGTGTATGACAAACCGCTCATTTTTGCTTCTTCGATTACAACGATGCTCCTTGCTATCGTAATCGATCTCCTATTAGCTTCACTGGAACGTCTATTAACAAGACAAACAACAAGCAGGGAGCAGTCTGCGTCTAGTTAACATTCAATAAGAAGGAGGTAGACCAACAGGTATTTCGTCTGTTGTACGCATATGAGCATAAAAAAAGCATTAATCCCTATTGTTCTTTTCATCAGCATGCTTGTTGCTGGTTGTTCTACCAAAGACACCATTACAGTTGGAACACAAACTTTTACAGAGACGAAAATATTAGGTTATATGTACAAGTATTTGATCGAACAAAGTAATCACAATGTAGAAGTAAAAGTAAAAACAGATCTTTCTTCTAGCCCGTTTATCGTAAACGCTTTAAAGGAAAGAGAAATTGAACTGGGTACATTGTACACAGGGGAAATTTTTAACAACTGGTTCCCGATCCAGCAAACAAAAGATAAGAAAAAAGTGTTAAACCAAGCACAAGCAGGCTTTGCAAAATACTATCAGTTTAAGTGGTACAATCCGATTGGCTTTGAAAATACATATGCGTTTACAGTTTCCAAAGAAATGGCTGACAAGTATAACTTAAAAAAGATATCGGACCTAAAGTCCGTAGCAAAAGACATGCGGTTGGGAGTAGATACTTCTTGGATGGAACGTGATAATGATGGATACAAACCATTTGTCAAAACATATGGTTTAACATTCAAAAATGTCTTCCCGATGGAAATCAACTTGGTATATAAAGCTGTCACCAACAAGCAAATGGATATCGTATTAGCTTATTCTTCTGACGCACGAATCAAGCAGTACAACCTTGTCACATTGGAGGACAATCGAAACTTTTTCCCACCTTATGAGACATCTACAGTCGCATTGCAAGAAGTACTGAAAAAGTATCCTAAAATCGATGATGCTTTGACAAAACTACAAGGAAAAATAAATATCGATACCATCCGAACACTCAACGCCAAAGTCGATATAGACATGCAAGACCCAGAACAAGTAGCAAAACAATATTTACAACAACAAGGACTACTCAAATGAGTGAGGGGAGAAGAAATGGATATGGTAATCCGCTATCTACAACACAATTGGGATAACTTGCTCTTACTCATTGGACAACATATTGTTATGGTGTTATGTGGATTGATATTGGCATTAATCGTGGGCATTCCGCTTGGTATTTTATCAGCAAAAAATGAGAGAGCAGGCAAATACATCTTAGCTATTGCGAACTTGATTCAAGTCTTCCCCAGTCTTGCTTTACTCGCCATGCTAATGGTTCTGTTCGGTATTGGATTTTATTCCGTCGTCATTGCCTTATTTCTGTACTCCCTACTCCCTATTATTCGAAATACGTATGTGGGGTTAAAAGAAGTAGATCAGAGCATTATGGAAGCTGGTAAAGGTGTAGGAATGACCAAATTACAACTGCTGCGCAAAGTCCAAATCCCATTGTCTCTTTCCTTTATATTTTCTGGTATTCGTTTGGCAGCAGTGATCGCCATTGGCGTAGCTACCTTGGCTCCCTTTATTGGAGGAGACGGTCTAGGAAAAGAGATTTACTCCGGGATCAACTTACGAGATCCCGTAAAAATATACAGCAGTGCTATCATCACAGCCATTCTTGCTATATTAGCTGATTATTTATTAGGTCTGGCGGAGCGAAAGACAAGAGTAAAGTAGTACCCGATTCTTCCTTTTATTTGAAGTGTGGGATTTCGCTTAGTGCGGAGTCCTTTTATTTTTTATGGCAGCCGTGCCGCATATTTTATTTTGATAATACTGAATAAATGAATTAATCTATTAATACAGTGAATTCCTTTGGAGGAACAATACTAGTAATTACTCAACAATCCAGCCTTTTCCCAAAACGTACAAGCGAATTTCTTTCCAGATCCAGCTCGCCTTCGCCACGATGTTTCTAAAAAACATAGCATCCTCTAACATTCTCCCTTGTCATATTTGGACGAGAAACATTAGAGGACGCTGTTTTGTTTTTTATAGTTTCACTTCAAGTCTACTTTATTTAACAAGTCGTAGTGCTTGTTCTAAAATCTTGTCTCCTCGCATCATTCCATAATCAAGTGAATCAATCACATCAACTGGGATATTGTGGTCCGCAAGACGTGTTTGAATCTTTTCAAGTGTGTACTTCATTTGAGGTCCTAAAAGAACAACATCTGTACCTTCTAAATTTTCATCTAAAAATTTTAGTGGAATTGCTTGGATATCTGCTGCTATATCTTTTTCATCTGCTACATTTTTCATTTTGGTAACCATAATACTAGTAGACATTCCTGCATCACAGGCCAATATGATTTTCATTTGTTTCCATCTCCTCTACCTTGTAAAATCTCCATTATTTCTCTTGCTGCTTGTACATCGATAGGATGAACCGGGCTTTGCTTCTCCCTTAAGGAGGTACCAAAGTGATATTGGTTCAATTGTATCCGTTCATGGACATCTGAAATATTATTTTTGGTTAACCCACTTCCAACTAATATCGAAATATGCTTGGAAACACGATTCATTTCTTTTATCGTTTGTAAGCGTTCTGTCCAATCACCAAACCCACCTGAAGTTAAGATCGTGGTGACCTCTTTATACTTCGTTAATTTTCTAACCCCTTCCACCGGATCAGCTAGGCTATCAATTGCGCGATGAAATGTCACATCTAAACCAATAGTTCCTTCTAAAAGATCTTCTAGAGCGAGTAGGTCGATCTGTTGATGTTCATCCAATACACCCAAAACCACGCCATTGGCTCCTATTACACGAATCATTTCAATATCTCTTTTCATGATATTGATTTCATCATCAGTGTAACAAAACGATTGCGCGTGTGGGCGTACCATCACATTTACAGGAATTTTTATGTCTTTGATCACTTTCTCAATTAAGCCAAAACTAGGAGTTAAGCCACCTTCGGTTAACGAACTAACCAATTCTATCCGGTCTGCACCTGATTGTTCTAGTCTCTTTGCATCCTCCAATGTGGTGGCAATACATTCAATCAACATTCGCATTACCCCTTTTATTTCTCGGTAATTTCCTCTTTATATTTTTGACGATCCACCATTTTAATGAATGGATAATAGATGAGCCCAGCAATGATCAGGTCTACAACTTGCAGCACAGCTCCTGTCCAACTATTGGTAATCATAAATCCTTGAATAATAGGCGGGGTAGTCCAAGGTATCACAACTCCTGTTGGTCGAGCGACGAGATCAAAATACATGGCGAAGTAATTGACCACAGTGATCGCAACAGGCGCCAAGTTAAAAGGAATAAGCATGAGAGGGCTTAAGATGATAGGTAAGCCAAAGAGGATTGGTTCATTGATATTAAAAAGCCCTGGAGCACCCGCGATACGACCAAGTTCTTTAAACTGCCGCGATTTGGCTCGGAAGATTAAAATGATTGCAACAGCCAAGGTAGTACCCGCTCCACCGATCCAAATCATATCGAAAAATTGTTCGGTAATAATGTTAGGCAGAGGTTGGCCTGCTTGAATTGCATTCATGTTCTCTTTTTGCAAATCAAGCCAGAATGGCCGCAGTACACCATTGACTAGAGACCCACTGTTGATCCCAATGCTCCACAACAGGGTAATCGAAATACAAGTCGCCAATGCACCAAATACATTATTAGCAATAAATAGAGTAATCGGTTTCGCTAACATTACATAGATAAATTCATTAAGTGAATGATAGGGTGTTTGTAAAAATAGAATACTAACGACCAACATCAAAGAGAACATCGTAAAAGCAGGAATAAGTGCGGAAAAAGCTTTCGCAACCGTAGGAGGAACTTGTTCTGGCATCTTAATAATAATTTTTCGTTTTAAAAAGAAGTTATATATCTCTGTAACCAAAATTGCAATGATAATAGCAACAAGTAATCCTTTGGAGCCAAACCATTCACCCATTGGGATTACATTTGAAATTACCTCACCAGACTCACTTTTCAGTGTCTTGGGTGCGATAATAAGAAAGGACACAAGACTCAATATCCCCGTTGTAATGGCATCCATTTTATAATGTTGTGCCAAGCGATATGAAATCGCAAATACAACATAAAGAGATAGTAAATCAAAGGTCGCTTTAGCTGGCAGCGTAATGAGATCTGGAAATGCAGCTCCGAACCATTCTACTTGTTTGACATCCCATCCTGGAATCGGGAAGTTTTGGATAATCAAAAAGATAGAACCAATGATTAACAAAGGGATTAATGTAATAAAACCATCGCGTAAGGCACCTAAGTGTCTCTGTCCTGCAACTCGATGTGCAAACGGTAACAATTTCTCTTCCATTAATTTCAACAGCCTATTCATAACTTTTCCCCCTTATTGTTGGACTACTCATTTGTGTTTGGCAAAAGTCTGGAATTTGATTTCCATCATACTGGCTGATGAATCCTTTTTTGGTACTGATCCAGCCACTTTTCACTAGCTACTTCGATCACGGTCTGCTTGTTCTGTGGATTGGCAATGTAGATGGTTGGTTCCAAATCATGGCTAGCGACAACAAAAGAGAATTCAACATTTGTCGATACTCCCCATTCCCCATCAGGATTCATACAAACAACGGACATAGCACCTGCTGTACCATACTTACGTTGCAATTTATCTGTCAATTGATACAAAGCTTGATCAGCAGCGTTTTGTGGATGTTTTCCTTCGGAAAGTAATCGGACAATCTCGTAGGAAAGACATCCTTTCATAATATCCTCACCAAGCCCTGTTGCAGTTGCACCACCAATGTCACTATCCACATAAAATCCTGATCCACTTAAGGGCGAATCTCCAACTCGGCCTTTTTTCTTCATAAATAACCCACTGGTAGAAGTGGCGGTCGCCATATTTCCCATCGAATCCAAACAAACCATACCAACTGTATCGTGTCCATCATAAGGGCTTAATCCTTTTTCATGGATCGCTTTTACCCTTTTATCCCACCATTTTTTCGCACGATCGGTAAGCATATTGGTTCGTTCAAATCCATTATGATGAGCATATTTCTCTGCACCTGCACCTACCAAAAAATTGTTATAGCGTTCTTCACTCAATTTACGAGCAATAGAAACAGGATTTTTAAAATCCATTATCCCGCCTATCGCCCCAATAGCGAGTGTGTTTCCGTCCATAAATGCTGCATCCAATTCCACTTCACACTGTTCATTTGGCAAACCACCATAACCTACTGATTTATAGAATGGAAAATCTTCTACATGACGGATTGCCAGTTCCACACAATCATTAGCGTATTGTTTTCTTTCCAATGATTGAACTGCTTCAACTATACCTTCGTATGCCATTCGCCAAGTGGCAATCATACCCCATTTAGGCTTCATTACTCTCACGTTCCTTATCTAACCTTTGGTATAACTCACAAAATTCATTGGTCAACTTTTGCATGAGAATTGCGTTCATCAAGTGATCTTGGGCATGAACCATGATGATGGAGTATTCTCCCTTCTGGCCTTGCGCTTCTTTGGAAATCAATTGGGTCTGTGATTGATGTGCCTGTAATAATAATTCATTTGCTTCTTCCAATTTTTGATTTGCATCTGTAGCTTTTCCTGTTTTTGCATCTTGGATTGCTTGAAAAAGTAAAGATTGAGCATCTCCTGCACTACTTATGATCCGAAATGCAATTTCTATCGTTTCTGTATAATCCAATGCCGTACACACCCTTCTTCCAAAACTTGTAATTACACATTCCAATGATTCTTGTGTTTACTGTAAATATAGTAAAATGAGGACTGTACGATCCATTTATTCTTTTCCTATGAGCTCGGAAAAAAAATACTTTCTTCTTTAAGTAAAATAAAATAGCATGTACAAAAAGAATGGAAACGTTTGGATGATATGTATAGAATCCAATCCATCTTTCATCCATAACTATATGGAGGTGATGGGCTTGTCCCTTTTAAACGCACGAGAAAAAAAACTACTATCCATTCTGCATAAAAAAAATCAATGGATGAGGAGTTCGGAGCTCGCCTCTCATCTATCCGTGACACCAAGAACGATCGGCAATGATATTCGTAAAATTAACCAATTGCAAAAGAAAACGGTTATTGCATCTTCAAACCAAGGTTACAAGTTGTTGGATCACGATTTTGTAACCAAACAAATCTACCATGATAATTCGAAAATTATTCCACACACCCAAAATGAACGAATCTTTTATTTGCTTCGAAAAATGATGACACAAAATCACATCCATATTTATGATTTATCAGAAGAAATTTATGTAAGCACCTCAACGATTGAAAAAGATCTCAAAAAAGTACAGTCCTTACTCGACCAAATTTCCGATATTACCATCATCAAAAAAGGCGACAATATTTATATTCAAGGATATGAAAAAGAAAAACGCGCGCTTGTAAGTGAAATCCTTTTTCAGGAAACAAAAAATTCGTTTTTTAATTTACAAAACTATCAACCGTATTTTCCACATTATGAATTGGAATTCATATCCGAAGTTGTTTTATCCATCACTAGTAAATACGATGTGCTCATCAATGATCTTTCCCTTGTGAACTTAGTAGTCCACATCGCAATTACACTGGATCGGGTTCAAGATGCCAACTTAATCAAAGACACGGACTTAATCATCAGCCAAGAAATGCCTGAATACAAATGTGCATTAGATATCGGGAAAGAATTATCGTTAAGGTACAACATCCAAATCCCTGAAAAAGAAATCATTTATCTAGGCTATTTAATTATCGGGAAAAAGATTTCCAACCGTAGCACACATACAAGCACGCCATTAAACAATGCATTAAATACAAAATACACCCCTATCATCCAACGTTTATTGCAAAAGTTAGAATCAGCTTTTGGTGTCCATCTACACGATGATGAGTTAAATCTGAATCTAGCACTTCATACAAAAACAGCTGTAGAACGCGTGCAAAATGGCTTACTCATTAAAAATCCTTTGTTAACGGAATTGAAATCAAACTATCCTTTTATCTTTGAGATTGCTATTTTTATCACCAATGAACTCTATAAAAACATTGGTTATGCTTTTAGTGAGGATGAAATTGGCTATTTTGCACTTCATGTTGGCACCACCTATGAGAAAATAAATCAACAAAAACGCAACTCCTTACAGGTGGCCATTATCCACTCTAAATATTTCAAAGAGATCACAGACTTTATTCATAAAATGGAAGAGCTTTATCACCTATCTATCAATCCTATCCATGTTTCCACATTATATGATCAAAGAAAGCTTAACAGTCTTGAAGTCGATTTGATTCTATCTACTCTACCTATGGATATAGAATTGAATATTCCTATTGTACAAATCTCGCCCTTTTTCAATCAAAATGATCAAGCCAAGTTCGCGAAATTTATGACTGAGTTTCATAAGCAAAAACAATTGCAGTTGTTAAAGACATACATTGACCAATATTTTCATGAAGATCTATTTTACAAAAATCTTCTGTTTGAAGACCGATTTGAGCTTATTCAATATATTGGCAACGAATTGATTCAAAGAAATTTCGTTTCCAAATCGTATGTGGATTCCATCTTGAAAAGAGAAAACATTTCTCCTACTTCATTTGCAAGTCATTTTGCGATTCCTCATGCAATGCAAATGAGCGCAAATAAAACAGCCATTGGTACCATGATCTTGGAAAAGCCCATCAAATGGGGAGACTATGCTGTTCATGTAGTAATCGTAATCGTTATTAAACAAGAGGAACGAAAAGATTTCATGCTATTATATGAAAATTTGATTCCGATTTTAACGGATCGACAAAAAATTGCTGAACTCACAAAAGCCAAAGATTTCCAGCACTTTAAAACTATTTTATTGCAGGAATATGTTGCGAATCCATAAAGGTAACTATAATTAGGCTTACGAAAAAAGATAAGACGGAATAAAGGCATAGATAGTTTTTCTTCTTATGAATTACAATTTCAGACGAAATGATTGTTATTTCCGAAAATATTGTAGACCAATCAGAGGTTAAAGAAAAAAGGAGAGAATTGTTGGATATAGCTGAAGATGAAAATGCAGATTATTTTTCAAGACAGTGATAGGTACTATACAAATACAACAAAGGTAGAAATCAATTTGGAGTTGGTGTGGTCCATATTTGAAACTGAGCCACACCAACTCGCATGCCGTAATAATTAATTATCTAGCGGCATGCTACCTGTATTACTCGTCACCAGAAGACGACATCGCCTCATCCATGCCCTCGCCAGATACAGCGACATCCCCCACATCTCCCATGTGAGTGGTCTGCGGGGTTTCGTTGGATTCTCCAGATGGAGTGGTCACTTTGCCTCCTTGAGACAACAACAGTGTAGAGCATCTTTTGACGCCCTACTTTATTTTAATAAAAATATTTCTTATGTCAATCCTCCTGCTAGAAGTCATACGAAAATGAGGGAGCTCATCATTTGATCTCCCTCATATTTTTACTTACTCATAGGTATTACTCATATTCATTAATTAATATTAACAAATGATGTTCTCATTTCATCCCAATCTGAGACTGCACTAAAATCTGATCGTAGTTATCTTCTTCTTTCCTCGAAGAAAAAATCGTCCCTAGATATCCTGCTAAAAACCCTAATGGAATCGAGATGATACCTGGGTTGGTCAAACTAATCAGAGGTTCCCCG
This sequence comes from Shimazuella kribbensis DSM 45090, assembly GCF_000428065.1. GTDB lineage: Bacteria > Bacillota > Bacilli > Thermoactinomycetales > Thermoactinomycetaceae > Shimazuella > Shimazuella kribbensis. Next base: position 107,631 of record NZ_ATZF01000003.1, read on the forward strand.
ACTAAGATCGCTTTCCCCACCTCTGGACTCCACACATTGGGGCTGATCGCAACGAGGATCAATGAACTAAATAGCCCAACCAACATACTGGTGATTGCTCCTGTTGTATTAAAGCTGCGCCAAAACATGGTGAATAAAATAACTGGCAAGTTGGCACTAGCAGCAACCGCAAAAGCCAATCCTACCAAAAAAGCAACATTTAGCTTTTGAGCAAACAACGCAAGTATAATAGAAATAATGGATACACCTACAGACGCCCATTTTGCTGCATTCATTTGTTCACGTTCCGTTGCTTCGCCTTTTCGAATAATGTGACTATAAAAATCATGTGCAAAGGCAGAAGCAGCAGACAACACCAAACCTGCAACGACAGCGAGAATAGTCGCAAAAGCAACGGCGGAAATAAAGGCAAATAAGAAATCTCCCCCTAATGCTTTTGCTAGCAACGGAGCCGCCATATTTCCTGCTTTATTTGCTTTTTCGATCACATCTGTTCCAACAAATGCAGCTGCTCCAAAACCTAAGAAAATGGTCATAATATAGAAGATACCGATAATCCAAGTTGCATTAACAACAGATTTACGTGCGGTAGGAGCATCTTTTACCGTAAAAAAGCGAATCAAAATATGAGGCAATCCGGCAGTACCCAGTACTAAGCCCAAATTTAACGAAATATTATCCAATCCATCTTTGAACTTGTTCCCTGGGTTTAAGAAAGCATCGCCAAGTGGAGTTGCTTCTTTCATATGTTGGAACATATTTGTAATGCTAAAATCAAACTTTGCAAATACCATGATGGAAATAATAAAAGTTCCTACGAGGAGTAAAACGGCTTTAATAATCTGAACCCAGCTCGTAGCCATCATTCCACCGAACACGACATAAACCGTCATTAAAACCCCAACAATCAGAACAGAAGTAGCATAGTCTAAGCCTAGTAGCAATTTAATTAATGCACCAGCACCTACTAACTGAGCAATCATATAAAAAATAGAGATAGCAATCGAATTCAATGCTACTACACTGCGAATATTTTTATTTTTGAAGCGAGAAGCGATGACGTCCGCCATCGTGTATTTACCAAGGTTACGCAATGGTTCTGCGACCAAATACAAAACAACTAAATATGCGACCAAAAATCCAATGCTATAGAAAAAACCATCAAAACCGGTAAGCGCTATCATTCCTGCGATTCCTAAAAACGAAGCAGCTGACATATAATCCCCAGCGATAGCTAATCCATTCTGCCAACCTGTTAAACCTCCACCAGCCGTATAAAATTCATTTGTCGTATTTGTTTTTTTGGCTGCGAAAAAAGTGATCACCAAAGTAGCTGCAACGATAAGTAAAAATAGCCAAAAAGCAGTATAATTCACTTCGTTTCGCCTCCATTCTTCTTGATCTGTTCCACGATCTTATCAAATGATTTTGCTTTATTCGAATAGAGGAGGCATAATCCCCACGTCATCGCAAACTGGGCAAAAGCAAAGACCCATGCCCACGAGATAGGGCCAAAAGCTGGTGTATTTAATACCGTACTGTAAGAGGTCAAAATAGGTAGAGCAAAATAAAATACAAAGAAGAAAATAGTAGTAGGGATAATAAAATTCTTTTTCTTTTGAATCAGTTCTTGGAAGAGCGAAGATTGTGTAATCTTACTGTAATCGTTTTCATTTTGATCTGACAAAATTATCAGCCTCCTTTTTTATAGCCTATATAAAATTTATCAGGATGTCTATCTGTAATTTCGAATTAGATTTAATCATCAGATAACTGTATAGATTTCCGATTTCGCAATATAATGATACATTCAAAATAAGAGATGTTATACAAAAACATCACCGTGTAGGAAAAGCAACCAGCAACTATATTGTAATTTACGAAAGAGACATTGCCCTTTTATAACAATGTCTTCTTTTTTATTCCTTGTACCTCTTTGTTTCATTCATTATCGCAATAAGATTGGCCCTCTCCATACCCTATTATCTAAGATACTCTAACTTTACAATCTTTCCATATAATCCATTTATAAAACCTTAAAGAAAACATATTAAATTTACCAATTTCTATTAACAAAGAGAGATTATACTGAACCAGTAAAACAGATAAAAAACCTACACACCACACAGTGATACGTTGGTAACAATTAAAGAGGGAGATGATGAAATGGAGAACCACTATTCACTTTTGGTTTCTGATCTTGACGGTACACTTTTAACAAGCAACAACCAAATTTCCTCACGTACTAGACGATCAATAGATCAATATCAAAGAGAAGGAGGAATGTTTACAATTGCCACAGGAAGAAGTTTAATAGAGACCCGTACCATCATAGATGAACTGAAACTAGGCCTACCTGTGATCTTATGTAACGGAGCAATGCTGTATTATCCACACGAAGAAGAATTACAAGTTTTTAAAACGTTACCCCATCATATTGCAGAACTGATACTTGCTGATATACAGGAAACCGATTCAGCTATCGATATATTGTTATTTAGCTCTACTCAGATCTATTCCTTACGGCTTAGTCCTCAAAAAGCAGTCGAATTATCCAAATTAGGTATAACTGCTTCTCCTGTCCATTCATTGGCTCAAGTTCAAGAGAAAATCATTAAATTACAATTGATTGGCTCACTTAGCACCATGCAAATAATTCACACCATTACTTCAAATCATTTATTGAGAGAAGAATGTGACTTGATTCAATCACATGAATATTACTATGAAGTTGTGCCAAAGGGAATTTCAAAAGGATATGCTTTGCACTACCTCAATCGAATGCTCCAAATCCCTGCCAAGAACACCGCTGTTATCGGTGATCATTGCAACGACATCACAATGATGCAATTAGCAGGACTATCAGCGTCTGTCGCAAATGCTCATCCCCTTGTTAAGCAATGTGCTTCTCTTCATGTACCTACCAATGATGAAGAAGGAGTATGTTATTTTATCGAAAACCATTTATTATAAAAAAGCATCTTAAAATTTCAATTTTTAAGCTGCTTTTTTATTTACACATATGATGTTCATCTATACTTCCAGATACCTTAATAACAGTTTACTCCATCACATATTATTCCTTACTTCCTCTTCCACAGCTTCCGAAAAATTTATGAAACAGCTTCTTCAGACCATTCTCTGTCCAAAAAATCATTTTTAATAGTGAGAACTCTCATGTTCCCTAGATTTTGAGATAAGATAACGCTTTGTTGCTGAAAATCAAGTATCTTTAGAAGAAGATTTAGAACGAATAGCATGAATCCATATGATGGCTACTGCCACGATAAAACAAGCAACAGCAGTGGTAGCCATGGCAACTACATTTCCACTTTCTTCTTTAAAAAACAAAAGAAGTCCCAGGTTTATAAGTGTATGAAATAAAGTTGCTATAATGAGATTACTGCCATTTGTCTTCCGCAATAGTTCGCCAAGAATAAGAGAGATAGATACAGTGAAGAGCAGGAAAGACAATGTATACAGCCATCCTTCAGCAAAAATACCCACATGCCATACTCCCCATAACAGCCCCACTATGATAGAAGTAACAGTTACGCTAAATCTAGATTGGAGTAAGGGCTGTAAAAAACAACGCCAGCCGAATTCTTCCCCAGCAGCTCCAATAAATTGTGCAATAATGATAATCCAAAAAGGCTCTGAAAGAGAAAAAGGATGTTTATAGTCCACCTGATTGCCAGTGATCTGAAACCAAATGATAGATATAGCAAATATGACAACCACCATTGCAATGACTACCAATAATCGTCGTAAGACAATGGGTGTAAATCCAAGCCCATATGAAACACTCCAACCTCGCTGTTTAAAGAATATAAGTGCGATTACCAAAACTCCTATAGTTGGACCAAATTGAGTGAATTGAATGATAACCGTAGGAACACCAATATGCGGCTGTAGGATTCCAAAAGCAAATGCAGCAATCGAAGTAGTGACAAAATAAATTGCTACCATTAAAAACAATTTGAATTTTGTTAGGTTGTTCTCTTCCATTTGATGTGTTAACCTCGCTTGAAAAATTAGTATTTGCTTCTGTTATTTAGAAGTTAGTATTCAGACAAACTGATTACTAGTGTTGTTATGATACGAATACTTCCTTTTTACATCATTAGATCAGAAGTTCAACTTAATGAAGATAACTAGTGATTGGGAAAATGAATAACAACTAGCTAATTAACCTCCGACAAATTCTAGCGAATAGACATATAATTTATATCATATATATAACAAATACACATCATAATATTATAAATTTATATAAAATAAAATAATAAAACATAAGTGTGCAAATATTCCTCACCCTGAACAATTGGTATGAGCAATAGTTTAATAGAGCAAGGAATAATAATCTAATTATTCCTTGCTTATTTTGACTATATGGAAATATCAATTTAACTTCCATTCCTCCACCAATAAACTGATAAGCATATCTTGTCTTCGTTCCAATACTTCAATCGTCCATTCTTTCTCTTGAATGACCTGAGTGGTTAATGCAAAATTGGTCACTCCATTGCGTGACTGAAAATAGGAATTCTTTTTCTTCTTAAAATCAAAGTTTTTCGCTTGCGAATTCTTCTTTCTGGTAAGTAGAACCAGATTACCGAGTTTGTGCACATATGGATCTAAGACAGGAAATCTTTCTTCCCATTCACTTCCTTGTGCTGGAGTTTGTGGCAATACATGCTCTACTGTGATTGTTGTGTAATTGTAATTTGGCTGACCTTCCGAGAGAAGTGCGTCTAATCGGAGTAAAATATATCTTTTCGCTGTATCTTTTAGCTTCTTATATACATCGCTATGGAGAGCTTCCAAAGCCTCTAACTTCTCTTGAACGGTTATATTTAGCGTACTATTCAGTGAGAAAGGGTCAATGTTTTGCTCTAATTCCCTCAAAATGATGGAATATTTGGATTGTCTCCAATTGAAATTTTTCCTAAGTATCATATGAATCGCCGCAAATCGTTCCAGCCGCTTTAAAAACTCAGTCGTTTGCGAATGATGATACTTATTTAAATACAGCATAGCTACTGGTATCCAATCGATGTTATCAATTCTATTTAAAAATTCGAGGACTTTGGCTTTTTCCACATCTGCTTTCGTAGCTTGATAGTTAGTTAGTTGGATATAAATATCGCTGTAAGGAATCAGTATTTCATCTACAAATGGTTTTCCTGTTACCCTTTTGAATATTTCCTCATATTCATCTTTTAAATTGCCCACACCTTTGCGTTTTTGTAAAATCATCCGAATATGAGAAAACAACTCATTAAATTTATCTCGACCAAGTGCACTCTCTACATCTTCCCATTTCTCTGTATAAAGCTCTTGCTCCTGTTCGTTTATATCCCCAATCACTCTAGCTTTCAGAATATCACTTGTCATCAGATCAAGACCTCGATCATTCAGGACGGTAAATATACGAAAAGCGGAATCAAAATTAGGCGTAGAAACAATTACAATGTAGCAAAGAGTTGCAACAACACTAGGGAGAGTAGCTAATGTAGATTCATCCAAATCATTAAATCGATCTAGAAAATAGAGTGCATTATCGCGAATCAATCCTTGACTGTCCGTTTTAACTGGTGTCTTGTCAGATAGTTTTGCTAGACCACCTCGTTCTTGTATATATTTCCGAAAGAAATCATTGTCTTTCTTTCTCAATTGCAGTCGGTATGTATCCTCTGTTTTCTTGATCCGACTTCCTTTTTGTACAATTAGTTCATCGATTTCATTTGCATATTCATCCGACAAAATACTGCGTAAAGCGGATAACAGTATCGTCAAAGTCGAAAGCCTTTGTTGTCCATCCAATACTTCTGATTCAGGTTTTTCTTGTTTTACCAACACAATACTGCCCAAAAAATATGGTTCAGGTACTTGCTCTACATTTTTCTCATTTATTCCATGATGTTCGATAAACTCAAGCAAATCATCCAATAATTCACCCGCTTGATCTTGTGTCCATGAATATGGTCTCTGAACAGCAGGAATCGTAAACAGATAATCATCACTGAAAACCTTATGCAAGGGTGTTTCTTGTGCAACCAATGTCGTAAGCATTTATGTAAACCCTTTCTATGTAACATATTTTCTCTCTCTATTTTAATCTTTTTCATGAGTGGCAACCACACATAGAATTTCAGAAAAAAATAGATTGCTGTTTTTAGTAAAAAACCATTATTCGAAATTTAGTAAATAAAAAGAGGTTTTCTATAACCATCCTAAAGGCTCTTAGATCCATCCATATATAATTTCCTTTTCTAATGACTTTCCTATCATTTTTCCTGCTTATTGAGTTCTATCATCCAATCGACTATTTATTACGAAATATGTATAGATATAGAAAAAAATAGACATTTTCCTCTTTCCTCTTTCCTTACTTTTTCATAACTTATAGTAATCCTGTGAAAAGGTGGTGAGTGAATTGTCCACTATTACAAATTGCTCCTCTCGTTTTAGAAGAGAAATTATTTTCCTACGTCCAGGTCAAACAGCTACACGTACTTGCGGGACTTTTTCTGGTAGAACGATAACCCGCAGAATACGTCGCGGAGAAGTATTAGTAGCTGTATGCAGAAGTTCTCGACGTATTTTTATCTTTGTTTGTGGTAGACCTCGTTTTACTAGAGTAATTTCCTTAAGACGAGGAACTAGAATCGTTGTAAGATGTCGTAGACATCGACATCATTGATATAGACAAAATCACCTGTTTAGTGAGTAGTAAAAATAAAAATTGTTAACAAAAGCAGTTTAGGAACAATGTTCCTAAACTGCTTTGTTTTCATTCTTCGTCTTGACTTTTCGAATTTTGGATAAAGACATTTCCTCTGTTCTCTCCAGCAAGTTATCCATTCTTTTCGATATTCTTATAAACAAGTTTCCCTATCTCTTCTCTCGCATCTCTTGCAAGAAGGATTTAAGAAGAAATACTATTTTTCACGATATCTTAGAAGAAGTATCACTTGTTTCTACTAGTCTTCTTTTCAAAAAAAGTTGTTGCAAAGCCCTCACGTTCACAAAGAATAACCCCAACAAAATCATAAATCCTCCAATAAAAATATAAAAAGAAAGCTCTTCCTTAAGGAGAACAGATCCTAAAATCAATGCCACCACAGGAGAAATATATAACCAAGTGGATGGGAACAGTGGATTCGTTTTTTTGATCAGCCAAGCATAAATTCCATGACCAACTATTGATCCAATAATCGTAAGATAAAGAATAGAAAGCATCCCTTGCATATTCATCGCTAGAGTAATGCTTTTGCTTTCCGTTAATACAGAGAAAATCAATAAACCAATACCTCCAAAAAACATCTGAATTCCATTTAATAAGAAGGGAGAATAGTTGGAGGAAGATATTGACTTTAATTTAACTGTACCTAACGAATAAAATACCTCTCCAATAATTACTGCGATTGCTCCCACCAGCCATTTGGTATCAATGGTACCCAGAATAGAAGGTAATGTTATAACACTTACTCCTAAAAAACTAATAATCAGCCCCATTACTTGTAAGGGTGTTGACTTTTGTTTGTATAAAATCGCTGAGAAAAAACTAATGATGATAGGACCTGTGGAAGAAAGTAAAGCCGCCAAACCAGAAGAAATATATTGTTCTGCCCAGTACAAGGTAGCGAAAGTCATTCCTGTTAAACTTAGCCCTATAAGGCATAATTGGATATACGTTTGGAGACTGCGTGGAAAACTTGCTTTTTTGATTGCAAAGAAGAGGCAAACGAGTATGCCCGCTAGAGTAAAACGCAAACCTGCTGAGTAAATAGGAGACAAACCTGCTTCAATACCAAGTTTGATCACAAGAAAAGTGGTACTAAATATAAAACACATAAGTCCATACATGAGAAAAATCATGATAATCCCCCTCCGCTGTTATACAATGATATATAAACTTTGCTTGATAATAGCATATATACTGTAGAACAGTAGAGCAGCAAATATAACACATGTAGGAGGTTAACATGAAGATTGATCTTTTGACCACTCCCCACGCGTGAACGCGGGGGATTCTTGGGTAATCTTCGGTACTCCGAAGAAATTTACCAAGCTCAGACCGCGAGCCCCGCGGCGATTAATCTCCTACCTTCTTGGACGATGTTTTTCGCTGCATTGATGTCTCGATCATGGTGTTCCTTGCAGTTTGGGCATGTCCATTCTCTTAGTCGAAGTTCTTTTACTTCTTTGTTTTTGTATCCACAGGAAGAGCAACGCTGACTGGATGGGAACGACTTTCCCACTCTCACTAGCGTTCTTCCGTATTCTTTGGCTTTGTATTCCAGCATGGAAACAAATTCAGACCACGACGCATCCGTGATCGATTTTGCTAGGTTGTGGTTTTGGACCATGTTTTTCACTTGTAAGTTTTCGATACTGATGACTTGGTTTTCGTTCACCAGTTTCGTGGACAGTTTCTGTAAAAAATCATGGCATGCGTTGGTGATTTTTTCATGAATACGTGCGACTTTGATTCGCGCTTTGTGCCAATTGGAACCCTCTTTTTTTCGTTGTGACAAGACTCGCCCTGCTTGTGCTAATTTTTGTTCATAGCGGCGAAAAAAACGACTGGGATTCATTTTGCTCCCATCATCGAAGATCGCAAAGTCTTTGAGTCCCAAATCGATGCCAATCGATTCTTTCTGCGCTGGAACAGCTCGCATATAGCTCCCTTCGCAGAGAATCGATATGTTATATTTCCCTGTCGAAGTACGACGAATCGTCGCGGACAAGATACGACCGCTGATTTCTCTTGATTTTACAAACTTCACCCAACCTAGTTTGGGCAGTTTGATTTTATTTTCATTGATTTCAATCGTAGGACGGCTTTTTTTTGGGTAGTTGCATTGGCTGGTGTATGCTTGGACTCGATTTTTTCTGCTTTTGAACCGAGGAGCATCGTTTTGCTTCTGGAAAAAACGAGAAAAAGCATCCGCTAGCTGTTTTAACGTATTTTGTAACGAAGTGGAATCCACTTCTTTTAGCCAAATGAGTTCTCGTTTCTGTTCCGTGAGTAGCTTAGAGCAATTCGCATAGGTCAACCCTTTTCCCGTTTCTTGATATGCTTCGTTCCATTGACTGAGAAAGTGATTGAATACGAATCGGCTACACCCAATCGATTTGTTTATGAACGTTGCTTGTTTTTTTGTCGGTCGAAGTCGGAATACAAATGCCTTGTGCATGGGCTCACCTCCTCTGCTGATTTTCGATATCCTGTTTCGGGCAGAAAACAACATGATAGTTGCAGCCCTATCCGATATTTCGATTAATTGAAACCGCTCTCATAACTTATTGCTAATTTTACAACAATTCTATATTCAAGTAATTTAATCGAAAGAGCAAAAAAATGTCAAGCTTGCGAGAGGGGATTTTCCCCACTCCCTCGCCTGACGCGAACTTTCATCCCCATAGCTGAAGCTAGAGGTTTTCTCGCTCACAAAGATATAAAAGGATCACATCAATCCTATTCTGAACATATCCGACAAGGAATTGCCGAACGTATTCGTTCTGGTCTTTTGCTAAAACTATAGGTGTGAGTATGATGGCTGTACAAAAGCATAGGAACAGCCACAACAAATATTAAATATAAAAAAACTCTGAACTTTGACTTATGACGTTTAATTATCAAGTCATTCCTTAAGATTACTTTGGTCAGATATTTCTCTTTCCCTTTCATCGTCTAACTAGGTAATCTTTCCCCATTCCTAGGCTTTCCTGCTCATTCTAGTTATTATCAAATTTGGTAAAAATATCATTTTTTATGTAAATTTATTGACAAAAAACAGGTTTTCCGATAATAATTATGACACATATATTTCTTTATAACATAATAATTCTGGATGAAATTCTTAAGGAGGAAAGCTTTTGGCTAAAATTATAGTTCAAGGAGAGAGATGGTTTCCACCAGAAGATTCTTTTTTTGATGAAAAGAAAGAATTGTGGGGAGACTGGTATTGCGATTCAGAAGTAGGACATCTTCGTTCTGTTTTACTAAGACGTCCTGGTAAAGAGATTGAGATCGTAACAAATGAAAATCACCAAAATTTTCGTTGGAAAGCTCCCATGAATCCAGAAATTGCTCGAATGGAGCAAGATACACTTGCTCAAATCTATCGAGATCATGGTATAGAAGTAAATTATGTAGATCAAATGCGAGAAGATCGACCTAATGCACTGTATATGCGTGATATGGTGATCATGACACCAGAAGGTGCAATTGTGTGTAGACCAGGAATTAAAGCTCGACGAGGAGAAGAACGCTATGCTGCGCAAGCTTTAAGCAAACTAGGCGTTCCGATTATTAAAACCATCAATGGAGATGGCATTTTTGACGGAGCTTGCTTAATGTGGGTAGATCGTCATACTGTCATCATTGGAACCGGTGCACGTGCCAATCACTCAGGTGCAAAACAAGTAGAAAGTGAATTAAGAAACATTGGTGTAACCGATTTCATACACTTCCCAATCCCCTATGGACATGCCCACATCGACGGACTATTAAACATCGCAGATAAACGAACTGCTGTATTATTTCCTTGGCAAGTCCCATATGATGTCGTGAAAGCCCTGCTGGATCGAGATTTCCGTATCATTGAATCTACTAATATAGAGGAAGTAAAATCAAATTTTTCAGTTAACTTTGTAGCTATTGAACCCGGAAAAATAGTCATGCCAAAAGGTAGTCCAGAAACGAAAGAAAAGATGGAAGCCGCAGGTATTGAAGTAATCGAAGTTAAAATGGATGAAATTATAAAAGGTTGGGGTGCGATTCATTGTATGACTGCTCCTTTAAAACGCGACCCCCTAGCAACTTCCTAACATAAAAGATAGAGAGGATAGTAGACCAAATGAAAAAATATATTGTACTCCTTATTTCCCTATTCATGGTTTTGCTTACTGCTTGTGGCGGAGGAAATGGAAGCGTTTCCAGTGAAAATTCTACGCTTGATAAAATTGTGGAGAAGAAAAAACTAGTCATAGGTACTGCACCTGGATATCTCCCATTTGATATGAAAGATAAAAAAGGAAACTATGTTGGTTACGACATGGATCTAGCTAGAGCGATCGGAAAGTCACTAAATGTAGAAGTGGAATTTAAACAATATGAATTTAGCGGACTAATCCCAGCACTACAGACAGGTGATATTGATATCGTTTTGGCTGGTATGACCATGCGTGGAGATCGCGCATTGAGCGTTGGTTTTTCAAATCCTTACTATTCAACCGGCCAAGCTTTGATGGTACCAACAGGTGACAGCACCACTACAAACTATCAACAACTCGATCAAGCAGGAAAAACGATTGCTGTCGCACAAGGAACAACAGGTGCACTGCTTGCAAAACAAGTTTTCAAAAAAGCAAAAGTAGTGGACTATCCAGACTTCCCATCTGCTGGAATGGCCATGACACAAGGGGAAGCAGACGGAATTGTTTATGATGAACCTGCAATCAAAATCTTTATTAACATGAATCCTAGTAAAGTGAAGCAAGTTTCCGGTTTAATTTCTTCAGAGAATTTAGGGATTGCTGTAAAGTCAAATGACTTCAAAATGATCCAGTGGCTAAATTCTTTCCTTTACTCCTATCGTAATAGTCCAGATGATATCGCTTCCATCAACAAATGGTTTAAATCTACGGATTGGATGAATCAAGTCGATCAAAAGAAATAATATCATCACATTAAGCTTTAAAAATATAGGAAGAGTATAGCGAACCTACACTCTTCCTATATTCATGATGGATTTCATTTTAGGAGGTACCAAACATATGGATTATAGCATGGACTGGAGTGTCATCCCTCAAAATATGGAAAGCATTTTAGAGGGACTCTGGCTAACACTTCAAATATCCGCTTTGGCATTACTTATTAGTATTCCTATTGGTATATTCGCTGGTTTGTGTCGGGTTTCTCGCAATCGTTTCGTTTCCTTTTTAGCAACAAGCTACATCGAAATTATTCGTGGTGTTCCTTTGCTTGTCTTACTACTTTGGATCTACTTTGTACTCAATAAATTCATGCATCTCGGTTCTTATTGGTCCGCTATTTTAGGCCTTGCCTTCTTCTCAGGTTCTTTTATCGCTGAGATTGTTCGAGCTGGGATAGAGTCTGTCCCACGAGGTCAAATGGAAGCAGCTCGTTCAGCTGGAATGAGTTATGCAACCGCAATGAGATTAATCATTCTCCCTCAGGCTTTCCGCAAAGTTCTTCCACCTATGGCATCACAATTTATTATTTTAATAAAAGATTCCTCTTTGGTTTCTATCATATCTGTAGCAGATCTAACCTTGGTCGGTAAAAACATCGTAGGAAATACTTTTCGCTCGTTAGAAGTTTGGTCTTTTATCGCTATACTCTATTTTTTAATGACATTTATCATCTCTCAATTGATTCGATTTTTAGAAAAAAAATACAAGGTAGCGGAATAAACTGGAGGATAACGAATGATCAAAATTACGAATGTCAATAAAAGCTATGGCAGTCATCAAGTTCTTAGCAATATTGATCTAGAAATACCTGAATCTCAAATCTTTGCTTTGATTGGACCAAGTGGTGCGGGAAAAAGCACCTTGATCCGCACGATTAACGCACTGGAAGAAATTCAAGAAGGACAGATTGTGGTGGATGGCATTTCGGTACATGATAAAAACACGAATATCAATCAATTGCGATCGGAAGTAGGCTTTGTCTTTCAAAACTTTAATCTATATCCACATCTGACTGCACTTCAAAACGTTTCCTACTCTCCCATTTATGTAAAAAAGACTCCTAAGAAAGAAGCAGAAGCCCGAGCGGTAGAATTATTAACTTCCCTAGGGCTTGGAAACAAAGTACACTCCTATCCTGGTCAGTTATCTGGTGGTCAGCAGCAACGTGTCGCGATTGCTCGTGCATTAGCCATGGACCCTAAAGTGATGTTATTTGATGAACCTACCTCTGCACTTGATCCAGAAATGATCAAAGAGGTGTTGGATGCCATTCGAAAACTAGCTTCCACTGGCATGACTATGGTAGTAGTGACTCATGAAATGGGATTCGCTCGAGAAATTTGTAATCAAATTGTATTTATGGCAGATGGGAAAATTGTAGAAGTCGCTCCACCTGAACAATTTTTTACTCAACCTCAAAGTGATCGTGGAAAAGATTTCTTGAATAAAGTCCTAAATCATTAAAAGAAGCATTGATCCTCAAGAAATGGAGAAAATCATACAAGCCTGATTACCATTGTTTGAGTCAGATGTCTATCACGTCCTCCAAGTAGAAACCGTGATCAATCCACGTAATACCTTAGGTACGAAATGTTAAATTACAACTCCCTGCTCATCAAAAATGGATTGAATCAAGCATCAAATGGGGCAGCACAACAAAAACAAACGCAATTCATCCATTGGTTACCTAATCATACGTAGATAGTGTTCTCTTTTAAAAAAGCCAGCAGTGAATTTGATCACTGGTGGCTTTTTTTCTATCTGAAAGAATATGTAAAGATAAGTATTTAATTACTTATTCACAATTACATAGAAAATAGCAACAACTTTTGTGCTCTAATAGGAATATATTAAATAAATAGTAGGTGCTCAGAAATGATTAAGAAATTAGTTTTTAGTTTGGCTGCCTTTTCACTTTTTACAATCACTTCTATTCCTTTAACCCAGGCAGACTCTATTCGTCCTGATCCAATTATGGAACCAGCACAAAACGTTGGAAAGTATAATAGTTATTACCAGTTTAAAATGGATAAATATTCCATTTATAAATTAACAGATGAAAAAGACGATCCTTATTATTATGATTTCCGAAATGGAAAATCGGTAGAAGAACTACTACAATCTCCCTCAGTAAAATATGATGAAAACGAAATGCCAATGGTCAAAATTGGTGACAAATATTATTACCATCCCGTTCGGACTGCACAAGAGGCTTTATATTACATAAACTCCTATAAACAATTGGGAAAACCAGAGCATCTTGAAAAAGCACGAAAACTATCTGCTCATCTCGTAAAGCTTTCTATTTCTCCTAACACATCATTGTACTTTGCATATCCTTTTGAGTATCACGTGCTTAGTCGTCCAGAAGAAACACTTAGTAGCCCATGGTACTCAGGAATGTCTCAAGGACAAGCTCTTTCTGTCTTTACTCGTATGTATGAGGTAACAAAAGAAGCAACATATTTGCAATGGGCAAATCAAACGTTTGAAAGCTTTTTGAAGATAAACAAATCCATGTCAGAAGATAAACCTTGGGTTACTGCAACTGACGAAAAATCATATCTCTGGTTTGAAGAATATCCTACAGAAACTAAAATAAAGCATGTACATGTATTAAACGGCTTTATATTTGCAATGTACGGAATTTATGATTATTACAAGTTAACCAACGTTCCTGATGCTAAAAATTATCTCTTTGGTTCTCTCACTACCCTACAAGCGTATGGGGACCGCTTCCGTTTACCTGGACAAAAAAGCTACTATGCTTTGAAGTATAACAACACAGCCGGGAACTATCATAATGTACATATACGACAATTAAGACAGCTATATAAAATAACAAAAGATACACGTTTTAATGAGATGGCCGACCGTTTTTATTTGGATACAGCAATAACAGAGTCTAAAGGTTTAAAAGGTTTCCAGGATGACGCAAAAGATTTAAACAGTTACTTTACACCGAAAGAAATCCAAATGTTGTTGAACCAAAAGTAAACGAATCATTTTACATGCAATCAATGTATAATCTATGACACTTTGTTCAAATAAATCAATACAGATAAAAAAGACAGCAGTGACATTATCACTGCTGTCTTTTTTTCCATGGCTTCCGATAAAATTCATGGAACAACTTAATCAACGCCCGCTTCTCGATCCTCGAAACATAGGAACGAGAAATCCCTAGCTCCTTTGCGATCTCCCGTTGTGTTCGTTCTTCCAATCCATCTAATCCAAACCGATTCCGAATCACATCTTGCTCGCGATCATCCAAAATATGCAAGTGATTCATGATCCGCTTCTTCTCAATTTTCATCTGAACAAGATCCACAATCTCATCGCGCTCTGTTCCTAAAATATCGAGCAACGTTATTTCATTAACCTCATCCTTATATATATGATCATTTTATACAAGAGAGAAGACGGTGCTGTCAATTTCCCATCCATTGCGAATTTGTACATAATATCACTCTTTTCTTTGATTTATGTCCAATTTCATTGTTTCATAATGTGTCGCAATCCCTGCGCTAACTTCTGCCATTTTCTCAATAAGAATGTCCGGCTCAAGAATGACTAACGATTTTCCGTAAGGGAGAAGAAAAAAGGGTACATATGATTGTAAAGAAGGCAGACCCAATCGAAATAATGCCTCTCTTGCATCACGACCAATGAGTGCATGGCCAAATAACCAATGCTGACATAGTTCATTTAAAACTTGTTCATGTCCTTGGATTCGTACTTCTACTAGGTTTTTCGAATTTAGAGAGTTGGGAAGCAAATTACTCAACAAAAAATCTTTTGCAGAAAAAGCAGTCGGCCGTTCAAAACACCTCTATATATAAAAATATTATGACGATGAAATAATAATAATCTATATGAAAATAAAATAATACTTAAATTGCACAGGGGTAACGTAGCCATATAATGGAATCTGAGTAAATCTGAATTTAGGAAATGAAAAAAGCGATTCAAAGTTAGAATCACTTTTAAATTCATATTTATTTACAATAACATCCATATTAGTGCCAAAAATGAAACGAAGAGTATGCTTACCAGTTTCTCTCCTTTTCTACATGTACATATAATACAACTCCCTAACCTCTTTCCGATATAACAGAGTTCTGTATAAAAGCGGGATACCATTTGGTATCTTATTTTGTTTTCATTCATTGTTTCTAGTTATTGTATGGGAATCAGTCTTTAGATCTTCTTGGTAAGCGCTGAGCTTAAAAAATTACCGGCCTCCTCAAAGAAATATAAAAAAGAACCAATATACAAAGGTATGGTGATGTTTTAGATGATCCCTTCTATCGCAAGAAAGAATGAGAAACTCTACATCTATCACCGCTCGATGCATTCGAGTTTCTTATCATCAGATTCCTCTGAATTTTGTTAAATATATTCGTTTTTTCAGACTCCTTTCATAATAGTAATGTAAAATTCGATTTTGGTATGAATTTTTCATTGAATACTTTGAGGGGGCATATTTTTATGAATCATTTACTAAAATTGTTGCAGAACTGTAGTAGCATGGCTACCTAGTGCTAGAGAACGCAAATCAGAATGTGTGGAGACGAAAACCAACATGTACATATATCCGACAAGAAAGACAGTTCACTCACGGAAAAGAAGAGGTTTACGTACAAAACTATTTCTATCTTTCTGTTTATTTGTAACAGCGTTTATTATCTTACTATTTATTTTGTACGAAGCTACTCCTATACCAACTTTACCGTTGAACAAATTAAATGAGGTAGATTTTTCATCAACCATTTATGACCAAAGAAAAAATGAAATTAGTAGGATAGGGGATCAATCCACCCAGTATATTACATTAAAACAGATGGAAAAACATAACTCTTTGTTGATTAAAGCTTTTGTGAGAGTAGAAGATGAAAGGTTTTATGAACATAATGGCATTGATTATCAAGGAATGATGCGAGCTACATGGCGTAATTTACTTGCTTTTGGAAAAGCAGAAGGTGCGAGTACGATTACCATGCAAGTTGCCCGAAATATGGTTTTACAAGATAGGGAAAAATCCTTTTTACGAAAGTTTAAAGAATTAAAAGTAGCCTCTCATATTGAAAAAGAATTTGGCAAAAGAAAGATTCTTGAAGCATATCTCAATTTCATCAGCTTTGGTAATCAGATAAAGGGAGTTCAAATGGCTTCTAAAATCTACTTTGGAAAGGATTTATTAAAAGATAAACTCGAACCACACGAAGTTGCTTTACTCGCTGGGCTTCCGAAAGCACCTTATGGCTATAATCCCTATGGTACTTCTAAAAACGTGAATAAAGCATTGAAACGACGAAATGTTGTGCTAGCTAAAATGGCGGAGAGCAAAAACACCGCTCCTTTAATTTCTAAAAGCCAGAAAAAGAAGTATCAAAAAGAAAAGTTGGATGTGAATCGTCAATTTTTTTACAAATATATGCGTAACAGAAACTATTCTGCTTATCAAAATTATGTACGTAAAGAAGCAAAAAAACGCTATGGACTTTCAGATTCAGATTTAGAAAACAATGGTTATAAAATCATTACCGGAATACAATTTACTCTACAAAAAAACGTATATGATCTACTAAATGATGATTCCTTTTTTAATAATTTGAATTTGGATGATAAGGTAAATGCTGGAGTGGTCATCATGCAACCTCGTACTGGTTTGATTTTAGCTATTGGTGGTGGAAGGCATTTTAAACCAGGAAATCAAAATTGGGCACTTGAAAATATTTATTCAGGTACAGCACTCCGACCATTCTCCATTTATGCGACTGCGATCGAAAAGAAAAAAATAGATGAATTCACACCTGCATCGACATTGTTTTCTCTTGGTGACCTCGTTATCAAACAACAGCACCAAAATTTGCTTTCTTGGTACCAGAAACAAAAATTGATGAAGTCTTCTATTCATAGCCTAGAAAAAATGCAAATCAAGATTCCTTCGCAATTATTTAAGACTAATCATATAAACTATCCATTAACAATGGAAAACACACTTAAAGTCAATGCCTTGAAAATGGCGGAAATCTATAGTATTTTTCCTAATTTTGGGTATTTATCGAAAGCTCATGCAATCATAAAAATTTATGACAAAGAAGGGAATGAAGTTCCACCAAAAAAAGGGGAAGAAATCGATAGAAAAGGGAATCCAAAAAAAGTATTTACTTCTCAAACATCTTGGAACACTCATCGGTTATTACAACAAATTATTGCCAGTAAAGAGAGCCCCGTTTACCCTTTTATCAAAGGAAATTCAAATTTGGCTGGTCATCCAGGAACCTTAGACAGTAGAGAAGTTAGTTGGTTTGTAGGTTATACACCCAATCTAGTAGGCTCTGTAGTATTATTTAACGATGGAAAAGAATCAACTAGAGATGAGAAAACGAAGCTTGGTATTAAAAATAGTGCGTCTTTCTTTTCGCGTATGATGAAGGAAGTAAGCAAAACGATACCGTCTGCTTCCCTAAGTTTTACCAAACCTAAGGGGATAGTAGATCCAAAACCCAAACGCGTCCCGAGTTCTAAAGATGTGTCAAAACATGACAACATTCAAAAACAAGAGGAATATAAAAATTGGATAAAAAGCAAACTAGAAAAGAGATGAAAAATTCATATAAATTATAAAGAAACCCTCTCCATTCCGCCTAAACAATACTTCATCGCCGGGTTTCGTGTTTTATGACGATCTGATCGAGAGCAGTTATGCCTTATTCCTTTTCTCTTTTTCATGTTAACTAGAAGGATCTATCCATACAAATGTATCAACGAAAAGGCTTAACCAAACAAGCTAAATTGATAATCGAAAGAAAACTATCGCAGAACATTTCTTTATTACCATCCAATCAAAAATGATGTTCTTAAAAGATCGCTTTTAAAAGCGATCTTTTCTTACAGATGAACCAAACTGAACTAAGCTAATGCACCAGTTTGCTATCTTTCATGTTAATTTCATGTAGCTATTTTAAAATTATCCTTGTAACACAATAAAAAATGTCGAAGGAGTGAAGTAGTATGGGTTCGTTAGTGAAAAAAATTGTTGGTACTACGCTTGTGATGACTCTCAGTGTTGGGACAGGTGTATTTGCTTTTAACAGTATAGGTGACACATCTGCACAAACAACTTCCAATACTGCCAATGTCCAAACTCAAACACCCGTTCAAAAATCAACACCTCAAAAGATTTTGATAGAAGCAGAACATTTAAAAAAGAAAATAATAGCAACAAAAAAATTATCACGTAAAGAATTACCAAAACAACAGGGCGTAATCATAACAAGAAAACCACTTAGTGATGCTGCAGAGAAAAAAATATTGATAGCTGAGCTGGATAAAGCTATCAAAATCCTAAAACAAGAGACTGTATCGAAAGATGACATGTATATCGCCAACTCAACGATAGATAAAATCAAAATGAATTATAATCTTTGATACAATGAGCCCTGTTGATTAGGGCTCATTGTTCTTTAACGATATCCTTACACCGATCAAGAGGTTTATTGACGAATACTGTTCATTTACACCTATCATTTCCAATTGTATGATGAACTCAATCAATAAAACAAAGGAGAGTAGCATGCTGATTTTATTAGTAGAAGATGATAAAAAACTTGGATTCACCCTTCAATATAAAATGCAACAAGAGTCCCATACTGTGGACTGGGTTACAGATGGGAAAACAGCACTTGATTATATAAATCAGACCGAATATGATTTATATATTTTTGATTGGATGATTCCTGGAGAATCTGGTATTGAATTAGTACACATTGCTCGTAAGCAAGAAGATCATACTCCTATACTTTTATTAACTGCTCGAGATCATACCAATGATCGCGTAAAAGGACTATTATCTGGAGCTGATGATTATTTAGTTAAACCCTTCTCCTTCTCTGAATTATTTGCAAGAATCCATGCATTAGGAAGAAGAAAAACACAGCATTGGAAACCAGATATTCTTTGTACCGGTGATCTCACAGTAAACTTACAAACACAAGAAACTACACGCCAAGGCATCTCGATCTCTCTAACAAAGCGAGAATTCCAGCTTGTTACTTTTCTTCTCAAACATCAGGGACAGATATTAAGCAGAGAACAAATCATAGACCATGTTTGGGGATTACAAGGGGAAGTTACGCATAATGCTGTAGACGCTACTATCAAATTGTTACGAAAAAAAGTGGATTCCGGTTTTGATCAAAAATTGATAGAGAGTGTACGAGGTTTTGGATACCGCATCCAGGGGTGAGTAACAAAGATGTTTACACATTTAAAAAAGAGACTCACATTACTTTATAGTATCATCATTAGCTGCATCTTAATTCTAGTGAATGTATCTGTTTATTTCTTTTTTGAGAAAACCACTATAAACAATGCATCCAGTCGATTAATTTTATTCAGTAAAGAAATAAACAAGCATAAAGAAATACAAAAGAACTCCCTATCCAAAACAGAACTTTCGAAAGATGACTATCTTCAATTGTACCATTCCATTTCATCTTCGTTGGAAATTGACCAATTCTCCTTTCTTACAGATAGGCACCAAAACATTCTACTAGCATCCCCTAATGGTGCGAAGATCGCAAGCCTGTTTCCAAATAAAGTACTACCGCAAATTCCCATGGGTAGACATATTACTTATCAAAAAAAGAATAAAACATATTTGATTTCTAGCTTTCCATGGATGAAGAAAGATGGAAAAAAAGTTGATTTCCATCTTTTTGTGGGAATTGATATCACATCAAGTAAATATGTATTACATCAGCTACGGTTTGGTCTTAGCATTTTTACTATCTTTTTAATTTTTCTTTCTGTTCTGGTAGGAAATTTCTTTTCGCGTAAAGCAATGATCCCGATTATGCAATCGTACTATCAGCAGCAGGACTTTGTGGCAAATGCGTCTCATGAGCTACGTACTTCACTTGCTATTATTTACTCATCTACAGAAGTGTTAGAAGAATGCCGTATGTACCTATCCGCGATACATCAAAAAATGCTATCCAATGTGCAAGAGGAGATGGAAAGACTTACAAATATCGTCGAGAGCTTGTTGGTGCTTGCTCGAAGTGATGCTGGAACCTTCGAAAAAAGACGAGATCCAATCGATTTGAACGCTATCATCTCCGATGCTCTGGTTAAATTCCAATCGCTAGCTAGCGAGAAAAAGATTCGCTTGGAATATAAAGTTGTTCCTGAACACCATGATTTTGTTTATTATGGTGATCTGGATCTCATGAAACAACTCCTTTTTATACTGATTGATAACTCCATCAAATACAACAAACAAGGAGGTATGATTTCTGTACAAATGTATCAGAGTGAAAAAAGGTTCACTATTTGTGTTCGAGATACTGGAATAGGTATCCATAAGGAGGAGCTATCAGCTATATTTAAACGATTCTATCGAGCGGATCAGGTTCGCTCTCGCGAAATAGATGGTTCAGGTCTCGGATTATCCATAGCTTCTGCAATTGTCGAAATCTTTGGAGGAAAAATAAAAGTATCTAGTCAAGTGGGGGTTGGGAGTACATTTACTGTCCTATTACCCATTAAATAAAAGGTGGATCTATTTGTACCTTGTATGCAAAGATTTAGTGAATGTGTCAAAGCTCTTCTGCATGGGAGAGTTTTTTCTTTTTTTAAAGTTGTTAACGCTAGTAATAAAACTATTGCCAGTACGGATCACATCTGGTTTCGTGCTGGGAGGGCTTTAAATGACAAAGACCGCCTATTTATCTTAAAGCTGGTTCACATAACCACAGGGTTATTTCTATTTATTGGTGAACTATGGTTCGTCGTTGAGATACAACATCAATTCTCACATGGAGGGCCTCTGAAATAGAACACATTTCTGGAAGAAATCTATCTTTTTCGGATAGATTTTTCTTTTATGATCACAAAATATAGGCAAATGATAAAAGGAAAGAGAAAAGCGAAATGGTTTAGATCTCACTTTCGCTTCGTCGGGCGCTTGCTGGTTCCTCCCTTTATAGGTCCAATGGTTCCCAAGGAAGAGAGGTGCGAAAGCTTTCATCACCACGAATCCATTGTTGCAATACCGTAACAACAGGATTTCCAAAGATATACACATTATATTCTATCTGTGCTTGATAGTGCGCTTCTGGACTTCCATCACGGTATTCTATTTGATAACGTACAAATCTGTTTCCGAATATTTCTTCGACATAGATTTGCATATAGTATTGATCATTGGGCTGATTAAGCTGCTGCATAATCATAAACTCATGTAAATGAAGATCAGCAACGATATCAAATAACTGAACATCATCTGGGTCATCCCAAGTCTGTCCACTTGAATTCACCGCACGCAGTTGAGGAAGTTGTTGTTCTTTCTTATCATTCGTCATCTGAGATGCCCCTTTTTTCATAGTCTATATCTTTCTAATAGAGAAAATGAATCTCCATATTGATCCCTCAATGTGCGAATCAGTTTCGTACCCCAGTCATACTCTCTTTATCGCCCCATGCTATATATAAATAGTTTTTATGCTATAATTCGTACATATTATTTTTTTAAGGAGAAGTAACTTATGAGTATAAGAGACATACTAGTTTTTATTATTATTTTTTTCACACTAAAAGCATTACTTGCTATTGGTATTTTTTTAGTAATCTACTTTATTGAAATGATGTAGTACCAGCGAGCATGTTATTACTCGCAAAGTAGATTATGCGTTTGCAGTTAGCTGGAACCGTTATGACCCATAAGCAGTTTCGATTACATTTTGATCCTAGTCAGAAGTTAGTTTATGAATAACAGATATGTAATTATTATACTACCTCTCCATCCTCATCTATTTGCTTTGTTCCTCCTCCAAACAACCAATTATTTTTCTCCACAAACTCAATAAATTTATCCAAAAACTCATCATGGTTAATGTTTGTGTGTCCATCCTCTGCAAAGATAGTGCCGCTAATTTTTATACCTAACTGTTTGTTTGTTTTCACGTAATAACCTCCTGTAATCATAATAGGGATATGGAACCGATAGGATTGAGGGGACACTCTAGGGATTAATTACAAATCAAGTTAATGTTCAGAAACTTTTATCTCTCTGAACACTTATGGATTTCTAACAACTTCATAAGTGAAAATGTATTTTATTTCTAAAGGTAAAAAGAGGTTCAGCCCCATGTTGTCAGGATAGCAGCTCCATAGCTGTGCGTTCTTTATCCGCAATCTCTAGCAAAAGCTTCGATGCTTGCTGCAACTCCTGTTGGTTACCTGTTCTTCCTGTACGATCGATCGAATCAGAAACACTGACCCACATCGGAGCGATTTCCGTAAACATACGGTAGGCTTGTTCGATTTTCGGATCTTCCATCAGATCGACGCATTCTTTTAGGAAATCCCGATACAGATTCCGAAACAAAGCACCGCCGGTTCCAGCACGTTCCATCAGCAAAGCGGTCAGGCATAAATCATGTTCGATATTGTTGCTACGGGAAGGCCACTTCAAGATTTCATCACTCATTTTGACAATGCCTTTATTCCCGATATTGCGAATGGGCGGGTTCAAATAGTCATACGAATTCTTGGTCAAGGATGCACGTATAGTGGGTATAAGCGACGGCAAGGCGTCGATCGTCTTGATTGTAAAAGAACGATTCCGGGAACTCATGGACCCCTTTGCGTTTCTGGCTGCAGCCAAGCTGGTCAAACGCGTCTTTACCAGTCCGCCTTGTTGTCTGGTGTCCGCCATATATGCGTATTCGTCATCAAAACCGTGTAGGACCGCATAGTGACCGGCAAAGTGCACTTTGTTCGTGAAATAGTCCAAGTAATAGGAGTCCAATTTCAGCCCTACCGGAATTCCTTGTTCGATGCAGCTCTGTACGTTTTGCCACGCTTTATTGATAGACGACGTTTCTTGGATTCTGACTGTCAATCCCAGCCTTGCGGCAAGATTGGCCGTCAATTCATCCGGTTTCACCCTTCCTCCAATGAACGGAAAGTCCATCCTCTTCGAGTCCCAATATATGAATCCGAGCCCTTGCCCGAGTCCGAATAGCATCGATTCCGACAGCTGGACTCCCGCAAATTGCAGCAAATTTCCCATAGCTGTTGTTTCACAATGTTCTCCTTGATAGGAAACGAAACCGTCAATGATCTTTGCCATATTCCTCTGTCTCCTCCAACAACTCTTTCATTAGATTGGCAACGAACATTCTCTCGCTCTCGATGAGGTTTATCGGATGCAAGAACAGAGCTCTTACATTCAGCGGCAATTGAACGCCGCCTTGCGATTCATACTTTTGCTTTATTTTTTTTGAAGTCTCTTGAAGAAATTCCAACCGATTCCGCAAAGCTTCCACGGCCTCGTCCTTCTCAACAAGAGGCAAAGCAGCCAAGCCGAGATCGAAGCGACTGTCGCGCTCTCGCGCAGATGACAGGCTGTCCAAGATTTCTTGTCTCAGCTTGGCAATACCAGCTTCGGTGAGGGCGAAACGGTTTGGCATAGGTCCCTTGCCGGATTTTCCGTCGGATTCCTCGGTTGTGATCCAACCTTTATTACTCAGCTTTTTCAGTCCTGCGTAGATCGAAGTCGTACCGATATTCGTCCATTCCCGATAACCGCGTTGATCGACTAACTTTTTGATATCGTACCCCGAAGCCTGACGACATTCCTCGATCATTTGCAGCAACATGAATTCTACATTCGAAATTGAGTGCATGGAGAACCCCTTAGCTTTAATATTTCATATATGAAATATAACACTAGTGGAATAAAAGTTCAATAATCAAAACTATTAGGTCCAGTGACAAGATTCCTGATCTAGTCCACAGCATTATTTCCATTTGTTAGTGAAATTGTGCTGTACAAATGCTGGTTTTTAGTTTTCCGATTTATAAATGTTATAATAAACATAAATACATTGAACAAACCTATTCGAGTAGAAAAAAGATTCCAAACAACCGCAATACCTTGCAAGAAATCTGTATATTAAATACTCATTAGCTGATAAAGCAAAAGATTGGAATGACAATGTAAAAGACCTACAACGAAAAGTAAGATAAAACAAACCACCTCCTGCAAGCAAAAGCGGTGGTTTTGTATTTTTAGGAGACCTAACGGGGGCTTTCTTTATTCAGAAAATGATATAATATTCCAGTAAGGACACTATTTGAATCTATGCAATACAGGTAGTAGATTATTCGGCTCTTTGAAAAGAGGTGAATAAAATGTCAAATAGACCTGATGATGGTGGTAGTAGTGGTGGTCATGATGGTGGCGGTGGGGACGGGGATTGATTTTTAACTATCGCCCGATCATCCAGATAATTATAAATATGAGCTGCCCTTTGAGGCAGCTCTTTAACATTTCGTAGAATGTGCCTTCTAGGTGGAAACGAGTCTTGTGTTTTTGAAAAAATAGGTGACCTGACCCTTCTAGTCCACTTCGTGAACGGGATATGCATGTCTTCCCGTCTGTTGTAAAAAACACAAAGGACGCTACAGTCAAGCAAAGCGAGACTAGGAGCACAGCAACGTAGCCAGACTTGTGCCCTTGTCTGAGGTGCATATCTTTGCTTAGGATGTTTTGTGTCTATTTTTGCTCAAGTCGAGTTAAAGTTTATTTTTTTCAATATAGGGAACTACATACTTCGATGCCAGTTTTGCAATCGCTCTCCATAACCAAGTTCGGTATGCTGGTAAATGCTTTGCAAAATAATAGTGTGTCTCCACTGTTCCCTTATATCCTCTTGATAGTTTGAACTCTCCTGCACCAGCACTGCCATGAAGTTTTTTGTTCCGTTCCGTTGCGATCTCATATATTTTTGTCACCATTGCGCGGTACAATCCTTTTTCTTTCTCTTCGACTGTGTTATGTCCCACAATAGGCGCTGACAGTGTATCCCCTATCTCCAAAACACCAAGAACGGCTTTTGTCTCTCCATTGTCCGTCAACGCGCAAAACGTGAACAGCTCTGATTTTTTCATATGTTCCAGCATATCCCTTGTATAAGCTGGATTATAAGCAGAATACCGTTTTAAGTACAATAATCCGTATAATGTTTCCGCCTTTCCCATATCGCCGCCCGAGAAATCCCATTCTAATCCAAATATCCTTCGTCTTTTTTCATCTCTCCTCATTGTGTTTCGATGTTTACTGTTCAACGAATTTTTCGTATCACTGATCAAATAAATATACCGGCTGAATATTGGTACGTAGTGTGAGCTGCTTAATGATTGGATGAGTGCTTCATTAAATTCCTTATTCAAGTTCCGAAACAAAATGAGATGGTTTGGGAACATTTTCACCATTTCTGCTGTAATCTCTTCGACAAGATTCACATCAAACGCTTCATACAAATTTGTAGATACGAAATAATTGTTCACCATAATCACTTTGTCAAACTTTGTTTTCTTTGCGACCCATCTTAACATTTTTTCCAGCGGTGCACTTAATACCCACGCCCATTTACTGCTATTTGTGATTCGCAATTCATCCCGTCCATAATCAATGTATTGCGCCGTTGGAGAGCAAACATAAGAATTGCCTTCTTTGTATTCATGGGTGATGGAAAACGGCAGCAAAAAATCCCCTGCACCAATCACACCAACTTCACAATCTACGTTTGCGATAAATTTTTGCATATCTTCAAGCATCAATCTTTCTATAAATGTTCTTATCTCAGCTCCATTTTGATAAGCCATCCAGTTTAACTCACCCAGTTGTTGCTTGGTATACACATTTACTTGTTTCATTGAGAATCCTCTTTTGCTTTGTCATAAACCTTTTTTTCTTTACTTCCCCCCAAGTGACAGAAGGTACAGGACAATTGGATCGAACAAACAGTTCTCTTAGCTGCGTATGAAGATGCATTTTTACTTCCTCACTGATATCAGGCAGTAAGTGAATCGACAGTCCATTTTTTGTTAAGATCACTTCATATTCAGCTACCGTTGGCTCAGAATAAAACAGTTTACGAAATGAATCTGGATAAATGGTGAGTTTTTCTCCATCAAGTTTCTCAAATACAAATACATCATCACACCGCCCTTCGATTCGCTCGATCCAGGTTGCCGGTGAACCGCATGGGCAGATTTTGCCTTTTTCCATTAAGATGTCATTTAATCGATAACGTATAATAGGCTGGGTAGTACGTGTGAAATCCGTTATGATTGGTACAAACCGACGATCTTTCAAATATTCTTTTTCAATCACCACATGTTCTTCGTTCAGATGAAGATTGCCATACTTACACGTTGATGCCAAAAACCCTTCTGTGCACTGATATACTTGATGAATCTGTTGTTTAAACACACGTACCAGCATATCTTTATCTATGTCTTCCAGCACTTCTGCTATGCTGATTACTTTTTTTGGTGCAATTCTAATTTTGCCTTGTTCCATCTCTTGGGCAATAAGCCGCAATACACTTGGCGGTGCGATAAGGATTGACGGGCTGTAGCTATGCAACGCTTGCAGTTCGTTACATTCGCTTCTAGACAGCTCATATAAATCAAAAAATTTAAATTGCAGTTTTCGTTGACCAGTAGATTCATAGAGATTGCTATTTGCTCGCAAGAAAAAAGCGATTTTTTCCGGATGCAACAAACTTTTTGGTAAAAGTTTTGCTAAGATGACTCCTGTCCACTGCTCACGTTCCTGGTCGGAAACTAAAAACATTCCCCGACTTCCTGATGTACCGCTTGATAAACCAACTGTTACACCCCTTACTTTTGGTGCAAAGTTGCGTTGTTCTTCCGCTTTTTGTGCAACTTCTTCTGCCTCTTTTTCCATGATTCCTTTTGTATTCCACTCCGTAAACTGTTCCATGAAGAGTGATTTGTCCATGATCGGAAAATCGCTCAACAAATATTTATCTTGGTAATGTTTTCGGATATATGGGCTATGCTGCTTTACCCAGTTAATATGCTGGCTGATTTTTCTTCTCTGATAAATATCCAACTTTTCGCGTGTGTCCAATCGCTTCTCTAATTTTTTTGTTCTCAGATACCAATAAAGAATCATCAGATCTTCTTTTTTCTTCTTTAAAAACATTCTCTGTACCTCCCTTCTGCCCATTCCTTGTAGACTTGTAAACAATGGGTAGGGATGATCGTTATCCCATTATCCATTTCATACACTTTTCGGACACGTTCAAATGAATCGTAAAACTCGACAACATTGTCCATCAGAAAATGGGTGAAACGATGCGGTTTTTCATTTTTTATCAGAGATTCCCTTGACCATGTACTATCCGCACATAAAAAAATGATGCCATGTTCCAACGATTGAAAGAAAATTCCGATTTGCCCTTTTGCATGACCAGGTAGATCAACCGCAATCACACTGCCGTCTTCAAACACATCATACCCATCCGTAAATGGATAAAACCGCTCATCCAACTGTATCCTCCTCTGGTCTTGTATAAATCGAAACTGGGTAGGAGGAATCTCACGAACATTGTGAGGAAGAAATCCTTTGACAACAGCAGCGAATCCCTTTTTATTTTGGATACTGTTGATGGCATCAAGGTGAGTGATGATTGCACTTTCGGTAAACTTCCATAAACCGCCTGTATGGTCACCATGAAAGTGACTCATGATGATGTGCTTGATATCATGAGGAAAAACGCCATTTCTCGCTAATTGTGCACTTATTTCCTGCTCCTCATGGAAATGAACTGGTGTTGCATAACGGTATAAACGATATGGAAAAGATTTTGTCCCATCCCAAAAGCCTTTACCATATCCCGTATCAAACACCATCCAGCCCTGTGCTGGATGGTGGAGTAATGCAACAAGCGAATGAAATGCCATCTTGCCTCTTTTCTTGGACGGAAACACCATTTGTTGATTTTGCTGGCAATATCCTGTGTCAAATAATTCGAACTTGATGTTTACGCCAAGCAACATAATGCTCAATCCCTTCTGTCAACGTATAAAGCGGACAATAACCAATTTCTTTTTTTGCTTTTTCGATATTTAAGGTTTGATGATGACAGAGTAAACTTGCTGTGTACGATGTAAACGGCGGTTCTATGTTTGTAAGATGTCCATATGCATCACATACTCTCGCTAACCCTGTTAAAAGCCACTTTGGTATCCTTTTATAATGAGTTGATATCGCTATTTTTTCAAATAATAGATCGAGAATTTCTTTTATTGTTTTTGGTTCATCGTTTGTGATGTTATACACTTCTCCATTGTATTTCTCATCCGCTGTTCGGCTGCATTCAATCGCATGCACGACATTTTTCACATAGGTGACATCTGTTAATATCGTGCCATGATCAACAAGCGGGATAAACAGCTTCTCATTCGCACGTAATAGCCTTGGGACAAGCGTTTGATCATACTCACCAAACAATGCTCTTGGTCGCAAAATCACGGCAGGCAAACCTCTTTTTACCCCTTCTTGAACGATCATTTCTGCTTTCCATTTTGTTTTGGTGTAATAACTTGGAAACTCAGGCGGCAATGGTTCTTTTTCGGTGACATTTACTTTGCTATTTCGATTAAAATAAAGGCTTGGGGTCGAGATGTGAATAAAACGTTCGATATTCTGTTGGAGGGCGGTTTCTACTAAATTACTTGTCCCAACTTCGTTTGCATGAATAAACTCTATTTCCTTCCCAAATGGACTCGATAACGCTCCACAATGGATAATTGTGTCACAACCTTGAACTGCTTGCGTTACTTCTTCTTTGTTTTCCAAACGTCCTTGTTTGAACATTACATTTGGATTGGCTGAAAGTTCGTTTCCGATCTGACTGTTTCGCCCATATCCGATGACATTGCATGTTTTGGCGTAATAGTTAACTACATGACGACCCAAAAATCCCGTTGCACCACTAACAAATACCTTCTTCATTTATTATCCTCTTTCTTCTTTCGCTGCATATTCAAGATCATAAGTTGTTGCGCTGAGGAGATTTATTTTGTGTGCTTGTTTGACACGTGAGAAATGCCACAGTGTTTTTATTAAACCAAATACTACACCAAGGTCGTCTTTTGACAATAGCACATCTTTTGCGTTGTTCATTTTCCGGATGTTTCTTGCATACAAAAGCGGATGCAGCAACGCGATGTTTTTTATTGCTTTTGTTTCGTAAGTTGTATGGTGACTTCCTTTTCTAATGATACATGCAGTGTCCTGTTCACTAAACAAATGAACACCACTCGTTGGGCGCACATTACACTCAATCGGAAAAACGCCTCTGTGCGTTTCGATCCAATCCAATGAATAAAAGCCGTTCCAACAATACGTTTCCCCTAATTGTCTCACTGCTTTTTCAATTGCTTGATGATCCACTCGTTTAAAATGCAGTGTTGCACTATTTTTTATTTTGATCTTGGATGGATAGGTCACACCTGTTTGTAATTTTCCTGATTCAAAGTAGTGAGTTGTGCAGTATTGGGAGGTGCTGTCTAAATATTCTTGTACAATCCATTTTTGGCATTCATTTTTAGTGATGAGTGCTTGTAATGCTGTCTCCAGCTCTTTTTCCTCATAAATTTTCATATGTGTAGCAAAGCGCGAGTAGATCGGTTTGAAAACATATTTTTTGCTCTCACTTTGAAATGGATGTATCAGAAAGTTCGCTGCATTTCGTGTAACGGGAACCAAAAATTGCTGTTTGGCGAGTTCCTCGATAAACGTTTCTTTGTTGTGAAATAAGATAGACTGCTCAATGGGATCAAGCTTTGTGAATCGTTGCAGCCATTCTTTATCCATTTCTGCAACGTATAATTGTTCTTCGCATGTTGGGATAACAAAATCGATGCTGTGTTTCTGGACATAATTTTTTAATGCCTCTTGAAACAGCTCTGTTTCAAAGCGCGGGCTTGGGTACACCCACGTTTTCTTTGCGTATGTGGAATGCATGGCGAGTGCACCGTGAAACGTATCTGCCACATGCACCAAAATACCTAACTTTTGCAGTTGTCTTGTCAATTCAAGCGCCACAAGGGAACGGGCTCCTAAAATAAGAACAGTATTAATACTCAAATACCAGTCCCCCAATGGACAGACCAGCAGATGTCCCGATCAGTAATACTTTATCGCCTCGTCTGATCTTTCCTTGCACAATCCCTTCATGAAGTGCCGTTGGAATGCTTGCGGCAATTTGATTTCCATGCGTTTCAATGATATTCATAAACTTGTCTTCTTGAAACCCATATGACTTTCGTATGAGCTCCATTGCATGTCCACTCGCTTGGTGCGGAACGACCATCTCCACATCTAGGTGTGAGATACTTGTTTTTTGATGCAGTGTCTTTAGAAAGTCTTCCATCATTCGATAACTCAGTTTAAACACCTTTTTTCCATCCATATGAAACAAGAAATCTTCTTTTGTCTCTTCCCTGTAATGACGAGGATGCAAACCGGAACCGCCGCCTTTTATTTCTGTAAAATGAGCCCCGCTGCTATTGGTAACCATATGCGAACCAATCACTCTTCCATTTGTACCATCACTTTTTTCGACGATAACTGCTGCTGCACCATCACCAAATAAAATAAAACTATCCTTCTTGTTCCAGTTGAGTCCAACGGACGCTCTTTCTGTTGAAACGATGATCGCACGATGGTAGACACCTGTATGAATCAGCGATGAAACGACATCAAATGCAGTCACAAAACTAAGGCAAGTTGCATTCACATCAAAACAAGGAATATGACTTTGCTGCCAGCCTAATTGTTCTTGTATGAGTGCCGCTGTACATGGAATTTCTTGATCGGCTGTTCCACTTGCACACACGATTACATCAATGTCTTCTTTTTTGTAAGAGCTGTTTGCAAAAAGCGCACGAATAGCATTTGCACCCATTTCCGAACTTCGTTCATCTTCCCTTGCATATCGTCTTTCTTTGACACCTGATAATCGTTCTAATTTTTTTCCATTTTCTCCAATGATGTCTGCAATTTCACTTGTCGTTACAATACGTTCCGGCAAGTATTTTGCAGTTTCTATGATGCGTACATGTCTTTCCATTTCCATCCTCTTCTTTTTTTGAGTCTTTTTCTTCATTTTAGATTGCTTTTTCTTTCTTTGATAGTATTCATTACGCTATTTTTCAATTTCCAACTAATTTTTTTAACTACCGAGATTGTTGCATAAATAAATTTGAACACTGGATAAAGTCGCTTGATGTGTATGCACCTAAGGCACAAGTCGTACTTGGCACTTAAGTGGCAAGTTACGCTATGTGTGCAGCAATTGTTGTTAAAAAACACAAAGGACGCTTCATCCCATAACCATCAAGCTAATAACAAAAATAATCCCTCAAAACGAAAAAAACACGCTATCTCTTTTTAGGTAGGAATGAAAAGAAAGGATGGCGTGTTTTCTATGAATATATCCACCAAAGAAGGAATAAGAATTGTATTCGTTATTTACGATCTATAAACAAAGCGACCTCTGAGAAGGAATCAGAGGTCGCTTTGTTTCTTTTTACATAAGATGTTCAATTATCTTGATTTGGTGTTGTGAGTGCCTCTTTGGGAATCGTAATCGATTTTACACCAAATTTAAAAATATGAGTTTGGTACTCATCTGTTTTGATAATATCTCCAGTTTCTTTTGCTGCATTGATCGTAGAGAGCTCATGTTGCTCTACTTTCTGAGTAAGCAGGGTCTCCTTATCTATCGTAATTTTCATGGTATAAAGAGGTATTTTTTTTATGACATTGACATCTACATATCCTTTGCCACCTTTGCCGTAACCCATGATAGTTGTTTTTTCCTCTTTATTGGCTAAAGTAAGTTCAAGTACATATGCATCTTGTGTTTGCGTGAGCTTTACTTGCTTTTGATTGGTTTTAAAGTTTGCTAATAAATAAGAAGGGTCTAAAAATATGGGACTTCTAAACAACGTTTCAGAAATGGTAGAATTTGTTGGCTTTTCTTTTTCCCAATAATCATTATCATCTGCATCCCAACCGAAATAATGTTTATAAAGAGTACCATTTTTTACATATATTTCTGTTTGAAGGTCAGGTTGTTTCTCTTTATTGGTTGTTCGCTCTTCATGAATACGTTCATAGAGGTGATATTGATCGCGATCAATAAAAGTAAAAGATATCGTATCAGCCTTTACGATATGATTGCGATAATCGGATTTTATATTTTCTTCGTCAGAAGTGTATTTCTTCGTGTACTTCACTTGAAAACTTTTCATCTTTTCCATGGCTGCTGTCGATTTATCGATTGCCTCTGACACGGAAGTGATCGGTTTAGGTGGATTCTTTTTGGGAATAACGGAAGACTTTGCTTGAGAAGAACAAGCGCTTAACAGGAATAAAATAGCAATGCAAGGGATGATCCATTTTTTCATCGTGACAGCTACTCCTTTTTTAGAGATGATCCTATTATAGGCACAGACTATTGATTTCGTACATGCTTAATCCATCATTTTTCGATTTTAAAAATGACATACCAGTTTCTTGATGAACCGTGATCCTGCTCTGGTTAAAAACAACCTATGAAAAATCAATAAAAAAACGACTAAATAGCCGTCTTCTTTATCCTTTTCCAAATTCATCAAAGGAGAATGGAGAGTACCAAAATCGATCTTCTCTTCCGACGTCCCAAGCTAAAAGAAAACCCCAAATCAAAAAAAGGTATTACGTTGGAAACAAACTCGTCATAATCAAATGAAGAGGGGATGAATGAGTTTGACAAACCATGAAAATGGAATCCTATCAGGGATACCGCCACATGCCCATCAAGTGAAGAGCTACGCTTATACAAAATCATTTCTTCTAGATAACTCTCTATCTCTGAAGTAAGCACATCAAATAAACCCAGAGGGTTTATTTTTTTAACTACGCTGCCTGATGAGTAGAAGTAGTATAATCATAAACAACACCCATCAAAGCCCGTTTTTCTCTTATATCGGTGGGATTTTCGCCCGTTTTGCTGTAGGAGTCTGAATAGCAAAACCACCTGACAACTTTTGAGTGCATTTCTTATTTTGTGAATGCCTGTTGTCTAGTTATATCAATAGTACGATAGAAACATTTTATAGAAAGAGATGGTGATCTTCAATGAAAAAGCAGTTCCTAGCTATATTAATTTTACTAGCTATTAGTACGACTGGCTGCACATCTGGACAAGAGGTTGATGAGAAACAAGAACTTCCAATCAAAGGAATGGAGGGAATTAATATTATTTCGGATTCAATAAGTATCCGAATTGTCCCAAGTAAAAAAGAAAAAATCACAGCGCATTTGACAGGAACCGTACTGGGGAACAGCGCGAAGTTAGAGACAACTTCCACAAGTAGTTCGTTAAACATTATTGCCAAAAGAGTGAAACGATTCTACGTGCTAGATGATGATAGTGCATTCAGATTAGAGATTTCTATTCCAGAAAAAAAATATAAAGAAATAAAAGTTCACAGTGGAGGTGACCTTGAAATTGATCAGAAATTCCAGGCGGAGAAGCTTGAATTATTAGCCTCTGGTGATATTACTGTAAATAATTTCCAAGGAAAAGAGCTCGTTGTCGAAGGATATGGGGATAATCATAATCTAAGCAATATAAATGGAAACATAATAATCAAAAAAACAAAAGGATTTGTTGATATTGACAATTGGAGTCCCGTTAAAGGTACAAGTAAAATTAACGTCTCTTTCGGATTCGTTAGCATAATGACAAATAAGAAGCTTAAGTCTTTGGATCTAGATCTGAAAGCAACTGAAAAAGTGGAGACGACTTTCCCTTTAGACGCTTCACAGGTCGTGCACGGTGAGAAATATTTAAAAGGTTATGTTGGTAAAAAAACAACAGATATGCCCCGATTGGAAATGGATGTTGCAGGTGGTATTAGACTGCTAAAATACCCAGATTCAAACTAAAGTTTGAAATTGGGGTTTGTGTACATACCCATCATGCTAAAAATAAATTAATCCCCCAAAACGAAAAAAACGCGCTATTCTTTCTTTCGGATTTACAGAAGAAAGGATGGCGTTTTTCTGTGAATGTAACCACCAAAGAAAAACTTCATTTGTTTTCACAGGAATTGCAAAAATATCTCTCTCCTACGAAAATCAAACAGATAACAAGAGCAACCGAATTTGTGAAATGAACAAGCACATATCGCAAGCAGCGCAACCTCTATTTTTCACTATTTAAACTTCCCGCTTTTCTTAGCCATTTATCCCCTTCTTCTATATTTTTGAGCAATCCCCTCCCATTCAGATAGCGAGGGCTAATTCCTCCATAGCAAGAGGAATTTTATTATTTACATCCTCTTCGACTGGAGGGAAGTAGCAAACGGCGGCTATTGAGGAAGGATTTCCTTCCCGACAGTCGCCGCCCGATGGCAAAATTTTATAGAATATTTAGAGTAATACATTATTATTCATCCACATCATTCCATTAGTTATATGCCCTTAGCATTTCGATGGTGACAATTGGCGACCTAGCTGAGCCGTCATAACTCAGCAGCGCAATCATGTAACGAAATTAGGATGTTTCTTCCTAAGAAGTAGAAAACGACTTAATTGCCGTCGAACCTCCACTCTTACTACCCATGTTAGTAACGAAATCGCCTTTTTATTTCTTGCATAGATAATTGATTCCCATTTTCACTTTTTTGACCTTCGTTATCAGTGTTATAATTATGAATAATACATAATTTTTGATCATCTTCTATCCTATTCCATATTTGACAGATCATTCGATTGATTTCTTTCCACTTTTGGAGACGTTCTTGATTACTCATCACGGGAGAAATGATACTTACATTTGGTGGCATAGGATCACCTCAATTCATCCTATGCGGAAGATGTTGGAGGACAACCCTATGGATAGAACTTGTATTTATCTACGTAAATCACGTGAAGACGTAGAGGCAGAAAAAAGAGGCGAAGGCGAAACGCTGGAAAAACATAAGAAGTCATTATTAAAAACTGCGAAACAACAAAACCTAAACATTATTAAAATTAGACAAGAAATCGTATCCGGCGAAAGTCTCATCCACCGTCCAGAAATGATGGAACTATTACGAGAAGTAGAAGCAAAAATGTACAATGCAGTCCTTGTGATGGACATGGATCGCCTTGGCCGTGGGAACATGAAGGAACAAGGGTTGATACTGGAAACCTTTAAAGAAGCAGATACAAAGATTATCACACCTCGGAAAACGTATGATTTGCATGATGAATGGGACGAAGAATATAGCGAGTTTGAAGCATTTATGGCACGTAAAGAATTAAAAATCATTACTCGTCGATTACAAGGCGGACGAGTTCGTTCAGTTGAGGAAGGCAATTATATCGGAACACGCCCTCCCTATGGGTACGAAATCAAAGAAGAAGGTCGAAATCGATTTC
Organism: Shimazuella kribbensis DSM 45090; assembly: GCF_000428065.1. GTDB lineage: Bacteria > Bacillota > Bacilli > Thermoactinomycetales > Thermoactinomycetaceae > Shimazuella > Shimazuella kribbensis. The sequence continues at coordinate 143,680 of NZ_ATZF01000003.1, forward strand.
TTGTACCACATCCTGAACAAGCACCAGTAGTGAAAATGATTTTTGAATGGTATACCTCTGATGATCCAAAAGAGCGAATGGGCACAAAGAAGATCGCAAATAAACTCAATGAACTAGATTACAGAAGTTACACAGGCATTCCATGGAAAGGGTCTAGTGTGCTTGTCATCATTAAAAATGCTGTCTATATGGGTAAAGTTCAATGGAAGAAAACAGCATACAAAAAATCAAAGGACCCAGAGAAACGAAGAGAAGCAAAAATACGCCCACAATCCGAATGGATCGAAGCGCAAGGAAAACATGAACCTCTGATCTCCGAAGAATTGTATCAGAAAGCCCAAAGTATTTTAAAAAATAAATCCCATGTCCCTTACCGAGTGAACAACAAGATAACGAATCCTTTAGCAGGATTGATCCGATGTTCAAAATGTGATTCATCTATGGTACTACGTCCGAGCAATAAGCAAAAGCCTCACCTCATCTGTCAAGACACTATTTGCAATAATAAAAGTACTCGGTTTGAATATGTCGAGCAGACCCTGATGCTTCATTTAAAAGAATGGCTCAGTCAATATAAGTTGCAGTGGGAACAAGAAAGTATAGATGAACCATCCCAAAATAAAATCCAAGTTTATCAGACAAGCCTCAAGAATCTGGAACAAGAATGGAAAAATTTAAACGATCAAAAGGGACGGCTGCATGATCTATTGGAACGTGGCATTTATGATGATGAAACTTATATCGAGCGGTCCAATTATATTGCAGACAAGCTCACAGAAACAAAAGATAAAATCAATCAAATCGAAGATGAGTTATCTCTTGAAAACGAGCGCATGATTGCAAAAGTAAAAATCATCCCCCAGATTGAGAACGTCATGGATGTATACAAGAACACAACTGATCCCAAAATAAAAAACAACCTTCTCAAATCGATTCTGGATAAGTGCATCTACAACAAAGAAAAATGGCAAGTAGGGAACGATTTCACGCTTAATATCTATCCAAAACTTTAATGCCTTTGACCATATACATAAGGTCAAAGGCATCTCATTACCTTCTTTATCCGTTCCGATTGGATCGTGGAGCGATACATCTTTGCGTGCTTTTTTTAAAGATCTCAAATGCATTAGTATTTCATTTTCTATACACCTTGCAGCATAAGTGGCTAACTTTGTACCTTTGTTTGGTTGAAAAGATTCGATTGCTTTTATCAAACCAATCGTCCCTATAGATATGAGATCTTCAGCATCTTCACCCGTGTTTTCAAATTTCTTCATGTTGTGAACGTGAAACGATGTCAATTCGATCGAGTAATACGTCCAGATGCCCCACACAAGTAACATCACAGTTGGTTTGATCTTTGTTAAAAGTAAGAATGATCTCATTTATTAGGCATTGGATGATAAATCTTTTCTTTTCAAATGGGATATCCGATTCTTTCTCGACTAACCTGCCTAAAAAATCAATCACCATTTTCACTCGTTCTTTCTCTTCTTCATTTTCACGCTGAGCTTCTAGATGATGCTGGATCTTTTGGAGTTCTGTTTGCAAGCTCTTGATATCTTTGTTTATTTTACTTAAATCACGGAACATTTCGTCTTCCGTGATCACTTCACGAGTAAACATGATCTTTACTTTGTTCCGCTCTTTATCTTTTTCATTGATTCGTTTTTTCAAAGCTTTTATTGTTTCTATCGATCTTTGATCGTGTTGGGTTGATGCTTCTTTTAACTGACTTACTATTTCATCTTTATCCACAATAGAACGTATAATTAAGTTCCAAATATATTCTTCTATCACTTCTGCTTGAAGTGTTTTCGTTGGACATTTTTCCACATCTTCCCCAAATTTTCGAGGGTTTTTGTTGGGACAACGATAACAGCGATAACGCTCTTTTTTTCCTGTTTGTTTATTTATTCTGCCAGTGTAAGTTGTACCGCTCCATATTCTTCCACAATGACCACAACGAATCATTCCCTTGAGCAAATACTCAAAGCGATTGTTCCCTTTGTTGGTTGTATTCTTTTCTTTCTGTTGCTGTGCTAATTTAAACAAAACCTTATCGATAATGGCAGGAACTTTTGTTGTTACCCATTGTGACGAATCACGAAATTCATATGATTTTTTTGGATTCCCACTAATCGTCTTCTCGCCTTTTATTTTCTTTACTTTACGTCGGTTATAACGATATAAACCTATATATACTTCATTGGACAAAATTCGATAAATCGAAGACTGGTTCCAGTTTTTACTCTCTTTTCGTTTGGGTAGAATTCCTAATTCTACTAACTTATTGCCGATCTCTCGATAAGTATGATGTTGATAGACATACCACTCATAAATCTGGTGGACAACCTTAGCTTCATCTTCATTGATCACTAACTTCGCATCAATCAACTCATATCCAAATGGAGCAGAACGCATCGGCATGATTTTCTTTTGTTTTTCTACTGCCTTTAACCTACCTCTGCTGGTTCGTTTTCGTATCATCGACAGCTCATACTGAGCGATTGCAGATTGCATATTAAAAAATAGTTGCCCTTCTGGTGTATTTTGATATTCTGCATCACAGAAAATTAGTTCTACCTCATGACGTTCCCATTCCCCACATACGATCAATTTATCTACTAAATTACGACTTAAGCGGTCGGGATGAACGCAAATCACTTTTGCTATCTTCCCTTGTGCAATGTCTTGCCGAAGTCGATCCATCTCTGGACGCTCGATGTCCTCTCCTGACGCACCAGATTCTTTGTAAATCTCTAACTGGTACAACCCTAATGCCTGTGCCTTTTCCGTGCACATCTCCACCTGAGTATCCAAACTCGTCCCTTCAACTGCTTGCAATCCTGTAGATACACGAGCGTAGATAGCTGTTTTCACTTCACTTGCCCTCCTTTCTACTTAAATCGTTTGTTTTATCCAAGATGAACTTGGTTTTCTTGTTGTTCTATAAGTGCCATTTCCATCAAGACTTGAATCACCCGTTTCTTCGCTTCAAGAGATTCTTTTAACTTTGTTGAATGATTCTCAGATTTATATTGAACCAATACAAATTGGATGGGATCTGACTTTCTTTTCATCCAATCACCGCCTTTATCTGATATATACAACTATATGTAATACTAAGTTTGTCTCATGCAATAGAAATGACCTGTCCAACACACTAAATAGGACATTTTTATCTATAGTTATGGTAAAAAGAACAAAAAAACCAACACTTTCATGCCGTTTAAGCTTTCATTTCTACAAGTTATACCTCCTATCCAGAAAAAATTAAAGGCCATCTTCTAGACGGCTTTTTTGATACTCGGCTAAACTAAAAATGTATATCTTAAATCACTAGAGTTGGTACTTTTTCACTGAATTGAGTATAACGAGCATTGATTTTTAAGCAAGAATAAATAAATATGTGCGAAGTTCCAAAACCAAAAATAGGAACTTCGTGTACCCTCGATTTACTGGAGTGTAAATCTTAAATTATCTACTACTTTATTTTGTTGAGGAAACTTTTCTTGAATTGGTTAATTTGTTTTTCTAACCGATTTTTTACGTCGGACAATAGCCCTTGATAGGAATGGACCAAATTCCCCAAATCAATCTGCCAGAGCATTAATAAAACGGACACCAAAATTTGGTATTCTTGTGTGGCCACGGTTAACCCAACTATTTTTACTTGATACTTGTTATTCATTTTTTTCACCTCTTTTTATTCTCTTTTGAAAATCAATAAAAAAAGAACCATTTGAAAGGTGGCTCTCATTAGATATGAATGATATTCATCTGTTTTAGTTTAAGAATTTCTTGTCTTATTTGGTAAACTCTATAGGGAAATTTTAAAATACAGCTTTGTTTTAATCATTCTAATTTAATTATTTTGCTCAAGGCATTGATAAACTGCCATCATATCTTGTTTGTTCCATTCACAAATACGATTGAAAATTGGAATATCTGCAACATCCGCCATATCTAAGTTTTCAGCAACCACATCACTTACTGTTCCAGTTAACCATGTTTTTACTTGTACACCTTCAACAAGTTCCTTAAGTCCATCATCATTGATGCCACTTGCATAACAACTTACACATGGAATTGTTAATTTATACACGCCATCATGCAGATTATCTTCTGATATAAAAAGAGCATTACTTCTATCAACAGTAATGCTCTCTTAAACGAAAAAGTCGATTTAAAATTTAGACAGCCAATAGTTTTTCAAGTTCACCAGACATTTTCACCCAACCATGTTTTGCACCATGGAATGCTCTGATTTTCTCTTTCGAATCGTCCACTTCAAGAACTTCGCTATCAATAATTAAATTTCACTGTTCGTTCCGAAACTGAAATTTATGTCCGACTATAGGCTTAAAATTATTATCCATAACCCATTTTGCAAGTATATTTGCGTCCGTTAATGCATGCCATACTTTCTCGGTCGGGCTCTTAAAATTAAAATCTTGTGATACAGTTAAATTCATTCTTGGTCTTCCTGTAAGATTTGGTTTAAAAGTAATATTCTTTCACTCCAAAATTTCCTGTAAAACGAGACCCAATCCTCAATTTCTCTCAACGGAGCAGCAAATAGCCGATAACGCGTTTCCCTGCCAACCTTTCGGTGTGCTACGAGACCGGCATCTTTCAGAATGGCCAAATGTTTAGAAACAGCAGTACGACCCATTTGAAATTGAGCAGTTAATTCGTGAAGAGGTAACTCTTCTGCATCTGCCAACAAACGTAGCAATTTACGTCTTGTTGGGTCAGCGATGGCTGCATAAACATCCCGTTCTTGATTTTTATCGTTCAAAGTCACCCCCCCCTTACAAATCAGACACCAATCGGTGTCTTTATTATATGACACTAATTGGTGTCTTGTCAAATTTCTTTTTAGTGATCACTTATTTATATTTTTCCCATTTTTGTTTCTCTCTATATTTATTGCAGTCCATAAGTTAAGATAAAAACAAGGTAACTACGCCAAGGTAGAAAGATTTTTCAAATGGGCATCCTTCTTGAAACGGTAAAGAAAATCCCTGCGATCACCACTACTTCCAACCCAGACTGGCTGAAGTCACAGTTTCTTAGTGAACTGGATTCTGCTTTGGCTAATCTCATCGACCCCAGGAACCGCAATGTAGAGCTTCACTTCATTTCATTTCTTGCTGGCAAGCAGACAGACAATCACAAAATTCTGCTGGCACTAGCTAATCTACTGGAATGCCAAGTAACTACCATCCGGTTGAACTTGATTCTCCATCAAGGAATCCATCAAGAAATGATGACCGATGTGGAAATCACATTGAAGGATTTTCTGAATGAGCTGGGAAGGGCTTTGGGAGCTGAAGTAGCTATCGTCTTGTAAATCTGATCCTTCAGCAAAACTGGGACAATGTTAGGGCTCGAATTCTGAGTTGCAACATTGTCCCAGTGCGATTTGACGTTCTTACAATAAAGACTAATCCAATTTCCTCTCTGCCATAGACAATGACCACCATAGAACAGAGCTTCTCAGAGCATATATCATAGTTCAGTTATTGAATTCCACGCCTTTTCAATCTCTACTGAATCTTCATTCCACCTTGTATTTGGAACAAAATGAAACAAGTTTCAGCAGAACTGAAGTACCAGAATTCAAAATGCGGGAGGAAATCCAAGTACTCAACTCCAATACTGTCAGTCCGTGTACCGCCATGATGGCAATGCGATTGGCTTCGGTTGTTGTCGCTCTAAACAAAATAAACCCCAAAAAAGGATTTTTCATATTGACAGTTGAAAATAAAGACTCTTGAGAAAGCCTCAACAGTCTTTTCTACGTTTTTCTTCTATATTTCTTTAGACATCTCTTCTTGCACTTTTTTCTGCATTTTTTTCCATGCCCATGATCACAATCATCATCGTCATCGTCATCGTCATCGTGATCACACTTCTTGCACTTCTTTCTGCATTTTTTTCCATGCCCATGATCACAATCATCATCGTCATCATCATCGTCATCATGATCATGATCACACTTCTTCTTGCACTTCTTTCTGCATTTTTTCCTATGACCATGATCACAACATTCCCCATCATTATGGTCATGATCACAATCCCATCTCTTCTCACATTCTTCATCATGGTCATGCTTACCAGAGATAGGAATTTGCTGGTTTTGTAGTACTTTTACTAGTAGATCCAATACAATCTGTTCTTGCACAGTTGTAAAAGTACGTTCATTAGTGATATGAGGCAGGTGAGTAGACGAACCTTTTTTAGCAAAATCGAATTCATTAATTTCAAAGGCTACTAATTCACAGTACGGTTCCTCATTATAATGAACGGAATGGCTAAATAATTTTTGTTCAATCTTAGACCCTCTACTACTCTTATCTAAAAATCTAGTTTCGGTGTCACTTGATACTAAAAAATTAGGGAAATTTTTCCCTTCAAATGTAACTTCCGTACAAGAATTGAAAGGAATATGAGCCGTAGTATGGAGAATACTACCACAAACTGCATTGGCATTGGCGGGAACGGGTCCAGCAGTAGCATATTCAATGCTCTTGCGAATAAACCCTGAAATAAAAAGTTTAAAGTGATTCTTGCGTGAAGTTGGAACTAGTTTACATTCATCCAGAGAGACATCTTTATTTACCCTTTTAATCTCCAATGCAGGTCGCTCTAACGTAATATCTACATCAATACAAACTTGTAGGACTAACTCAGCAAGAACAACAGGCACTTTCATCGTTCTTGGAAAACATATAACATTCGGGGAACTCATATCTATACGATTCTGAACCACTTTACATCCCAATGGTGGTCGCGGCGGAGGTGGTGGCGGTGGTGGCGGCGGCTTTTTTACTTTACCTGGATTGCACACTTCAAATTGAACGATATGACAATTTGAACCAAATCTTCTCATCATAATTCCCTCTCTCTCTAGGTGATTTAGACTACAAGATTATAAGATAGTATATTCCTGATATACAAAAGAGAGAGGGCTAGTATCTCCATTATATAAAGCATATTTCAATACTAAAAAGATAACATCTATATTTTAAATAACCGACTAGCAATTATCATTACTAGCAAGAACGTTCTCCTTCGCTTTCCATCATGAATCTGTTAACGCTAAATCTTCTCTAGCCTAGCCAAGGACGATTCAATGACTATTGTCATCAACCCCGTAGCAGGGAAAGAACATAATGACCAAAATTAGTTTATAATATTGGCTTTTGCCCAACAAACTGTATGACATGAGATAATCCATTATGTAGTTTCCCTTCATAACGGCCAACCTCTCCCATAAAAAAATGGATAATCCGCCAATCCGAAAAGACATGTAAAAATTCCTCCGGTTTATATAAAAAGTCTTCCTCTTTTGGTCCACCACTTCCATAAGGGATTTGGTGTATGGAATAAACCTCTGTTACATAATACCCTCCTGGCTTAATTGCTTTTTTTACACCATTTAGTGTTTGATGGCGTAATGCTGTTGGAAAATGTCCAAAAATGCAAACCAACTGATCCCATTTATCCATTTCCCAATTGATATCGTTTAGATCTATAAGTTCTGTCTTTACCTTTACACCTTTGATTTCCGCAAGTTTACTAGTTTTTTCTAAACCTGATTCCGCGTAATCCCAAGCGGTTACGTTAAGACCTTGCTCTGCTAAAAAAACAGCATTACGCCCTTCCCCTTCTGCAATCGCCAAAGTATTACCAGAAAATTGTATTTTTTTAGCAACCTCCGTTACAAAAACATTAGGCTCTGTACCATAAACATAATCCTCATCTCGAAAACGAATATCCCACTGATTCATAATCATCCTCCTTTTTAATCCATGTTATTTATTCATTCTGAGCCCATTCCTTTATCCATTGAAGGAGCTGCATATCAGGCCCGGTGAAACGGTTGCTGCTCTAGTCCGCTGGGATTATTTCCATTTTGGTAACAGTTTCGTTGGTACTAATCCAAATATACAGTTATTAGAAGAAATGCAGAAGCGAAAAGACGGAAATCGATCAAGAGCAGACAACAGCAAGTAAATAAAGGATTCTTTGGGTGCGCGGAAATAGTGGATAACTCGCAATTGACCATGCTCAAAATTATTTGAGTTTTAACTAGTAACTGTTATGGACAGAATTTGACATTCCCACGGCTAAAGTCGTGGGATTCTTGAATCGTTAGCGTCCGCAATCCGTTTTCGTTTTGAACAACGCTCAAGTTCAAGGGTGTGCCATCACCCTGTCCCATGCAGTTAGAAGTGTACCCACATAGGCGGAACACCTGCGACCAAAGGAATTACCAGTGTTCTAGTCCTCTTCTTGCCACTAATGTTTTGCTCGGCGGGAGACGTATCCATTTGCCACCAAAACCCGATACCATTACATTGTCAAAGAACAAACCTACTACTAGTAGGATAATCACCGATCATGCGTTCTAATATACAAAATATTCGTTTCTCCTTCAACCCCTATTTGAGGTTTCGAGCAACGTCATCTTTCATCCCGCGATTGAAGCCATGGGCTTTCAGCCGACAATTGCTGTAAAACTTCTAAGACTTCTTCTGACATATCCCTGATCTTAATATCCTTACCTAGAAAAAGTAGCCAATTTGTTATTTCAGTCAATTCTTCGGGCTTATTAACATTAATAAACGTCTTTAGAATGGCTGTGGTTTGATAAGGATTCGTATAGGAAATGGAAACTTTTAAAGGATGGTATTTTTTGAACTGGGCAATTGCTTTTGGACCAAGTTCAAGAACAAGGTTGATTACTTCTTCTTGCTTACTTATTTTTTCTAAAATTTTTTTCTTACTTAATCTTTTTTTCGTCAGGTAAGGTTCGACATTGACAAGATGATCAACAGAAAAAATCTTCTTCTTTTCTTCTTTTAAGTCAACGCCTTCAATCATCCAAAGGCTCTTTTCACGATAAAGGTGTAAGAGATAGATGGGATAAGATTTTATTACCTTCTCTTCTTTGATCGTAATCCATAAATAGTTATCCGAAAGGAGGATTTGGATGAGTTTTTCTAACATGGGATGGGGGAGGTCTGAAAGCTCAAGTAGGTCAGGATTATAGGGGTTGGTTCCTTCAAAAAGCAGGATTTGATTTAAAAGAACTAGGTCATCCTGCTGGTTTTCTGAGATGAGGCCTAGTAATTTTTCAGCTAAAGACTGACGACTCTTTAGATAGGGGAGTTGTTGATTTCTCGTTGCCATAAATGCAATAAAAAGAGCTTTGACTTCATTATCAGTAAAGCGAACAACAGGCAGGATGGAGTTGTGCATGACAAAATAACCCCCATCCCTACCGACTTCAGAGACGAGCGGCATCCCCATGGCCTCAATTTCCCTGATATCTCTAATAGCCGTCGAACGAGAGATGTTAAATTCCTGCATGATTTCAGAGATTGTAAAACGGGAGCGGTTATTGATATACCTCATGATGATATTAATCCGTTCAACTTTTTTCATCTAGACTCCTAAACAGTATCATTTTTTGACATGATTTAAGGCTATCATATACCTATCAAGACAAGCAGACAAGTCATTTGACTAATTCAAAAAAGAGGAAGGTATTGAATATGGCAGATTATACCCTAGAAGAAAAAGACAGCTTTACCGTTTTAGGATTTGGAACTGAACTTACAGCTGACTATGCCAGCTTAAACAAAGAAAAGTCAGACTTTTGGCAGGCGGTTAGCCGAGATGGGAGACTGGACACTTTAAAAGCATTAGCAACAAATGACTACATTTTTGCAGTCAACGACAGAGTAAATGGCAAGATGATGTATTATGCTGGCGTCCTGACAGAAGCATCAGCATTAGCACCAGAAGAAGCTAGAGTTATCCACTTTCCTAAAGGGGAGTACTTAGTTGTAAAAGGGGAAGCAGGGACAGCAGATGAATTGAATAGTAAACTTGAAAGCATTGCTTTTGGTCAAATCTTGCCAGAAGCTAAAGATTTTGCATATGTTGGTGCTCCAAATGCAATGGTTAAGCTGGGCCAGCGAAACGGGTTCGTTTTTGGTGAAATGTGGATTCCTGTTGTTAGGAAGTAAAGAGATAAATGGAAACAGCGACCGGCAAAGGACTAATTCCTATAGGAATTAGTCCTTTGGAAAGATTGCAACCTTTTACTTGAAACAATTATGAGAAGGATTACAAAATGAGTGAGATTATCAATGCAGAAGAAACCGCGAAAGTAGAAAACCGTCTTCGAGGGAAAATGATTGCTTATTGGGTTACCAACTACGGTTCTTGCATTCGTTCTGGGGAGCGGGGGAATTGGAGATATGACTCATCAATGGGGGACGCTCGAGACGGTGGAGATATTAGGGTACCCAGAGTACTTTCTGACCATTATCGGGATTTGGAAAGTACTTGGGACGATAGCCATCCTCATGCCGGGGTTTCCGCAACTTAAAGAAGGGGCATATGCTGGCATTGTCTTTAATATGACAGGCGCAGCCGTATCACATGCATTCGTAGGAGACTATGGGGCTTATGCGTATCATATTTTTGTCCCACTTAGTTTTGCAATCCTAGTTCTCGCTTCATGGATGCTACGTCCAAAAAATCGAAAAAAATTGGACCTCAATAGAGCTAAGTATGACTGACTAAATCGAAATGGAAATCATATGATCCATTCAAATTTTTTGCTCAAACCTCTAAACAGTATCATTTTTTGACGCGATTTAAGGCTATGATATATCTATCAAGACAAGCAGACAAAACTAATTTAAAAAAGAGGAAGGTATTGAGTATGGAAAATTATAGCTTAGAAGAAAAAGACAGCTTTACCGTTTTTGGTATTGGAACGGAGCTTACAGACTTTACTGGCTTAAATAAGGAAAAGTCAGATTTTTGGCAGGCTGTCCATCAAGATGGAAGGCTTGACACTTTAAAATCCATAGCTACAAATGACTACGTTTTTGCTGTGAATGAAGCGGTGAATAGCAAGATGATGCATTATGCTGGTGTCATGACAGAGGCATCGGCATCGGTACTAGCATCAGAAGAAACCAGAGTTATTCAATTTCCTAAGGGAGAATACCTAGTCGTGAAAGGAGAAGGAAAAACGGCTGATGAATTGGATAACAAACTTACTGGCCTTGCTTTTGGCCAAGTCTTGCCAGAAGCAAAGAATTTTGCCTATGTTGGCGGTCCAAATACGATGGTTGAGATGGGGCATCGAAATGGCTTCATTTTTGGTGAAATGTGGATTCCTGTTGTTAGGAAATAAAGAATAAAAGGAGAGTTGGAAAATGTCCTATATCGTTGATTTTAAAAATGTGTCTATGGTTGGTTTAGAGTCTTCACCTGTAGTAGAAGCGCTTGCTGGTTTACGTGCTCATGAAGCCCGTTACTTTATGAGCAAATACAAGCATAAATTTACGGTTGTACCAGCTAGCGAAAGTCAAGAGACTCTTGATTATGTGAATCGAATATTGAAAGAAGAACGAGATATTGAGTTTGCGGCAAAACCTTTAGAAACATCGCATTTTCAAGTGGAAAATATCAAATTCACCTACGTCTTTTACGAGGATGGTATTGCGGTCAATGTAATGTATCCAGAAGACAACCCTAAGAAGCGGGCCGTTGGTTTTAAGCTTTCTGAGGAGATGGAGATACCAAAAGAGTTGGAAGAGAAATTTAAGTTTGCTAGACAAAAGTCTAAATTAGCAGGAACAATTCGGGGCTCGTTTTTTGTAATTAAAGGAGAATATTAAAATAAGCAAAAGCGCAAGTGGAGGAATCCAGCGAAGAAAGGTGACCTATGCTTCGTTTGATGCTCCATAATAATGGACCAAAATCACCAAACCAAACTACTAGAGCATAAACAAAACGGACAACGAAATTTGGTTTTCTTGTGTGACCACGATTAACCCAACTACTTTCATTTTGATACTTGTCATTCAATTTCTTTTCACCATTTTATCTTCACTTATAGAATCAAGCTGTTCTCTCCTCCATAAAAAAGAGCCACTTGAAAAAGTGGCTCTCATTAATCAATCATTTGCTCAAATTTAAGAATTTCTTACTACACTGACCAACTTGTCCCATATTCACTCAAGCCAAACCCTCGGTTTCCTTTTCTCTACAATCTTCTTCATGTTGTGAACGTGAATCGATGTAAATTCGATGTCAGCCAATCTATGGTCCTGCAAGGTTGATACTTCTTTTAACTGGCTGACTATCTCATCTTTATCGACAATGCAACGAATAATCAGATTCCAAATATATTCTTCAATCACTTCTGTTCGAAGCGATTTCGCCGGGCATTTTTCTACATCTGCACCAAATTTACGAGGATTTTTATTTTGGCAGCGATAAAACCGATAACGCCCTTTTGTACCTGTTTTCTTATTCATTCTATCAGAGTAAGTAGTACCACTCCATGATCGTCCGCAATGACCACAGCGAATCATTCCTTTAAACATATAGAAATAGCGATTATTGCCTTTGTTGGTCGTATTTTTTTCTTTTTGTCGTTGTACTAATTCAAACAAACCTTTATCAATAATGGCTGGAACGGTTGTTGTTACATATTGTGAAGAATCGCGGAATTCATATGTTTTCTTGGGATCCCACTAGCAGATAACTTTTGCTATTTTCCATTGTGCAATATCTTGCCGAAGCCGATCCATCTCTGGACGCTCAATGTCTTCTCCTGATACACCTGATTTTTTGTAAATCTCTAACTGGTATAGCTCTAATACACGTGCCTTTTCCATACACATCTCCACCTGTGTATCCAAACTCGTCCCTTCTACTGCCAGTAATCCTGTAGATACCCGAGCATAGATGGCTGTTTTCATCTATATTATCCCTCCTTTCAGCAGAATTCCATTCTGTTACATTGCTATTCTCTTGTATCTTCCCATTCTTCTGAACTTACCATATAATAACTTTATAGCTTCTTATCTTCTCGCCTAAATGGGCGATATGGGACAAGGAGTAAGTTTCACCTTTGCTTGGGAATGTCCTGAGTGAAGCAAGTCTGGAAAGGACATGCTGTGACTTCGAACAGCGACCCGAAGCTCTCGGACCTGCTGGAAGACCTGGAGGTAGACAACCTCTCTCCCGAGGTGTTGGAGAAGCTCAACGAGAAGATCGGTGAGCGTTCAGCGTTCGAGCTGGCGAACATGCAGAAGTTCCAGCTCGTTCGTCTCCTTCGGGAGGAAGTTCTCCCTGACAGCAGCAAGAAGGAGCGTTCTGAGATCGCCGATGTACTGATCGACTCCCTTCAGGACATGCTGCGTGGAGCCACCCCGGCGGCGACACCTGCCGCTCCGACGGGACCGATCGAGGTCACCGTCAAGCAGGAGAAGACCCCGGAGCAGATGGACGTCTCCGAACTGCTCAAGCTGCTTCAGGACAACCCGTCTAAGCATGCGGTGCTTCTGCCGCTCATCATGGAACGGGATCTGGTCAAGAGGGTCACGGAAAGGCGCATCACGGAGTGGGCCATCCCCGACGAGAACGGGAAGCTCGACTCCGAGAAGACTCTCCGCTACCTGCAGCATCTCGGACAGGTGTACTCGAAGCCGCAGCGAGAGTGGGAAGGCGTCCGTCCGATCACCCTCGCGAAGGCTCTCGGCATCGAAGCACGGGCCCTCATCCATCCCTTCATGGAACGACCCGTGCAGGGACCGGACGAGAACGGCTACGACTTCAGCAAGCTCAGCGATGAGCTGCACGAGGCACTGCTGTGGGCGCTGACCACAAAGCACTCGGCGTGGCCGCAGACCGTCGATATCTTCACGGTGTCGGAGGAAGTGTTCCAGAACCCGCTCCCGCGTAGGTGGCAGCGAATCCTGGAAGACTACCAGTACGCCAAGGCGAACAACCCCGACAGCGTGCGTCACATCTCCCGCTACTGGCCGGAGAACGTCTCCTTCGACCAGGTGCACCAGTCGGTCCAGCAGCCGAGGGAACTCACCGAGGGTGACTACCGGCAGATGCTGATGGACAACGCACAGGCTCCTCGCAACCAGAGTAGTGGCGCCGTCCATCTCAATGCTGAACTCATCACGTCGTTCAGTACCATGAGTGGCAGTGTCCATCTCGACAGCACGATCGTGCTGCAGACCAGCGGCACCATGAGTGGCTCGCTGAACGGAACGGTGTATGTTCCTCGAGGTGTTCAGATCTACACCCAGAGTGGTAGCAACCACCTCAAGACCTACGTGCGTTCCTACGAGAACCTCTGCCGACTTGCCGGTCTGATCTGACCAGCGTCACTCGGTCTACAACCTCAACTTAGGTGAACAAAAAGATCGGTGATTGAATCGATCAAAGTCCGGAAGTTCCGGGCTCAGCAGGTGTGTGTATGAATCGTGACGAGAGTAATCTCGTACGACAAATACAACTCATCTGCTGCTACATCAGAATCCATAATTTAAGACTTATGGGTTGTGATGTAGTAGCAGATGAATTTGCTTATCTTGGTGTTCTGTTAGTGCCATTTCCATCAAGACTTGGATTACCCGCTTTTTTGCTTCTAAAGATTCTTCCAACTCTTGTGAATGACTCTCAGATTGGTTTTGAACCCATACAAATTGGACAGGACCTGTTTTTCTTTTCATCCAAACACCGCCTTTTATTTTGGTATATACCAATTTATGAAACGAGGATTTTGTCCCATTCTTCAAAATCTACTCCAAAGTATCTGAATAGCTTTCCTTGTCGACTCCTCTTCAATCACCGTATCCATTTGCTAACTTCATTTCTGCATAATTTATTTCATTTCTTGCTTGCAGTAGCCTAATGTTTTCATTGCAATACCGGTATAGCATACCGATCGGAAAAGATTATCCTCCTTCACTTACTTGCATAGCTTTTATTTGTTCTAAAGCTTGATACTTTCGAGAAGAATCCGTTTGGATGGAAATAGGTAATGTAATTCCCACCAATCGATCAAACAATCTCCCATCCACATCCAATAGCTTTCCATTTCGATCATAAGAAAACCAACTCTTTAGCCTATCCAGATTAAGATTGCTAGTATAGTTGGTCAATTGATCTCTTCTTTCCTTTCCGATAAAGGCTGAGGAAAAGCGTTGCTCTTGATAAATGAGACAAATACCATCATTTCTTTGATTAGCAGTGACAAAACAGAAATTATCCCTGTCATAAGTACCTCCCTGCTCTTCTTGTACATATTTTTATTTTTATCAGTATTCTTATTTCTATGCACAAAGCAGTAGGAATATGGTTTTTCACACAACAAATAGCCTTTGATTCAAAGAGAGACCGCTTTGGAAAAGTGTCCTTTTTTTAAAATTACTGGATATTAATATGCAAGTTCTACAACAATAAACAAAAAAAACACATCCTTGTGAAGGGCGTGTTGGATAAATGCACATATCGAAAAGAAAAACATCGGCAAAAAGACGAGTTTACACTAGATGTATATCCAAAAATATAAATTGGGTCTCTCCCATCTGTTACCAGTAGAGAGAGACAGCCAAAACGAGATGGTTGATCGAACTGTTACGATTCAATCCTCAACCCTGGTCAGAGCACTGAACTGCTCCAGCAACCCCGATTCTGCGACATACTCTGCTGCTCGGAACATTTCTGTCAGTCGAGCCTGTACTCCCCTTGAAGCTGCGAGGGAGATCTGCGACTTCTCCAGGTTCGACTTGGAATCACCAAGCTTGTCACAGAGATCCTTTCGTACCTTCTCAGAAGCTGCGAGGGCCTCTTCGGAAGCTGCGAGGGAGGCCTGCAACCCCACCCGTTCCTTTTCGGAAGTTGCGAGAGAGGCCTGCAACCTCTCCCGTTCCTGCTTGGAAGCCGCGAGGGAGGCCTGCAACCTCTCCCGTTCCTGCTCGGAAGCCGCAAGGGAGGCCTGCAACCTCTCTCGCTCCTGCTCGGAAGCTGCGGGGGAGTTCTCTGGCTGGTTCTTCCATTTGTACCCACAGTAGAGTACAATCACACAACAAATGGCGAAGATGACCAGATCAGACCATACATCGTTCATTGTAGACCCTTTCTCGTTTTCACTTAACGTTATGATAACATTTTTATATATAACAATGTTGTACTTTATTATGCTCTTTACAATGATCATAGAAATATGAATACATAGTGTAACCCATTGTATTCTTTATCTGTTCTAATGGAGTGATACACCTTCGGTTATTTCTTGAAAAATTCGTATTAAATACGATGTCAGAGTTTAATCTATTGAAAATAGTTTGAAATTAATTAACATGATTATGCACTAAGGCATAATGAAGGAAATCCTCTACAGAAAAATGTGCCTAATGAATCTCCACCGGACTCTGATTCCCATGTAAATCTTGATCAGACCTACCCTACACAAACCCAAAACCTAAAACGGAATAATCGTGTGCTAAATCACTAGACTATGCCTATAATAGGGGTAATTCTAAAAAGGAGTAGCTGTCAAAATGAAAAAATGGATCAGACCTTACATTGCTATTTTATTCCTGTTAAGCGCTTGTTCTTCTCAAGCCAAATCTCCCGTTATTCCCAAAAAGAATCCACCCAAACCGATCACTTCCGTATCAGAGGCAATTGAAAAATCAACAGCGGCCATGGCAAAAATGAAAAGTTTTCAAGCGGAATACACGAAGAAATATACTTCTGACGAAGAAAATAAAAAATCCGATTATCGAAATCATATCGTAAAGAATGATAATATATCTTTTACATTTATTGATCGGAATCAATATCATCTCTACAACCGTATACACGAGGATCGAACTACCAGAAAAGAAAAGCAACCTGACTTACAGACAGAAATCTATGTGAAAAACGATACCCTTTATACACATTATTTTGATTGGGGCGGAGATGGTACAGATCGCTGGGAGAAAGGAAAACCAACACATTCCACTCTTTCTGAAACTTTGTACAAAAATCCCATCTTCCTAGATCCGTCCTATCTATTAGCAAACTTAAAACAAAATCAAAAACAAGTGAATCTTACGCAAACTCAAAAGGCATATATCCTTGAACTTACTTTGACTAATAAAGAGGAAGAAACAAGTATTATGGGTTTCGGCAAAGGTGGAAAAGGATATGTTGATGTGAATGTCATAAGGGAAATACCCCTTTATACAGTAAAAGTTACGATAGATAAAGAAACCCTTCTTACTCAGAAAGTAGAGCAACATCAACTCTCTACAATCAATGCAGAAGATGAAACTGGAGATATTATCAAAACAGATGAGTACCAAACCCATATTTTTAAATGGAACGTAAAATCAATTAGTGTTCCAAAAGAAGCAGTTACAACATCCTACAGTAGTTAAAGATAATTAATAGGAAGAAATGGTTGGAAGACTAAAATAAAGAGTGATCCAACAATATATGGATCACTTCTTTTTAAAGCTTAATTTTTTAGGGCTTGTCCAATATTCACTCAAGCCGAATTCTTGCTCTCCTCTACAATCTCCTTCTCCCACACCACATCGTTCTTCGATGCAGGTACAACTCCTAGCTCAAACCCAGCATTCATCACAATTTTTTTACACCGGTTCATGTTCGCAATCTCTTTACAATGTGAGCAACCAAACGCAAATTGTGTTCGATCAAGAGATTGCGAGCATAGCTGTCTCCTTCTGACATTTTCTTGAGATTTATCTCCTCTTCCTGTTCTGAAAGTGGCTGGGGGAAAGCATTGCTTTTAATAAAAGAGACAAATACCATCATCTCTTTGATGAGCAACGACAAAGCAGTTATTATACCTGGCATAGATACCTCCTGCTTTAGTACATGTATTTATTCCTTATTGGCATTTTTATATTTATGCAGGCAACAGTAGGAATATGGCTTTTCTTCAAACAAACTGCATAGCTTCACTTAAATATTGTCCCTAAAAAGAGACCTGCCTTAAATTAAGGTAAGGTCTTGTTTTCTAATGCTGTGCCATTTTCCCCTCTGATAACTTTGCATTCCCCATTAATGCTACAAATAATAATGCAAGAATAGCTGGTACGAAAGTCCAGAGAAAAGTTTGAGCAATCGAAGTAGATAAGACTGCGGTTATTTTATCCAAAATAGGTGCTGGTATCTCCGCTCTACCTTCGGGTGAAAGAAGAGAATGCGGGTCCCCTATATCAGCACTTCCTAGTGCATCCATCGAAGCAAATGTAGCAGATAGTTTATCACTAAAAATATTCCGTTGAATTACTCCAAATATCGTAATGCCTACTGTCATACCTAAAGACCGTAAAAATGCATTAGTAGAACTAGCAGCTCCTCGTTGGTGACTATCAAAATGATGCATCGCTGCCATACCCAGTACAGAGAAAGACGCTCCTGTTCCTAAACCAATAATTATCATATAGGTGGTAACTGCAATCCTTGATGTATCTGGTGTAAGTGTACTTAGTAATCCGATACCAACTAATAGAATTCCAACGGAAGCAAGCATAACTCCTCGATAACTCATTCTTTTGACCAACTCCCCTCCAAAAGAAGCAGTGATGGTTGTTCCAATCATCATAGGAATGAGTAATAGTCCAGAATTAGTAGCACTACCACCCATTACACCTTGGATATAAAGTGGAATATAGATAGTTGCTACCATAAAAGTAGCACCATAAAACAGTCCAACAAAATTACTAGTTACATATAAACGATGTTTAAACATGGCAAATGAGATAATCGGGTTTTTTGCTTTGGTTTCAATATATAGAAACGCTCCAAACAAAATAACAAAACCAGCAAACAAAGATAAAATTTGCACAGAACTCCATGCATATTGATCTCCACCAAGCTCTAATCCAAACATGAAACAAACAATACCTGCAACTAAAGTAGTCGCACCCCACCAGTCGATAGTCTGTTTCACCTGTTTTGTTGATTCATGGTAATACAGAAAGATAAGTATCAAGCAAATAACACCTATCGGAATATTGATATAAAATATCCAACGCCAATTCCAAAAATCAGTAATATAAGCTCCGACAAGCGGTCCAAAAATACTGGAAAGACCAAATACAGCTCCAAAAATGCCACCCATTTTCCCACGTTGTTCCGCAGGAAATACATCCCAAATAATAGTAAAAGCAATCGGCATCAATGCCCCTCCACCAATACCTTGGATAGCACGATAAATGCTCAATTGAGTAATATTTTGTGCGGTACCACACAAAACAGAACCTAGTAGAAATAACAAAATCCCCAACATAAAAAATCGCTTTCTACCATACATATCAGATAATTTCCCAAAGATCGGCATCCCTGCCATCTCTGCAATCAAGTAAGCAGATGTAACCCAAACAAATTGATCCAAACCACCTAATTCTCCAACGATTGTTCCCATTGCAGTGGAGACAATTGTATTATCTAGCGATGCTACCAATATCGCTAAAAGTAATGCACCCATCACAGGGACAAGCTTTGTTTTCTCTAATTTCATGCTATAATCTCCATTTCTCTTACTTTTTAATTACATATCTTGCTCATAGGGGTTTGTTGAAGTCGCTCTCCTTTTCATACTTATGATAAAACTTCTCTCCTGACATCTAGTGTCAGGAGAGAAGAACTAGCTAGAAATCAATACCTAACACCTAGTAAACTTAAGGCATGCAGGAGACAACATTAGACAGAAAATTGTATATTCATAACATTCGTAAATTAATTGATCCAGTTAACAGTTACACTTATATTGCCCGCTTTACAATCGCTCTATAAATATTCTTAATTTTCTGAATTTATTTCCGTATACCCTTCCTCATACCACTGCATGGACTAATTATAGATGTGTAGATGATGAGCCCATCGCAATGTGATTGGTCAACTTCATAGTTATGTGTTTAAACTATATAAGACAGCTTCTAAACACCTTCTTCTACTCCTAGACATTACTCAATCCCAAATGTTCATCTATTGCTTTTAGGGCTTTTGCTACTCCTCCTGCTTCCTTCAAGCTGTTGCTCAATTTCTTCGCATTTTCTCGATAAGATGGGTCGGACAAAACTGTTCGAACTGCTTCTTGTAGCTTTTCTACACTTACTTCGTGTGGTTCTATTCGATAGCCAGCATGAAGTTCCTCCAATCTGTTTGCGATCAAAGGTTGATCTGAGGTTTGCGGGATAACAACAAGAGGAACTTCATAATAAAGGGCCTCGCTCGCACTATTCATTCCCCCATGGGTAATAAAGAGGTTTGTACGCTGTAAAACTTCAAGCTGTGGTACATAATTACGGACAATAAAATTTTCCGGTAATGTCTCTAGTTTGGTTATATCCGTTGATTTGCCTACTGATAATACAACTTTTCCCTCAAAGTCTCGAAAGGCTTCTACGCAAGTTTGAAAGAAATCCTCAAATCCATAAAGGACTGTTCCCATTGATATATAAATTACTTTCTGATTGATTAACTCTTCTAAAGGAAAATTATTTGATTGCATTCGGCTTGAGATAGCAGGACCAATAAATACATACGAATCATCCAAATATTGCCCACCTGGTTGAAATGATTTGCTTGTGTAGACAATATTCAATTCTGCACTATTCATCATGAATTGAAACGGATGTTTTACTTTCACACCAAATTTCTCTTCCATTTGTTTGGTTAAAGATGCATTTTCTTTCACTATTTCCGATGAAGAATCCAAAAAACCACCTAGATTTTCACTTTTTAGTATGGTGAAAAATTGTTCTTCTGGTATTGCGAAACTAGTGGATGATGAGATAGAGGGGAGGTTTAAATAATCTTTGACCAATAATCCTGCACCGAACGTATCATAATACACATAATCAAATGTGATGGTTTCAGCTAGTTTCTGAACAATAGACAAAATTTCATGAGAAATCTTTATCAGATCTTGCAAAAATTCATGAATATTTGCATTTTTCATTTCCTGCGGTGAAATCGGCTTTATATGATTGGTATGAAGATACACATAAGCACCTAAGCCTTCAATCCGTTCTCTAAATTCTTCTGTTGTTACATAATGAACAGAGTCTCCACGATCAATCAATGCTTTCACTATACCAAGGGTTGGATTGATATGACCCTCAGCAGGTATGTTTATCATTAATACATTCATAAGTGTTTTCCTCGTTTCTGTAATTTAGTCAAAATCAGACTTTCTTTAGTATAAACGGTAATTTTTTAAATTATAAGACTTGTATTTCATACGAAATTCCTTACCTCGCAGCTCAATAAATAACCTAATCCAGCTCCTTGTTGACCAAAATAGACTAATTTATGGTCTCGTTCACCTAGGAAAAGTGAGTTCATGGCTCTTATTAGTGATTGTTAGCTTTCTTATTATAGCAACGTTAAAGCGGATTAAAGAAAAATAAGATAAATTGAAAAAGCAACATTCGTAAATGGTTGCTTTTTCTTTCTAGATTGCTTTTGATCATATGTCTGGAATATACTTATTAGGGATTCTTATGAAATATTCACTTAAAATTCCAATCTATGTTTCCTTCGTTATATCGTGCTTTAACAACTTTTGTTGTCCATAAATTTTTTCAAAAAGAATTCCTGTGAAATAATAAAACACGAGGCCAAAACAAATATGAATAAGTGTAAATTTAGAACCAAACGAAGTGAATTCATATACTAAAACTGGCAGTTTCACGGTTGACCAAGCGCCTAAGAAAAATACTATATAGCGGACACTCGCTCCTTTTTTCAATAAAAGTACTGCAATTGGAAAAGCTATATACAGAGGGCCTGCTGCTACTGATGCTAATAATAAAGTAAAGAAGACACCATATATACTTGATTTTCCCCCCATAAATCGAATGAGTGTTTCTTTCTTTACCCATTGATCCAATAATCCCACTAATACAAATACAGGGGGAAGTAAAAATAGCATATCCAATATACTTTTACTAGTTAACTGAACTGTTTTCATTGCAATAGCTTGATTCATCCATGCAACAAGAAATAGCCCTAATAATAAAATGAAGAAGAACCAATATCTTTTTAGCGTCGTCATGTCATCACCACCCAAATGATCAGTGCAAAAAGAAGGGACATGATTATCGCCGAAATATTTCGAGCATAAGCAAAACTTCGTCCAAATGTTTTTTGTTCCATTGATAAAGTTGCAAGTCCTACAGACATTAATGTCGACATGAATACCGCTACTTGTGGAAGACCAGCGCCATTTTGAACTAGTGTATGTCCGAGAGGAAAAACAATAAAGCTTGGAACTAAAGCAATTGAGCCAATAATTGTGGAATAAAGGATGCCTAGTAAACCCGAATTTCCGCCAATAAATGAAGATATAAGGGATGGTGTTAATAAAGATAATGCTAGCCCAACAAAAAGCATAATAGCTAATAAATCCGGTAAAACATTGCGAAACATTTTCCATGAACTCCATAAGGCTACTTTTGTTTTATGTTTGTCTTTTATGAAAGAAACACCCAAATATATAGTAGCGATACTATATAGAACAATCGCATTAATCATTATTTTGAGCCTTCCATCTTTTATATTTCCCTAGGAAGAATGATAGATTTTTTATTTTTTCTTCAATATCTATTTGAAAATATTCTAATTTCTTATTTCCAACTTCAGTGATTTTGTACATTTTTATCGGTTTATCATGATCAGATTTATCCAGATAAGACTCAACGGCACCTTCATCCTCTAATTTTTTTAGTGTGCGATATAGTATGGCACTATCAATTGGATTGATGGGAAGCTCTTCCTCACATTTTTGTAGAAGTCTCCCTCCATAGTTATCTCCCTCTGTTAAAAAAAGCAAAAGAAATGCACCTGTATGTCTCCCTGTATGTTTCATGAAATATATAACCTGCTACTAAAAACATAGAAAAACATCCCTATGCTAGAGTTTTCCTGCTTCTACGTGTCCTGTCTCGCCACAAAACTTCGCTACTACAGTTTGGTACAACACTCCACAGGCGTAAATTCCCATGTAGCCCACGGTACAGATAGGTTCTCTCGTTAGGGGAGAAGGACATATTCCCTTGCTTGCATCAAATTGATGGCTGCATTGCGATCCCGATCGATGCTTTGTCCACAACATTCACAGGAAAACACTCGTTCCGATAGGGATAATTTCACTTTTTTTACGCCACAATGAGAACACAATTTACTAGAAGGATAGAACATTGCCACTTCCCTTCGTTCGATTCCCATTTTGCGACATACGTTTCCCAACTTTTGTTTGAAATCATAAAACCCCTGATCGGAAATCGACTTCGCTAGATGCCGATTTTTCTTCATTCCTTGGACATTGAGCTTCTCGATGGTGATAAATGTGGGCTTGGTTTTCGCAATCACACTCACCACCCATGCACGATAGGCATCTCTTATGCGAGCAAGTCGTTGATGAATCTTTTGGATTCGAAGGATGTTTTTTGCTATGTTACTTCCGTTTTCTGTAGCAGGTTTTCCACCTCGCTTTTTTTGGAATTCGTACTTACGAGATAACGCTCGTTGTACTCTTTTCAAACGTTTCTCTGTACGTTTGATGATGGAAGTCTTATTGATATTCTGAAATACTTGCCCCTGACTGGTAATAGCAAAATCTTTGATTCCAAGATCGATTCCAATTCCATCTGAAAAACGTTTTGCTTTACATTCTTTTTGTTTCTTCCCATTAACGGAGGAAAACAGAACAGAGACATAGAAACGATTGGCTTTTTGTTCAATGGTACAACTAGAAGCCGTTCCATGGATGGGAAGATAGCCTTTTTCTTTCAGTCGAACCCAACCCAAAGTGGGAAGTTTGATACGATGTCGCTCTATTTCCAGATCCTTTGGATTGTTTTTCGGAAAATACAGTTTCACGGTTTGAGCACGTTTCTTTTTGAATTGTGGTTTTCCTGCTGTTTTCTGGAAGTAACGTTGAAAAGCAGTTTCTGCATTCACTAAGCTTTTCTTCCTCGCTTTGCTTCCACATTCTTTTATCCAAGGATACACGAGAGACAGCTCATGGTTCACTTGTTTATCAAACTGATTGGCCGAAAAGATTCGTTGTTTTTGTTGGAGTAAATCCAGATTGTGTCCCACATATTGGTTGTACAAAAAACGACAAACTCCTATGGAAGATACGATTTTCTTGATTTGCTCGGAATTCGGATGTATTTCGGTTTTGTATGCAATCGTCATGAACCCACCTACCCAAACATATATTCTAGATATATACGTTCGAGAGAATCCGCGAATAACCTTCTTCCTTCTGATAAAAAAGTGCAAGAAAAGACATTTGTCTACTTTTTTCTATTTTTATCTATGTTTTTGGGAACAGTTAATACCTCCTAATTTTTAAATATGGAAATTTTTTTATCAACATAATACTGTCAATAACAGTATACTGTCATAAACAGTATTAAGTCAATTTGTTTATTTGTAATAAAAAATTAGAACATGAAGGATTGCACTTAAATGAAAGGACGCTGTATTTAAAAAGGAGCTACTTTACAAGTAACCCCTGATTTATCCGTTTGTAATCATACTTAAAATTATTCTAAGTCCAAGGCTGATTATTATTATTGATGCACTTCACATAATAACTAAAATTTTCTTTTAACGTCGTCCGGTCCATTTTGCTCGGGATGTATCCACATCGAAAAGCATATTGCCTGGTTTATCATAAAATTCAACTAGACCTGCACCGCGTGCAAATTTATTCATCTTAAATCGGTATTTTTTCACCCCTTCCCAACTACTGCCAGCCGGTGGTGGTGGACGGTCCCCAGGATGACGGCTCCTACGGGGGTCACGATCCCGGGATCTTCTTCTTCCTCGCCGACGGCACCAAGGTCGTGACGAGCATGGACTACGTCCACTCTGACCGACCGATGGAGGGCGTCGACGTCCCCCTCCTGGGTGGCAAGAAGTAGTCGAAGCAGTTTGTTAAACCTCGCGGTATAGATTAGGCCATTGGCCTCGTCTATACCGCGAGCTACTTTATTTCCCCTTATGGATATACACCTAAAACGAACTTGAGACTGATAGAGGTTCATTATAAATTTTGTCTTTGTGTACCTAGCTGCAAATAGGCCAATGCTACCTCGTGACAAACAAATCATGCCTGCCTTTGCACTGATAAAGATATATTTTTCCCACATAAAAATCAGTTTTTAACCTCTTTCCACCTCCTTTACTTACTGAATATTTATAATTTTGCAATAATTTACTTGTATTCACGCTTAAATTTAAATTCATAATCATACGCTATAAGATTGTGCTTATATGATTTCATGTTATAATTTCGAGAACATCCCCCTATAATAACCCTGATTACTAGTAATTGATCTACTATCGAAAGGAAATATGAACATGGAACAGCGCTTTTCACGAGAATCACGATGTTACAAAACTTCAAGGATTTTCCCCACAGATGTAAATAATCACAATACGTTATTTGGCGGAAAGTTAATGGCATATATTGACGATATTGCATCGATAGCAGCTACGAAACACTGTCGTCAAACTGTAGTCACAGCTTCAACGGATTCTGTTGACTTCTTACATCCCATTAGACCAACTGACTCTGTTTCATTAGAGGCCTATGTTACTTGGACTGGTAATACCTCAATGGAAGTGTTTGTAAAAGTAATTAAAGAAGATTTATATAACGGAGAGAGAAAAATAGCGGCTACTTCCTTTCTAACTTTTGTTGCTTTTGGTGAAAATAATCGACCTGCCCCTGTGCCTATTGTCATTCCAGAAACAGAAGAAGAAATTAAGTTGCATGAAACTGCACCTGCTAGAGCCGAAATCCGTAAATTAAGAAGGATAGAGAGCAAAAGCTTGGCTAATTTTTTAACATTGAATAACCCTTGGGAATAAGAAAGTATCTCCTACTTTACATAGTGGGAGATTTTTTTAAGCTGCGAACCATCCTTGCAATTTGAGAGGGATACGAGATTTAAGACAGTTTTGTTTTTCTTATCTCTTGCTGTCAAAATGATTGATTTGAGTTTTCCTTAAGCTATGTAATAAACTGCTATGATACTATTGAATGGAAGATTAAAAGGAATGGCATCGAACGAACTAATAGATATCATGAATCAATAGGGAGGGACACAATTGGATAATCACACACCTAAACTAAAAAAGGAGTTCTCTTTTAAAAGGAAATTTATATATGTGGTCATGGTCTTATTTGTGATTTGCTCCTTGCTATTTACGCTATTCGCTTCTATTCCTTTAGATCAGGAAGCAGATCCTAACCTTTTGAGTATTGACCCAGAATCAGCAGGTTTATTTTATCTCGCTGCCTCTTTCAGTATCTTTCTTTCGCTTAATAGTTTGTTGTTTATGTACTTTGCAAAGCGCTCAACCAAAATATCGCTCTGGCTCACTGTTCTTTGTCTATTCATAAGTGGTTATCGGATTATATCCCTTCATCAATACAAGAATGATTGTGAACATGTACAAAGCAGCGTTTGTGTAATTGGAGAACCAAAATTCCTTCCACTTTGGTAATCAATTAATAGACTCTGTGGAGCTCTTATTCATTCGTGCCATCCTCGAAAATAAAAAACCCCCTTCTCATGGCTTTTCTTAGATGCTCATTTGTTTCATGTTACGTTCTAATTGCACGATCTTTGTTCGTGTTCGAGATACTCCCTCTCGATCCATTTGTTTTGTATACTTTGCCAATTCACGATACAAATCTTCTAATTGCTGCTCAATATTCTGTTTTGACATCGATTCACCCTCCCAATAATAAAGTGACCCAGTGAGTACAGATAACTGGATCACATGCTTACGTACTTGTTTTATTTCATTTAATTCCAATTTGAAATAAAAAATGATTACCCGTTTCCATTACACCTTATGATCTTTTTGTTACATTCACCACTTCTCTTATCAAATCCTGCGATACTTCCGTATCAAATGGAATACAACATGATCAGCACGTTATGAACGCTCGATGAATGCGGTTTCCACTTTTATATTCCTGATGGAAATCTGATCATCTTGTAAGCAACTTACATTTCTCCATAATCTCATCTTCCAGCATTTTTAGAGATCGGATGGTAACTAAGTGTTTCGCAAAGACCGAATGAATAATTTCATTTTTCCCATCTGTAATTTTGAAGGTGTAATGAATAACGATCCCTTTTTGTCTCTCTCGATTTACACTGATTTTCAGGTTTGGAAACAAATTTTCAATACCAATAATGTTGATCAATGTGTATCCTCTCCTACAAATTAAGGTCATTTATACCGCTTTAAAGGATCGTTTTGTGTCTAGAAATTCCTTCGCTTCTTTACACTTTATGAAAAATCGGATCTATTACCCCTCTTATGAGAATTCCTATTAAATTTTACGCAAGTGGTGACTGTAGCATGACATTCAAAAAGAAACAATACGTTAAGTTCCAACAGAGAACTATTTAATGGTTAGTCTATGGATAACGTCAAGAGTTACAGTCCTATTAAACCTCTTCAACACTCTCAAAGTCCTAACAAACAAAACAAAAAAAGCTACTTCCTAAGTAGCTTCTTTGCTTATTATTTAACTAACTTTTTGCCCCTCCGAAACAACGATTTGACCATCTTTTATCACGGTATCTACATGGTTGATGCCAAAATGATAGACGAGATATGCGAGATTGGGAGCATCATATAGTACCAAATCTGCTTGCTTCCCAACTTCAAGACTTCCTACTGTGTCTCCTCGGTTAATGGCATAGGCCGCATTGATCGTCATAGCTGTTAAAATCTCTTCTGGAGTCAAGTTTAAATTTAATGCTCCTAGTGTCATCACAAGTTGCAGAGATTCAGTTGGGGAACTACCGGGATTATAATCAGTAGACAAAGCGACTGGAATTCCCAGTTCAATCATTTTTCTCGCACGTGCATGGGGAGCACGTAGATTGAAGGAAGTAGCTGGGAGACAAACACCGATTACACCCTGTCTACTCATCGCTTCTAATCCTTCATCCGTTGCAGCTAATAAATGCTCTGCTGAAATACAACCAAGCTCTGCTGCTAGTTGGGCACCGCCCATTGGTACAATTTCGTCTGCGTGAATTTTTATCCTAAAACCCATTTCTTTTGCGGCAAGCAAAATTTGTCGTGATTCCTCCACTGTAAATACACCATGCTCACAAAAAACATCACAAAACTCGGCTAAGCTATGTGTTTTTATTTCGGGCAACATTTGATTAATCACTTTATCTACATACTCTGCTGACTTACCTTTGTATTCAGTAGGGACTGCATGTGCACCCATAAAGGTAGAAACTAAATCGACTGGATGAGTTTCTTGCAGCCTCTTCGCTACTTTCAATTGCTTCCACTCATCTTCCAGTGTCAATCCATATCCACTTTTCACTTCAACGGTAGTTGCGCCATATTGCATAAAGATATCTAAGCTCTTACGTGCTTTTTCATAGAGTTCCTCTTCCGTAGCTCGACGTGTAGCCTGAACCGTACTATGAATTCCTCCTCCAGCTGCTAATATATCTAAGTACGAAACACCTTTTAATTTCATATCGAGTTCATTTTCACGAGAACCACCATGAACCAAATGGGTATGTGGATCAACTAGACCAGGAGTAACTAGTTTCTGTTTGGCATCTAACTCTGCTGCAAACACTTTGTTTTTTAGTTGTTCTCTTACTTGTATCTCTTCCCCAACAGCAACTACTTTTCCGTTTTGGATCGCAACTGCTCCACGTTCAATCGTTTCTACTTGTTGCATTTCATCGCCAACTCTAGCCCTTGCAACACCTTGCATGGTCACTAATTTTCCAATGTTATATACGAGCAGATCAATTTTTTCAGCCATCATACATTCTCCTTACATCATAGTTGCCCGAAGAAAAATACTTCGGGCACTTTTTAAATATTGAGCATGGGTACACGAACACCATGTTTTTTCGCTGTTTCAATTGCTATCTCATAACCCGCATCCGCATGCCGAATGACGCCCATTCCTGGGTCAGTAGTCAATACACGAGACAGACGCTCTTCTGCTACTTTGGAACCATCAGCCACTACTACCATACCTGCATGAAGCGAATAGCCCATTCCTACACCGCCGCCATGATGTACCGATACCCAACTTGCACCAGACGCTGTGTTGATCAATGCATTTAAAATCGCCCAGTCTCCTATTACATCACTGCCATCTTGCATTGCTTCTGTTTCCCGATTAGGAGAAGCCACTGATCCACAGTCAAGGTGATCTCGTCCGATTACAATAGGGGCAGAAAGCTCTCCATTTCTCACCATTTCATTGATCGCCAATCCAAATTTCGCTCGCTCTCCATACCCTAACCAACAAATCCGAGCAGGCAATCCTTGAAAATCTACTTTCTCTTGAGCCATTTTAATCCATCGATGAAGATGTTCATTTTCTGGAAAGAGTTTCAAAATCAATTCATCTGTTTTACGAATATCCTCTGGATCACCTGATAAAGCAACCCAGCGGAACGGCCCTTTGCCTTCGCAGAACAACGGACGGATGTAGGCTGGTACAAAACCAGGAAAAGCAAACGCATCCTTCACACCTTCATCAAGAGCAACTTGACGAATGTTATTTCCATAGTCGAATACGATGGAACCCATTTTTTGCAAATCCAGCATCGCTTGCACATGTGCAGCCATCGATTTTTTGGAGAGGCGTACATACTCAGCGGGATTTTCCTTGCGCAACTTCGCCGCTTCTTCCAAGGAGTAGCCAATCGGAACATACCCATTGAGAGGATCATGAGCCGAAGTCTGATCCGTCACAAAATCTGGAACAATACCTCGTTTCACAAATTCAGGATAAATTTCTGCTGCATTGCCAACTAAACCAATCGCTAAGGCTTTCTCTTCGTTTTGAGCCTCAGAAGCAAGTGCCAATGCCTCATCTAAATTGGAAACCATCACATCACAATAGCGAGTATCAATTCTTCTTTGAATGCGGGTAGGATCAACATCAATACCAATGACTACCCCTTCATTCATGGTCACAGCCAATGGTTGGGCACCACCCATGCCTCCTAATCCAGCTGTCAATGTGAGTGTTCCTTTGAGGCTGCCTTCCTTATGCTGACGTGCCGCTTCCGCAAATGTTTCATAGGTTCCTTGTAAAATCCCTTGACTTCCGATATAGATCCAGCTTCCTGCGGTCATCTGTCCATACATCGTTAAACCCTTTTTATCTAACTCATGAAAAGTATCCCAATTTGCATATGCTGGAACCAGAACAGAGTTAGATATCAATACTCTAGGAGCGGATGGATGCGTTTTAAAAACACCCACTGGTTTACCCGACTGAACCAATAATGTCTCATCCGCTTCTAATCCAGATAGCATCTCTACAATTTTGTGATAGCTATCCCAATTGCGCGCGGCCTTCCCGATTCCTCCATAAACAACCAACTCTTCAGGATGTTCCGCGACATCTGGATCCAAGTTATTCATCAACATCCGAATTACCGCTTCTTGTTCCCATCCTTTTGCTGTTAATTTTGTTCCACGAGTTGCACGAATTTCAGCAGCCATCTTTATCTCTCCTTTAGACAAGTAGCAAATTTCTATTTTATGAACGGCTAACCAAACCGACTAAAAATGTCAGTAAAACATGAACAGCTGTACGAACTGTCGCTTTACGCTGGTCTTGCATCGGATCAATACAGACTATATCGAATCCTTTGACTTTTCTGTTTTTACCTAAACGATATACTGCATCCAACAGTTGCCAAGATGTCATTCCAGCTGGCACCATAGCGGGTACTCCAGGGGCATAGGATTGATCTAACACATCCATATCAACCGTGACATAAATCGCATCTGTCCCATTTCCTGCGATTTCTATCGCCTGATCCATGATCAGATCGATTCCCTCTCTTGCCACTTGTCTTGCAGTGAACTGAGTAATCCCATGAGAAACGGCATATTCTCGATACAATTTAGAATTAGCAAAACTATGAAGTCCCACTTGAACAATATGTTTTCCTTCTACCGTGTTGGATTCCAGTAATCCTCGTATTGGTGTTCCATTAGTGGGACCACCATAATCAAGACTGCGTACATCCATATGGGAATCAATTTGAACCATTCCTACTTTGCCGCCGATTTTCTTCTGAAATGCCTTTACAGAAGGACAGGTGATCGAATGATCCCCTCCAGCAATCAAAGGAAACAAGTGAGGTAATTTTTCATAAATCTGGTTTAAACCTGCTTCGATATTGTCGTGACACTTTTTCAAATCTGTCATATGCATTTGAATATCGCCTAAATCTCTAACTTTAAATCCAGACAAATCTACATCATAATCGATATTATAGGTAGTGACTGCCGTAAATAACTCTCGCAGCGCATTTGGCGTCATCGATGCTCCTGAGTGACTGATCGAAGTTTTCGATAAAGGAACACCAATGAACCCCATTTCAATCGGTTCTTCACCATCCCAATGCGATAACCAATCGGATACTTTGGTTTCATTCGGGTCATAAGAACGAGATGTTCTTACCCATTCAGGAGGGGTAATCAGCGAAATTTTGTTCATCGATCTCCCTCCTATTTCCCTAGGTAAGCCTTTTTCACAATATCTTGTTTTCGTAGATTTTCGACAGTATCATGAAATACAATTTCACCATGTTCTAAACCATAA
The DNA here is from genome assembly GCF_000428065.1 of Shimazuella kribbensis DSM 45090. Classification (GTDB taxonomy): domain Bacteria; phylum Bacillota; class Bacilli; order Thermoactinomycetales; family Thermoactinomycetaceae; genus Shimazuella; species Shimazuella kribbensis. The sequence goes on from NZ_ATZF01000003.1 coordinate 175,220, forward strand.
CCACGATCTGCAACCGACAAAGCCATCATTGCATTTTGTTCAATCAATAAAATGGTCAATCCATTGGCTTTGATTTGATGGATCGTCTCAAAAATACCTTTCACTACAATCGGTGCTAGTCCCATTGAAGGCTCATCCAATATGAGCAACTTTGGTTTGGCCATAAGCGCTCTACCAATCGCAAGCATCTGTTGCTCCCCACCGCTCATGGTACCTGCAAACTGCTCTTTTCGTTCAGCTAAACGTGGAAACAAGGTAAAGATCATATCTAAATCGTGTTTCAATTCTTGCTTTGAAGCTTTTCTCGTATAGGAACCCATCATTAGATTTTGCATCACAGATAACTTTGGAAAAACCCTTCTTCCCTCTGGAACCATGGCAATACCTTTTTCAACTATTCGATGAGCAGCTAAACCACTTATCTTCTCTCCTTGATAAGAGATCGAGCCTTTGGAAGGAATAAGGCCACAAATGGCTTGGAGTGTTGTCGTTTTGCCTGCACCATTTGAACCAATCAATGTCACTACTTCGCCTTCATCTACATGTAAACTTACATTTCGAACTGCTTGTATACTTCCATAGGAGACATGTAATTGATCAATTTTCAACAAAGCTGGACACCTCCTCCACCTGATCTTTCCCAATATAAGCTTCGATCACAGCTGGATTGGCTATTACTTCATCTGGATTTGCATCCGCAATTTTCACCCCATGATCAAGCACAGCCAAACGATCACATAGATCTACCACCATTGCTACATTGTGCTCAATTAAAATCACGGTAGTTCCATTGGCATTGATCTTGCGGATAAGTGCCGACATTTCTTCCACCTCTTCAGCATTCATCCCGGCCGTTGGTTCATCTAACAAAAGAAGTTTGGGTTCCGATACTAGGGCACGAGCTATTTCTACACGACGTTGGTTCCCATACGAGAGACTGCCTGAAATCTCTTCATCCATACCATCCAATCCAACCAAACTCAGGATTTCTAAGCTTTTTCGTATCGTTTCTTGTTCTTCTTTTTTAACCGAACTTAAAGCCAGTATCGAAGCCCAAAGACCAGCTTTTGTTTTACGGAACATACCAACTTGCACATTTTCTAGCACACTCTTTTCTTTGAGAAGACGAATGTTTTGGAATGTTCTACTAAACCCTTGATTGGCTATTTGAAATGGTTTCATTCCTGAGATCAATTGATCTTCAAATAAAATACGTCCTGCATTCGGTTTATAAATCCCAGTCAAGATATTGAAAAAGGTTGTTTTCCCTGCACCGTTTGGTCCAATCAAGCCAATGATCTCACCTTGATTCGCGGTCAAACTGACATCATTGACTGCTGTTAATCCTCCAAAGATCTTCGTGATTCCCTCTATTTTAAGCAATGATCTCACCGTCCCTCAGCTCTTTTTTCTTTGCAGATGAACGGTTTTTTTTGCGCTTCTTCAAACTTGTATTGCCAAAAATCCCTTTGGGACGATATCTCATCACCAATACCATAATCATTCCATACAGCATCATTTTATAAAGATCTAAATACTTCATATCAAATAACTGAATATCAAATACACGGAATAATTCAGGTAATAGATAGAGGAGGGAAACTCCCAAAATAGTTCCACGGATCTTCCCCAATCCACCTAGAACCACCATACTAAGTATCGTTGCAGAGAGTGTAAATCCAAATGAATCTGCGCTAATGTAAGATACTTTATGAGCAAATAAGGCACCTGCTGCACCTGCGAACGCACCACCAATCGCAAAAGCTAACACCTTATAATAAGTAGTATTGATTCCCATCGATTGGGCAACCGTCTCATCTTCATGAATCGTCATCCAGGCTCTGCCAATTCTCGATTGTGTCATTCTTTTCATGATAAAAATGGCAAGCAGCAGCATCACCAATACCAACCCGAGATAACTCAGATCAATGATTTCCAGTCCGAACAAGGAAGGAGCAGGAATCATATCTAATCCGTAAGCACCGCCTGTAATTTCCGCATTTTTGAAGATGGATTGAATAATAAGACCTAGGCCCAGTGTAGTGATTGCCAAAAAGTCTTCACTTACACGTAAACTTGGTAATCCCAAAATGGCACTTAGGATAAAAGTAATCACAATAGCTAAGAAAATAGCGAGCCAGGTGTTGACTCCAAACTTAACCGTAAGAATTGCTGATGTATAAGCACCTATACCATAGAAAGCAGCATGGCCGAGTGATACTTGTCCAGCATATCCCGTAATCAGATTTAACCCTAAGCCCAGTATGATATAAATGAATAAAAAGACGATGATGTCAATGTAATAAGGATTAATAAACGAATCCACCTACATCACCTACACTTTCTCTACTTTTCTTCCGAACAAGCCTGATGGCTTTACCAAAAGAATAATGATGAGAATCACAAACGCAATTGCATCTTTATCGATAATCATTCCATTTAGATATCCTTCAGAGAGGGATTCAACAATTCCCAAGATCAACCCACCTATAATGGTTCCAGGGATGGAACCTAATCCTCCAAGGACAACAACACAAAATGCTTTTAATCCAGGAACAGAACCCATCGTCGGATAGATGGAATTAATATCATAAGCGACCAAGACTCCAGCGATTGCAGCAAATGCAGAGCCGATCATAAAGGTAATCGCTACCACACGATTGACATTTACCCCCATTAAGGAAGCAGCACGCATATCTTGTGCGGTTGCCTGAATCGCAATACCCATTTTCGTCCATCTTAAAAACGCATAGAGCAACACCAAAGCTACTAGCCCTACCACAATGATCGTTAGTTTCACATTCGTAATACTGATACTTTCGGAAATCTTCCAAACGGAAACTTTCATCCCTGTATCCGGGAAAGCTCGTGGATCAGATGAAAAAACTACTTGAAACAAGCTTTCAAGAAAGATTGCAATTCCTACACCACTGATCAATGTCGTAATGGGATGAACATTTCGCAAAGGCCGATAGGCAAATCGTTCTACTGCAACTCCACAAATCGCAGCAATAATCATTGCAAATAAACAAGCAACAATAAAATTCATGTTGAGATATAAGATACCGATCATCGCAGCAAATACTCCAACTGCGTAAATCACCCCATGAGCAAAATGTAATAACTTCAAAACACCATAAATCATGGTTAACCCAATGGCAATTAATACATAGGTAAAACCTAATGCCACACCATTTAGCAGCTGTTGAGCTAGCATTTTTCGTCCACACTCCTTCCAAATAAGGAGAAAATAACCACTGTATCACCACACCAATACAGTGGCAATTGATAGTATTGTTCTGACTCTACCTTACTTATCTCACTCTTTTAGTTGTACAATTTCGATTTAATATATTGGAATTTACCATCTTTCACGGTCATGAAAATCACCGGTTTGATCACTTCGTGATTCGGACCAAATGTAATCTTTCCAGAAGTTCCTTCTAAATCTTTGGTTTCACTGATCGCTTTTGCTAGTTTTTCACGATCTGTACCTGCTTTTTTCAATGCTTCTATAATTACTTTTGCAGCATCATAACTTTGTGAGGAAAGCATATCAGGATCTGTGTCGTGTTTCTCTTTCCATGCCTTAACAAATTGTTGTACTACTTCTCTTTCATCACTTGTATAAAAAGAAGTGGTGAAGATGGAGCCTTCGGTATTCTCTTTTCCTAACTCCAAATATTTAGGGGAATCAAAACCATCTACACCTAGCATCTGTACATTCAATCCAACTTCTTTGGCCTGTTTTACAATCGCCGAAGATTCGTTATAATACCCTACGATATATAGAGCATCGGGATTTGCTGATTTTACAGCAGTCAGTAACGAGTTAAAGTTTTTATCTCCCATTTTAAACGAACGTTCAATAGCGATTTTGGCTCCCATTTGGGTGGCATTCTCTTTAAAAGAACCATAAATGGATTTTCCATAATCAATATCTACATATAAAACAGCAATATTTTTCTTTTTTAATTCATTCACAGCATAATCCGCCATTGCTTTTCCTTGTACCGGACCAGTATAGATTACTCGATTGACATAATCTCCACCTTTGGTCACATCAGGATGAACCACATACGCTGCGACCATAGGAACTTTTGCTTTTTGTACTTTTGGAGCTACTGTTTTGGAAGGTCCGCTGTATGCCCCATCAATAATGGAAACGACTCTATCACTATTGATCAGCTTTTGGACTGCTTTTAATGCTTCCTCTGGTTTTCCTTGATCATCAACAGCAATTAGTTCCAATTTCTTTCCATTGATTCCGCCCTGTGCATTCACTTGGTCAATAGCAAGCTGAGATGCATCACGACTATGGATTCCATCCGTAGCTGTTGGACCTGTCAAAGGACCAAACCAACCAATTTTTATCGTGTCTGAATTCTGACCTGCACCACTGCAACCAACAAGTAAGGAGAACACAAGTATAAAGATTAGACCAACTGAGTACCTTTTCTTCACTTTGAAACCTCCTGCCAATCGAATCTATCTAGTAACATTTCCTATCATAGTTGAAAGCGCTATCAAATAAACTAGCAATAATTGTGGGAAGTTAGCATTAATTTGCTTTTCTATATTTGGTTGGTGTCTGAAGAACATATTTTTTAAAAATCCTGCTAAAATAGTTAGCATCCTCAAAACCTATTTTTCCAGCTATTTGTTGGATCGTATAATCTGTATTCTCTAGATAATATAGGGCTTTTTTTATACGAATCCGCTGAACAAACTCGACGAAGTTTCTACCCGTTTCTTTTTTAAATTGATGACTAAAGTAATATAAACTAACAGAACAAAATTGTGCTACTTCTTCTAAAGATAATCTTCTATGGTGATTTTCTTTAATATACTGAATCGCTCTGTTTAACATAGGTGAATACTTTGTCATCTGATCAGAATCCGTACTTTCTATCAACTTTTGGACATAGCTGTTCACTTTTTGCACAAAATTGTCATAACGTATGGTTTTATATAAATCTTGTATAAAAAAAGCATTATCTGATAATATCGTGGGGGCATGTCCACCTAATTCTAAAACCAATCGAGTGATTACCATGATAAGATCCGTAACCTCCGATTTAAACATCTCCACATCGTGTTGATAATACTCCGCCATTTTCGACAACAACTGCCCATTTCGTATAACGGCTCCTTTTTCATCTTTCACCCGTATACAAGCCAGCAGATCTGCTCTTTCTTCTCTTGTGATTGGATTTAACCATTTCGTTTGTTCTCGTATTCTTTTCTCATAATGAAAAATCAGTTGGTTTCCCTGAAAAAAACGATTAACCATCGACTCCTTCGCCTCTTTGAAAGAAAGATGAATCTGATACGGATTATCGTAATATCCGCCAATCCCGATCGAAACAGCAATTCCCCGATGATGTGCACTTGTTTGAATTCGCCTAGCTAGATGTTTCGTCATTATCTGAAAACTGGATGTAACTGGTTGTTTTATCGTTAAATCAAGTAACAGCGCAAGAGCTCCTTCTTCCAACCAAATCCAAGTAAATGCATGTTCTATCGTCTTGTTGAGCACATGAATCAACTGTTGTCCCATACCATTTCGCCAAGAAAATGGTTTTCCTATCGCAAGTTCTGGATAACGATCAATCGATACAATCATTACCACTTTTGGATGCATGTCGATTTCAAATTGTTCTTGCATCTCTTTAAAATTACCTTCATGTACAAGTGTACCTGTTAGTAGATAGTGTGAAAAAGCAATTTTATCGAGACTATTGATCATCTTGATACCTCCACAGCTGTTTATCCTTTTTGTTCATTATGCGGCAATCCATTACTTTTGCAACTTGAAAAATCTTGAAAGGGAAGATAAAGGATACAAAAGCCTGACCACAATGTTATTCGGTTTTCCCATTTACAAAGATTAGAAGGACAGATCAATAACTTTAATAGCAAGAAATAAGAAAAAGTCGTCCAACATATTGGACGACTTTTTTTGGTTTTTGGACGGAATATTCCATTTATATATTATTGCAATTATTTTTGAGAAGATAAATAGTCATCAATGAGCTTTACCAATGCCTCAGAATTTTCCCAAGGTACAAAGTGACCTGATTCTAATTCGGTATAACGTGAATCCTTGATTTCCTTGGCAAGCTCTTTCACATATTTAACCGGCACCAATTGATCATCGGTCAATCCAACAACAAGTGCTGGAGCTTTGATCGAGCTTAAATAAGATTGTATGCTCAAACGAGAATCCAGTTCAATTTGCCGATCGGTTCCAGGAGCTAATGTAGCTGTAAAACCAGGAATCGTGTCTATGATTTCTTTTGCATTGGAAAACTGTTTAAAGAAATTAGGACCAAAGCCTGTATGAAATAACAATTGAGAAAACACTTCTTTATCTAAAGCAATCTGTTTTTTCCATAAGTCAAACATAAACTGCATATAGGTTTTGGTTTCCACCCATCCTGCAACACACACGACCGACTTTACAAGATCGGGATATTTCCCAGCAATCGCTGCCGCAGTTACTGCTCCCAAAGAATAACCAACTACGTGAAAAGAAGTCAAACCTTCGTTTAAAGCAGCTTGTACATTTTGTTCAATTAGATCATCTAATTCTATTTTTCCACCAGAATCTTTTGTTTCCCCTGATCCGGAGTAATTGGGACCTACAATCGTAAATCGATCCGATAATGCTTTTGTTACCTCTCCCCAAGTAGACTCATAAGAACCACCTGTTCCATGAACCAGTAATACACCAGTTCCAGAACCTTCTACATGATACACGACGCTCGCTTCGCCCACCGTCACTTGTTTGATTGCCATTTTAATTGTATTCCCCCTACTTATAATGAAGAGATATAAAGTCTATTATAAACGATTTACCAATTATAATCACAAAATTTATTTTAATTAGAATAATTTGACCAGTATATCTAAATAAAAAAGCCATCCACAGATTACTCTTTTCGATACAAAAATTCCTATCAAAATCAGGCGAGTTTATAAGTATCCATTTGGACTTTTTTACCGCTTCTCCAATATCACCGGCAAGGAACTCTTGGAAAATAAGGATACAAAAAACAACCTACTGAGGGTTTCAGGTAAGTTGTTTTTTTCATGCAGTCTATCTTTTTGCCATTAGATAGAGGAAATAAGGTGCTCCGATTATCGTTACAATAATTCCAGCAGGAATCCCGCTAGGATCTAATATGCTTCTCCCAATCGTATCAGATACTAGCAACAAAATGGAGCCCATCACAGCCGCGATCGGTAAAAACGCCTGATGTCTTGGACCAACTAAATTTCTCGCAATATGTGGAGCCATCAATCCAATAAATGCTATTCCTCCACTTACCGATACCGAGGCAGTTGCAAGGGCAATCGCAATCAAGAGTAATATTCTTCGTTCTCGCTCTACATTTGCTCCCAATCCTAATGAAACATGCTCGTTTAGATTTAAGATATTTAAGATAGGAGATTTGGAAAATACAATCGGGACAAGAATCAAAATCCACGGAAGCAAAGCCAGGACAAAAGTCCAATCATCTCCCCATATTCTCCCCGCTATCCAATTGGCAATAAAAGCATTTTGTTCTTCTTCCAACCTAGCCGTAATCGTAAAAATAAACCCGTTAAATGCCGCAGCCATTCCAACACCGACCAGTATCAATCGAGTTGGATCTACTCCTTCTCCACGTTTGTAGGACAAAAAATAGATTACAACCATAGAAAGAATACCACCAATAAGTGCAATGAGTGGAAGGATATAAATAAAACTAGTAGATTCAATCGAGAAATAAGCGACATACAGTACTACCATCAATCCTGCTCCAGAATTTATCCCTAGAATACCCGGGTCAGATAAAGGATTCTTGGTAATACTCTGTAAAATAGCACCAGATACGGCTAAACCCATTCCAGCTAAGATCGTCACAAGGATTCTTGGCAAACGAAAATCAAATAAAATGAGATTTTCTTGATTGTCTCCAAGTCCAACAATGGTTCTAGCAAGTTGAAATGGAGATAGAGAGACAAATCCTGTCGCCACACTCACGACAAAGGAGACAATGAGCAAAAGAATCGAAACAAATAATGTAATTCGAACTCGTTTTTGAGTTGCTGTATCTACTATGTTCATCGCGACCCTTCCCTTCTAGCGAGATAGAGGAAAAAGGGAACACCGATAATAGCAACGATAGCTCCTATGGGTGTCTCAAATGGGGCGTTAATCATACGTGCTGCGATATCCGATAAAACCAAAAGTACACTGCCGAACACCCCAGAACACGGGATAACCCATCGATAATCAGTCCCCACAAAAAAGCGTACCATATGAGGTACCATCAACCCAACAAAAGCAAGTGCCCCTACAAGGGAAACCGAAACACCAGCTAAAACGAGTACAATCACCATCAAAACAAATTTCATAAGAGCAGTCCGTTCTCCCAAACCTTTCGCGATATCATCCCCAAAACTCAATATTGTCAGCTTTTTGGAAAGAAGGATCGCAATAAAAAGTGCAACAATCACAACAGGTACGGCTATTTTAAGTTGCAGCCAAGTCGTCCCTGAGCTACTACCGATTTTCCAAATACTTAGATCTTGGGTTATTTTAAATAGCACAGCAATGCCATCAGCTAATGCGGTTAGCAATGCCATTACAACTGAACCAGCAAGGATAATGCGAAGAGGCGACATGCCACCTCTCTTTAATGCACTAATTCCAAAAACCATTCCAGCACCAATGGATGCCCCAATGAAACTAATAAACATCACCAATACATACGAAGACTGAGAATGGAATGCTAACAAACAAGCTAATGCAAATCCCGCTCCGGCATTGATCCCTAATAAACCAGACTCTGCCAAAGGATTTTTTGTTACTCCCTGCATAATAGCCCCACTTACAGCCAAGGCTGCTCCGACTACCATGACACCAATCTCTCGTGGTAATCGGATATCCATAATGATCTGATCTGCTTTTCCTTGGGGATCATAATTAAAAATGGAGTTCCATACGGTAAAAAAATCTATATTTGCAGCACCTACAGAAATTGCCAATACAATAGATAACAAAAGTACCAATGTACCAAGAATCAAAACGGATACTCCAACAACAGGTCTAGCAATTATTTTATTTTCATCCAGTTGTATATTTTTATTTTGCATCAATCAGTATCCTTTTTTTGGAGACTTGGTCTTATTTACCTTTGGTCAATGATGAAACGATAAAATCTAGTTCTTTTTCTAATGAAATAGGATCATTAAAATAGAATGATGCAGAGTCAAAGAAAAATACATTTCCTTTTTGTACTGCTGGTATTTGCTTCCATACAGAAGTTTGTAAATAAGAATTATCTGCGGTAGCGTCTCCTTTTCCTACAAAGAGGTAGTCACCTGCATATTGTGGAATTACTTCAGGGGAGATCGCTTTGTAACCAGGGCCAAATACATCTTTTTCCACTTTTTTTGGAGCTTGGATACCTAGAGCTTGATAGATGATCTCCGTACCACGACCCCAGTTATTGCCGTAAATATATAATTCTTTCCCATATGTTTCAAAAACAGATGCAGTTGCAGTATCTCCAATAACTGCTTTCACTTTTTTCTTTGCTTCGGCTGTTTTCTTTTTCCATTCATTCACCCAAGCTTGAGCTTCTTTTTCTTTACCGACTAATTTTCCAATGGCAAGATGAGCTTCGAGATAAGAATATTTATCGTAAGTAAATACAACTGTAGGTGCAATCTCTTTGTATTTTTTTATACTTTTATCATCGGAATAAGTAATAATAAGATCAGGTTTCAATGCTAAAATCTTTTCTAATGAATCGGAAGTAACTATCTCCACTTTATCTAACTTGCCATTATAAAATTTATTATTTACAGACCAATCGACTACCGCAATAGGAGTAATCCCTAATTGCAAAAGATTACCAGCATAGGAACTTGCTAGTACCGCAATTCGTTTTGGGTTTGCAGGAACTTGAACAGGTCCATTCTCTGATTGATAAGTAACCATTTTAGGGGTATTGCTTTCTTTGGAATCTGTCGCTCCACTACATCCAGCCAAAATACCTACTACTAAGACAGCACTTAACAAATATCCCCATATTCTTTTTTTGTTGTTCATCTAATTCCATCCTTATCTCCATCGTTATTGATAATCATTATCATTTAAGGGGCAAAAAAAATAGCTGATTTTTTATATTGCTTGTTCTTTTCTGACTGAAAAAATAGAATCGACCAAATCATAGGTCAAACACATTGGTTTTCTAGTCCGTGGGCACGTAATAATTTCTGCATCAATCTGGAAAACATCATGTAAAGTAGCAGAGGTTATCATCTCTTCTGCAGTACCTTCCTTTACAATTCTTCCTTGTTTCATCGCGACCAAGTGATCAGCAAAACGAGCAGCATGATTCAAATCATGGAGTACCATGACAATGGTTCTTTTCTCATTTAGGTTTAACCATTTTAGAAGTTCTAAAATTTCGAGTTGATGAGACAAATCAAGGTAGGTAGTCGGTTCATCCAATAAAATAATATCCGTCTCTTGGGCTAAAGCCATCGCAATCCATACTTTTTGTCTTTGACCACCTGAGAGAGAATCCACTACTTTATTCCGGAAAGCATTTACCCCCGTTACTTCTAATGCCCAGTTAATTACTTCATGATCTTTCGCACTGAGTTTGATTCGATTTTGATAAGGGAATCTTCCATAGGATACAAGTTCTGCAACCGTTAAACCTTCTGGGGCATCGGGTGACTGAGGCAAAATCGCCATCTTCTGCGCAATTTTTTTGGTAGATTCTTTATGGATCTCTTTGCCATCAAGAAATACCGTTCCTGATTTGGATGGTTGGAGACGAGCGATTGTTTTCAATAACGTGGATTTGCCACATCCATTGGAACCAATAATCGTCGTTATCTTTCCATCAGGAATGTTTAATGTCACATCTTTGACAATCAATTGATTCCCATAGGCTATATGTAATTTTTCAGTCTGGAGTCTTGATGTTGACATTTCTTTCACCTCCTTGATGTGTATGTTTTATTTAAAGTTATTACTTGCACTCATTGATGAGAATGATTATCAAACTCACATGTATTCTATACTGGTGGTCATATGATGTCAACAGGTATAGAAAGATTTTTCTTTAATATAATTACACTTTAAAAGAAGCAACTATTATGTTTTAAATGCATAATAGTTGCTTCTTTCCTCTCTCACTGATGGGCAATTAGCTGTCATTGTTCCCCAACAGTTCCAATCCCAATTCTTTGATCAAAAAACTAGCTTCTTTGTGCTCATATCGTTGTTTCTCTTTTTGATAATCCCAACCACTTTTGATAACATAATCAATCAATCTTGCTGCAATACTGGGCTTATAAAAGTTAATCAACCAGTTATCTTTCCAAGTAAAATAAAGATCACCATATGATGTTTTGCTATGTAAAGGATAGACACGAAATCTTACAAAGTCAGGCTCTTCATGAATGACATAAATAAAATCTTTATCATGTACATGGATCTTCTTCTTATGTATATGAGAAGGCATAAGTCAATCCATCTCCTATCTAAACTATATTTTGAGAAAAGTGATCTCACTAGTGGAAATGCAGTATTGGGAAAATGGATGGCCATTATTTTTGGAATTGTTTATACTTTTGTAGCCGTTTTAGGACTTTTCATGGATAACATTTTTGGATTGATCATGGTCACTCTACTTATAGAAGTCATTCACTTCGTTGTTGCTATTCTTGCCTCAGTGGTTGATTTTATTGGGAAAAAGTCAATTTCCAATCAAAATGCAGCTGTCTAATCCGCTTATGCTCTTATCCTATTGTAATAAAAACTACCTTGTCTATGAGGGCAGGTGGTTTTCTTCTATTGATAAAACTATTGAATAACAAATAGATTTGTATCATTATTAAGAGGAGAGACTGGAAACCGATTTTGCATAAGGAGATAGAAGATATGTCTGTAAAATTAAATGGCGTGAGAGTCAACCGCACCGAATTTATGATTTGGCAATACCAAAACAGTATTACCAAGCGGAAAATTTTGCAGACTTGGCGGAAAAATAAGCAAAAATTCCTACAATCTTTGATTTGGGATAAAAGTAACGATAACCAATCTCCCCCGTACGCTATTCAATTTTACAAGAGTTTTAAAGCCCTGCTCTTTCAATCCTACCAAGAAGAATTTCCTGACACAGAACCCGATCTTTCTGAATTGTGTGATTGGTTATCAGATAACGCAACAATCTGTAACTTTATCGAACACAAACGAGATGAACAAACATGGCTTGACATTCGAAAGGCCGCAAAAATATTACTCGATGGACGACTCCATTAAGAGACACCTACCTTTCCATCTCATTCCACACAGAGAGGAGATTCTCGTTGGACTTATTTGCTAATGCCAATAAACGCATACCACAAATGACCCGAGAAAAACTAGCAACCTATCTTGATCCAAAGCTTCCTAGATTCCATCATATTCTTGGTGTTGTTCGCAATATGGAGCAACTACTCCCCAAAATAACACTTCCCTCTGGCTGGTCAGCACTCCTGATCCAAGCCTCTTACCTTCACGATATCGGCTACAGCCCCAAACTTAATCAATACAACTATCATCAACTCGATGGGGCTGTATATGCTGCCGATCAAGGCTTTCCCAAACCGATTATTGCTACCCTCCTCTTCCATAGTTGTGCGTATGAAGGGGTTTTATATTCCAGACCTGATCTCAAAGAGATATATGAAACGCATCTTCGGAAATTGGATACAGAGGATCAAATGTTCATCGACTTGGTGAGTTACTGTGACCTTCATACTTCAGCAAATGGGGAAAAAACAACGTTGAGGGCACGAGTGGATGATGTAGCTGTGCGTTATGGGAAAGAACATGAGGTGAGCAAGATTATGTCTGCCAATGAGCCTATTTTCGAGGAGATTATCGAGAGGGTTACAAGGATGATAAAGGAATAAAAGCACTGCCCCCCTCACCACTGGATGTGATGAGGGGGACTTAAGTCAGCAACTACAGCACGGGAGGCTCATCGATAACGACTCCCTCGAAGGAGTTCGGATCGAGTTCCCTCCACTGTGCCATATATGCCTCCTTGAATCGCTCGGCATCCTGCTTCACGTTCTCGTAGACACCGTCGGCCGGCTCCATCTGTCCAGTCGACATCTTGATCGGATCACCGAAATGGACATGCCGCAGAGGCTTACGGTACCAAGCAGTGATTACGCCGAAGAACTTCTTGAAGAATCCCCCGCTCATCACCTTGCGAGCACCGAACTGGAACACCGGAATGATGACGACGCCCGTTGCATACTGGAGGAGAATCACACCAACCCGAAACTTCCCGGGTTCTCGGTCGAATGATTCCTTCCAGTGAGGAATAAGCCCTTCCGGGTAGATGCCCAGAATGCCACCCTTACGAGCGCGACGATCCTTACGGAAGATACTCAGGAAACCACCCTTACGAGAGTGATCCTTGAGCAAGTGCTTCTTCGCGGGCAGAAGGGAATTCTTCGCCTTCTTGCGATTCTTTCGGCGAACCGGAATGAAGTTTCCGAACCAGAAAATCCAGAACAGAACAGGGTTCCACCACAGGGTTGACTTCGCCATGAACTTGGTCTTCAGTCCAAGGACAACACCTGCGAACTCCACCGTCGGCGGATCCGGGTAAGCCGAGTGGTTCGGGGCGAGAATCCCCGCCTCCCCGCTTTCCAGCCACTTCTGTGCCTCGTCAGAAACCGTGATCCGAAGGTTCCCACCCATCAGGAAATGGAGGAATCTCCTCGGGAGATGCTCGAACGTCCTGAAGGACGAATTCACTTCACGTGGGTCGATTACTCTCATTGCAACCTCTCGAGTCGTGATTTGCAGAGCTAAATATAGATTATCATATACTGTGACAATAGTACTACTACACTTAACATTTCGAATCGAAATTTTTTATCGATATTGGCCTTTTCGCTTTATTTTGGGGTAAGATCGAGTAGAAAGGATGGAAGAAACTTGAAATTGACAATCGAACAAATCCGCAGAAGAATAGCGGTTGCTAGTAAACGTGAATCTGCTGACTTGGTGATCACCAATGGAAAAATTATTGATGTGTTTAACTTAGAAATTATCCATGGCGATATTGCCATTGTAGATGGGTCTATCGTCGGGATTGGGAATTATCAAGGGAAAGAAGTAGTGGATGCCAAACAGTCTTACATAGCTCCTGGTTTTATCGATGCCCATGTACATATCGAATCTTCGATGGTCCCTCCCCAAGCATTTGCTGAAGTAGTCCTGCCGCATGGCGTCACATCGATCATTACCGATCCCCATGAAATTGCGAATGTAGCGGGACAAGATGGGATTTCCTTCATGTTACATGAATCCGAAAATGTCCCGCTCGATATTTTCTTTATGCTGCCATCGAGTGTTCCTTGCACAAGTTTTGAAAATGCTGGAGCAACCCTGCATGCCAACGATTTGGAACCTTTTTTTGTTCATCCAAGGGTACTGGGGCTGGCAGAAGTGATGGACTATCCTGCCGTTTTGCAAGGTGAGGAACATATGATGGAGAAAATAGCAGCTGCGTGGAAACAGCAAGCCTCCATTGACGGACATGCTGCTGGCCTATCCCTTGATGCCATCAATGTGTACCGAAGTGCTGGTATTTCAACCGATCATGAGTGTATTTCTCCGCAAGAAGCGATGGAAAGAATACAACGAGGGATGTATGTCTTGATTCGAGAGGGATCAGTCGCAAAAGATTTATCATCCCTGATATCAGCAGTAAATGAAAAAAATGCAAGACGTTTTGCGTTTTGCACCGATGACAAACACTTGGATGATCTGTTGACAGAAGGTAGTATCGATCACAATGTTCGACTTGCTATCAAACAAGGTTTACATCCTTTATTAGCGATTCAGTTAGCATCTTTGAATGCAGCAGAATGTTATGGTCTAAAACAAAAAGGTGCGATTGCCCCAGGATATGAGGCAGATTTTGTACTATTTGATGACCTTCACGACATTCAGATTCAACAAGTATTCAAAGCAGGTAAGTTGGTAGCTCAACATGGAAAAATGGTCCAAGCATCATCACGTACAAAAATCGATATACCAACAAATATTTCGCATACGGTTCATCTGCCAAAAATCAAAACCACTGATTTGCAAATCCCAATTATGGAATCAAAAGCAAATGTTATTGGGATTGAGCCAAATAGTTTGGTCACTCATCATCTCATACAAGATGTAAAGGTTAAACAGGGGTTTTTCGTACCTGACACTGAAAATGATCAATTAAAAATCGCCGTCATCGAACGCCATCACCTGACAGGCAATATAGGATTAGGCATCGTTTCTGGGCTCGGGCTTACTGATGGAGCGATTGCCTCTACGGTAGCTCATGATTCGCATAACCTTGTAGTAGCAGGTACCAATGATCACGATATGTTTGCAGCGATCAAAGCTATCCACCATATGCAGGGTGGATTGGTGGTAGTGAAAAATCAAAACATATTGGCTTCTCTTCCGCTTGAAATCGCTGGTCTTATGTCTAATCGACCTTATGAAGAGATCAACAACAACCTCAACAATCTTCATCAAGCTCTGCATCAATTGAATGCACCAACTCTTTTTAATCCATTTTTAACATTAGCATTTCTCTGTCTGCCTGTGATCCCTGCGATCAAATTAACCGATAAAGGCCTATTTGATGTCACTACGTTTCAACATATTTCCGTGTCTGTTCTCTAAGGTAAAATATCGCTTCGATATTTTCTAGAACGAAACAAAAAATCCCAGTATTTAAAAATGGGGATTTTTTGTTTCACCACCTAAAACAAAACGAATGAGTCCTAACCGATGTTGAAAATTGGGCAGTTGTGCTACTTGATCAAAGGAAAAGAAATCTCTTCCATATGTCTCGCTATCTCCTTCAAACTCACAAATCTCCTTTACTTCTGCATGAAAATGAACTTGATAACTCTCGGGATAAGGATATTGATAATTTTTTGGTTTGTCAGCTAACACCTCTAATTTCTGATATCCCACAAGAGTTGGTTGGTATATCCGTACCTTTGTCTCCTCAAATACTTCTCTTTCCAGTGCTTCCATGAGCCCCTCGCCATTATCCACATGTCCTCCAGGAAGATCCCAACCACGATACAAATGAGCTACTAATACTTTACCTTTATAAGTAACCACACCAAATACAGTAGTTATTTTTCCTATTGGAGGTAGCGTGGAAGACAATACTTCAGAGACTACATTCGGTTTTGGCAGCCAAGAAATATTTTGAAACGATTGCAAAATTTCCATCTTTGCGACTCCTCTTCAAAAAAGTTGAATCTAGGTGGACACGCTTATTTCAAGTATATGTTTTTATGCTATTATGAATTGAAAAGTAACACAAATAACGATAAAAGAGGAGAAAAATGATAAGTATTTATGAGCTAAAACCAAAGTTCCAAAATCTACTCCGACCTTTGGTAAAAAAACTAGCTAACATAGGCGTTACCGCAAATCAAGTTACTGTTTTTGCGATGCTATTATCGATCGCAACAGGATTCGTTGTATATGCTTTTTCTACTAATCATCCACTCATTTTTATTATTGTACCGATTGTTCTTTTTGTTCGTATGGCCTTAAATGCGATTGATGGCATGCTGGCTCGAGAACATCATATGAAATCGAACCTCGGAAATTTTTTAAACGAACTTGGTGATGTTATATCGGACACTGCACTATATCTCCCTTTCCTTTCTCTCACAGGTATCTCGGCACCTCTCCTACTCACTGTCATTTTCCTTTCCATTCTCAGTGAGATGACTGGAATTATGGGAGTAGTGATTGGAGCTACTCGACGATACGATGGGCCAATGGGTAAAAGCGATCGAGCATTTGTCTTTGGTGTGCTTGCCATTTTATTTACTTGTGGTATTTCTGCTGGTATGTGGACAAGCAGCGTTTTTGTACTCATCATCATCTTGATACTTCTCAATATTTACTTTCGAATCGTTCGTGCATTAAGGGAGGCTAAACATTGAACGATATCCCACAAGGTTTATTGACCGTATTTATTGGTATTTTTGTTGTACTTGTTGTCGCAAGCATCATTACGTTTATTTTGACAAAATCAAAACCAGACAAAGACTTCACGGAATTGGTATTACGTATTAAATCATGGTGGATGATGGCTGTTCTTTTCTCCATTGCCATATTAATCAACCGAAATATCTCCATCCTATTTTTCGCATTTCTCAGCTTTCTAGCCTTAAAAGAATATTTTACGCTAATACCTACAAGTCGATCTCATCGATTGGTACTCTTTTTCGCTTATTTATCTATCCCTGTACAATTTTACTGGATCTTTATCAATTGGTATGGGATGTTCATTATTTTCATCCCTGTTTATATGTTTTTGCTCATTCCGCTCGTGCTCATCTTCATTGGGGAAAACAAAGGATTTTTAAAATCTGTTGGCTCTGTGCATTGGGGCATGATGATGATGTTATTTGGACTTAGCCACATCTCTTTTTTGCTTGTGCTCCCTCCCGAAAATGCAGCAGGAGCAGGCGGAGCTGGACTAATTTTATACTTAGTAGTACTCACACAAGGAAATGATGTTGCTCAATATTTGTGGGGGAAAATGTTTGGCAGACATAAAGTAGTGCCAAAAGTTAGTCCCAACAAAACATGGGAAGGTCTTATTGGCGGAGTCGCTACTACCATTGCACTAGCTTTTTTGTTAGCCCCGTATCTTACACCACTAAGTCCCTTACACATTTTATTTTCGGGAATCATCATAGGAGTAGGTGGATTTATTGGAGATGTCAATATTTCTGCGCTGAAACGAGATATTGGAGTCAAGGACAGCGGGACAAGCCTTCCTGGGCATGGGGGTATATTGGATCGAATTGATAGCCTAACTTTTACAGCCCCAATGTTTTTCCATTTTATACGCTATCTATATTTCTAAAGGAAAGGTGGATCGGTAGATATCTTTCCAATCGGGATAGGTTCTACCCTGTATGTGGCGAATATTCTTCGTTTGTTATTCTCAATACTGTTGATACGTCCCCTTATTCTCATCGTGTTAGGTATAAGTGGAAGATACCGATTTCGGCTTCCAAAAAAAGGGCCAGCTATTATCGTAGCCAATCATAATTCTCATTTGGATACTTTGGTATTGATGACCCTGTTTCCTCTAACCTTAACCAATCGAATACGGCCTGTAGCTGCTGCTGATTATTTTCTGAAAAATCGCTTTCTCGCTTGGTTTTCGTTGAATATCATGAATATTATACCGATCCAACGAACGGGAGCTAAAAAAATAGATGATTTGTTTGCTGGTGTTCATGAAGCACTTGCAAATGGGGATATTGTCATTCTTTATCCTGAAGGAAGTCGCGGAGAACCAGAAAAACTTCAAAACTATAAATCTGGAATCTTTCACTTAAGTCGTGGATGTCCAGACGTACCGATCTACCCTACGTTTATGCATGGACTTGGCAAGGCATTGCCAAAAGGAGATTTTGTTTTAGTCCCCTTTCAGTGTCATGTAACAGTAGGTGATCCATTTTATTGGAATCCTCAAAAGAAAGAATTTATGCGTGAATTAAATAACCGAATGGAGGATCTAGCAAATGAGGGGGATTTTCCGCCATGGGAATGATAATCGCTAGTCTTCTATGGGGGTTTGGAGAAGCAACCCTCTTCTTTATTATCCCTGATGTTTTGTTATCTGCTATTGCTTTGCACAGCGGAAAAAAAGCTATTTTTGCCTGTATTTATGCGCTTATCGGAGCATTGATTGGCGGGTCTATCCTCTATGCTTGGGGAGCTTATCAGCCTAGTGAAAGTGCATCTATCATCGAAAAAGTTCCAGCAATTGATTCTGCGATGATGCAGGAAGTAAAGACAAGCCTTACTAACGAAGGGCTGCTAGCTATGGTACTAGGACCAACCAAAGGTATCCCTTATAAAATTTATGCCATAACCGCACATGGAGTAGGAATCTCCTATGGGGCGTTCTTAGCAGCCAGTATTCCTGCACGTTTTATTCGATTCTTTGTCGTCACCATGTTGACAGGCTTGATCAGTACCTATGTACTAAAAAAACAGAGCCTAAAAGTGAAATACTACATTTGGGCTCTTGCTTGGTTGATCATCTACTTCTTTTATTTTTGGAATAACCCATCTTGATTTCCTATCATCTAGGGAACATCATGCCCCATCGATGCGTGCAAGATAGCAAACCATTGATCCCGTGTGAGCGATAGTTCTGTTGCACGAATAGCAGCTTGTATCCTTTGTCGCTTTCCGGATCCTACGATGGGCATGATGTTTGCCGGATGAACCAAAAGCCATGCGTAAAGAACCTCATCCATTCCATTTGCCCCTATCTCCTCTTGAACCTTTGTCAACGTGTGGCGAAGCCGAACCGCTTTTTCTTCGTTTGAAGCAAAAATATCCCCACCGGATAAAGGCGACCATGCCATTGGTGCAATACGATGTTTCATGCATAATTGTAATGTCCCATCTTGAAAATTTTCTAATTGGTATGCAGACAGCTCCAGTTGATTGGTGACAAGTGGTTGCTTTACATAAGAAGCCAGCATTTCAAAGTGATCTTGTTTGAAGTTGGATACACCAAAATGCAAAACTTTTCCTGCACTATGCAACTCCTGAAATGCTTCTGCCACTTCCGCTGGGTCCATAAAAGGATCAGGGCGATGGATAAGTAACAAGTCAATATAATCCGTTCGGAAATTTTTAAGCGACTGCTCCACGGAAAAAAGAATATGTTCCTTACTTGTATTATAATGGTGAGTTGCGTTTTGAGGCCTTTGTGCAGATGGTAAGATGATGCCACATTTCGTTACCAGCTGCATATGAGAACGCAGGCTGGGTTGCAGTGACAATGCATCTCCAAATAACTTTTCACACGTATAACTCCCATAAATATCCGCATGGTCAAAGGTAGTTATACCATTATCTAGACAAAACTGGATCAATTGAAGCGTTTCTTCTTTCGGCTGCTTCCACTCATCCAAACGCCATAATCCATGAATAATGCGAGAGAAAGATAAGTTTTTTGCTAATGATATTTTCTGCATCGATTCTCTGCCTCATTTCTTTCCATCTATCTTTCATCAGTATAAACCATTGTCATAGATAAGAAACTATCATCTCTATCTCCCCATCCAAAGAAAAGGTGCCTAAACCAGATGGTAGGATGACAAAATCGCCTTTGCAAATAAAATAGTTATCCTCAGAGTACTATCGAAATGTCATTTTTACTCATATTATTACCTACAAATTCTTGTGTTGAAGAACTCATATTCTAGTCACCTCTTTGGAAATTAGTTGATTCATCAACTATATTTTGTATAGAATAATTAAAAAGATGAAGTCATTCTAATAGGGGTAAGATGTTACTATATCCATCGATAGATGCCACTTCATGAACAAATAGTCCTTTCTAACACATCGGAACAAAAGAAATGATGTAGATCATGTAGAGAAATGCTAGGTTGAATATTGGCTCATTTGCTATATTTGCTACCTTATGATAGGGTTTTCTTTCTTTTTGTAACAAAAAATACAACCCTCCTCCATCATATATTTTCATTTTCGTTTACCATAAATAGGGTCTTACACTGGAGGTTAATCGCCAAGGAGGCTCTAACAAATGGATCATTGGCTCATCCAAGAAGCAGAAAACTTTATCTATACTTGTTATCAAGAACTGGGAAAACCAATAGAAACCGCCAAATTAAGAATAGCAGCGATAAAAGAAGAAATAAGCAAAACTGGCTTTTATCATCATACTTATGAAGAATTATCTCATGGAGCCAGAATGGCATGGCGAAACTCCAATCGCTGTATTGGCAGATTGTTTTGGAATCGACTCCATGTGTTTGATGCGAGAGAAAAACAAACAGCACAAGAAGTAGCGGATGCTCTCTTTCACCATATCTCTTTTGCTACCAATGGAGGCGAAATACAACCTACCATCACGATTTTCCCCGCAGAACAAAATGGTTTTCAACCTGTACGAATATGGAATCACCAATTAGTACGCTATGCAGGTTACGAAACTGCAAATGGTGTGATAGGTGACCCAGCTTCTGTTACCTTTACAAAGGCATGTCAGGAGTTAGGTTGGCAAGGAACAGGAACAGCTTTTGATATTCTCCCGTTAGTCGTTCAAATAAACGGAGATCATCCGCAGTACTTTCCTATCCCTGACAATTTTGTGATGGAAATCCCCATTGAACATGCTGATTATCCCATGTTCGATGAACTTCAGATCAAATGGCATGCTGTACCAATCATCTCCGATATGCGATTAGAAATTGGCGGGATCAACTATGTAGCTGCACCGTTTAACGGCTGGTATATGGGAACGGAGATCGGGGCTAGGAATCTTGCTGATGAGGATCGGTATAATCTACTTCCCTCAGTAGCGGATATCATCGGGCTAAATCGCGGAAGCAATGCAACCTTATGGAAAGATCGTGCGTTAGTAGAGTTAAATCTAGCAGTGTTAGATTCTTTTAAAAAAGCTGGTGTCAGCATCGTAGACCACCACACCGCAGCTCAACAGTTTAAAGCATTTGAGAAAAATGAGCAAAAAAGCGGAAGAGATCTCACAGGAGAATGGGCATGGCTGATTCCCCCTATGTCACCAGCGACAACACATATCTTCCATAAGCCATATAAAAATAAAATCATCAAACCTAACTATTTTTACCAAGATCGTCCTTATGAAGAAGAATAAAAAAGTGACCTGAAGTCCTAGTAAAGGATTCAAGGTCACTTTTCTTTGTATCATCTATTTCATCTTTCCTATATACTCCGGGACGAATTCAAACAAGACGATTTCTATGATATCTGCACTCCTACCGTATCTGGTGCAAGGTCCAGCAACTGATAGCCGACTTGATGTTTCTCCATTACCTCTCCCAAAAAACGAGATAGCGATTCACGCTGTTCCTCTGTCTCATACAAACAGAGCATCGTTGGCCCTGCTCCACTAAGAGCCACACCAAGGGCCCCATGTGAAATGGCATCAGACAAAATTTCCGCTAACCCAGGAATGAGACTTGCCCGATAGTTTTGATGAATTTTATCTTGCATCGCTTCCGCCAACAGATCCAGTCGATTTTGAGCTAATGCCGCTACCATCAAGCTGCTGTGTCCAATCGTAAATACAACCTCTTTTTTATCATAGGAGTTTGGCAGTACGGATCTTGCCTTATCTGTTGATAACCAAAAATCTGGAATAAGTGCCAAAACTCGCAAGGAATCAGGTACTGGCAGGCAAACATAAGGTACTGGACCTTCTTTTTCTGGCATAGAGGAAACAATGATTCCTCCAAAGAAAGATGCACCCACGTTATCTGGATGTCCTTCCCATCGAGCGGCCATCGAGAAAAGTTCATCTGTTGTATACGGTTTTCCTGCTAAAACATTGGCTGCGACAAGTGCACCGACAACCGCAGCTGCACTGCTTCCCAGCCCACGAGTAAGTGGGATTTCAGAGCTGACTTCGATGGATAGTTCTGGTGCGGCTAAATCTAACGATTGATACAAATGGGCTGCAACTTGATAGAGAAGATTGGATTTATCGGTCGGAAGAGCGGATAAATGGTCACCTAGTACGTGAACTTTGGTCTCTGATGCAAGTTCCATACGAATAACAGTGTAGATCTGAAAAGCCATCCCGATAGCATCAAATCCAGGTCCCATATTTGCTGTACTTGCTGGAACTTTTACGGTAACTCCCTGATGATTCATTTTCTATACCTCTCTACTCTATTTCGAGATCAACGACATAACTGCTTCACGTGTTGCAGGGACAGTTTCGGGTTGTTGTTCAATGGTACTCAAAGCAATGTTCGGATCTTTTAAACCATTACCAGTCAACACACAAACAACGGTTGCTCCCTTCGAAATCTTCCCTTGTTTGCGCTGCTTGATCACACCAGCGATCGATGCAGCAGAGGCAGGTTCACAAAATACGCCTTCCGTACTTGCCAGCTTTTGATAGGCAGCCAAAATTTCTTCATCCGTCACTGCATCAATATGTCCATTTGACTCAGAAAGTGCTTGCAATGCACCATCTTTGCTCGCTGGATTTCCGATACGAATCGCAGTAGCGATCGTTTCTGGATTTGGAACCAGTTTCCCATAAACGAGCGGAGCTGATCCATCTGCTTGAAAACCAAACATTTGTGGCAGTTGCTCGATTTTACCTGCTTGTTTGTATTCCTTAAACCCTTTCCAGTATGCTGTAATATTTCCTGCATTTCCTACAGGAATAGCTAACACATCTGGAGCTTGGCCCAATACATCACAAATTTCAAATGCAGAAGTCTTTTGTCCCTCGATCCGGTATGGATTGACGGAGTTAACAAGCGTAATCGGTTCTTTTGCTGTGATCTCCCGAACAATATCGAGTGCTTCATCAAAGTTACCATCGATAGCAATCACTTCAGCGCCATAAATGATCGCTTGTGCCAGTTTGCCAAGCGCGATATTTCCACTTGGAATCAAAACGATACAACGAAGTCCAGAGCGAGCTGCATAAGCAGCAGCGGCAGCTGATGTGTTACCTGTTGAAGCGCACATGATGGTCGTACTTCCTTCTTCGATCGCTTTTGCAACAGCCATTACCATTCCACGATCTTTAAACGAGCCAGTTGGGTTTAATCCTTCGTATTTGACATAAAGATTTATCCCTAATTCTTCGGAAAGCGAAGCCGCATGAATCAAGGGAGTGTCCCCTTCATGTAGCGTCAAATTTGGCGTATTCTCGTTGACGGGTAAAAATTCACGGTATCGTTGAATAATCCCAAATCTCTGTTCCTTTGACGTAGCTAGGCTCATTTTGCTCCTCCTTCTAAACGATAACAACTTTTCACATGATGAATCATATCGATCGACTCCATCTTTTTCATCACTTGATCCATATCTGCTTTGGTTGATGTATGGGTCACTAAAATGATTTCTGCTTGTCCGCCATTATAAGGCTGCTGGACAATTTGTTTGAACGAGATGTTATGATCAGAAAAGACTTGTGTTACTTTTGCCAATACTCCGCGTTGATCTTCCACAATCATACGTAAAAAATATTTTGAATATTTCTCTTCATCGGATTTGAGTAGTTTCTCAATGTATGGAGCAACTACTCCTAATCCATTGGTGCCTAATTTCATATTTTTCACTACGGTGACGAGGTCGGAAACAACAGAAGTTGCCGTTGGCAGTTCTCCTGCTCCTGGTCCATAAAACATCGTTTCTCCCACCGCATCTCCATAAATATAAACGGCGTTGAAGACATCATGCACGGAAGCTAACGGATGGGATTTATGCACCATGGTTGGTTGCACACTTACCTCTATTTTATTATTGGAGCGCTCGGCGATTCCCAAAAGCTTGAGTTCATAGCCAAGTGATTTCCCGTAAGCAATATCTTCTTTGGTGACACTGCTGATACCACGAACATCTACTTCATCTAAGTTCATCGCGACACGAAAACCAAGCGTAGAAAGAATCGCCATCTTACGTGCTGCATCATGACCTTCTACATCTGCTGTTGGGTCAGATTCGGCATATCCTAATGCTTGTGCTTCGGCCAACACTTCTTGATAGTCCATGCCTTCTTTGCTCATTTTACTGAGCATATAATTTGTCGTCCCATTGACGATACCCATCATTTTATAGATGCGATCAGAAGATAAACCTTCGACCAATGCCCGTAAAATCGGGATACCACCAGCTACACTTGCTTCATAAAAAACATCACAGCCATTTGCTTGTGCTGTACTTAAGATCTGTGCGCCATGCAAGGCCATCAAATCTTTATTTGCTGTAATCACATGTTTTTTCTCTTTTAATGCCGTTAAAATATATGATTTGGTTGGCTCTATGCCTCCCATTACTTCCACTATTACATCAATATCATGGTCATAAAGGATATCATCAATATTGTTTGTCAACATACCTGTAGGGGTAGAGATGCCTCTTTCCTTATGTATATCCTTAACAAAAATACGATGGATCTCTATGTTTAATCCTGTCTGTTTTCTTAGATCTTCTTGATGAGCTCGAATAATTCGATAGACACCCGTTCCTACTGTACCAAAACCCATCAAGCCTACCTTCACTAATCTCTTCTCCATCTCTATCCCTCCTGTGATCAAAATGTAAAAAGACGCTCCCTGAAAATTCTATCGAGGAGCGAATTTTATTCTTACCATTATAGCAGGATGAAACGCATTCAACCATCCTTTTTATGATTTAGGAAAAATATACTTTAAATTAGTTAAAGATCTTATTTATTACCCTAAATATAAATAAGAAATGCAATATTACATCAATATTCGATATAATAAAAATGTTCGACATCCACCCGATGTTATCAACGAAAGGCATGCAATGTCTGTCGTCCTCTCTTCTGGGATGCTGGGAATTTACGCTCCCTATATTCCACTCGACGACTTCAAAAAGTGGTATCCGAACGTCCCTAGCCTTACTACTGACCTGGATCGACCAGAGCTCTACAAGAATCGGGTCACCAACGGCATCGAGACGTTGAAGATTGCCCTGATTCGCGCTCACAAATCAGCGAAGGACCATGCCTACCATAACGTAGAGCACTTCGCACAGGTATTCGAGAGTGTACGCATCTTCATCAAGGCCTACGAAGCAGTTACTGGTAAAAAACTCGACCCAGAAATCGTTCTGGCCATCTTGTTTGCTGCCATTGTACACGACTTCGGACACTGTGGCGCCACCTTCCGTTCAAAGGCACGAGAGAAAGAAAAGCTGTTCTTGCCTGAGATGGGGGTAGATGTCTCTTCGGAGTACGTGTCCATGGTAGCCGCAGACAAGCTGGCTAAGGAACTCGGGTTCTCGGTGCCAGCACGGGTGTTCATCAGCTTCCTCATCGCAGCTACCACCTATGGTGTAGACACAGATGAAGGAAAGCGCATCAAGATCAACCACATCGAGGTGACCGATCTCTTCGGCGTAGCGATGAGGTTGTGTGATGTCGCACCCCCTGCTTCCATGACAGAATCCGCTCGACGAGACAACGACATCAACATCTCGGAAATCCCGTCAAGTACCAAGCCGGAAACACTGGAAGAGCAGCTCGAGAACCGAATCAAGTTCTTCGGTTACATCGTGAGCCTCATGGACTTGCTGGATGAGATTGTCATCCGTGAAATGAGAGAGAGCGGACAGCACGAGTTCAACCGTAAGCTGACAGAAGCTACTCCGTGGAGGAATCGAGTGGACACAGAGCTGAAAATGCTCACATCCACCGATCCTACAGACGGACTGCTCATACACGTCCTCTTCGGAGCCTTTCGAGAGATTGCAGAGGGGTGATGTCAAAGTCCCATCTAGCCACTAGGCAGTAATCGGACTTACCCGGTGACCACAATCGTGGTCACCGGTCTCGATGAATAACCATATATGGTTCATATAAAAAACAGGCATGTCCATTATTGGACAATGCCTGCTTTATTGTTCCTACTCCAACATTGTATTGTAAAGCATGATCCAAATCGAACCAGCCACAATCGTAACTGCTACAAAAATCCCAAACACGACATTGATAACTTGGTAAGCTCCATCGCCTTCCAAAATGTGCATGAAATAGAACAATTGCACGAGAAGCTGTAATACTGCCAAAACAAGTAAGATGGTTATTTTCCAACTCATTGGCATCGATGTGTATAACATCACGTAGAAAGCCAATACGGTCAAGATCAAAGAGAAAAGATATCCTACAATATGAGGCTTTGCGCTATGGTGTTGTTCCATTTATGCCACCCCCAACAAATAAATCGTGCTGAAGAGGAAAATCCAAACGACATCAAGGAAGTGCCAGTAAAGTCCTGTCATAAAGATTTTTCTTGATGTAACAGGAGTGAATCCTCGTTTCCACACTTGAATCATGACCCCCGTTACCCATGCAATCCCCAGCGTTACGTGGATACCATGTGTCCCTACAAGGGTAAAGAATGCGGAAAGAAATGCACTGCGCGTAGGACCTGCGTTCATTTCTACTAACATAGCAAACTCTTCGATCTCTAAAATCAGAAATCCTAAACCTAACAACAAAGTGACACCCATCCAACCGAAATAGCCGCGTTTGGATTGTTTTCTCATCGCTAATACTGCTAATCCGCAAGTAAAACTACTGGTAAGGAGCAAGAATGTTTCCATAGCAAAGATCTTGATCTCAAATAGCTCTTTTCCAGAAGGTCCTCCTGCTGTCTGATTCACTAGTACAAAATACGTAGCAAAGAGAGTGGAAAACAACACGATCTCTGCACCAAGGAAAATCCAAAAACCAAAGATCTTCAATCTTCCTTCTTCAGAAGCATATTCCATTGGCCGATAACCTTTTGTTGTTGATGTTGTTGTTTCCATACTTACACCCTCCTTCCAGCAGCTAACTCTGTTTTTCTTACTTCTTCTACCGGGATATAGTAATCTCGATCATAGTCATTGAAGGAGCGCCAGATCATGGTGATAATCGAACCAAGCACTCCAATTGCACCGATTTGTAACCATTCAAAGACAAAGCCGAAACCAGCGATGAACATAAACCCTGACATAACAACCGGGAATGCTTCTCCCTTTGGCATGTGAATAGGTTTCAATTCGACTTCTTCTTCCTTGACACCCGCCGCTTTTTCTTTCTTTATCAGATGGAAAGCATCCAATCCTTTTACTTTTGGAATGATAGCAAAGTTATACTCAGCCGCAGGAGAACTGGTCATCCATTCCAATGTTCGACCATTCCATGGATCTC
Source organism: Shimazuella kribbensis DSM 45090 (assembly GCF_000428065.1). Lineage (GTDB taxonomy): Bacteria > Bacillota > Bacilli > Thermoactinomycetales > Thermoactinomycetaceae > Shimazuella > Shimazuella kribbensis. The sequence continues at coordinate 203,062 of NZ_ATZF01000003.1, forward strand.
CTGTTGTATCTCTTTGACCTTTGCGGAAACTATAGTACATATTCCAAACAAGAATCATAAAGCCGATTCCCATTCCAAATGCGCCGATCGTTGCAATCAAGTTCCAAGATTCCCAGCCTAATCCTGCTGGATAGGTATACATCCGTCTGGTCATACCTTTGAGACCAACGATATACATTGGAATGAAACACATATTGAACCCGATCGTGAACCACCAGAAAGCCCATTTACCCAGACGTTCATTCATAATGAAGCCAAACATTTTTGGCCAATAATAGATCAGCCCTGCGATACATCCATAAACCGTTCCACCGATCAATACATAGTGGAAGTGACCGATCAAGAAGTAACTATTGTGATACTGATAATCTGCTGGTGCAGACGATAACATAACCCCTGTAATCCCGCCACAGAGGAACACAGGTATAAATCCAAGTGCCCATAACATCGGCGTCGTAAATTCAATCCGTCCTTTATACAGCGTAAACAGCCAGTTAAACACTTTTACACCTGTCGGAATCGCGATCAACATGGTTGTGATCGAGAAAATCGAGTTTACCCACGGACCTGATCCCATTGTGAAAAAGTGGTGAACCCACACAATAAAACTCAAAGCTGAAATGGACAGCATCGAAAATACCATTGCTTTATATCCGAACAATTTCTTCCTAGCAAAGGTACTAAATATTTCTGAGAACAGCCCGAAAGCAGGCAAAATAACGATATATACTTCTGGATGACCCCAAATCCAGAACAAGTTGGCCCACATCATGGGGCTTCCTCCACCAGCGAGGGTAAAGAAGTGGAATCCAAAAATACGGTCTAATGTTAGTAAAGCCAGAGCAATCGTCAAAACAGGGAATGCAAAAATGATAATCACGGAAGTGATCAATGTGGACCAAGAAAACAGAGGCATTTTCCACAAGGTCATTCCTGGTGCGCGCATTTTCAAGATGGTAACCAAGAAGTTAATCCCGGTTACCAATGTCCCGATACCCGAAATCTGCAAACCTAGCAGATAGTAGTTTTGACCCGGACCTGGATCAAGGGCATTACCTGCGAGCGGTGTATAACTTGTCCAGCCTGCATCAGGTGATCCACCCAATACAAAGGAAATATTAAATAACATTGCGCCTGCTGCAAACATCCAAAAGCTCACTGCATTTAGAGCTGGAAAAGCAACATCTCTTGCTCCAATTTGCAATGGGATAGCGATATTCATCAAACCGATCAAAAATGGCATCGCCATAAACAAAATCATGATCGTTCCATGGGTGGTAAAGATCTGATTATAGTGATCTGCATCTAAAAAATTCAGACTTGGTGCTGTTAGCTGTATTCGCATGAGAATGGCATCTACACCGCCACGGAACAACATAAGTAACGCAGCTAAAAGATACAAAATACCAATTTTTTTATGGTCTACCGTAGTAAGCCATTCTCGCCAGAGCCAACCCCATTTTTTGTAGTAGGTGAGAACAAACAAAATACCTAATGAAACCAAAACGATCGATACATACGCACCATAGATGAGTGGATCTCCTGTTACAAAAAAGTATTCTGGCATCTTAAAGTTAAATAAGAAATCTTTCATGGTCTCTACCTCCTTTACTTGTGATTCGTATGGGAATTATGATTCATATCCATTTCTAACTCTTTATGTTCGTTATCTTCTTTACCGCCGTTGCCATGATGATGTGTTGGACTTTGAGGCTCCAAGATGGGGTTTCCATTCTCGTCCAATCGATTCACATCAATATTCGGATAGGAAGAGTAAGTTTGCTCCTTCACTACACCCGGTTTCAATAAATCTTTAAACATTTTTTCTGTTTGTTTTGGTGCTGTCTTTTTTACATTCGCTACCCAATCTTCAAACTTTGTCTTTTCTAGGGAATTCACATTAAACTGCATATGGGTAAAGTCTTTTCCGGAGAAGTTTGCACTTCTTCCAATAAACGTTCCTGCTTTATCTGCTTCCAACCAAAGATACATCGTCATACCAGGCATGGTATACTCTTGTCCACCTAATTCTGGAACCCAGAAAGAGTTCATCGGACCAACTGCATTTAATTGAAAACGCACGGGTACGTTTGCAGGTATATTCACATAGTTGACGGTTTGGATACCTTGTTCTGGATATTTAAAAATCCATTTCCAGTTAGCTGAAGTTACTTGTATCGTGATTGGTTTTTGATTTGGACTTGGTGATTTTTCTAAACTAAACGTTGTTTTTACTGTAGGTATAGCTAATGCGATAATGATGACAACGGGAATCGCTGTCCATAAAACCTCTAACCATTTGTTCTCTTTTTCTTCTGGTTCTACATAATCTTCATTCGTCGACTTTGCTCGGTATTTCACAAGCATATAAACAAAAAGTACAATAACTGCAATAAAAACGATGGACATCAATACAATGGACCAGATGATTAGATCATATTGCTTTTGTGCTACGGGTCCTTGTGGGTTTAAAACTCCTGATTTTAGTGATGAACATCCTGACAGCAATAAGGCCATTGTGAAAAAAATCGCTACATATCCTGTTTTTAATCGCATTTTGGTCACCTACTCCCTTTACCAAATACTTTTGACCATAATTGTTATTAATTAAGACATATATCCTTCACTAATGAATTATAGAACCATTTCTTATATAAAGTTGACCGCTTGGTGACAAGTTTGTGAATAAATGAACTTAAATTTTCGGCATTAAAAAAAGAGAGAACATCGCTGTAATCCCTTACATTACTTAGATTATTCACTTTTTTGCTTTTTCACGGATAACTTTTAATTGTGAACATTGCATCTTGGGTTAGATAAAAAATATGTTCCTACAAAATCTACCCTTATCGATTAGCTAACTATATAGAACGAATTTATATTTGATTTGTGCTATAATAATTTTCAAATGTAGTTTCAGGGAAGGAGGATCAAGTAAAAAATGGGCATTTGTATCAATATCTTTTTCATTCGTTTGCGTTAAAAAGAGGTACAGATAGGGACTCCGTTTTTGAATTTCAAAAATGCTGAGTTTATTAACTGTACCTTTTTCAATCGCTAAAACGATGAAAGAGGTTTTTTTATGCCCAAAAATAGAAAATCGATCCGACAAAACCTTTCCAAACAGGCACATACAGGACAGCATTTCCTTCACAATAAACGTATGATTGAAGAAGTGATCGCCACAGCGAAAATCAAATCCGATGAAACGATACTTGAAATTGGCGCTGGACTTGGTGCATTAACATTACCAATAGCCGAAAACGCAGGGAAAGTCATCGCTATGGAGAATGATCCCAACTTGATACCAAAATTAAAAGAAAAAATCAATGACAGAAACAATATCCAAGTCATAGCACAAGACTTTTTGAAAAGTACCTTGCCAAGAAAAACTTTTACTGTTGTAGCAAATATCCCATACTCCATTACGACTTTGATACTCAACAAGTTGCTGCATTCACCAAACAACAGCCTTGATCGTGCTATTCTTATCATGGAAAAAGGTGCAGCAAAAAGATTCAGCCAAAAGAAACAGACCAATCCAGCCATCTTAAAATGGAAAATGTGGTTTGAGTTTGAGATAGGAAAAACGATTCCATCTCATTGCTTCTCCCCTCCACCTCGAGTGGAATCAGTTATTTTTATCATCAAGCGGAGAGTGCAGCCACTCTTGTCTGAGAAATATCACAAAGCCTTTTTCTCTTTTGTGTCTCATTGTTTAAAATACCCCAATCAATCATTGGAAGGTGCATTGAAAGGAATATTTACTGCGCCGCAAATTACTCGATTGGTAAGAAACATAAAAATAGACAGGTACGACCCTGTTTCTATCCTCAATGAATATCAATGGGCTGCTATCTTTCAAACGATAACACAATATGTTCCTCCACATCGCTGGCCAAGATAATGTTTTTTCTAACACAACAAACTCCCTATCATTTTGTAGGGAGTTTGTTCTATATATAGGAATATATTATTTATATGGTGGGCCCCGTCACACACATACGGGGCTGGAACCATGACCATTAGCTACAGAAGTCGCAGTGGTCGTCGTCACAGCCGAAGCAGTCTTCTTCGTCATCGAGAGCCATAGCATCTTCGATCCACGGATCCTCGACATTGTCCAAGTACTCTTCTCGAACTTCCCTTTCCAGTCTGCACTGCTCGCAGTACTGATGCGAGTAGAAGGGGAAAAGTTCTACGTTTTCCTTGGAACACAACGGACACTTACCAACCATGTAACCTCCTCTCTAGGTTCCATGATCCTTCTCCTGATGAGAAGGATATTTGCAGTCATTATAACAAATAATATTCAAAATATATATTTTATTCTCTCAGCGGCACGAAGACATCCGTCTCCTTGCTTATAATCCCTCCCGAATAATATTAAAACTCGAAATTATAAAATATTAATTTTAATAATCGAGCATTTTAAATGTTCTATATGATATTGTACCTATTTGTAGTTTTATCAACTATTCCCATCATTTCCTCTTGTAATCCAGTCCATTTATTCCGTATAATGTGGATACTCATAAATGTATTATTTCATTTATAGAAATAAAAATTTTCAAAAAATGTTGTTTATGAGTCGTTTTGGGACCCTCTCGTTTCAAAACGGGATGACAGTATGTCAAACTTTTTAATTGCGTCACTAGCAATATTTTTACGTTTTTCTGCTCTTATCTTGCAAGGAGATTGTTTAATGTAAAAATTGCTAATCGAATGAAAATCAATGGAGAACCAGGGGGAAAAAGAATGAAAAAATACGCTTCCATGATGGTAGTTGGTATGATTGTACTAAGTACAATCATTGGTTATTTATTTGGCTCTTCCAATCAGCCATTAGCGCAGGTACAAGCCGAATCTGCACCACAAGGAACTGGATTGAACAACATCCTGACTACGGCTGTTGCTTGGAAACAAACCGCCGCAGAGTATAAGGCGCTGTATCATCAATCCTTTAATATGGCTAAAATGCAAGTTGATCTTGCCCTAGCAAATCATAAGCCAGGAGATAAGCCATTAGCAGTTATCACGGATTTGGATGATACGATTCTCAGTCCTGTCAATTATTGGGGTTATCTTATCAAAAATAATAAAGATTTCTTCGACGATTCTATTTGGGATCAGTGGATTCCTACATACAACATGGTCGCCACCCCAGGATCAGTAGATTTCTTTAACTACTGTAAGCAAAAAGGGGTAGAGGTTTACTATGTATCAAGCCGTGATCAAGGCCCAAAAACCTTCGAATACGCAAAGAACCAACTTAAAAAACTGAAATTTCCATATGTAGACAAAAATCACTTGACCATGCTTATCGATACATCCAACAAAGAGACACGCCAAAATGAAATCGCTCAAAAATACAATGTAATCTCCTATCTAGGGGATAATTTGAACGACTTTCGCCGGATTTATTATGTAAAAGATGTGAACGAGCGTACCAAACTGATGGAACAAGATAAAGCACTTTATGGAAGCAAGTTTATCTTGATGCCAAATCCTACTGACGGACATTGGGTACGTGCTATTTTCGGAGATTCAGAACCCGCAGCTACTGATGAAAACCGAGCAAAATGGAAAGAGGCAGCTACTCAGTCCGCATGGGAACCCAAGTAAATCACAAATCCAACAATATACATTGTCTAGACACGAAAATCAAAACCACTCCTGAAGGGGTGGTTTTGTCTTTAGGTATCTTTTTCCGTAAGAATAAACGAAATCATGCGCTCATTGTTCTGCCTAAATTATATCCAACTATATATTTTTCCATCAATAACCAATTTTTCAATGCACTTTCGCAGCATGTTTGAAATCCCCTCCGATTTGCCCCCATTACTGTCCAAAAAATCTATCTAGTACCACCATTTTTCAAAATAATTCATAATCGTTACTGAAAAACCAATATTTGATAAACGGAAGATGCTCTATCATAATAGGAATACATACCAATTACTAGTTAAAGGGAGGAAAATGAATGGACTTAACCTACGACCTGCCTTTGCTTGCCTATATTGCTAGAAAAATAAGATTGGATCGAGGACTTTCTTTGGAAAATCTGAAGAACGAGCATATTTCGATAGGAACCATCTCGAACATTGAAAACATGGAAGGAAATCCTTCGAAAAACAAGATTCTTCATCTATTTGAAAGTTTACATATTTCTTCCGAATCACTGGAAAACATCCTGCAAAATGAATTGCATGAGATCGAAACATTACGTCGGAAGCTAGAATGTGTAGAGGATTTAATCAATGATGAGGATTTAGAACAAGCCCAAAAGCTCCTCACTCGTTATCGACCAAAAGAACATCATGCTCTATTTCCTTATTCACACTATTTACAAGGGCTTTACCATTTTGAACTTCAGGAGTGGGAGAAAGCACTAAAAATTTGGAAAGAGGTACTACTTCTTTGTAAAAAGCAGACTTATGTTGCCAAACCTAATTTGGTCGCTAAGTGCTATAACGAATTAAGCACTTGTTGCTATGAACAGAATAATTTACAAGAAGCGATTCACTACGCAGATGAAGGGTTGAACCAAGTTTCAACAGTGGAACAAGCTGAAATTAAATATGCATTAACCGGAAATAAAATCCTGTACTTGCGAAAATCAGAACGTAAAAAAGAAGCTGTTAAGCTAATCAAGCAAATATGGTCTTCCATTGGTTATATCCAGAGCACAAGAGTAAAACTACTTCTGTATAAATCATACTGTATCCTTCTCATTGAGAATAATGAACTAGAGGAAGCATTGAACTATTGCAAAGAAAGCATCGAAATCATCCACAGAAACGTATCACAAAAAAATCTACTACTTGATTTCCTCAATATATTAGGAAATATTTATCTAAAACAAGGAAAATTTGAGCAAGCAATTGAGCATTTTCATCTTGTACTAGATTTAGATTCAAATAGAGTATTCCCACGAAGACATGCAGAATCATACACCTACTTAACTAGTCTATATACAACGCAAAAAAATTGGTCAAAAGCTCTGGATTGTATGGAAAAAGCGCTTTTAATCGGAAGAAAGATCCATGATGATTTCCGTTTATCCAAGATTCTAATGGTCGCTGGCATCTGTTATAAAAAACAGGAACAATATGACAAAGCAATTCCCTTCTTTGTAGAAGCAGTCATTCTTTGTAAAAAACACGAATACTCAAAACGTGCATGTAGTGCTGTGTATGAATTAGCTGCATGCTATGATAAAATTGGTAACAAAAAAGAATTTTCCCAATGGGCTGAAGAGTTTTATCTTTTACAAAGTCAAATCGGATGGAAATTGGAGGAGAACTTTTATGTCATTTTTTAATAAGACAATAGTTTTAAATTCGATCATCTATAAGGGTGGAGACGGTGATACTGAAAGATAAACAAAATGTTAAAGTAGAAAAATCCAACACCCATATCCACATAAGGTGTTGGATTTGTTTATTGATCGCCTATTACTAGTTATCCCAGCCAACTTTGTACCAATTCCTCCACCTTCTCTTTCTCCCGCAACTGTGTGAGCCATCTACTTGAAATTCCCGAAATACCAACTTTCACCCCATATAACCCACCAGCAATCGCGGCATTGGTATCTGTATCTTCCCCCAATGAGATCGCCTTCTTTATTACCTGTTCATATGTATTTTCCTTTACAGCAATTCGCACACTGCGAATCGTTTCTACTACATACCCACTCCCGCTGCTCGTCGGTTCTTGTTCTGGGCAGATGGTTTGATCGAGTTCGATCCGTTCAGGGCTGTTCTCTCCATATATCTCTCGTAATCTCTTAACTGCGGAGTGATAAGCTACTTCTACCTCTAGCCCTTTGGAAACTTCCCTCACCCATAAACAATAAAGGGCACAAGCTACTTGATTCACTAGATGTCCGTGTGTAACCAAAGATTGTTTGTGACTATCTGCGACCAATTCTTCCTCGCTTCCCTTATGCCATAAAGCCAAAGGGAGGACGCGCATCAAAGAACCATTGCCTTTCCCATCTGGATAAATGTTTCCTGATTTCTCAGGTAAACCTCCATTATGATAGGCTTGCAAGGATGCTTGAGTTTGGATGCCAACGTCAAAAACTGCTCCATCTACCGCCCAGAGACCTTTGCTATACCAAGCCCACAACTTGTCCGCAAAATGAGGCAAATTCATTTCTCCGCATTCTACCAATGATGACAATAAACATAATGCTTGAGCACCATCATCGGACCATGTTCCTGCCAGGACTCCTTGATGTGCTCTGTTAAACCCTACAGGCGGATTCATATCTATATCAGCCATTCGTGGTAATTGGTCTGCTGTATGAAATTCATAAGGAACCCCAACTGCATCTCCGACAAGTAAACCATATAGCCCACCGAGAATTTGATCTTTTTCCATTGCACCTTCTCCTTATTAACCAATCCATCAGCGACACGGGGACGGTTCTTTTGTCGCATTCTTATGCTCGAAAAATAAATTTTTTTGCTTATCACGATAGAACGAGTGGTTTCTCTACTTTATTTCTAGTCATTGACGATAATCCTCTTCATCTCGAAAATGGACCATCGATCTACGTCCCTCACCAAAATATGATAAATCCTTGTACTCTTTTTCCCGCGAATCTTGTCATTCCTATCCATCTATGAATGTATCTTAGCACATATTTATTTTCCTGCGACACGGGGACGGTTCTATTGTCGCATGCTTATGCGCGAAAAATAATATCTTTGCTTATTCCCAACACACGAGAGATTCCTCTAATTGATACATGAGAAGTTGTTTTTATTTCTTGTAAAATTGCATTCCTCTTCCCTATATCCTTTGTTTTTCTTAAATCTTCAGGACTGATATCATGTCTTTCTAAAATTTCGTTTATCACTTTTTGACAATTGACTTGATCTATCCGATCATCATCCAAGAACTTATCCTGATTGCTACTTTTTGTAAATTCTTTTAATCTCAAAATCGCCTCCACACGATCCTGAGAGAAATGATGAAGTATAAAATCAGGATTCAACAATGGATGATTATCTCCATCTAAATAAGACGAAAAACTACTCCAAATGTAATCCTCTGGATGCTTAACAAGACCAGCTACAATTGGATTATTATGGATATACCTACTGCAACATAGCAAATATTGTTCTGATTGAATGCTCTCACTTTTGTATCGATCCTGAAATAAGTGTCCTACTCGGTTATATTTTTTATTGAAATAAGAAACATAACTAACACCAAGTCGTTTCATAAAACGATGAATGGTATCCCCTACTTCTTTGATAAGTAGATGTACATGATTACTCATCAGACAATAGGCGTACATTTCATAATTGTCAGTTTTTTTAAATCGGAGTAATGTCTCTAAGTATCGATGATAGTCTTCTTCCTCTCGAAAAATGGACATTCGGTCTACGCCTCTCACCATAATATGATATATTCCCGTCTCACTCTTTTCCCTGCTATATCTGGGCATTTCTATCACCTCTCGAAAGTATTTTACCATATATTTACTTCCAGTGAGAGGATTTATGCGACAAGAGAACCGTCCCCTTGTCGTGTTATTTTGGTTTTTGAAAATGATGGACCGGCTGGAGTTTAACTCCAGCCGGTCGTGGATCACTCACCTAGAGAAGTTAGTCCTTCTTCTCTTGGTTCTTGCGCTCCTCGCGCCTAGCCGCCTGACGCCTCTTACCAGCAGAAGACCTCGTGGCCCGACCGGTGGGGTTCTGGCCCACCTTGTCGCGCGGGTCTCCACCGCTTCCAGTGTTGTTGTTGCGGCTGAATATAGCCATTAAAAATTCACTCCATACCTAAGGGATGAACCTGTGTCCATCTACCTTTTAGAATTATAATATATTTTCTACGAAAAATAAATATATTTATACAAAATAATATACTCATCTATTAAATTAATATAATTCTAATAATAATGTTTATTTATAATAATAATTATTTTTTAATATGTTCTACTTTACATATATTTCATAATTTTAATTCATAAAAAGTAGAGGGATTTTCTTCATTTCCGCGCTTGACCCTTGGTATAGATTGAATGATTAAAATAAAAAACACACACCTATAAAGCAATGGTATGTGTTTTAAAAAACAATATTTTATATTTGTATGTAGCAAACCATCTGCTAGTGGTTCCCCTTAAACTCCACTGTACCTTGTCAAAAAAATTTCTTTCCTAGTTGATCCCTTCTATTGTTCCAAATCAAGTTTAGTCGGTTTGTATCCTTTTATTTCTCCCTCTTCAAAGACAAAATAGTGGTTATAAGAAGTCCTATCTTTCCACAACCAGGGCAAATAATAGGGCAATGTATCTGCAATTCCTTTATTTTCTGGATGCAGTATCCACTCATAGTCTTTCCAATCTAAGATACCTTCCCCATTTTTAAATGGTGTTTCTAGTACAAAATCATCAGGAAGAATGACATCATACACATACATCCCTCCAAGTTGAGTCTGTTCAGTTGACCAAGTGACTATTCCTCTGGATCGTACATCAGCTAACCGAATCGTTGTTTCTTCCTCAATTTCACGTAAAATAGATGCTTTGGGGCTCTCTCCTTGCTCGATCTTTCCCCCTACCCCATTCCATCTTCCCATCCAAAATTTCTTTTCTTTGTTGATAAGCAAAACTTGGTTTTTTCTACGAATCAAGCAAATCGTAAATGGCAGGAAAAGAGACAATGTAACTTCCTCACTCTATTAAATTTAATAATAAACACAAATTATACTCTTTATTTTAGCATGATTACTTTGATCTTTTCTGTTGATATATAATGGCTATCCTAAATCTCCTATCGATAAAAAGGGATGAATATCTGATTCGTTACCACGTTTTTAGGATGGATCTAGTGCAACAGACATCATGTTCTAATCTACCACCAACACCAAATCCACTAGTAAATACCAAAAATGACTTCTCCTTGATTGACCTAGGAGAAGTCATTTTATTCATGTATCTATTTATCAAATGAAATAAATTATTTTCCACTGGGTGTGTGAGAAACTCAATCCTCACACACCCCAGCCACTCCGGAAAGTGACTACTTCAGAGCGAGGAGCTCACTAGGACTGAACTCACCAAGCATGATGGTTCGCCTAGCGTCATCCCCAAGCACCTTTCCTTCGCTGAAAAACTTGATGATGCCCGACTTCAGACATACAGTCATGATGCTCGGGCCATCTTTCGACCTCGTCTTTCCCTTCGCCGTGACGTCATCGACAACGACACCACGGATTGATCGCTTCTCTGTGGTGTTATTATTGATAACACGACCATGGAACGACACGAAATGAAGAAGATAGTCGTCGATGAACTTGCACCTCTTCGCCTTCCCCAGCATCTGGTAGGAACCACCACTGCCGTAGTTGAAGTTGATCTGAATGTTGTCCAGATCGCAATGAATAAGCTGACCAATCACTTCAAACTCCCATTTTTTTGGAAGAAGGTCTTCTTAATTGGATTATAACTGTCGAATTCGTATCCTGTAAACAAAAAATTAAAAATATTAACATTTTTTGCTGGCTGTTTATTTTATGTTCATATTCGACAAAAAAAGCCCCTCTTCGTAGAAGGGCTACTTAAGTCAAGAAACATTTTCTCCTTGTGGCACAACCGTTTTTATCGGTTCTACTTCAGGAATGGGAAATAATTCGCTTAAAGGTATCGTACGTCCTGCTTCATTCTTAAAAATAATATGATCTCTTGTAAATCGTCTGGGGCTATCTAGACCGCTTGCCGCAGCGAGCGCAAATAATCCAAAACGCATACTGATGATATAATTCATCACACGCCATTTTTTCTCTTCCGGAACAAGGGCATCTTGTAATTTGGGATTGGTTGTAGCTACTCCTGCTGGACAATGTCCTGTATGACATTGCAGTGCCATAATACAACCATTAGCCATCATAAATCCTCGAGCAGAGTTGACTGCATCTGCTCCAATAGCTAGCGCAATCGCTACTTTATCTGGCGCGATCAGCTTGCCAGAAGCAAATATTTTGAACTGATCGCGGACTCCATATCGATAAGCAGTATCGACAAACGTAATAAGTGCTGGTATGAGAGGCAATCCCATGGAATCTGCCATCGCCTTATACGTAGCACCTGATCCACCTTCCCCGCCGTCAATCGTGAAGAAGTCTGGGTATATATGAAGCCGAATCATGGTTTCAAAAAACTCATTCAATATTTGTTGTTGTCCAATTACTAACTTTAATCCGACTGGTTTTCCACCCTTTTCTTGAAGTTCACGCACAAACAACAAAGCCTCTTCAGGATTGGTCAAGAACGGAAAACGGTTAGGAGAATTAATCGTTTTGCCGATTGGTACATTGCGTACTTCTGCAATCTTTGCATTTACTTTTTTACCCTCTAGATGACCTCCACGAATCTTTGCACCTTGGGCAAATTTCAACTCAAACGCTTTTATATTGGATTCTGCTGCTTTTTTTCCAAATGCTTCCCATGAAAATAGTCCTTGTTCGTCTCGATATCCAAAAAGCCCTGGACCAATTTGCGCTACTACATCTGCACCTGTTTGCAAATGCTCTTGAATTACTCCACCTTCCCCTGTGTTGATCCAAGATCCACCAGCCATCGCTGCTCCATAACCTGTAGATAATATATAATTTTCTCCAATAGAACCATAGGAAGTAGCAGAAGCACCAAACATTCCATTCAATTTCCATGGTGTTTGCCGATTAGAACCGACAATGATCACATCATCTTCGGGGTATAACCATTTTGGGGTTTCATCGGTGATGAGTTTCTCTTTACGAGTAAACACACCTTCTTTTTCGATTTGGTACTTCTTTGCTTGTACAAGCTCTTCATTGTTTACTTTCAACTCGTTTTGAAGCATGGGAAACATGGAGTTTGCAATATAGTACCCAGACTCTTGAAAATCCTGTTTGGACCCAAAACCAAGGAGGTCTGTTCGATACTTCGCAGAGAAGATAAGACCAACAAATTCATAACGGGAAAACGGCTTACCCGAACGATCATCATCAAACCAATACTGACGAAATTCAGGCCCAAGTTTTTCTAGAAAATAACGCAACCATCCAAGATATGGATGAGACCGGATAATGGAATGCTGTGGTCTGCGCGAAATAAAATGCATGATGCCAAATAATCCAATTGCCAGTACGAAGATGATCGCTAAGGCAATCAGGAGATAAAACATAATAACCCTCTCCAATCATGACGATAAAGAAATAGATACATCATCCATAATAGTATCACGAAATAGAAGATGGAATATATGTCTTTGTATATTACAACCTTGGGTCGACAGGGTCTGCTTCCATTGCTAATGTCCCTAGTACACATTCATGAATTCTCCCAAGCGATTCCCGGTTCACAAAGCGCTGAATCCCTTCCATACCTAGCGCAAATTCACGCAGTGCCTTTTTCTGTTTTTTATTTGTACTGCGTTGTTTCAATCGTTCTAGATTAGCGGGATGCAAGTAATCCATTCCATAGATGATATGCAGATATTCTACACCTCTTACTTTAATTGCCGGCTGTACCATTTGACCTTTTTCGTTCCGCTCCACAAAATTTAGAGGTTTAACTACAAATCCTTCCTGTCCATCGCGGGTCATTTCTTCCCACCAAGCAATTGCTTCTTGCTCTGATTGTTCATTGTCTACAACTCGATATGCTGTTTCGATGATCATCGAAGAATAATTACTTAATTCTTGGGCTTTTTCCATATGCCAAATATGGGTTTGATCAAAAAAAGTTAGACCACTTTGTGCAAGTATATGGAAAGGGGCGATTTGAATCCCTTCGATTCCTGTCGTTTCCCAGATGTATTGTTGAAAACTTTTACGGAACGAAGCAGTATGCTGTAGTTGTTCATTTGTTTCATCAAGCCAAGTCTGAATGGCTTGTCCATTACTCTCCGCCTTTTCCAGCTTCTCCTTACGCTTCATCCGATCCAACCAAGCCATTTCTCCAACATGAGCATATTGTTTTTGAATCAATTCTTTTGCTTTAAGATTCCAAGGCAAAATTTCTGCATCCAATAAGATAAACTCTGTCTGATACTTAGCAAAGTACGGCTTAAGATCATGCTGAAGTTTTTGTAACACTTCTTTCCCTAGTTGCTTTTGGAAAAACGGGCGTCCTGTTCGTGTGTAAATCACACCTTCTATCTTACGCCCAATATATTTTTCAGCTGACTCCTCATCTCGAAACACCAATAAAACTGCGCGGCTACCCATGTGTTTCTTCTCTACTACCATTTTGTTTACTTCATTGGAACGATAATAAGCAAAAGCTTCTGCTGGATGCTCCAAATACGTGGATAACTTGGAAACTTGTGGAGTAGGACTCATCGTTGGTGGAATATAAGTTAATTCTTCTAATGGAATCGTAAAATGAGAGAGATCATCCAACGCTGTCTTTACCATTTTTCCGGGAACTTTTATTTCTCCATATTGTTCTACCTGTACAGAATAACCATCGATAAGGCCCATTATATTTGGCGGGGTGAGCCTTTGCTCTTCCCATATGTGCAATGGATTATCTTTCGCATCTGCATAATCTTGCTGGGCAGGTACTTGCACAAACTCTTTTTCCGGGAATCGAAAAGCAGTCAAGTTGCCTCCAAATACAACACCTTGATCAATGTTGACCGTATTTTTGATAAAGATCGCTTGTGGCTTGGGATCATGTCCCCATATAATCAATTGGCTGTTCTGATGCTGTTGAAACCAATCTTTGCGCATTGGTTTTCCTTGTTTATCAAATCCCTCTACCTCTCCATATCGGCAAAAATCACTGATTACTTGATCGTGTTTGCCAATAAACTCATCCTTGATCCCAGCATGGACCACAACGGCCACTGGGATATCATTTTTTTGCAATACATAATGAGAAGGTGCTTTGAGCAGCATCTGCCGATAAGCTTCTTTCTTATCCCTTGCTTTCTCTTCACCATGAACGGCTTCAAATTGTTCAAACTCTGCTGCTAACTTCTCATCACCATGCTGCATTTTCACCTTGCGACCATCCAGCCAACGTGCTATCTTCCATCCATGATTGCTATCAATCATATAAGCTAAGCCTGCTTGTATATGACGATAGAAAAACTCCATCGTATCTAATGATTTTGGCCCTCTGCTCATCACATCTCCTAGCGAAACGATCTTTCTTCCTTGTGGATGAACATAAAAATCTTCCTCATTTTTCTCATAGCCTAGTCGAACTAACAAATCCATAAACTCATCAAAACAACCATGGATGTCTCCAATAATATCCAGTCCTTCGCCGATATCGAGAAGCATCCGATTTGCTTTTCGTTCAAATGATGTCGATGCCAATTCCTCTGCTTTCAACACATATTGAGCAGAATAACCTTCTTTTTTTAAATAGCGGATTTGTCGCTTGAATACTTGTTGTTGCTGTCGAATACGCTTCTTTCCTCTTGAATGTTCCCTTGTTTCATCCCATTCTAAAAGCTGCTGCTCACTTGCCTCGATCGCAATAACAGAAATGGAAACATGATGTTTTCGAGCTAATTGGACATAACGCAGACGATCCGATGATTGCAAATGGGTAGCATCTACGATTGTCAATTTATTTAACTGGCAACGCTTTTCTACCATAAAATCCATTGCCTCAAATGCTTCTTTGGAGATGTGTTGATAGGTATCAAACAACACATCCGCTTCATCTTTGGGATGACCCTTCCAGTCCATAAAAATAGTATCGCTAAGCAGCGTGCGAAATTGATCGGAGCTGATCACTTCAGAAGGCATCAATATCCCTTCTGCTATAAGTCTATCTAATAATGTGGTTTTTCCACTACTCGATGGCCCCATCATCAAAACAATTCCTGCATAGGGGAGCATCATTTTCCTCGTCATCTTACTCTTCTCCTCTACGAAAAACTGCCATTTGGGTAGGGAATCCGAATGATACATGCTCTTCGCCAATCCCCTCTATACTTGCGGTATAAGCGTACTGTTCTGCACAAGTACGAGCCCAACTGGAAAATTGTTCTCTTGTCCACTCAAATCGATGATCACTGTGTCGAAACTCTTTTTGCATCTCGTACACTTGGTTGTATTCTTTATTTGGTGTGGTAACAAGGAGAGTCGTTGGTTGATAATGTGAAAATATGGTCTGAAATACAGCGGCTAAACGGTGTTCGTCAATATGCTCCATCACTTCACATAAGATCATCACATCTTTTTTGCATAAACGATCATCCGAGTAAAACAAGGAGCCGAATAAAGAAGTTGGCTCGATAAATCCTGCTCTGCGCTTAGCTTTTTCAAAACGCTCTAACGCATGCAATTGCGATCTTTGCGAAGGTTCTACTGCTAAGATTTCTTTTACACCAGACAAAAATCCTAAACGTGTGGATAACTTCCCTTCTCCCGAACCTAAATCCACGATAGATGCTTTGTGTGGTAATTTCTCCACAACAGACAAAATCGCTTCGTAACGCAGGTCATTCAGCTTTATTTTTGGTTCTCCAGATTCCTCTTTCTTCTCTAGCTCCTGGCCTTTGTTGCTGAGTTGAAACTTTGATTTCTTGATCAATGGTGAAAATCGCAGTGTTCGCTTTATTATCAAAGAACGCAAAGGATGCTCTTCCAGCCAACCTTCTCCATATCGATCCAACTTATCGATTTCCTTCTCATCCAAAAAGTAGTGTTTATAGTTATCTAGCACAGGAATAAGTACAAAAATATGTTTTAACATCTGTTGAAGTGTTTGTTCCCCGCGAATCGTTATGTATCGAGCTGAACTCTGTTCTTTGAACTTCACTTGATAGTTAATATCTCCATATTCGATTTCCACTTCATAACCCATCGGTGCAAATAATGCTTGGATCGTATCATCGGTTATATTAGTAGCGATAGGCCCAAACGCTACTTCAAAAGGAAAAAGATGATCCACCCACTGGCGATATTCTTCTTTTGGTCTGCCATTTAGCGCTGTTCCCAATGCACTTTTTATATAGGTAAGGAACAAACTGCTGGCGGCAAATTCGCGGTCGTTGATATATTGCGTGATATCATAGGAATCAGGAGCATTTCGAACTAACTCTATTGGATCAGGAACAGCATAGAGAAACACTTCTACATCTTCCACTTCAAATTTCGTATACACCAGACGTACAATAGCTTCTTTTTCGCTCCTTTCATATACATTTTCCGGATTTTTGGCCAATAAATGCGAAAGAACTTGTACATGCGGGCCAGTAGCCTTTATGTTTAATTGCATAGGTATCGATACTCACTTTCCTATCAGTTGCCGAACATTTGCTAAGATTTTATCATTCTCGTCTAGTAACTTCTATACATCCATTGTAAAAACAATGAAAATATGTTTTTATCAGTAGGTAATTATCCATATACTAGAGGAGTGTTATACTATTCCATTACTAGCAGATATCCTTATCAAACGAGTCGTTCATATTTTATCGGAGATACCTGTGCTTAACATTCTTACTGCTCTTATCGTTTTCGTCTTTTTATTTGTACTTGGTTCTCATTATCTAGCTATTTCTTTTCGTACTCGAAGTGTAAGAGATGTTCAGCTGCATCATTTCCCTATCTTTACTAGATGGGCTATCCGAAAATCATTACCACAAAGTGATACGCATTATGGATTGTATCGATTCATGATCGGGATTGTTGGTATTGCCTTTATCATTACCCCTTTCATTGTGTGTGTGGTAGAAATAAAAAGAGCACTCGGTACCCTGTAAAAAAACTCCCTTCTTCAAGGGAGTTTTCTACTTTTATTAAATTATAATAATAAGAGTCCGTTTGGAATAATGGATACCTTCAAATTATGATTTCCTATCTCTTCTCCATCCGCGAATGCCCACATCATTGGATCTGTCTGGACATTTGCTTGTTTACCCCGCAAAAACGTAACTGCTGGATGTCCGATGTGTTTTCCAGCATAGACTTTAGGGAACATGCGTAGAAATTCTAATTTCTTCAGTTTATGGACAATACAAAGATCCATCCAACCGTCTGTCGAATCTGCTTGTGGATTGATCAGCATTCCTCCTCCAAGGCTCTTACCATTGGACAAAGTAACTAACCAAACATCCTCAAAATCATGATTTTGGCCGTCCAACTGTAAACGCAATGAAAAAGGACGAAATTTCTTTAACGCTAACAAGGCACCAATAAAATAACTAGCTTTCCCTAAACCTTTTTTCCACCAAGAAGCATCCACTTTTCTGGATACATATCCATCAAAACCGGCACTGATATAACATAGCATGATGCGACTGTTTTCCATGAGAATATCTACTTTTTTCACTTCATGTTGTTGTATTCGTTCCCATGCCCTTAAGGGATCAAAAGATATCTTCCATTCCCTTGCAAAATCATTCCCAGTACCCGCTGGAATGTAACCCATTGGGATTTCGCTGCCATATAAACCATTTGCTACTTCGTGAACTGTACCATCCCCACCAACAGCAATGACAGCAATCCACTTTGACTGATCCATCGCTTCTTTTGCAAGCAAAATAGCCTCTTCTTTATATTGGGTAAAATGGACTTCATAATCTATCCTGCTATGCACTAACTTTGCTTCTACTTGTTTCCAAGCTCTAAGTCCTTTTCCTCTTCCCGCATGGGGATTTACGATAAATAAATACACCTTCTTCTCCCTTTCTTCAGGAGGCTTTCTTTTATTATATATGAAGGACTGAAACACAATGACCAAAATGTTACCCTTATGATATGATTTCGCCAGTAAATCGCAGATCTTCTATTTTCTTTAAATCGATACCATAGTGAGCATAAATCTTTAATGTGTTTTCTCCTACCAACTGGTCTTGTCGATAGCCAAGCATTTGGGCTACACGGATCACCTCTTCATACGAATCTGCTTCAATCTCTATATAAGGTGGAATCATCGGCCATTGATCGATCTCTAGTCGCGCACCTGACAATAGAAAACTATTCCGGTGGTTCTCTTGGTACCATTTCGTTTGATAACCAAGTCGACTTAACAACTCATCTGTTCTATCAAAATCATCCACGACAATTTCTGTTTCGTCTGTACCATCTATCCCATCATGTTTGATTTCTTTGTAGGTAAGCGTTGTTTCAAATCCTGTATCACGCAAACGAATAAACTGCTGTAGATCATCTTGATTTACCGCATACACATAGCGACGCATCAATGATGATCGGACCGCTTGTCCTCCACAAGAAAGGATTTTTTGTTTCATATATAAAGGATCTATCTCCAAAACTCTTGCTTCATACTCAATCATCATACTCTCCTCCAAATAAAGAAAATTCCGATCTTTACAATCTAAATGAACAACACGTAGAATGAAAGAAAACGTTGCTTTCGATAGAATGGATACCCATGTACCAAAATCGATTCTACAACAGACCCTTCTGTTATCGGGATACCTCTGATTCCCTCCAAGAACTGCCGGCAGCAAGAATCATTGCTCGCGTTCAAAATGGAGAAATCATCGGTCTTCCCCCTTACCGACCAATGCTTCCTATCCTATATGTGGTTCGGTGGGATGTCTACACACTGGCAAAAAAACAAAACAGGCCAGATGTATGTACGCCTAGCCTAACAGAAGGAGTAGAGGAGAATCATGCAGGTCGGCATGTGTACCTAGAAACGAAATTCCTGAAGTAATAACCACTCCTTAGATAGTAGATGGTTGGCTTCCCATCCATCTACTATCCCAAAACTACGTTTTTGTGTTATGTTTATTCAACCATTCTACTGCAAAATCGACTATTTTTACCTGTGAAATGAATTTAACCTCGGCATTTCCTATTTTTTTGACTACAAAAGGATTGCTTTCTTCAAATTCGGCTCCTATCTTATCAAATAACTCCGTCTGGTATGCTATATTTTCAAATGTAACCCATGCTCTCTTTCCCTGTATCTCTACAGCAGCCGATTCTTTGATTGGAACTTGCTTATTTTGACGATATTCTGCAAGATGCAAAGAAGAATTACTATCATGACCCACTCCAATTAAGAGAATAGATCCATTTAATTCATAAAACCTCGCCAAAGGTGAAGCTTCTCCCATGGGATTATCGATTGGATGATCTTTGGTAATAAAATCTATATGTTTTCCCCAAGCAGCAAATGAGACCGTCGGATGGTTACTGCGTACTACACCTGGAAACGTACGAAATACCTCTACGATCTTTCCCATCCCACGTGTTGGAGTATAGAACGGATGAAAAGCCGGCATCGTCTCTCTTATGATGGGCCACCATTCTTTAGGCACAGGGGGATTTTCCCACAACGCAGGGTCTGAATTATCGCTTGTATGTGTAGGCATGACAATCGTACCATCAGATGTAATAACATCCATCAAAGCTTGTACTACAGCAACAGCACCGCCGCTTACATATCCAATGGAGCTGAGCGAGGAATGTACGATGATGTTCATTCCTTTTTCTAAACCCAACCGTTTAAAATCGAGGACAAGACTATCCACTGTATTTATTTTTCTCGTATTTTGAATGGTAGACAGTTCGCTCATCGTCTATTTCCGTCCATTCTTATTTATTTTTTCTCTATCAGCTCTAGTGGTAAATTTACATGTAAATAAAGAACCAGCTATCTATCTGAGCTGGTTCTTCTCTATAAGAAAAAACATTATCTTCGGACCCGTGACAATTACGAAGTAATTGCCACGGTGCATAATCTCAGCTGCCAACCAAGAAATGCCGCGGGTAACCTTCCCGCACCCCATGGATGGTAAGATCCCTCTGGGCCGCGGGGAAGGAAGTGAGAACCCGCTTTTTAAGGATCTGTCCACACCATGATAAAATGCGCAAATATTATTTAAACACTTTATCATGGTGTGGGATAAATCCATTAATTTATGATTTTATTATACTATAAATCTATTTATTAAGACAACACGATATTTACGGAAAAACTGGGTCATTTTGATAATTGATATACTTTTTAGTGAACCTGAAATTGCTCTGCATATAGCTTTTGATATATAGCACCGTTTTCCATTAATGCATCATGTGACCCCATTTCAGTTAGTTTTCCATTATCTATTACCATGATTCGATCTGCTTTTCGGACCGTAGCCAATCGATGTGCAACCGCCACCGTTGTTTTCCCGTGAAATAGTTGTGTAAGGTTTTCTTGTAACAATGCTTCTGTATTTGCATCCAAAGCCGAAGTCGGCTCGTCTAATAAAATGATTTGTGGATTCCTCAATACCATCTGAGCAATTCCTAGACGCTGCTTTTCCCCACCTGAAAGTTTTACTCCTCTTTCTCCAATAATCGTATCCCATCCATCGGGAAGTTGTTGAATAAAATCGAGTACTTGTGCATGCTCACATGCTTGTAACATTTCCTCTTCTGTCGCACTTGGTTTGGCGTATCGCAAGTTATCTTGTATCGATTTATTCCACAAAAAAACATCCTGTGATACAAGACCAATCTGAGATCGTAAATCACCATATGCATAATCACAAATGTCTCTACCATCGATTAAAATGGCACCGGAGGTTGGTTCATAAAATCGCATAATCAAATCCAAAATGGTTGATTTCCCACTTCCTGTAGCCCCTACAATCCCAATGAATTCACCTGCTTCAATAGAAAAATCCACATGAGAAAGTTCCCCTCTCCCTTTTTCATATGAAAAAGAGACATCTGCAAATGTTATTGCTCCCTTTAGTTTTTGCGCTTTCGATGGATGATCGATGATTTCATCTTCCAAATGTAAGATTTGATAGACCAATTCTAGCTTTGGTTTGATCCCCTCTGACATCACATAAGCTGCTTGAATATGTTGGATAGAAGCGAATAATTGGGGGAAATAAACGGAAAAGGCTATTAACGTGCCAATGGTCATTTGACCTTGCATAATTTGGATAGCTGCATAGATAAATACAATCCCAAACCCCAAGGACCTTCCAAAATCTACAATCAAAATAGAAAAATCATCATAAAACGCCGCTTGATTTCGTAGTTTGCGATAATCACGAATCCAGTTTTTCTGATATTCCCTTTCTGCTACTTCTTGATGAAATTTTTGGACTGTCTTTAATCCAGTCGTAAATTCCGTGGCATAAGTCTGCAACCCCTGCTGTAGTTGGATGATTTTATTGATTTTTGGTCGAGTCTTTTTGGTTAACCAACGCGAAAGATAATACATGATTGGCAAGAGAATCAGAACAAGTATGGTGAGTTTCGCATTCAAATAAAACATCACCATTGTTATTCCAACGAACATCCCTATGTCGAAAATAGCTGGAACCATCACTTGTGCGATAAATGCATCCCCGATTTCCCCACAACTATATATTCTTCCAGCGATGTCTCCTGATTGAAAATGGTGGTATGTCTTTGGAGATAACTTTACTAATTTATCGAATAGCAAATTTCGAAAGGTATCCGTCACACAGCCTCCGATTTGATGGGTGACTTGGTTGCGTATGGATTGAAGTATGGTGATAAACAAAGGGATGAGTGCCAAAACCAGAATTAGGGTCAGTAGTAATTGATGATTTTTTTGAGGAATTGCTTGGTCGATCACCATTTTCATCAACCATGGCGATACGACTTGCATCCCAACAACGAATAACATAAGAAACAAACCTAAGAGAATCCGTTTGTACTGGGTGAGGAGCAATGGAACAATCGAAATAGATCGTTTTCCTTTCACTCCTGTGCCCCCCGATTTGATGAAATAGGCATGAATATTTCTTGTTCTATTAGTTGATCTCGAAAAGAGACAAAACTATTTTCTAGTTTATCTATCGTTATTTGCAATGCTTTTGCTGTCCTCTCCATCTCTTCGTAATCCGTTTTCGATGACAACAAACTGGTAAAAATCATTGCTCCTGTATGATTGAATGTGAAGTATTGTCCCGTCCGTTTGTCCAATAAAGAATGATCACCTAATACTTTACTCCACTTTACTTCGGGGTTTAATTGGTATGACATTCTTCTGCCCTCTCTCTTTCCATTTTCGTTTTAATCCTTGCAACCAGATCTCTACCATACAACAGCGGATTATTCCCGAAGCTGAGGATGCCCATTTCCTTATGTCTTATGATATCTCCACTAAC
Source organism: Shimazuella kribbensis DSM 45090 (assembly GCF_000428065.1). Classification (GTDB taxonomy): domain Bacteria; phylum Bacillota; class Bacilli; order Thermoactinomycetales; family Thermoactinomycetaceae; genus Shimazuella; species Shimazuella kribbensis. The sequence continues at coordinate 226,152 of NZ_ATZF01000003.1, forward strand.
TTCTGAGGATCGATCACATGACATGTGGCAAGATAAGAATCTACACCCAATATGCTTAAAATTTGCACTTTGTTTTCCAGCACATATCGTTCATTGAAAGCATTCATGATTTGGCGGTGATTTCGAGTCAAAATGGCAGGAGGCATATCAGGGTAAATCCGTCTCATGATTGGTTTGATATATTCTTGTGCTCCACTTGGAAACATTTTGTATGGAAGCGGGATGGTTAGTGCTAACTCGATTAATTCTTTGGAGGCAAACAAATGAAACGGTGCAATCCCTTTTTTCTCGTATACATGTGTTTCTAGTACACTGTCTGTTTCATTATCAAAGGATTGGACTAGCTGGTCGATAAAACTTAGCTTCTCTCTCTGGTAGGCTCTTATCTCGCCTGTATCTATCCTTCTCTTGCTTTCTTCGGATAGATACGCTTTATAATGGAACAATCGGTCATGAGATACTTTTCTTGCTTTGAATTTTGGAGTCTGCCAATACTCGCTCAACCATTTGATCCCATCAAAAAAAGGAACAGCTCGAAAAATAGATGTGAAATTCACCTTCCAAGGATCACTTGGTCCAAAAATAATATCTCCAAAGTACCCGCTTGAACAGACGGATATTCCTAAATCAGAACAAATATCCAGTGTTTGTTCAAACAATCGATAAAACGGATGCGGATAAGGTGCAGTGAATTCCCATTCCATTTGTAGATAATCGCCTTGTTTGATCATTTTCGTGGCATCGATTTTAATAAGAGGTACTTTCAGGTGAGCGGTTATTTGTTCTGCGTAATCGCTTTCATCCGCTTCGAGAATACCTGCAAATGACCAATGTATCCCTACTACATCAAAACCAAGTTTCCGTAAACTCGTTATCGTTATACTAGAATCCAGCCCACCACTTAAAATAACGCCTACCTTTGAAAGACCAAATAAACATTTCCTCGCATGCGATTCGATTAACCTTCTACTTTCTATTGCAAAGTCTTCGATACTTCGTTTCATTTGCAGCGGAATAGGTGTGATCGTATCAATCACTTCCACTTGAATCGCATCGTGATAGATTGTAGAGAGACTACCAGCAGGAAGCCTGAATACATCCTTGTAATACGATTCGTTCCGTGGAATGCTGTCTTCCAAACAAGCCACTAGCAAATACTTTTGTTCTATCTGTTCCAAGTAGTTTTGGGAGCAAATATGCAAGGGGTTTGTAGACCAAGAAATTTCCTTGGGATGGATCGCATAATAGAGAGAATGTTTGCATAATAAACTTTTGAACAAAATCCCTCTCTGTTTTTCTGCATTCCAATAAGAGAGAAGGAAGTTCCCTTCGATTGAACACAAGAGCTTTTTTGGAGAGTATAAGAGTATTTCAGCAAATTCCCTCATGGCCATTTCACAATCTTCCTTTAGTAGATACAAAAAACGTACAGCTTCCGCTGATTTCCCAGAAACGATCCACCCATTAACTTGCAAATGAGCAAGAGAATCGTTGCTACATCTCAATATTTGTTCTTTGAAAAACACGTTATTTCCTCCTTTCGTTATGATGGAATAACATCCAATCGCTTATATTGACTAAGTACACCAATATGGTCATCTACTGGGCTTCCCTCCAGTTCTACCCATGCATGAAAGGGATACCGTTCTGTCATGGAAAAGGATAATTTCTTTCCTAATACCACGTTTGCTGGCAAACCAAATGATCTTAGCACACTACAAATGATTATCGCTCTCTCTAAACAAAGCGCTTCCCCTTGTCGAAACAGATTGATCCATAAAATCGTCAAACCTGCTATTTTTCGTGCAAACCAATACGTTTCGAGTTCATCTACAAAAGAGACAGCTAAACGTTGCTGTACATTTCTGACTAAGTCCAACTTCTCGTATCCATTTTTTTGTTTGTATTGCCAGAGCAAACTTAAGATGCGAAATGGGCTTTGGATAAGAAAAGTCAGTGGTATTTTCACTTTGGGTTGAACGTATTTTCCAGTAATCAAAAAGGTATACATCTCTTTCATACGCGTCCTCCTTTTAAAGGAGAGACTCCGTATCACTATGGAGTCCCCTATTGTTTTACTCATCTTTTGCTAGTTTTGAGTTATACCAGCCATCATCGTTATTGCTACCGCCTTGACCTGTTAACTCTTCCAAACTACCAAGGTAAACCAATTTTGGCTCTACCCATTCATCTTTGTATTCCATTCTTTTTCCTCCTTTCTTCATTGTGAATAAAGACTCGTTGGATCACCCCATCCAGCGATAAGCACATCGTAAATCAGCATTGTTTTTCTGACAAATCGGAAAATATTAACCCTACTCAGCTTTATCTGAGTAAAAAAACACCTTTATTTGAACTGAACCCTATCATTTTGAACCTAAAAAGCAAGCAAACGGTTAATTTTTATTCTTTTGTAGGCAAATAGAGCAAAAAAAAGGAAAATTTTTTTAAAAAGAAGCTGTCTCCCATATGGGAAACAGCTTCTTTTGATTGTATTATTTTATTTTTAAATATCAGGTGGATCACCTGCTGCCCTTGTTTTCAATTCATGAATTCTCATTGGTTCACTCACCTCCTCTTTTAATTTTAATGAAATATGAAACAATCTACTTGAATAGTGATTATACTTGATAATATTTGACTTTTCATAAAATTTCGCTAGCAAAATGACAATCTCTCTCTCTTGTGGATAAAAAGAATGGTCTTGGGCTACTTCATGAGCTTCTTTAAGATATTGTATTGCTTCCTCACGATGCTTTTGCTGTAAATAACATTCACCAAGTGCTTGGAGAACTTCACAATAGCGCAGGCTATCTTTAGATTTCTTACTCATTTGTAGTGCCTGCTTTAGTCTCTCAACAGCTAACACTATATTGCCCTGTAACAAATACAACTGTCCAAACTCTTTACCATTTTGAGCCACTAACTGTTTTTTATTTACCTTGTTTTCAAATTTTGCGGCGGTTTGAAAACATAACTCTGAAGCATCAAACTTCCCCATATTTTTATATACGGTTCCTGCTGTTGTCCAAAGTTCAAAACAACGATCAAACTTCTTTTCTCGTCTAGCAATATCAATTCCTAGTTCTGTATAATGTATAGCTTTTATAAAGCGCCTATCTTTATTGTACAGCGTTGCTTTTAACTGGTATAGATTCAATTTCATTTCTGTATCTAACTCAGCAAAATGCCCTTCCAGCAATTCAATAATCTCCATAGCTTCACTATTGCGTTCTAATTTTTCAAAATAAATCACTTGGCTGATATACAGAGAATACTGTACATATTGTCTCTCTCCATCATGCAGAAAAGAACGTAAACCATCTTGTGCACAAGAAAGAGCAAAATCCAGATTATTCATCACATGAAAAACACGACTCAATTGATACAAACAAGCAGTTTTGATATTTGTGTAGTGAATCGAAGGATGCTCTTCATAAATCCGAATCGCTTGCTGAAAGTGAGCAATCGCCTTGTCTAATTTATCGCTATGATAATAACACTTCCCACGAAGGTACTCCAACACAGCGAAATAAGGTCGGTTGCCTTTTAACTCCTGCTCCATTTGACGGATCATCTTTAATCCTTCTTGGATACTCACACAGTCCAAATCATTCTCCACAGTACGAAGACGCAACCCAATCGTAAATCGCTCCTGCTTCTCTTTTTCTGCCTGTGCTTGCAGTAGTTTGGGTAAATCTTCGATCGACCACTCTAATTTTTCCTGAAAATAATAAGCAAGTAACTCCTCACTAAGTCGTTTTGTCCCATTTTCTAGATTGCTAATACTCGCAACCGAAATCCGCTCATCCGCTAAAGTATGCTGCTTAAATCCCAACTTTTCTCTTCGTTTCTTGCATAAAACACCAAGCTGTTTCCGATCCCAATCCACCATCCTATGATCCTCCAAGAAAATGAATTCCCTTGATGTTGTCTCCTGTTGGTAGTTTTCCTATGTACACCATATTCAAGTGAAGTTTCACTAAAATAATGGTTTATACGACGAAAAAGAATTATTATTCACCTTATACAGGTGAATAGTCATATATATTAAAATATTTTAAATTTACTTTGTTTTAAATTATACTCGCACTCTTCTAAAATGACAATATTAGAATGATAGGGTTTGTGATTATGCGATATTCCTTGCTTAACTGTCAAATTCAAATCAATATTCATTTGAATTCATTATAATAAAATGATTAAATAAACTTAGAAAAGTGTAACACTTTAGCGAACTAGAGCGTTACACACAGATACAAAAACTCAAGGAGCATCATGAATCAGTACAGCCTCCGAAAATGCATGGAGGCCACACGCAGACGGCTTTCCACTCTTCGCGGCAAAGGCACAGACAAAAAAACCGCCGAACCGCTGAGTGCAAGCCAATCGTTCTCTGACCAACTTCTCTGGAAGCTCGCGAAGAGTGACGGGAACTCGGAAGAAGACCAGCTGGTCTTCACATCGCTGAATCTCCTGAAGAACACGATTCAGCAAAACAAAAAGCTGTGCGCAAGGATCTTCGTTTGGTCCGCACTGGTATCGCTGATTGGTGTTCTCAGCTTCTATGTGTTGAAACTCGCACTGGAAGTAGAGAGCATGAAGGTTGTTCTCCCTTTGCTCATCGCCGCAGCGTTTTTGAATGCGGCTGATGGGAGGGGATTCCCCTTCTGGCAGACGTTCCACGACGGCGATATCCTCCAAAAGAAGATCAGAAAAAACTTGATCGAGGAAATCGCTCGGAAGCTGAAGATCGTCCATCGAGAGTCCCTTCGTAAATACATCAATAAAAACGGGTCTCTTGGGTCCTTGGCGAAATCAATTTCCAAATCAATCGGAAATGATCTGCTAGTCGTGGTGAAGGACCCACTCATCTGGTTCCTCGCTGTTGCAGCACTTTGGATTATTCTCTCGTGGGAATTTGCCATTGCTCTGGTTGTAGGCAGTTTCCTGCTCTTGTTTATGGTCAAACCTGCCATCAACAAGAAGCAAGAGATCAGCAAAGAGGAAGCGAAAGTAGAGTCCAAGAGCCAGACTAAGTTGGACACTTGGTCGGAACTACCCCGACTCCACAGTGATCGAGACATTATCGAGGCCACCGCTCAGGAACTGGAAGATTTGTTGGATCAGGATGTGGCGATCAATGAGAGCAACTCCTTCCAACTCACATGGCTGGTATCTGGCCCACGCACCATTGGGACTTTCCTGCTACTTGTCATCCTGCTTCCTTATGCGATCTTCGTCAAACACATGACGATCGACGTCATTCTGCTTGCTGCGTTCTTCAAATCTGGCCTCGCGGCTTTCGCCACATCGATCGAATTTACCCTTCGTGTGGCGGAAATGCGGGGGGAGCTGGTGAAGCTCGGACGGTTGCTTGAACTTCCTAACCGTCCAAAGGGCAGTGTGAAGATGCGGGGATTTGGGGGTCTTGACCTTCGGAACATCTCGATCCAGTATGGGAACAAGATCCTGTTCCCGGATGGACTGAATCTCCAGATCCCAAAGGGAGAACCTGGAAAATCCTATAAGGTGGCCTTCGTAGGGCCTTCCGGTTGTGGCAAGTCCTCTGTGATGGACTTGCTGGCACGCAACTTGGAGAAAATCGAGGGAAGCAGTACAGGCTGGACAGGTAAGTGTTTGGTTATCCATCCCAATGGAGAGGAAGACTCTATCGATCAGATTGACTTGGGATCATTCCCCAAATACATCATCTCTGTTCCTCAGGAGACAGAGGTGCTGTCGGCTGAATCCGTCGCACGAAACATTGGGCTGGCGGTCGAAAAGCTCCCTGCTGAACAAAAGGAGCAGATCGTCCATAAGCTCAGTGGATTGATGCAACTGCCGCTGGACAGCCTCGACAAGCTGGCTCAGGAGCAGTCAGGCGGACAGCGAAAGCGGACCCAGATTGCTTCGGCACTGGCACTAGCACTAGCCGTCTCTTCCGAGAGCTCACATCCCGTTGCTCTCTTGCTGGACGAAGCACTGTCTCAGTTGGATCAAGAGACAGCTCTCTTCGTTCTTCAGGCGATCGAAGAGTTGGCGGACAAGCGTGGCGACACGATTGTGATGATCGCTCACTCTGAGTACGGAATTTCCGATGACTCCTACGTCTACGTCTTCGGACCGGACGGTCAGGGGGTCATCCAAGAAGGATGGAAGCGGGAACTCGCAAGTGACCCTTCCTCCGCATACAACAAGGTCTTCAAGGGCCAGTTGAATAGCCAGACCTGACGATAAGTCAGTTTGTCTGGTAGACCCTTCCCAACTACAGTCACGGCCATGCAATGGGTGGTTGAGATAAGTAGATGGGAAGGCTTCATCTATATTTTTCATAATATTAAGAATTTTATCTGCGCATCATCTTATATAAGGAGATGCTTGATAAGTTAGGCTCCTTTCGGAGCCATGTTGAGGTACATACCATCCATACAAGAAAACAATATCTTCTTTTTGTCGCTTCGATTTATTAATCTAACCGTAAAATGAGAAACGATTGACACTCCCACGGCTGAAGCCGATGGGATTCTTGGGTAGTCCTCGGTGCTCCGAAGAAATTTACCAAGCTAACCCCGTGAGCCCCACGGTTGGATGTTTTTTACTCGAACGGCTTGGTTTTCGCCTGCTCATGGTGAATATTATCATCCGAATGTATGTTTGTAAAGGGTTTTTTTGAAAAATTTGTCAAACTTGCGAAAGGGTTAACCCCCCCCCTCGTCTGACGCTCGTTATCATCCCACGATTGAAACCGTGGGTTTTCTCACTCGCAATCTATAAAGAAGGGATTGATTCTCATCTTTATTTCTCAAGAAACATCTTTTTCAACTGATGACGTTCTTGTTTGCTGACGCCAAGAAACTGTTCTGCATAGTTGTCAAATGTACCATAATTGGCTTTGATATCATTCAAAGCAGCTTCTAAGTAACTACGTCTTACTTCTAGCAGTGCTTGGAAAACTTCACGGTCTTTTTCTGTTTTAAATAATGGTTTCAATGCTTCCATTGTTTGTTTGATCGCTGTTTCTCGGTATGTGTTCGAAAGCAGGTAATCTTGAATCACCGTTTCTTCTGGTACACCTAAAAGTAGTAATAAAATAGCAGAACCAAAGCCTGTACGATCTTTTCCTGCTGTACAATGTTGTACAAGTCCTAGCTTATCTTGTTGAAGTACTGTTTGTACCAGTTGTGGGTAGGCAGGATCTGTGACATAAATTTTGTTTGCATTCGTTAAAAACTCCCCTGGTTCCCCTAAGACAGCAAAATTACCTGCGTTTACAGCCGCTGTGATCACATCGGTCTGTTCGTCTTTCACTGTTAAGCGGAGATTCTCGATTCCAGCTATGACAGGATCTGGCTTTTGTGCTACTTCGTTATTGGTGCGATAATCTACAATCGTTTTTAAGCCGGAGTTTTGGAGGTATTGCTTATCTTCTTCTGTTAACTTGATCAATTCATCCGAGCGAAATAAGTAGCCCCATTTTACGGTTTGTCCATCTTTTGTTTGGTATCCACCTAAGTCACGAAAATTGGTAGTCCCTTTCAACGGAACCAAGCGTTCTGCCACAATCACAGTATCACCTTTGCTTTTTAATAGGAAATAGGAACGTGCTTTGGGATTTGGATCAGCGACGATAACAGTATTTTGATTGGTAACTCGGGTAAGAAATGTAGCATGTTGCTTACCTATTTCAGATGAGCTACTCCAATAAATCTTTACTTGATTGGATTTCTCTGATGACTCCCAAGAAATTTTTAGCTTTCCATCTGATTGTCTTTCGACTTTGGCATGATGGATGACTTTTTGCTTTGTCGCAGCAGCTTGTACAGGTGCACCACTCCATTGGAAATATGCAAATACGGCAAATAGATGTACAAATGCGAATACAGTGATCACTTTCCATTTCATGTTTGGTTTCCTCCTTTGGTTGACTATCAATATTTTATATTAAAATATTATTATTTAATATTAAAATTTATAATTATCCTGAAAACAAATGATTATTTCTTAAATATTTATCGTCAAATCGATAAGATTCAAAGAAATAGAATGGAATAAAAATAAAAAAGTGCCCCTCGTGAGCGAAAAACAGTCAGACTTCTAAAACATAAAGGAGTACTTGATCCTCCTGACTGCTTCATCAACTCAGAGAACTGCATGGTCAAACCTTTCCGTTGGGTTGATGTAGGCTATTCGCTACATTTAATCAAATGAAACCATATATTTTACTCTTCACAACTAACTCACTATTCCATCATCAAGTCCTCTTATTATCTTTTTACATCAACAAAAAAAGAGCCACTCCATCAGGAATTTGACTCTTTCCATCCTAATATTCCCCTAAATCAATGATCTCCTCTAACTCCGAAAAACGTTCATCCATGATCTTTTTCAAGCTGGGATTCCAGTTTTTTTGGATTACTTCTACTACATCATCTATCTTACGCATTACTTTGCGTTCTCCATCTACATAAACGACCCAACTCTGATCTTTTCCTGTAAATACGCGATCAATTTCTACGAAACGATCGGCTTTATTAGTAGGATAACGTACCGCTTCGCCTACTCTCATTCGCATCAAGGTTGATTTGATTTCCATAACTTTGGACATGATTCGAGCTACCCCTTTAATGAATTCTCCGAACGTATTATGGCTCTAAACCTATTCTATGTGTAAACATCAGAAAACTCAACATATACAGGGAAATATCCATTTAATTGTAAAATTACATATTATGGAATTTACGTTTGACTGCTGATTGTCGAAGATATTTATTACAAATAAAGAAAACAAAAACCGTGGCGAGAACACCCCTGAATTTATTCTTGGATGTTCTCGCCACCATATCCTAAAATGAACTATAAGCTGGATACTTTATTTTCTTCTTTTAACCCTAACGTTTGTGCTGTGGAAGTATGAATTTTGTCCAGAAGCTCTGGGTTCTCCATTAGTGACACACCGTACGAAGGAATCATTTCGTTGATTTTCGTCTCCCACTCGTTCATCTGTTGTGGGAAGCATTTTTTGATAACCTCAAGCATCACATGAACGGCAGTAGAAGCACCCGGAGAAGCACCTAATAATGCTGCAATCGAGCCATCTTCAGCAGTAATCACTTCCGTACCAAATTGAAGCGTTCCTTTACCGCTAGCTTCCGTATCTTTGATAACTTGTACACGTTGACCTGCTACTACGATATCCCAATCTTCGCTTTTGGCGCTGGGGATAAACTCTCGCAACTCTTCCATACGTTGTTCTTTCGATAACATAACTTGCTGAATGAGATATTTTGTCAATGACATCTCTTTTGCGCCTGCCGCTAACATCGTCAAGATGTTACTTGGATTTATGGAAGTTACTAAGTCAAACATGGAACCCGTTTTTAAAAATTTTGGTGAGAAGCCAGCAAATGGTCCGAATAACAGCGATTTTTTATTTTCGATATATCTTGTATCCAGATGCGGAACAGACATTGGTGGGGCACCAACCTTCGCTCTGCCATATACTTTGGCATGATGTTGCGTAACAACATCTGGATTTTTACACACCAAAAATATTCCGCTTACAGGGAATCCACCAATATGTTTCCCTTCCGGAATACCGGATTTTTGCAGCAAATGCAGGCTTCCACCCCCACATCCGATAAAAACGAATTTTGCAGTATGACGTTCGACCATACCGCTGTCGAGATTTTTCACTTTCACTTCCCACAAGCCGTCGCTCGTACGTTTCATATCCGTAACACTATGTTTATAGTTTATATCGACATCTTTACTCTTTAAGTTGTCAAACAACATACGCGTTAAAGCACCAAAATTGACATCTGTTCCTGTGTCGATTTTGGTTGCTGCTATAGGTTCATCCGATGCACGATCTTGCATAATAAGCGGAATCCATTCCATCAGTTTTTGCGGATCATCGGAAAATTCCATTCCTTCGTATAAGGGATTGTTTGATAGCGCTTCAAAACGTTTCCTTAAAAACGTAACGTCTTTTTCCCCCTGTACGAAACTCATATGAGGTAATGACATGATAAAATCTTGCGGATTATTTATTAGTTTATGGTTTACAAGATAAGACCAAAACTGCATGGAAACCTGAAACTGTTCATTAATTTTTACTGCTTTACTGACATCTACCGATCCATCCTGTTTTTCGACCGTGTAGTTCAACTCGCACAGTGCCGCATGCCCTGTTCCTGCATTATTCCATTCATTCGAACTTTCTTCTCCTGCGTTGGCGAGCTTCTCAAACACTGTAATTTTCCATTCTGGTACCAATTCTTTCAAAAGCGTCCCCAAAGTCGCACTCATGATTCCGGCACCTATTAATAGGACATCTGTTGTCGTTTCTCTATTGCTCATTTTTACCAACCTTTTCCCCTGAAATTTGCAGAAAAGATGTAGGTGTCACATCAAGCTAAGGTGCGACCTAGTCACACACCTTTTCTGTCTCAACTATGACCATAAATAGTGTAATACAATTATTCACAGATGAAAACAACATACCTACTTTTACTAACTTTCAATATAGGAATCTATTAAATGAAATGGGAAGATCCACGCTCCCATTTAACTCTGACAACTTTACTCTAGCATAAAGCTGAAAAAAGGGGATAATGGATTAATACTCGTTCGTAGAGGAGATAAATAAATGTTTGATGTAATTGTAATCGGTGGTGGACCATCAGGATTGATGGCGAGTGCTTCTGCTGGGATGCATGGAGCAAAAGTGTTATTGCTCGATAAAGGAAATAAATTAGGACGAAAACTCGCCATCTCTGGCGGTGGTCGATGCAATGTAACCAACAACAAAGAATTAGCTGAATTAATCCAATTTATCCCAGGTAACGGACGGTTTTTACATAGTGTATTTGCCACGTTTAATAATCAAGATATCATTCGTTTTTTTGAGGATTTAGGAATTGCATTGAAAGAAGAAGACAATGGCAGAATGTTTCCTGTTTCCAATAGTGCAAAAGATGTTGTACAAGCCTTATTGCAAAAAGTTCGTTCCGTTAACGTGCAAATCAATACCGATACTGCTGTGAAATCTGTGCGCTATCGAGATGGAATCGTAGTTGGTGTAGAAGGTTTAAATGGCGAGTACTGGGAATGTAAAAGCGTTGTGGTTGCTACTGGTGGTAAGTCTGTTCCTCATACTGGTTCGACAGGCGATGGGTACGTTTGGGCAGAAGTAGCAGGACATACAATCACAGAGTTATTTCCAACAGAAGTTCCAATCACCTCTGATGAATCTTTAATCCAATCCAAGCAATTGCAAGGATTATCTTTACGAGACGTATCTTTGTCTGTGTTAAATTTAAAAGGTAAACCTGTAATCACCCATCGCGGGGATATGATTTTCACCCACTTTGGATTCTCTGGACCAATCGCCTTACGATGTAGTCAATTTGTGATCAAACAACAGAAAAAAACGGGTGAGTTACAAATACCTGTTGCGATTGACTTATTTCCGGATCGATCCATAGGAAATATCGAACAAGAACTGCAAAAACTACGAAAAGAGCACCCCAAACGAAGTGTTACCAATTTACTTAAGGGCTGGATTCCAGAAAGACTTATTCCTGTTCTCTACCAAAGAATAGGAGTAGATACAGATTTACTTGCAGCCAACCTATCCAATGAACAATTGAGACAATTAGCTATTTCTTTCAAACAATTTACCCTTCATGCAAATGGTACACTGCCTTTAGAAAAAGCATTTGTCACAGGTGGCGGGGTACATGTGAAAGAAGTAAACCCAAAAACGATGGGCTCCAAACGGATGCAAGGACTGTATTTTTGTGGAGAAGTGCTGGATATACACGGCTATACAGGAGGATACAATATCACTGCTGCACTATGTACTGGCTATGTGGCTGGGAAGAATGCAGCTGAGAAAAACCAGTAACAAAAAAAGCCACACGAGGTGGCTTTTTTCTATTTCGCAACTTACATTTCAGATCCGGTTACATTACGACGGCGAATTAAAAGTACTGTTCCTACTAGAAGCAAAACAACACCACTAACTACAGCAGATAGATAGTTTGTTGCGGTTTTAGGCAGAATCCCACCAATAACAGGTTTTGTTCCGACTTCTTTCACTTCTACCGAAACACGAGCTAATAATGCGTTATTTTTTCCATCTTTTTCTTCGTAAACTTTCCCATCAATTTCACCCGTAAATTTCACAAATGCAATATATTTTCCTTTTTTCAATTGCTTGTCAAAAGTATGGGATACGGATAGATCTGTTGCATTCTCTTTGATGTACTTGAATCCAGCAAGTGGCTCGGAACCTTCAGGACCGATTCCAATTATCCATGTACCCTTTGCTTGTTTTCCGTTTTTGATCATTCCACTTACCTTGTATTTCCCATTTACATAGTTAAGACTAATGGTTAACACAGGTTTCGTTGGATTTTCACCTGATTTTGATGAAACAGCAACATTAGCAAATAAAGTGGTATCTTTCCCATCAATTTTACCTGTAAATTTCACAAATGCTACATGTTCACCTGGTTTGAGTTGCTTGTCGAAGGTATGAGATACGGATAGATCAGTCGCATTCTCTTTGATGTATTTGAATCCCTCAAAAGGTTCGGAACCTTCAGGACCTATTCCAATTAACCATGTACCCTTTGCTTGTTTCCCATTTTCGATTGTTCCACTTACTTTGTGCTTTCCACTTACATTTTCATGACTAATGGTCAATTCTGGCTTCTGATTCTCATCTGGTTCTGAAGTTACAGGAACACTGGCAGACAATGCTTGATTTTTACCATCAATTTCGCCATTGAACTTCACAATTGCCACATGTTCACCTGGTTTGAGTTGTTTGTCAAAGGTATGGGATACAGATAGATCAGTTGCATTTTCTTTGATGTACTTGAATCCAGCAAAAGGTTCAGAACCTGCAGGACCAATTCCGATTAACCAAGTACCTTTTACTTGTTTCCCATTTTTTATCGTTCCACTTACTTTGTGCTTTCCATTTACATTTTCATGATTGATAGTTAATACAGGCTCAGAAGCAGTCTTTTCTTCTCCTTTTGATTCCTCAGCAAATAAAGATACAGGATTATTTAGCAACAAAATCGATAGGAGTAAAGCCCATGATAGAAACATCGATATTCTTTTTTTCATTTTAAGTCCGCCTTTAATCATTTGTGTTTTTCTCTTCCAAAACATAAGACAGACAATCTATTTGAGATCAATCATTTAATTTTATGTTTCTTCAGAATACTAAAAAGCAAAAAATGTGATAACATCTGCAATTACCTTACATAAAATCCCCCCCTAGATAAGTATTTGATTTTTAAATTTTTTTCTATAGAAAAAATATAATTTATCCTATTTATACTGTCAATTAGTATTATCATTAATTTTCGATCATTTTATGAACAAACAAAAAATTAGTAACAAGTAAATCGTGCGTAATATCAAATTACGCAAATGAAAGAAAAATGAAACTATTTTCCTTTATGTAAATAGGACACTGCCATTAGAAAAAGCATTTGTCACAGGTGGCGGGGTACATGCGAAAGAAGTAAATCCAAAGACGATGGGCTCCAAACGGATGCAAGGACTGTATTTTGTGGAGAAAGTGCTGGATATACACGGCTATACAGGCGGATACAATATCACTGCTGCACTTTGTATTGGCTATGCGGCTGGGAAAAACCAGTAACAAAAAAAGCCACACGAGGTGGCTTTTTTCTATTTAGCAACTTACATTTCAGATCCGGTTACATTACGACGACGAATTAAAAGTACTGTTCCTACTAGAAGCAAAGCAACACCACTGACTACAGCAGATAGATAGTTTGTCGCGGTTTTAGGCAGAACTCCACCAACAACAGGCTTTGTTCCTACTTCTTTCACTTCTACCGAAACACGAGCTAATAATGCGTTATTTTTTCCATCTTTTTCTTCGTAAACTTTCCCATCAATTTCACCCGTAAATTTCACAAATGCAATATACTTGCCTTTTTTCAATTGCTTGTCAAAAGTATGGGATACAGATAGATCGGTTGTATTCTCTTTGATGTACTTGAATCCTGCTAGTGGCTCAGAACCTTCAGGACCGATTCCAATTAACCAAGTACCTTTTGCTTGTTTCCCATTTTTGATCGTTCCACTTACTTTGTATTTTCCATTTACATAATCAACACGAATGGTTAACGCCGCTTTTGCTGGATTTTCACCTGGTTTTGATGAAACGGGAACATTCGCAAATAAGGTGGTATCTTTCCCATCAATTTTACCAGTAAATTTCACAAATGCCACATGTTCACCAGGTTTGAGTTGCTTGTCGAAGATATGGGATAACGATAGATCAGTTGCATTTTCTTTGATGTATTTGAATCCATCAAATGGTTCGGAACCTTCTGGGCCTATTCCAATTATCCATGTACCTTTTGCTTGTTTTCCATTTTTGATTGCTCCGCTTACTTTGTGTTTTCCACTTACATTTTCATAACTAATAGTCAATGCTGGCTTCTCAGGATTCTCACTTGGTTTTGAAGTTACAGGAGCATTAGCAAATAAGGTGGCATCTTTTCCATCAATTTTACCTGTAAATTTCACAAATGCTACATGTTGACCTGGTCTGAGTTGCTTGTCAAAGGTATGGGATACAGATAGATCGGTTGCATTCTCTTTGATGTACTTGAATCCAGCAAATGGTTCGGAACCTTCAGGGCCTATTCCGATTATCCAAGTACCCTTTGCTTGTTTTCCATTTTTGATTGTTCCACTTACTTTGTGCTTTCCGCTTACATTTTCATGACTGATGGTCAATACTGGCTTTTCAGGATTTTCACTTGGTTTTGAAGTCACAGGTGCATTGGCAAACAATGCTTGATTTTTACCATCGATTTCACCATTGAACTTTACAAATGCTACATGCTGACCTGGTCTGAGTTCTTTATCGAAGGTATGGGATACGGATAGGTCGGTTGCATTCTCTTTGATGTACTTGAATCCAGCAAAAGGTTCAGAACCCTCTGGACCTATTCCGATTAACCATGTACCTTTTACTTGTTTCCCATTTTTGATTTTCCCGCTTACTTTGTGCTTTCCATTTACATTCTGATAATTGATTGTTAATACAGGTTCAGAAGCAGTCTTTTCTTCACCTTTTGCTTCTTCAGCAAATAAAGATACAGGATTATTTAGCAACAGAATCGATAGAAGCAAAGCCCATGATAGAAACATCGATATTCTTTTTTTCATTTTACGTCCGCCCTTAATAAGTTTTTTTCTCTTCCAAAACATAAGACAGACAATCTATTGAGATCGATCACTTAATTCTATGTTTTTTCAGAATACTAAAAAGCAAAAAGAATGGTATACATTTGCAACTATCTTACATAGAACTCCCCCTCGATTATTTCGAATTCAAAGTTTTTTCTACATAAAATATAGTTCATTATGTTTATCACGTCAATTAGTATTATTATTGATTTTTGTTCTTTTTATGAACAAATAGAAAACAAGATATCAAAATAAATTTTCATATTGAAAATTAGACTCGATCCTATCCTTCTTTACTACTACTTTTGCATCTGTTTGATGTACCACTCCGAATCAACTAGTCACTGCTACACTTCCAAACATGTTGGCTCTGCTCCCATACATGGCCAAACTTTTCTTTTTCTATTTGCAAGATTTATAATAACAGAATGTTGTATTCTACAAGTAATAGCAGAAATTTATGAGTCTTATAACTAAAGGTTATATCTAATTCGTACTTGCATAGTAGGAAATCGATACATGCTTACTTTCCAGCAGCTACATTACTCGTCTCTACTGTTCGACATGGAAGTATCAAGCCACAGAAATACTATATATCTCAACCAGCCTTAACCAAACTACTCACCAAGTGATAGGAAAGTGAAAAGGACTATCGTGCTACTTTATTCGTTTTTGGTATACTGAAATCATAGTCAGAATCACCTGACTTATGAATCCACAACGAAGTGGGAACCATGAAAAATTCTAACCGTCTTCCTCACACGAGACTGAGAGAACTCGTCACTCGATATAACCAATCACTCCAAAAGTGGAAGGATAAAAGAGATGAGCTTCGCCGAGAGGTGTCTGTTGCAGAGCAAGAACTAACAAAAGCCCTCGTTCAACGTGAAGAAAACGCCACTCCTGATGGTGATTGTTTGGTGGAAGAATGTAGAAATAGAAAAACCTACGCCGAACGAAGAATCACCAGACACGAGAGGAACCGTCCTTTCCAGAAGATTATAAACGAAGCAAATATGTTCCTCTTTGATGAGAGGGACCGCGAGGAGTTCGACCGGCAAATCGATATCGTGTACTAGATGTTATTTGATTGGTTCTTTCCCTCTATTCCTTGAGAGTAGAGGGAAACAATGAGTAGGTATGACTTTTAATGAGGAAACAATCACCATTATGTTGCATATAAAATATCCCCGCTGTACACAGCGGGGATTATTTATCTTGGATTGGAGAATGGGTACTGTTTAGGAGACGGTAACATATTATCTTGAGATTCCATTTCCAGTTCCTCTACCCCAAATTCTTCTAATACACGTCGGCACAATCCGATTTCTTGTCCAACTAATGGATCACTTTGATCCGATTTTATCAACAAATTTTGGTATTGTAATAATGCTTCTTCAATCAGATCCAGTTCTGCTTTACTGAGATGGACTGTTATCTTCATCTAACCCTTGCTGTTACCCGTCGGCCAAAGGATGTGGCTGTGGGACAGCCTGCACCTCCTTCATCTATTCTTAATCATCTTAACACAAACAAGAATACGTACCCATAGCGCACTAAGGTGATTTCCTCTTATTTAGGTTACGCAATACATCCATCACTTCTTTGTATATCTTTTTAGCTCGTGTATCATTTGCATCGCCTACATTCTTGATCACTACAGAAACTGCATACTGTGGTTTGGAATAGGGAGCAAAACCGATCATCCACTTGTTATATAATGATTTGTCGGCTCCCACTTGTGCCGTACCTGTTTTTCCAGACAATTGCCAGTTATCACGAGCTAACGAACGAGCTGTCCCTTTCGTAACAACCATCCGCATCATCTTTTTGACAGCATTTATCGTACTTGGTTTCAATGGTTTGGAATTGGACACATATTTATTGGTAAATTTCCAGACAACTTTTCCCTTGTGATCTTGAATCTCTGTTACCAGTCTAGGTTGTATCGGCATTCCACGGTGAAACAGTGCAGTAATCATATTCGCAGCTTGTAATGGGGTTATTTTTACATCCCTCTGCCCGATACCAGTCTGCACTGCGGCACCTTTATCTTGTAAGGAAGTTTCTTTGGCATAGATTAAACCAGTACTCTCTTCTGGTAATTGACTAAAGTTATTATCATCTGGAAATTTACCACTCCAGCCTATTTTTTGTGCGAGTCCTAAACGTTTGGCATAGGCTAGTAGTTTTGCACCACCTAATCTTTCTGCTACAGAGCCTAGCACAATATTACAAGAATTAGCGTAAGCCTCAGTCAGTGTCTGCTTGCCATGTACTTTTCCATCTGCATCACGCAATTGATATTTCCCATTTAGGTTACCTTTACACACGAAAGTAGAGTCCGGTTTCACAATACCTTCTTCTAATGCGGCTATTGTCACAACAGTTTTAAAAATAGAACCTGGTGTTGCTTCCACTAATGCTTCATTGATCCATGGTGCAAGGGATTCATCTTTTGAAGCAGAAATTCCTGCCATAGAAAGAATATTTCCTGTTGCAATTTCTTGTACAACTACTGCTCCTTCTTTGACATTTGCATTTTTCATTATTTTTTCCACTTGTGTTTGTAAATTTATATCAAGTGTGGTCACTATGTTTTTTGGTTTTGTTGTTTTTTTGGATGGTTTACCCGTCATTTTTACTTGAACACCATTTAATGCTTTTCCCCGTCCGTCCGTAACAAAACGAACAAGGCTTTCTCCTTCCCCATGTAAAAACCGCTCAAATGTATATTCCAAACCTGTCATACCAAAACGAGACTGCAAAGAAAATTCTCCAGCTTCTACTTGTTTGGGATATCGCTCTTTTAATACATAGCTATTACGTATTATCCTTCCTACCACTTGCTTGGCAATTTCACCTTCGGTCATACGATTATCGGATTCAACTGGAACGATGCCAGGTATATGTAATGATTCTATCTTTTTCACTTGTTCTTTTGTTAACACATACGAAGATAACACAGAAGGTCTTTTCAACAAAATCAATTGTCTTTTTAACGTTTGATAAGAAATATGTAAAAGAGAACTCAACTGACTCCACTGTTCCCTTCTTAAATCCAATTGTTCAGCTGATTGAGGAAAAACAAAAAGTCTCCATTGTAATTGTCCAACAATCGGAATACCATTTCGATCGAAAATAGAGCCACGCCTACTATCTAGTATTACTTCTCTTGATTGGACTTTTTCTGCTAGTGCAATTAAATCTTTCTGAGCTACAGAGAAAGAGTGTGTGGAACGAATCTGTATCTGGTATAACCGATATATCAAGCCCGAAAATAGACCAATTAAAATAAAAAGCACTACCCATGTACGCCAAGTTCTCATCTGTTTTCCACTCCTCCACCTTACCAGCTTAGGCAATATCAAAGAGGGATAAACGAAAAAAACAAAGGCCACAATAGATAGTTAATTTGCTTATTTTGAATTTTGGTTACATAAACCAAATAAAAACAGGTGAACCATGGATCACCTGTTTTGTCTCTCTACTTTTTAGATTTCTCATTTTTATTACTCTGTTCGATTTTAACTAGTTGTTCTTTATAGGTCTTACTGAAGAAGTGGGTATTGGTGCCATCCTGTTTTGTCACATAGAACAGATAGGAATGTGCACTTGGTTTTAACGCTGCTTCTAATGCTTCAATCCCTGGATTGGAAATCGGACCTGGCGGTAATCCTTTAATTTGGTATGTATTATAGGGACTATTTAATTTCTTATCGTTACTTTTCAGTCTTTTTTTCACTACTCCATTCAAACTATAGGCATAAATAATGGATGCATCTACTTGAAGTATCATGTTAATTCGAAGACGGTTGTGAATCACACCAGAGATAATGGGCAATTCAGAACGAACCTGCCCTTCTCTTTCTATGAGAGAAGCTATCGTAATCCATTGGTCAATATTAAATTTAGTATTACTCAGCTTATTTCTTGCATCTAGTTTTTTCATACGGCTTGCAAATTGATCCACCATTTCGTTGACGATTGCTTCGCCAGTATCCCCTTTTTGAAACTGGTATGTACTCGGGAAAAGATATCCTTCCAATTTGTATTTTCGTGTTGGTGCTTTCTGAATTTCTTGTTCGAAATTCCATAAATCCTTATTATTTGGGCGATTAACCGCTTGTAGAAATTCAGTCTTAGAAAATCCTTTTTTAGCTAAGATATCTGCTATTTCATTTACTGTTTTACCTTCTGGAATAGTGACTTTGATAAGATCCTGTTTCCCAATCGCAATCTTATTTAATATTCCAATTAAATTTTCATTTGGTTTGATCTCATAGGAGCCTGCTAACAGTTTTGTCTTTTGCAAATAAGCGGCATAGTAACGAAAAAACCAATCTTCTCGAATGAGATTTTTGCTTTTTAATATACTTCCTATTTGTTTTAGGGAAGAATCTGGTTCAATATCAATTTGCACCGCTTTCGATCGGGAAGGAGACTCCAATGTCCAATCGATAAAGTAGTATGCTAATCCGATCCAACCAGCAAGTAGAACTAGTGTCATTAATATTCGAAGAAACCACTTCATCAATAACTTCCTCTCATGTAACCTACCCACAAAAGTTATCACTTTTATGTGGACCCAAGAATGGGAGTTGAATAAAGTGCTAGTCTTTATGTTAACATACTTAAAAATAAAAATAACGAGGAATATTCCTCGTTATTTGTCAATCGTAGTAAGTATGGAGATGGTAATGAATGGCATCCATCACATTTTCCCATTCCGAAACAGTCTCAATGTCGCTGATCTGTCCCTGATCAAATACTTTATATAAGTATGCTTCGCCAACTCTCTGATGCGTATGTTGCATTAAGGCATAGTGAACCCCATTTACTTCTACCTCATGAAGAACTTTTAGTTTCTCCTGTCCCTTAGACTTACTGTTTACATATGACAGACCATCTTCTAATGTATCGCGTAAATGAGTCACTTCTTTCATTATTGCCTCTCCTTAAATCTGCTCGGAATCCATTAGGGTTTGCAGTACTTCTTCTAGCATTTCCCATTCTTCATCATCTTCTACAGGTGCTAGCACAAGATTATCGCCTTCTTCTGCATAACGGAAGGGATAAACATCTTGTTCTTCTTCATCTGCATCATTGGCAGGTACCAAGAAAACATATTTGATACCAGTCGAAGGATTTTCAAAATAAGAAACTACCTCAAAATCCTCTTCTACGCCGTCTTCTTGTGTTATTGTTATGATTTCTACTTCTGGTTCTGTCATTATTATTTCCCCCTATTTGCATCTAAATAGCCTTGTAAGATCCATTGTGCGGCTACTTGATCCACTACCTGTTTTCGTTTTTTTCTGCTTACATCAGCCTTGATTAAAGACTTCTGTGCAGCTGCAGTGGAGAGGCGCTCGTCCCATAATTCTACAGGAAGAGCATAACGCTCCTCTAACTTAACTGCAACCATCTTGCTCGCTTCACCTTTTGGTCCTACGGAGCCATCCATATTTCGTGGAAAACCGATGACAATTTTACCTACTTCATATTCTTGGATAAGGGTATCTAGACGATACAGCCAATCAGGGGTTTGTTTTTTGTCAATTACTTCTAATCCTTGCGCTGTTAACCCTAAAAGATCACTCAAAGCAATGCCAATACGCCTTTCACCCAAATCTAAAGCTAAAATTCGCACCATCTAAAACGGTCCCTCTTTACTCAACTGCCAAAAAACCTTTGTCTATGGAAAAACATGAGTTTCAACATTTGACAGGAAATATGAAATTATTGGTCTGGGTTCAGATACGATTTTACCAATTCTTCAATGATATCATCTCTATCCACGCTTTTGATTAACGCTCTTGCTTGATTATGACGCGGAATGTATGCAGGATCTCCTGAAATCAGGTAACCTACAATTTGATTGATAGGATTGTATCCTTTTTCCTCTAAAGAATGGTAAACAAGTGTTAGTATTTGCTTTACACTTGACTTATTCCCCAGTTGAAACTGAAACTTTCTCGTTTCATCCACGGATCATCTCAGCTCCTTTTTTCTGTGTGGATCAGCAGCTACTTACCTTTTCGGTTTTAAGCTCGAATGTCCTTTTTTTCTGCTACCCAAACTTGAACTTGTTGTAGTGCTTCTTGCAATTTTTCGGGTTGTTTTCCACCTGCTTGAGCCATGTTGGGACGACCTCCACCCCCGCCGCCACAGATCGAAGCAACCTCTTTTATTAATTTACCCGCATGAAAGCCTTTTTGAACATAATTTTGCGAAATAGATGCAACTAAATTCACTTTTTCATCATGAATGGCTCCAAGTACAATAATACCATCCCTTTTTGCTTTTAGATCATCCATTAATTTACGAAGACTGTCCATATCTGGAACATCTACTTTTACAGCTAAAACTGGAACTTCATCCACTTCCACCCACTGATTTTGTAATTCTACAGCAGCGGATTGACTCTGCTTTGCTAACAAGGATTCATTTGTATGCGTCAATTCTTTTACTGAGTCCTGCAATTGAACGATACGAGTAGGTACATCTTTTGTATTCGTTTTTAATAACTCTGCGCTTGCTTTTAGTAGGGAAAGTTGTTGTTCCAAATACTCAAAGGCACGTTTTCCTGTAGCAGCTTCGATTCTTCTGATGCCGGAACCAATACCGCTTTCGCTCAAAATCTTGAACATGCCTATTTCACTTGTATTTTGGACATGGGTTCCTCCACAAAGTTCCAAGCTGTAATCTCCTACTTGTACGACACGGACATCTGCCTTGTATTTTTCCCCAAAAAGAGCCATTGCACCCATTGCCTTTGCTTCTTCCAAAGGTTGTACCGTAGTTGTTACAGGAGTATGCATCCAAATCTGTTCATTTACCTTTTGCTCCACTAATTGAATCTCCGTTTCAGACATTGCTCCAATATGAGAAAAATCAAAACGCAAACGATCAGGTGAAACAAGTGAACCTGCTTGGTTTACATGATTGCCTAGTACTTCTTTTAATGCTTTATGAAGTAAATGCGTAGCTGTATGGTTTTTCACCGTCGCTTGACGAAGTTTTGTCGCTATCTGTGCTTTTGCCTCATCTCCAATTCGAAGAATCCCTTTTTTTATTTCCACAGATAGCAAGTGTTCTTCATGAGGACCTTTTTGCACGTCGGTGACTTCAATCCGTGCATCTTTTGTCTCTACGCTTCCTAAATCAGCTACTTGTCCACCACTTTCTGCATAGAAAGGAGATTCTTTCAGTACAATGATACCTTTATCCCCTTCCAATAAACTATCTACTTCTCCATCTTTTATCACTGCAACAACAGATGTTACACTAGAATCTTGCTCATATCCAACAAAAACGGTTTCTACATCTAAATTTGCTATAGCCCCGCCTTGAACTTGCATACTTTGTCCATCTGACCTAGCAGCACGTGCACGCTCGCGTTGTCTTTGCATTTCTTCTTCAAATGCATCACGATCTACAGACAATTCATGCTCTCTTGCGAAGTCTTCTGTTAAATCAAGCGGAAAACCGTACGTATCATATAGCTTGAAGGCTTCTAAACCTGTTAAACTGCTACGATTTTCTTCTTTTGCTTTCGCTACCCATTCATCTAGGATCCGAAGCCCTTCGGATAAAGTCTCAAGGAATCGTTCTTCTTCACCCCGTATGACTTTTTGGATAAAGTCTTGCTGTTCATATGGTTCAGGGTAGAAATCTTTCATAATATCCGCAACAACACTAGTCAATTCAAATAGGAAAGGACGCTTCAAGCCAAGTTTTCTTCCATAACGCACAGCTCGACGCAACAAACGGCGAAGTACATAACCACGTCCCTCATTGGAAGGCAATACTCCATCAGCTATCGCAAATACAACTGTTCTTGCGTGTTCGGCAATCACTTTCAGGGCAATATCCACTTCTTCTGAAGTGCCATACGTTACACCAGCTTGCTTGCAGACTGCCTGAATAGTGGGTTGAAATAATTCCGTATCATAGTTCGTTGGCACATCTTGCATGACAGATGCCATACGCTCTAATCCCATGCCTGTATCAATATTTTTGTTCGGTAACGGTGTATAGGAACCATCTGGATTATGATTAAATTGGGAGAAAACCAAGTTCCAAATCTCTAAAAATCGAGCATTTTCCCCTCCAGCATAACACTCCGGGTCGCTCAAATCGCCATAAGCATCCCCACGGTCAATAAAGATTTCCGAATTTGGTCCACTTGGACCTTCTCCAATATCCCAGAAGTTTTCTTTTAGTTTTACAATACGACTCTCAGGCAAACCAATTGCTTCATGCCAATGTTGGTATGCTTCTTCATCATCCGGATGAACAGTCACATGTAATTTCTCTGCAGGAAGTCCCATCCATTTTGGGCTGGTAAGAAATTCCCAAGCCCATTCAATTGCTTCTTTCTTGAAATATTCTCCAATAGAGAAATTACCCAACATCTCGAAAAATGTATGGTGTCTTGCAGTGTACCCTACGTTTTCAATATCGTTGGTTCGAATCGATTTCTGTGCATTTACGATCCTTGGATTTTCTGGAACCAAGCGACCATCAAAATATTTCTTTAACGTTGCTACTCCCGAGTTGATCCACAAAAGACTAGGATCATCTACCGGAACAAGTGATGCACTTGGTTCAATCTGGTGACCCTTTTCCACAAAGAAATCCAAAAACTTACGACGTATTTCATTTGCTTTCATCTTTTACACCCTTTCTCAAATGGAAAACCGTTTTTGAATCCGATACAAAAAAGAGCCTACTCATCCCCTCAAAAGGGACGAGCAAGCCCGTGGTACCACCCTAATTACTACGATTGTAGTCTCTTCCTGTATCGATAACGGCAATGCCGGCAGTGATTAGCTGCTACCTATAGAACTGGCTACCTTCATACCATCACTGAGAAAACCTTTCAGCCTAGGGCTTTCCTCTCTTACAGTCAAATATGAAGCTTGGTTCTACGAATGATTGCAATATAGAATTATCGTTACTATTATACACAAAAAGTACAAAAAAACTATAGTTTTTGGTTAGATAGTTTTTATAGGACAAGTGGCATTCAACCCTACTGGTAAAACCGGCGGAACACCAGTCAGGAGGACAGGGCTCAACTGGAACAGAAATACGGAACTCCCAACAACTAGGACTGGTTTAAAATAACCTTCTAGAAGTGTCTAAAATCTATTCGAAATTATCTAATTAGTGTTTACTAAATAGAAAATTAGAATAATAAAAGCAGATTCTATGTTGCATGAGTCTGCTCTTACTATGAGAATATGTATTTTTCGGAAAATCTATTCTGCTAAATCATCCACTTCATGGCCAATCCGTGCAATCGTCTGGCGTAAGCTATCTGTCATTTCACCAGAAAACCTTTTTTCTTTCCCCATTAATACCGACACCTCACAAGGCGTAACTTGTGTTGTCTTCATCATAATTCCATTACCTAAATCAGAAAAAACAAGCCTTTGCATTGCTTCTTCGGATTCGAAATGTGTTTCCATTATAAGTTCAATTCCATTTAGTTCTTTTGAAATATCAGGACTAATATGAGAGATACTAGTCAAATCTGTACAAATAATCCCAGGTATTTTATGAATCGCAGGATAAACTTCCTCAGTGTAAAATTTCAGTAGAGCATTCAGATCCTCGATATTTTTGAAAATGGTAAGTGTTTTAATCATATCTTCAAGTTCACCTCTTTTGTTCATCAAAGATGTAAGTCTTTGTGTACGCTATTTATAATAAATACAGATGAATGAATATATTTTTCGGAAAATGATAGTTATATTTTTTTTGTTATATGTTTTGAATTTTTCATGAAAAGCTAGCTAGTTTAAGAGTATGTTTCATCCGATTCATGTTTTTAATTTATCAAATTTTAGCATAAATAGAAAGATTATTTTTATTAATTATAATACAAATGCCGTTTTCTATTATTGTTATTTCTAATTAATAATTTTTTATTTCATTTTTTTTGAATATTAATTTATAATGGAATATAGATGAAAATTTTGAAATTTGGAGGAACTAGTTTGAAACATTCCATTGCTAATCCCTTTCCATGGTTTAAAAAAATGACTGCTGAAAGCCCCGTCGTTTACGATACAGATTATGAACACTTTTTTGGTTCAAAAGGAACATGGCATGTTTTTCGCTATGATGATGTACAAAGAGTATTAGGAGATTATGAAAACTTTTCCGCTGAGTATCTTCCTAAAGTGGAAGAAAGTCCGTTAACAAAAGCATTAACAACGAATGATCCCCCTTATCATACGAAGCTTCGTTCATTAGTGTCCAAAGCTTTTACGCCAAAAGCAATTGAAGATATGAAACCTTGGATTGAAGAGATCACCAATGAACTACTAGATAAAGTCGCCGAACAAGGTGAGATGGATATCGTAAGAGATTTAGCAACTCCTGTACCCATCCAAGTTATTGCAAAAATGTTAGGAGTCCCCTATGAAGATCGAGAAAAATTTAAATATTGGTCTATCATCCTTATCAAACAACCGTCGGAAGTAGAAGGCGGAATCGAAGGTTATTTCCTAGCTCAGCAAGAGATGGGGCAATATTTTACAGAAATGATTACAAAACGTCAGAAGAATCCAACGAATGATCTGATCTCTCATCTTGTACAAGCAGAAGTAGATGGCGAAAAATTGTCAATCAAAGAGTTAATAGCTTTTTGTATTCTCTTATTAGTAGCTGGAAATGAAACCACTACCAATCTGATTAATAATTCCCTGCTTACCTTAACCGAAAATCCCGAAGTGCAAGAACATCTTTCCCAACATCCAAAAGATATTGGAAAAGCAATCGAGGAAGCATTGCGATTCCGGTCCCCAGTTCAATATATGACCCGTATTGCTGCTAAAGATACTCAACTAGGGGGGCAATTGATTAAAAAAGGTGACTTACTCAATGCTTGGATCGGATCTGCTAACCGTGATGAATCCAAGTTTGAAAATGCTGATCAGTTTGATCTTCATCGAACCAATTTGAGACATACGAGCTTTGGACATGGAATTCATTATTGTTTGGGATCGCCTCTGGCCCGTTTAGAAGCAAACATTGTACTTAGAATTTTGCTTGAACGGTTCAAACAATTTCAACTCAAGTTTGATAGACCAATAACGATGAACCCAACTGCTCTTATGTACTCTATCAAGGAGTTGCCAGTGGTTTTCCAAAAACGGTAAAAAGCCTAATGCACTCCGTACGACAGTGCACCTTGCCACCCAGACAACTGACGAATATGAATTAGATGAGAATGAACTGCACTTTTCATTGTTAGACACACCTGACAAATGAAGGTGCAATTTTTCTATGATCAAGTATTTATTAGAACGATGAACGAATACTACAAAAAAATGGAAAAGTATCGATTCACCCAACAAAACTCAAGTTCATTTGAATACTAAAAAGTTACTGACTAGTGACAGGGTGCTACTATAGACTGCAAAGAAATCGTAATCCTCCTCACCCCTGTCCCTTATTCCTATAAAATTTAAAACCCAACAAATGTTTCGTTTTTTAATCTAAATTAAATTTGAATATAAACAGCTATATGAATATTGTCTTCTAGTAAAACTCACGGAAGTATCATCATGGTTCCTTGAATTGCTATTCCTATAAGCCTACAATAAGAGGAAGATAATTACTTGAAAGGGAGCTAGAAGATGGAATGCCTAAGATCGTAAATCATGAAACTCGCAAAAAAGAGATCATGCAAGCAACATGGGGAATCATCGAAACCAAAGGAATAGAAGAGGTTTCTGTGAGGAAAATCGCGGACGTGATGAACCTTTCGACTGGCTCTATACGGTACTATTTCTCTACTCAAAATGAACTTCTGCGATATTGCATTCGTATGGCTGGTGAAAATGTACATCACCATATTTTATCTCATATAGACTTATCGTTATCACGCAATGAAGTAGTGGATCAAATGGTAGCCCAAATTTTGCCTATGGAAGAAACAGGTCAAAGAAACATGGCTGTATGGTATTCGATAATCACATACACGAACAAAAATCCAGGCCTTTCAGATATATCGATTGGTATTTTTCAATACATGCAGCATATGCAAGCGACATACATAGATATATTGAAACAGGGTAACTTTTTAGATGAATCTCTAGACTTAGAAATTGAAATAGAGCGATTACACGCATTAGTGACTGGTTTGTCTACTCACTGGAATCTTGATCCTAGAACCAAAACCAAAAACATTATCAGAAAGACGCTTCAAATACATTTGTTATCGATATGTAAACAGGACTAAGCTTTTTCTTTTCCAACACCCTGTTTTTATATCGATTTTTACTTGATTTTTTTATCACATATGTGATAAAAAAATATTATCAATTTGTATTATGTACTACATGTTAAAGGACGTGACATCATGAAGGACCGTATTTATTATTTGGATCATATCCGTGTATTTCTTACTATCTTGGTTCTTTTCCATCATGCAGCCCTACCCTATACACCTCTTGAAGGAGCTTGGTATGTATCTGATATGGAACAAGGACATACCGTAGCGTCAAGTTTACTCAGCTTTTTTATTGCAATAAATCAAGCTTTTTTCATGGGGTTCTTTTTCTTCTTATCTGGTTGTTTTACCCCTTCTGCTTTTGATCGAAAGGCACCTCGACTGTTTGTTAAAGATAGGCTGCTTCGGTTAGGAATCCCCTTTTTAGTCTACCTATTTGTTCTTAGTCCCGTCACTCAGTATATCGCATCACCAGAAAAACTACATTTTTGGTTGTTTTACAAAACCAAAATATTAACTCTTCAAAACATAGAAACAGGACCTCTTTGGTTTGCAGAAGTTTTATTGATCTTCACTCTGATTTATGTGTTATATCGAGTACTATTGAAAAAATCCGGCTTCAAGGCAGAGCAACCTTTTCCTTCTTCTAGAAAGCTTTTGTTCACTGCCTTGCTTTTGGGGATCGGCACCTTTCTTGTTCGTCTTGTTTTTCCAATCGGTTTTTGGATTTGGGGATTTCAAATTGCCTATCTACCATCTTACTTATTCCTCTTTTACATAGGCATTGTGGCAGGAAGAAAAAGCTGGCTATATACGATCCCCAGAAAAACGACAAAACAATGGATTTGGTGTTTATCTATTGTCACTCCACTATTTCCATTGAGTTTGATCTTCTTCCAAGGTAATATAAATGGAGGTTTTAACTTTAAAGCTTTTACTTACGCAATATGGGAACCCTTAGTAGCCTTTGGTATTTGTCTGGGATTACTTGCGGTGTTTCGAAAATACGCCAATCAGACTGGGGCTATTTGGAAAACTCTATCCAGAAGTGCTTTTGCAGTATACATCATTCATCCTGTTGTATTAGTAGGATATGCCATGCTACTTAAGAGTATAGATTTACAACCTCTGTTAAAATTTACGATTGTAGGATTTGCGGGTACGATCACTTGCTTTTTGATTGCTACGATTATCGTAAAAATACCTTATGTGAATAAAATTGTTTAACCTGAAAATATACTTAGATGATATATCTAAGTATATTTTCTCTTTGCAAGTCCAATCATTTTTCAAACACTACTTCCCAATATGTTTACCCATAATAAAGAGATCACGTTTTACTCCATCCAATTCCGCTACTTGAGGTAAATGTCCCCATTGGTCAAATCCAAAACGTGTAAAAAGATTAACACTTGGAATATTATGACTAAAAATAAGACCAACGAAGTTCTCTATGTTTAATGTAGACCCTGCTTGTATGGCTTCCATCAGCAGGGTACTTCCTAATCCTTGACCGCGATACTTCTCATCAATATAAATACTTAACTCGACCGTTTTACGATAAGCAGCACGTACATGAAAATCTTCAAAACTAAGCCAGCCTACCATTTCCCCTTTTTCGTTAAAAAAGCTCCATAAAGGTCTTGTATCATGGTGTTGATGAAACCAATCTACTCTACTTTCCACTGTTACAGGAATGAGATCAGCAGTCACCATTCGTCCAGCTATCGTACTATTGTATATCTCTACGATTCTCGGCAAATCTTCTAATGTTGCGTTTTTCTTTGAGAATAAACTCATTTTATACCTCCAACTGACCCGAATCAAAAAACATTAAAGTTTCACTCATTGTCGTTATATATTTTATATTTTCAATTGGAATTGGTAAAGAAGACATGATATAAGGAGAAGAGTGTTAGAAGAGTAAGTAGTTTAGTTAAAAAGTAGATGATAAAGGATTGTATGAATATGAAGAAAAAAACAGCAGTATTGTTATATCCACAATTCAGTGAATACGAATTAAGTGTTGCATTATCTATATTGATGCAAGGAAAAAAAACAATCGTTACAATCGGTTTAAATAATCAACCTATAATAGGTGAGTCGGGTTTGTCCGTAGTACCTGATAAAACGGTCGATGAAGTTAATTTTGATGAACTTGACAGTCTATTATTAACAGGATGTATGGATATTCTAGCATTAGAAAATCATGAAAAATACATCAATTTCATTAGAGATGTTGTAACAGATGAAACAATAATTGCCAGTATATCAAGTTCCCCTTACTTATTAGCCAAAGCGGGGTATTTAAAGGAAAAAAAATATACAGTTGGAATGACTCCAGAAAATAGGGAGGAATCAGGGGTCTTTGAAAGAGAAAATTATTCAGATGAATTAGTTGTGAAAGATGGAAATGTAATAACAGCTAGAGGACGAGGATTTATTCGATTTGGAATATATTTTGGAAATGCATTAAACCTTGATTTTGATGAAGACTGGTTTAAAGAATAATAGGTAAACAAAACCTGTATCAAAGACTAGTCACTCTAAGATACAGGTTTTGTTTATCAGAAACTAAGTTTCTAAAGAGATTATCCTTCTTTTATCAAATATCTTTACATTTATCCATTATTTTTCATATACTCAGCTAATTCAACATGGAATTCGAGGGCTTGCTTAAAGTCAGAAGAAAGCTCTGAAAGTGCTTGAACTACATTTTCTTTACTGGATTCCTTTAAGGCAATCACTTGAGGTGGACGAGGTAGCCGCAACTGGGTGTGGTCATGATAGACTTTGGTAACTATTGTACCGATTGATTCACCATTTTCCATGTTGGTAATGGTACTCCACATCCAACGTTCTTGATCGGTAGAATCATCTGTGTTTCCCCACTCTCTCGAAATATCCAAATTTCCAGGGAGCCTCGTATCTGTTCGTAAGCCATCCTCTTTTAATAGCTTATTAATCCCAAGAAACAACAAATTTAAATACGAGCCATAAGCCATATCACCAGCTTTTTCGTATGCATCTATTAATTGATCTCGATTCTCTTCAAAAACAGTCTTCCAATTTTCATTAATATGACCTTCTATACACTGTGCGATAACGATTATATCTCTTTCTTTGCTTTCCTTGAAATAATCTTGAAGTGTTCTCATTTACATAGCCCCTTTGTTATACAGTTACTCTTAAATACTAAGTACCTACAATCTTTTTATCACCTACAAAAAACCTTACAAATTAATAATACAATATTCACGCAAATGGTAATGTTTAAATTTATTATCCCTTATTTTTCAGTGATCCTCTAATAAAAATCCGTCATATAGTTTAATGAAAAAAATGAATGATCACATCTAAAAAAGAAACGATGAGACAAAAACAAAAACATCCCCTGACATTCTTTGTCAGGGGATGTTTTTTATTATGAGGAAAAGGAGTGATTTATGTTGGAAAAACTAAATTTTGTGAAGGAGTATCCAAACTATTATACAGCTACTTCCGCACCACGATTAATTGAGCTTTCTCCTATTCGTTACCTGACAATCGAAGGAAAAGGAGAACCTGCTGGTGTAATTTTTATAAATGCTACGACGTCCCTTTACCAACTCGCGTATGGTGTCAAAAAAATAAATAAAGATTTAGGTTCTGATTTTACTGTGCCGAAACTAGAGGGAATATGGTGGGTACTTTCATCCCTACCAGCTTTGGAAGTCCCTAGAGAAGAATGGTATTGGAAATTAATGATCAGGATGCCTGACTTTGTAACGAATGAACACGTAGAAAATGCTCGTGGACTATTGATTGCTAAAAAAAAATCAGACCATATTTCTTGTGTAAAAATGGAATCCATCGAAGAAGGAACATGCTTGCAAATGCTGCATATAGGACCTTACACCACAGAGCCGCAAACATTGGCAATTATGCATGATTTCATGGAAGCAAACGATCTTGTTCAAAATGGATTACACCATGAAATTTATTTGTCGGACCCGCGAAAAGTACCTCCTGAAAAATGCAAAACAATCTTACGTCTCCCTGTAATCGACCGTATTGTAGCTACGGATCAATTTGGCTTATGACGGAGATACGATGAGACGAGAAACTCAAATATTACTTTTCCTACTGCTAACGTTGGAACTGCTAGTAGCAAACCCCACACACCGCCAATCTCTTCTCCAACAAGCAAAGCAAAAATGATCGCTAAAGGATGAAGGTGTAAAGACCTGCCTACAATTTGAGGAGAGATAACATTGCCTTCTAAAATTTGAACAACCATATTTACCACGATGGTTCCAAGCACCAATTTAAAGGAAACGGTACAAGCTAATAGAATAGCTGGAATAGCTCCAAAAAAAGGACCGACATAAGGAATAACATTGAACAGGGCTACAAAAAATGCAAACAAAAATGCATAGGGTAGCCCTATGATTTTGTATCCAATAAAAGCTAAAATACCAATAATAATGCAAACAATAAATTGACCTCGAATATAATTTCCTAGAACAAGATCAATACTTCGAAAAAGACGAGCGATTTCACCACGTCGCTGTTTCGGAAGCATCGTTAGAAAAAATTTCTCTATGCGATCGATATCTTTCAACATATAAAAGGAAAGAAATGGGATAATGAGCAATAAAAATATTTGATTTAGCAAACTCCCCAAACTCCCCATCAGACCAGTAATCCAATTACTCACTTTCTGTTCTACACCAGCTACCATTTGCTCTAATTTGATATGCATATTATGAGGCAATACATCTTCACTATGGTCATGATACGTATGCCAAAACTCATTAAATCGTTGATTCCATTCAGGAATATGGGTCACTAATTGGGATACTTGCTCTTGCAAAATCGGAAATAGATTCATAAATAACACCGTTACAGAAACAAGAAATACAGCATAAATGAGTAAAATTGCCATAAAACGAGGAACCTTACGACGTGCCAGTAAGTTTACAACCGGATTTAATAAATAAGCAATGAAAACAGCAAGAAAAAACGGCACACAAACAGCCCTTAAAAAATATCCGATATGGTGAAACAAAGAACCTAATTGAATTAAAAGATATATACTACCTAAGATGACAAAAAGAAAAACCGATAGTTGAAAAAAACGGGACTGCAATAGTTTCTCCATATCCGCTCACCTCATTTGTGTTAGGATACGAAAAACCAAAGGATATTATGTCCTAAAATCGATCTAATTTAGAAACGAATGGGGACAGCTTTCGTTTAACTTACATCACCTTACCTTGCTCTGGCAATTTTATGTTCCCAAACGATAAAAATAAAAAGAAGACTGTATAGTCTTCTTTTTATTAATCAAAATCAACCAAATGAAATCATAATATTTGGTATTTATTGAAGAGGAATTTTTTCTTATCCATATTATTCGTTGTGATTCTGGTTTACCCAAAAAGAGCGATTACTTTAATCCATCTAATCCCCAGCGCGGAGTAGGTTCAGGTTCACCAAATTCATGATCGACTGGTTTAGCTGATACATTACGAGCGATCCGTGTTCCCCAATCAAAATACTTCATGATTGCACGACGAAGTTGCTCATCTTCTGGAAGTTCCTTTTTGACAGCATCATCCATCAATTCCAACCACCGAGTACGCTGCTCTTCTGTAATTTTCAACCCAAGGTGTGACTTTAACAGTGCTTGGTGTCCACCAAGTTCTTCCGTAAATTCCTCTGGCCCCTCAAAGACCTCTGCAAGCCAAACCGCGACATGCCGAACATGAGTTCGACTAAAGTTTGCGAATACCGGAGCAAGCAAGGGGTCCGCTAGAACATTTTCATAAAATGTGTTGCTCAGTCTTTGCAGTCCGTCCATCCCTCCGACCGCCTCAAAGATCGTCCCAGTCTTCTTGGTCGTGGAATTTTCCATCTCATTTTCTTTTACCACTGTTAAACCCCCAGAAAAGTCAAATTTCATTGAAAATTATATTATCAATAGAACTTTAAGTCAATGTTAAATAGAATGTATATTCTCTGGGTTGATTTTAGTTTTGCTTGCTAGTAAATGATGAGTTTTCACAAATGAAATCCCCAAAGATTGAAAATCAAATCAGAAATATTCATTTGTGAAACCATCCTTTTCTCTTTTTAATAACACTGCCACAAAAATTTACTTGTTGGATTTTTGATACTTGCATTCACAAAGACATATCCTGATCCACTATCTCCAAAGTTAGCGAAAGGACAATGGTATTGGTTCCCACCAGCTTCGGAAATCCAAACAAAATCATCTTCTCCTACTTTTAATTGATAAGATTTTTTTCCATCATATTCTGATGATTCTCCAATAGGAAGTTCAGCAAGATCGGCAGCTTTTACTACCAATGAAAAATCCAATTGCGCCGTGAAAACATAGTTATCACCCAAAGATTCTGGCGATTGAATCCAGATCGGCTCCCCACCAAAATGCGTCCAAACCGAATCATCTTCTTGATTTGTCATTTCCTTTGTCTCCCATTTGCTGACTGCAATATCTGGGAGCATCATGGTATCATCGTGTGGAACTCCTTCCATAGGTGTCTTATCCCATTCTTCCGGTTCTAAAATCAATACTTTGTTACACCCGCTATCTGCTTCCCATGTACTGCATTCTCCCCCGTTCTCACATTGAAACACATATAAAACCCGGCCTTCTTTTCCTAATGGAAGCCGTTCTGGATGATGTTTCATTTGAAAAAGAAATGACATTGGTACTTCACACTCTTTGCAGACAGGCCACTTTTCAGCAGGTAATCCTTCTGGTAATCCTCCAAATTTGCAATCGTTATCTTTTTCTTTAGCATCACTTGTATGTGCGAAAACAAAATGCGGGATATGTATCTTCAATTTTTTATCTCCTTTTCTAATATAAACTCAGACGGGTCTCCCATTGTGAATTGGAAGACCCGTCTTAAGCCTAGTTAGTAGCTAGACTCAATCCTCTATTGAATTATACCACTCGCCGGATCAGCTCCGGCGGGGCGATTCGCTCTTCGCCAATAGTGTATGCATCGGTAAGCATCCGCTTTACGTCCTCTACCTTCTCTGTGTTATTGACATAAAGCGTTGCAATCGGAGCATCTGCTGCAACCTGATCCCCGATCTTCTTCGTCAGGGTAATTCCTACTGCATGATCGATCTCGTCTTCCTTCGTTTCCCGACCTGCGCCGAGCAGCATGGCACAATGTCCGACTGCTTCGGCATCGATTGCCTGGACATAACCGGACTTTCCAGCAAACACAGGAACCACCTGTGCTGCCTGAGGAAGCAGCGTCAGATCCAGAATGGCATCTGAAATTCCGTGCTGATTTGTGATGAACTCCTTCAGCTTCCCGAGTGCGGAACCATCTTCGATACAACGTTCCAGAATGGCTCGTGCTTCCGCTTCTGTGTTTGCCTTTCCGGCAAGCACGACCATGTGGGACCCCAACGTGAGGCAGAGCTCCGTGAGATCAGCAGGACCATTCTTTCGAAGAGTTTCGATTGCCTCCATCACCTCATTGGCATTACCTACAGCATAGCCGAGGGGCTGCTCCATGCTGGTGATGATCGCGACTACCTCGCGACCGACTTCCTTGCCGATCGCAACCATCGCTTCGGCAAGTTCGACTGCGTCCTTCTCCGTCTTCATGAACGCGCCAGAACCGGTCTTGACGTCAAGTACGATCTTATCGGCACCAGCAAAGATCTTCTTGGACATGATCGAACTGGCGATCAGCGGGATGGATTCCACTGTGCCGGTCACATCGCGAAGTGCGTACAGTTTCTTGTCAGCCGGAGCCAGATCAGCTGTCTGACCCATAACTGCAATGCCTGTACGGTTCACCAATTCGATGAACCTCTCTGGGCTCAGATCTGTGGAAAGACCAAGTGCGTCCAGCTTATCGATCGTTCCACCAGTATGACCCAGTCCACGACCAGACATCTTGGCAACCTTGACACCCGCAGCAGCTACAAGCGCAGCAAGTGCAAGCGTGATTTTGTCTCCAACTCCACCTGTACTGTGCTTGTCTACCTTGATTCCTGGGATCGAGGACAGATCCAGCTGCTCTCCAGACCTGACCATTGCCATGGTCAGATGAGCCGTTTCCCTCGGGTTCATGCCCTTGTAGTAAACCGCCATCAGCCATGCAGACATCTGGTAGTCAGGAATGTTCCCCTGACTGTAGCCACTGATGAGAAAGTCGATTTCCTCCTTGCTCAGCTCATGTCCGTCACGCTTATTGCGAATGATTGATTCTGCAGTAAACACTATGAATCCATTCCTGTTGCTGTTTGTCGTTGTCGATTGAATTTCAGTTTGGATCAGTTTTTGAGACATCAAGCCTCTGAGATAGGTAAATCAAGTTTGATTCCCTATCTTGTATGTGTTTTATGGTGAGCCCGATCACTTCTGAAACTCAATGTCATTCTATCATCTGAACAATCAAAAAACCATCATATTTCCTTATTAAATTGGGTATTGTTTTCACCTCTACGATAATCGTATTTACTTTTATTTGTACACAAAAAACAACCCTGCATGAATAGGGTTGCTTTGAATTCGCAATTTAGCCTACACAATATAATATATTTTTATGAGTCACTCTTTACTAACTCATACCCATTGACAATCACATCTAATCGCCCTGATTTTGGATCAATCACCAATCCATGAACTTGAACATCTTTCGGCATTAACGGATGATTTTGCACCATTGCAACACTATGTTTTACGCTGTCTTCTACACAATCAAAACCATGTAAAAACTTTTCTAAATCAACGCCAGAATAGTGAAGCAGGTCTAACTTCTCTTCACTTACACCACGTTCTTTCATTTTTTGAATCGTATTTTCCGCTTTTAAACTCGCCATCCCACAATCATAATGACCTACAATGCATACCTCATCGGCCCCAAGCTCATAGACAGCAACCAATATACTTCGCATGATACTTCCAAATGGATGGGATACTATCGCACCAGCAGTTTTAATAATCTTCACATCACCATTTCCTACATCCATCGCCTTTGGGAGTAATTCTACTAAACGCGTATCCATGCAAGAAAGAATGACAAGACGTTTATTTGGAAATTTATCGGTAGTGTATTTTTCATATTCTTTGTTCTCGATAAATTTTTTATTATGATCTAGAATTTCATTTAATAAGGCCACAATACTTCCTCCATATTTTATATTTAGAGTAGCTAGTTTCGTAAAATTTCTTATGCTAACAGTGTACATACTAGCATAAAAATTTGGCAAATTCTACTAACATGAGAAAAAAAACGGATTTTTGTTACATTCTCGGTTGGCAACAAATCAAATAACGGAAAAAGAATAAAAGATTTTTCAAAAAAACACCCCTTACCATGTAGGCAAGGGGTGTTTCAAGTTTATCTTGCAAAACCGACTTTACGTAGAAATTGTTTCGCTAATAAGCGTGAAAAAGTACTACCAACGAAAAAATTACGTCTTAATTTTCTCATTGATTGGGCATCCATACGAAAATAAGCTATGCCTGTAACAATCGCACCAATAAATGTTAGTAGATATATACTTTTCATGCTTATTCCTCCTTATAAGGCTGTGTATTCTTGCGGGTTGCTTGGTTCATCTAAAAATAAATCATTTAAAGAGGTCAAGCTTCCATCTTCTTCTACTTGGTAGATATTTTGAATATCACTACCATCGATTGTCATCTCTATATAACAATGCCAGCAGTACAATTGGTTAGTGCCAACCTTTCCCAGGTCATGAGAATGGCAATTGGGACAGCGAAGTAACATGGATATTTCCCTTCTTAATGTGTTTCCTTTAACACATATCCAGTCTCTGGTACCATAAAAGTATCTTTATCCCAGTCCACTGGATGTTCAACTTGGAATAGTTTACGACCATCTCTTAAATCATTGAGAAGTCCATTGGATAACTCATACCCTATCAATGTTCCCATATCGATGGAGAAATAGACATTTTCTACCAATCCGAGAAAGGTCCCATTGGTAAGTAATATGGAACGCCCTTTTAATCTTTTTTCTCCATTTAAAAGGGATGTATACGCTTCCTCTTTTTTAGTGAAAGGCACAAGTGATGATGTTTGAGGAACAATCACAGCATCTTTACCAGCATGTGCAATTTCATCTATAGGAAGAAAACGTCGATGCCTCCACCAACCACAATGTTCTAACATACAACCAACAAACTGCTGTTCATTATTAAAAAGAAGATCAACAACCGCACCCAACTGTTTACCAGACTCTTGAGCTGTGACAGTAAGTCCAATCACATCCTGGGATTTGCGCAAGGTTTCATCCTCCTCCCGCTATTCCTTAGTGTATCTCTGTCAATAATAATGATACAAAGGAAGTCTTACCATTCATCAAGAATCAGGTCTTTTAAAACTGTATTTCGGGCTTCTCCTGTTGCTTTTACTCCTTTTCGCATGGATTCCACTTCCCCACACAATATGAGATACGATTTGCTTCGGGTGATACCAGTGTAGATCAAATTTCGTTCGAGCATTCGATGATAAGAGGGTAAAAAAGGAAAGATAACAATCGGAAATTCTGATCCTTGTGCTTTATGTACAGAACATGCATAGCCAAGTGATAATTGCCCGAGTTGATTGCGTTTGTAAGGGACTTCTTGCCGATCAAACTGTACCCATAAAACGGGATCATCTTGTTTGGCCGATTCATCCATAGCTGAAATTAAACCCATATCGCCGTTATATACTGGATGATCTTGATGATTGGAGAGCTGTAATACTTTATCACCAAAACGGAAAATCGTATCTCCCCAAGCAACTTCTTTGACTCCCACACGCTTTGGGTTGATAATTTGTTGTATCTTTTCATTGATTCGATTTACGCCTACTTGTCCCTTATACATAGGCGCAAGTACTTGTATATCAAATAATGTATAGCCCTTCTTGATGGCATTTTCATATGTTTGTTCGATTACAGACATGGATTGTTCTGCTTGGCAAGAAAAAAAGCGGCGATCAGCTAAAGGAGTCAGCAAATCATCTGGCAGCTCTCCTTTTCGAATAGCATGGGCAAGTTGAATAATAGATGAATCCTCTGCTTGTCGAAAAATATCCGTTAATTGTACCCTTGGTATTTGTGGAACTTCAAGAAGATGCTCTAATACTAAACCCGGTCCAACAGAGGGAAGTTGGTCAGCGTCTCCTACCAATACCACTTGCATAGTAGGTGGAATAGCTCGAAAAAGTTGATTTGCTAACCATATATCTAACATCGATGTTTCATCGACTACTAAAAGTGATCCTGTTATAGGGTTATCTGCATCATGTTCAAAAAAACCGCCACGATATCCAAGAAGTCGATGAATCGTCATTGCTGGTATTCCTGTTGTTTCTGTCATGCGTTTAGCAGCTCTCCCTGTAGGAGCAACTAGTCGAATAGGGAGTTCACCGTTCTTTCCATCACCATCCAGATTAAGTTCATGCAGTCTAGCAAATAAATGGCACAACCCACGGATAACCGTTGTTTTACCTGTCCCAGGTCCACCAGTCAGGATCATCAATGGGGAAGTCAATGCTTTTATCATTGCTTCTCGTTGGCTATCAGCATAATGCACTTCAAATTCTTCTTCTAATTCTCCAATAGCCTGAAATAACTCTGGTGCTGGAAATGTTTTTTCTACGGTTTCATGTAACATTACTTTACACTTCAAAGCCATGTTAAATTCAGCATAAAATAAGGTAACCAAGTAAACCCGATCTTCTTCCATCATGACTTTCTTTTTTTTAAGTAAATTGCCCAAAGCATCCTCGAAGATGCTTTCATCCAATTCAGTGAGTAGTTCTTTCGAACTAGTATGTAATTCGTTCCGTGCCAAATAAACATGGCCTTCATTTGAAGCTTCTTGCAGCGAATATAAAATTGCTGCTTCATATCTTTCGGGAGCATGCGGTGAAAATCCTTGTGCTTTTGCAATTTCATCCGCTTTAAAAAATCCAATTCCTTCTATTTCATCGATCAGTAAATAAGGATTTTCTTTAATGACCTTAACTGTTTCTTGCTTGAATCTTTGAATAACTCGCAAAGCTAGAGCAGCACCTAATCCATATTCATATAAGAGGACCATCGCTTCTTCTAAAGCTTGATGCTCCCCTAAACTTTCTGCTATCGTATTTGCTTGTGTATGGCTCACACCAGGAATCTCGGCTAAAGCCGAAGGGTTAGACGCGATGATATGCAATGCGTCTCCCCCCAGCCCAGCCACTATTTTTTCTGCGGTTTTTTTTCCGATTCCATGAAATAAACCGCTGGATAAATATTTAATAATCGCTTGCTCTGTTTTTGGAAGCTCTTTATTAATTTTAGAAACAACATACTGAGCTCCAAATCGAGGATGTTCTCTCCATTCTCCTTCGCAAGCATACGTTTCTCCTGCCACAGGACGCAAAAAATGTCCGACGATAGTCACTTCATCTGATATAGATTTATCAGATGCTTCTTGAACTTCGAGTCGGTATACTCCATATCCCGTATCATCGCTAAAAAACACTTCCTGCAAAATCATCCCTTTGACAAAACTACTCATTCTACAAAGTCTTCTTTCATTTCATGTAAAACAGATTCCATTGCGCACTCTGCTGAACAATATTTATTTGTATCCCATTCTGTATTCCCTGAATCAGGGTGAAATTCATAATTGCAGTATTGGCAATGATTGGCTTGATGTACTTGTTCCAATCCCAATCTCAATTGTTCCACTTTTTCTTTTTCTAAACCAAACATAGATGCAATATGATCAATAACTGTATCCTTTTCATCAAAAAATAATGGGTCTTCTCTTGTATATGTATGTGGATTCCAAAAAGCCCATCGGTTATCAGAAAGATGACAGATATGATAATCCTCCGCAACAAGGCCAGAAGCATTCTCCAAGTTTTCATAGGAGCGAAAGCCTATTTCGGCAGCTAAATTATCCAACAATGCTTGATCAATTTCTGCTAGCATCGTTTTCCAATTAATACTGTCTACCTCTTGTTCCCAATCTTCCACTTTTCCAGCTCCTTATCTGTAAAGACGGCGAACTACTTTTTCAATCTTTGCAGTAGCTGCCTTCAATTCTTGTATCGTGTTGTCTTTGCCAAAACTAAATCGGATTGCAGCATTGGTAACTTCTGCAGGCAGTTGCATTGCTTTTAGTACATGAGAAACCGATAATGTACCAGAAGTACACGCAGAACCACTAGCAGCTGCAATTCCTTCCATATCTAATTGAATTAAAAGTGTTTCAGTATCCATTCCAAGAAAACTTATATTTGCAATGTGGGGCAAATGCATATCCTCGTGTCCATTGACTACAATGTGCAATGATCGAGCAAATAAATCAGCTATAAACGATTGTCTAAGATGGATAAGATGATCCCGTCTAGCACTATGATATTTTTCAACTAATTCACTAGCTTTACCAAATCCTACTATTCCAAGTATGTTTTCCGTTCCTGCCCGTTTTCGCCTTTCTTGAGCACCACCTAAAGCACGGGGAAGTACCTTGACTCCACTTCGAATATAAAGAGCACCTGCACCTTTAGGCCCATATATTTTATGGCTTGATAATGTCATGAGATCAACAGGTAATTTGCTCACATCGATAGGTTCCGAACCAAATGATTGGACTGCATCGACATGAAAAAGAATTTGATGTTCTCTTGCAATATTGCCTATCGCCTCAATAGGCTGTATGGTGCCAATCTCGTTATTTCCATGCAAAATGGAAATAAGAGCAGTTTCTGGGCGAATTGCCGCTCTTACTTCTTCTATCTGTACCATTCCGTATTGATCGACAGGTAAATAGGTTACTTCATAACCAAATCGCTCCAGATATTTGCATGCATCTAATACAGCATGGTGTTCTACTTGTGTCGTAATCAAGTGGTTTTTCCCAGCTTCTTGGGCATGCATACTTCCTATAAGTGCTAAATTATCTGCTTCCGTACCACCACTGGTGAACACAATTTCGCTAGAATCTGCACCAATGGCACGAGCTACTTGACTTCTTG
Organism: Shimazuella kribbensis DSM 45090; assembly: GCF_000428065.1. GTDB lineage: Bacteria > Bacillota > Bacilli > Thermoactinomycetales > Thermoactinomycetaceae > Shimazuella > Shimazuella kribbensis. The sequence continues at coordinate 267,692 of NZ_ATZF01000003.1, forward strand.
CATTATCCACCGCTGCTCTTGTTTGACGACCAAAAGCATGAATACTGGAAGGATTGCCGTATGCGCCCTCCAAGTAAGGCAACATCGCAGCTCTCACTTCAGAATCAAGTGGTGTTGTAGCAGCATTATCCAAATATATCAACATTTGCTATCACGTTCCATATAAGTATTTCCCTATCTTTGTGGGGAACATCTTATCCAACATTCTAATTTCGACAAAAACATGCGTTCTTCCTTTTTTCGAACATAAGAAAATCAATTAAACAAAAAGAAGCTCGATTTATCCCGTATAGGAGTGTCAGATATAAAACATATAGTTCTCATTATTCCCATCAGAGTTGAATTGGATAAGCATGGTGAGTGTGGTAGAATCAAGTTCAGTTGCAATCGCATCTCGGATTCGTTTCCACAAATCACGTCTAGCTGGATTATCTTCATCCGTAAATTCCACAGGACTTATAGGACCTTCCAAAACACGTATAATGTCCCCTGCAGTTATTTCTTCAGGTGCTTTTGCTAACTTGTAACCTCCGTACGCCCCTCGGATACTACGTACCAATCCAGCATTACGCAACGGAGCAATCAATTGCTCTAAATAATGTTCCGATAGATCATGTCTCTCTGCAACACGCTTTAAAGGTATGGGACCTTGTCCAAAACGTGACGCGAGGTCCATCATAATCGTTAAACCATATCGTCCCTTCGTCGATATCTTCAAATTAACACCTCATTTATTTTTATAATAACGAAAACATGTCATAAATCAATATTTGCTTGTGTATGTTCCCTAAAAAAAGAATAGTTATTCTTACTATACGAAAAATCACCTTTGCTGTCTTGATTTTTTATTAATGAAATTTGAATTTTCTTGGATAATTTTGGTTTGTAGAAGGTGGCGATTCCACATGAACTTATTTTCACATCTTCAAGATGAAGCAAAACAGAAGCAAGGACCATTAGCTTCTCGTATGCGACCACAAACACTTGATGAATTTGCAGGTCAACTTCATATAATAGGCGAAGGCACCTTATTAAGGAGAGCAATAGAAGCTGATCATCTCACTTCGCTTATTTTACATGGTCCGCCTGGAACTGGCAAAACAACACTAGCTGAGATTATTGCAAATAGTACGCACTGTACCTTCATCAAAGCTCATGCTGTCGGTACAGGCGCAAATGATATTAAACAGATAGCCAAAGAGGCCATGGAGCGGCTTACTTTAAATGAAGTAAAAACCATCTTATTTATTGATGAAATCCATCGTTTAAACAAGGCTCAGCAAGATGTCCTTTTACCAGACGTAGAAGATGGCGGACTGATTTTAATTGGTGCAACAACAGAAAATCCTTCTTACGAAGTAAATACTGCTTTATTATCTCGCTCCCTTGTTTTTGAATTACAGCCACTTTCTAATGAAGATGTGATCAGCATACTACAAAGGGCTTTAGAGGATAAGGAACGAGGATTGGGTAGATTTGTGAACAAAGTGGATGAGGAAGCACTTCATCATCTCGCCCAAATGTCTGGCGGCGATACAAGACATGCACTCAACGCATTGGAACTAGCAGTTACAACAACTAGACCCAATAAAGAAGGTATTCGTCATGTAACCTTATCCGTTGCAGAAGAATCCATTCAACAAAAACGCATTCGTTATGATAAGATAGGCAATGGTCACTATGATACTATCTCTGCTTTTATCAAAAGCATGCGCGGCTCAGATCCTGATGCAACTTTATATTATCTAGCCAAAATGCTTTTAGCAGGAGAAGATCCAAAATTCATCGCACGCCGTATCTTGATTCAAGCTGCTGAAGATGTTGGACTTGCAGATCCAAGAGCTTTAATGGTCGCATCTGCGGCAGCACATGCAGTCGAATATGTAGGTATGCCTGAGGCCCGCATTCCACTAGCAGAAGCTGCTTTGTATCTCGCAACTGCCCCCAAAAGTAACTCTGCCTATATGGGGATAAACGAAGCGATGGAGATCGTAAAAAAAGAATATAGCGCAGAAGTTCCAGCACATCTGCAAAACCATAAGCAAGATCTATACAAATATCCACATGATTATGATAAACATTATGTAGAACAACAATACTTACCTTTGGAACATAAAAACAAACAATTATACCGACCTAGTTCGATGGGATATGAAGGAAAATTAGTGGAACATTTAAACTGGGTTAAAGGAAAGAAAGGGTAAACTACAATGATAAACATCCTAGCTATCTCAGGAAGCTTACGAAAAAGCTCCTTTAGCACCAAAATTCTTGTACATCTGAGTAAGATAGCTCCAGAAAATACAACTTTTTCTCTAACGGATAAATTGGATAAACTCCCACATTTTAACCCCGATATAGATGATGATGGGGCATTTGCGGAGGTAGAAGCATTTCGATCTCAAATAAAGGAATCAGATGTAGTAATTATCAGTACACCTGAATATGCAAAAGGCATACCAGGAGTTTTAAAGAATGCCTTAGATTGGATTGTTTCCTCTGGCGAATTTATTGATAAACCAACAGCTGTTATCAGTGCTTCTCCCTTGCCAACAGGCGGAGATGAAGCGATGAGATCTATTTTATTAACACTAGGAATGATCAATGCACATATTCCAGCAGAGGCTACCATGAGTATCCCAGAAGTAAGCTTAAAGATAAATGCAAAAGGAGAGGTAATAGACCCTTCGTTGCAAACAAATTCAGAACAATTTCTCTCTGCTTCTCTAAAAAATATAACAAAAAGCTAACCATCTCAGGTTAGCTTTTTGTTATATTTAGAAACTGTAAATTTATTTCTTCCTTGTCACTCTAATAGGAACATCCCTCCCACTAAACTCGAATCAATTCTCATTAATACACCCATAATATATCGATCTCCATTTATAATTTCTCCATAATCTTTCATGTTTGTTTGTAAGCAGAAACTCACTATGTTGTAGAGCATAGAAGATAAGGTAATCTGTTTGAATTGAGCTTGGTCATTATGCAATTTCACTATGTCCATGATGGAATTTGTTATTTCAAATCTAGTGGCCCCTAGGTAGACTGAGAATCGCATGGAATGCTCCTTTTTTGTTAATTAGAAGCATATCACTATACCCTATTTTTCATATATTCGATAAACAAAGAATAGGATTGATCATGAATCCCATTAAGATCCCTAATCAATCCTTGCTCTAACAATATTATATTTAAATACATAACAAGAGGATAGAACTTATTAATATATCCTACTTTTCTTTAATTCCTGTAGCTTTTCTACGATCTCATATACCTCTCGCCAATCCGTAATCCTTAGCAAATCAGGATGCAAATCGCGATTGTAGCAAGCATCTACTATTACAGTTGGCACATTTCCAGATACCAACTTATTTAAGTGCTCCTCTGCATCTTCAAAAAACAGATCAATCCCTATCTTCTTGGCTACCTTTGCTTTATTAATCGAATTCATATAAAGGTTATTTCCGTTATAAGGGAAGCTATGCTTTTTCAACCACAACTTTGTTACTCTTCGTATTTTTTCCATACCAGGTCTTGCTGTAATGAAATAAATTTCATGTCCATCTCGAACCAATTGATTTAACACTTCCGGTGCATGTGGAAGAGGAAGACCAAGGGTATATATTTTTTCTTCTAATCTACGCCACGTCTTCCTACCTTCCTGAGGTGTAAGACCAAATGGTTTGTCCAAGTAAAAGTCAGGCACATCATCAATATGTACTTGTTTTCCAAATTCTTTGTTATATACTTCTACAGCAGCTTTATGAGTATCTTTAATGGTTCCATCTATATCGATCCCTATCTTCATCTTTGTGCCTCTTTTCTATTTAGATGCAAACTTCCAACCACGAGCTTTATCTGCAAAGTTGATACTTAGGCTGCCGATTTGTTGTAGAGGTCTACATCACTTCTAGCTTACAACCTGTGAGTACTACAACGTTACTTTCGCATTATGTGTCATGTGTCATTGATATCAGCGTTACATAATCTACCCAATCCTGTTCCATACAAACCACTTTTCATTCATGCTTCACTAATTCAAACGTTTTGGTACTGGGTTCCATCCAAATCTCTTTATAGCATTTCTTTTTATTAACCGTATTTGAATCATGGAATACTTCGCAGGTTTTATAAGTATGCTCCCCCCTTATAGTAAGTTTGTTACCTTTAGTGTAAATCTCTTACACTGTATTGTCCAACTTCTTTATAGACCGGATTTTGCAGACAATACAGAACTCGCGTTTGTATATATCGGGAATTTCAAAAAATTAGTCAGAGGAGAGATTATCTCTGCCATCTCTCGTCTGACGCTCGCTTTCATCCCACAATTGAAACCGTGGGTTTTCTCGCTCACGAATCTATAATTTATCTTCAAATTCTGACCGCTTTACTTCTTCTTTTTCCCATTCCTCTTTTTCTTTCTGCTGTTGCTTCCTTCAATAGAGATCCAGAATTAGGAAAGAATGATATTTCATTAATATTTAGAGTACAAACTCAACTGGGACCTTGTAATTGAACAACATCATAAAATCATTCTATTTTGTATTGACGGAATAAAGTAATAAGTGTAATATTACACTTATAGAGTGAAATATCCAAATGTGAGCAGCGCAAATTCGTTGTCCTTTTGGCAAATGTCGAATTCCAATTGCCAATTATCCATTGTTGTTATCATTCATTTGATAGAAACACTTATCTTATGATTAATTTGATCGATTGTTCAAGAAAAGGGGAGAAACATCCTGATATTTCGAAAAATAAGTACTCCCAAACTGAATGAGAACGAATTAGAACAAATGATTCGCTTGGTCCAACAAGTAAGTACTATCTCGAAAGAGTACCTTATCCAACGGTTACCCATCTATGATACGATCTGGTTGGTTGAGGATTCCCAAGGGTTACAAGCTTTTCAGTTGATACAAAATTTTCATTATCAAGATAGAGATTACCTTTATTTTGGGCCATTATTTTCAAAGGGACACCAGTTTCTTCCCTTATTCCTCAAAATATACTTTACAACTATTTCAAAATATAAACGAAAGCCATTTTTTATGATCACGGAAATACAAAATCCACAGGTCATACTTGTATTTAAAACTCTGTTCTGGAATACTTCTTTTCCAAAGGTTTACGAGAAAACAATACCAGATAGCATCGTAGATGCAGTTGCTTGTTATGTAGCCCATTGTGGTCATATTTCTTCCTTTGACTTAATGCATTTCAAAACCACTAGCTCTACCACTTTGTACCAAAATTCAAAGCAAAATAGCCAAATTGTGAAATGGCTACAAGAGCGAGAGGTATTTTTGGACCAAGGAGATAGTCAGATCTTAATAGTAGAGTGGCAAGGAAAATTAGTTTCTTCATTGCAACAATTTTTTGAATTATCTATTGGGTTATATAAACTTAAGCATTGGTCTCACTATAAAAGAAAAATGCTTTCTCGCTTTGAAAGGAGACAGGTAAATGAATGAGATATATTTTGCGCAGATAAGAGAAGACAGCAGGATAGAAAGAGATTTATGCAGTGTCTATCAACCTAAAACAATAGCTACGATAGGCTCTGGTGGTTGCACAGCATTTTCTTTGTTACATGATGATATCGATCATCTATACGTGATAGATATCAATCCAGCCCAGACTGCTTTGATTGAACTAAAAAAAGCAGCAATACAAACCCTAGACCGAGAGCACTACCTGCAATTTATCGGGGAAAAAACGATAGAAACGAGTGAGCGAGAACAAACATACAAGAACTTGAAACCTATGTTATCCCATCGTGCAAAGGAATATTGGGATAGACAAATAGAACAAGTCAGAAAGGGGATCAATTATTCAGGAGCCACAGAACGGTTTTACCACTATATTGGTACCCATCTTCGCAAACATCTCTACTCAGAGGAGATTTGGCAACAATTATTCCGATGTTCAGATATAGAGGAGCAAAGACTATTTTATCAACAATATTGTACAAGTGAGGCTTGGAATGTAGCAATTCGTATTTTACTTAGTAAAACTACACATCTTCAATTTTATCCAGCACAGATGTTTCAACAAGCAGGAGAAACGATATTCAGTCAGTTTTTTTCTAGTAAATTTAAACAAGAAGTTTGCAATAAACGAATTCATCATAATTATTTTCTATCTCAACTGCTTTATGGATCTTATCTTTGGAAAGAAAAAGAAGGAATGCCTTACTACCTGTCTGATCAGGGTTATGCCCAAGCGAAGAAAAATGCAGAAAAATGTATGGTGATACGAGAGGATATTGCCCAATTTTTAGCTGCAACTGACCATCAAATAGATGCCTTTTTCTTGTCCAACGTTTTTGACTGGATTCAGGAAAATGAACGGAATCATCTCTTTCAAGCAATCACAAAAGCCAAGTCCCCTCAGGCCGTTTTTCTCACAAGAAGTATGTGGGGAATTGAGTTACCAACGGATTACTCAAAAATGATGCATGTAAATGAGGATCAGTGTGATATGTATCTTTCCATGGAACGGTCTATGATGTATCAAAAACTAATCGTTGGTACTTGGTCATGAGTAGTCAAATCCACATCTTAAATAAAGAACATAATGAGGAATTATGCCATCTAGCAGCTTTGTGTAACACGGGTAGCGAATGGTTTCGGATAGAGCGTTCACCAGATTTTTTTGCCCTGTCGAAAGTTTTAGGTGATACTACTTATTTTGGCTATTTTCGCGATGGTATATTAGTTGGTTGTGTGGGAGTTTCGAAGCAATTACGCTTTGTTCAATCAAAAATGAATCATGTATATTACCTTCATGATCTGCGAGTACATCCCAAATATAGAAGTACAAATGTCTTTTCACAGTTGATACAAGCGGTTCAAGCATATTTCGAGCAGAAAACTAGTTGGATGTTTGGTACCATCTTGGATCAAAATCCATATGAAAATATACTAACAAAAAAGCTGTTAGGAAAACGGAAAATTCCAATTAAAAAGTTAGGGCAAACCTATCATACTGGCGTACCCTTATTTTGCACTGCTGTAAAAGGTGATTCAAATGATATTGAACAGGTGAGTCCAATAGAAGCTTGGGAAAGTTATTTATCCTTTACATCAGGATTATCATTTGCTCCATGTGAAAAGGATATATTTCTCTCTGAACCTGGATTGTTTTTAGTAAAAAAGCAAGATGGGATTGTTTTATCAGTCTGCAAAATAACAGATCAGGATCATGTCAGAAAGATTATTACAGGTAAAATACCATACATTTACAATTTTATAAATCTCATGTACAAATTTAGAGGATATCGTCCATTCCCGAAAACTGGAGGTGTTTTTCGGCACGGATACCTAGCCTACTATGCTGCTCAAGCTGGCAGGGATGATAGGAGAGATTATATAACATACCTGTATAAATCAACATATCTATCCTACTCTTACCTCTTCATGGGTTTAACGAGACAAGAAGCAGTAACGTATAAGCACCCATTCATAAGCTCCTTTTCATCTACTAGTTATTTATATGGAGAATACACTGATGATCTTAAACTTGATTTTCATGAACTAACCTTAATCTGAAAGGAATGAATTGGATGAATAACCAATTTGAACAGTTAAAACAATGTGTACGTACTATGTTTGATCAGTCTCCTATTGAAAAGCACCCTTTTATTCAAGTAATCCAACAAAAGCAATTAAGCCCATCCCAAGTAAAGGATATAGCAATCCAAATGTATTTCGTCGTGAATCATTTCCCTCGGTTTTTGTCAGCTATCCTTACTCAAATACCTGACTATAAACTTAGAATGCCATTGGTTGAAAATCTCTATGAAGAACACGGAAAAATGAATACACAGTTTGTTCATGTAGAGACCTATAAATCTTTTCTAAAAGGCATAGGAATTACAGATGAAATAATAGCAAATACAGACCCGAGTATTGCAGTAATAGCTTATAATCGTTCGATCACAGATCTCTGCTTGCACTATCCATACGAAGAGGGTTTAGCAGCTTTAGGGGTGATTGAAGAAATTGTAGCTAGGGTTTCTCCCATTATTTCGCAGTATATACAAAACAATTATCAAGATTCGACTAATATGATGATTCATTTTAGCGATCACGAAACATTAGATATTACACACGCGGATGAGATATATGAGGTAGTCGCTTTACTATATAACGGGGAACAAAAAGAACGAGTGGAACGAGGTCTACAGTTGGGGTGGTATTATCATAGACGTTTATATACTGATCTGTTGGAAATGATATAAAACCAGGAATAAAAAATTTTAAAGAAAATACATTCAAACTATTGAGACTCCACACGACTAAAGCCGTGGGATTCTTAGGTAGTTAGCGCACTCGCATGTTCAAAAGCGTTTCCAATGGGCAAATTCAAACACAATGAAGACAAACAACATTGGATCTCCTGTGTAGCCTTTTGGGTTACGTTTACCGTGCTTGAGTCAAACCTGCTAGTTACGCAGAGGATGGATCAATCTTTTGTGTTTGTCGTTGTTCTCCTCCTCCTGTTCCATCTGCCGGGGAAAGACTTCATTTCTTTTTCCAGCATCATCGGACGAACGATAAGCAGGAGAACGGTCTTGTTCATTTCTCTAGCAGTGATGGCAGGTAGCACGATTGCCATCACCTTTGCAATTAGCATGGGCATTTTTAGGTTGGCTTATATGCTAATGGCGATTAGGTATTTTCCAGCCATCAGCATTACCGCTCATCTACACATGCCAAAAAAAACAAAAAAGCCCCGTTATGCCGTGGCTCCTAAGTTTTGAACCTGCTCGTATTCAAAAGCAGGTGGGTGCTTTGCACCTGTATTCATAGATCCTCCTAAGAGAGGCTCCCAATCCAACAGATGACCCAAGCTCCCGCAGAAAAGGTGTTGGCTCAAAACTTCGGTGGCCCTCGCACATCGCAGGGTCTTTTGTTACATTTATAGTAGCACAAAGATTACCAGAAAGCAACAAAAACCATAATGAAAACGGTTTATTTTTTGTGTAAATATCATACTTTTCAAAATAATCTCGGTTCGGAAGCTCATTCCTATGAAAAAAAGCCAAGAATGATAGATCTCGGCTTTTTAAAACAACAAAGACAAATAAAAGTTTTATCGAACAACTTGTTTGTTTGATATTTTGATATGAAGATCTGCTAGTTGCTTCTCATCTACTTCTGATGGAGCATCCGTCATCAGGCATCTTGCACTCGCTGTTTTTGGGAAAGCAATACACTCACGAAGGTTTTGCCTTCCTGCAAGCAGCATAATGATCCGATCAAAGCCAAACGCCATTCCGCCATGCGGTGGTGCTCCATATTCAAATGCATCCAATAGGAAGCCGAATTTTTCTTTTGCCTCTTCTTGACTAATACCTAATAGATCAAACATCTTCATTTGTAAATCACGATTGTAAATACGCTGACTACCACTTGATAATTCATATCCATTGAGCACCAAATCGTGTGCTTGGGAACGGACCGCACCCAGATCGCTATCCAGTAATGGAATATCTTCTTCCACTGGCATGGTAAATGGATGGTGTGCCGGAACATGGCGACCGGATTCTTCGTCATATTCAAAAAGAGGGAACTCTGTAACCCAAGCAAATACAAATTTACTTTCATCGATGAGATCAAGTGCACGGCCTAAACGCAAGCGCAGTTCACCCATTACATTGGCAACCGCAGCGGGGGTATCTGCCATGATATAAATCACGTCACCAGCAGTTGCACCCGTTAGTTCCTTGATCTTAGTTACTTCTTCTTCCGAAACAAATTTGGCTACAGATCCTTTTACACCTTCTGGTTTCAAAGCTAACCATGCTAATCCTTTGGCTCCAAGGGATTGTGCTTCTGAAACCCAATTCTCTACTTCTTTTCGACTCCATTCTGCTTTGCCAGACACCACAATCGCTTTTAAGATTCCGCCAGATTGCAAAGCATTTTGGAAAACTTGGAATGAATTTTGCTCCAACGCAGAAGAGACATCCACCAGTTCCATTCCAAAACGAAGATCGGGTTTATCGGATCCATAACGATCCATCGCTTCTTTATAAGGAATCCGTGGAAATGGACGAGCTATGTCCACATCTAATGTCTCTTTCCAAAGCTCTACAAACATTTCTTCCATCATGGAGAACAGATCTTCTAGTGGCAGAAAAGACATTTCCAAGTCAATCTGGGTAAATTCAGGCTGTCGATCCGCACGCAAATCTTCATCGCGAAAACAACGAGCAATTTGAAAATAACGCTCCATTCCTGCAACCATAAATAACTGTTTGAATAGCTGAGGTGATTGGGGCAGGGCGTAAAATTCTCCTTTATGAATTCTACTTGGCACCAAATAATCTCGCGCACCTTCTGGCGTGCTTTTTGTTAAAATAGGAGTTTCCAATTCAACAAAACCTTGGCTATCCAAAAATCTACGCACTACTTGCATCGCTTTGTGTCGCAACATCATCGTTTGTTGCATCTTTGGTCTGCGAAGATCCAGATAGCGATATTTCAAACGAACACTCTCGTCAACATCCACACGATCTTGAATGGGAAAAGGAGGTGTTTTAGCAGTATTAAAGAGATGAATTTGCTCTCCTTTGATCTCTAATGCACCAGTTGGTATATTTGGATTGATCGTATCTTCGGAGCGTTTTACCACTTTTCCAGTGATGGAAACGACGTATTCACTTCTCACTTGATCTGCAATACTAATTGCTTCTGCTGATATATCTGGATTAAACACCACTTGCATCGTACCAGTACGATCTCGAATATCTAAAAAAATTACTCCACCTAAATCACGACGAGATTGAACCCATCCGTTGATTGTCACTTGCTCTTCCAAAACATCTAGACACGAATCGATATAATGCGTACGAAACATTGCTTATTTCCCCTCCAGTAGATAAGAGACCAATTGATCCATCGCGATGGATGTTTGTTCACCTGTTTCCATATGTTTTACCTGTACTTGTTGATTCACCAATTCTTCTTCACCCAAAATAGCAACAAAACGAGCTTCATTTCGGTTCGCGGTCTTTAGCTGCGCCTTCATTTTACGATCTAAGTAATCTCGCTCCGCTTTCAACCCCGCGCGACGAAGCTCTCCCAAAATACGAACAGAAGCTACCTTTGCTTCTTCTCCCATTGTGACAAGATAACAATCTAAAGGGTCCGATGTAGGGATTGTCACTTTTTGCTCTTTTAAAGCAAGCAATACACGCTCTAAGCCAATTCCAAAACCGATTCCAGATACTTCAGGTCCCCCAAGTTCTTTCACTAGACCATTATAACGGCCACCGCCACCAACTACCCCAGCCTGTGCCCCTAGTTCTTCCATAACAAACTCAAAAGCAGTTTGAGTATAATAATCCAATCCACGTACCAAACGATCATTCACATCAAAAGGAACTTGTAGTTCTTGGAGATAAAACTTTACCCGTTCCAAATACTCCATGCTTTCTTTGTCTAATGAATCCAAGATCGAAGGTGCCTCTTGAGCAATTTCTTGTGTCCTTTTGACTTTGCTATCTAAAATTCTCATAGGATTACGATAAAGACGGGATTTTGCATCAGGATCTAATTCTGCCTCATAAGGTTTAAAATAAGCAATCAAATTTTCAAAATACTTCGCACGGATTTCTGGATTCCCAACATTATTTATCCCAACTTTCACACCAGAAATGCCAAGTGTTTGGTAAAAATCTAATCCCAAAGAGATAATCTCTGCATCTAGAGCAGGATCATCACTGCCAAAAGCCTCTACTCCAAACTGATGAAACTGACGAAATCTTCCTGCCTGTGGTCGTTCATAACGAAACATTGGTCCAAAATAATACCACTTCGTTGGTTGCATATCTGCATACACTTTATTCTCAACAAATGAACGAACTACTCCAGCTGTCCCTTCTGGACGAAGGGTCAATGAACGATTTTTACGATCGAGAAAGGTGTACATTTCTTTCTCTACAATATCGGTAGTCTCTCCTACTCCGCGTTCATACAGGGAGGTTTCTTCAAAGATAGGGGTGCGTATTTCGGCATAAGCATACCGCTGACACACTTCTCTCGCTATTTTTTCTAGATAATGCCAAGTCCCCACCTCGTTTGGCAAAATATCATATGTACCGCGTGGAATACCCATTTTGTTACCTCCTTTGTATAAAATAAAAAATCTCCCGCCACTGACCTTATTGTCAGGGACGAGAGATTGGTTCACTAATGTTATATTGTTACCCGTGGTACCACCCTAATTGAAAACAAATACATGTTTTCCACTTTATCCAAGTATCGCTGGAGATGCGTCTAGCACTACTTCCGATTGGTTTTGCACTAGAACCTCAGGGTGTCTTTCATCGAATCGTCACTGGAGAACTTTACAGCCTAAGAGTTCTCCTCTCTTTGAGTTCGTTTCACGATTACTGTTCCCATCATTGGTGGTAAATATATAGTTAAGTATAGTAGTGTGATGAAGTATGTGAAAGAAAGTGTAATCTTTGTTTAAGATTATATGAAGATTATGTTGTAGTGTCAAGCAAATCCACATGAATAATTTACAATGTAACCGCTCTTAAGTTTGTCTATTTTGTGACGGTATGATTAGATTTGTGAAAGCGCTAACATTTCTATCAAAAACCGAGTATGCTACAATATTTGGGATTACATACTGAAAGTTGAGGGATAAAAATGAAACTATTTTTTATGCTCGGAAGTATCTTGATGGCACTGGCTGTCGCTATTGGTGCTTTTGGAGCACATGGACTTACTGGAAAAGTATCAGAAAAAATGTTAGCAAATTGGCAGACGGGTGCTCATTACCATATTGTACATGCACTGGCGATTATCATCATAGCACTTACCATCGCTAAATTTGGTAACAGTGGACTTCTCACTACTGTTGGTTGGTTGTTTTTTGTGGGGATTATTTTCTTCTCTGGTAGTCTCTATATCATGGTACTAACAGATGTGAAAGTACTTGGTGCGATTACACCAATAGGTGGAGTTGCCTTTATTGCAGGATGGATTGTTTATGCTTTCGCAGTTGCAAAAATGATTCCATAAACATTGCATATTTATATGTCAAATAGTATAATTATGCATGAAATTTCACATAGAGAGAAATGAGAGAAAGTGGCTCATCTACTGACTACAACCTCAGAAGAGATCCATCATCTCACAGCAACTTTCCAAAAGTTGCTGCATGACAAAATCACATTTGAAATCGACGAATCTTTGGTTCAGATTTGTCTGGAAAGCATTCATTTTCCCTGCACAGCAATGGGAGTAAAGATGCTTCCTTCTGACGATGAATGTTGCATGGAACTGATTGTCGCCAGTACGACAGATGGGGAGACAAACATCCAAAAGATGTGGAGATTCCAAGTTCGAGACGGTATCCTCCATATCACATTCGGAAATATCTCTCCTGAAGAATCCGAATCGAAAACCCGCACGATCTCATACGTGATGCGTCACTTCACAGTAGAAAATTTCCGCTCCGTCTGGAGGAAGAGGGAACTTTCTAGCTAGTGTTAGAGTGCCTAATTTGTGTTCCATTTGGATCATAGATTAGGCACTCGTGCATTTCAAGTATAAAATCAATGTCATATTTTTACTTCTCCTATAGGAATACTAAATCTTAACAATCCCTTTACACGAAAATTACAAAAGATCATGTTATAATGGCTCCACACCGTTCAAAACAAAGAAAGGATTGCGGTGCAGCCTTCACTTTTTCAGGCACAGGGAGTCTTCCCGATCAACGAGTTTCTGCTGAGTGAGGAATTGATCTCTTCGGTAGACGAAGGGATCAATTCCAGCCATCTGGCACCTCTGGTGGAAAACCGTGTCGCCCTCGGAGCAGAAGATAAGGAGTACGAGCTCAGCCACTACTCTGTCTCTGTCTCCGGAGGGGCCCTGACCATTCAGGCTACGGTATGGCGGAGGGGAGAGATTCAGGTCACCAAGACCCTGCGGGTTTCCGTAATGGGTGATCTGGTGGAATTCTGTGTCCAGACACAGGTACCTGATAAAAATCCTCTCACCATCATGTCAACGATGATGAAGAAGAGTGAAGTTCGTCGGCCGGCGGATCTGATTCGCTGGTAACACTTTCGGCACAATACGCCCGGTTCCCTCATAAAGGGAGCCGGGCGTCCCCATTCCTCCAACCTATCTTCATTAACCCAATGTTATTTCCCAACTTATTTGCTATACTGAAAATTCATGGTTGCCAATCAGAAAGAAAAACAGTGACAACCACACTTGAATACCCCGAGTTGATGAAACCAGTGCTTGGCAAGATGGGAGGCAGCACATACTGCTATTCCCACCCCGAGCGAGAGGAAAAACTTATGCTGAACTCCATCACCTGTGAGACTCAGCAAACTGGATTCACGATCTGTGCATCTGTGTCCGGGGACAACAAGCCCATCATCACAAAGAAACTCTTCTTTTCTGAAGTAGATGGTGATAGGGTCAAGATCGTCTGTGAAGTTGACTTTTCCGGCTATCCGAGGAACTTGATCAAAATGACTCGCGAGTTGGACAAGGCCTGTTTGACTGGTGCTGACATCGAAGATGTCTGGACCAAGATCTAATAAGGTCTTATTTACGCCCCTGCCATCCATAAGGGTCCGGCAGGGGCGTAAACGTTTTTTGTCAAATTATTTTCCAACAATATATTTATTAAAAGCAAAAAAAATACCCAATTGTCAAAAGACAAATCAGGCATAGTTAACCAATATTTAAAGTAATTTCTCTAATTGCTCCACTACATTTTCTACACGGAAGCCAAATTTCTCTAAAAGTAAATCTCCAGGAGCAGAAGCTCCAAAGTGATCAATACCTATTACTGTTCCTTTATCACCAACATATTTGTCCCAACCCATTGGATGAGCTGCTTCTATCGCAACACGGGCAGAAAGATTGGAAGGGATAATGTTTTCTTTTTCTTCTTTTGTTAGCAGATCAAAATTTTCACGACATGGCATACTTACCACACGCACATGAATGCCTTTTTCCGCTAATTTTTGTTGTGCTTTCACTGCTAGTCCAACTTCTGATCCAGTAGCTATCAACACACCTTTTTCAACACCAGAAGCAGGAGAAACCACATAAGCTCCTTGCTTAACAATCTCCGCTTTTTTCCCTACTGTACCAGCTAATACAGGAAGGTTTTGTCTACTTAAGATAAGAGCTACAGGATGGTCTTGAGATTGAATCGCATACTCCCAAGCTGCTACCGTTTCATTCGCATCTGAAGGACGTACTACTTTCAACCCAGGAATCAATCTTAAAGATGGTATATGTTCTACAGGTTCATGTGTAGGACCATCTTCTCCAACTGCAACACTATCATGTGTAAATACATACGTAACTGGCAACTTAGATAAAGCTGCTAGACGTATAGAAGGTCGTAAATAATCTGAGAACACCAAGAAGGTAGCCCCAAATACATGTACTCCTCCGTGTAAGGCCATTCCGTTAAGTGCTGCACCCATTGCGTGTTCCCGAACACCAAACCATATGTTTCGTCCTGCATAATCTTTCGCCTCAAAATCAGCATTATCTTTCAATGCAGTACTATTAGAAGAAGCTAAGTCCGCAGATCCACCAAATAGCATTGGGATTTCTTTTGCCAAGACTTGTAGTACTTTACCAGATGCAGCACGCGTAGCAAGCCCTTTTGCATCTTCTTCGAAAGTTGGCAATTGCTTTTCCCAACCCTCAGGTAATTCTTTTGTGAATGCTTGTTGGAATTGGCTTGCTAATGCAGGATATTCTTTTGCATAGCTGGCAAACATATCATTCCACTTTGTTTCTAATTTTCCGAGATCTTCTACAATAGTGGCGAAATTGGCTGTTACCTCTGCAGGTACATGAAAAGGAGCTTCTTCTTCCCATTCATAAGCAACACGTACTCCAGCGACCTCATCACTGCCTAATGGTTTTCCATGTGCTTCCGAAGTTCCTGCACGGTTTGGACTTCCAAATCCAATAACAGTACGAACTTCAATCAAAGTGGGTTTAGAAGTTTCTAATTTCGCTTGGTTCATTGCTCGATTGATGGCATCTATATCATTTCCATCTTCTACGTAAAGCACTTGCCATCCATTTGCCTCAAAACGTTTTCCTGTTTGCTCAGAAAAAGATTTTGATAAATCTCCGTCAAGGGAAATGTCATTGGAATCATATAAAACAATCAACTTTCCTAATTGCAAGTGACCTGCTAGAGAGGCTGCTTCTTGTGCAATTCCTTCCATCAAGTCTCCGTCCCCGCATATTGCATATGTAAAGTGGTCCATCACTTCATATCCATCACGATTATAGGTTGCTGCTAGATGACGTTCTGCCATTGCCACTCCTACTGCATTGGCAATCCCTTGACCCAGTGGGCCAGTAGTCGCCTCTACTCCAGCTGTATGTTTTACTTCTGGGTGTCCAGGAGTCAAACTTCCCCATTGGCGAAATTGTTTTAGGTCATCTAGGCTTAAACCATAGCCAAATAGATGTAACAAACTATAAAGTAGTGCTGAGCCATGGCCTGCGGATAAGATAAAGCGATCACGATTATACCAATCTGGGTTTTTTGGATTATGTTTTAATTGCTTTGCCCACAAGGTATAGGCCATAGGTGCTGCGCCCATTGGTAAACCTGGGTGACCAGAATTAGCCTGTTCGATTTGATCAATGGACAACATTCTTATGGTATTGATGGAGAGTTGATCTATTGTCATTGAGATGACCTCCTTTTCGTCATTTTTCATTATAGCACGGGATTAGACAAACTATCCAAGAAGAGCGTCACAGGTCCATCATTTATTAATTCAACATCCATCATTGCACCAAAAACACCAGTTTTCACACGAATTCCTTTCATGGTTAAGGCTTTGTTCCATTGATCATAAAGTGCAGATGCTTCATCTGGTCGAGCTGCTGCCATAAAGTTCGGTCTTCTTCCCTTTCTACAATCTCCATATAAAGTAAATTGGGAAACGGAAAGTATGCTCCCTTTTACATCCAATAAGGATCTATTCATTTTTCCGTCGTGATCCTCGAAAATACGAAGATTTACTACTTTTTCGGCGAAATACTGGATTTCCTTCTGACTATCTCCATCTGTAAATCCAACAAATAAAAGGAGCCCTGCATCAATGGCTCCCACGATTTCCTCACTCACGGTTACACTTGCACGACTCACACGTTGGAGTAGTACTCGCACTTAGAGATCACCCTTGTCCTATTGTTCTTTGTACACTATAAATATCACGAACACCTTTTACACGTTCTACGACAGAACGAAGATGATGGATATTGCGGATTGCTACTGTCAATTGAATACTTGCAAAACCTTTTGGATGAACTTTTGCATTCACTGCACTATAGTTTGCTTTTGTATCATTGACTGCTTGTAACACATCATTTAGTAATCCAAGGCGATCATAACCAGACACTTCTATATCTACTTGATATGAAGCAGCAGGCTCTCCTTCCCATTCTACTTCTACTCTTCTGTCTAGCTCTACACTCTGTAAATTGGGACAATCTGCTCGATGAACGGATACTCCACGGCCACGAGTAATGAAACCGCCGATTTCTTCACCAGGTACCGGATAACAGCATCGAGATAATCGAACTAATACATTATCTACTCCTATCACACGAACCCCAACATCTAAGCGACGACGCCTTTGTGTTGGATTTTTGATCTGTTCTGGAATGATTGGTGGTAATTCTTCTCTCATTCCACTTGTTAAGCGATGTACTACTTGTGCGGTTGAAATCCCGCCATAACCTACAGCTGCTAACATCTCATCTGCATTTGGAAAATTAAATCGTTTGCAAACTTCGGTCATCTTTTCTGATTTCATTGCTTCATTAATATCATAATCATGCTTTTTGAGAAGGGCTTCGACCATTTCTTTCCCTTTGATAATACTCTCTTCTCTGCGCTGCGTTTTAAACCAACTACGAATTTTATTTCGGGCATGTGATGTTTTGACAAGTTTAAGCCAATCTTGACTTGGACCATAGCTGTGTTTGGATGTTAGGACTTGAACTTTGTCTCCTGTTTGCAATTGATAATCCAGTGGTACAATATTTCCGTTTACTTTTGCTCCCACACATTTATTGCCTACTTCTGTGTGAATTCGGTATGCAAAATCAAGCGGTACAGAACCCGCAGGCAATTCAATTACATCTGTTTTGGGAGTAAAGACAAATACAGTATCTGTAAACCAATCCATTTTCAAACTTTCCACAAACTCTTCCGCATCTCTCGATTCGGATTGGAGTTCCATCATTTCACGGAACCACTTGAGCTTATCAGAGAATGACTGTTGTTTTCCTGCTGCTGCACCTTCTTTATAAGCCCAGTGGGCAGCAATCCCATATTCGGCTATTCGATGCATTTCCATCGTACGAATCTGAACTTCAATCGGCTCTCCTTTAGGACCTAGCACTGTTGTGTGTAATGACTGATACATGTTGGTCTTTGGCATTGCAATATAATCTTTAAAACGTCCAGGCATCGGTTTCCACATGGTATGAATCATGCCAAGAACAGCATAACAATCTCTTACAGAGTTTACGATAACCCGTACCGCCATCAAATCGTAAATTTCATGAAATTGTTTATGCTGTGTTTTCATTTTGCGGTAGATACTGTAAATATGCTTTGGTCTTCCTGAGATATCCTCTACTTTCAAGTCCATCTCTTCAAATTTCTCATATAAAATCTGAATAATTTCACTCAAAAACTCTTCCCGTTCAGTACGTTTTTTCTTCATCATTGAAACGATTTTATAGTACTGTTGAGGATTCATGTAACGTAGTGATCGATCTTCTAATTCCCATTTAATCTTACTAATTCCTAAGCGATGGGCGAGAGGAGCAAAAATCTCTAAGGTCTCTTCTGCTTTTTTGCGTTGTTTCTCTTCTGGTAAATGCTGAAGAGTACGCATGTTGTGAAGACGATCAGCTAATTTACAGAGAACTACTCGTACATCTTTTGCCATCGCAATAAACATTTTGCGATAGTTTTCAGCTTGATGTTCGGCATTGGAACGAAACTTGAATTCTTTCTTTAACTTTGTTAATCCATCAACCAATGATGCTACTGTTTCACCAAACTCTTCGCTGATCTGGGCAAGTGTTACCCCTGTGTCTTCTACTACATCATGTAACAATCCTGCGATTAACGTAGAGCTATCCATTTGCAAATCCATCAAAATTTCCGTTACAGCTACTGGATGCAGAATATATGGCTCTCCTGATTTCCTTAGTTGACCATCATGTGCTTTTTCCGCATAATTGTAAGCTTTCTCAAGTAGAGCCACATCTTCTGGAGGTAAGTAAGTAGCTGCTTTTTGAAATAGCTCTTGAACTAGTATCATCACATTCACCACTAACCGAAAAATGTTTTAAAAAATATTATCCTACATCCATATAAAAATGTAAATACCAATATTTCGGTTTTTACCCCTAAACAGATCAGTTGTTTTCTTGGTTACCTTTTTTCGTATTTTTTGTACCAAAACTTCCCAAGCGACGGCGTAGATTGAAATACAGAACAGACAAAATGATACCATCAATAGTCACAAGGGAATAGGTGAGATACTCTTCCGATTGAAACATCATAATAGGTCCAACAATAATACTACCGTACCCTGCTATTTGAAAGGAAATCAAAAGTACCTTCCATATTTTTTGCAAATAAACGCGAAACTGAAACTCTTCGTTATTAAATAGTTCCATAAAAAGTAGAACAACTACACCAATCATCCAAAGTAAAAAAGAAGCGATAAAAATGCGGGCAAATCCCCCGAAAAAAGCAAAGAAAAAATCAGATAACCATTGCACAGGCATAACTCCTTACTATCACAATTTACTACTCCATTATGTTCTTAGCTTATTCCTTTTTCAAGGTGCATAGTTTTTCTTTGCTGTGAAATGTTAACGCTTATTGGAGGTGAGAACATGCAGGATGAACCGAAAAAATCAAATAACATAGATATAGATTCGGAATTCTCAGAAGAATTTAATGCAGAAGATCGAGCTGTACAAAAGGTTCAAAATGCTTTTTTTGAAATGTATAGCCAAGCAGGAAATTATGATAAAGAAAAAGAATAGTATTCCTAATAGAATTAGTCCCTCTATATAGGGACTTTTCTATTCTTATTTTACATAAAATTACAAAAAATCTTAAGATAAGAATGGAGCACAATATATCATGGAAGAATCCAATATTTTTGCTAATCTGGGCGGTGAGCAAACAATTGCTGCAATCGTCAATGAATTTTATTACTTATTAATAACAGATGAAAAACTAGCACATTATTTTCAAGATGTAGATGTCAATCATATTCGACTTAGTCATATTACGATGTTGGTCAGTTTTCTTTTGGGTGGACCAAATCGATACCATGGAAAAAATATGCGAAAAATACATAAAGGGCTAAATATTTCTTCAGAAGAATTCGAATTGGCCGTTACTCACTTTAAAAATGCAATGAAAAAATATAACACACCCATTCCTCAAATGGCAAAAGTAGAGGCCTTACTCCGATTCGTAAAGCCTCACATCATTATGAAATAAGAGAAATTTTATAGAAAGGCTGCTCCATTTCCTTGAGCTGCTCTATTTCCCTTGTATGGCAGGTGCATAGTAAGATTTGATGAGTTTTAGAAAGTTCACCTAAAAGGGGAAGAATAGAAGCTAGACGTTCTTTATCATAATAAACAAAGCAATCATCTAATAAGATCGGGAGCCGTTGTTTAGACTCATCTGAAATATATTGGACAATCGACATTTTCATTGCAAAAACCATTTGCATCAATGTTCCTGTACTCAGTTGGTCAATCTTTTCTTTTCTACCGGTTTCAGGAATACGTGCACTTAATCCTTCACCTGAAAAATTGGCATACAAGCTATCGTATCTCTTATTGGTTACTGTTTTGATCCATGTTGAAGAAATTTGTTGTAAAATGGGAGCAACATTTCCCTGTCTGCTTTGATAAGCCTCTTGTAGTGCCTCTTTTGCTATGCTAATCGCCTCGCGCTCATCTTCCACTTTTTCTAATTGCTCTTTTATTTGCTCCCATTCAATATGCAGTTGCTGTATCCTCTCTAATTGAAATTCCAATTCTTGTGCACTTTTCTTTTTTCCACCAACTTGCATGCTGTTTAATTGCATGGATTTGTGTACTGTTTCCCTTGATAATATCAAACTATCATTGTCAATCTGTTTATCTGATATCTGACAAAATGCCCCTTGATAACGTGAAACAAACTCTCTCTTTCCATCTCCCCATTTTTGTTGTAGATATTTCCCTTCTCCCTTTTTCCGTACAGGTTGATTACGAAGCAATTGTTCTAACTCCCATTCTACCTTTTCAACCACTTGTGTTTGATGCCACCAATCTCGAATGACATCTACATCATTTGTACCTACTCGTTTTTTCCACCAATTCAGTCTTTCTTTGCAAGTCTCTTGTTCCTCTTTATACTGTTCCAACAACTTCTGATTGGATTGAATGCTCCACTTTTTGCTTTGTTCCTGATTTTTCAATTGAAAAGTCAGGAACAAAGCAGGGACAGCCCAAATTAATCCTGTTAGGCTTCCAAAGATTAAGCCCCACATGGATGAAAAAAAAGTACTTCCAATTGTCAACACAATACCTATGATAGTAAGGAAAGGGTATGTGGGTATCCACATATTTGACCTATGGTTTATTGTCTCTGTTTCCATTTGAATCTGTTCTTCCATCAATGCAATGCGTTTCTCAAATGTCTGATCCTGATAATGCAAGCTATTACACTCTTCAATGTCTTCTACTTGCATCCGGAATGGAGGTTCTAATGCTATCTTATTTTCCTCTAATCGCTGTATCTGATCCTGGAGATCTATTTGTTGTTGATTCGATACCTCCCATTCCTCCAAAGCTGCATGAATTTTATCTAATCGATACCAATCCGCTTTGCACTGTAGAGAGATAGATAGTCTTTGATGTTGCTCTGATAATATCTGGTATTCTTGTTCTAATTGACCTTGTTCAATTAATAAATGTTGAAGATCAACACGAGCCTGTAAATATTCTGTCTGTAATTCTTTTTCTTTGTGCAATTGCTCTCTTAAACTTCTCTCTCTTTCTTTTAAGACACCAAATGGTTTTTGTTTAGCATGCTCTGTTTTCCCAAGTTCATTTAGTTGATCTTCCAAATACTTAAGGACAGATGTTAGCTCCACTTCTTCCCCTTGATCAATCAAACTATTTAACTTTTCAGCTAATTTAAGTTGCCACCTTTTTTCTTGTTTGCTTGTTAGTAAACCACTTGAAGAATAGGAAGTGATATAAGCAGTTCGCCGAAACAATTCTCCAGACAAGCCAATCTGTGATTCGATTATCTTTCGTTCTTTTCGTTGGTCAAACAAATAATTTTGTTGTAATTCTTCACCTGTCAATCGATTTAAGAGCTGTTCTTGTTCACGACCTTTCAACAAATTACGAATCAAACGGTATGCTATTTGGTCTATTGAATAATCAATTTCTCCTCCATATAACTCAGACATCCATGGACGAAAACTCGAATACCAATCCGCTTCTCTCCTCACACGTTTTCCTTCTTGAGCTCCACCATAGAGCAATGCAAAAATCCCTTGAAGCAAAGTAGATTTACCCGATTCATTTGAGGCTTGAATTACATTCAATCCTGGTTGAAAAGAAATCGTTTTTTGCTGAAAACGACCAAATCCATGAAAATGGACACGCTCAATGATCATTGCATCACCACCTCTTTTTCCATTGCATCTAAGCCGCGATAAAGTGCTTGTTGTAGGATTCGTTTCTTTTTTTGATCTGTCTCTTGAGCAATACGAGTTTCCATCAGCTGAACAAAGGTTCCTACGAAATTTTGTTCCGTTTTTAACTTTTTCAAATCATAGCCTAGTAGTGTTAAATCTTCTATAAAAAGCCATTTATGCTCAATCGGAAGCATCTTCTCTAACTTTATCAGCCAATTCTTGTCTTCTGTACCAAAGGCAGATCTCCCTACTAACTGAATAGCGAGATAATCATTGGTATCAAATTCTCTGATCACTGATGAAACGACTTCAGAAATTTGGTTTAGGGATAATTGATTTGTAATATTTATTTTTATCTGCTCATATTTTCGTGTGGAAATAGGGACCTTTTCAAGCGAAACACCTTTCTCGTCTATTGTCCCATGTGTCAAAAATCGGACCCCTGTTTCTTTCCAACTCCGTGCTTCTGGTGTGCCAGGGTAATGTATTATCGTTCCTTTTCTGTTTTTTAATAGATAAGTCTGCCGTTTATGAATATGACCAAGTGCAACATAATCTACATCGTGTTCGGACAAATCTTTTTCTATAATAGGAAAATAGATGGATTGTTCTTCCTTAAAATCACCATGAACCAAGTAAATATGATAGTTTGCATCTAGAATAGGAATTGGAAGCGAATTCTTTCGATCTGAAAAATCACCAAATCCTCTGCCAGATATATGCAGGTGATACTCAGGAAAATATAGGGTCTCCCAACTGTCCGAAAATATATATACATTTTCTGGCCATGTTTCTTGCTGATAAACAGAGTCTTCTCTGTAAGGGTCGTGGTTACCCGGACTAATAAATATCCTTGTATCTGGTATTCTTTGCAGTTGCTCTAATACAAACTGGTAGAGTACGGAAGTAACAAATCCATGTTCTAAAAAATCTCCTGCAATAAGCAGAAATGGGATAGCATTTTCTTTAACATAGGTAATGATTCGCTTAAAGGTTTGTTGGTGCTCCTCTTGTCTTATCCATACTCTTTCCTTATCCCACTTCCAACCTTTGATCGGTTCTCCCAAATGCAGATCTGCAATATGTACAAATGATATAGTGTGCATGATCCCTCCAACGTGTATGTTTTCTTGTATTCTGACAAACGATAAGAAAAAAAGGTCGTGATGCAGAATGCAACAGCCATTTAGAAAAATTCTCCTCCTTATTCTTCCATTCCTGCTAATTGGTATCAGTTTCACATCTGTATTTGCAGCAGAACAGGATAAAAGTAGCCTTGAAAATTTTCAAATGTGGTATGTTCAAAATGGCAAAAAACAAGTTATCAAAGAAGCAGTAACAGCTAAATTTGAAATGGAACAATTACTTAACAAAGTAGACCATCTCGCTGGTCTCTCTTCATTCCAGTTACCTTCTAAATACATTTTGATTCAATTTCATCATCCTGTTATCCTATCCGACTTTTCGCCAATCAAGCACCTATTTCAATTTGTTATTGTAACCATCCCCAAAAATCACAACGATATTCCAAGATTGCTAATCCGCAATTCACAAGGAAGCTGGGTGGAATATCATACAAAGCGATCTCTCTCTATTTTTTTACAACAAATAACCCCATCATCCATAAAAGATGATGGGGTTATTTGAATAGGAAATTAATCAATCTCTACAATTTTTAATTGAATTGTTCCGGACGGAACAGGTACATTCACTACTTCGCCCACTTTTTTGCCAATTAATTCTTTTCCGATCGGTGATTCGTTTGAAATTTTTCCTTGCTCAGGATTGGTCTCTGCACTACCAACTATATAATATGTCTCTGTATCACCATCAGGTATTTCTTGGATGGTAACCTTAGCCCCAACAGAAACAACCGTTTTATCCGTTTCACCAGGTTTTATGATTTTTGCATTTCGAATCATGTTCTCAAGAGTCAAAATTCTTGCTTCTATTAGACCTTGTTCTTCTTTTGCAGCATCATATTCAGAGTTTTCGCTTAGATCTCCTTGCGAAATAGCTTCTTTTAATCGTTCTGCTACTTCATGCCTTTTTACGGTTTTTGCATTTTCCAATTCTTCTTTTAGGTTTTGTAATCCCTCTTCCGTAAGTAATACTTCTTTTTGATTAGACATTATTACCGATTCCTCCTTAAAAGACACAAACCATTGCTTTCTATTTGTTAGCATTATTTTCTGGGACAACCGTGCTACATGATATGTCACGACCAATTACATTATGCCTGTTTCTTCCTTACCTATCAAATTAAGAAACCGATTACAAAAAAGGGACTGCTTGTTATCTTAGCATATTTATGTTTATGAACCAAGTATTTTAGTAATTTTTTTACGCAAGTCTTTTGCCCCACCACCCCAGTCTCAAGCTGTATGTTCTCATAGAAGAAATACAATTCGGACATACATATTTATACTAAAAATTGAAAGGCGAGAAATTTCTATCTATACAAAAGTGACTCCTATGACATATAATTATTTATTCGACATTTTTATACAAAAACCCTCCTAAATTCCGATATTTTGATAACAATCCACATTTTATTACATGACGATACGGTAATACCCAAAATCATGCTATATTAAAATGAACTGAACTGAACATACTCTAATTCTTTTATTTTTACAACAATATTTGTGCTTATTATTTTGAAAACCCCTACTTGTCGCAGGGGTTTTATATTAATCGGCTGAAAACCAATGTTTGTTTTTTTGGTAAACAAAAGATACAGCTAGTAAAATCACACCTAATCCCATAAATGAGAAAATACGATAAAGTGTAGTTAAAAATGACAAATCAAACAAAAATATCTTAAGAATGGAGATTCCAAAAACACCGATAGAGAGGATACGAACAGACTGTTTTTTCTGCCAAATTCCAATCCATAGGAAGAGACAAGACAAGAGTAACCATGCGATCGAAATAAATAGTTGCTGTAAATTACGCAATCGAATAATCTCTTGGTCTGGTATGCCTAATTGTAACATTGTCGCTTTGAAAGCATCATTGATTTCCATTGTTACACCGAGAAATACAGCAAATACTCCTAAAAAAAACAATGTTTGACGGATATACGAGAGGTAGTGGCTCGTCACAGAAGATAAATTTTTCTTCATGTATCGATAGAAGAAGAATACTACCCCAATCATACATAGCAAAGACAAGAAACGAAGATTGATTACAGGTACGAATTTCTCATAAGAATAATAGGATAAGCCTTTTATCAAGATAGGAATGGCCCCAATTCCTAGTGTAGATAACCCTAGATACATCAGCACCCGAAATCTCAAACGGGTCCCTAATAAATAAACGGGAATGCTTCCAAAAATCCAAACCAACACTAAGGTGTAGAATTGTAAGTTTTCAAGATACGAAACAGGATCTGCATCACCTGATGGGGCAAGCAATTCGATTTTCTTGGCAAATCCATCTATGATTTCAACAGTAACCATTTCAAATAATAAGACCACTATTAGCAGAATAGTCGATAATCGATACCATTTATACCAAGGATGTTGCTTTCCGTTCTTTTTCCAAAGTAAATAAAATACATACAATAAACCAAGTGTGAGAACAAAAGTCAGAACCCGAATATTCCCAACGGAAACCAAAAGTTTTATTGGAACATAGCTACTTCCTGTCACCATCAAATTACCTAATAAAACGGCAAGAATGGTCGAACTAACTACGACAATTGACATGACTTTCCTTTTCAAACCAAAGCCTGTTAGCAATACACTATAAACCAATAATAAGAGTATGAGGCATAAATCAGCCAAATAACTTGCATGTAAAAAACTTTCCGATGCTGGTGGTGTTGGAAAATCAATATTTGCTTTAAAATCCCTTGGAAATAGGTACAAAAAGACAAGATAGCCTTCTACATAAATTCCTACAAATAAAAGAATAGACCAAATCACATGTAAGCTATTTCGAATAAACGACAAATTTTTCAGTCCATACCAATGAGCACTACATAGAAGTACGACAACACCAATAAAGTTATTTACAATAACCCAATTGATGACAGGTTTCATCTGTGAATATTCCCCAATGGTATAGAAGAAGATGGCGTAAGTGGATATCCCCAAAATGATTAATCCAAAACGGTCTATATAGCGTACTTCGTACCGAAGACCCCACCAAATGATGAACGCTACTTCCAAGGAAATCACGAAGAGTGATGCCGGGAATGTAAAAAAAACAATAGTCGCCAGTAAAACACACGACAGAAAGGTAATACTTTGTCGCGCCATTTGCCACTGATTTGTTTTGGACAATAGCTTGCGGTAATAAAAAACAAGAATCGGAATGAGATACAAAATAGCGATGAAAAGCAAACAAGATCCCAGCATGATACGAAAATGATCCGTATAAGGAAAATGAATGTACAAACCACAAATTAGACATAGTGTATTTATGATTCCGATCATCTTTTCATACTTTGTAGCTTTTACATGGAAAAGAAAACGGAGATCAAAAAGGTAAAACAAAGCCCAAAAAACACTTAGTGATAGTAGTAAGACATAGCTATCCTTGCCAACGTCAGTTGCAAAACTCCATCCAAAGAAAATAAAGTAAGTGGCAACAAAAGATAAATAATAAAGCACATTCCAACTGCGCTTTTTCCAAACCAAAGCCAATATTCCTACTGTCACTAATCCTAAATAACTCATTAATCCAATCATACTGCCTCCACCAGGAAGAACAAATGGTGTTCCATATGCTCCGATCCAACCGATCAGAGCGATAGGCAGGGATTGAAACTTAGATGCTTGTTGAAAACCGAGAACTGCCACAAGAAGCATGATTAAGATAGCCGTCCATTGAGGAATCAGGTGATAAAAGTTATACGAAGCAAAAACAGCTGTATAAAGTACTGCTAGACCAGTACCAATCAACCCTTGGCTAAAAATAGCCAATCCTTTCTTAGAAAAACGATTTCCGAAAAACAATACAAGTAAACCAAATACGCTACCCACGAACACTCGTGTAACTTCATTGATCCAATTGTTGTCAAACGCATACTTCATGAAAAAAGCTGCGCCAAGAAAAAGTGCAACTGCACCAATCCAATTAAGCCATTTTCCCCCGATTAAAAGCTCCCATTCTGTTCGAGTCCGAGACTCTCGTTTGGGCTTTTTAGTAGAACTCGTTTGTTCTTTTGAAACTTCTTCCGATCCTATTATTGTATCTATGGGTTCAGCTACTAGGTTGGATTCCTCTTCTTCGACTGGTTGCTCTATTTCATCGTCTGGTACCTCTTCACCTTTACTGTTTTCTTGTTCAGATTCTCGATCCAGACTTAAGAGATCTTCCGGTTTTATTGCTTTTTCTTCTAACTGTTGCATTTTATATTGAAGTGTATCCAATTGACGACCTAAGTCATCTACATTCTTTTTCAAGATCTTCTCTTTTTTATAAAAGGAATACAAAATTAAAAAAATAACAACGAAAATAATAAAATGAAACATGTTATTCTATACACCTCCCTCTTTGCATTGTACTATGTATGCTTTTCTGATCGTAGAAATACCTCAAATTGTGAAGTAACTGTAATCTGCAAGAAATATGATACTCAGAATAGCGAAACCCCCTATCTAGGTCAGATAGGGGGTTTTTCACTTTGCAATAAGCGGTACTTTCCTCATTGCAAACCATGTGCCGATTTGTACACATCCCAAACATAAAAGCATTGGTTTTAATGATGTGATAGATGAATTATAGGATACGATCACCATAAAGATAATCAAACTAATCAATCGACCCATATTCATTACCAATTCTCTAGACACTACATATTCTACTCGCAGCTCAACTGCTTCCGAGTGCTCACCAATGACATCATATGCAATGGATGTCATTGGTGCATAGTAGAATGGATAGAAGAGGTACAGACCTACTCCATACAACATGACTGTCCAAGTGTTCCAGTAGATCAAAAATGGAATAATTAATAATCCCATCATAATGGTTGAAATCAACAATGCATGAACACGCCAAGCAGGTCGTAAATATTTGCCTAAAAGCAAATAAGAAATGAGTGACACCACAGATGCAGCAGTGTAATAAGTCCCTAATGTTAACTCACTTTTTGTAATAAAGTAGACTAATAATCCAGTAAAAAAAAGAAATACACCTTCTCTTAAACCTTGGAAAAACGTAGCTAATTGCACCCAAAACCAATTCATTTTTGGTTGAAATGAGATCTTCATTACTTTCCCTAATTGAAAACTTCCCTCTGCTTTACGTAATGCCAACCAAAAGCTAACGATCACAGAAAGAACAAATATCCCAAGTGATATACCAAAAATAATGCGGTATCCTAGAAAATGGTCCACACGCGTAATAATGATTCCAGATAGCAATGGTGCAATCATCCCAGATAAAGAGGTTATAAAACCACTTATGCCATTCATCACATCACGATTATCTCGCTCAGAGATTTCAAAGTACAAAACATTGTATGACATCCAGAAAAATCCACTACCTAATCCCAAGAAAAATCCTAGTATCACTACATAGTCAATAGCTTTTGTACCTAAAAGGAGTACAGTTAAATAAAAAAGAGCTTGGAGCGCAACTCCGATTCGAATAGAGATGACACGATCCACTCTTTTGGTTATCCAACCTGCCAAAATAAAGGTCAATCCTATTGCTATATAATTGGTTAAATTGTACCAAGCGATCTTAAGAAGATCGTGGTTAATTTTCCACAAAAATACATTCACGAAAGCATTAGATAAAGCAAACGAAAAAGCATGCAATCCACTGACACTCAGCAAGACCCATGCCTCACGATCTAATTTCTTTAAAAAGTCCATAGAGCCTCACCAAGAGATAGTTTATCCAAGCCTCTATAGATTATGAATCTGAATCTGGTCTTCGAAATTGCAAAAAGAGTAAAGCAAGAACAAATCCAGCTAAAACAGATAATACATATACTCCTGTTAAAGGGTAGTCAACAATGAGATTTAATATCGTCAAGATTAGAATTGCTAACCCAAATTGGGGATGAATAGCTTTTCGAACAAATAAATACAAATAGACTCCAAATATACCGTAAACTGCACCTAATGAACCAAAATAGATGCCTTCCATACCTGTTATATAAATAATGATATAGGTCAGCATGCCAGAAAAAACATAAATAATAAGGAAAAATATTTTACCTAGTAACCATTCTAATTGGGGTCCTAGCACATATAAGAAAAACAAACCTAATAAATAAGAAAACACACTCGTATGTAAAAATATAGCTGTAAGTACTCTCCACCAATCCCCTGATTGTATCCGCCAACCTTCAACTGCGCCGTACTGGACTACAAGCTCTCCCCCTGAAAGAGAACCACTATGAAACAAGAGCATCAGGTAGCAAATGGTATGTACAATCATAAGACTAGTAATTACTGGAAAAAAACGCGGAAATTGTTTCAAGGGGATATGTGTATGTCCAAACAAAATTAATCCTTCTTTCTAGGGGTCACCTCTGCGATAGGTTGTCCCATCTTTAATGATATTCCAGTAGAAATTGTAGGAAGCCAACGGATCATATCGGGTTCAAATATCAAAATTACTGTAGAACCGAATTCAAAACGGCCTAATTCTTGGCCTTTTGCCATTTTTATCGGTTGATGATACGTTTTTTTGTTTAGTCTTTGCTTTTTACTAACATTGGTAACAATTTCATCATCAAATGCCACTTTAATACTACCTACATTGGTAGCCCCAACTTTCACCAATGCAACTTGACCAAACTCACTATTTATATAAGATACGACTCTTTCATTTTTGGTGAATAGTCCTGGGAAAAGCCGTACTCCTGATTCATTCACCGGATATAATTTGCCCGGTATATAAGTAAGAGAATCAATTTCTCCAGAAATAGGACTATGTATACGATGATAATCACGAGGGCTGAGGTAAATTGTTGCAAATTGGCCTTCCAAAAATTTGTCGCATTTTTCTTCGCCTGCTAATAGCTCCTTTAAGTCATAAGCTATACCTTTAGCTTGAATCAAGGTACCTTCTTCTATTTTTCCCATTTGTGTAATAACACCATCAACTGGGCTTGTAACTTTATTGGGATCTGCGTGGATAGGTCTCGCTGTTTCCTGTAACTCTCGTATAAAAAAATCCAGTAAACTTTCAAACTGATCAATTGGCTTTTTTACAGGATTAAGATCTATTTGAAACTTTTTAATATAAAAAGGTATGAAGTGCCGACTAAAACGTTTTTTAGCGAGAGAACCTACTAAACGAGATACCTTATTTTTTGGTGTTAAATTCCAAATCAAACGCGAAACTGGGTCTTTCATCAGATACCTCCACTTCGGATAATAAAAGGAAAAAAACGGTTAGGAAGAAAAAAAGCGACTTGGGCACAATACTTTTTAGGAGGTGATCGAATGAACAACAAATACAAAACCGATCCTGCTCATGTTCGTAAGCAAAATGCACAAAGCCAAAAAGCTGGTGCAGCTGGTGGATACCAAACAGAATTTGCTTCTGAATCTGCTACTAATGCACAGCAAGTAAGAGCTCAAAACGCTCGTTCTGCTGGTGCAGCTAGTAATGCAAGTGCAGCTGGTGGATACCAAACAGAATTCGCTTCTGAATCTGCTACTAATGCAC
>NZ_ATZF01000023.1 GCF_000428065.1 Shimazuella kribbensis DSM 45090
TGGATATCTGCAATGTATTGGAGCAAGAAAATGGTACGAATCACACGTCCTAGTTCCTGAAATGCCTGATAGAGTTTGTTTTTTTTGCTATAGTTCCCTAGCTTTCGTAACAACATGGCTGAAGATATTTTGCCATGTTTGATGGAGAGAACCACACGGAAAAGATCTTTCCAATGCAATTGGATTAAATCCCAATCGATCGCCTCGCTAAAGAGAGAGTCGATGTGTTTATACTTCGTTTCCGGGCTTGGACGAAAGAAGGTAAGTTTTTTGAAATTCCGAATTCGTGGCATGAGTTTGATACCTAAAAGATGAGATAGACCAAACACAGGTGTCGATTGCCCTTGCGTGTCTGCATGAAGAGTATTTGGTTGCACATCGGATTCATTTTTTAGTAAGCCATCCAATATATAAACGGCTTCCCATACCCCGCAAGGAATAAAATGACTGAACAAGGCGATGTAATTATCAGCCAGGTGATGGTAGGCAATTGCCCCATAGATTCCATAGCGAATATGATATTCGGCTAAGAGATTTTCTTCATAAATATTATAGGGAGTACCATCAGCAGCGGCGGATTTTCCTGTTCCCCACAGCGTAGGTAAATCAAATCCATGATGGTAATGGTTGATAAGGTCCTTCATTGCTTGATCAATCTTTTTTGCTGTGATATGCCTTTGATTGGTATAAGAGAGAACACTTCCGGTTACATCCTCCCGCATATGTCTAGCAGCTTGAACAGGTCCTAAATTACATCCGTACGCAAAAGTAGTTAAGATATACCGTTCACGGGGATTTTTTAGCTTTGGATCAGAGCCAGAGGCAGGACCAAAATGACGGGACCAATTTACCCAGTGTTCTACATTGCATAGAATATCCATTAGATTTCTTTCGGGAAGTCTTTCTTTAATCCTCTCCTCTAATTCTTTCAATGTCTTGTTATACGCCCGTTTCTTCACCTTCTTTAATATCAGTTTTCCTGCTTCGTTGATGCTAACATGTTCATTCTCTGGGAATTCGTTGTCTATTTTTTGGAAGACCTCGGCCATCCATGATTTCAATCCTTTTACAAAATCCACCTCATTCTCAGGAAAACCTAACTCTTGGCAGTATGCTGGGATTAAAGGCTCACATTCTTCCCAAGGAAGCAATTGCTCTCGATAGTCTGCATATGCTTCAGAATCTGGAACACAAACATCTCCTGATTTTAGTTCAGTAGCTATACAGGAGAAGACACAAGCTTCTAAGTGTCTGCGATGAAGGAGCCAACCACCAATCCTTTGTTTGACACGAATCATTCTTCGCCAATGATCATTGGCAAAAGAGAGATCCATTTCGTCGGGGAGCCAATCTGCCCGTTTGTGTTTATTTTCTTGAATATACGCAAGTGCATACAACAACGATTGAGCCTGAGAAGTAGAGGTGAATTGCAACAGATCAGCAAGCTTGAAAAGGGTTGATCGATTTTTCTTGTAATGGTTTTGAATGAAAGGATAGTAGTTATTTCCTTTTATCGAAGCAACGTTTTCACATTTCTCTAACAAGGTTTGAACATCCCCATAAGAAGTAATCGTTTCTTTCACTTTTTCATGATTGGTTTTCTCACTAGACATTGCTAGCAGAACATCATGAAAGATAGAAACCAAATCTTCTAGTTCGCTTTGCTTCTTCTCCTTCATGTCCTTATGATCTTGTTGACTAGATTTGTGTATAGCTCCCACCCGTTTTTGATACATTTCCGCCAACTGGTCTTTGGTTTTGATTTGAGCCTGATGAATAAGGCAAACAAGAAGGGTAATCCGCTTGGGTTCTGAGTAATCCTTTAATTCGGCTGCATCCAGTGATTTTGCTTCCGCTGCGTAATATTGAACCTTAGATGGCGCAATTCCTTTTAAAAATGGAGTCATACTGCCATGCGATTGAAGCCAACTATAATAATCAATGTGTTTTTGTAGTTTTTTTAACGTAGGCTTCTTGGGTAGTGTTTTCAAGCGATTATAGTCACTGTAATGTTGGTTTTCACTTTTTAGGAGTAGTTCGCTGAGCGTATCTATTTGTTCCTTGGATAACTGATCATATACTTGCTGAAATAATTCTTGATTGACTTTCCTTCGGATTTCACCTGCCAGCTCATCTAAAACACGAAAGCTCGGCAACTCACAGCGATTCTTAATCAGCTCTTCGATTGCGATATTAATCAGATCTGGCGGATGATCTTTCACCTTAGCTGCTTCGGTTAAAATATTGATCATAATGGGACGTGTTTCTTTTCCATTTGGGATAACTTGAAAATACGATCGAATCTTTTGCTGGTATTTACGAGTTACTCTAGAAGGCCCCATATCTACAGGTGTATCAGTAGGCAAGTTCAGGCAATCTCGAATATGTTCCATGATAACACAAGGGATATCGTGACTCTTTGGGAAGTATCCTAATTTTTGAAAAGTTTTCAGTAATACCATTGCTTTCAATAAGAATTTTGAACCTCGTGCAAAAGAATGCACAAAGTATGTTTCCTCTGAGGATGGAGTATAGATGTGTTGCAGTTCTTTTTTGGATAGATTTCGTTTAAATCTGGGATATGCTGTTCGCTCAATAGATGCCATAACAAACTCCCTTTATTTATGTAAATAGCGATATACAGTGGTACGAGAAATCTCCATCATTTCGGCTATATCCTTAATCGGAGTTCCGTTAGAAGCAAGCGTTTTGATCATTTCTTCTTCTTTCTTCCCAAATTTCGCTGGGCGACCACCTAACCTCCCTCTTGCACGTGCAGCAGCCCGACCAGCGTCTGTCCGCTCGCGAATCAGATTTCGCTCAAATTCTGCAAAAGAAGCAAATAAGTGAAACATCAGTTGTCCAGTTGCATTGGAACGATTCATCGTAATATTTTCTTGAAGACTATGAAAACTAATACCGCTTTCGTTCAGATCATTAACTACTTGGATTAAATGGTGCATGGTTCGTCCTAAGCGATCCAAACGCCATACCACTAGGGTATCCCCAGAACGAACATATTGAAGGGCTTCATTTAATCCTCTTCGTTTATCTGTCACCCCGCTTACTTTATCTTGAAAGATCTGTTCACAACCATATGCCTTTAGCGCATCCAATTGAAGATCTAGATTTTGATCTACCGTAGAGACACGAGCATATCCTACTTTCATCCTGTTCCTTCTCTCTTGTGTAAAATAACTTAAATAGGTATATCAATCTGAACATACATAACTTTACACGGTTTGTGAACACAAAAAAAGAAAGATTTTGTTAATCTTTCTTTCCTGCTCAGCGTGTACAGAAAGTTGTATCTTTCTGTACACGTAATGAAGGTGTTTAATAGAAAAACACACAAACATAGATGTTTATATGTCCAGAACGACCCTTCATTTCTCGATTCGTAACTGTTATGAATTGCTTTTTCATAAGTGGTCCAAAAGAGAAGTAATTCTTGACGTATTCCTACCATTTTTCTTATCAATAAAATTCGGTAAAAACTCTACTGTTGGATTTATCCTTAGGGATTAAAAGCGACGATCAAATGATCACCGCTTTTAATCTTGAATTTTTTTAGTAATCAATCCATCATATTTTTAATTAGCATTTGTTCACAATTGCTCTATCAAACAATCTTATAAGCTCCATACTGTACAATTCTAGGCCAACCTTACTATTTAGTTTTCCATTGAATAAATACTCGTCAATCGATCCTTGGATTGCGCTTGCCATCACGCTAACATGGAACTTGCAGAATACTTCTTTTGACTGTCCTTCATACAAGATTTGTTGTAATTCGTTTGAAAGAGGATCATCTTCATCATCGTTCAGTTTGTAATAGGGTACATTATCAGGTGTTCGGGCATGGAATACGATCTCAATCAGTGCTGTATTGTATGTAGACCGTTCACTATGATAAGTAATACTAGTTTTGATAAAAGCATGTAATTTATCACGGACCGTTGATATTGCTTGTGTTCTTTCCAATATGTAAGAAGTTTTATCTGTTATTAGTTGTAATAACGTAGCGTTCATCAAATCGTTTTTGTCTCGGAAATGATAAGAGATTAAAGCAGTGCTGACTTTGGCTCTCTTTGCGATCTGTGCCAAACTTGATTTGACGTAGCCAATTTCATTCAACGTGATTATAGCCGCTTCAATAATTTGTTTGCGTCTTGCTTCAGTAATGAAAGTAGATTTTTCATCTGCTTTTTCATTTCCCATTGTTTATCTTCCTTATTTTTATTCTATTTTTCTCCAATATTGAAGTGAACCTTTATCTCGGATAACAATTCCAAGCTTTTTCGCTTCCTGATGCAATACTTTAATGGATTCTTCCTCTTTCTTTTTCAATGCTTGTTCGCGAGCTTTCAAAAGAGCATGTAATATTGGAGACAATTCTGGGGTTTCTGGAACCCAAGGACGATAATCGGAATCATATGGATCACCTTGAGATGACCAGGAGAAACCATGCATGATGAATGCTTGTTCTACTTTATCAGAGGAAGAGTCATAATTCTCCCGCGCAAGCTCCACACCAGATTTCCCCAGTAAGACAAGTTTTTTATCTTCTAGAAAGATAGAAGTAATATCCGCAGTAGAAAAGATTTGAACAGTCTCTTTTATTTTTAAGTGTACTTCATCATTTGTAATAACGATAATAAGGGTGTCCCTAAATGCTGCTATAGTAAGCCATATTCCCCCAATCAAACCTAAAATTGCTG
Organism: Shimazuella kribbensis DSM 45090; assembly: GCF_000428065.1. Lineage (GTDB taxonomy): Bacteria > Bacillota > Bacilli > Thermoactinomycetales > Thermoactinomycetaceae > Shimazuella > Shimazuella kribbensis. The sequence goes on from NZ_ATZF01000023.1 coordinate 4,722, forward strand.
TTATAATGACAACCCATTTCTCTTCTATAGAGGCAATTAGTTTAATAGGTCCTTGAAAAGGAACCCATGGAAGCTGGTTAGCCCAATTCGCAATTACGGGAATGAAATATCCAAGAACGATTCCTATAATGGGAGGTACTGTCAATATGAGAACACGCTCCATTGGTGTTAGTCCGACGACTGTGCATTGGTTATCATACTGGAGAGATTTGGACATAAATATAAACTCCTTTTAAGTAACTTCGATTAATAAAATTAAATCGTACTTCTGTTTGTTTTGAATATTTCTTGATGCGTTTGTCTAACAGCAATAAGAAGCACAATTACTGCGCCACAAGCAAAAATTATATTTCCAATTCTATCAACTATTCCTGTATTGCCTACTAAAGTTGCACATAAAAAGCCACCCCAAGCATAAGTGAGCAGTGCCCCGCCTGCCAGAGAGAGACGATGTAGACCATTCCAATCCGAACAATTTGACCATTTTTTAACCAGGATGATCATCATTCCAATCAACATAATTTTAATCACAACACTCATCCAGTTCTCTCCAAGAACAAAGAACAAACTAGAGACAATGAATGCCACTACTCCAACTAACCACGTATTCGGTGCATGATGGTCGTTATGAGATCGTGGAGAGGGACGAATGGCAAAGGAAATACCAATTAAACTGATTATGATAACAATCGAGATGATGAATTGCATTGCTGAAGGCAAAAATTGTTCTGTCTCCCAATGATCCTTGAAGATTAGGAACGAACCTAATAGAAATAGTATCCCGACGAATAATAGACCGAGGTTACCTAGCCAAGGCGTCGTTCTTCGATTAGGTACAAAAGATTCCATAATAGCAATAGGTATACTAATACTCCATACAGCATGTCCAACACAAAAAGCTATGGTGTTTGAGATATCAATACCCAATACAGGAATGTAAGTTTCATTTTGAATATTGTGACCATCAAATGACATATTAAAAAGCGAATGGTCAAACAAAGCAGGCTCAGCTACTCCATAGGCTAGAGCAAGTAGCATAATAGTTGGCCATCCCCGCTTTGAACGGCGTGCAAATTCGCGGACAAGTAGTGCTCCCCCTCCGTACATTGGAGCTAAGACGATCAAACCCACGATATGTTTAATGGAGATATTACCAAGCAGATATTCTCCAACCAATGGAGCAAGAAAGAACAACCCAAGAGCAGGAGAAGTGCGCCACCAAATATTTCGGGTTTGTTTTTCTCTAAGCGTTGTTTGTACAGCAGGTGAATGATTCATAGCCTTTCCTCCATTAATTATAATATTTGATTTAGTTTATAAATTATTGATCAGTTGATCAAATTATAGACAGTATTATTTTCTATGTCAATGAATTTAAAGAGAATTCTTAGGAAGGTGACTATATAAGACCTTTCGTATTTTTTTACATTTTTTTCTATCTATCGTGCCGGATTTGGAGTTATCTCGGACTCACCCCTTGAGGGGCCACTTTGGGAAATATTCCTAGGCTATGTCCTATTTTTACACGTATCTTCCTAGGCCTAGAACCAGCATCCGTGTCACGAAGCGCGATTTGACCAGATAATGGTAATCGCTAGTTTCAAAGGGATAGGTAGTGTCACAAAAAGGGTCTATTTTTGATACGGAAGAAAATTCCATAACTACAACAAAACCACTATCACACAATTTATTGAATATTTTATTTGGAATCCAGACAACTGGATCCTGTCTTATTTAGTTCTGTTTGGAGACTTTACTAGAGCCTCCCGATTTGCATCCATCCTATCAAGGAAATTGTTCCCAAGTAGGACGAGGTTCTAGCAGTGAATAGGTAAGCAAAGAGAAAAGACACCTGTATTTTATTGCTCCTAAAGTCTAATGCTAATATAATGAGATGGTGGAGTAACAAGGCTTCACATAACCCTTTTGAGGTTGAAATGAGCAAGAAGAAAATTCAGGAAGCTTTGAAGAGCCCAACGGTTCACACAGTTGTTGCAGCTGCCAATGTTCCTGATGTGATTGCGGGTGCCCTTTGTGATTCCCCAGCTTTCATTGCAGCAGGCACCATCGGACTAGCTGGAGTTGCAGTTTCTGCAATCAAGAGGGCGAAAGATTCGAAGAAGGACGAGTAACTTCCTTCTCAACGGGCCGAAGTCATGTATGCGAATTCGTTTACATGGCTCCGGCCGCACATATTTTATTAGGGATTAGAACAGAGATGAGATGAAATCAAATCTAAGTACCTTTTATGTATTTTTCTATTTATTTCCTTGCTTTTTCTTAAACGTTTACATTTCCGCAACTTTTCAATTTAGCTGGTTGCACCAACTATAAAAAAGAATAACTGTTAGTATCCCCAAAGATGCTATATTCCATTGAAACGTTCGGCGGCCACCACTTGGGTAGCCGCATTAGTTTTACCTCCTGAACATTTTGGAAACTTCTTCGATAACCAGAGCCTCCACTTCGAAATAGATGCCATCTTTTTCGAAAGCGTGAGTCCCTTGAGGAATTGGACGGTAGGTTGCATCGAGTAAACGTGCAACCTGACGATTTCTCTCAACGGAAACGATCTCGTCTTTTTCACCTTGGATCATAACGATTTCGTTATGAAATGTCTCCTTCAGCTCTGACAACGCCAAAGAAGCGGCCATCCCCAGTTTTTTTAGCTGGATGACGAATGAACCAGGATACCTGTTGTACTCTACTTCTTGGTATCCCATTCCGTCTTTCACTCCTTGTCTCCAAGGGGTGAACCGTCCAAACCTAGCAAGGTAATGGACATACCAGTTTTCGATCGTGCTGAGCCTCAACTCAAAGGCTGGGTTTACGAATACCAGACCTTTGACGTCGACTCCTAGCTCCTGTAGCTTTAGAATCGACAACACAGAAATGGGTCCTCCCATGGATCCACCAACAAGGACAATTTCCTTCCCCTTGTCATGGAGGAAATGAACCCTTTGCACAATTTGATCTACCCAGTCTTGGTATGGAACTCCATGGAGATCATCTGGGGTCGTACCGTGTCCTTTAAGATTGAGGGCATCCAAGGAAATGCCTTGGTGCTCCAACCTCTCTTTTGCACCTCTATACATGTCTGGACCGAGCCCAGAAGCATGGATGGTTTCCACAACTTGTGTTGGGCCATCGATGGGTGCGTGGATTTCCCGGTTTAGGATTTCCTTTATTGGTTCAGAACCTGAAACTGACACGAGTTCTCCTGATGTTTGAGCAGGCAAACCTAATACCCACAGTTTATCATAGAAGTTTTAATAGTGAAGGAAATAAAAAACAACGCTAAGCAAAGACTTTATAAGTTTTTTCGTTCGTCCACTTCAGCAGTTTTTGTCGTGTTCTACTGAGTGGCTCGAAAAGGAACGAATCTTTTTCCGATCCCTTATAGAGCTAGTCGTTGATCCAGATCCATGCGAAATTCTCCGTATGGATTGATATGGTTGTAAATAAGAGGAGTGAGAGCCCGATAGTCTTCTGCTGCCATCTGATCCGCCCATTCTTTTTCTTGCAGGACATGTTGGATTTTGAGCGTGTTGATATAAACTAAGCAATTTTGCAGTAAATGAAGGCTAAGAATGGCTATTTCTTGCTCCTGAGGTTGATTTTTTTGGATTTCTCCCCCTTTCCCATAAAAGATAAAGTCCCCCCCTGAATGCCAGTTTTCTACGACATTAAGTCCAGCATGGACTTCGATTCGCACTTCTTCCACATGGAGGTATTCACATAAGAAGATGGTTTTCACCGCTTTCCCCAACTCCTGTAAGGCTTTATAGGTAGGATGAGAGCTGTTTTTTGAAAATTGCTTTAAGATGGCCTCTGTGTCTGCTACGTTTAATCGTAAAGCAGTTGTTTCATCATATTGCCTGCGAATTAAATCCCAATCAATGGGCTTTTGTACAAGAACAGGTTGTAAATGAGGATAATGGACTCCAGTCTTCGGTCTGTACAGTTTCTGGGAATGAATGTTTTTTAGTCGTGGCATGAGTTTAAAACCAAGCAGATAGCAAAAAGCAAAACCCACTTCACTTTGCCCATGTGTATCGACAAAGTTTCGGTCGACTTCTTTGTCGGTGTTATGATTCAGTAATCCATGAAGCATCGCAGCGACTTCAGAAGAATTGGGTGTATTGACGGACGAATGAATACACATGGACTTACCCTCCACATGCCAATAGACAGAGATTCCTGGTCCCCGTTGACGCGGGTTCCATTGGGTTCTTAGATTTTGATCATATGCTGCCACTCTTGTTGAATCGGATGCGCAAGAAGTTGTTCCTCTCCCCCAAATCTCTTCTCGTCGATCCGCTAAAATGGCATTTACGATGTGTTCAATCGCTGCCTTTACGTTATCTTTGTAGATAATTTTCGTTTGATGTATAGCAAGTCTTTATAGGTCACATCTGGATTGCCAGAAGAAACCCGTTTCAAGCCTGTGTTCGTTCCTAATCCGAAAAGACAAAGAAGTAACCGTTTTTGAATGGTTTTTCGATCCAGCCGCTCATAAGTAGCTAATGTTTGAAAGAGATCCGTAAAACCGACCCGCAAATCCGTTTCTTTCAAAATATCCGTGAGATTGGTCATCCACCATCGGTTAGCAATCTCCTGTTTGAGATAAGCTAAGCGTTTTGGTTCAGGTTGTACGTCACTATCCGCAACGGAGATCCACCCACCTCTGTATTCCGAAATCGATACCTTTTCGTTTTTAGGAAGCCCTTGATCGAGCATGGTTAACTTCTCATGCATCTCCTCTTGTAACTCCGTGATCTTTTCTTCTACATTCAAAGGAAGTTTTAATACAGCATAATGTTCTTCTCGTCGTTTCAAAAAGTCAGATGGAAGGTGATGGTCTGGATTTCGGTAACGATCTGCACCTGTTACCCAAATTTCGCGACATTTTAATTTATCTTTCAGAGCATGAAGGACACAAATTTCATAGTTCATTCGATTGATTTTCTCATTTCCTTTGGAATCGGTATCCATGACGTGCTCTCTCCATTTCACAGGGATGATATCTTTACTTGCAGGAACATCCTCATCAAGAGCATAATTAACGGAAGCAGAACCTGCATAGTTGCGAATCAACTAAATGGCTTCAATAAGAGGCTGATGATGTTGATTATTCGAACGAAAATCCAAGGTTTTTAGCAATTCTGTCACTGCTGATCGATATGAACTACTATAGGAGCTTCGTATTTTCCAATATACTTTTTCTTGATAGATCGACTTCTTATATTTCAATTCGGTAATGATGCTTTCTAAGGTGTTTGTGTCCACTACAGAAAATAGGATATCTTTTATAATTCCATCTGGATTCTGTAACGCTGCTTCTAATAAAGAGATCAGAATATCATTTTTGCTATGTACTTTCTTTACTTCCAGAATGAGGTCTTTCTTAACCTTTTTCTCTGCACGGGCATCAATCTTAAGGATCAGCGTGATTAAAAGTTCGATGAGGCTGTCCGTGATCTCCTTGATGCGAGACCAAAAGAGGGTGGCTAGTAGTGTATATCGAACTGCTGGTTGATGTCTACGCAACTCTCTTTTTTCTTCGGAAACAGCACGCAATCGATATCGTTTTAATATTTTGGGTGGGAGGGAGTGGAATAGATCCTCTGGAAGCTCCAGCATATGTAGCGTTTTCCACTTTTTAATCTCTAGAAGTAACGTATCTTTGCTTACTCGACCTGGTCCGAGTGTAATCTTGCGAAATGTGATTTTGTTTTTATCCTCTTTTTCCTCTCCTGTCTCTTCGTTCTCCATATCCACCCAAGATTCCATCAGTGCATTCATATGTGCGATGGAAGTAGGGGAGAGCTTTTGATAGGTATCTTGGTAAAATTGCTGTTCTTGATTCCAAAGGGCAGATTTGACCATTCGTTCGACCCGGTCATTGGTAGGAGGTTCTATTTTTCTACGCCTATATTCAGCATAGAAAGCTTCTTTTAAAGGTTCAAACTCCCCAGCATAGTCCCATACTTTCTCCTGCAACCAATGTGTGACCTCTGTTTCATCTTGAAGTGTTCCTTCACGAAATCCATATAATTTCCGAATCTCGTTCCGATGATTCGTCAAGGTTCTGGAACTCCAAGAATAGTGATCAAACATTGCTGAAGAAATTTTAAGTTGCTTAGCGATAAAATCAATCACTGTTTTTGGAATATCACTAGGTTTAGCTGGAAATCTGGCTTCATGCTGAAAAAACTTCATCAGAGCAGCAAAACCAAGTCTTGAATTAGAATACTTGTTTTCTACCAACTGTTTTTCAGGCTCGATTAAAGTGAAATGCTCGATCAGTTCATCTACTTCCCATTGTCTTTTCATGATGTATCCTCTCAGAAGATATTTAAATTTTCATCTGTTATCTTTGTTACTCTTGAATAACCTCTTGTTCATCTTTGGCTCTACGGTATAATGTCATCCTTGAAATTCCTGCTTTTTCAGCGGCTTCGGTGATGGTAGATCCTTGATCAACCAGATATAAAGCATATTTAATTTTTTCTGGCAAATTCCTCGAACGCCGGAAGGATATTTCGATCCAGAAGATGAAAAGAGCATATTTGGAAAGATATCTAAGTCATGAAGGAAGCGAATACCGCTTTGTAGAAGGATAGACCACAAAATAGTGGTAAGGTTGCAGTTCGGTTCGTAGGATCATTTTCATTATATGGTCTTTGTCTCTCAATCGATTTTTGCTGGTTATGGACCAAAAAAGCAGCAACCGACGAATCCATCCAAAGACAGATTCAATCGGTCGTTTTGCTCCACTACGGAGCTAGTCCCTAAGAGTGAACTATTTTACTGAATCGGTTCACAATCTGGGCAGTTTTCTCGAGGGATCGCATAAAATGTTCGCTCGCACGTATTACAGGTCTGCTTACGGTTCACCAAGCCTAACAAGAACAGTGAAAAATCGAATCACTGTTTTTTTGTGTTTTATTTTTATATTTTTTGTATACAAAATCACTTCTTGTTCGTCTAATAACTAGGAAGAGGAGATGGATATGCAACATGATCAATTTGAACAACTTTTAATCGAAAATGGAAAGTTCCTTTTTCGTTATCTGGTAAAGCTAGGGGCTAGCAGAAGTGATGCAGAGGATATCGTGCAGGATACCTTTTATCAAGTTTTACTTTCTTATCAGTCCATTCATCCAAGTAAATTGAAGTCATGGCTTTTTCAGGTAGCTATTAATCGATATTACGACTTTTGCCGTAAACGAAAAAGACAAGCACATATCCCACTGGAATCATTGAACCTGGTGGTCACTGAGGAGTTAATCGATGAAAAGTTGTTACGAAACGAAAAACAGACACAAATTCGCCAACAGTTACATCAATTAAAGCCTACCTACCAGACGGTATTGATTCTAAAATATGCCGTTCAATTATCGTATAAAGAGATAGCTAACATGTTAGGTGAAAAAGAAGAAAAAATAAAAACATGGCTCTATCGTGCGAGAAAGGAATTGAAGAGAAAATTGGAGGAAAACCAGAATGAATAATCAAGAAGTAACCAAGTTGTTAAAGAAAGCAAAACGAAAAAATCTTATTCGTACTGTAATCATTTCTGGTATCGTCTCGCTGGTTTTGATTATGGGATTTGGTTTTTATATGAAGAATTTCGTTGGCCCCACCATTACCGATTCCATGGATGTGCATATCACCTACCCAGGTGGGGGACGTGAAGCAGGGGAATTTATCGCAAAGGGTGATAAAGAAATAAAAGTAACAAGTATATGTTATGATAAACTGGGATCAGATCAGACGATAACCCTGTCACATATAGATAAAGGAATGTTTACTGCCGTAGCTCAAGCTACCATTAAATGTTCAAAAAATAGCAATAATCCCACAACCAATGTAACCCTATTTAACAATCAAAAGTTCCCTGGTGCGATTAAAAAGAATGGTCTATATTCACTTACGTATCTTAATAAACATTACCCATCGGATACAGATGTGGAAGTGGAAGTAGAAACGAAGTAGATCTAGAATAGCCTTGATTTATAATCATTTAGTCATCTTGTCTCTCCTATTCAGAAAGTAACCTTTGTACTAATGTTACAGGGTTGCTTTTTTCTCATTCCACCTTTTCGAGGCGTTGTGCAAAAACACCCTTGTTGGGCTTTCCATGTTCATTGGTAAATATTCCTAGGTTATGTCCTATTTTTACACGTATCTCCCTGGTACCCCTTTTGGTTGCCATACCCCCTAATGGTAGGGAATCGATTCAAATATCGAGGGGACTGTTTTGCAGTGTAAATAACTTTAACCACAATAATTTAAACCCCTAATATCTTAGACTTAACTTACAGATATTAAGGGTTTTTCTATAAGAATATATAATTTACGGTTCCCCATCATAGGCGCACGCTCAAAGCGCGCTGGCATAGAAGTACCTTCCTATGAGGGGACCCCTGACCCGATCAATGGCCAGACGTCGAGTATTTCCTACTCTTCGTCGTCCAACTGGATACCTTCGCCGTTGCGGGCGGTGTTCTGCGGGGGATTGGTGCGGTCGGCGAGCTTGAGACACAGCTGGCTATATGCCGTCCAGTGGCCGGAGGGGATGAACGATCCAGCCACGAGAAGTTCCTTGGCATTCTTGGCAGCTTCCCTGAGCCTCCGCGATCCAGTCCGTCTCCACGGGCTTCGCAGTCCTGTCCATAGTGATCCCCTTTCAGGGGTTGTAGGGTCAGATGGGTAGCTTATTGCTATATCAAATTATAATATGAACCTCCTTAAATTTAAATAAAGTTTCCGCTATTAATTCCTAGAGATTGTTTTTATAAGTTCGTCACATAGATTCCATTATATGGTTGCGTTACCCCTCAGTCGCCGGATGCTGGTTCAAGATCTAAAAGGGGTAATACCAGGTATGGAAAAGATGCTAGTATTAATAATAATATGCAGATAGTGAATGCAATTTATATCCTATAAAATCTCACAGACAGAAGAGATAGAAATGTATTAGGGTAAATGGAGATTCAATACATCCTAATGGAAAGGTGAGAGATAGTATGAGAAAAATCACAAAAACTTTGTTAGCCACTGCTCTTTTGGCAGGAGCTACTATTCCTGTGTTTACATCAATTCCAGATGTGAATGCTGCGGGAGGAACCCAGACGTTTTCCTATACCAAAAATGCAACAACTAAATCGTTTACAGCTACCGATAAACATATATCTATTTATACACATTGTAAAGGTGGTTCCACTCAGAAGATTTATTGGCAGGAACTAAAAAAGGGAAAATGGGTGACGGATAAGAGCGCGAGTGGAACGGTGAGTTGTTCGAAATCAAAAGAAATAGAGACTTATGGCGGAGCTCCATCAAAAAAAGGGCATCAATATCGTTTTTACTTTGTAAACCCAGGAAAATCCAAGATACATATGAGAGTTAACGTCACGTTCGAAGCAAATTCACCAGGTTAATTGTAAACCATGAAACTCGAAACCAAACTGAAAAATAAATAGTAAAGAGCAGCCACCAGAGATGGTGGTTTTGTTGTGTGTCCATGTACCAAAAAGGAACGAAAATGTTACACAGTAAAAAGTGAGTTCCGTGAACCCGAAAAATAAAGCTTCAACATGGGGGTCACTGCTGGCGAATAAGAAAGCATTTGAATATCCTTGTAGGTACTATGATCCAGAAAAAACGAGGTATCCACTACAGTGCCATGATGGGGATTATACGTACCAAATCTTATATAAAGATCCATATTCCGATAAGACCATGTACACACCAGAAACAACACTTATGCAACAAGTTCCAGCTGACCAAAGAGTACCTTGGGATAATATATTGCGGGGCGAGTATATTGCAAAAATATATTCAAACCTATGGAGATCCGAAGCAGAAGGATCCAAAATTCAATTGGAGTGATTTGATATCCACCACATCATTCCAAGGGAATATGGAGGAACAACCGACTATTTCCCTTAACGTGTAGGTAGTCGGTTAAATTGTGTCCAAAATATGTCTAAACGTGTGTTTTTCCCGAAATGGTACGGGGACCCCATTAGTAGATTGTGATTGTGGGGGACAGGGGATAGTTGAATATTCGACAGACGAGATGGAAAAGATAGCAATCTGTTTAAGATGTGATGAGGACATCCCTAAAGATGAATGTTGGTATGGTTGCGAAACGGGGTTTGATTTCCGTGTCGCTTTAGTGGATCAAGATGACAACGGCAATCATGTCCACCACACAGTATGTATGAAATGTTATAACAGGTTCCATAATCCTTATTCGTAATGTGAAAGCGGTCAATTTGATCGCTTTTTTTATTTATGTTGTGTTATTCGAACTCTACGTGGTCAAATCCGAAAAATATATCTTGATAATAGGAATTATCATAAATAAAATTTAAAGCCCGTCATAAGGATGTGAAGGGCTTATTTTTATATGTATGTGGGTTTGAATCATCTGATTATGTAGAATACTAAGAATTGTATGATGGAAAAGAAAGTAAAAGTGATATATTATTAAAATGACAATCACTATGACACCTAAAAACAAACATTGGGGTGTCAAGATTAGAAAAGAGTCATCATGGAAAGTTATGATAGCTGTTCGTGCAATTGTCCCCACTGTGGACCGAACAACTGCTGTGGTGTACCGAAGAACCATCACTAATCTCAATGGTTCATCATTCTACGGTCACGTAGAAAGTCGAGGCAGCAGCCAGTTGTCTCGACATCGAATATAAAGGAAATATATAGATGAGAGTCGTCATAGGACGGCTTTTTTATTTTGCACACAGGATTTGATCGAATGGTTCCAATACTCAAAAAAGGCGACCCAATTCAATTGAAAGATGGTCGCAGGGGTGTTGTATTCTACATCAATCGTAGGATTAAACGATATCAAGTGATGTTCAATAATGATTATGGGGAGCTCGTGCCATTTCATTATGCGAAAGAAAAAGCCGCCAATTGATTGTGGTTGTTTTTATGTATGTAAAAAGCAGTCCCTCCTGAAATGATACACTCTGAATGAATGTACAAATCAAGAGGGAAGAAGGAGCAGCAAAGCCTCGTATTGTGCGAATACACAAGAGTCCTAGCCGCTTCTCCTGTGTTAGATCACAGATTGCACCCCGAGAGCGATGACAAGGAACAGCATCACGAGGATGAGCGTGAACAGAACGCCGAAGAAGGCGAGCATGCCCATCTTAGCCCACTCCTTGCTACGCAGGGCTCGCTTCCACTCGTAGATGAAGTCCTCGATCATGCAACGAAGCAAGAAAGAGACTGCTCCGACGAAAGCGATCACCACCATAGCGATGATTGCGACACCGACGATGGCAATGGCATCCTTCAGCATGTTGAACTCTTTTCCGCTAGTATGATGAATCTGAACCGTATCATTAATGTTACTCCAATATCTGAAAAAAGCAAGATGCCATGTTTAAAAAGGTACTCCTTTACAAACGGATCGAAACACATAGGTATATCCGTTTATTTATCTATATAATACATCTTTAAAAACGTTTTTCTGAAAATTGATCTTTATAAACAATTATGATACTATTCAGATAAAGGGAGGGGTGTTTTGTGGGAATTCATTTTGGATATGTGAGAGTTTCGACAAAGGAACAAAATTTGGACAGGCAGTTCGTTGCGATCCAACCCTATGTGACTGCGGATAAATATATTTACAGCGACAAAGCAAGCGGAAAAGACATGGAGCGAGATGGATTTCAAAACATGTTGAAGGCGATGCGAGAAGGGGACACACTCTATGTAAAATCGATTGATCGACTTGGTCGCACGAAAGATGGGATTAAGCGGTATCTAGAGTATTTTAAAAAAGAAGGAATAAGAGTCAAAATTATTGACCTTCCTACTACCATGCAAGATGTTCCCGAAGGTCAAGACTGGGTAATTGATATGATTAATAATATTATCATCGAGGTCTATACTACTTTGGCTCAACAGGAAAGGGAAACGATTAAAATACGTCAAGCGGAAGGGATCGCGGTTGCAAAATCCAAAGGAAAACATCTAGGACGACCACAGATGAACATTGACACTTTGACAAAAGAGCAGAAACAAATTCTATCTGTCCATTATTCGCGATGGAAAAACAAAGAAATAACAGGAGTTGCATTTGCTACCTTGTTAGGATTAAAAAAGAATTCCTTTTATAAGATCATCAAAGAACATGAAACCAAATTATTCTAGAACGGCGTAGTGACAGGGTTACTGCGATAGACCGCAAAGTAGCCGAAACACCTTATATATCAATGTTTTCTGCTTTATGATTTTTGAAACATAATAGCAGTTATGTTTACTTAATGAGCCAAATCAGGTATCAAAATAGCCAATAAGTAAACATAATTTATTGATTTTGGTATTGGTTTGAATGAAACATAATTACTTTGCGGTTAATGGTAGCAACTCTGTCACTGGGCCTAGAACCAACAAACGAACGATAAACCATAATTTGCCCAATAAATGGAATTCATTTGACGGACTAGAACAGCTACCGTCTTATAGGGTTGATGGTGAAATTGCGGCATTTTTGCATATCCCCCGAAAAGGTACATTAGGGAGAAAATGAACAGGAAACCGGAATAAACGTTACTGGCAATAAAAAAAGTAAAAAAAGCATCTGTGCGACGAAGTGCATTTTGCCTAACAAATGGAAATAATCCTGCGGACTAGAGCAGCAATCCTGTCACTACCCCATATAGGCCCAGTGACAGGTGAAGTAGGGAGCCAAGAATAAAGTGGAGGTGGAAAGTATAAATTTCAGAGGGAAAATTCTTTTCTTTGCAAGGGATCATTTGAATAATATTCAGTTATATAAGAAACAATCAAAAGGAGTTGTTACATTAGAACAGTATATTGAATATATTCAATTACTTGAAAAACAATTAGGTCATAGATTAATAAAATCTTTTGTCATGAATCAAGATGATAAAAAAAGAAAATATATATGGTGCTCAAAAGTGTGGAGAACAGATTTAAATGAAAGGATTTCGCCAAATCATCAAAAATACATAACATTTCTTGAAGAGAAGCGAAAAGATGTTATCTTTATTGGTCCCTATAAATCGATGCGAACAAGAGGCTTGCATTTATGTAATTATGGTCATGAATGGTTGATCCAACCTATTAAAGTTAAGAACGGTGAAACTTGTCCCAAGTGCAAAAAAAAGTTTAGAGAATCCAAAGGAGCAAAATATATTACTGAATTATTAGTACAAAATGAGATTGAATTTATTAAAGAAGTTTCTCTTACTCATTTTGGTCATAAAGATGATTTACGTTTAGACTTTCTGATTTGTCAAAATAACCATCCTTTATTTGTTATTGAGTTTAATGGGATTCAACATTACAAAGCACTAAAATCAAAATTTTTTAGTGGATATAAAGGATGGAAAGAAAGAAGATTAAGAGATTGGAAAAAACGCAATCATTGTTGGAAGATTGGTTTACCAGTCGTAGATATACCATATACCGAAACAGAGGAACAAATACAAGAGACTATTTATTATTTTCTTAACTTATTTGAATTAATCAATGATCCATCAACTGAAGGATAAAGAACCAATAAAAAGGGGTACCGCCACATGCTCATCAAGCTAAGAAAAATGGATACCCCCAAAATGACGAGTTTATTGCAATTTGGAAAAATTTTCAGATGTGTCCCCTCATTCCCGGAATTGTTCACATACCCTAGATAGACTCCTTCCTAAAATGTATTTTATTTCCATAGTGGCCCCTCAATGTGCGAATCGGTGCCATACCCCAAAACGACTTGAGCTGTCCTTTTAGGCTTCAAGTCGTTTTCCATTTATTGGTCAAATTACGGTTCGTCGTTCGGATGCTGGTTCTGGGCCTTATAGAAAGAAAGGAAAAGGGTCACCAATACACACTCATGTATATATCAAATGAGTATGCTAGTAAAGGTTTGCTTTAAATGTGTTGCAAAACGCACCAATGGTGAATAAAAGAGCATAAAAATGTCCCCTCTATTCGAGTAGAATGGAAGTGCAAACAAGACATAGACTTGACCATAATGGATACTTCCATTTTGCCCGATTTTTAGACATGTTTATTTTCCATGCGCCAGATCTAAAACCACCAGATTTAGCCAATAGTGGTTCAGTTTCCAAAATTTTAATTTCTAACTTAGGAAGAATCCTTGAAGATGAAAAAAACTACGGTTATGGTTGAATTTGCTATATTTGGAGATGACTTTTCTCCAGATGCTGTAACAGAAAAATTATCCACTAAACCAACCAAATGTTGGATGAAGGGGGAATCGATTAGAGACATGGCGATTGTAAGAAAAGAGACGAATTGGTCTATTAGTACAGGTTATGAAGAATCATGGGATATTAATGATCAATTAAAAAAGCTAGTAGAATTATTGGAAAATAAAAGAAGTGATTTGAAAGAATTAAAACGTATATATAATCTAGAATATAAGTTTTTTATTGTCATAAATGTTGAGAACAATGAAAAACCGGCAATATATTTAGAAAATGATATGATTGAATTTGCTAATGATATAAAAGCATGGTTTGATTTTGATTTGTGTATTTTTTCCTAATTTCTCATTATTTGGGGTAAGGCACCGATTCGCACATTGAGGGGCCAAACTGGAAAATATATCTATCTGTATGGTCGCTTTTGGAGTTATCTCGGATTGCTATGACAGGGTTGCTACCATAGACCGCAAAGTAGTTGAATGTCCAACAAAAGTTTTTTTACCCAATAAGTAACGTTAACGCTGTGAATTTATTGTATTTTGTTGTAATATTATTGTTGGATTAAATGCCAATTGAGCCTATTTTGGTCACGCACTTATGTAAATTAGGGTTAATAACATGACATAAAGGTTCAAATAGACCAGTAATAATGGTTTTTTATTATTTTGTTCACGTTCTTCTGATTGTGCTATAGGTTATGTACGGAGTTCACCCCATAGACAAGGAGATTATATTATGCCACTTGCTACTCTATCAGATCAGACACGCCTCTATTACGAAGAATTAGGTGAAGGAGAACCTTTATTACTAATAAGTGGACAAGGCATGGATCATACTTTCTGGAACGCTATTCGAGATGATCTCGCAACGAAATATCGTGTTATTGTTTACGATCATCGAGGAACTGGTCATAGTGACAAACCAAAATTACCAGCATATACAACACGTGGTCTCGCAAAAGACGCGATGGAGTTACTGAATCATCTAGGTATAGCACATACACATGTCTATGGATTTTCTATGGGGGGACGTGTTAGTCAGTGGCTAGCAATAGACTATGGTGATCGAATTAGTTCCTTGATTTTGGGGGCTACCTCACCTGGAAAACGAGGTATTCCTAGACCACATCATATCAATGCTTTTTTTCAACAACCATTATCAGAGCAAAAAGAACAAAATATAAAATGGCTTTCCATGTTTTATACGCCTGCTTGGATTCGCTCCAACTTAGATAAAGCACATGAGATATTTAATCAACCTGTTCTTCCTGTTCATGCGCGACAACTTCATTATATGGCAAGTGAAGAACATGACAGTTATGATTACTTGTCTTCTATCCAATCGCCCACACTAATTATCCATGGAGATGAAGACGAAGTGAACCCTACTGCAAATGCCTATCTATTAGCCGAAAAGATACCAGGAGCAAAATTATCGCTAATTAGAGGAGGACGTCATGGTTACTTCATTGAATACAAAGAAGAGTCTCTTCACGAGGTAATCGATTTTCTAGAAGATCATTCATTCCATAGAAAATAATTAGATAAATAAAGAGTTTCAAAAGAGACTCTAAAGATGGAATCTATCTGACGGATTAGAGCGTGAACCATCACACTATCCCTACTAAGGGGTAATCCGAGATAACTCCAAAAACGGCCATACAGATAGAAAAAATTGTAAATCCCTGGTTTCTCTGTGTTTAAACGGAGAGAAACCGGGGATTTTTAATCGAATTTATATAATGTTTAGGAATTTAAAATACTTGGATATACCAATCAGCCACTCAAGCAAGTTGTTCATAGGTGATCCCAGGACAAGCATCTCCATTTTGGACAATCCTAAATTGATCCCATCTGCTTAAGAGGACAGCAAACAAAGTCGATTTCTCTACAAGGTTGTTACTTACTAGGTTAAAATAGGGTCCGCCCTACAGTGTAATACTGTAAGGCGGACATCTCACACATTAACCAAGGATCAGTTTCGACCCAATCCCCATCCCCAGTAGGCGTCGACCTGTGTTTGGTTTCCGATGATCGGCTGAACGTCCATCCTGATGTTAAAACTGTTTCCTGTGTTAGTGAGGAGTGCTATAGCACAGAACCGAGTGCTGTGTGCGTTTCCTTCATGACGGATCACACACCACTCCTTACCAGAAATACCAACAGTAGTCGTTGCGTTCTTCACGTTCTTCAGCGAAGAAGCACCTTTGTTGATGCCAACGAAGAGACCCACACGCTGGACGTTCTGAAGAGCGTCATCATAGAAGCTCTGAATCCTAGTAATTCCTCTAGTCCGAGCCTCCCTGTCGACCTCGAACCAGGGAGCTGTACTGATGCTACCAAACGTGTCCAGAGTATGAACAACACCCTTGGTGCCATCCTTCAACTCATAGAGCATGCCAAAAACGATGTCCACATTTTTCAGTGCACCGAACAAACCACGTTTGATCTCCCAGTCGAAGCTAGCCGTCATGAAACCATAGGACACTCTCCCTGATTGCCTGCCGAGGTTGGCCGTCTGTCCTTTGCACATGTTGATGGACATATAGGATCCTTCTGTTGTGAGAGAAATTCAGTCCTGTAAGGACTCTTGCAAATTTAGCATATATAGATATATTGAAAATTGCAATTCAAAATTTTTATTTATTCTCACATCTTCCAACCAACATAGAACCAAGTGATTCTCCAGAAAGACTGAGTCCACGAGCGGATACATTTTCATATAGAGTACCTTCTTTACCATGCCAGATATCATTGATTTTAAGCTGTTCCATGTGATCACTCCTTAGTCGTATCATTTCGAGAAAATTGTACGCTTAGACATATCTTAGTCACAATATATCAGATATCCTGTACGCTAACAGCATTCCTGTCACCAGGTGCAATCTAGATGTTAATATATGTTGTCTACTTTGCGGGTAATGACATCTTCGCTGGTACGGCACCGATTCGCACATTGAGGGGCCACTTTGGGAAATATTCCTAGGCTATGTCCTATTTTTACACGTATCTTGGCTATTTTTGCCCAACCCCCGAAAAAGTACATTAAGGAACACCTCCTGAATCGTTCTCAAATTACGGAGGTGTTCCTTAATGTTAATCAGTAGAGATTGTTTCTTGTATAGCCTTTGATTGAGTTAATTCTTGAATGATCTCATCCATGTTAATGAACTCTTGGCTCCTATGAAACTCATAGCGACCGTAGAGATTGATGTGCTGCCATGCAACGGGCGCCATTCACGGAACAGTTAACGCCATAAAAACTTGTCGTATTCTACTGATACATTACCTATATTTTTACTTATTTGGTTTTTAATTGAGATGTGGCCCCTCAATGTACGAATCGTTCACGTACCCCTGATACAACCAGTTCTCGACAATAGGTGTGTATTAGTTGGTGTGGATAGATATGATATTTCTTTAGAATGCGTTGTACAGATCGGATTGCGATTCGTTTTTTGTGATTGGAAAAAGGGGAAAACAGACACTTTATGTTTACCCTTTTTGTTTTACTGTTGCGTTTTATAATAAAGCTAAGAAGTTGGAAAACAAAGAGTATTTCCAGAATCATTTTAAGGAGTGTGAGTAATGAAAAAAATCATTTATTCTTTTCTATTATTAGCTGTATTTGGTTTGGTGATGAGTGGATGTACGATCAATTTATCTGCAAATGAGAAACAGCCTAATTTATCTATTTCTACAACCTCAAATAATCAAGAAAATAAAGGAGAAAATCCAATTCAAATTAAAGTAGATATCTACAAGCATTATGAGGATGGTTTTGCTTTACAAATGTATTTAGCAAATGCAAAAACAGGAAAAGGAACATGGACGATAAAAACATGTGAGAAAGAGAATGTACACAAGAATAAAGGTGCTTCTATCCTTGTCGGTTCTGAAGAAGTGGAATGTGTGGGGAAAATGGATAGTGGTAGCTATAATATATATATAAACTTTACAGGTATCGTGAATGGTCAACAAATTACTTTGGATAAAGTCTATGAATGGGATTATAAGGAGTTGGATAATGTACCGCTAGACGGATCAGAAGAAAAACCAGAAAAAATGAGTTGGGAGACCTTAAAAGTAAATGCTCAAGGTGGATTTTTGTTCAATTACATGGCTTATTTAGGAGCTACGAAAGAGGATATCTTAACTTATTTGGGAAATCCTGATCCATCTGACGAAGAGGGTATCCTAGAGTATAAAAATGAAAATCTTTCTATTGGTATATATGACAATCAAACCGTAAGTTTTCTCTCCGTTGAAAATCCCGACAAACTGTCTAGTAACTTAGATGAGATACAACAAGTATTTGGGGACTCGAAGAAAATTAGTGCTCCAGGAGGAGATTTTCTAAAATATAACCTAGGTGCTAATACACTTTATATATGGTTTAATGATAAAGCTAAAATAACCAATATTGATTTAGAACCTAGTGATTCATAGTTCTAACTCTTTGGTAGGGGGTAGAACCAGCAACTGAACAATGAAGTGCAATTTGCCTAAATATTGGGTGTTTTTGCCAACCCCTCGGAAAGGTGGAATATCGAATTTTCAGAAGTACAAAGGGTGCTATTTGGGTTAAAATACTGATTATTCTATGAGAATACACATTTTACACGAATTATTTATGTGAATTGCCTTATAATTACTAAGGTCACCCAATCAATAGGAGGTCATTTATTTTGAAAAAAGCTATTGTATCTGTTTTGTCACTAACACTACTAGCTGCATTTTCTTTGCCGACAGCATCTTTTGCTGCACCTACAAAAACATGTGTCACTTTGTATGAGCATATCAACTTCAAAGGAAAACATAAAACGTTTTGTGGTACGCACAAATATGTAGGAAACGACTGGAATGATAAGGCTTCCTCAGCAAAATTTACAATTAAAAGCGGTGAGGCTCTTTCTCTTTTGGAGCATCGTATCTCAGGCGGACATAACGGTGGATTGTATAAAAATAAGAGTGGACAAGTTGCGAATTTTAAAAATATAAATGGATATAATTTCAATGATAAGCTATCTGCTATAAGAGTAGAAAAGTTGTAATTGCTGATCTAAAACAAATTTGTGTGTCCCAAAATAAAAAGTAATCTTATTCCATAAGACAATTTGAATATCGAAAGATTTAATCATAAGTTAGATAGAGTTGACAGCTCTGTCTAATTTTTTTATACAGCGTACCCTTAATCTATGGACATCTATAAGGGGTATGTGAACGATTCCGGGAATGAGGGGCCACATCTCAATAAAAAACCAAATAAGTAAAAATATAGGGTATCTATCAGTAGAAAGCGACGAGTTTTTATAACGTTAATCGTCCTGTAAATGATGTTTTTCAGTCGTGGTCAAACCAAACTTGTCGTATTCTCCTATGGAACATTACGAGTTTATTGCTTATTTGGAAAAATTTTCAGATGTGGCCCCTCATTCCCCGAATCGTTCACATACCCCATATTCATGTGTAACATTGTATGAGCATGTCAATTTCAAAGGACGAACCATCAAATTCTCAGCAGGAAGAGTTGCTGCTCGGGCGAGAGGAAGGCTAGGTGGAAGACCAGAGAAGTTTGGGAAGAAAGAAATTGAAATGATGAAAGCACTTGCTAAAAATGGAACTCCTATAAAAGATATTGCTTCCATGCTGGAAACTTCTCGTGCAACAGTTTATCGCTACATCAATAAATGATTTCTAAAATTTGGAATATACTTTGCGGGTAATGACACGTTCGCTGGTATTACCCCTTATTGGCCCAGTGACAGGGTTCCTACCATAAACCGCAAAGTAATTAAATACGCTACCGAATTACATTTCAGCACAGTATAACTAGTTTTGAGTTCGCTGATTTTATTTACCAAACAATTGATACTATTGCTTATAACTTCTTCATGGAATTTGATATTGCTTCATGTGTAAAAATCATCTTATAAATCCTTTTTATTAATAAGATTAATCTATCTTGAAAAAATCGAAACATCTCATCTATTATCCAAAAGAATAGAGCAACAGTTAAGAACATGATTTCAAGCTTTACATCAAATTTTTCCCAAATAAATACATAGGCCATGGCTGATCCGACATGAATTAACGATGCCACCATCATTCTCCAAGGAGAAGAAAGTTTCCAAGTAATCAAATCAGAGAACATTGACACAATGCTACCAACAACCGAAATAGATATAAGGAGTACAACAAAAACTAACAAAGAACCAATAAGATGCTCTAAAACAGAAGAAATTTCCGTTTCAGTGATTATTTGAAGTATAAAAATAATACCCATACAAAAAGCAGCTGTGATAAGGGAGGTTAATAGCTTACGAATCATCGTAATAGAAAATAGGGTTAGTTTTCTCATATAAAAATAATCTCCTTTATCTCTATATGACCGTAGAATAAGCCTGTGCTTTCCATTTTGTCAAAGGTAAACAGTAGTAATTTAAACAAGTATTTACTTTGCGGTCTATGGTAGGAACCTTGTCACTGGGCCATAAAGGGTAATATGGGGGTAGTCCGAGATAACTCCAAAAGCGGCACGATAGATACATATATTTTCCAGTGTGGCCCCTCGTACCTCGAATCGTTCGCGTACCCCAACTACGTTATACTCTTCTTCCTCTTCCCCAATATGATACTCATTTTCATCACATCTTCCCACTTTTGTCCCCAATTTCGCATTTCAGCAAGAACATTTTTAAAGTCTCTTCCTTTATCCGTTAAGGAATATTCCACGGTCACAGGTACGGTAGGAAATATGTTACGATAGATGATTCCATTTTGTTCTAAATGGCGAAGCGTTTCAAATAAAGACTTGGAACTAATGCTTGAGCTATCCATCGACCAACTGTCCAAATTTCTTCGTAACTGAATAAAACTCTGCGGACCATTATAAAAAAGTTGACCAAGGACCAAGTATGACCACTTTCCGTCAAGGATTTGCGTTGCTTGGTGATTAGTGATAAAATATTTCTCCTTTTCTGAATTTGTCAGCATGTTATTAGTCCTTACAAAGCAATGTTAGACAAGTTGAACCAGGTCTAATAAATAGGCGGATCTTTTTTCTTTTGTAAGTATAACTCATAGGAACGAATCCTTATTTAAAATAAAATAAAATTCTACTTTGTGGTCTATGGTAGGGGGGAGATAACTCCAAAAGCGGCCATACAGATACATATATTTTCCAGTGTGGCCCCTCAATGTGTGAATCGGTGCCTTAACGTGTAAGTAATCTGATACATTGTGACTAAGATATGTCTAAGCGTACAATTTTCCCGAAATGATACGACTAGGGGTGTGACCAAATGGAACAGCTTCAAATAAATGATATCTGGCATGGTAAAGAAGGTACGCTATATGAAAATGTATCTGCTCGGATCGACGCTGTAACTTCTCGCAATGTACAAGTATCATTTGATCATACTGTGAGCGTTGATGGCTTGCTGTTAGCTGGAAGTGTGATGACACATAAGCAGTTTTCGGCTTAACTTTGATCCTGGCGAGCAATTGAGTTTATGGTGACAGGGTTGCTGCTCTAGTTCGCAGGATTATTTCCATTTATTGGTCAAATTAGGGTTTGTCGTTCAGATGCTGGTTCTATCCCTTTAACTAAAACCAAACCTTACGCATTCCCTTTAGAAACTGGTCTGCGATGGGAAATCCAGAACTCTCCCCTATAACAGAATCAATTCCACAATAAGGGCAAACCGCTGTATCATCGTCATCCCACCATTCATCAATTTCATTTGGGTTAAATATTTTCAAACAAGAAAAACATCCACATATTCCATCTTTTCCATATTTTTTCTATTATGGATGCTAAAACGATGTGCTTTATTAAAATCTTCCATTAGTATATCTACCCCTTAAATTTAACCAGCATTGTTAAATAGGTTCCATTTTATTGTAATCCTTATTCCACCTTTTTGAGGGGATGGGCGAAAATGCCGTAATTTAACCATCCATTCTATGAAACGGTTCGTACTCTAGTCCGTCAGATAGATTCTAGTATATGGTTATGTTACCCTTCAATCTCCGGATGCTGGTTCTGGTCCTTAAAGGAAGAGACTACCAAAGAAAAGGATGGTTGTTGCACTAAAGAGAATAACTTCAAAAAAGGTGAGTCGTTTCTTTTCCTGTAAATGTCGAAGCCAAGTTGCCAAGCACGCAGAAATAATAACCACCACAATCGATATTTGTCCTACGAAGTGAGGAATGGCATCGATGAATAACGAGACAAACGATAAAACGAAACTTCCAAGAAAAATCCAATCATTTATATCGTCGATTTTTTGGTAGGTAGAATCAGGAAGATTTGTATCGTCGTCTTTTTCTTCTTGATCGATTAGAAAATCAAGTAACCAGCGAAAACAGAAGATAATCCCCATTGAAGGTATAAGATAGTCCATGATGTTTTGTGGTAGTTGATGAAAAAACACATGATACATGGAAATCAATCCCATGGTCCATAAAATCCAACCACTCACCTGATAAATCATTTTTCGCTTCTGTTGTGGTATATTCATTGTTCTGGTAGCATTACCAACACATAGTAAGCCACCGCGAATCCTCCCATCCAAATGGGATAATAGAGCCAATTTTAATTCGTTTATCCTTACCAAATATAACATCCAGCCAGTATTCAAAAATCCAATACAAACCGAAAGCAATAAGCAAAAGATAGTACCACTTCATATGGGGAAAAAGATAACGCATCAACGATCCCAATAGGAAAGCAACTGGCAAGCGAATCGCATCCTGAAGCATTTTTATCGATTGCATCAACCAATTTTTTAATCGATCCATTCCAATCCCTTTCCCCCTACCTACGTTATTACACCAAACAAAAGGATAAGAGCAATGAGAATACTTACGATAAAGAGTCAATTGGCAACCTTCTTCTTCTCTAATTGAGGAATCGTAATAAGCGGGACAATGAGAATACAAAAGCATACAAAGAGAGCCAGAGGAAATTGAAAGTACCAGGGTAACGCAGGGGAAAGATCCATGATGAGATGGTTAACGAAAAGGAAAGTCGGAAAGATAATTGCACTTATTAATGTCTCTTCTTTTTTTAGGAGCCATTTTTTCAATTTATCACGAAC
>NZ_ATZF01000024.1 GCF_000428065.1 Shimazuella kribbensis DSM 45090
CGAATGGCAGACTGAATGTGTAATTCCTTCATGAGTCGGTACACTCGCTTATGATTGACCAGAAAGCCAGCTTTTCGTAATGCAACAAGCATTCGCGGATAGCCAAAAAAGGGACGAAGATGATGGATTTCCATGATCTTCTCTTTCAACAGCTGATCCTTTTGGCTAGCTATTTTCCTTTTTTGTCGTGTTGTTTCCCACTTGTAATAACCAGAACGAGAGACTTTTGCAATAGCCACCAACCACACCACAGGGTACTTTTTTTTCAGTTCTTGAATAATTTCAAAACGAGTTATTTTTGGGGTCCATGCTCCTCCAGTAGATTGGGATAACGCTTTTTTAAGTATTCGACCTGTGCTTTCAAGTAATCTCTTTCTTCTACTACGCTTTGAAATCTCGTACGTGGTCGGCCCAAGAATGGATTGTCCTCTTGTGTTGTTTTTCCTCTCTTATCTGTGAAAGGTTCCTTATTTCAGGTATTTTTTCACCCATGTTTTCACTTGTGTGCTACTGACGTTAGCAGTTGGTTATCTTTGCTTCTAAGATCACCAACTGCTAACGTCACCAACTGAGAGCAAATCCCTGCATGTATGCTCCCGAGGGAGCGCCCGTTGCCGACTGACATCACCAAATGTCGGTCGGTCGCCTGCTTTTACAAATATAAACAGAAACTCTTCCCTACTCCCTTTTGAGATTTATTGAGAATTTCTTATTTAAATGTACAAATGAAAAAAACACTCGTTGATCCATTTTCTATCTCGAAAAACATGATTTTGTAACAAGATAGAATTGAGTACTCTTTGTCCTCAACCCCTTAGAAAACTACATTTTCTTTTTAAATAACACCCCTGTCAAACACATGACCAAGTGACATCCTCCAAATTATTTATGTCAAACCTCTATCCATCAATATTTTCGAGAATTGGTTCTGCTTCTGTTTTTGTAATTGCCTCTTATGTCACTAGCCAGTTGACAAACATGTCATAATCATTGTTGCTCTGACAACACTGTCATCAGCCTGTCAAAGGGGAAACTTACAAGGACATCGAAGAATACATTACAGTGAAATTGTCACGTCATTTATGCCATAATAGCAGTTAAGAAGTAGAGTTAAAGACGTGTCCATCTGACACTCCTCTTCCTGACATTGGAGGTGATGAAGCATTGAATTGGCTAACGATTACAGAAGTGAGTCACAGACTACAGGTTTCAGATCGAACCATTCGTCGATACTGTCAGGACCATAAGTTGTTCATTGACACAAGAAAAGAGTCCAGCAGACCATTGGAAGTCAATGAAAAATCGTTGGACACCATTAAAGAAATTCGTGCCATGTATGAACAAGGATGGGACAGAGAACGAGTAGAACGAAGACTCAATGAAACAAAGACAAAAACGATCCAAATAAACGACGCAGAAAAATTCGAACTCCCTGCTACGGTTGGGGAAACGCTGAATGAATTCAAAGTTATCATGTTGGAAATGGCCAAAAGGCAGAAAGCCATGGAAGATTATCAAGAGGAATTATTGGATACGATCCACTCTCTCAAAAAACAAATTCGGGATCTAGAAGACAAAAACAACGAAGATCTCACACAAATACAAGCTACTCTCAGCCGTTTAGAAACATATAAAGAACAATCCATATGGGAAAAATGGTTTGGAAAAAAACGTCCTTCAGAATAAGCAAGGGCGTTTTTGTCTGACAAAACACGGTCTGTCACCCATCTTGTAAAGCCTTTATCAAATAAGGGTTCCCCCCAAACCTTGCCATGTCCATGACTAAAACTTATCCAAGTTGTTGTTATGATTTGTAGACTTATATATGTATTTATATAAAAACCTATCTAACGTCAGACATCAAGAACATTGTCACTCACATCTTTAAACCCTTACTATATAAAGCTTTATACTATAATTGTCATGTCCATGACTAACTATATAGTTATGTCTGTCACTCTGATCAAAGAAATTACGAATCGATATTCAAAAAGAGCATAGAAATGACTGACATAACAACGTCTGCCACTTATCACGTAGAAAACTAGGTTCTACAAGGATTTTAAACACATCTGCCATGTCTATGACTATCATTGACAAAAGTGATGACAATTAGGCATTGTTAATCTATGAAAATTGTTTTACAATTAACTCAGTGCCGAAAAGGATGACAATTAGGCAATAGGAGGAAAAAATGTCCAAAATACTTGCAATAGATTTAGGCAGAGGATATGTAAAGGGAAAGACATTAGAAAAAGAGTTTAAATTCATCTCGCTGATTGACCAAGCTGTTCCTCTTACGATCTATCAGAAACTAGAAGGCGATATGGTATTGGAAGAAGAAGATGGAAGTTCTTATTTTGTAGGTGATTTGGCATTTCGTGATGGAAAAGGGCTGAAGAGAAAACCTACTACAGATGCTAAAGCTACTGATGACACCATGCGTCTATTTTATGCTGGACTATACAGAGCTGGCATTAAATCTGGACCTGTCACCATTATGACCGGAGTACCCAAATCAAATATTGAAACTGGTGACCATCAGAATCTGAAAAGTAGGATAGAAGGGGCTCATCGCTTCAAAATCAATGGGGAACAGTGTGAGGTACATGTTGTCAGATGTTTTGTCACAGTAGAAGGTGGGATCATCTATAACTACCTTCAATCCATGAATATGGTCCCTGACAATGCGAAAAAAGTACGTGTCATTGATCCTGGCGCATATACCACTAACTTTGCAACCTATACAAGAAACCTAGATGGCAAATGGATCTACTCGAACGGGGAATCTGGAACCATTGCACGTGGGTGGGAGAATGATGGAAGTGGATCCGAAGATGTAGAGGTAAATCCAACTCAACTAGCGGACATGCTAGCCTCCAATCTTCAGCGTACATGGACAAAGAACAATGATTTTCCTACCTTTTTAGCTGGAGGGGGAGCTACAAAACTAGAAGAGCCAATGAAAAAATATTTTCCACAAATACATGCGATAACCGATTCACAAATGTCCAATGTTCGTGGTTACTTTACAGAATTGAAAAAAAGCGTAAATCCATCTAGAGGTGCCATTCGATATTAGGGAGGGGACACTATGTCACGAGTTCGCCCTCAAGTTTCTTTCAACTTAAACAGTCAATTAGAACGAAATCTGTATGAGAAAATCAAAGAAATAGATCCAGATAATTTCTCCAATGCAGCGAAGCATATATTCTTTGCTTATTTTTTTCCACCTGGTGGAGGGAGTCAGCCTATTATTCCTAGTCAACCAGAGTCAGTGATAGTAGAAGAACCTGAGGAACAATTTGAGGAATTAGAAGGTCTACCCATGTTCTAGTTTATAACAAACTTGTCGCAAGATGAAAATCTTGGTAGAATTATTGGTAGATTTGTAGAGCAGAAGATCAATAAAATAGCGAAACGACCTGCTGGAAACAGGTCGCCTTACGTTGGGGTGGTTTATTCGTTGTTGGCGCAACTAGTAAACCGATATTCTCCAAATTTGTCACCACAATTGTACTTATTTTTTCTGTTTCAGTCAACAGGGGAATACTGTGCATATTTAAGAAAAGGTGAAGTAAAATTCTGGTAAGGCGATCTCCCTCAGGACGAGAGGAGATTTTTTTCATGTCGGAAGAAGAACGAGTACTCAAACGAGGCATAATCAAAGAAGAATTGGTAGAGTTATGTGGATGCTGGAAACAAGCATTAGTACTCAACCAATTACTATACTGGACAAAAATCATCCGAGAAACAGATCGAAACATAAAATCTCAAATAACCGAATTCAAAAAAGTAGGTTTTAAAGATCAAGCAAATAAATTAGAATCCTTGATTCGTGATGGTTGGTTTTATAAGCGTGGAGAGGATCTAGCTTCAGAAATCATGGCTTTTAAAAAAACAGCTGTCAATGATCTTGTTACCAAATTAGAAAAACAGAAGTTTATCTTTACAAGACCTATTAGTCATACCAATAAGACAAAATATTTCAAGGTAAATGTCCGACACATACATGATCAACTACATAAGCTAGGTTATTCTCTTGAGGGGTTTACTTTTCAAGAAGAACCACAAATCCAAGAAATAAGCCAAACCGTATTGCGGTCAGGCGAAATTAGGGAAGATAAAAACGTAGAAGCTACTATTAAAGGCAAACCGTATTACGGTCAGGCAGAAATAAGCCAAACCGCAACTCGGTCACCGCAAACCGTATTACGGTTACATACAAAGAGTACTTATACAGAGAATACTTTTTTTTCTGTTGTTGTTGTTGTACAAAAATTATTCTTTGAAAAGTTTGGAATAGAAATTTCATTTGAATCTGCTGAACAAGTAGTTTTGCAACACACGGAACATAAAAAAGAGATAGAGGTAGCTATAGAAGAAACATTAGAATGGTCAAAACTAACTGGAAAAAAAATTAACAATCCTGTTGGTAGTGTTATCTATGCCATGAAAACAGGTTGGGATTTAGAAGAATTGAGAAAACAGAAGGAGATAAATAATACAAAGCAGCCTGTTCTTAAAAAGAAGAAAAGATTAAAGAAGCTATCGAACCTACCAAAATCTATGACAGGAGAGTTACAAGTAGAATTAGGCCAACAGGAACTTGCTGCTACTTTGGAAGATATTGAACAAACCTTAGGAATGTTGAGAGGTACTGAAACGAAGATTATAGATAAAATAGAATCTTAGATCCACTGATCTGGAAAGCTAATAGACAAAAATTGTAGTTGTCGTTATATGTAAATATTGGTAGAATCATAGGCAAACAAAAAAATACAAAAGAAAACGACCTGATAGTGTTTGGAAAACACAGGTCGCCGGGAGCAATTCATTTGTGTCCAGCAAATGAATTGCCAGATTATTTTCAAATAGTCATTCATTATTTTAACGCGTTCCAACATCTTGGTCAAGATACATATAGAAAAAAACATTTGTTAAAAAAAATGATTGATACATTTAGTTTAACCTAACCGGTGACCTTTCCAACGCTAACAAGCGAAATGGGAGGTTTTTTATTATGAATGAAGAGCAAATGAAAAGCATTATCGGAGGAATCTTTGGTACAGGCACATATACCGTATTTACAGAAGATGGGGAATCAATCGAGAAGAAAGAGAAATTTAATATCCGCCTTTACAAAGATTTATGGTATTCAGGTGCTATTAAAAAGCTAAAAGGCAATAAACTCAGCATTTGGCTTACGATAGCGATCCATGCAAATAACACAGCCGAAGGATGGCCATCTCAACGGACCATCGCTGAACTACTAGGATTAAATAAAGATACCGTTACAAAAGCCCTTGAAGCTTTAGAGAAGGATGGATTTATTGAACGATCTGATTTAGAAAGAAACGAAAGTGGTCAATTCAAAAATACAAAATACAAAATTAAATTTGCCCCAGATCTAACCAGTCCGAAAAAACCGGACAGGGAAGAATCGAGTAAAAATAAGGGTTTCAACCAGTCCGAAAAAGTCGGACAGGGCCTGTCCGAAAAAACCGGACACGGTAAAACCGGACACGGAAAAATCGGACATAAGGATGAATTTCTTAAAGAAGATTTATTCTTTAAAGAAGATTTTGATGATGACGCTTCGCGAATTTCCTATAAATGGGAATCGGATTCTTTGTATCAATCCTTTCGTAATATATTTACCAACGCAGGTGCACCAGACATACAGAAACATAACGAACATTATCCAAAATTCGAAGAAGCTCTCAATAAAATTGGCTTTGGCAAGCTTATTTTGGCAGTAGAGAGATACATAGAAATAAACAAAGAAAATAGTCAGATTGTGTACTTTTTGAATGGGCATTATCAGCAATATCTCGAGAAGAGGACCGTTCAAAAAAGAACAGGGAGGGTAGGAAAATTACCACAATCGATTCAAAAACAGTGGGATGATCAAAAAAGTGTGAGTGAACAAATCGAGCAAGCAAATACTGAAATAGCTGCATCGTTTGAACTGGATGAAGAAATGAAAGGTACATACGAGGACATCAAAGCCACAATGAAATATTTGAGAAACACCGAGAAAAAGATTGCACAGACCAATGATTAGCTGTTCATTAATAAAGTAGATTCATAGAAAGATTTAGTGTTGGAGAGGAGTATACGAATGGGTAGAGCGTTATATTTTCAAGATAGGAAAAATGACAGGATTTATATTGAATTCGTCAAAGAAGAAGATACTAATAAGTTGTACATGTGGAATATTGAAGAAGGAAAAATGATTACAAATAAAGAAGTACAAGAACTTTTGAAACAAATTAAGCATTCTCTTGAAACAGTGGACCAAAAAGAAATCAATGATATCAATAATGATATTTTGAAAGAAGAGATCAAAGAGCACTATCTGAAGAGTTTTGAAATCGAATCTAGTTATACCAATCATGTGCTACAAAAAGAATATCGTGCTGATGGACATGGTCATGTGGTTTTCTTCGAGGATAGAGATCAGTATATTTATTTCGATTGTACGAAGAAATCAACGGATAAAACGTTGGTAGATTTATTAAACCGATTGAGGCAGCAAAAATCAATTACTGTACACCACGTTTTTGAGGCAACCGAAGCAAAAAAACTTTGTAATTGGTTAGAGCGATTGTTTTCTCCAGGGATATGTAGGAATGCATTCTTGGGTGGAGAGGAAATCATCCGTCAGAAACCTTATAGTCCAAATTTCAAAAATTATCTAATTCAATCTTTGAAGGAATATCGGAATTTCCCAAAAGGGATTCTCGATCTGATTCTTGATTGAATGTTTATTGAAAAGAAAAATCTTATTAAGAAAAGGGTGGGAAGAGATAAATTATCAGTTGAAAAGAGTGATTATTTGGCAGAATATCTTAGAAAACATCTAGGATCCACAGTGATGGATAAAGCTATTTGTAAAGTATGTCAAGGATCAGGGTACATTGAAGGAATAAAGTGCATTTATTGTACCAATGGGAAATATAAAGTAAATCGCAAGGAAGAAAAATTGTACAAGGATCCAAATTGCGGCGAAATTGTAGAGTTCTGATAGATTCGAACATTTGAACTGGAGAGGAGAAAGATATGTTTACCCCTTTCCAAATATGAGAAAATGGGACAACACCAGAAAGAAACTGCAAATGAGTTAAGGTATAACTACATAAAAGTAATATAACGCACATTGGACTTTGTATTAGACCGGTGCTTTGTGCTAATCGGCGAAGAGTACCATAGGTATACTAAGTTTCTCTAATAGTTTGATCTTCCATTTTTATATTAAGAAACTGATAGACTCATATATAGTCCTCTTGTGGACTGTATGGTACCTAGGAAGCCTCCAAATGTATTTTAGTTACTTTCCTTTTGGAATGTTAATAATATTGAAATAGGCGGAATATTTTTGGAACTATGAGATCATGCTTGGAATCCAGAAATTAAGTTGCTTAATATTTCGTTTTTTAAAATATATATTCAGAATAATATTATTATTTTATAGTATAAAACTATTTCTTTATTTCGTATAATTATTCCTCTATACTGATGAAGGGTGATTCTGTGTCTGTTTTGTGACGATCACCTGTACTCATCTTTTAGGAGGAATGACCTATTCCATTGGGGTGTGTGAGTTTATGACAAACGAAAAAAATAAAACGAAATATTTTTGTTTTATAAATATAATTTTAATGATTCTTACTTGGGTATGCTTTTATCTCAACTCTTGGAGTTACGAAATGTATCAAATGATAGACCTAGGAATCTATCCAAGTTTGTCAAGTAGAGCCAGATTATTGTTAGAATTTTTCCCATATGTATTTCTATCCACACTTATAATTAATTTAATATTAAATTATTATACGAAAAAATTCAATTTAAAAAGATTAATTCTTATAACTCTCTCTCTATCTGTGTTCTTTACAATTAGCTCATCAGTATATTATCTTATCTACTATTTATTAGATGTTTTGTAATACTCAGGTATACCAAATAAGACTTTTCCAGAGGATATGTTTCACTTCTCGGTTTCTAGTCGACTAGCAAAAAGTGTTCGAGTAGGCAGGGCCTCTCCCTTTGGGGATTGTGCCCTTCCCCTAATAGCCGGAGCTTCTAGGAAAAGTTATTGCTGTGGAATGATCGCAGAAACCATAAAGGAATTGGGGAAGAAACGGATTCCCGATATTAAAGCTACAATAAGATTTAGCTGGAATCATAAAAAGACTAAGTTATGGATTGTAAGACAGTAAGGAGACAGGTTATAAACATGAAAAAAAAATGATCTATGGGGCTATTACTGGATTGATAAGCGCTATAGTAACAGCATTAATTTTGTTTTTTGTAGAAAATGGGTGGCTATCTAGTATTTTAACTATTCTTGGGATGATAGTTGTGATTTATGTAATGAGATATTTTTTTAGAGATTCCAGTGAGTGATCAATAAAAATACTACAAAGAAGACAGTTCTCTTTGTAGTATTTTTATAATGGAAAGTGAATTTATGAAAAATTAATTCCACAGTTGATAGAAATGCCCAGTCATCTTAGAAAAAAGCAAGACGAGTCGTATCAATTAATAAACTATTTTACATAGGGAAGGATTAGGATCTTTGAAGAGTTTCTTTTATATTTTGGCAAGTATCCTTTTAGTTACAGCTTGCAGTCAGCAAAATTATGAAGTATTCACATCAGTTGAAAATGCACATTTACCAACCCTCCAGCAATGTTTTAAAGAATTTGGTATTAAGTATAGGATAAAAAACAATACCATTTATGTAATCAATCCAGAAAAAGCTATGATCAATTGCAGCTGAGTAAATAGAAGCCTAGCCACTCTTTATCTAAGATGTTGAGTACTAGGTTTCTTTAACATTTATAACGATGGAAGTATTATTAAAATGGTACTGTACGTTAAATCTTGTTGACTAGGAGTTAAGTATCTCTATGTTGTTTTTTTGTATCCTCTCATATGCATTGTTACGAATTTTCCTTATTAGAATATAAATATTTAGTAAAAGTGGGATGTTGGCATGGAGAATATTAAATTTACCCTGTTTAAGAATTTTGCCCTTCCAGATTCATTGTTTACTGGTAATCCACATGTTGGACAGAATGGAGAACTGTTTATAACTTATTACAGCAATAGAAAAGGAAATGGTTTGTATAAATATAGAGTATTCCATTTTACACCTCAAGAATTAAAAGAATATTTTTTTGAGTTGGAAGTAGATAAATGTGAAGTGGACAAAATCGAAGAGGATACATGGATTTTCTTAAATGTTTCTCCAGAAGAGGAAATGAAAGAAAACTTGTTCATTTACAACAACAAAAGAGAAAAATGGAATAAATCTGTAGTAGGAACAGGAATTGTTGACTGGCATATTGATCATAAGAAGATTGTTTGGATTACATACGATGAATTAGGGCTATTTGGAGAGGTGGAATTGGCTCAATCAGGTTTTGTGCAACTAACAATTGATGGGAAAAGACAGCGTAATATATTAGAAAAGCCTATTTTTAATCAAAGAATACCCAATATATTGGAAGGCATTTGCATCAACTCAAATCCTGACGATAAAATATGGTTCTATTATTACTCCGGCCAAGAATATTGTTTAGTTAAATTTGATCAAACAGGAGAAACATGCTATAAAAATTTTTCCTTGGATCAAATCGGTAATAGACATCCAATTCGATGGATGGTAAATAAGGATCAAGTCTTTTTATTAGGTGACCCACATGGGAATATTTATAGAAATTTTAATGATGATTTTTCTAATTTGGAAAAACTAAATGTTTTAGACGAAAATAACGAACAGATAAATTTTGATTGGATGAGTGCTAGACATAATATTATCTGGGGGATAAAAGGTAGTAACATATATAGCAGTGAGATTATTTAAGACTCTCACTGTTAAAACCATGGGATTCTAGGGTAGTTCGTGCAACACCCATGCCATCACCCCACCCCATGCAGTTAGAAGTGTATCCACATGGTCGGAACGCCTGTTACCAGCGTTCTAATTCCCTTCCTGCCTCTAATGGTTTTACTTGGTGGGAGATACATCTATTTGCCACCGAACCCCTATACCAGTACATTTTCCAAGAACAAACCTATAAGCAAAGAAGAAAATAGCGATTTAAGCCCGAAGGATATTTTCTTTTGGGCTTATTTTAAAGGATGGTGCAAATTGAATTATCAAGATTTATTAGAAAGTGACATTTATGATGTAAAAGAAACTATCAGGAAATTCAACGCCATGAACTCAGAAAAACATGGATTCATTCAGTATTTAGATGAAACTAAATTATCAGACAAAAGTTTAGAAATACTTGTTGAATTAACAAACCATAAGCTAGATTATATACGACTTGATGCTATTGAAATTTTATCGAGCTATGATTTGGAAGAAGATATAAATCATGTTTGGGCTACAAGTTTACTCGATTCAGAACCCTTAATTAGAGTAACTGCTGCAGAAATGGTTGCAGAGCAAAATATTACTCAAGGAGTACCTATATTAATAAAAATGTTAAACGATAAATCCTTTTTAGTTAGAGGTTATGCCGCTGTATCTCTATCTGAAATGAAAGCAAAAAAAGGAGAGATGTTTGTTAAAAGAAAACTTCGATATGAAAAAAATCATTGGGTTAAGCTTAATATGTTAACTGCTCTCTATAATTATGGAGACAAGCAGAAGATCAAAAAAATCCTAAGTTATCTTGAACACAAATCTTACCAAATCCGATGTGCAACTGCCAATATTCTATCCATGATTATAGTAGCAAATAACAAAAAGGAGGCTATCATTGCTTTGGAAACTGCTTTGGTGAAAGAAAAAACAATAGCTGCTAAATCAAGCATCCTTTCTACTTTAAATCAATTAAAAAGTGAATAAGAGTTAGTTCGACAAGAGACGGTCCTCTTTGTCGTATTAAAATTCTATGTAAAAGTAAATTTTGATGATAGGGATAATCAAATAGTAAGAGTGAAGCAAAAGATCAACTTATCCAAAGTACCGTAAAAACTTCATATGTTCATTTAATTTAATCACAAATGATAGAGGAGTTATATCATTTCAAAAAATGAAAATTTATATCCCGCTTTTTACCTTAACATTAGGAATATTAATTCCTGTCACAAGCATTTTAACTTCAATAATTAACATTGATGAATACATTGTTTTAATTTTAAATGGATTTTTAATTGGCTTATCATATGTTCTTGTTGATTGGGTCAAAGAAAGAACTCCAATAATCTCTGTTCGCATTGGGATTATTATGATTACAATAGGAGTAGTTTTTTTTATAGGAGTCACAAGTTTTCTACTATTTTCTCCAGTGTCAAGTTGGCAATAATTCTAGAATTGTTGAGATGTATGATAAATTTGGACACAAATGGTAAAGAATATAGGTTTTTTAAATTGAGTCAGGAGAAACATTGGAGGGTATTGGGTAACATATTCTCTGTTACTCAACTCCCCTTATACCAGTAGAGTACATAGGTAATACTAAGTTTCTCTAATAGTTTGGCTTTCCATTTTTATATCAAGTAATTGTTAGACGATTTAATAAGGGAGATAATAGAAAATGACCGAATTAGCAAAGATCAAGAATATCATTTATCAGTATTTCCCACAGAATAAGGTTTTTTTAGAGCCCAGCTATCAAGAATCGATTGAACATCAAAAATTACTTTTGTTGAAAAAAAGAACCAGGAAACTAAACTTCGAAAGAATGAAACTAAAACAAGTATTACAAAATGAATTTGTTGAGTATGAAATTTTAGATTGTAGTAATCTCCCTGAGCAAAATTGTTTTGAGTTTAAGATATTACTCCATCCCAATCAATCTGTATTAGATGATGATGTAGAATTAATGAGTAAACTTGGTGGATTACGCAGAGATATCTATCAATTTACCAGTATATTGGGTAAATACTGTTACTTTTTTATTCAAGAAACTAGCATAGATAAGATTTCAGGGGAATGGTCCTTTCGAAATATTGATTTAAAGAACGGACCTGATGTTAGGAGATTAATGGGAATTCTTGAGTTAGAGGGTTACAAATCTCTATCTGATAAAATTGCAGATAGAATGATAGATAATGTGGAAACGGAATTGAAGAGTAGTGGTGAGGCAAAAGTGTTCCACCTACTATTTACCGATTTGATCGATAATTTTGTTAATGAAGATCCTTTAGATGTAGTATAGATCTTTTGGGATGTAGGTTCTGGTCAAGGAAAAAGTTTTGGAACAGTTGGTTCTTGTTAGTTTTTCCAACAGTTAGTAATGGCTTAAAATAAGTCATGCAAGACAATTGCTTTAGTTTCAAGCCTTTAGAAGCTGTATTAATAATAGATAGCTTCTAAAGGCTCATTTCCTTTGAAGTCAATAAAATATCTTTGAGGACCTGAAGCAAGTGTTTGCAGTTCGGAAAAGATGGTTTCCTGTAAATTGTTGATAACCACGGACTGATCAATCGAGGTTCATCCCACGACCGTTCCCAGACGATTCTTTGGTTTCTTTCAATGGAAGAAGGAGGTATCACCTCGAGTGGAGTCCAATTATAAAGTTCTTTCATTCACATATACAAAACAACACAAAGAATAATGACCAATGGATGGAATTAGGTAATGGGAAATATAAAGTAAATCGCAAGGAAGAAAAAATGTACGAGGATCCAAAATGCGGCGAAATTTTGGAGTTCTGATAGATTGATAGATGCTCATAATTTCAACTCCAAATGGGGTAGGAGACGTTTGTTTGGTAGAGGGATACATCTTTCCCTTACATTTGTTTTAAATGTTCAAGTAGTATGAAAATAGTGTTGAGGAAATGTATTAAAAGGGATTAGTATCTAGGTGTTCTACTCTGGGAAGAAACGATTTCGAATAGGATAGGGTAGATTACAATGACAAACGTGTTTTCATTCTTTTTCTTCTGTCCATTTTATTGTGCTCTTGCTCGAAAAGAGACACCTCAAATTATACCTTAGCTGCTACACATGAGGAGATTGTTGATATTTCCATGTATAGACAATGTTTGGAAGAAGCAGGTATTGATTTTGAAGTGAGAAAACAAGGCGTCTTTATTCCAAAAAATGAGGTTTATAATGCAATGGTAGCATGCGACTGATCCTATTCTGGAGGCCTTTTGGGGCTTCTTTTTACTTTTTCCAGAATAGGATGGTCCCTATCTATTTTTATGGAGGTACAGATTGAAAAATCGTGATTTAATTTCAAACATTATCTTTCAATCAGATAAGGAGATACATAACGATGTCAAAGCCTGTGTTTTACTCTTTCTTCATTGGATAGGAAGAGAACTATCCTTCCCCAAAAAAGTAATGGTTTGTCTATTAGACGTAGAAGAACTGATAACCACTAAAATGGAAGCTGCAAATGGTTCCTTTTTTGCACCATATGATGAATCGGAATTATCTAAAATAAAAGTAGCTGTTGGGAGTTTTGAGGAAGACTCAAAAGAACATGGTGCTGCTATGGTTCTTCAAAATTATATATACACATTGGCACATGAAATTGGCACACTATGAACAGTGGATAGGTAAACGTCCCTTTCGAGAGCGTTTAGCGATTAAAAGAGGAGCAGAGTTAGTCGATAAATTTATAGAAGATCAAATTGAGTATATTTTGAATGAGCTTTCTCCTGCTCATCAGCTTCATCTTGAGAAAGAATACTATAACATTTCCATTTTAAATGTGAGATTAGAAATGATAGAGAGAATGGGAGAGTTAAATACAACAGAAACGATAAATTGGTTCCTATTTGACAAGAGACAAGAATGAATGGATTCGGTATAAAGCAGTAATGGAGTTGCGTCATTTTGAGGAAAAAAAGGTAGTAGAATCTCTTATTGATAGACTATCCAATGACGTAAATCCTACTATTCAAGCATATGCAGCAGAATCATTACAATATCATAAAGATAAAAGTAGTGTGGTGCCCCTTTTTCATGCATTGGATCATAAGGAGCCCGAGGTAAGAGAATGTGCAGCAGTTGCTTTAGGATGGATGGAGGCAAGAAGTGCGATAGCATCTATAAAAGAGAAATTAAAAAAAGAAAGATCACCTCGTGCAAAAATGCGTTTTTATGTTGCGCTTTATTCACTTGGAGAAAAAGAACATATCTACAACATTTATTCCTTTCTAGCCAATCGTTCTCCTTATATGAGGGAATCAACAGCAGGATATATTTCTTTACTTCCCATAGACAGAGAAATAAAGAAAAAAAAGCTAGAAGAAATATGGGAACAGGAAACGGTGGATTGGGTGAAATCTTCAATATCTGATAAGCTTAAAATGTTGGAATAATCTCAGTTAAGAACGGATATTTGAATTATAAGTAACTCTATTTTAAGTTGGAAATAGAGTTTTTTTCTAATAGTGTAGCTTTTGAAAAGTGTAAATTGAAACCTACTATTACTGATATTTGATATATTTCAGGATTGTATTGCTGTAAACAGCTTTGTATACTAAAAGATATCCATTGTATTCATGTTGAAATTGAAAATGTTTACTAAAAGGTTATTAGACTTGCACCCTCTGAAGGAATCCGGTTTATAAAAACAATTTGCAATTGACAGAATATAATAACTAGTTTACTATGGTTTTAGTCATTTTTATTCTGCATGTTTCTAAAAGGTTAAAGAGGTGATTACATTACGCATTCAAGCAAAATTCCATACAGAGCAAGAGATTTCTCTCCCATATAATCTAAATTATCTTATAAGTAGCTATTTGTACCAATGTTTAAGCCGTTCAAAGGCAGATCTTTCAAAATGGTTGCACGAAGAAGGGATAGTACATAACAAACGTAGATACAAGCCACTTGCTTTTTCCAATCTTCAATTTGTAAAAAAGAAGTTTCAACCAAACTATCAATTAGTTAACGGAGAAGCTACATTACTAATTAGTTCCATGAAGGAAGAAATTTGTATTGGACTAATTGAGGGTATTTGGAAAATGAAAGGATTACAACTAATGGACTGTCACCTTCCATTGGTAGAGGTAAAAATACTACCGACAATAGAGTTTCATTCCGTGATGAGATATAAGAGTTTAAGTCCAATTGTGGTAGCATCTCAACAAGAAGGGCGTATTCATTTTTGTCATCCCTTAGAAAGCCGGTTTTATGATCAATTAAGAAACACCATGAGGAACTGGTATGAAATTAAGTGGGAAGAAAAGTTGGACGAAAGTAGTGTTGACATTTCGATCAAAGATCCTACTAAATTTGATTTCCGAAAGTCTTCTGTTTTGACAGAGGTTAAAAAGAGGAAAATCAAAGGATACATGTTAGATGTAGAAGTGAAAGCGCCTCCAAAAGCTCAACAAATTATTTATGAGCAATCACTAGGAAATTACGCTGTACAAGGGTTTGGTTTTCTATCTCCTCAAATAGATACGGAGGTGAAATAGTGAAGGTTACACTGTTTAAATCAGGAGATCCTTGGTTCGATATGGGATTAGTCGGATTTTATCAAGATATAAAAAAAGCTGTAAGGGAATCCTTTTTTTCTGATTTTTGCAAGGTTCAACTAACTCCAATTTCTCTTGAACTTGAGTGGGAAGAAGATCAGGAAGAGGCCTTAATTGCATCCTTACAGGAATTGAAAGATAAACAGAAAGTCTGTCAACCTCCCATGGTTTTTGCCTTATATTGCATCCTTAGAGGAATTGAAAGTGTTTTTAAATCCCACAGCTTTGCGGCTTCTTGTACCTCTTATATTGCATCCTTGTAGGAATTGAAAGAATATGTACGTTATCCAATCGTATGTACCTGTAGAACCTTAATTGCATCCTTAGAGGAATTGAAACGCATTTACACTATTTTCAACGGTACGTAGTAATTTGAATAGTTAAATTGCATCATTAGAAAGCCTGTGAATTATTGCAAGTCAGTTTGCACTTGATGACAGCTACGTTGTTTGTTACAATAGAGATCATATGTTTCTAATAAAATTAGAATGTATGGTTGTCACGGAGGGCTGCCCCATTGGGGTGGCTTTTTTGCATTTGGCCGACGCGATGGAAACAAAGATGGCTTCCGGTGCGAGGCTGGGAGCCATCGCCTTCTCGATCGTGCTGGAAGTCGATCCTTCGATTCCCGACGATTTCGATGTTCTCGTCAGAGGCCATCAATCTCCTCGCGAAGCACTGGGTTCACGGAAGGCAACTCCGCCAGTGGCAGATGGTGATCATGGAGTACGCTGGACTTCCCCGCCATGGTCCGACTAGTCTGCTAGTGGCGACGAATCTGATATGCTCTAGCAGAAAGGCATCACCTACTTCCGCAAAAGAGCAAAAGACCGACCCTGATCCCACTTCTGGTGCATCTAGGTCGGTCATAACTTTTTATAAGCTGACATTCATTTAGTTTACTTTTATTGGAATCTATCTGATGGACTAGAGCAGCTACCGTCTCACTACCCCATTCAGGTTGTAAAGCTCCCTGTTTTCATTTCCTAAACAGAGATTACAATTATTTGTAATCTATCATGCCGCTTTTGTAATTATCTCGGATCAATCCCTATATTTGTATCCATATCTAAATTATTAAATAAATTCATATATTTATTCATTGAAAATATAATATAAATGCATTATTATAATAAAGATCTATCCGATCCCGGATAGTACATACTGGAAGGACAACCGTGCGTATCAACGTCAACTTCATCTGCAAGAACGGCGACGACGACAGCGACAGCGACAGCGGTCAGGACGGCGGCGATCTGGACGCCCTCAAGCGCGCGCACGAGGAGCGTCAGGGGAAGTAAGGTCGTTCTTCCCAGCGGGGCATCTGTAATCATTACAGGTGCCCCGCACCCATTTTAAAAAGCAAATAGTACTATAAGGGAGTATAGACCAGCTCCATTTTTTCTATCTATCGTGCCGCTTTTGGATTATGAACGAATAGATAGTCCGTTTATTTACATCGCAGAATGTCTTAGCGTAGACGAAAAGCCTTATTTTTACTGAATTAGCTCCTTAGCGTGGTAAATCCGCGTTTTTCTGTCGGGACCCCAGTAAGCATGGTTCAACAAAAGAAGAACTAGAGCAGAAAATTTTCGAACTGAAGGAAACATGATTGAGAGCTGGAAGGAGAACTAATTAGTATTTCAGATAGTGTTAATATTAAAAATGAGAGGTATCATGATATGAGACGGTAGAAGAATATAAACAACAAATGATGAAAGATCCAGAGTTTAAAGTCGAATATGATAATTTGGAGGTTGAATACTAGGAAAGTCGTAAAATTGTGAAAGCCATTACTAATAAGTAGAGCTATGGTGAATTGTGATCATAAATTCCGACTTGAATTGAAGTCCTTGAATGAAGTGAAAGCTGTTGATCTTCGTTTTCTGGTCATTCGGACCTTCTTCACTTTCTCCTTGAAGAGATTGAACGAGGAAAGGTATTTTCACATAACAAGAAATGATGATAGAATTAAATTGAAAAGACTGTACAAAAGTCTGTCAACCTCTCGGGGTTTTTGCATGATTATAGGTATACAGACAAAATGGTTGAACATAGAAGGGAAAAGAATTTCTTGATGTTCACAGACGGCTTATATTGCATCCTTATAGGAATTGAAAGTTAGGAGGAAAACCAAGAATTAGACCGATTTCATAGTGCCTAACTTGCATCCTTGTACCACGAGTTGGTCTACGGTCATGGAAGGATTTTTATATCCACTTCCGAATGCACCAATTCGGCTAAAGCTCATGCGGAATCCTTTTTTCCTGACCTTTTCAGCAAGTTGCTCCATAGTCCAACCTCGATCCTCCCTAAGGTACCGGAGACGCTGTCCCACCACACGACTGTAGAAATTCTTCGGTTTTGGGGACATGTCCGAATACAGGACACCAAACTCCTGTTGTAGTGCCTCAGAGATGTTTGGATGTTCGGTTAGGAACCACTCAGGAGGTATCTGAAACACCTTTGCAACTGCCATCAGCAGGTCCACGGAAAAGGAAACAGACGAAAGACGGTTAGCAGGCTGCATCTTCTTTACCTGCTGTACATTTCGTTCGAGAAGTGAGAAACGTGTTTGGGAGAACGGAATTTCCAATTCCCAAATCAGTTCTACGCATTTCGCCTGTGACATTTCCCGATGGAGCCTGAGGTGACCAAGGTTTTCCCCAAACAAGGAAGATACTTTTGTTTCTGCCTCAGTTCGAGAGCCACTGATCACGATATCTCCTTTAAGGGTAAACGGTATTTCCTTAGTTTTATTATATATGGTGGAATAAAATTGTTAAGTAAAAGCCCCGAAAAAATGTCTCCTTACAAAGACCAAGTGTTTTATCTTTTCAATAGAATATATTGGTTGCCATAGTACTTCTTCAGGAGTGAAAAAATGGATCATAATTGTTATAGAATTAGGTCCCAAAGCCCAGATGGTTAGAAGTAACTTTATTGGGGCTCCCTTATTCTCTTCTTAAAAACACAAACCAATAAAAATGGATTAACTACTGACATACAAAAAAGGATTATCCCAAAAAATACTTAATAGAAAAAATAGGGTAATACGAAGGAAGTAAGAGGAGAACAAGTATGTCAGGAAATAAAAATGAGGATAGAACGGATCCCTTTGAAGACGAATACCTTTTGGATAGGATTAATCAGTTGTATGATAAAAACCTTACCCTTTTACAAGCTTTGCTGAAACAATCACATTGGGAAGATAACAAACTTGGTTTACTAAGACAACAAGAGGATATCCTTTCTTACTTAGAATGGTTAGTTACGAAAACAGAACTGAAATACCATCGTCAACAGAAAACTCCTTTCCCATTGATTCGCAATGGATTATATTGGGCGGAGCTAGGTCAAAATATTGGAAGTGAGTATAATAAACGAAGACCTGTGATTGTCATTTCCGCAATACCAGGTTCGACAGTTACAACGGTGATACCCTTAACCACAAAACGGAAAAATGATGGTAGATGGACGCATATTGACTTAGAATGTCATGATAGTACTGCTCTTTGTGAACATCTTAGGGTCATCAGTAAAGCTCGTCTACAGAAGCCTTTACATGTGACGAAAAAGAACACAGAGGGTACTAACTATAGGAAAAATCAAAGGGATAGGATTTTAGCATTGTCTTCACAAGATAAGCATCAAATTCGAGCCACTTTAAAGCGCCTATATACAATTGTTGACTAATACTTCGTTAATCAATATAATGAATGTACATACGTCCCACAGTGTTAACTGTGCGAGATTCGGAATTTCGTCCCAAAAAGTAGTCCCAATGACTACTTTTTGTGCTTTTTACATATACTACAAACACATACGTCCCACAGTCCTATGGCTGTGCGTATCAACCCCTTCATTTGTTGGAGGGGTTTTTATTAGTATGAACTTGAATATTCAACTACACTCAGATTCATTAGATTATAATGGATACTTATATCTTGCCATTTGCTACGCAAGGTGAATAAACTCCTTTACTGTTTGTTCTATTTGTCTCGATAAATGATGTAGTAACAATTCTCCTTTTTCCGCTGTTGCCCTTGTTGGAAACCCAATTGCACCTGTTTCTGTATAGTATTTCATTCCAACCACATTCAG
This sequence comes from Shimazuella kribbensis DSM 45090, assembly GCF_000428065.1. Taxonomy (GTDB): domain Bacteria; phylum Bacillota; class Bacilli; order Thermoactinomycetales; family Thermoactinomycetaceae; genus Shimazuella; species Shimazuella kribbensis. Next base: position 19,578 of record NZ_ATZF01000024.1, read on the forward strand.
GAGATCTCTTTTTCGTGATTCTATATCAATATACTTTTCTGTTTTTACCACATTTTGATCATTAAACAAATGCAATAAAATAGAGGTCTCGCCTTCTCCAGCATGCATATCTTCGGAAATGGCGGATAAAATTCCAGCTTCTTTATAAGCATTTTCCCAGTGTTTTCTGTTGGGTGCAACCATTAAGCGATGGCGATTAACATTCATTTCTTGAGCTATATTTCCAAGAAGATAATTCCCTCCATGTCCATTAATGATAATACATTTCTGAATCCCCATTTGTTCCAGAGAATGAACGACATCTTCTATGATGGAGATAATGGTAGTAGAACGGAGAGAAATGGATCCTGGAAAGTCATGGTGTTCAAATGATGCTGAGTAGGGGAGAACGGGTGCAACAAAGGAATGATTGATAAGTTGGCCTAATCTATTTGCGATGGCTTCAGCATAATACTATCAGTGTTAATTGGTAAATGATAACCATGCTGCTCTAATGATCCAACTGGTATTAGGCCTATTTTTAAATTATTTAAATCTGTCCAAGTTGAAAATTTATCCACATTCGTCCTCCTGCTTAAATTAACAGTCTATATCTACATTGCTGAATATAACATATGTCAGAAAAAATAAAAAATAGGTTGAAATTATCTTCCTTTAAACAAGTTTATAGTACAAACTACCTTAGTTAAATATAAAAAGCCTGATCAGTGTTAACCGATCAGGCGATTGAGAGAGTTTTGATGTTAGACAGAGTATATCACAAGTGAGTGGAAACCCTCGCTTTTTTTTGTGTGTGAAATCAGGCGACCGTCCGAATCATATGATCCAAACGGTCGCAATGTTCCTGATAAGGAACTAAAGCAGGGTTCTACACTTAGGAGTTGTGATGCCCGCCTCCGAGGAAGTAGAAGAAGATAGCGAGCGCGGGCACACGCAGCGGCGCCTTCGGGGTGTTCCTCGGCGTTGAACATCCCCGCGATCATAATACCGATGATGAGGGGCATGTACGGGTTCTTCATTGTCTGCTCTCCTTGGAGATCGACCTACGATTATACTGATAATAACATTAATTTTTATTTTCTGGGTACATCTCGTTCAAAGCCTTTTGTAGAATACGGAGATCAAATCCACGCTTGAGCAGCAACACACAATTCGAGTTTGCATCCATAGCCCAAGTGACTTTTTCATTTATTTCATTAGGGTGTTTACTACTGCAGATGCCAATCAATTTGTAATCCTTGAGATACGAGAGATCATACATGTTCAGTTCTGGAGTTGTTGGAGTAGCTTTCATCATGTTCACAAACCAACCAAACGAACTGGATAAATTGCAAGTTTTTGAACTCGAGTCTATCTATATAAGGATTTTGATCTTAGAATAATTTAACAAAAAAATACAGGATTATCTTTTTTTAGAAAGAAAAATGAAAATACAATGGGAGTTTAGAAGAAATTGGAGGGAACCAATATGACAGACTGGTTCAAAGCAAAAGAAGATATTAAACCTGCTAATCCAAAATCCAGTTGGGTAAAAGGACCAAAGGGAGATTATGATGGAGTTCCGCGTCAGTACCTAGAAGCAAAACCTGACAAATCTTTAGAACCATCCCGAAAGAATCCATGGGATAAGTAGTAATGTTTACAAACCAAATACAAAAAAATCCTGATTGTATTTCATCAGGATTTTTTTGTATTTATATAGATTTAAGTCAAACCAAAAATAATATATTTTATTCTAAATATTATTTATATTATAATATTACATGATTGTAAAAAAATAGTGGGAGGAATTATATTTGGAAGTTAGAGGCATCAAATTAGGCAGTGAAGAAAAATTCATTACGGAATACAAGGCGTCGAAACTGATTAGCCCTTCTGCAACTGGATATCTCATCGTCACCAATAGAAGAGTTATTTTTACTGGTGAAGGTGTCAATCTACTGGGGAAAAAAAGTTTAGTGATACGAGATGTGAAAATTGATTTAGTTTCTGGTGTGATTTCATATATAGGTCCGGCATGGAAGTGGTTGAGATTTTTCCCTTCTTTATTGTTGGGTATCCTTTGTATCATTTTAGGTGAAGAGTTATTTGGTATTTTTTATTTAGGACTACTGTACCCACTATATGTTATTTACAGCATGTTGTTTGGGAATGATGTGGAAATTCGGATCATTGCTAGTGATCAACAGCACAGTTCGATTGGTGTAAGTGTGGACAACACCGGTTTGCTTCACAAGCTTCTTGGCATTGGAACCAACGATGCATGGGTTTCAATCAGTGCCAAGGGACCGGAAGAAGATACAGAAAGAATGATGAAAGAATTAGGAGCGTTAATTCAAGATGTACAAGTATTGGGAGATCTTGCAATAGAAAAATGGTCTTCTGAGAGTCTAAATAATAATGCTACAACGAATACTTCCCATACAAACAACAGTGATACATTCTTTTAAAATTAGAAAAGTACAATGTCAGCTACCAATCATCATATGGAAAGAATGATGGAATGTGAGTTATTGGAATAAAAAAAATATAGATGGTCAACAGCTGAATATGCTTTCCCCAGGAACGGTGATGGGAAAAGGGAAGGCCAAAATTGGGATTCGAGGGAAAGAGAACACCGGTATTACTTTGCATTCAGGACTTTTAGAAAGACATATCTTAACATTGGGAGCGATAGGTAGTGGGAAGACAAATACCATGAATCATATTGTCAAAGCTGTCCGCAGCACCATGACTTCCAATGATATTATGATATTTTTCGATGCGAAAGGTGACTATTTACAAGAGTTTTACCAAATTGGAGACGATGTCGTCTCCAATTCTTTGGTACCTCCGAAAGGTACAGTATATTGGAATATTTATAGAGACATTTTGCATACTCCCAAAGAGAAGCGAGAAGAAACCATAAGGGAAATTTCTACATCACTCTTTAAAGAAGATATCGAAAACTCCCAATCCCCTGTTTTTGCAATGGGTGCCCGAGATATTTTATCTGCTTTGTTATCCATTCAAGTCCAAGAAATGGAGACTTTAAATAAGCAATGGGACCATGCAAAACTGATTGATTTTGTTCAATCTTCTACCGATCTCAGTATACGAAATCTTTTATTGGAACATCCAGAACATAAATGGGTGAGAAACTACATTAAAAAAGATGGTGGGCAAACAACACAGAGTTTTATTGTTCATCTCTATCAAACGATATTTAAAATCTTTAGTGGTTCCTTTGCCAAGGCAGGCCAGTTTTCCATCAGAGAATCGGTAACGAAAAAAGGTGGAAAAGCAATATTTTTAGAATATGACTTAGCAAGTGGTAATCTACTAGAACCTATCTATACCATCATGATTGACTTAGCAATGAAAGAAGTCTTAGGTCGCTCCAAAACAGATGGAAATGTATATTTTATTTTGGATGAATTTCCGTTAATACCAAAGCTGAACTATATCGATAATGCATTGAATTTCGGTCGTTCTTTAGGAGTAAAAGTCATAGCTGGTATTCAAAATAGAAGCCAAGTGGAACATCGTTATGAAAAATATTTAGCCCATAGTATATTGAGTGGTTTTGGATCTGTTTTTGCTTTTCGGTTATATGATGGGGAAAGTCGAGCCTTTGTTTCTGAACGCCATGGAATGGTAAAGAAGCAGATCAGTATGTTGTCTTCCAATGCAAATAAAGGTATACAAGACATGATCGTTGATGGGAAAGTGATTGAAGATAGTGATGTGGTCAACTTAAATGTAGGAGAGTGCATTGTATCGTTACCAAACGGCGAGCCGTTCTTATTCTATCCTCTGATCTATGGAGAGACATAGATCAAAATACTTATCTTCGCCGAACTATTTTAAAGTGGGGTCTAAGATGAAAAATAACAATCTCCCAGCACAGTTAGAGGAGATGCAAGTTCTCCGTGATCAATTAAAAGAAGGTGTACCTATTACACCAGAAATCAAAAAATCATACCATTCTTTAATTGTGTCCATTCACAAATTTTACAATGAAAAAGTCATTCCCACTGTTTTAGACTCTTTTGTATGTCGTGAAGACATTGATGATTATAACTGGGGATTATATACAATTTTAAACTTTTTTAATCGGAACATTCTCACTACCCATCTACGAAAAGCACTTACTTCTGAAAATTGCGGAACGAGACTTTGGGCTTTGACACTACTGCGAAAATCCATGACTTCTGAACTTACTAACGAAAATTTTGAGCAAGAATTTGCCAGTATGTTAAATGATCCAGAGAGTAGTGTAAGATATGAAGCTTTGGTAAGTATTGTTTTGTGTTCCTCTAATCCGAGTTCCTATATAAAGGAGACTCTTGATGAAGACCCTTCCGATAAGATAAAAACCTTGGTTGAAAAAGTTCATCAAGATCATCTGGAGGCATTACATTACTTATTGAATCAACTGGTTCCTTTTTCGAAGAGAATCGACGAAATGGACGGCAAGACCGTAAATGATACGGATGAACTTATCCAAGTCATTGCTCCCTTTCAAAATGAGAAATCCATTCCTTTTTTGCTCCAGGCCTACTTACCATACGAAGACGATGATCTAGGATCGAATAAAACCATTGAAAAAATGCTGGATCATTACACAGATGAACAATTACTTCCTTATCTCCATGAAGCTCTTATCCATGGAAATGATGGTAGCAAAGCTGTTTCCATCTTAATGTTAGGTGCCATTCAATATCCGAATTATTTAAAGCTTATCCATCCCTTTGTCCATCATGAGAACGAATTTATTCGACTAAAAGTGATAGAAGGTTGTAGCTTATTTGATGATCCTTCCAGTAAACCCATTTTAAAAGAAATGGTGAATCGCGATGTTTCAGCAGTTGTTCGGGAAGAGGCTGAAATTGTTTTAGAAATACTTGAAGATCAAATGTCTGATTAAGGTAATACGCCATTGGATAATCGATCATCAAGAATAAACTCTAATCGCAGGGAACGGCAGAGAATAGCCAGAAGAAGAGAAGAAATTCGTAGAAGATTAGCAAGTCGTGTTAATGATACAGATGTATATTTGTATAATCAAGGAAATGCACCAAAAGGTAGCGCTCGAACAGAAGATGCTGTACAAGGCCATCACATGCCTCCACAAGCCTATTTAAGAAGAGTTGGAATAAAGCCAAGTCGAGTTCCCGTGATTGCAGTGGAGCATCCGCAAATACATGAACATACTACTTCATTTCGAGGTGGATATTCCTCTCCCCAAGGTCAAGCACGATACAATAACCCGGATTTATCTTTTGTGGATGTAATGATTGAGGATTGCATGGAGCTTGCTAATATACCAAGTGACAACAGATACAACAACAGTATCAAAGAGATGATTGATCTCTATGATCAAGCACTACAAAATCCAGAAACTTATGCTTCCAATGATGTCGATGAGACCAATGTGGAGGAAATGTATAGGCAGTTTTTTGGAGATGAAAGAGAGAAAATTGATCAATTTATAACAGAATTGGAAGAGATGGAGCTTGAACAATCAAATATTCAAGAAAATGAAATATCTAATCAAGAATTGAGTGAAGGGGAATCAGAAGAAGAGTCTGAGGTTCAAGAAGCAGCAGAAGAGCCAGAAGTTGAAGAGGAATCGGAAGAAGGGTCTGAGGTTCAAGAAGAAGCAACAGAAGAGACGGAGGTCGAAGAGGAGCCTATAGAAGAACCTGAGGTTCGAGAAGAAGCAACAGAAGAACCGGAAGTTGTAGAGGAATCAGTAGAAGAGCCTGAGGTTCAAGAAGTATCAAAAGAGCCGGAAGTCGAAGAGGAACCAGAAGAAGAATCCGAGGTTCAAGAAGCAGCAGAAGAACCGGAAGTCGAAGAGGA
>NZ_ATZF01000025.1 GCF_000428065.1 Shimazuella kribbensis DSM 45090
GAAGAAGAATCCGAAGTTCAAGAAGCAACAGAAGAGCCGGAAGTCGAAGAAGAACTAGAAAGCGAATCATCTTTTGATTCTGAACAAGATTATCTTCATGATGGTGAAAGTTTATTATAAACTCCTTGTCCCTATATCCACATATTAGATTTGCTCAATTGTAGATTATCTCATTTTTCTACTACTAAAGTCTCGATTATCTTAAGGAGAAGAAGAAAAGCTCAATATCGTTGAGCTTTTTATACTTCTTTGGTAGGTGATATATCATTCTTGGTGCTACTAATTTCTTGAAGAGCTCTTTGTTTTTCGATCTAATCAAGAATCTTTGAATCGGTATCGCGGATGCGGCATCCATACTCAAACAGTATTGGACAAGTCACTTTCATATGGATCGTATTTATGAAGTACAAGCCGTTTTGGATTTGAATGCCCTTTATATCAAAGAAACAATAGATGGATGGAGGTGCTTTATGAGCAGGAGATCAAAAAGAAGACTGAAAAGATTGAGAAAGAAACATGTGCCCACAGATACAACTCAAGAAACAACACTCCAAAAAGAGTTACCTCAAAAGAAGAATGTACAAGAAGAAAAAAATCAAGAAAAAAATTCAGAATGTATGTTACCGTTCATAAGTTTTTTTGTATGGGTTTATTCTTTAGGTTTATCTACTAGACTACCCTTTAATATAATCATGGAGCCAGATGACTGGTACATAGGAGAAAGTAATTGGTCCTTATTATTCTCGTTTCTGTTGTCCGTATGTTTATGCTTTAGCGTATACAATCTATTTAGGAAGCAATTCGATATTTCTAAATTATTTATTTATACTTTTCTCTTTTTTCTCGTTTGCTTAACCCTTAGCTGGATCAACCCTGATAAAATTAGTGCAAAAACCATTATCATAGATGGTGATCATTATACATGGCAAGATGTATCCCATGTTGTTCTGGATTGGGAGATTACACAAAGTAGGAGTAGTAAGGCAGAGCACATCTATTACTATTTAGTTTTTTCTAATGGGACAGAAGTAAATGTAATGATGTATTTCGATGAACTGTCTCGCCTTGAAAAGTTAGATAAACAGATACGAAAAATGAAACTTCCTGTGTTTATACATGATAGACCAACACGTAACGAAATGAAAGATATGGATTTAGAAATTCAAAAGAGAAGCATCGTTCAAAACATATACTATCGATATTGATAGATCTAGACGAGAAAAAATAGTTTTACCTAATATAACCGAGGAGGATGAATTACAAATTGGTAAATTGCAGTTAGAGGCGATTTGTATTTATGTATATAAGGGATAAATTAAAAACTTAGTCAAAGAAGAAAAGCAGTAGGATCAAGATAGAATCTAATATCCCTCGTCTCAGTGGTAAGAAGTTAAAAAGATGAACTACGGTCATAATTGATTCCGAATCTTAAAGACAACTCTTTGTTTGGCCATCCTTCATCTTTGAGTTTGCGTAATTCAATTACTTTTTCAGCTTCTTCTTTAGTTACCCATTCCAAATGATCTACATAGTTATTTGTTTTATCATGATCTATGTGATTAACTTGTGCTTTTTTCAATGGGTTTTCAATAAAGTGGATTGCAACCAATCTATGAACAGAAATCCTTTCAACTTTGCCTTTTTTAGAAAGAGTTCTAACTCCTCCAAAATTAGATATTTCATAAAGCCCTTCGTATTCCTTAACAGGAATCCAAATTTCATTCATGAATTCTCCCCCCCTATATGATCATTTTCTTTTATTCTACTTAGCTTGTACTTGGTACTGCAGGGGATAATATCACCTTCTAAGGATAAAGCTAAGTCTTTTTTCGTATGCTTAATTAATATTCAGTAGACGGAGAGAATCTAACGAAGTAGATTTGCTGGTGAATGAATATTCCCTTAGAAAGTTGATGTGCTCCTAATTAAGAGAGAAAATCGATATCATAAGCTTGAAACAATTACTAACGAGTCATTTGACCAAAAAATTTCATCACACTAAGTAAAGGAGAAAATATGTATACGATCAGCAGATTTTCTCAGCTTTGCAAACTGAGTCCCCGCATACTACGACACTATGACAAGGAAGAACTCTTGAAACCGATACATGTAGAGAAAACGAACGGGTATAGATATTATGAGAAGAGTCAATTGGAAACGGCATTTTTAATCAAAAAACTGAGGGAGTACGGATTTTCCCTGCCAGAGATTAGAACTATTCTCCAGACGTCAGACAAAGAATTGTTTATCGAATTCATCCGCTCGAAAATAAATGAATTATCCTATGAGGTGAATCGACATATAAAAATTATTACAGAAATGCAAGAAATGGTTGAAAAAAAAGCAGATTCACTTCGAGAAGAACGACGATTGTACGATATATTTCTGGGAATCAGAAACGAGATGGAAGTCATTAGTCTAAGATTGCAGATGAATATTGTTGACATGGACAAGCATATTGATTCCTTATACGAGAAGGCGGAAGAAAATAATATCCAGTTATTTGGTGCTCCGACCGCCATTTTTTATGATGAAGAGTATACCCCTAACCACAGCGATATTGAATTGATGATCCCTCATGCACATAGCGAATATTTATCAAGGGAATGGTATATAAAAAAACTTCCTACGCAATTGGTCGCTATTACCTTGCATTTCGGTAGTTATGACCATATCGGCTACGGGCACATGGCACTGGAAGAGTGGATCGAGGGCAATGGTTACTTTCCGGATGGTCCGCCTCATGAAACATACTTAAAAGGTCCAGAATGCGATTGCCCAATCGAAGATTATGTGACGCAAATTTGTATTCCTGTCATCAAAAAAATAAGACAGTAATTGCTTGACCTTGACATTATGTCAAAGCTTATTCTACTTCCAAGAAAGCTATCAGAACATAAGGAGATTATGAAATGAATAAGGTAATTGTGCTTTGTTTGGGGGCAGTATTAACATTACTGGGATGTAGTCAAAGTAAAGGAGATGAGGATACAGGTGCAAAAAAACAAATCGTAGGCAAATACACAATACCTGATGAAAAAAGCAAACATGAAGGTTCATGGTTACAATGGCCTCATGAATACGCATATGGCAAAAAGTATAAACAAGAGATTGAGCCAATATGGATAGAAATGGCAAGTTCCTTAAGTGAAGGGGAAAAAGTTCATATTATAGCTTATGACGAAAACGAAAAAAACTATATTTATGATCTTCTGTATGACGAGGGTATAAATATGGATAAAATTGACTTTTATATTGTTCCGACTGATGATGTCTGGGCAAGAGATTCTGCACCGATTTTTGTATATGACAAGGATAAAAATATTAAAATGATGGATTGGGGATTTAATGGATGGGGAAAGAAAACGCCTTATAAAAAAGATGCGTTCATTCCGAGTGTTCTTAGTAAGCAATTGGGTATAGAAAGAATTGATTTGAATGATGTTGTACTTGAAGGTGGAGCATTTGAACTAGATGGTAATGGTACATTTTTGTCAACACGTAGTGCTGTTGTTAATAAAAATAGAAATCCTAATTTATCAGTAGCAAAAATTGAGGAGTATATCAAAGAAAATCTTGGTGTTACTAATTTTATTTGGTTAGATGGCGTACCGAACCTTGATATTACAGACTTTCATATTGACGGTTTTGCTAAATTTTACGATAAATCTACCATTATTACAATGGAAAAAGATGATTTAGTAGAATGGGGCGCCTCAAATAAGGATATTAAGACATTAATGAATGCAAAGAATGCCTTTGACAAGCCTTATCAGTATGAGTATTTACCACTTAGTAAAAACAATGTTATTTTAAATAATGGGAAAAATTTGGGGTATAAAGGTTCCTATATAAATTTTTATATCGGGAATACCGTTGTATTAGTTCCGAATTATAATGATCCTAATGACAAAATAGCAAACGATATAATTCAACAACTATACCCTGATCGTAAGGTGATTGGAATTGATGTAAGGGAGCTTTATAAAAATGGTGGTATGATTCATTGTGTTACACAACAACAACCAGTTACATTAAATTGAAATAGGGGTAGAGGGAGCGAAGACTGATTTTGGTGCCATCTCTCCAATAATTGGAAAAGTGATTTGAAGTTGCTCATGTGCAGCCTCAAATCACTTTTTATTTTATCATTGTTCCGAATTTTGTTTTGGAATTGGATCTTTCCCACAGAGTGTGCTTCTTCTTATCGCCGGGGTAACCAGCAGTGGTCAGCTCTACCGACGGAAAATTGCTCGGGAACTCTTGGAGGCGAAATGGTGTGAATTCGAACGGGTAAGGAAGAATGATCACACCATAATCGTCGGTGTCACTCATCCGAAACGAACGAGACGTCATGCCAAAAGTGCTGGTTCCGTCTGCATTGTCTCCAGGAGAAGCGACGAACGCAAGCGTCTTACCCTTCAAGCAGTGCTTCGCAGTCAGCACCACTTTCGGTGCAATGAGACCACCTGTGCACTTACTTTCTCCGCCACCCTTCTTGAACAGAAGCAGCTCAACAACTGCCTCGTAAGGCTTCTGGAGAGGGCGTTCCACCCGATACCTTGTATCCGGTGCTTGGTGAGTTTCGAAAGCTCGGTATTCAAAGACGTTCTTGCCTGCTGTCTCCACCATACCGATGAAAATGATCCAGATAGTGATCTTGATGAGTTTCTTGATAGAAAACAGCTTCTCGAGTACTCCTGTATTAGGTTTAACCTGTATATTTACCCTACCACAAAAATCTATAAAAAAAATATCAAGATTTTTTCAATGCTAAAATAAACAATCAAACTGTATTATAGTAAGAATGTTCACTATTTTATTACATTTACTATCACTAGGGAGTTTTATAATGATAGTGAATATAATAAAAGGAGATGGATACAAAAATGAAAAGTAAGTTTCTTTTAACCAATGCAATGTTGATGTTATTTGTAACCTTGTTTTTACCTTATTCAACATTTGCAAAGAGCACTGTATACAAGACAGGTTATGCAAAATTTGATACCTATTTTCAAACGGGAACATTCTACCTTCCGAAAGGTAAGGTTAATTATTATAGTAAGATAAAAGGATGTAAAAAGTATGATGAGATGTTTCGAGTAGAAATTTGGAAAAAAAGTGGTGGAATAACCGATTCTGTCTATTTTAAATGTGGTCCGCGTACGGCATGGAATTCTTATACCTTTACCATTAAAAAAGCAGGGAATCATTACCTGAAATTCATAAATGTTTCAGGAGGGACAAAACATATAACTAGTTACAAACTATATAAAAACTAGTAAAAGTAACATTTTAAACTTCGACCCTACTAGTTTATTGAAAAGATTGACTTTTTTAATAAATGTTTGGCGATTATAAGTTCAAGGAACCCTCGTGTAAAGAAACGAACCGATTTCTATTTTTAATCGGTTCGTTTTTCCATTATATGGTTTCATTGCCCCTCTGTAGCCTTTTGTTGGTTTTGGCCTTAATGAACATTTTCGGGGGATATGCAAAAAACCTCTTCTTCTTTTGGTACGGTGACCCCTGAAAGAGGTAATGGCTGGGGTCTCTAGTCTTACTATCACACTACCTCTTAATCTCCGTCACCCAGTCTACTTTTTGTATCACATCCATATCCACGAGTCGAAGAGTTAGTTGTTTCGGGTGATGGTTCAAACCCTCGATAGATAGAATCTGTTGTTCGAGGTCTTGCTTTGGATTATCCACTCCTGTACCAACACGCACGGTCTTATAGGTTTTCCCTGTTTCATCCGTTACCACCCAATTTTCTGCCTCACCACTAAAAGGTTCTGGATAATCACTATACAGTTCAATCTGATATCGATCTTTTTTGTCTGACTTGACTAGGTTCATTCCCACTCTTTTAATGATAAATCTCTTTCCATTTACTTTTGCCGTAACAGGCTTCTTAGGAAGGGGATCCAACAGAAGAGGAATATCATAATCGACAAGTTGTCTTTTGATAATCTTATCTAACACAAAGCGGTATGATTTATTCCGTTTTAGTGCTTTTGAGAAACTATCTTCCGATACTTGGTTCAGCAGCTTCGGATCATTCGATTCAGAAATGCGACGACCGCTACTGATAGCATGGGACTCTATCAGTGTTTTCCCTTTGCCGTCTGTAATTCGATATTTTATTCGGATAAATGATAATGCATTCTCGTGTTTTGTTTGGATCTCTTGCCCAAATAGGGAAAACACCCAGTTCACAATCATGAATAAAACTTCTGATTTTTTGCTCTCACCACTAGCATCTATTTCTTTTTGAGCCATATCCACTAACTTAGACATTCGTTTGTTTTCTGTTTCCGTAACTTGAATTCCATATTGTACTGTGGTTGTACTAGGAGTAAATCCAATTTGATCTAATGTAAAGATAACTCCATCAAAAACTGGACTTTTTTTATTGATTTGAACTGTTTTCCTGCTAGATTGGGCTGCTTTCAAATCAATTGGAACAGTCAGGTTCCATTTCCCTTTGATCTTTTGCGTTCCTGATTGTGTGGATATTTCTAATAACCCTACTTTTAACTTTAAATACGCTTCTTCAGGAAGTGGTTGTATCGTCTCAAATTCTAATTGTGAGAATCCAGAAGTTGTAGGTGATCCTGTTCGGAATAAGCTTGCGGTCTCTTGATCCCAGAAGTTAATGATGCTAGCTGTATTGCTTGTGTGACGAGATGAAGGATCGATATTCATCATAGGTGTATGATACTTTCCTTGTTGATCTCTAATTCGTAACGCAACGACAATCCGGTTTGCATCAGCCATGACTTCAGCTACTTCCAATGTGTATCCTTTGTCTGTTACCCCCTGATAAACCACTTGGGTAAAACCATCCTGACTAGCTGACTGAGTACCAGAATCTACAAACGGGCTGGTTAGGTAAAGGTTCTGAAGTACTGTAGCAAATGCTGAAGAAGTATAAGCTGCTATTCCCATTATAAGTGCGAGTATAGCTGCTGTTGCTGCGATGATCCTAATTCCTTTTTTCCATTTCCTTCTCTTTTTCGGTTGGTTTTGTATCAAATGGTTAGACTCCTTTTGAATTTCTTGACGAACACTTTCTACAAATGAAAAATCTAAAGGAGCAGGAAATGGCTTGTCTTCCAATGCATCTCTCAACATCATCATCTCCTGTACCCCTTCATCTAGTAACTCTTGGCAGTCCGCACAAGCTGAAAGATGTTGATCAATCTTTTTATTCTCTTCTGCCGTACATTCTCCATCTAAGTAAGCTAATAGCAATTCTTCAGAGATGCATTTCATAGTGAAACCTCCTTCTTTAACCGAATAAATGAGGTTTGTTTTCTTAGTTTTCGTTTTGCTCGATATAAATAATTTCGTACATCTGTTTCGGTAATTCCTAGTGACTCACTAATTTCTACATAACTTAACTCTTGATAGTAACGAAGAATAAGAACTTCTCGGTAAAATGGAGGGAGAAGATCGATTTCTTGTTGGTAACGTCGTGTCTCCTCTTTCTGAATATACACTTGTTCAGGATTTTCTGTATCCGCTATCTCTAGTTGACCTTGCAATTCGAAAGCTTGACGTTTCTGTTTTTGCAGTTCGTTTCGACATAAGTTTATAGCGATTTTATAAAGCCAACTGGAAAATGAACGTGTTATATCATATTGATGTAAGTGTTTATAGGCCCGAATGAAGCATTCTTGAGCCAAATCTTTAGCATCTTCTTCTCGGCCTATCATACGGTAGAGGAGATAATACACTTTGTTCATGTACTTTTGGACAAGCTGATCGTAGGCATCTAGCTGACCTGCTCGTACCTGTTCTACCCACCGTGCATCCTGCTCAGTCACTGTGTCTTCCTCCTCCTTTATCTGCTCTATACTATATACAAGACGAGACTCGAAAAAGTCTCACATGATTTTTATGAAAAGGAAAAATAGTGACCTAATCAAAACCAGCTAATTTTAAAGATGATTTTAGTTTTGAGATGAAATTATTCCGCCCTTGCTGGAGTAAATCCAAAAAAGGGCGGTTAGAGATGACGGAAAGAAGCAGACCAAAGGCCTTGTAGGGCATAATCCTTTGTGTTCTAAATATGTATAATAATCATCCCATGTAATTGATTTGTTCACTATTCACACCTCTCGTTACTGTTTCCATGTAGGCGTAGTGACAAGGTAGCTACCTTGTCACTACGCCACACATTACAACCCCAGCTCCTTCTGAGATAGAAGGAGCTGGGGTTGTATATAGGTTTGTTGCATTTGTTATATCACTGTCGACCCATGCTGAGCATAAGGTCGACATGTGATCCACCCCTTCAGTGGAAGTTGTTGTCAGATCTTGTACCACGTCATTCCGGAGGGACGGTCGGAGGGAGCCTCCTCCTGGCGGAGCAGGGGAGCAGTTCCCTTCTTGAAGACCTTCCCTTCGAGGACAGGCTTCTGCTCGTCCTGCAGCGGAACCGGAGCCTGCGGAGGCGTGTTGGGCGTGCAGCTCGACGGAACCGAGGGAACGATGTCGCTGACATCGGACATGACAACTCCTAAGGTTGTTTGAGTGGATCACGAACAGTTACTATCATTATATTATACCTGCTATTCCTTGGCATGTGGAAGAAAAATCGATTTGTGTTCATTCCTAAGTAAATACACCCAATTCTTCTGAAGTCGCTGCGATGCTTCATGGATTACTGAATCACAACACCGACAAAGAAGTCGACCGAAACTTTGTCGATACACATGGGCAAAGTGAAGTGGGTTTTGCTTTTTGCTATCTTCTTGGTTTTAAACTCATGCCACGACTAAAAAACATTCATTCCCAGAAGCTATACAGACCGAAGACTGGAGTCCATTATCCTCATTTACAACCCGTTCTTGTACAGAAGCCCATTGATTGTGAACTCCTTCTGGTCTGACGCATCTCTGGCTCCATGGCATCTTCCCAATGGGAAGATGGAAGGTATCGACCTCGCTCCACTTCATAGAGTGGAGCCCAAATTATAAAGTTCTTTCATTCACATATACAAAACGACTTGAGTCCTTAATAGACATTTCAAGTCGTTTTTCCATTTATTGGTCAAATTGCGTTTCGTGACACGGATGCTGGTTCTACCCCAAATAAAGAAACAGCTTACTACTGAATGATACACAAAGAAAAACAACCTAGGTTTCAGGTTCTACCAAACTTAGGTTGTTTTTCTCATTGGTGTACAATTATTGTTTGACTCTTTCTATCCATGCGATGAAATTTTTTACCACTGTGTCTAAAAACTCAATCGTTGATGAATCAATCAGTTGTCCATCTACGTTGATCTTTTCATGAGCATTTCCAATAAATACTTCATTTCCTGGTAAAGTAAGAGCAGAAATACCTGGTGAGTTTAAAATTTCACGTAAATGTGTTTGTGCTCTTACTGTTCCCAACATACCTGGACAAGCTCCAATAATAAAAGTAGGTTTATTAGCCAATGCGGATTTGCCAAAAGGTCGAGAAAACCAATCCAAAGCGTTCTTTAAAACAGCAGGAATGGAATGATTGTATTCAGGTGTAGCAATCAGGACACCATCACTATGGGATACCATTTGTTTCATTTCATTGACTTGTAAAGGAGGTATTCTTTCTTCATCCTGATTATACATAGGAAGGTTCTCAATCGGTATGATTTCAATCGTTAACTGTTCTTGATAACGTTCCTGCATAAACAAAACTACTTTTTTATTGAGAGATTCTCTTCGGTTACTTCCGACTAATGCAGCAATTTTCATAGTTTTCCTCCTATAACTATATTATTTACCAGCCTAAAAGGCACTGGTGGTTATAAAACTGAAAATACTTTGATGTTGTAATAATTGTCTTCTCGACGAAACTTCTGTTTTAGTAGCTCTATTATTTACCACCTGTTGCACGAATGATTTCACCATTTACAAAACTATTTGCATTGGAACCGAGATAAACAATGAGATTTGCAACATCATCAGGTATACCTAATCGTTTCGTAGGGATCGATTCAGCATGTTTTTCTAAAACCTCTTTAGGAAATACGAGTGAATTCTGCTCCGTTAAAGTAAAACCAGGTAGTACAACGTTGGAGTAAATTCCTTCGGCCGCTAGTTCAAGGGATAAAGATTTACTAAATCCGTGAAGCGCAGATTTACTAGTTGGATAGGATGTAACGCCTGCCATTCCATCTTCTGCAAGATTGGTAGAGATGTGAACCAATCTACCCCATGATCCGTTTTTCATATAGGGAAGAGTGTATTTTGTTACAAGGTAGGTTCCTTTTAAATTATGGTCAATCATGGCAAACCAAGCATCGGTTGAAGTGTGTTCGAGTGATTGAGGGGATGGGGCTTCACTTCCCCAATCTACCGCGTTGTTTATCAATACATCTATTCGACCGAACTTTTCAGCGACTGTTTTTACTGCTTTTTCAATACTGACTTGATCCCTTAGATCCATTTGAACCTCCGAACAAGAAAACCCTTGTTGTCGAATCTCATTCACTGTCTTTAAGGCTGTCTCTTGGTCATTTGCGTATGTAATGAAAACATGAGCTTGTTCTTCTGCAAATTTTTTAGCTGTTGCTTTACCAATACCTTTTGAACCCCCTGTAACTAACACAACTCTATTTTTTAATCCCATATCCATATTTGTATCTCCTTATCTCATTTTTATTAGATCGATCTATTTATTTTTGAGAAAAAGGAATAACAACTACTTGTTGTTATTCAATCGTATTTGTTCGTTCGCGATCAGCATTTTCAACTCTTGTCCAACCTGTAGAAGAGGTTCTGAACTGCGATTCGTCCGGCTTATAATAATAGCACCTTCCAGCGAAGAAGTAATTAACATTGCAATTTGAGATGCACGGGACAAGGGAAAACCGTTCTCTAACAAGAAGTCTTGATACGCATTTTTCCAATCTGCATAGATTTTTTTACATGTTTCCCGCAATCGTTCATTTGTATGGGAAGTATCCAATGCAACCGAAGCGATAGAATTAGCTTTCATACAATCCTCTTGGTCGAACTTTTTCGCTAAAAACAGGAAAATAGAGTAGACCGACTCAGCAGGATCATTCGTATTTGCGAGTGTTTTTTTTATTTGCAGTTCAATATTCTTACCATGTTGATCAATCGCAACGGACACCAGTTCCTCTTTCCCTTCTGGAAAGTAATAATATAAAGAACCTTGAGAAGAACGACTTTCCTTTATAATTTGATTAATCCCTGTCCCATGATAGCCTTGCATATCAATTAAATCAGTTGTCGCTTGAATAAGCCTCATACGTGCTAAATCAGATTTCTTCATAAAAAGCATCCTCCAAATATATAGAACGATCTATACAAAATGTACGATATGTATCTGTGAATGTCAATATATAATATGAAGTTGAAATATTTTAGAATTGTTAATGACATGCTTAAGGTAAGCATGTTGCTATTCGCGGAGGTCATCCAAAGGAGAAGGATATGGTTATTTATTAAGAAAAGCGGTCAATCGATCGCTTTTTTTGTTGTTATCGATTATACAGGCTCTTAGAGGGATATAACGCTATTTTTATACTTCGTATACCTACGACATTACCAGATATATAAAACGTGTTCAGAACGGCGTACATTAGATATTTTACATATGCGTAGTTGATAGAATGATTCCAATATTCAAAAAAGGAGACAATATTCAATTGAAAGATGGTCGGCATGGAGTTGTATTCTACATCTATAGAAGAATAAAGCATTATCAGGTGATGTGCAGAGATGATTATCAAGAGCTTGTTCCGTTTGAGGATGTGAAAAAGCCGCTAATGGATAGCGGTCTTTTGTTTATCTTATGTATGGTTTGGGTTAGGCAAAAATGTATGACCATGTCGGTTATACGCGTGTCCATTGATAACGACCATTTGATGGTCAAAGTCATCAATTAATCCAACAGTGAGTATTCCATATCCTTCAAGTTCTCCTACTGCAACAGGAGTATCCAGTTGAACGTATCTTGAAAATCTTCATCACTTTTAATTGAGTTCCATCCGAAAACGATTATCCATAATATTACACCTCTTTTTCATGAATGGAATTGTATACTTATCTGAAAATAAAAACTACTTGTGTCGTTGGGTTATGGACAAAATTTCCGAGAGGAAATTAAGAACATAAATTCTATTTGATAATTCATTTTAGTTCCTATAAGATCAATTATAAGAACTAAAATGAAAAGGTAGATGATCATGAATAACGAAATCATTTTACATCGAAATGAGATCGCAGCCAGCCCCAGCCAGAACAAACTTTCCGATTTAGCTTTACATTATATCCAGCGAAGTAAATCTGAAAACACCATAAATAATTACCGTCATAGCTTGTTGCTCTTCCGGCGTTACATGAATGACGAATACCAAATGAATCTGGAGGACTTCCGTTATTGCTTGTCAGTTACTCCTGATATGGTGTCTAACTATTTATCCTACTTAACTAGCGATGAAAGAAAGCAACGTGAAAAACTAAAACCATTAAAGGCGTCATCTGTTCAACGTCATCATGCAGCACTAGCGGAATTTTTTGGATACGTTGAAGATCAAGCAGGTAAACAAACATTAACCTTTGTGAACCCTGTTAAATCGGTAGAAGTAAAAAAAACAATGGCAGGTATCCGGCGCGAACTCGGAATGACACCAAAACAGAAACGAGCAGCAACGCCACAAGTAATAACTATGATCCTAAATGAAATCCCTATGGATGGATTAACTGATCTAAGAGATGCCACAATGATTAGCCTTGGTTTTGCTGGAGCATTTCGGCGTTCCGAGCTGGTAGCGCTAGACATGGATCACCTTACATTCGATGACCTAGGTGTATATATTCGTTTGGAGCATTCCAAGACCGACCAAGAAGGTACTGGAATGACCAAGTTAATTTCTTATGGGGAACGTGCTGCATCATGCCCTGTTCGTTTGTTACAACGATGGTTAAGGAATGCAGGAATAAAAGAGGGTGCTATTTTTCGTAGTATTCGTAAAGGTGGCGAGGTGGGTAATAAAATCAGCACAAGATCAGTTGCAACCATCATCAAAGCTAGAGCGGAGCAGGCCGGATTACAAGGGATAGACTTTTCCGGTCATTCCCTTCGTAGAGGATTCATCACACATGCATATGAAAGCGGGTTAGCTCCTGAACTAATCATGACGCATACAGGCCACAAACGCTTTGAAACCATGAGGAAGTATATTGAACTTATCGATATCAAAAAGAACAATGTTACTAAGGGTTTGTATTAGACCTAGAACCAGCATCCGGCGTCTGAGGGGTAACGTAACCATATAATGGAATCTATGTGACAGAGCACAACAGGAATCCTGCCATAGCAATCCGAGATAACTCCAAAGGTGGCACGATAGATACATATATTTTCCAGTGTGGCCCCTCAATGTGCGAATTGGTGCCTTACCCCCTACTCGTTGATACTTATGTTATAACATGAGGAGAATACAAAAATATTGCTCTCTTGTTTTCGAATAGACTTACTTTTTGAAAATAGGAAGGTTATTTTACTGTTTCATTTGAATTCATCAAAAAATAGAATGTAATCTTTTTTTAACATCAGGTAGTCTATAGAAACAACGTTCAGTAATATAAAAAGAGAAAATAGACGAAGAGGAGAGGGTAACTTTTGTTACAAAAGGTATTGGCAAGTTTAGGGCAAGGTGGAGCACAAGTAGATTTGATATTGCATGAGGAACATTTTACGGTTGGAAGCCAGGTTACAGGGGAGATTTTTGTAAAGGGTGGAGTAGTAGAACAATCCATTAATTATATCGAAGTAAGATTAATTTTAGAAAAGTACAATCATGAAAACGAATATACGCAAATGATAGAGCAGATCCCAGTCCAAACTTCTTTTGAGATCCAATCCAATGAGGAAAAGTCATTTCCTTTTCAATTCCATCTGCCGGATCATTTGCTGGTATCAGGGGATACGGTTTGTTATTATTTTGAGACATATCTGGATATTGCTGCTGGAAAAGATTATGTGGATCGTGATTTGATTTTGATTGTATCTCCTGCGGAAAATAGCGGAAAATAAATAACATATACCTGGCTCACGAATACCAAACTTATTTCCTGTTTCAAGAAGGGAAGCACCTGTCGTTTTCATGTAGTGTGCTACTTCCATCTTAAATTCGCCAGAATACTTTTTCTTGGTTTGTTCCTTTCCATACCTTCTATACCATATTCTCGAAATTGATTTACCCATTTCCGTATTTGACTCTTATCTGGAATACTGTATTTTTCAGCTAGTCGCTTTTATCCACTATGTACTCTTTCACCACTTTCATTTTAAAGCTGGCATCATATTTCTCCATAAAAATGCACCCCTCCAAGTTAGATTTAATTTCTTGGTCTAACTTTTGGGGTGCACCTCACAATCGAGGGGTTAAACTTTATTTATTTTTTTCTTTTCGATCCTTCTTGGCTTTCTCCAATTCCTTTTTAGTTCTACCCGGAGGAGTTGATGCGCTACTGGCGCTTGGCTCCCTACTTCACCTGTCACAAGCCTTCTGGTAAGACCTATTGCAGTTTTCAAGGAAAATATTAGAATCGAAAAATGCCCTCTCTTACTTTATGTAAGAGAGGGGCAGTATAGCGAAATAATCAAATGCTTATTTTTTCTTTTTGCAATTTGGAATATATTTTAGTTCATTTTTCTTTATTTTGACATAGAGTCGAGGTACATAGCCTTTTGCTTTGGCATCTTCTTTCACATAAAGCCACGTCTTCGATGTCTTTGGTCCATAGATCACTTGGTCACCACTCGTTTTACAAGCAACATATACAACGGCGCCTTTATTCTGTATTTGATGCACAATACTCGAATTTTTACGAGGCTTCTTTCGAAAACTGACTGGTTTCTTTACTTCATAACTGGGAAGATTGTTTACCTGTTGCTGACTTGTATCACTTGGGCAACTATTACTCTTTGCATGACATTGGGGATCTTTTTCAAAAGATCCTGGATTTTTATAGTACTCTGCCCAAAGTTGATCGAGAGTTTGTCCCGTCCACTGTTTGAATAGTTCTTCTTTATATGTTCCTGTCACTCCTGCTCGATTTAGATCTTGAATAATCGTTGCACGTTTATTTTTTTTCAACCAAAGGAAGAAACGAGTCGCATGGCGATAACTTTGATCAAATAAAAATTTTTTTCCTGGTTTAATCGAGGAGGCATCTGGTAAATCAGTATCGGTCTGATTAGT
This sequence comes from Shimazuella kribbensis DSM 45090, assembly GCF_000428065.1. Classification (GTDB taxonomy): domain Bacteria; phylum Bacillota; class Bacilli; order Thermoactinomycetales; family Thermoactinomycetaceae; genus Shimazuella; species Shimazuella kribbensis. Next base: position 15,236 of record NZ_ATZF01000025.1, read on the forward strand.
GCCCAGTAGGATGACAGCATAATCAGCAATTCCATCGGCTATCCACATTGGTGTATTTCCTTTATAACTCTGCACGATATGAGTTAATTCGTGAATAATAACGCCCAGATTACCATTGTCTAAATCGGTTTTAATTGCCTTATAATTAAGCGTAATGGCACCCTCAAAAGCGCCTGCACCATAATTGGCTTTATTATCCACTTTTACATAAACTGTTTTGGGTGCTTGTTGATTAAACGTAGATACCAATTGAGGATAGACTCGATAAAACTCTTTCGTAATTTGCTCCCTGTATTTAATAGGTAATTGTTCAGGTTTATCTATTTTAAGTTGATAGGGACTATTGGGGCTTGGATTTGGTGTTGGATTTGGTGTTGGACTTGGATTTGGTGTTGGGCTTGGAGTCGGATTCGGGCCTGCTGCAAAACTACTGAGAGGAAATTGCAATGTAATCATTGCGCAAACAAGCCAAAAACTCAAAAAAACAAAAAACTTGTTCCTAATTGTCAACTCAATCACTCCTCATCACACAGAAAATAAATTGAATAATCTAACATAAACAATTATAACTAAAATTCATACTAAATAATAGTTATAGGACAAATTAAATAAAAACTATATAATATATAAAGAAAAAGCGACATGGAAGATACAATGAGTTGCTTTCATTAGTAGCCAAGAACCAGCAAACGGCTACTGAGGGGTAACAAAATCATATAATGTAAACTATCTGACGGACTAGAGCAGCAACCCTGTCACTGGGCCTAGTAAGATTGACATGTAAAAAAAATAATTAAATGTTATTTAATAATGTCGATTCTTTCATTCTTCATTCGTTGTATTAGTAGATGACAAATTCATCGGTAATCACATGATTAAATTAACCAAACACTACTCAAACCAGGAAGGTTGATAAACATGAAAGCACAATTTACCCCTTATTTGATGTCAGAGGATGCACGAGCACAAGCAGAATTTTATCGGAATGCACTTCATGGTGAAATCTTGTCTGTGATGACTCATGGTCAAGTGCCAGGTACGCCGGAGGAAAACAAGGACAAAGTCATGCATATGGCAATGACGATAGCTGGAGAAAATATGTTGTTCCTGTCTGATTCCTTTGAATCGACCAGTAGTAGCCGTCGGATTGTGTTATCGTTGACATTTGGAAACGAAACCGAGGCTCTAGAAGCGTATAGGAATCTCAGTGAAGGCGGTACAATTAAGTATCCATTTGAGTCTCAGCCTTGGGGAGCCTATTATGGTGAAGTAATAGACAAATTCGGGATTACATGGCAAATCGTCAAACAATAATTTTTATATCCAATAAACGCTAAAAAAACATGGTGCACTCTTGACTAGATCCATCCCACAAAGGAACGAATCTAGTTATCAGAGCGCACCATGTTTTTTAGGGTCACCGTGCATTCTCATCAAGCAAAAATACTGAACACATTTTGATTTTTACATTTTTTTTCTATCTATTGTGCCGTTTTTGGACTTATCTCGGACTTACCCCAAAATGGTATGAGAGGCTTCCACGTTAGTTCTAGAGGCTTTACTGATATCGCGCAACACATCACTATTTTTCCTGATGGCAAAATCATGATAGGGCGTAATATCAACGTCCCGCCTGCATCTGCAACAGATCATAATGATAGCGACAGCGATGGAAAGCATCCTTTCATGTTCGAGATGGTGGGCAACTTTGATAAAGGACATGACAAATTAGAGGGAAAACAACTAGCCACAGCTGTAGAAATCACACGATACTTTTATCAAAAAGGGGCATCCATCAAATTTCATAGAGAGATGGCTGACAAAAGTTGTCCAGGTACAGGAGTAGACAAAACTTGGTTTGTAAATCTCGTGAAAAATGTCCCTGTTACCCCACCGCCACCTTTTTACGATTGTGTGATAGATGGAGCTACAAAAGCTACTTTTTCCGCTCGTAACGTGGATGAAATTGCAGCTAAAGTAAAAGATTTACTACTCAAAAAACCAAATAAAATCGAGCTAACGAAGCGAACATAAATGGAGGTTTGACCCTTGATCTTTGAAGTATTTAGTATTCAACCGGCAACTTATCAAAATGTGAACAGTGTTGATCATTACACCGATAACCCTATCTTTATTGAGGGTAAAGGAAAGTATGTAAAGATCATTCCAGACAATACAAGTGTTATTGTCGGGGATGAAAGATTGACTACTGATTACAACCTCTTTCTTATGAATAGCACTCTAAAAGGGGTCAACGTACCGTTTTGGGAAAATTGTACGTTTAGACTTATTTCAGACACAAATAAACCGACAACAGGTCAAAAAGAATAGCGGTAATCAGACCTACTTGTAAGAGGGGGACCGATTACAATATGCTCAAATCTATAGATGTTTATGTATAGATAGGAGGCAAAAGAATGGAGTGCAAATTGGATTCTATAACAATTCACTACGAGGTACGTGGTTCGGGAATTCCGATTCTAATGTTACATGGATACTCTTGTGATCATCAGTTGATGATGGGATGTATGGAGCCACTTTTTGAGGAACGTTTGGGGTGGCAACGTATTTATATCGATTTGCCTGGGATGGGACTAACAAAAGGAGAAGATTGGATTAACAGCACAGACGATATGTTATCTGTTGTGGAACAGTTTGTCGATGCAGAGCTACCTGGACAGCGATTTGTATTGGCGGGAGCATCATATGGTGGTTATTTAGCTAGGGGATTGTTATCAAAACGATTTGAACAAATAGATGGCATGCTTCTGATTTGTCCAGTGGTAAGGAAGGAAAAGCGTAAATTACCTATGTTTACAGTCTTAGAAAGAGATGAGGTCTTTTTGAAAAAACTACAGCCCAAACAGGTTGAGGAGTTTACCGCTATGCATGTGGTACAGGATCGTTATAACTGGGAGAGATTTGAAGCAGAAATTCTCTCAGGGGTTCAGTCTGCTGATTATTCTTTTCTGGAACGAATCAGGCAGCAGTACGATTTCACATTTAAACCTGAACCGTTTCCTAGACCATATGAAAAACCAGTGCTGATTTTAACAGGTAGACAAGATCATGTGGTTGGATACCATAATCAGTGGGAGATTGTAGAACATTATCCACGTGCAAGCTTTGCTCTCCTTGATCGCGCGGGTCATAACTTGCAGATCGAACAAAGCCAATTGTTCAACGCTTTAGTTAACGAATGGCTTGATCAGGTGGAAAAGAATGCAATTAGCTAAGAGTTAGTTCAATGAGTTAGGCTTGATGATCTCAAGTATTAGGGAAAAAAGGGCTTAAACCATCTTTCTCTATTGGGATAGGAACACATTGCTCTAACAAGTGATTATATATGGAATTTAAAACAACACATTACTCTTGATAATCTTCTACTCTTCGAGAAAAAGGATTCGAATCATCAAATAAACAAACAACCGACTCCTTAACGTACAGGTAGTCGGTTTAATAGTGTCCAAAATATGTCTAAGCGTACAATTTTCTTTTTTGGGTAAGGTGACCCCTAAAAGCAACATTAGGCTTTACGGAATTACCAAGCGAGTTATATCTAGACGTTGGGGAAAAGCTTTATCTTTCCACGCTCACCAATGGAAATCGCATTGTAGTAAAAGTATTACACTATGATAAAAGTGAAAATACTCCACCTTCCCATGGCTTCTCGGGAACAATTGAACTTAATCCGACAACATAAAAAAGTTGATAGTGGGGGTATCGTCGTGTAAAATATCCCCATATCAACTAAGTGGATTGTAAAGTAAGAGTTGTACTATAGTATCAACACTTTTTTATATGAACTATGTGGGGAAGCGAAGGGCTTATTACCTTCGCTTTTTAAATATTATCTGACCACAAATCAACGCCTTCTGTTTGAATAACAACACATGCATTCTTATATGGTCCTATATACATTTTGTAATAATCATTTCTACCGTCTTGTGTTTGCTGTACCTCTTCGGTTTCTTCCACAACCTCTACAGATGAAGGATTCTTGTAGGAATAGGTTTTACCATTTCTCTCTAGACGGACAATTTCTGTAAAGAAGTCATATTCGATTAATTTTCCTTGTGATTCGATCCCCGCAAGAACTTCACTTCCTCCTACTATTACTACTTGTTTCCCTATCATATCTTTACCAAACATTGACATCATACCCATGTGTATCGACTCCTTTGTTATGAATTCCTTACATTCATTATATGTTATGAATTCATAACAAGTCAACACCTATTTTTCTTTTTCTTCTCCAAACACTTGCACCATTGCGTCATAGTGTATAAGCCATGTATTTTTCCCTGCTTTACGCACAAGTCCGTTCTTTATCTGCTCATCAAATCGCTTTCTTTCTGTTAAGGCCAATCTTATAGCGGTCTCTGATTTCCCCCAACGCGCTGCTGCTTCGGGCAACGTCAAAACTTTATCTAACATACAAATCACTCCTTCTCATAGATCATATGTTATGAATATATAACAAATAAAACAAAAAAGCGAGGGTTTCCCCTCACTTGTGATATAAACACAGTTATGATTTCCGAGTACTACAAAAAACTTTGAATGAAATGTACCCAGATAATAG
>NZ_ATZF01000026.1 GCF_000428065.1 Shimazuella kribbensis DSM 45090
TAATGTGCTCATAGAGAGTAACACAAGAAGTTTTCTTTTTGTGAGCTGCAAATGTGGAAGCTGGTAATAACGCAGCACATGCACAAACCGCTAAAGAGGAAATCACAGCAATACTCTTTTTCATTCAAACAACTCCAATTACAATATTTGGGAATCAACCCTTTTGTATTATCTCCTAAATATTTCGCCATTTAGAACAAAATGGAATCATCTATCGTAACGTATTCCTTACCGTACCTGTGGCCCATGGTACACTCCAAACGGAGGGTACTACTACTTGAAATTTACCAATCAGACTTCTGGATCTACGTACTATGTTAACCCGTATTCTCTAGCTAACTAGGGGTAGAACCAGCAACCGAACGACAAACCCTAATTCGACCAATAAATGGAAAACGACTTGAGATGTCCCAAATTGATCTGGACCCAAGTCGTTTTGTATTTTAACTCTTTTTTCCCTGTGACGAATTTTTGCTCCAGAGATTAGAGATTGAAAAAACAGATTAAGAAGTTCTTCTAAGAGAATAATTCAAATTACCGATATACTAAAAATCTAGTATTTTAATGAATATCTAGTGCTCTGTTTCATTGCTCTCATAATTGGATGACTAACATACATAACCGGATTAGAAGGATTGTCAGTATAGCATTGATTATGCTTCTTTAAAAATAATTTCTTTCTGATCCTTATTTCTATATGCATCCCAAAAAACATCCGCAATATGATCGGGATCGTAATAGGTTCCTCGTTGTACATGATCAGCAATCAAAACCTGTCCTACATAGATTCCATATGGAGATAAGGTATCAGCTAAAGAAAGGGCAAGTGAACGAATTGCCGATTTACCTATCGATAACGAGGCATACTCTGGATTCGGATCAAGAGCAATGGTTCCTCCAGTGAAGAAAAGAGTTCCTTGTTTACGTTCGATCATTTCAGGAATCACTTGTTGAGCACTCGTTAATGCACCTACTGTATTCACTTTAAAGTCATCTATTAATTGTTGTTCTGCTAATGTAAGGGCATCTCCTGGAACAATATTCGCCACATTATATACAAGAACATCAGGTACCCCATAAGCTGACTTGATTTGCTTAATAGCTTTTTTCAGCGACTCTGAATCAGCAGCATCGGCGGAAACACCATAAGATTCAATATTTTGTTCCTGTAGTTCTTTTGTGTTACGTTCCAGAGATTCTTGAGTTCTGGAAACAAGAATAACCTGAAATCCTTGTGTGCCAAATTTTTTTGCTACACTTAAGCCTATACCTGGTCCTGATCCAATGATCACAAGTAATGGTTTGTTGTTCATTTATCTAAATCTCCTTTTTTATCTTCTTAATGCATGGCTTCAATAATTTTTATTGTATCCGTATACTGAACGAATTTAACAATCTTCCCTGATTCCAATGTTAAAACATGAGCGAATGAGGCTCTCGTCTCTTTGTTGGTCCGTTTATAGATACCACTATAGTAACCAAGTGCTATAATCTTTTCCCCAGCATCACAATACTCATGAACATCACTTCTCCACTGATTCCATTCCTGAGAAAACATAGGAAATAACTCTTCAAAGTAAGCACCGATCCCCTGATAAGTTTTTCCATTTGGAAATCCTTCAGTCTGGACCCATTCAATGTCTGGCGACAAGCTCTGACGAATGGTTTCCGAATCACCTTGGGAAACAGCAGAGTAAAACCTTTCGACCAAAGTTAAATTTGTCATCTGTATGGAATCCTTTCATTCATTGATAACGAATTGACTTTTATAAAAGTAACCCAATACTATTAGTACTAGTAATTTGGTATATTCGTATCTTAGGCCAAGTGATCTTAATTGTCAATAAAAAGAGTTGCTTTTTTCTTATTCCACCTTTTCGAGGCGTTGTGCAAAAACACCCAATTAGAGAGTACTCCTTATTCCGCTTTTTCGGGGGATATGCAAAAATACCCTATCTACATTGCGAAATACCGACGCATAAGCCTCAAATGTATTGTCATCTATTGCTTTACATTCAAACGGGAATGATTTGGTTTCCATCAATTACACCACCTTCACGTAAAAAAGACACCCCAAGGATGTCTTTATATTAGCTTTAAGTTTTTAATTAAAATTGATCTTGCATCTTTCTTGATCTCCGATTCAGTAAGTCTAATGTTCATTTATTTTAACTATATAGGAATTATCCGCGGGCGGTCACCTTTCGAAGAAGAAGGTGCCGCCCAAGGCGTCAGTTAGACACGGCAGCCACGAAGGAACTGCTCGAACTGCTGCCGAGTGGTGGTCTCGTCCATCTCTGCCAGCTTCAGGACGAAGAGGAGGTTGGACGCGATCTTCTCGGTTCCAGCGTTCCTCTGGACATCCGCCAGAAAGGCATCCGTCCCAGCGACGATACCGCCAGCATCGAACTCCTGAAGAGCCTCCGAGATGCACTTTTCCAGATGCTGCTGAGCCTCGGTCAGCGGCTTGGCGGGACTGGTCCCGGTGGAATGGGGCATGACTCGGAGCCTGTTGGGTCCGATCTTGCCCGAAGCAGCGAGCTGTGCCATGTTCTTGGGCGTGGGTCGACCAGTCATCACTGACTCCTTGAAAAGTTCTCACAGCCGAACGACTCATGTAACCATGTAGCATCATCTTCATGACGACGCTGGTGAGATTACCTTAAGAATATTGCAAAACAGTTGAAGTTTCAAGATTCTATTGAGGTAAAATAGATTCTTCAATTATCAAAGGAACTCTGTCACTGGACCTTTATTACATGGTAACCCTCAGCACACCTGCAATTAATGGTTTCTGTTCCATCACTGGTACTTGGATCGCCTGGAAACATAAGCCCATTAGAATATGGCTCATCAATTCCTTTAAGCTCTTCATCAGCTGATGGCTGGTCCTTGTGCGTGAGTCTTTTGCGCTAATCCATTCTTTTTTAATGGTAGCACCGTAGATTTTGCCGCCGTTCTACTTCCATAAGAACTTGTGGATATAGTTTCAGTCCTCGCGGGGGAACAGCAAACCTTTCTGCATTAAATTTCAGAAAATTGAGAAATATAAAGAATTTGGTACTACCATTTTGTTGACGACTCATGATCTGACTGATATTGAGGCTTTATGCAGTCGAAGGGGTGGCAAAAATATTCAGATTGTGTTTCATATATATTGATAGGAGGATAGGTAATGCTCTGCTATACTAAGCTAAGAAGTATAAAACGAGACAAGGAACTCATAATGGACGGTAAGATTTTCACAGATATCTGCGTCGTAGTTCTCGTCACTGGCATCATTGGCTTGATTTTCTTCGCAAGTAAACTGAAGAACAAGCTCTCCAAGTCGGAGCAAGATCGAGCTGAGTTGCAGGAGAAGTTCTCCCAATCCGAGCGGGATCGAGCTGTGTTGCAAAGGAACCTTGCAAAGCCTGCGGAACTCGAGAAAGTTCTTGATGCACTGTCTCGTGCTGGGGAGAAGCTGAAGATCGGCAGGGCAGAGCTGAAGCTGACTAAGGTTGACCAGCTGAGAGCTGAATCAGAACTGAAGGCGGCCCGGCTGAAAGTCGAGGGAGAACTGAAGGTTACCCTTGAAGCACTGAGGAAGGCCAAGGAGAATTTGCGGGAAACTGAGGAGCAACTCAGTTTGATTCTCGAGCACGCTCCGAGGAACGCCAGGCTTGTTGCGATGAGTGAATTGATCGAGTCAGGCAGATTCCTCGATGCATCTGGTCTCTTCGCTCAGATGCAGTCCTGCGCAGCTGAGGACTGACAGCCTCATCACCGTCCCGTCTCGTTTAACCGTCCCTCTTCATCTAGTGATAGATGGGGAGGGACGGCACTCGTTTTAGTCCCAAAACCAGCAAACGCGAAACAAAGCGTAATATGCCCTTGGGGGTTCCATCGAAGATAGAACAATCTATTTCGCCACATAAATTACGCCATTTCTTGCTAACATGGCTAAAAAAACAAGGAATTGATGATGCGCTTATTCAACCTTATTCAGGACATGCAAGCCGCCAATCTCTTGAAGTATATTCGAAGCTTGCTATTGCAGAGGCACAGGGCGAGTATGAACGCGTAATCCTCGAATTTCCTGTATAGATAGATTACAAAATGACTTGGGCTTTTAAATGAATCCCAAATCATTTTTCCATTTATTGGACAGATGGCGGCAAAATTGAGCTTCGCTACCTCCACCCCTTAGATAAACGATGACCACTTTGGAGCCATTCTTCAACAAGTTTATACATCCCCCAAGGTTGAAGGCTGATTCTATGTTCAGTCCCTTTATCTCCAGTGAGAGGACTTATATCAACTTTCCCATTAATTTGCACACTATAATGTGGCTCTTCAGCGTGGTTGTATTGAGTTAAATCTTCTTTATTCCAATATGACATTTATGTTTTCACTCTCCTTTGCTTATTTATCCGACAAAAGATGAATGAAATCATTTTAAGCAGACTTATTTATTTTATGAACTTCCCCAAACGGCACGAGCTCCCCATAATCATTATTGAACATCACTTGATATCGTTTTATTCTTTGATTGATGTAGAATACAACTCCACGACGGCCATCTTTCAATTGAATTGTGTCGCCTTTTTTGAGTATTGGAACCATTCGATCAACTCCCTGTATGTAAAATAAAAGAGCCCCTCACTGGAAGCTCCTTATCTATAAATATAAAAGAAAATTATTTTTAAACGACTGACCGACAGAACCCATCTTGAAGACAGATCCTGTCGGTCATTTGCCCTGCTAGACCTAGAGAGCCTTATTAGCTCTCTACTCCGCGATGATTACGGGCACTCTGAAAGAGTGCCGTCACACACCTGCTTCTTGTCGCAGGGGCAACGCTCCATCTTGGGGCTCAGGTCACGCGGGAGCAGTGATATCAGCGGGCAGGCAGGAAGAACCGCCTCCACGTCACGCTCACCGTTGCCGGCGTCCACCTGCTGGCGCTCCAGCAATTCCATGATGGCCATGAATGTCCATTCGTTGAATCTGTGTCTTGCCTTAGTCAAAGACAAGAACAATTAACTTATACAAAATAGCATAAAAAAAGTTCGAATTCAACTTTTTTAATTCAAATAGTAATAATTTCATACTCCTTCCCTGAGAATTGGAACCATTCGATTAACAGAAGAAAATACTGAATTATTTTTTTCTTTTATATATGTTGGTATGTATATACGTATTAGTATATATTAAGTTCATGAACACAATCACTATGCAATCAACCCTACTTACAATCGCTGAGGCGAATCGCTTTAACATCATTGAATTGTTAAAGAAAAAACCTCGATCAGTGAACGAATTGGTAAAGGAATTGAACATCGGTCAACCTCAAGTATCTCGTCATTTACGTATTTTGAGCGAGGCTGGACTAGTGCGTGTGAATCAAAAGGCCCAACAACGCATTTATAGTCTTGAACCCAAGCCTTTTCAGAAACTTGATGCGTGGTTTGATTCGTTCAGTCAGCTATGGGAAGAACGACTGGATCAATTTGAATCCTACTTAAGCAACTTGGAAAGAAAGGAGTAAATACGGGTTGCGGGGAGATACATGTAATTTTAGGACATAATCTGTTTAATATTTCCATCTATGAGTTCTATGTCACTTTTTTAGTTAGTTAGGCAACCAATTCATAAGGTATGGAGCACTTGGTTAGCTCCATAAGTGTCACAGAATACAACTTCTACGTCATATTTTCGAGGTATCTTTCGAGGGTAATATCAGCTTGGGGAACCCGTTGAACTCCTGCCATGAGGACAGCGAGATTTACATACTATTCCGAATATAAGCTGCATTTTTGTTCTTCTATTGCCAGTAACGCTTATTCCAGTTTTCTGTTCCACTGCTCCCTAAACCCCAACTGCGGATCTATGTTATAATGATAAGAGTGGAAGGAATATTTTACATTTCAAATAAACACCTTACATTTTAGGGGATCATCCCTTCGCCTGCTGGCACTACAAAAATGTACAGGTGTTTTTTTATTTTCCAAATAATGTAAATATATTAGCAGGACTTTCAAAACTAACTATAGGGGTGAAAGTACTATGAAAGAAACTGCAATAATATATTGTGATAGAAAATTTGGAACAATGGACGGCAAGACTGCAAATGGGTTAATTAGAAACTCAAAGAATTATCAAATAGTCGGGGTAATTGATAGTACAAAAGTTGGTATGGATACCGGTGAGTACCTAGAAGGAGAAAAAAATGGGATTCTGATATTCGAAAATCTTGATCACGCTCTTGAAAACCTGCCGAAACAACCAGACCATTTTATATATGGAATAGCTCCTTCTGAGGCATTTTTGAAGAATGATGAAAGAAACATCGTGTTAAAGGCAATGAAAAACGGAATGAATATTGTTAACACTCTTCATGAATTTTTTACGGATGATGAAGAATTTGTTACGCATTCTGCAAAATATGGAGTCAAGATTCGAGATGTTAGAAAACCGCCTAATAAAAAAGATTTACACCTTTTTTCAGGACGAATTTTAAATGTTCCAACCCCCATTGTAGCTGTACTTGGAACAGACAGCGCAGTTGGTAAAAGAACCACATCCGTTTTACTCGAAGAGGCCTTAACGAAAAAGGGATTGAAAGTTGCTTTTGTGGCAACAGGACAAACCGGTTTAATTCAAGGAGCTAAGTACGGCGTTGCGATAGATGCTATACCTTCCCAATTCATGACAGGCGAAATCGAAAATCAGGTTATGAGGGCATATGAAAACGAGGATCCAGATATTATTATCGTTGAAGGACAAGGTGCGTTAAGTCATCCCGCATATATTAGTTCATGTGGAATTATACGAGGTTCAAGACCCGGAGCGGTTATTGTTCAACATCCACCAAAACGCAAGAGTTTAGGCGATTTCAGTTTTATGGAAATGCCAACATTAGAAAGTGAGATAGAACTCATCGAAACCTTTTCATCATCAAAAGTAATTGCCATTACCATTAATCATGAGGAAATGACAGATAAAGAGATTCAGAATACTATTGCAGATTATGAAAAACAGCTCAAACTTCCAACGACAGATGTCCTTCAGCATGGATGCGATAAGCTTATAGAAAGCATATTTGAATCCTATCCAGCATTGAAAAAGAAAAGAGTTTCAGTAAATTGACTCCACCAGTATTGCCTAGGACACCATTGACCTCTTCTAGGACTTCGTTGATGTTACCTAGGATTGATATTAATCTTGCAAAAATTGCACATAACGCCAAGAAACTAGTTGATATGTATGGCTCCAAGGGAATCGACATCATGGGTGTTACGAAAACTATCTGTGGGGACCCAATCATTGCAAAGGTTCTTGTAAATAGTGGCATTCCATCCCTAACAGATTCTAAAATAATGAATATCAAGAAAATGCGCCATGCAGGTATTCAGGCACAATTTGTCTTATTACGCACTCCTTCTTTAAGTGAGATTGAGTTGGTAGTAAAGTATGCCGATATCAGTATTAATACCGAGTTAGCAGTCCTTAAAGAGCTCTCTGCTAGTGCTAAGAGACACAACACCTTGCACAAGATTATCCTGATGATAGAAATGGGAGATTTAAGAGAGGGAATTATGCCTACTGATCTCAAGCGGTTTGTTCATGAAGTCTTGAAACTAGAGGGAATTAAGATTGTTGGAATAGGAGCTAACTTTGCTTGCTTTGGAGGGGTAAAACCAAATGAAGCTAAGATGGACTATCTATCTTCACTAGCCAACGAAGTAGAAAAGACATTTTCGCTGTCCCTCTCATTTGTTTCAGGGGGGAATTCGGCTAATTACAATTGGTTTATGAATACAGAAAATATTAGTAAAATAAACAATTTAAGGTTGGGGGAATCGATCTATTTGGGGCGTGAACCCCTTTGTCGAATGCCAATCCCAGGATTATTTACAGACGCATTTAAATTTGTTTCAGAAGTGATTGAGTCAAAAGTAAAACCATCTGTACCTTACGGAGAAATAAGTCAGAATGCATTTGGAAGCCTTCCGCAATTTCAAGATCGTGGACACATGAAGAGAGCCATCCTTGGAGTCGGATTTCAGGATGTGCTTGTAACAGGACTAACGCCTAGTCTAGACATAGAAATACTAGGGGCAAGCAGCGATCATACCATTCTGGACACAAAGAAAATTGATTTGAAAGTAGGAGATGAAGTAACGTTCGACCTTAACTATGGTGCATTACTTTCAGTTATGACCTCCCCATATGTATCTAAGAATTATATCAATGCTAACAATCAGTCTCTCTGGTTGATGGCTAGCTCAGTGTCCGTAACCAGACTATAAAGCCCAGACCCAGCAACCGAACGATGAACCATAATTTGCCAACAATTGGAAGTAATCCTGCGGACTAGAGCAGCAACCCTGTCACCACAAAATCAACTGCTGCCCAAGATCAAAGTTAAGCCGAAGGGCATCATTGGGTATTAAAGCCTGGTAACTATGCCAATTTCACGAAGAAGAAACTCGGTAAAGGTTCATGGAATGATGTTGTATCCTTTGTTAATGTTATAAAGTATTTCTAACAGAAAACACTTGACCTCTAAGCGTATAGAGGTCAAGTGTTTTTCTTTTTGACCAGTGAGGGGTCCCCGTATCATTTCGGGAAAATTGTACGCTTAGACATATTTTAGACACAAATAAACCGACTACCTGTACGTTAAGCAGTTGATTGAGTGTTTTTTCATGGACCAAACTTTTTATGATCGACTAGAAGTTATTGCATGATAAAAAGATCGGTATGTATTTAGTTGTTAAAATGAGTAAGACATATATTGGCATCATAAATGTGTAAATTTGATAAAATTCAATGTCATAGAGTTGATAAATACCCAATCATGAGGTTTAATTTTAATAATCAATGAATTCGAATTATTTTTGGAGTGATTAAATAATGTTAACGAAAGTAAGAATTTCTTATCTCACTTTTTTTGTATTTGCACTTTTTGCTGTTTTTGGTCTCTCTGTTAATCAATCATTTGCTGCTGTTTATAAGTCAGGATATGCTAGTTTTAATCCGTACTATCAAACAAAAAGCTTTCAACTTCCAAATGGAACATACACATATAAAGATAAATCAAAGTGTAAAGTTCGCCCTGTAAGTCCAAATGGTTACTTTGTAGATTTATACAAGGGTAACAAACGAGTAAAACGAATTCTTACTACCAATTGTTATGAGGAAAGGTCCCATTCTGCAAAATTTACCGTTTCTTCAGGTAATTATCAATTACGCTTTACAAAGGATAAAAATACTGGTTACTCTAAAGATTATATTCATGTAACAAGTTATTCGATTTCTAAGTAAACAAAAAAACAGAAGGGTAGTATATCCTTCTGTTTTTTTGTTTACTATTATTACCACCTGTTATATATAGATGACAAGAACAAAAATTTCAACTAAAGTAAAGATAATCGATAAAATCCCTATCTCGAACGCAGGAGTCCTCCATGAAGGAAAACGTTTCAGAAGAAGAGATGTACCCCGCCAAGGATGTCATTGCCAGCATGATCGTGATGGTGATCTCCACCATCTGGTCTTGCATCCTGGTGTTGAACATTTTTTCCCACGCAAATCTACTCGAACTGATTCTGTTCAGTGCCCTGTTCGACGCTATAGCCATGAGCGTGTTCATCTACGCACGTCGAGTTCTCCGAGTTCTTCAAGACATTCGTGACGAACTGGTGAAGCAACGGATCGAGAAATCACCTGTGAACGCTCATTTTGCTACCTCTTCCTAATAAAATCCAATAATCCAAACTCGTCATAGTCGAAAGGAGAATATGACGAGTTTTTATATAATAGTGGTATCCAACCATGAAAAATGGATGGCTTAACGAATACTCGTCGTGTTCTACATGAGGGGGATGGATAGCTGGGTACAATAATAACACTTGCAGATTATTTTGATCAATTAGAACGAAAAGGATTACATCAAGCAACCATTCAATCTCACCGATCTTCTATTCTCCGATTCATTAATTGGATAGAAAAAAAGGAGCCTCATCTCTTAGACGATGATGGGATCTCTATTTTTCAAAAGATCTTTCAAAAGCATATCCAGTTATTCAAAAAAACAGCAGGAAAAGAAATGAATTGTAAAACAGGAACCATTAATCTTACGATTCGTCATTTAAAGCAATGCTTAGCTTGTTTATTGGAACACAAACTCATTCCAGATAATCCAGCAGAAGACATTGGGTATATTCCCGAAGATCGGTTAAAACCAAAATGGATCACAGAACAGCAAGAACGGAAGTTGTTTGCTGAGTTTCGACTCCTTTTGGGTAACCAAAAACAGTATCGAAAAGTAATTCGTGAATATGCCATGATCGCCTTGATGTATTTTACATTAACGAGCGTTCAGGATGGATCTACATATTCGGAAAAGAAAATAAGCAACGAAAAGTAGATCTAAACAAGTCTATTAGGCCCAGTGACAGGGTTCCTACCATTAACCGCAAAGTAGCATCATGATTTTTGTGAATTAATTATTTATATTTAATAATTTGAGCGGCGATATCTTAAGTTACCATGTGTTTTACACGGGCTCAAAGATACCGCCTTGTGAACGCTCAGAAGATCTTCTTCATCACATCTTCTTTTCCTGATCCTTCCGCTGCTTCACCAACTCCCGAAGGTATCCGACAGCTTCAAGAGTAGCAGTGAGAAGCATGACGGAAAGGGAGGTTCCCATTGAGAACATCATCCATTCCCTGCCCTGATATTCGGGGAACGAGTACCACACGATAGATCCACCGAAAATACCGGTGATTACGGAAATGGTGTTATTCCTGGAGTTATGCATAGAGAGCTCCTGCGTTCGAAACGGCTTTACCGATTACTTTTATTTTAGATTGCATTTTATTTTTTGTCATCTAGTTCTTTTCAAGGCGAGTAACATTACTTTGCGGTTAATAGTAGGAACCCTGTCACTGGGCCATAAATGGATGGACGGCTTTTCTTCATCTTCCGCACTTGGAGATTACTTATTTTTTATATTCCTCTTGCACCTTACGTAACGTAATGCCTTATAGTAAAAGCACATGAGAGACAACATAAAAAATAAAGCAAAGGATCTGATGTATGGAACCACAATGGAAAGTAGGTGAACTAGCAAGGCTAACAGGCTTAACGATTCGGACATTGCGTTATTACGATCAGATTGGTCTATTTTCACCTTCGGAATATACAGAAGCTGGACACCGCCTCTATAACCAAGCCGATCTCTCGCGGCTACAACAGATTTTATCGTTAAAAGAATTGGGGCTATCACTTGAAGAAATAAGATCAGCGTTGGCAGGCACCTATTATGATCCGTCACGAGTCATTTCTTTGCAAATCGCTCGTCTCAAAGAGAATATTCAATTGCAACAAACGATGCTGCAAGAACTCGAACACGTTTGGAAGATGATGCAGCAGAACAGACCTTTGACGCTGGATGACTTTACCCGATTATTAGAATTGACGAAAAAGAGAAATGAGAAATATTTTATCAGCTGGGAACACAGCCTAGATATGCTAGGTGATTATCTAACTGAATGAGGAGGACAATAAAATGACAGAACGATTTGTCAAACATGATACTTTTGTGATTGAACGGGAGTACAAAGCTAATCCAAAACGGGTATTTACTGCATGGTCAGATCCAGAACAGAAAGCACAGTGGTTTCCAAAAGCAGAAAAGTTTGAGTTTGTTGTAGGAGGCCGTGAATGGAATCAAGGAGGACCTCCAGGAGGTGCAACGTTTACATATGATGCTTTCTATCAAGAAATTGTCCAAGATCAACGAATTGTCTATACGTACACGATGGATATGGACCAAGTGCGTATCTCGGCTTCTATCGTATCTGTTGAATTAAAGCCAGTTAACGTGGGTACACGATTGATTTTTACGGAACAAGTTGCCATGTTTGATGGTCATGATCGTGTCGAATATCGCCAACAGGGAACGGAAGCATTTTTGGACAAGCTCGAGAGTCTATTTCAAACAGGTACTCAGGTAAAAAAATGAATAGGACCCCAATGTATAATTAGATATCCCTCATGAACAAAGGAGAACTGAAAATGAGAAAACTCGTTCTATTTCTGCACGCATCGCTTGACGGTTTTGTAGAAGGGCCGAACGGTGAAATGGACATTGGCTGGGTTTCCTACGATGCTGATTTGGAGAAACACGCGAAAGAAATTCTGAGTACTGCCGACACTGTCATTTGGGGACGTGGGACTTATCAGATGATGCACAGTTACTGGCCATCTGTGCCTTCGAACCCATCAGCTTCGCAGCATGAACGGAATCATGCCGAGTGGATCGAAAAGACAGCCAAAATCGTTTTTTCCACGACGCTGGAGAAAGTCGAATGGAACAATTCCAGACTGGTGAAAGAAGATGTCGAGGAAGAGATCAAGAACCTCAAACAGCAGTCAGGCAAGGATATGGTCATCCTCGGCAGTCCTAGGTTCGCACACTACCTTATGCAGCTTGATTTAATAGATGAGTATAAAATTACGGTTTCTCCCGTCCTGATCGGCAGCGGATTGCCGTTATTCCAAGGTCTCAAGGAGAAGATCAATCTTAAACTTATCGAAAACAAGACATTTGATTCTGGAGCCATAGGCCTCGTTTACCAGACGGTTAGATGACCTTGTCTCCTAAAGTAGATTACGCTAACGGATTACGTTAGCGTAAGGGGACAGCTCTTGATTTTACAGGGCTATTTATATAACTCGTCATGATCTCTAGCAGAATGTGACGAGTTTGTTTGTTATAATTGGATATAACACCATATTCTAGGATGTTAACGACCTTAAAACTCGTCATGTTCTACACAGAGACAGTAACAAGAGGTGCAGATAATGAACAAATCGGCTGCATGGGATGATTATTATACATATTTAGAACACAAAAGATTAAGCCCTGCAACTATTGCCTCCCATCGATCTTCTATCAACCGTTTCATTCTTTGGATCGAGCAAAAAGAAACTCACATGGCGGACAGCGAAGAATTAACCATCTTACAAAAAGCATTTCAAAAAATCTGCGAGTAGAGAGCTGAAATGGAAAGCAGGAACCATCAACTTAACGATCCGTCATTTAAAACAGTGCTTTACTTGGTTGCTTGAACAAAAGTTGATCCCAGATAACCCAGCGAAAGAAATCAAATACATACCTGAAAATCGATTACAGAACAACAGGAACGTAAATTATTTGCAGAGCTACGTTTGCTTCTTGGCAACCCCAAAAGATATCGAAAAATCATTCGGGAATATGCAATGATTGCATTGATGTACTTCACAGGAATACGGGTAGAAGAATTATGTAATTTGAAGTTATCTGATGTACAGATCCATGAACGCTCTGGTTGGATTTATATCTATGGAAAAGATAACAAACAGCGTAAAGTTGATCTCAATAAGTCTATCCGTAAGGTCTTGAAGCAATATAAAAAGGAATATCAAGGAAATTTAAAAGGAGAATATCTCTTTGATTCACAAAGATCGAATCAAGTTACAACTCGAGGAGTACAACATATCGTGACAATTATGCTACACGATTGAATATGCCAGATCTTACTTGTCATGCATTACGCCATACTTGTTTACACAATCTTGTCAAGGCAGGTGCTCCTCTTTCCACTGTAGCAGAGATTGCAGGTCATTTGAAAGTGGATGGTACGCCTAATATTGATATGACTTTACGTTATATTAAACCAGGTGAAGAGGAAAAAGCCAATGCAATGGAATCAATTAGTTGGGATTAGTTACTATACTAATTTGGGAAAATTTTCAGATGTGGCCCCTCATTCCTCGAATCGTTCACATACCCTAATAAGCATTAGCAGACACGAAAAAAGATGGCTCCTGATCAATTCAGAAGTCATCTTTTAGCTTGATTAGGGTCTTTTTTCTACTTTTAGGGTTACAGTTCATTGTGATTTGAGGCGTTTGTAGTTTTCTATTTTGTAGAACGGCGTTCTAATTGATCAGCTTGGATTTTTCTATTACTCTTTGGCGGGAGTGGCTGTGGATTCAATTGAATCTCACAAGCCTGCCTTTTCACATTTTTTCTACTGATCTTCTTGTTATTTGAATCGGATTGGTCCGTAATCATCAATGGCAACCTCTTTTTTATATTTTATAATCAAACAGCCTATGTACTAGAACCCCATTTCTAGATCTCTAACATCGGAAGAGCACACCCTCACCTCTGTAATTAGTGTTTTGCCAGAGATCAAACCAACTCACGTAATTGTTATCAACAAACCTGTGTTGACGGAATTTTCGATTCCAATTACATTGGACAATATAGTCGTCATGCGGGAATCCCCAAGAGTGAATAATCCCACCAGCTGAATTTCTAAAATACAGACCGTGTGGAACACCTAAGGGTTCTCCTGTTGGCGCTCCCCTTCCAGTACGCCAGCCGAGAGAAGTAGTAAAATACTCAAAATTTACTACAACAAAGGGAACTCCAGTCGTAGGATTGGCCATCTTCGTCGCAGTCACTTTAGCATCTTCCAAAGAAGCCATTTCCCCCGGAGCACCCGAATATATAATGCGAGGAAAGACTGCGGTCTTTGACTCTGCAGTTAGTGACTTCGTGGTATCAATACCAAATATCTTCGCTACTTCAGGGCTGATTTTCACTTCCTGCAAGGTCGGTTTGATCAGGGTGTCTGGTGTTATCATCTCGGACACACCAGGTACGAAAGTATCCTTCACATTGACCTTTTCTATCTGTTCTTGCGATAAATTGTTATCCATGTTTTTCTCCTTTTTCAAGAAATAATTAACCCTAACTTAACAACCTATGTATTTTTTATTATGTACAGTAAACGAAAACACCATGTAACTATCTCCAACCAATTCCTTAATTAGGCGTGGTGAGACGATAGATGCTCTAGTCCGCAGGATCATTTCCAATTGTTGGTCAAATTAGGGTTCGTCTAATAACTAGGAAGAGGAGATGGATATGCAACATGATCAATTTGAACAACTTTTAATCGAAAATGGAGAGTTTATTTTTCGTTATCTTGTAAAGCTAGGGGCTAGCAGAAGGGATGCAGAGGATATCGTACAGGATACCTTTTATCAAGTTTTACTCTCTTATCAGTCTATTCATCTAAGTAAATTGAAACCATGGCTTTTTCAGGTAGCTATTAATCGATATTACGACTTTTGCCGTAAACGGGGTCTCGCCGTCAAAACGCGGAATTTCCCCGCTAAGGATGAAAACAAACGAAAAAGGCCACACTATACACATAATGTGACCTTCAGTCCTTGTGAGGTGAAATTTGACTAGCAAGAAATATATCTTATACTGTCGATCTCTTGTCTATAAAAAATGTCCTTTTATTTTTTTGAACTATAGATACAGAGTTCTTGTCCTTTTTGTTGCATGTGTAAATTAGCTTCTCCATTTATTGTGGCTTCTATAGTCTGTTTATCGCTAGTAAGTTCATATACATCTTTGATTTTTTTCTTATATGTACCTTTTAAAATCGTATCATCAGGTTGCTGAAATTGAAATTCGCTTTTCGTTAAGATTACAGCCTTTGGACAATTTTGATTTCCGGCAGTTAAGTTCCAGTTCCCTTCTATTTTTCCGCTACTAGCATTTGAATTACATCCAGTTAAACTAGCTAAGCAAAGAGCACTTACTACAATGATTTTTTTCAATTTCAAACTCCCCTTTTAATATTGAAAATTATAACAGTGGTTCATTTGAGTTCTCTTTTCCCATGTACACCACCGGTTCAAGAATAGAGGGCACTTGGGGAATAAAAAAACAGAATTTGTTTGTTACTTTTTACGAAAAACACACTATTCTTTCTTTATGAAAGGAAAAGAATAGTGTGTTTTTCCACCCTTAGAGAAATCTTTTATTATTTAAGGTAAGAGCACGACTGCTTTCAGAGTGTCTGCCTTTTTTCCGGTTTTATCATAATTAAAAGCAAAATCGATCTGATGTTTACCAGCTAGGTACCTGACATAAATAGCATCTTCTCCCTTTGTTTCCTGCTTTGGATTTCCGAGGACTTGTTTCACCTCATCATAAGTGATCTTTTCATATCTTTTGTCTTCAGAAAGTATTTCAGATACCTTTCCATCTGATAGCAAAAACATAATTTTCTTCTTTTCATATTTCAAATAGGTGCTATCCCCACTAGTTGGTTTTCCCCATTTTTTTTTAATATCACTGCCATTGGAACCAATAGCAAAGTTTTCGCTGTTGATGGTTTTTCCTTGTTTAGCTAGGGTCATGGTCTGTTCAATGGTTTGCCTGTGATTCTGTTGTGTTTGTACTATTTTGGTATTAGGTGTTGTAGCATGCGTCACAATAGGTAACAGTCCCGTAAGAGCAATCCCTGTTAAGAGTGTTGTTACCACTATTTTTTTTGTCGTGTTTTTCATCTTTCCATCTCCTATGCGGTTTATTGATAAGACTAGGATAACCTCTGGTGCTAATTGATGTTAGGACCGATTCTATTAGACAAATAAATTTGCCAAGTCAAAAAGTATGTTTTTATTGGGATGTGATTTAACTAGCACCACTGGTATCCAATATAGATTGTAATACAACATAGATAGTAAAGCAACATATAGCAGATTACTTTCGTTGATATAGTTGCAAATCATAATATGTTGCTTTACTATCTATGGTAAGAAGGTGATAAAATGGATAAAGAAATGATGAAAGGTAGTGTAGATATTCTCGTTCTGTCTGTTATCAATCGTGGAGATACTTATGGATACGAGATTATGAAAGTGCTCCGTCAACGAAGTGAAGATCGTTACTTGATGACTCAAGGTACTTTATATCCATCTTTGAAACGCTTAGAGAAAAAAGGATACTTGACTTCCTATTGGGGAGATGCTCCTGAAACCGGTGTCAATCGAAAATTTTATTCTATTACGAATAGTGGGAAGAAAATATTAGAAGAAAAAATAATGAGTTGGAATAGTATCACGAAATTAATTCAACTATGCAAGGAGGGAATTACATGAATGAGTTTCAACTCTATGTCAATAGCATTGTTCAACAACTAAGAATTTCAAACCGAGAGAAAACAGAATTAGCTTCCGAGTTCATGGATCATCTTTTACTTCTAAAACAAGAGTTTATCGAACAGGCATATACGGAAAAAGAAGCAATTAGGATGGCCATTGATGCATTTGGTTATTCAAATGACATCACTTCTGAACTCCAACAAAGCATGAATCCATTTCACAAATGGATAAGACCATTTTTTTGGTTTTCTTTCTCCACGTATCTCTTTTGGTTTGCATATCATTTTGGTTTTGTATTTTTAGAAAGAAATGAAATCGTGTATGGTCATCTCTTTCGAGATCATTTTACATTTGACATAACTAGTTCTTTATACGATTTATTCATACTAAGTCCGACTGGTCTAACTGGTCTAGTGGTAATGCTATTCTATTCGATTATTACGTATGGTCCATTGGGTTTTCTCTGGTCTTTCCTTTTTCAAAAAAGCTTTCCAAGGAATTTGTTGGCTAGTCTCTCTGTGATCCAGTTGTTTCACCTTTTCACCTTTAGTATCAAATTAAATATGTTTGATACATCTCGCATTCTACTTCATCTCGCAGGTTTTACTGTTGGTTATCTTTTCTTAAAATTAACTCGTTATGTAAAAAATAAATGGTCTACTCTTACCCCTTCTCCGATTCACGAATTTTGAGTCATCAAACAATTCGCGTGCACCTAAATTGATGTTTCTCTTTTAAACCACCGAAGGATCGAACTCATACTCAGAGAGTTCAGTCCTTTTTCTTTTTCAAGCCTGTTATGTTAAAGGGGTTTCGCCAGTTATGACACCCCCAACCATTGATATCAAAAACTCGATGTAACTTTACAGAAGGTATATTCGGTAAAGTAAATAAGTCAAAACAACTACTTTTTCTTTACCGAACACGTTTTGCTGAAGGAGGATTAATCATGACCTACATAGAGTCATTTCAATTCTATCTCCATGAGTATGGAAAAGGACTTCGGACGATTGAAGAATATGTTGCGGCTGTTTTGGTGCTTGAAAGATGGTATATCCATCGAGAGGGACATGAATTTAATCCTGATCTCATTACAGCTAGAGATTTACATGATTGGGTCTCTTATATGCAAACCATAGAACGTTTAGCTCCTGCTACGATTAATAAACGTGTAGCTGCTATTAAAGTCTACTGGTCTTTTCTCGTTCAACATGATTACTCAACACTTGATCCTACTCAAAAAGTGAGGATGAAACATATTTCTCCTTTAGAACAAGCTCCTAGATGGCTTACTCGTACCAAACAAGATAAATTCTTACATCGAGTAGAGAAGGAAAAGAATCCATGGAAGAGAGCTCGAAATCTCGCAATCGTTCAAACGATGCTACAAGCAGGTCTCAGAACTTCAGAGGTGGTATCCTTAGACATCAAGATGTAGACTTAAGAAGAAAAACGTTGACTGTGATTGCAGGTAAAGGTGGGAAGAATCGAATTGCTCTGATAAATCCAGATTTGATGAAAGCAATGGGGGCTTGGATCAAAGCAAGAGAAGAGATAGCTGAAAAAGCCCTATTTGTATCTGAACGAGGATATAGTCGAATAACTCGTCAGGGAATTCATTATCTCATCAAAAAATATTTAGACTCGATTGGACTGATAAATTACTCGTCTCATTCTCTTCGTCATTCCTTTTGCCGGAACCTAGTAGATGCCAATCAACCATTACAAATTATTGCTCAACTGGCAGGACATGAGAGTCTAGAAACAACTCGAAGATATATTACACCTAGTGAACAAGACCTAAGAAAAGCAGTGGAAAGCATAAGTTCAGAGAGATAAAAGGAGAGAATGAGCCATTGAGGGGGACATCCGAGATAAGTCCAAAAGCGGCACGATAGATAGGGAAAATTGGAAAAAGGGCACAGGGGCCCTTTCTATCAAGCACTTTCCAACTCTAATTTTAATTTCCCATCGAAAGGTTGGGGTTGTTTTTCCAAATCAATGATATAATCACCAAATCGTTTAATGTGTTCCGTCAAATAAGGACTAATTGCACTTAGATCCTCTGGGTTTACTGGATACCCTTCTTTTCTTAACTGTCGTATTACTTCGGTTAAATCCACAACATTTTGAAAAATAACGGCATTTGCAACTAAGTCTCCATATTTGATAATTTTCTCTTGTTGCTCCGGGTCATTGGTGGCAATAATTCCAAATCCACCAAAGCATAACCATTTGGAAAATCCGTTATAAGCCTCTACTTTGTTTGTCGTTGCTGTGATCGTTCTACGAAGATGGATATCTGCAATGTATTGGAGCAAGAAAATGGTACGAATCACACGTCCTAGTTCCTGAAATGCCTGATAGAGTTTGTT
>NZ_KE386619.1:0-17744 GCF_000428065.1 Shimazuella kribbensis DSM 45090
ATTCAGGTGGCAGTCCTCATTCTTCAATGAGTGGGTTTCCCCATTCGGAAATCTCCGGATCAAAGCTCACTTACAGCTCCCCGGAGCATATCGGNGTTCGTCCCGTCCTTCATCGGCTCCTAGCGCCAAGGCATCCACCGTGTGCCCTTAGTAGCTTCTCCTACTATTCTTACTTGGTGATACAAATTTTCATCTCTATCACCCGGTGTTCGCAACTTGACGGAAAAGACACACATGTCTTTTCTCTATCATCATTTCCTATCCAATTTTCAAAGTGCGACTTGCCATTTTATTGGCTTAGCGCAACTTGTTATTGTAATGGTGGTAAGTGAGAAGTGTTTATCTCAACTTGTCCCAACAAGAATCAAGTTTTGCTTTTTGTTGTTGTGTCAGCCGTTTGTGTGTTGCTCGCGGCGACAAGAAATAATATAACATGGCTAAAAAAAGATTGCAACCCTTTTTTTTATAAAAAAATTTTAAAATGACGTTAAAGGGCGGAAAGCCTTGAAAACAAAGAGATATAAGGACTTATATTGTTTTGGGCATGTTTTTTGAATAAACAAAATGATTGTATAATAGTATTATTATCTACAAAGGAATGATGAAAATATGGACCGCTTAGCACTGCTCCAAAACGCCCCACAAACCGAGTGGTATCAATGGATGTCACGTCATTTTTATTACATGCATCAACACCCTGAACTATCCTTTCAGGAAAGCAATACCATTCATTATATCTCTTCTGTATTAGAAAAAAATCTAGGATTAAAACCAAAATTTTACGATGTGAATGGTGAGATATTTGGTAAACCTGTTTCCTCTCAAGCAATCACGGTTGCTTTTGGACAAGGAGAAAAAACTGTTATTTTTACGGCTGATTTTGATGCTTTACCTATTGAAGAAGTATCCAGTCACTGGTACCGCTCGAAAACAAACGACACAATGCATGCATGTGGACATGATATGCATACATCTATTTTACTTGGTATTGCTTGGTGGCTAAAACAAAATGAACATATCCTTAACTGCCGAGTAGTACTACTTTTTCGTCCCGCGGAAGAATTGAATGGAACTGCATTTCTAATCAAATCGGAAAAACTTCTTGATTACCTCGGAAAAGATGCAGCTTGTTTTGGACTACATGTATATCCAGATTTACCAGCAGGGAAAATCTCTACTTGCCCCGGATTAATTAATTATTCTGCGGAATTTATAAAAATTGAGGTAAAAGGCAGAGGTGGTCATACAGCTCGTCCAGAACATCAAAAGAGTGCTCTGACCATAATGGGCCAAATTCTATATTCTTTACCTGAGGTCATCTCTCATGAAGCACCTGAAGCAGTGCTTGCTTTCGGTCAAATGCATAGTGGAAGTAAAGCAAACATCATTCCAGAAACAGCATGTTGTGAAGGTACATTGCGAACTCCGGACTTCAAGTATCACGAAAAAGCAAGGACTGCTATTAACCACTATCTCAGGAGTTTGGAAAACGATTATATAAAAGTGGAGTTAAAAAACAGTGGAATACCTGCTCTACCACCAGTTGTTAATGATCCTACACTAGTCGAAGATTCCTATACCATTTCTGAGCATTTTCCATGGATACAAGTGCAGCATACGGAGTCGAGTCGAGGAGCTGATGATATTTCTTGGTTCTCAGAACTTGGCTATCCCCTTCACTTCTTCCGATTAGGAACCAAACCAAAACATCAGCAACAAGTATTTGATTTGCATTCTCCACACTTTGAAGCTGATCCCCGTGCTTTGTTGACCGGAGTATATTTCCAACTTTATCAATTGATCAAGTTCATGGAAAAAGCTTAAATCCTCCTCGACTTAATAGGAAACATTATGTTCGTACAGAGTGTCCATCAAACAAAAAATAATCATATAACAACTAGCCCCCTTGAATGTCTACAAAGGAGGCTAGTTAAATCATATATCATTTATTGAAGTGAATATTTCATGGTAGTTACTAAGCCTCGCTGAATATGAAAACAAGCGACTTCTGGTTTTATGTGAGACGATAAAGAGACAATAACATATACCGCCTCAGGATAATTTGCATGAATTATATCATTAGGTGACGGATAGGGAACAGTAGTAGGATGTGAGTGATAAATACCTACTAATTGTTCTCCTTTTTCTTTCATTCGTTTAAAAATAAACTCAATTTGATTGTTATCCATCTGAAATTCGTTAGGACTACGTAAAACATTGGTCATTGGCCAATGAGTACAAGCCACATTATTTGTTCCAGACAACAAACCACATGCTTCGAATGGCTTTTGTTCCATGCAGTGATGTATCATCGCATTATACACATATTGCAGAAAAACAATATTCTTATTTGAACTATTCTGCTGCTCTTTTCCCACAACAACCTCCACGTCGCTGTGGTTGTTGCTGGTTTTGCCTCCCTTGTGAGGGTTGTTGAACGGGTCTTACCAGTCTGTGCTGACCTGAATCAGGGTTAGATTCATTCCATGGTTGACCAGTTCTTCTCACAGGGCGAAAGTTCTGCCACTGAACAAATCGTTGGTCCATATTATATCCCCTTTCATGATGACCAATAAAATCTGTATTATCTTATTCAGTTTTGTTCCAGACGTGCTGTATATAAGAAGAAATTAGTCATCCATTTTCTTCTTCCTTGCTTGAATATAGTTGCTTTCTTGTGGTACGTGATGGTTGCGAAAAAACTTAGCATTTTGCTCTGCATTAGCTTGTAATTCTGGCGGTAATTGTTGATTTTTAAAAACACCATTTTTATTAGAGGTTGGTTGTTTTGTCTGGTTCAAATCATTTGTACTACTTACTTTGATTTGATCGGGTTCTAATAGATGGTTTTGTTCCATCTCATGCAATGGGATATGGGATATTGTATCTTTTTCAATTGTTCCTTGCATCTGCTTCATTTGTTCTAATTGTTTTTGAAAAGCAGAAGTGAGTAACTTAATCTGATAAGCCATACTCTCTCTTTCTTGTGCCAATGTACTTTCCTTTTCTTGTAATTCATCTACCAATTTCTTATTTTCGATTTCTAGCGATTCCCTTTGTTGATACACCTGTTTGGCTGATTCTTGTTTTTGTTTTAATTCCCTAATATTTTCTTCCGTAAATTGGATTGTTTCTTTCAGGTCGTTTGTTCTTTTTTGAAGTGTTTGGTTTTCTTGTTCTAATTTGTTCATTTGCTCTTGGTAAGTAACGGCTTTTGCCTGTAATCGTTGAATTGTTTCTTCTTTTTGTTCTAATTGCTTCATTTGTTTCTGATAAGTATGAACTTCTTCTTGTAATTGTTGGATTGTTTGATTTTGTTGTAATTGTTTAACTTTGTCTTGATAAGCATTCTCTTCTACTTGTTTTAAATGCTTGATTTGTTCTTGATAAGCATTTGTTTCTTCTTTTAGTTGTTGGATCATTTGTTCTTTTTCTTCTAATTGCTTGATTTGTTCTTGATAAGCATAAGTTTCTTCCTGTAACTGCTGTTGAATCATTTGTTCTTTTTGTTTTAACTGCTTGATTTGTTCTTGATAAATATTAGCTTCTTCTTGTAACTGTTGTTGAGTTGTTTGTTCTTTTTGTGTTAACTGCTTGATTTGTTCTTGATAAGTATTCGCTTCTTCCTGTAACTGTTGGATCGTTTGTTTTTGCTTTAATTGCTTCATTTGATCTTGATGAGCATTCGCTTCTATTTGTTTTAGATGCTTGATTTGTTCTTGATAAGTATTCGCTTCTTCCTGTAACTGTTGGATCGTTTGTTTTTGCTTTAATTGCTTCATTTGATCTTGATGAGCATTCGCTTCTATTTGTTTTAGATGCTTGATTTGTTCTTGATAAGTATTCGCTTCTTCCTGTAACCGTTGGATCGTTTCTTCCTTTTGTTTCAATTGCTTCATTTGATCTTGATGAGCATTAGCAGCTTCTAATTGTAATTGTTGGATTGCTTGTTCCCTTTGCTTTAATTGCTTCATTTGCTCTTGATGAGCATTCGCTTCTATTTGTTTCAACTGTTTGATTTGTTCTTGATAAGTATTCGCTTCTAATCGTAATAGCTGGATTGCTTGTTCTTTTTGCTTTAATTGCTTGACCTGTTCCTGATGAGCATTCGCTTCTTTTTGTTTTAACTGTTTGATTTGTTCTTGATAAGTATTCGCTTCTAATTGTAATAGTTGGATTACTTGTTCCTTTTGCTTTAAATGCTTGATTTGTTCCTGATGAACATTCCCTTCTTCTTTTAATTGTTTGATCATTTCTTCTTTTTGTTTTAGTTGCTTCATTTGATCTTGACGGACATTCAATTCTTTTTGCTTTAATTGCTTGATCTGCTCTTGATGAGCATTCGTTTCTGCTTGTAATTGTTGGATCATATCTTCCTTTTCTTTTAATTGCTTGATTTGCTCTTGATGAACATTCGTTTCTTCTTGTAATTGCTGGATCATATCTTCTTTTTCTTTTAATTGCTTCATTTGATCTTGACGGGCATTCGCTTCTTTTTGCTTTAATTGCTTGATTTGCTCTTGATGAGCATTCGTTTCTTCTTGTAATTGTTGGATCCTATCTTCTTTTTCTTTTAATTGCTTCATTTGATCTTGATGGGCATTCGCTTCTTTTTGCTTTAATTGCTTGATTTGCTCTTGATGAGCATTCGTTTCTTCTTGTAATTGTTGGATCACATCTTCTTTTTCTTTTAAATGCTTCATTTGATCTTGACGGGCATTTGTTTCTTTTTGCTTTAATTGCTTGATTTGATCTTGATGAGCATTTGTTTCTTCTTGTAACTGTTGAATTATTTGTTCTTTTTTCTTCAATTGCTTCATTTGATCATGATGAGCATTCGTTTCTTTTTGCTTTAATTGCTCGATCTTGTCTTGATAAGTATGTGCTTCTTTTTGTAACAGTTGGATCGTTTCTTCCTTTTGTTTTAATTGCTTCATTAACTCTTGATAAGTATTTGCTTCTTTCAGTTTTAATTGCTTGATTTGTTCTTGATAAGTATGGGCTTCTTTTTGCAACTGCTGAATCATTTGTTCCTTTTGCTTTAATTGCTTGACCTGTTCCTGATGAGTATTCGCTTCTTTTTGTCTTAACTGTTTAATTTGTTCTTGATAAGTATTCGCTTCTAATTGTAATATCTGGATCGCTTGTTCCTTTTGCTTTAATTGCTTCATTTTCTCTTGATGGTCATTCGCCTCTTTTTGTAATTGTTGGATCATTTGTTCCTTTTGTTTTAATTGCTTCATCTGCTCTTGATGGGCATTCGTTTCTTTTTGTTTTAAATGCTTAATTTGTTCTTGATAAGTATTCGCTTCTAATTGTAATAGTTGGATCGCTTGTTCCTTTTGCTCTAATTGCTTCATCTGTTCTTGATGGACATTCGCTTCTTTTTGTAACTGTTGAATCGTTTCATTCTTTTGCTTTAATTGCTTCATCTGTTCTTGATGGACATTCGCTTCTTTTTGTAACTGTTGAATCGTTTCTTCCTTTTGCTCTAATTGTTTCATCTGTTCTTGATGGACATTCGCTTCTTTTTGTAACTGTTGAATCGTTTCATTCTTTTGCTTTAATTGCTTCATCTGTTCTTGATGGACATTCGCTTCTTTTTGTAACTGTTGAATCGTTTCTTCCTTTTGCTTTAATTGCTTTATCTGCTCTTGATTGCCATTTGCTTCTTTTTGTTTTAGCTGCTTCATCTGTTCTTGATAGACATTCGCTTCTTTTTGTAACTGTTGAATCGTTTCTTCTTTTTGCTTTAATCGCTTCATCTGCTCTTGATTGCCATTCGCTTCTTTTTGTTTTAGCTGCTTGATTTGCTCTTGATAAGCATTTGTTTCTTTTTGTAACTGTTGAATCGTTTCTTCTTTTTGTTTTAACACTTGATCTTGATTGCCATTCGCTTCTTTTTGTATAAGCTGCTTGATTTGCTTTTGAAAAGCATTCGTTTCTTTTTGTAACTGTTGAATCATTTCTTCTTTTTGCTTTAACACTTGATTTTGATTGCCATTCGTTTCTTTTTGTATAAGCTGCTTGATTTGTTCTTGATAAGCACTCGCTTCTTTTTGTAACTGTTGAATCGTTTCATCTTTTTGTTTTAATTTATGTTCTTTTTCTTGAACACTCTTTATTTGAACTTGCTTCTGATCTTTTTGCAGATCTTTCTGTTCCAATACTTGGTGGAATTTTGTTTTCTCTTCTTCTAAATTTCTAATCTTTGTATCTTTTTCAATTTCTAGCTGTTTTGCTGCCTTTAATAACTGCTTTAATTCTCTGTTTTTCTCTTCATAATGTGCTGTAATTTCGTCCACCTGTCCGGAATATTCTCCTGCCTTGGCTCGATAGTTTTCTATTAATCGCTTCATTTTAGCCTGATGATCTCTATACTTTCCTATTTTCGCTTCATATGTCTTATTAAGGTGCGATAAATATAGAATTCTCTTTTTATATATCTCATTTATATTATTGTTCTTCTCATTCATTTTTTTCACCTCAATATTAAAATTTGTGCTGCACTTTGTTCAGCACTATCCAAAATACAATTTAGATTCAATAAATGCTGCAGCTCCTGCAACTGCTAAAACAAGATGTAAAAGATATAAAATAGGAAACAATAAATATAAGACGAGAAGAATAGCGGATGACCAGATCCCTACACACCAATGACAGCTTAAAAACAAACCCATGGTGTGACGCCATCCCGTACCTATAATATGAATCTTTCTCACCACTTGACCAGAGTCATCTGGTTCGTAAGTAACTTTCACAAATGGATCTCGAATAAACGATGTAATCTCATCAAAAACAATCAAATGAGTAAGTCGAAAAGAAGCGAGTATCAGAACGGCAAACTCGAACCACGAAATATCGAGCAAATGAATCCCACCTCACCTTTATAAGAATTAAGCAAATGAAAGGAGTATTCGATTAGAAGAGGGAAACTCAAGGTTAAAGTCTTTATAGTGTACAGAACCTTGGATTTTAATATCTCTACTACTATCATTGGGAATCGAGAACTGAAAATTAGGAAAGGTTATCGTTTCTCCAGGCATAATATGGATAGGTTGAATAGAGCAGATCCAGTACTCTCCTTTCTCTTTTACTTTTTCACGCCAATTCTCATCCACATATCTCCACCCCACCGCACTGTCCCCTGAAAAGCTTTGAATCCCAACCGTGTCTGTCATCTTTGGTGGAATAATCTGTCCTTTTAGCTGTATGCGATCGGACGGAGAAACTTGAATACAGATATGAGGATTCGTTAAAACTCCCATCCCTGAATTTTTGAGGTACATGTTGCCTAAAACAAGATAGTCATCATCTTTAGAAGTTGGAAATACGACTTGGTAATCGAAACAAACTTCCATTCGGAAAGGTGGAAGGGGAATAATCTTAGGTGTTTTATTATCTTTATTTTTTGTATCAATAGGATTATTACTCTCCTGTTTTGTCACTACTGGAGCCGATTCTGAGGATGATTTACTTTTCGTAGGGAGAAGAAACTTCACCGATTCTGGTGGCAAAAACGGAAGCAACAAGAAAGGATTTTCTTTTGTGAAACCTCTGAATAAACCAGAAGCTAAGATAAGACTGACCCTTTCCCCCAACTTCTCATCGATTTTCATTTTTTCTGGTAATTTCATGCTGATTTCCAAAAATGGAACAGATGATTTTTTTGTATCTTCTTTGATCTGTGCGGCATAGCCAGATTTTTTACATTCTTTTCCGAAAGCTTCTGCCCATGTTTTTGCTTTTGTTCCATGGCTATGTAGGATCGTGAATTCGAGGAAGGAAGAAAGATTACTACTCGAATTTAATTTAAGTTTGATAATGATTTCCCCATCATCAGGAGGAGATGATTTTGCAGGTAACACTTCTACCTCTACATCTGTTTGTTTTAGGAACGCTTTTGTATTTTCCAACATAGCAGTATGAGTATCGTTTAGTTTCACAGGTATGAGGTAAACTTTTTTTCCTTGTAAACGGGGAGCGAGGTGAAGTATTTTTTCTTGTTGATTCCATTCCATTTGAAAGCCTATCTGTTCGCAAAACAATCGGTAAATAGGTAAAGAATGAAAAGGCAGTTCTCCCTTATTCTCTTTGTTGTATTGTATCTTCAGGTCCATAAACATCCTCCCATCTAATTGCTATATCAGATTTATTTTATGAACCATATATAGAAAATTGACCAATTACAAAAAATCTTTTTTTAAAATGCAAATTAATAGTTTTTTATGGAAAATGGACATTTGCCTAAAGCGATCTCTGCATGTTTTGCGTATAAATAGGTTGAAAGTAATTTCTACCTAAGGGAGGTAAATGAAAAATATGGTAAGACCAATCAGAGGCTCACAGGTTATCCCACCTGTTCCTAATAATGTTCAGGCTGAGTGTATCTGTGTTCCCAAAGTATATGATTTTGTGGTCTTTACGGAGGATATTAATGCTACTGTTCCGCTACCAGCTACACCTCCAGCAGGATGTCCTACTACAGTAACGGACATCTTTTGTACACTGACAACGGAACCATCCTTCTTCCCTATCACCTGTGTTACAAACGGAGTTTGTACGATACTCGATCGTCGACCCATTAATATCGATGGAGTAAATGCAGCTTTAGTGAAATTAAGACAGGATATTCCGGTTGATGTGACACTAACTGGTACAGACGCTGCAGGAAACCCAGCAACTTGCACAATTCCGGTATTAGTTCCTTTCATCCGTCAAGTAGTACTCTGTTTCCCACCTGAGTTCACCAATGATAATCTGATCTGTCGCATTATCAGTGGCGATTGTGTGATCACCACTCCACCACCTGTTGGTGGAGCTCCATTCCCAGCGTCGGTTGGAATCGAGCTAAACGTATGTAAAGAAATCCAAGTATTAGCTGCGGTTAAATTAGAAGTATTGGCGAAGTTCTGTTCCCCACGTCCACCAATTGAAATTCCAGTAACTTCGGTTTGTCCGCCGCTTCTATTCCCACAACAATGTGATTTCTTCCCACAACCAAACTGTGACTGTCAGAGCTCCTTTAATTCTACATCTGCACAAGTTCCAGTAAGTGTGGGTATCGTCTTAAATGGATTGACTTTATCCGCTGGCACGGCATCTCTAGTAGGAAATATCTGTAATTCGTGTGCAGAAGTTAACACTTCTATTACTTTCACCTTTACTGATACAGACGCCGTTCCTCCAAACAATAGCTTTACGTTCACTGCTAATTCCTTTACAAGAGAAGTCTGTACATTTGCTGCAGGAGTAGGAACACAGCTTGTAGTAGGCAATGGAACAGTAGTAACTGCCGCTGGAGATACGATAGATGTACTTTATCAGTTAACATTAGTTGATGGTCCTGTTGATAGCTACGTCCTAATTATACAAGGCCCATTATTTACCGCAGTGGCAACATCTGTATCAATCGGAAATTCGATCATTATCCAAGATTGCAACAACTTCCCATCTCCAACAACGTAGTAGCATTTTACAAAATTCAAATACCTCTCGGCTGTTGGTCCTTTTGCCAACAGCTATTTATATGAATATGTAAGTGTACGTTAGAATGGGCACATTATTTCATCCAAAGTAGATTTAAATAGGTACCTTGTAAAATGCCATGAATATATATATATACAAAGTACTTTAAAACATTGGTGATTTACCTAAATCAGCAAACTTTGATAAGGAGGACGTATATTTCATGGTAAAACCAATACGAGGCTCACAGGTCACACGACCTATTCCCAATAACGTTCAGGCTGAGTGTATCTGTGTTCCTAAAGTATATGATTTTGTAGTCTTTACAGAGGACATCAATGCTACTGTTCCATTGCCAGCTACACCACCTGCTGGATGTCCTACCACCGTAACCGATATTTTTTGTTCCTTAACAACTGAGCCATTTTTCCCCATTACTTGTGCTACCAATGGAATTTGTACCGTCCTAGATCGACGTCCAATTAATATTGACGGAGTAAACGCAGCTTTAGTGAAGTTAAGACAGGATATCCCAGTTGATGTGACACTTACCGGAACAGATGCTTTAGGAAATCCAACATCTTGTACGATTGCAGTATTGGTTCCTTTCATCCGTCAAGTCGTGCTTTGTTTCCCACCTGAGTTTACCAATGAAAATCTTGTCTGTCGGATTATCAGCGGAGATTGTGTCATCACCACCCCGCCACCAGTTGGAGGAACCCCATTCCCAGCATCGGTCGGAATCGAACTAAACGTGTGTAAAGAGGTTCAAGTGTTAGCTGCGGTTAAATTAGAAGTATTGGCGAAATTCTGTTCCCCACGTCCGCCAATCGATATTCCAGTAACTTCTGTTTGTCCGCCGCTTCTATTCCCACAACAATGTGACTTCTTCCCACAACCAAACTGTGATTGCCAGAGCTCCTTTAATTCTACAGCTGCACAAGTTCCAACAAGTGTTGGAATCCATTTAAATGGTTTAACTTTATCCGTTGGTACAGCATCACTAGTTGGGAATATCTGTAATGGATGTGCGGAAGTTAACACTTCTATTACTTTCACCTATACGGATACAGATGCAGTTCCTCCAAACAATAGCTTTACCTTCACGGCCAATTCCTTTACCAGAGAACAATGTACATCCGTTGAAGCAGCCAGAACACAGGCAGTAGTTGGTAATGGTACAGTTGTTACTGCCGCCGGAGATACAATAGATGTAATTTATCAACTAGTATTAGTTGATGGTCCTGTAGATAGCTACGCCTTATTGATACAAGGTCTAAATGGGCTATTTAGCGCATCTGTAGTATCTGTATCAATCGGAAATTCGATCATTATCCAAGATTGCAACAACTTCCCATCTCCTACAACGTAGACCCCTTCCATACCATCTATGTTTATAAACTTTATTAAAGCTGTTGGCTTTTTGGACCAACAGCTTTTACATATCTTTCTACCATTAAAAAATAGGCACATATTTTTATCCAAAGTATCAGAGTACAGTTACTTCGATGAGAACGATGAATATACATAGTTTATACAAAGTAAGGAAATTTCAACTGAGTCTTTCGTAAGGAGGAAAAAATTTTCATGGTAAGACCAATTCGCGGATCGCAAGTTATCCCACCTGTCCCCAATAATGTTCAGGCTGAGTGTATCTGTGTACCAAAAGTATATGATTTTGTGGTTTTTACAGAGGACATTAATGCTACTGTTCCACTGCCAGCGACACCACCTGTTGGATGTCCTACCACCGTAACCGATATTTTTTGTTCCTTAACAACTGAGCCATTTTTCCCCATTACTTGTGCTACCAATGGAGTTTGTACCGTCCTAGATCGACGTCCTATTAATATCGACGGAGTAAACGCAGCTTTAGTAAAGTTACGACAGGATATTCCAGTTGATGTAACGCTTACTGGAACAGATGCTTTAGGAAATCCTGCATCTTGTACGATTCCTCTACTTGTTCCTTTTATCCGTCAAGTGGTACTTTGTTTCCCACCTGAGTTTACCAATGATAATTTGGTCTGTCGCATTATTAGTGGGGATTGTGTCATCACCACCCCGCCACCTGTAGGAGGAACTCCATTCCCTGCATCTGTTGGAATTGAACTTAATGTTTGTAAAGAGATCCAAGTATTAGCTGCGGTTAAACTAGAAGTATTGGCGAAATTCTGTTCCCCACGTCCGCCAATCGATATTCCAGTAACTTCGGTTTGTCCGCCGCTTTTATTCCCTGAGCAATGTGACTTCTTCCCACAACCAAACTGTGGTTGTCAGAGTACTTTTAATTCTACAAATGCTGCCGTTCCAGTAAGTGTCATAGTTGTCTTAAATGGCTTATCTCTATCCGTTGGTACCGCATCTCTAGTAGGAAATATTTGTAATGCTTGTGCAGAAATTAACACCGACATTCTATTCACATACACGGATACAGATAGTACTGCTCCTAACAATAGTTTTACGTTTACTGCCAATTCATTCACAAGAGAAGACTGTGGTTTTGGTGGAGGTACAGGGGTTCAGGTTGTAGTAGGTGAAGGCACAGTAGTAACAGCTGGTGGAGACACCATACCGGTAAGATATACCTTACAATTGGTTGATTCCGCTGTTGATACCTACATTCTGATTTTATCTAGTGTTGCTCCAGGACTATTTGCTTCTACTGTGGTTAGCATATCCATCGGAAATTCAATCACTGTCCAAGATTGCAATGCCTTCCCAGCCCCAACAACGTAGAACTTTCATTCTATACAGTTATAAAAGCTGTTGTTTTTTTGATCAGCAGCTTTTATAGATATTTCTATCGTTAAAATAGGCACATAAGTGTTTTATCAATAACATTTAACCGTTACATAGGTAAGTGCATAGCATATGTATATGAGGAAAATATTCACCAAATAACAAAAGAAAGGACTTGTCCTAATGATATTTTGGAATTGGAAAAAAAGAGAAGAAAAAGATGAGATCATTGATAAGTTTAAGAAAAAAGAACAGGAATATCGATTGGAACTAGAACAAAAAAATAAACTTATTTTGCAATATATAGAAAAAGAACAAAAACATTTACAAGATCAAAATAGCGAAAAACAAATTATCCAAGAACTACAGCAAAAAATAACAAACTATAAGCAAAGAGAAAGGGAAAACGCAGGCAGTTCTGTAGATAAACAACAGCTTATCGAAGAACTTCAACATGAATTGAAGGACTATGAACAAAATACAACAACAATTAAAGAAAGTTTGGAATTCAAACAGCAAACGATTAACAAACTTAGCGAGAAAACGAAAGAAAATGAGCAAACCATTCTAACATTGGAAGACAATTTGCAACTAAAACAGCAATTGGTTAACGATTTGAAGCAGAAAATCACAGAATATGAACAAAAACCAATAGAAGAACAAACGGATCACCAGCAATTAATCGAAGAACTTCAACAAAAAATAATGGGGTATGAAAAAAGGGAACTTGGATATAAAAATAATTTACAAGCTTTGCAAAATAATCTTCGTTCCATTCCAAATAAGAAGAAAGAGGTGGCTACAGAGGGACATTTTAAAACAATGCATCGAATTTCAAATAAATTAGCGAGTGAACAAGTTGCATCTGCTTCCAAGCCGCAAATTCCATTTCACTCTAGCTCAAATCAGCCAACAAGACACTTCAACCCTAATCAAAACTCATCTCAGACAGCAAGAAACTTTGTCCCCAATCAGAACTCATCTCAAACAGTGCAATTCAACCCATTTAAGCGACATAAATAATCGAATAAACATCGTTAAGGTCATTCGCGAAGGTGATGCAACAAAAAAAGCGAATGGCTTTTTTACGTTCAAGAAAAGCTTTCATCAATCATATCGTATCATTCACCTACATAATATTTGGATGAGGTAGGGAAAAGAGGGTGGTTATGTTCCGAATTCTTGTTGTTTTTGGAACGAGACCGGAAGCAATTAAGATGGCTCCTTTGATTTGCGAATTGCATAAACACGATGAGTTAGAAACATTTATCTGCGTTACTTCCCAGCATCAACAAATGCTGGACCAAGTATTGGAAATATTCCAAATAACGCCGGACTTTGATTTGAAGGCTATGACAAATCGACAAACGCTTACAGATATTACGATTCGTGTACTTCATGGTATGGAACAAGTATTAGAACAAGTAAAACCAGATTTGGTTTTGGTACATGGAGATACGACTACTACTCTCTCCGTCAGTCTTGCAGCAGTTTATCGGAAAATAGATGTAGGACATATTGAAGCTGGTATGCGAACTCATCAAAAATATCTTCCTTATCCAGAAGAATTGAATCGCCGTTTAGTAGCCTGTTTAGCAGATCTGCACTTCGCGCCAACTCATAAGGAGGCGAGCCATTTATATCGAGAAGGAATATCAAAAGAATCCGTTTATATTACGGGAAATACAGCTATTGATGTATTGAAGATGACCATTCACGAAAATTATGAGCATCCTTTGCTTGAACAAGTTCAAGGGAAAAAAATGATTTTAATTACCGCTCATCGCAGAGAAAATTTGGGTGAGCCAATGGATCATATGTTTCGAGCGATTCGCCGGTTAGTTGAAACCCATTCTGATGTAGTTGCTGTATTTCCCATACATCTAAATCCCATTATACGAGAAAAAGCAAATATTCTTCTTCAAAGTCACCCAAGGATATTGTTAACTGATCCTCTCGATGTAATTGAATTCCATAATATTGCTGCACGGTCTTATTTTATTTTAACGGATTCTGGAGGAATTCAAGAAGAAGCACCAACTATACAGGTTCCTGTGTTGGTCATGCGAGATATCACAGAAAGACCAGAAGTAGTTAACGTAGGGGCTGCTAAACTTGTTGGGACACTGGAAAAACGAATCTTTGAAGAAGGAAGTTTCTTAATAAAAGATAAAAATGCATATCAATCCATGAGAGGAATCATAAATCCTTATGGAGATGGTGAAGCATCAAAGCGAATCGTACAAGGAATATTGCACCATTATGGATTAGCTGATTACCTTCCATCCCCATTTGATAGTGGAGGTTGATAAATTTGCCTGTACAAAAGGACACAAAACAAAAAGTGATGGATTTGTATGGAAAATTACCAATTACCTTTATTCCTAACGAGGGACAAAAAGATTCATCGGTCAAATACTACACCTATCGTAAACAGTTTCAATGCCATTTTACTAACGAAGGAGTTTGCTATACATTTTTCGAACATTCTCCCTCGACTTTGAAAGCTCCTCAAACAGATCAAGATCCAAAGAACATGACCAAAGATTATAAAATTAGAGGAATAACTTTGGCTTTTCGTTTTGTTGATGCAAACCCCCAAATGCAAATAGAAGCACAAAAAAAAGAGATTGGAAAGGTGAATTATGTAAATGGGAATGATCCCATGAAGTGGGTAACTAATCTTTCTACCTTTCGAGAGATCGTATACCGAGAAGTATGGCCAGGCATTGACTTGGTGTTTCATGAAAAGGATGGACAACTGAAATATGATGTAATCCTACAACCTGGAGCAGATATCAATCAGATCCAACTCACTTATTCTGGAGGCGATGAGCTCAGCCTTGATGAGGAGGGAAATCTAAATATTGTCACACCATTTGGCATTTTCCAAGATCAAAAGCCCGTTAGCTACCAAGACATTGATGGCAAGCAAGTTTTAGTAGATAGTGGCTTTGTTCTCCACCAAGACGAATTTGGCTCTTGTGCATTTAGCTTTGAAATAGGCAATAACTACGATCCACGTTTTCCATTATGGATCGATCCCGGAATCCTGTTTTATTCCACCTATCTAGGTGGAGGCGATGACGATAGAGGAATCAGTATCGATATCGATGCGTCTGGAAATGCATATGTGACAGGTGTTACATCCTCCATTAATTTTCCATTTACACCTGGTGCTTTTGACACTACTTTTAACGGAACACAAGATGCTTTTATCACCAAGCTAAATGCTATAGGTAGTGCACTTGTTTATTCTACTTTCCTTGGGGGATCAGGGGGAAATACATTTGCCCGAAGCATTGCAGTGGATTTGTCTGGCAATGCCTATGTCACTGGTTCTACCACTTCGATGAACTTTCCAACTACAGCCGGGGCTTTTGATACCACTTTTAATGGTACACAAGATGCATTTATCACAAAACTTAATGCCACAGGGAGTAACCTCGTTTATTCCACTTTCCTTGGAGGGGCAGGGGGAAATACGGATAGCAATGGTATTGTAGTGGATCTGTCAAACAATGCATATGTAGCAGGAAGAACAGATACAGAAAATTTCCCTACTACAGCGGGTGCTTTTGACACTACCTTTAGCGGGGGAGCAGATGCATTTATTACCAAGCTAAACGCTACCGGAAATAGCCTAGTTTATTCTACTTTTTTAGGAGCAACAGATGGAGATTCTACTAGTAATGGCATTGTAATTGATAATGGCAACAATGCCTATGTGACAGGGCTAACTTCTGCTTCCCTTTTTCCAACTACCTCTGGGGCTTTTGATACCTCTTTTAATGGGGGAGAAGACGCATTTGTCACGAAGTTAAATCCAGCTGGAAATGCTCTTGTTTTTTCCACTTTTCTTGGAGGAGCCCTTTCTGATACTGGAAATAGCATAGCCATTGATATTGTTGGGAACGTTTATGTGACAGGTGCTACGCTTTCTACTAACTTTCCAACTACTCCATTTGCCTTTGATACTTTATTTCATACAGGGTCTGGGACGGATGCTTTTGTCTCCAAGCTTAATCCCACAGGCAGCACTTTACTCTACTCGACTTATTTAGGTGGGAAAAATAGCGATCGCGGTATTGGAATTGCTGTAGATAATGGAGGAAATGCCTATGTAACTGGGGCAACAAGCTCCGATGATTTTCCAGTTACGAATGATGGATTTGATATCACTTACAATGGTGGGGAAGATATTTTCATCTCCAAGATCAATACAAATGCCCCCAGCCCTACTGCTTCTTTAGTCAGTTCTACTTATGTGGGTGGAAGTGGTGATGATGCTGGCTTTGGCATTACAATTGATACCATTGGTTCAACCGCCTATGTCACAGGACGCACTGATTCCACTGCATTTCCTACAACAGTCAGCGCTTTTGATAGAAGCTATAACGGCGGCAGCGATGACGTGTTTGTGTTGCGAATTCAATTTTAGAAATAGAAGCAAGTTTGTATTTTGCAGACTCTCACAATTGTCTTTTTGACTTTTCCATTAAAAAAGCACTTCTGAATCTTTTTTCAGAAGTGCTTTTTCTCCGTCTGAAAGGCGAAAAAATAACGCTTTTATTTTCTTATCCGATTCTCAATACATTTATATCTGTATTCAAGCCAACAAGGGAGACAACGTTTGTTTGACTATTAACAATTGCCCTGACTTCAACGTTAATGGTACTTGTGGTGGTTACATTAAACCCAGTAATTTCTGACATTGGTCTTCTATAGGTGGCAGCACTCGTAAATGATGAATTAAAGGTTCGAGTGTCAATTAATGTTCCACCTACATAAAGCCTTGTAGAATAATTGATAGTCGAATTAGCAGTAGTAACAAATTCTATAGAAGTAGAATAGGCAAGTTGAAGCGTCTGTCCTGTTGTTACGGAAACAGGCAATATTCCCAAAACAATTTCAGTTGGTGGTGTAACAGGGACAACAACCGGTCCATCTGTATTATTAAATGTAAACGAAACAGGCGTTCCTGATGATCCAGTGGCTCCAGTTGTTCCCGTGGTTCCGGTGATTCCCGTGGTTCCAGTTGTTCCAGTCGTTCCGGTCGTTCCAGTCGTTCCGGTCGTTCCAGTCGTTCCAGTCGTTCCAGTCGTTCCAGTCGTTCCGGTCGTTCCAGTCGTTCCAGTCGTTCCGGTCGTTCCAGTCGTTCCGATCGTTCCCGTCGTTCCAGTCGTTCCAGTCGTTCCAGTCGTTCCGGTCGTTCCAGTCGTTCCCGTCGTTCCGGTCGTTCCAGTCGTTCCGATCGTTCCCGTCGTTCCCGTCGTTCCCGTTGTTCCCGTTGTTCCCGTTGTTCCCGTCGTTCCCGTCGTTCCCGTCGTTCCAATTGTTCCCGTTGTTCCCGTCGTTCCTGTTTTTCCTGTCGTTCCCGTTGTTCCCGTTGTTCCCGTCGTTCCCGTTGTTCCGGTCGTTCCCGTTGTTCCCGTCGTTCCAGTCGTTCCGGTCGTTCCAGTTGTTCCGATTGGTCCAGCAGTTCCGGTAGACCCGGTAGACCCGGTGGACCCAGTGGACCCGGTTGGTCCGGT
>NZ_KE386619.1:19005-19412 GCF_000428065.1 Shimazuella kribbensis DSM 45090
ACCCAGTGGCTCCGGTTGGTCCCGTTGTTCCAGCAGTTCCTGGGTCTCCAGTCGTTCCCGTTAACCCAGTGGCTCCGGTTGGTCCCGTTGATCCAGCAGTTCCTGGATCTCCAGTTGATCCGGTCGCTCCCGTTGTTCCAGCAGTTCCTGGGTCTCCAGTTGCTCCGGTTAACCCAGTCGCTCCGGTTGACCCAGTAGCACCCGTTGCCCCTCCTAATGGACCAGTTTCTCCTCTTGCACCTGTAGTACCTGTTGGACCAGTTACACCTGTTAGTCCTCTTGATCCGGTTGGACCAGTGGTTCCTGTTGGACCAGTTACACCCGTTAGTCCTCTTGCTCCGGTTGGACCAGTGATTCCTGCTGGACCAGTTACACCTGTTATCCCTCTTGCTCCGGTTGGACCAGTG
>NZ_ATZF01000029.1 GCF_000428065.1 Shimazuella kribbensis DSM 45090
GATGTTTGTGCGCCCGTAAGGGCATCTAATGAATCTGCCTTTGGCAAGGCAGTAGGCAAAGGACGTAACTAAAGCCTATCGTCAACCAGCTTATCCTAATGGGAAACCTGAGGGGGAGTGTAGCATGCTGGTAAAGTCACAAGTCACCAAGCTATCACGGTGCGACTGAGTGGCAAGACGAAACGGTTGCAGACAAGGATGAAGGCTATACTGCTTGAAGGACAGCCTGAGAGGTTGTAGCGTAAACTATGGCGAAAGGTAGCTAGAAACGCCATATAACCGGTGGAGAACCGTATAAAAACATTACGGTTTCTCGAACAGCGAGAGGGTCAGATGTTCTAACTACTCTCGTAACGTCCCACGGTTGCTCGCGCCCAATAAGGGAAGAAAAGGCGAACGTCCCATCCGAAACTGCAACATAGCTTGTCATTAGATGTCTAAACGGGGATCACCTAAGTT
Organism: Shimazuella kribbensis DSM 45090; assembly: GCF_000428065.1. Lineage (GTDB taxonomy): Bacteria > Bacillota > Bacilli > Thermoactinomycetales > Thermoactinomycetaceae > Shimazuella > Shimazuella kribbensis. The sequence continues at coordinate 460 of NZ_ATZF01000029.1, forward strand.
GGAATGTCAGCGAAACTGGCTATGATGCAAAAGGCATCTGAATATCCAATATGGTGACGGAGCCCTCGTAGTAGTCCGAGCTAGGGAGAGCCTAGTACATGGCGAAGGAGGGCAGCTTACCTCGTTTAATACGAATTGGGAAGGAGCGAGAGGCTCTATGAGAAATCCCGTGATGGTATTGAACAGTCTAGCTTCAAAGTCAAAAGATGAGGGATATACAATCCAGAGATTGTATCGGAATCTATACAATGAAGAATTCTTTCTGCTAGCTTACAGCAAGCTGGCACCTAATGAAGGGAATATGACTGAAGGTGTAGATGGAAGAACAATTGACGGAATGAGTATAAAGAGAATAAATACCCTTATCGAGAAGCTCAGGGATCAGTCTTATCAGCCAAAACCCGTTAGAAGAGTTTTTATCCCGAAAGCAAATGGCAAACAGAGACCCCTTGGAATACCTTCATTCGAGGACAAACTTGTCCAAGAAGTTTGCCGCATGTTGTTGGAAGCCATCTATGAAGGAAGTTTTTCGGACAATTCCCATGGGTTCAGACCCAACAGAAGTTGTCACACAGCTCTTATGCAAGTTCAAAGAAACTTCACGGGGGTTAGATGGTTCATAGAAGGAGATATTGAATGCTTCTTCGACAGCATCGACCATCACAAACTGGTGGGAATTCTCAGAATGAGAATTGAGGATGAAAAGTTTATTAATCTAATCTGGAAATTCCTTCGAGCTGGATATATGGAGAACTGGAGATTTCACTCCACATACAGCGGAACCCCACAAGGGGGGATCATCAGCCCTATTTTAGCGAACATCTACTTAGATCAGCTAGATAAATACACTCTTGGTATCAAATCTAGATTTGACAAAGGGGCTAGAAGGAAAACCAATCCGGAATACAAAAGACTGGAATATCAGATTGGAAAACTTCAGAAACAAATGAGAGAACATATACCCGAGGAGACGAAAAAGTCTATTTCGGAGCGAATAGCTAAACTGAAAGATGAGATAAGAAAGGTATCCTATGTTGATCCGCTTGATGAAAACTTTAAGAAACTCTTCTATGTAAGATACGCCGATGACTTCATCATTGGGGTTATAGGAAGCAAAGAGGAAGCCAAGCAGATCAAAGCCGAGGTTGCTAATTTTACTAGTGAACGTCTGAGTCTCACGCTTTCGGAAGAAAAAACTCTTATTACTCACTCATCCGAACCAGCAAGATTTCTAGGTTATGACATCGTCATAACCAGAGATGAACATATAACAAGGGATAAAAATGGGGTTAAGAAACGTTCTGGTAACATGAAGTGCAAACTTTATGTGCCTAAGGAAAAATGGCTGAATAAGTTACTCCAGTTGAATGTCTTAAAGATTGATGACAAAGGAGAATGGCATTCTTTACACCGCTCCAGACTAGTCACTCTAGAAGACATAGAGATACTCCACATATACAACGCCGAAATAAGAGGCTTATACAATTACTATAAGCTGGCAAACAATGCGAGTGTCCTGAGCAAATTCTTCTACATCATGGAATACAGTATGTACAAAACTTTTGCCAACAAATACAGAACTTCGGTTTCCAAGATCCTTTATAAGTACAAGAAGGATAGAAAGTTTACAGTTGAATACGATGTGAAGAGTGGGAAGAAGTTTGCAACGCTCTATCATAAAGGATTCAAACGAGATCCCAAGGTTCTAATTGGTAAAATAGACATACTGCCCAACGAACTACCATATTCGGGTCGAACGAGCCTATTGCAAACACTCGAAAAAGAGGAATGCGAATGGTGTGGTGCGATTAATGTTCCTCTAGAGGTGCATCACGTCAGAAAGCTCAAAGACCTTAAAGGAAAAGCCCGTTGGGAACAACATATGATTGCGAGAAGAAGGAAGACGATGGTACTGTGTGAAGCCTGTCATGATAGGCTTCATGCAGGGAAGCTAGACTAAGAGGCAAGTGGAGAGCCGTATACGCTGAGAGGTGTATGTACGGTTCGGGGAGGGGTTCTTGGAAACCTGCCGTCGTAAGGCGGTAAGGCGCTGGGTTCCTACTCTACTTAGTCTATTTCGCTTTCCTGCGCTTTTCTCTCTCTCATCCGTCTAACTAATGTAGCTTTACTAATACCAGTCATGCGCTCCACATTTGTATAAGAATGATCAGACAAAAGAGATAGCGCGTGGTTGACCTGTGAGCTACTGTGTTTTCGTGGGCGACCTTCACGAAAGTCCGGCTGCTGTTTGGCAGTCTGTTTTCCTTCCTGTGTCTGTTCGATAATTAAGTTTCGTTCCATATCTGCAACAGCCAATAACGTTTGTAAAAAGAAACGTCCAATCGACGTCTTTTCTAATAGGCCGATATTCAAAACATGAACACTTACACCATGAGCAAACAATACTTCTATAATCTCGATTCCTTCTTTTGTATTTCTTGCTAGACGGTCCAACTTGGTGACGACTAAGGTATCCCCACTTTTCAATACATTCAGTAATTTTCCGAGCTGTGGACGCTGTTTTGTGGCTCCTGTGAATCTCTCTTGATAAATCAGAGTACATCCTTCGTTTTTCAGTGCATCTATTTGATCTTGCAAATCTTGTCTCATAGAGGAAATCCTCGCATAGCCATATTTCATTTTATCCGCCTCATTTATGATTATTAGTTTTGATCATATTGGATGCCTTGATAATACTACATTGGATAATAATGGTCAATATAATTGATTTATAATTTTGAAATTTGATTCTGCGAAATATTTAGGAACTGATATGGATATGTTCTAGGCGATATTTTTGCGAGAATGGGTGCAACTATTGCGTAGAATATCCATTCTAAGCAAAATGAAAAAGGCCTGATCAGGCCTTCTCTATGTTAAGCTATAGAAGATCATCTCCATAAACTGAGGCATAAAGGGTACTTACATGGGTAGGATCGTGGTTCGTGCCGTTAGCGAAGACGTCATCCGCCAGAGCCTGACGCAATATTTGCAGGAGACGTGGAACGAAGAGATCAACGAGCTAGCACTCCAAACTCTCTGTGAAGGAGTCTCTCGTCAGAACGAGGGTAGAATTGTAGGCCTAATGAAGCTGGGGAGCTACGTCCAGGAGTTTCTCGAGGAACACAGCCTTGAAGTATCGAACCTTGAGGAGGATAAGCAAATGATCACCGAGGTGACGCTTATGCTCATTATCGGAGATGATCAAGAGCATGAGCGAGTAAGGGATATTCTCCAGCTATGGCTGGTGTAGCCCGTTCTCATTGCGTTGTGTCTTAACGGACTGTCCCCCACTATTATTTTGGCCGTACCTTGTGTGATTGTTTTACTCATCTCAAAAATGGAGAGAAGGCCTTTTATAAGCTTTTCGATTGCCGATCAGGCGACTTAATGTCATATATTTCAGATAAATAAAAAACACCATCCAAATGTAGGTGGTGTTTTTTCACGGATTCCTTTAATTTCTTATTTGCTGGCATCCTCAATCATCTTTTTAATATTGTGAAAAAATCACTTTTATCACTTACTATTAGGGAACGGAGCAAGCCTTCACCAAGGAGGAATCATGGGATGGTCTGTTTTTGTACCCCCAAGCGATCTAGTTTTCGCTCTAATCATATAAGTCATTTATTGTAACCCCTGAATAACAGGTTTTTTTTTGTTTCTTCTCCTGTTACCACCTGAGAATTTTATGTGTTTAAGTAAGTATGAAACCTTATCATTTGCTTTAAGGTAATACATTATATATGAAGGTTATATTTGTTAGGAGGTTTGTAAAATGATTCTAGTAACGATAGGAGAAGTTTCGAAGAGTCCTGGAACGAGTCCTACGCAGTTAATAGGACTTAAATTAGCCGGAATCCTACTGAATAAAGGACAGAAAGTTCGTATATTGGGTAAAAATCTAAATCACAGTATATTTCCACCCGATATTGAGTTTGTAGAAGGAAGTATTACAAAACCTATGGAAACTCCAGAAGCGCTAAAAGGTATCGACAGGATATTTCTTGCGGGTGCAGTACCTAGAGCCATTGACGATTTTCTGGACATTGCCAAAAAGGAGAAAGTCACTCGTATTGTAGTATTATCTTCGCATGGTCCAGAACATGAAATTAACTATCCGCCAGAAACGTGGTTTTGGCTGGCAATAGAAAGAGCTGTTGAAAATTCAGGTATAGAGTGGTCTCATATTCGACCATCAGCTGTAATGGGAAGCATGTTTGAAGGAAGTTATCCGCCGACAGGTTCTTTATGGCATGAGATGATAAAAAGAGGAGATACAATTAAAGAACCTTTCGTTCAATCCGCTTACCCTTTTATTGATGAGGATGATTTAGCGGAAGTTGCTTCGGTTGCTTTGCTAGAAAATGGTTATACAGAGATGATTATCGAAGCTGGAGGAAAAAATATTAGTGCCAAAGAACGCATAGATGAAATTTGCAAAGTTTTAAACAAAGAAGTTCGGTTGGAAGAAATAACAACAGATCAGGCATATCAAGTGTGGAAAAATCACGGTTGGCCGGATGAAACTATTGAAGTTGTATTTTATGGATTACAGGAATACGGTGACAAACCGGAAAAATACAAGCAATGGACAAAGGATAATGCTGATCCCTTTATTCAGAGTATGCTAGGTCGTTCAGCGACATCCTTTCATGATTGGGTGGCTAAAAATTCAAATAAGTTCAACTAACTTATTTGAACCGTTCATTAATTTTGGGAAAATGACTTTCTGTAAGTGGATTTAGTCTCTGAAACTCAAAACTAAAGGAATCCCAACTTAATTTTCCATCTTAGATTTGTTCTAATAAATACAAGTAATATCGCAGAAAAAAATAGCCCCTTTTAAGGGGTTATTTTTATTGCCAACTGAAATAAGTGTTTTCAAGATCCATCTCAAACGATAATCTGTAAAACTCATCGAAAAATCTACGAGCCATTCCTTTTTATTTTTCTAACATGGGTTGCCCATAAAATGCATAAAGGTATAAAGAGCTGGATTGAATAGGGGGGAGAAAGATGACAGCAGCAGGAATTAGAATTCTTCATGCGAGTACAGAACTGGGGGAATTCGATGTTTATGTGAACGATAATTTATGTATCAAAACACTACCTTTTACAGCAATCACCCAATATATTCAACTTCCTGCTGGGGACAATTGGGTAGAGGTGTTTCGTACAGGCGATCCAAGCAAGGCGATACATCGAAGAATGATATCGGTACGGGCAAATCGTTGCTATACGGTTTGTTTGCAACCTAAAAAGATATTTGTCGTGGAAGATAGTCATTTATCGCAAAATCGATCAAGTGGGCCTTATTTACGTTTCATTCACCTGCTTCAAAGTGGTCCAAATATGGATCTCATTAACCTCAGCGGCTCCTGTTTTTTTTCCAATAACGGATATATGGGAGTAAGTCCCTATCGCGCTGTCTCGCCTCAGACTACCAATTTTTCCTTAAGGGTTTCTGGAACTAGGAAGATTTTGTTCCATTCCCCTATTTATCGATTGGAACCTAGCCGAGTGTATACGGTATATGTATTGGGTGTTTCTCCTAATGCTGTGCCATACGTATTGATTGTTCCTGATCGTGATAGTCATATCCTCTACTAAAAGCAAACATATAGAATAAAAAGATAGGAGGGGTGTGAGTGCATGATAGAGTCGAGAGGAATCAAGAGGAGGCACGTACAGCGGTCTGTCGGTTTTTGCACGCTTGTACATTACTGCCATACAAAATTGACATTTATATCAACCAAAGAAGATGGATTCGCTCACTTGATTTTGGTCAGATTACTTACCCATTTGAGTTAACACGCGATCTAGTGGAAATTACGGTAACCAGAGCAGAAGAACCTGGACATGTGTTGTGGGAAAAACAGTGGAAAGCCAAAGATGTTGGAAATGTTACGTTAGCCATTTCTCAGAGAGAGAACAGTCCTTATTTTTCGCAGTATCAAGATGATCCAATACCTGTCATAGGCAGGACAAAATTGAGATTAATTCAATTGTCTCCAGACACTATGCCCATCAGTATTGCAACAGAAAGGCAAGTATTGTTTTCCGATGTCTCATTTGGTGATGCTCGTTATCTTACTTTATCTCCTTACCCTGCAACACTGAGTTTTCGTGTTACTCCATCAAACCAGCTCATATATCAAGTTCCTAAAATTATATTTCAACAAGGGGTCTCATACACGTTATTTACGGTAGGAAGTAAGAAAAAGATACCTTCGTTTCGACTTTTACTTTTGAAAGATAGTTAGGAGGAGAAAATTTTGTGGCGTGATGAATTGGGAAAGGTGACACGATACTATTTTTTAACTTTTCATTATCATGGGAGGGATCAAAAAAAATATGAAAAATATACGGGTTTATACCATCATCATCTCAAAAAGTATGCAGAAGAGTATGAGAAAAGTCATACACAAGAATACAGTATTTCTGTCCAAGAAAGAAGAGCAAAGGTGAGGTTGTTACATGTAGCAGTAACACAAAGTGAACAACCAATAGATGTACATATTGATGGGAAATTTGTGGCAACGATTACGTACTTGACACCAAATCCATCCATCCATCTTTCTGCTGGCAAACATAAAATTACGTTGTATCGAAAAAGACAATCGAACAATCCGATCTTACATCAAGAAATAACGGTTCGTAGTGGAAACCGATATTTGGTAGTTGCAGCAAATAAAAGTGACCAATCTACAGACGGCATAAAGATTATTCGTTATGAAGAGACAGATCAAGTTCCAGCAAATAAAGCGAAAATTCGCTTCATTCATCTCTCTCCGAATGCTCCAGGTCTTGATGTAATGGACAGACAACACCATATTTCCTTCACAGATATTATCTACAAAGAAAACACGAGATATGTAGTAACAGAACCAGGAAGGGCCAACATACTGGTCAAAGTAACAGGAACAGACAATGGAATTGCTTCTATTTCGTTTGATATGAATGCAGGCCATGCTTATACGCTAATCGCTGCAGGGGTTGCAAACGAACTCTATTGGTTGTTGTTAATGGATAAATAACATGTGTTTCCATCATGTTTTTTCATCCATAAAAAATAAGCTACAACAGTAGCTTATTTTTTTCGAGGATCAAATTCACGTACAAGATCATTAACAAATTTGCCCATTGCTCCAGCAAAGGATGATTTTTTGAGAGAATCTTGTTTTGGCTCTTTTCCTTCGACAAGCTTTAATAAGGTATTGTGCAGAAAAGATTTCAACTTACCAAGGTCTTCGATCATCAAAAAGGGTAAAATGATTTCATGTTGTTTATCTTTTTTTCCAAAGAAAGAATGGATTTCAAGATCTATTAGAAGTCTTATTTGATTAGGGTCTAATGCTACGATAAAGGACATGCGTTCCAGTTTTCCAACTAAGAAAGTGGTAGGAGTAAAAATAAATTCTTGTGTGACACCATTAAATAGACGGGAGGTAGGTTCTTCACGGAAACCCAACTGCTCAAACGCCAACAAGGTTTGCATCAGATCAAAGGAAGGGGTGACGATAATTTCATCTCGATCTGTAGCATCTATGCCGCCTTGTATATCCAAGTTTGTCGAAAGATAGTATGAAGCAGTTGGACTTGATACCAATAAATCTTCAGGTATAGGCAGTTCAAATGATACAATTTTTTGTTGACCTGGCTGTATGAGGAAAGAAGCTTGGTATGGAATGACAGCAATGAGATGAGTAATACTTTTGTTATCCTTTGTTTTTAATTCAAAATATAATTCCACTTCAATTTTATTGATAACTTGTTCAACCGTGCCGCCTTCTAAAACCAATTCTCCTTTCACTTGACCACCGAGTGGGACCTTGGTTTCATACAGGATAAGATCAATTTTTGCTGATCCCTTACCTAATTTGGCCATCATTTTCTTAAACATGGTAAATCCCCATCCTTGTAGACACACTATGTACTTAGTTTACCATATATAGAGGTGTTTTTCCTTTCAAGTAGAGGAAGATGATGTCCCTTTTCAGTTTGCATTATGTTAATATAGTGGGTAATGGGTGAAATAGGGGATATTTGGTGTATATTGACACTCTGCATGACGGAAGCCATGGGATTCTTGGGACGGTAGTCTGATGACTACTTCCTTACCAAGCCAGCTTCGTGAGCCCCACGGTTAACAGAGTTTTTGTTGCTGCATCATAGAATAGACATTCCTGTTTGGTATTCGCATTTCAGTCTAGCCATTTTTTGATACGCATAGCATTTTAGGTGCAAAACGACTGGTTTGCCAACCCCAATATCCGATCCACTTTTATTCCCACCGTGGATTTTCTCGCTAGTAAGACGATGAAAGAGCCTATTCAGAAGATGAAGTAGCAAACATTTTATGACTATTTGGGATTGAAGCACCATTCATCGCCTGAAAAATATTATAGTATGGAGTGAAGATAATCACCTAAAGGGTGAGGAGGTTATGTTGGAAAATGAATGAATCATTTCTGGACTCATCTGCTTTATTAATTTTTTCCATGAGTATTTCGTTCGTATTGGCAACTTTGTATGTTCGGGAGAGAATCAAAAATTCATCCAAATCATAAATAGTTACCTTGCCTGTAGGGCAAGGTTTTTTCTTCGTCCTACAAAATAAAAAAAGGCGGGATTCCCGCCAAATGATAAGTTAGCATCCACAGCCGCCGTCGTGATGGTGATGGGATGAAGATTCGCGGCGACAGGAAGAAGATTCCCGACGATAAGAAGAAGATTCACAAGGATTACCGCAAGGGTTATGATGGTGACGACGATGATGACGATGCTTCCATTGGTCTTTGCACCATTTCATATACATTCTTAACATTTGCGTTTCATAGCGATGACACATTTTCATATGGCGATACATGTGATGTAACATTTTTGGATCACATGGTACTGCATGGTGATGTTGAGGTTTATGGTGCATTGGTGGATGGTAAGGTGGATATGGTTTGGGTTGGTATGGTGGATATGTTGGTTTAGGCATTGGTTTCATAGGAGGCATTGGTGGTAATACAGGTTTTATAGGTGGTCTTTGTTCCACGTTAATCACAATCCCTTCTGTTTGATGACACGATATCGTATGTATGCCCCCTAGCAAATGTACCAGTTCAGTCTGCCCAACTTTTGGGATACTTGTTTATGGTTGTTCAATCTTATCGGGATTCGATATAATATTTGTGACATTGGGAGGTTTTTTAGATGGAAGTGAAAAAGATAACTCCACGTGGGTATTGTTATGGCGTTGTGGATGCGATGGTGTTAGCCAGACAAGCAGCACAAAACCTAGATTTACCACGTCCTATTTATATTTTGGGTATGATTGTTCACAACCAACACGTAGTAGATGCATTTACAGATGAAGAGATCATTACATTAGACGGTCCGAATCGGTTGGAAATATTGGAGAAAATCGATAAGGGTACAGTTGTTTTTACTGCTCATGGAGTGTCTCCTGAAGTTCGTAGACGTGCACGTGAGCGTGGATTAACGATTGTTGATGCTACTTGTCCAGATGTAACCAAGACCCATGATCTTATTCGGGAAAAGGTAGCAGAAGGATACCAAATTATTTATGTTGGAAAGCAAGGACACCCAGAACCGGAAGGTGCACAGGGGGTTGCTCCTGATCATGTCCATCTTGTAGAAAATGAAGCAGATGTTGAAGCTTTATCGCTCGCAGATGGGAAATTGCTTGTTACCAATCAAACGACAATGAGTCAATGGGATACCAAACATCTGATGAATAAAGTTTTGCAGAAGTATCCAAAAGTCGAGATTCATAATGAGATTTGCCTTGCTACCCAAGTAAGACAAGAAGCAGTAGCTGAGCAAGCAGTAGGCACCGATTTGGTTATTGTAGTTGGAGATCCAATGAGCAATAACTCCAATCGACTGGCTCAAGTTTCGATGGATATCGCGGGCGTACCTGCCTATCGGGTAGGAGATGTGAGCGAGATCAAACTCGAATGGCTTGAGGGAAAAAGTTTGATCGGAGTGACCGCAGGTGCATCCACTCCAACACCTATCACGAGAGAAGTAATTCAATTTTTGGAGCAGTATGATCCACAAGAAGAAGCTACATGGGAACGCAAACGTACCGTAAATCCAAAAAAGATTCTTCCTCCTGTGAGGAAAAAGAAAACAGTACCTACACAAAAATAAGCCCAGTTTATGGGTTTTTTTTGTTGCGAAAGTCATGTGTTCTCTATGTGATTTGTATATCATTACTACTATTTCTTTTGTTATAAATTTTATATGCTAGATGAATAAAATTGTTAAGGCGGTGTTTAGAATCCATGAGAAAATATCTCGTCATCTGTATAACAATATTCACCATGTTGGTAGCTGTTGGTTGTAGCCAAAATCAGCCAACAAAAAATAATCAATCCCATGAGCAACAAAATAAGAAATTGCAACCACAATCACCTCAACAAATCATGAAAACAGCACTTGAGACATGGTCAATGAAAAAAGGAAATAGAGTTGTGGAATGGGTTGAAACCAGCGATCAAACATATCCCATGTATAACAAAAAAACAAAGCAATGGGGATACTATGCTATCACGAAGGTTTTTCAATCCTCGGAAGAACGATACGATAAAGAAACCAAACAAGTTCATGTGAAGGCAAAAGAGGAACAAGCTAGTGCTATAGATAATACATCTTCAACGATAAATAGAAATACAACTCAAACATGGGAGCAATGGCAAGATAAAAACAAAGATGCTCTCTATATGTCTTATTCTGATTTTCGAGTCAAATTATCTGACTCCAATTTCGGGTCTGAAAAGTGGGTAAAATATACGATAAAAGAAAAATCGTTGGTAATCCCTCATTTGGATATTTCTTTTCTTCATGCGATTCGTGATAGTAAAAACCAAAAAGGGCTTCAACTTAGTGAGACAGTGGATACATACAAAATCACTGCTACCCCTGAATTTTACCAAGCGATCCCAAACTTCACTGAAAAATTAAAGGAGAAATATTGGTTTGACTTTGACCCAGATGCTGCGGCAGCTTCGGTTTCAAATGGAAATGGTCAAATAAGCGATTATGAGAATCCAAAAACACAAATAAAAAACATGGAATTTGTAGCTGTTATGGATAAGAAAACAAATCTTTTTCAAGAAGTTACCATGAGCTTTAAAATGGAACTAGCAACTACTGGTGGGAAACCAGTGATAAATGATTTCAAGATAACCATGAAACCTAAGCAAGAATTCAATCAGCCTTTTTCGATCCCTACATCTGTATTGCAACAAGCAAGTGCACCAAAATAAGCCCAATTTTGGGCTTATTTTGTTATGTGTCATGAATGAACGAAAGTGAAGTAAGGAAAAATCTAATTTTGATCGCTCTTTTGGTTTTTCAATCTTTTTTAATTCAACCAAGATCTTCGGGCTTCTGGCTATGAAACTTCTTTTTTAATGGATAAGTTGCAATCGCTCGTATCATATGAATGATAGCTTGTTCGATATTCTCTCCTTCTAACGTATGACGGATAGAAGTGTTTAACTGACCAGCAAGAAGCATGAATACCTTACCGTCTTCTCCAATTACAATGGAGTACCGACCATCATAAACGCCTAAAGGAAATATTTTCATCTGTAATTCTTTGCTGAATGTTACAATTTGTGTATGGTCTGTAATGAGTCTTGGGTCTAATTCAAATGGCGGTAAGTGTGATGACTGCGGCAAGGAAAACACTAGTCTGTTCACTTGGGAGTCTCAGCCGGGGAAGCGTTACTGCTACTTCTGCATGGACAACCCCGCCACGGTTGACGAGCTCGCTCGCGCAGAGTACAACGCGAATGTTTCGTACTATGACTACTACCCTTGGGAAGATGTCATGGACGCCGCAAATGACGAAGACTTCGGCGATTACGACTACTGATCTGTACGTCATTCTGGTTCCGCCCCGTTGGTGTGACGGGGTACCACTTTAAAAATGATATTTAGTATATAGAAAACAAACTCCTTATAGCATGTATAGGAGTTTGTTTGTTGAAGCTTCAATCTATTGTACAAAAAAGTCACTGATAGAAATAATAATAAACTTTATTTGCTTCGTAGACTTGTATAAATATATCTGATTATAAATTGTTTATTTATAGAATTCGAAGAATAATTTTAAAGGTAAGGAACTAGCTAAATTTAAAGAATAAACATTGGCGATTTCAATTTTCACACCAATAACCACATTTTTTGGAATGTTTTTCTTAGTGCATAAAAATGAATGGTTTTATATAATGGGAAAATATCAGTTAGAAAAATAACAAATACATCCTATTTACCACTTGCTGTCGATCTGATATAAAAACAAATCATCTAATTCATAGGAGAGTGCGTAAAAAATGCTACGTAAATTGCTCACTGGATTGCTTGTTGTTTTTGTAGGTGCTCTTGCTCTCTTGACTAGTCCCCTGCATACGAATGCAGCTACCTATCCCTATGATGGGAAAAATCCTTATGCAACTGGTTGCAGTAGTACCGAAGTGACGAAATATTCTAAAAGTTTTTCCTATCAGTATACTTATGGAAAGTATATTTCTGGAACGGTATACCTTAAGTTTAGTACTTCTTGTAAAACAGCTTGGTCATATGTAAAAATAAATTCGGCTCTTCCAAGTGGATATTTTATTGATGGAACGGTTACTCGGAATACGGATGGTAAATTTTATCGTTGTGAAGATGGAGGTAATGGCGCGATTTTACCTGGTCAAACCTCTTGTTATAGCGGAATGGTATATGATCTAGATCCAAATACTGCTTATGCATCTGCAACAATTTATAAGGTAGATGATTGGGACGGATATGTTGTATACCAGTCAGGTAAAACTGCTTCCTACTAAATACCATATCCATTTTATGAAGTTTGATCCAAGGAAAAGAGAAGTTGATTTAATCTTTTCGCTCTCCATTTAAAGGAACTCATAAGTATCGAAAAAAACTATTTAGAAATGACTTGAGATTTCACGCGGACTCAAGTCATTTTTTATTTTTTGGGTCAATTTGCGTTCGAAAAGTAGATTTTGTTTTTAAAAAAATTTTTGGTAGTGAGGAAAATAAAGATGTACTTCTTTCATTTCTAAACGATTCACTAAGAGAAACGGAACAACAGCCGCTCACTCATATCATTCTTGTCAATCCATATCTGGACAAAACAATGGTGAAATACAAGTTACCATATTAGATGTGCGAGCGGTGACTGCCGATAAGAAACAAACCAACTTAAAAATTCAGCTTTTTAACAAATATGATATCCAAAAACGGACTTTATTTTACTGGTCAAAACTGTATGGTGATCAATTGAAGGAAGGCCAATCTTATGGGGAACTGAAAAAGACCTTTACAATCAATATCTTAAACTTTCGTGTGATACCAAAGATCGCTATCACAGCATTTTTCACTTGAAGAAAGATCATACAGTGCACATATTAACGGACGATATCGAGATTCTCTTCTTGGAATTGCCAAAACTAGTCAGTTACTATCATTTGTCAAATCATCTTGTTCGGTGGCTTACCTTTTTGAAGGGAGTTGACCGGAGCAATTGGGAGGAGTTGTCGATAGATATGCCTGAATTAAAAAGCAATGATGACATTGGAGTTTTTAATTCAGGCTCAAGAAGCATGGATATTATATGAAATGAGAATGAAAGCCTTGGTGAATGAACGTTCTGCTTTAGATAAAGCAGAAAAACGCGGAAAAGAAAAAGGGGAGAGAGGAAGAGATCATTATAAATATGTTTAAACTTCGTATTGCTGTCTCATGAATTGTGGAAGCAACAGGTTTGACCGAAGAGGAGGAAATCTTCCAAATCAAGAAGAGTATTCAATAGCCCCCCAACTGTTGCAGAGAAAGTTGGGTTTCTTCTATTGGAGTCACGGAAGAAGTTTGAGTATATACATGGAATATTCTTTTTGTTATGATAACTGTAACGATCCTTCTCACTAGGAGGAGGATCATGGAACCTTGAGAGGAGGTTACATGGTCGGTAAGTGTGATGACTGCGGCAAGGAGAACACTAGTCTGTTCACTTGGGAGTCTCAGCCGGGGAAGCGTTACTGCTACTTCTGCATGGACAACCACGCCACGGTTGACGAGCTCGCTCGCGCAGAGTACAACGCGAATGTGTCGTACTATGACTACTACCCTTGGGAAGATGTCATGGACGCCGCAAATGACGAAGACTTCGGCGATTACGACTACTGATCTGTACGTCATTCTGGTTCCGCCCCGTTGGTGTGACGGGGTACCACTATAAAAATGATATTTGGTATATAGAAAACAAACTCCTTACACAGTGTATAGGAGTTTGTTTATTGAAGCCTCAGTCTATAAGGTTTCACCATTTACAGATTTTTGCCGACTGAAAGCCCACGGTTTGAATCGTGGGATGAAAGACGGCGTTGCTCCAAACCCCAAAAAAGGGGTTGCAAGAGCAACGAATATTTTGTATATTAGAACACATGATCGGTGATCATCCTACAGCTAGTAGGTTTGTTCTTTGAAAATGTAATGGTATAGGGTTTCGGTAGCAAATGGATCTGTCTCCTACCGAGTAAAACCATTAGAGGCAGGAAGAGGACTAGAACGCTGGTAACAGG
>NZ_ATZF01000030.1 GCF_000428065.1 Shimazuella kribbensis DSM 45090
TGGAATGACATCGCTTCATCTGCTAAAGTTTCAAAGGGTGATGGAGTTGTATTATATGAGCATATCAATTACAAAGGAAAGCATTGGTTATTGAAGCCTGGTAAATATCCAAACTTCACCAAAAAGAAGCTGGGTAAAGGCTCATGGAATGATGTTGTCTCCTCCGTTAATATCATAAAGTAACTCCAATAGAAAACGCTTGATCCATGATAGATAGGATCAAGCGTTTTTCTTATGACAGGGTTGCTGCTCTAGTCCGCAGGATTATTTCCATTTTTATTCAAATTACGGTTCGTGGATTTTTTTATCAAATAACTACTTTTTTGTTATTTTTTTTGTCAAAGCAATTAATAAACCTATAACTCCACTCAATAAAAATAAATACCCAATTGGAATTAGGAAAAATGGTTCGTGTAGCATACCGTTACTTTCCACTTCTGATCCAATAAGTGCCTTTGCTAAAAAGCAAATTGCTCCAATTGTTAACAAAATGATACTCATCAAGTTCATTCTTGCTTTTCTGACTTCGCTTCCATCTTTCACCAATTTACTTGTCATAGTATTATCTCCTAAAATTAATTGATCAAGAGAAAGATTAAATATTTGAGCGATTTGGACCACCATTTGCAAATCAGGTAAATTTCGATTGTTTTCCCAACTAGAAATAGTTTGTCTTGATACATTTAATTTTTGTGCTAACTGTTCTTGAGTTAACTTACCATTAGTTCTTA
This sequence comes from Shimazuella kribbensis DSM 45090, assembly GCF_000428065.1. GTDB lineage: Bacteria > Bacillota > Bacilli > Thermoactinomycetales > Thermoactinomycetaceae > Shimazuella > Shimazuella kribbensis. The sequence goes on from NZ_ATZF01000030.1 coordinate 732, forward strand.
TCTTTTTAATTTGTGTTCCAAAATCCATAGAATCAATTCCTCTTGTCAATTAATTTATAAATGGAAAATGCTTATTTTTAAAGATTGAGTAACAAGCAATAGCTATAATCAGGGCTTGTATGACTGTCATCTTCAGATTCACATAATGATCATTATAGCAATTCGTGAGTAGCAACCCTGTCATAATAAACGTACATGAAGTGGCATCTATCACTGGACACAGTAATATTCATTCTACACTTCCTAGTCGATAAGCAATGCTAGACAAGTTGAAAGTAGGGATGAATCTCCATTTTACATAATATGTAAACTATCTGACGGATCACAACAGGAACCCTGTCATTAGGATCACCAACATTTTATAAAAATCCTACGCTAAGGGTAAATCAGCAACCCTGTCACCACAAACTCAACTGCTGACCAGGATCAAAGTTAAACCGAAACTGCTTATGTGTCATCACTGTACCATTTGTTGGTATACCATCAGCGCTCATGATGCGATCAAATACTTGTACATTGCGTGATGTGATAGCTTCGATCTTAGCCGATACATTTTCATATGGGGTACCTTCTTTACAATGCCAGATATCATTTATTTGAAGCTGTTCCATTTGATCACACCCCTAGTCGTATCATTTCGGGAAAAACACACGTTAAGACATATTTTAGTCACAATATATCAGATTACCTACACGTTAAGGATCATGGTAAAACTCTTTTTATGAACCGAGAGGAGCTTATACCGTTTTGATTGATTTCAAATAAAAATAAAATATACATTTAAATAAATGAAATATACATGACTAAACATGTAACAGAAATAGATTAATAGTAGTTTTATAATGAATTTTAGACATAAGTTTATAGTCACCAGTATGTAACCAATTGAATGACATTAAGACAGGATGATGAAAATGAAAAGTTGGAAAAGAAAAGTAATTGCATTTAGTTTAGCATCTGGTTTGTTGATAACAGGTACCGCAATAACTACCATTTGTACAACACATGCAGCTTCAAATACAAAAATAGTATCACCTATGCATCAGTCTCAACAAACAACTATCAAAAAGATTAAGCATCTTGCAGATCAAGGAAAAACAGTCAATAGTGAAGAATTTGCTCTCCAATCCAAAACAAAAGATATTGTAAAAAAATGGGGAGAACCAGATGAAAGTTCGAATCCAAATGAATTTTTTTACGACGATAGAGGTGTAGGCTTCATTGCGAAGAACGAAAAAGTAGTGAAAATTTTCTCAGGAGATAGATGTTATGACGATATTACTTACAAAGCAGTGAAACAAGTGCTTGGAAAACCTGCTAAAGAAACGAAGAAAAAGGGTACTGGTGTTTTCCTAACTTACAAAGCAGGTAAAAATACATTGCAATTCATCTTCTATTTCAAAAATGGCAGTACAGAACCAACCACTCTTAGCGAATTAAATGTCTCTTAATTTTCCTCTTTGATAAACCATGTGAAAAAATCCATTTCTAGATGGTGTGGAAACGATTCGGGAAATGAGGGGCCACACTGGAAAATATATCTATCGTGCCGCTTTTGGACTTATCTTGGACTGACAGAAAAATGCGGATTTACAACGTTAAGCCACTCACACGAGTGGTATTTCGTATTATAAGGTCGTCCGGTTAAGAAAAAACTGATAGATTCCATTATATGGTTAGGTTCTCCCACAGTGGCCGGATGCTGGTTAGATAACAAAATAAAAGAGGACCTTTATGGTCCTCTTTTATTTTGTTATCTAATAAGGATAACTACAATAACAACAACTAAAGAAATTAGATCACTCTATTTTACACTGTTGTTATTGTTTTCATTATTCTTTAACATACCAGCATGGACCACATCCACATCCCCCAATATCACAGCAACCATCATCCTTGCTGCCATCATTCCAACTGTCGTCACTACTATAACTTTGTTGACTACTCCAAAGCGAAGATAGAACCGGAACCACCCCAGAAACTACCAGCGCTGGAATACCAGCTAGCAAATAACCTCCTGAAACCAATTGAACTCCACTGATAGCAAAGATAAAAAAGCTCATAATAGATAATAAAAACAAATTATCCCTCCTTTTCGTTATAATATATGAATTTTGATTTTTCCATAAATTCATTATACTACACTGGTGCCTCTGTTTGGGATAGAATCAGCATCCGGCGACTGAGGGGTAACGGAACCATATAATGGAATCTATCTGACAGACTAGAGCAGCTACCGTCTCACTGCCCCTAGTAGCGGTGGACGGCTTACAGTTTGGTGGAACAGTGATGACACATAAGCAGTTTCGGCTTAACTTTGATCCTGGGCAGCAGTTGAGTTTGTTCGCCTAGACAATTTACAATATTCAGGTGATAATACAGCATATTGAAGGTTTGATGGGTTCCCCTGCAATGAATTTTATAAGCAGACAGATTTTGGTCCATTTGAATTAATATATACACATGATTTCAGAAAAACTGGTGACACTCCAGAAGCGTTAGCTGGAGAAATGGAATACTGTTTTAAAACGATGATCTAGATATAAATTTGAATCAGAAGAATATAACTATTTAATCAAGAATCCGCAATTATTAAAGGAAAAAACATTGACTATGTGAAAGAAATTGCGGTCTGTTTTACTCAAAGTTTTTTGTATACCAAATGAAATTAGAATGACAGAGGTGTGTCTGATGACTAATATCGTTAAAATAAGAGCAAGTGTATTTATTCCAATGTCTTGGACTGAACCTAAGAAGGATATTCAAACAGGAAACGTGATTCAATTCGAAGGTGACTCACGTGAATTTACCCCTTATGCTGTAAACACAATGCGTTCTAGAATTGAACAAGAAGTAGTTGTAGACTTTTACATAAAAGAAATTTTCACATATGCGAATACGGGCATAACAACAGAAAGAGTTACAACTCCAGATGGTTCTATTAATAAAAGAACTGGAAAAGCTAGTACAAAAGATATTTTGTGCACTGATATCGTATGGAGTTCTGATGACGTCAAATTTCAAATGAGTGCTAGCGCTAGCAACCCATTAAATGTATATGCACCTCCTGTTGACTACCTATTAACTGTACATGTCAAAAAAGATGGTACTGTCGATATTGAAGGTACACATGATGGATTTCCTTGTTATGAATTTTATAAGCAAGTAGATTTTGGTTCGTTTGAAAAAATTCATACACATGATTTCAGAGAAACTGGTGATACAGCTGAAGCTCTAGGTGGAGAAATGGAGTATAGTTTTAAAAAGATATTGTAAGAACAATATAATGCCCTTATTGGCCCAGAACCAGCATCCGAACGACGAACCCTAATTTGACTAACAATGGAAAAACGACTTGATTCCTTAATGGACATCCAAGTCGTTTTGTATATGTGAATGAAAGAAATTTTATAATTTGGACTCCACTCTTAGGGGTGGTGACAGGGTTGCTGCTCTAGTCCGCAGGATTATTTCCAATTGTTGGTCAGATTAGGGTGTTTTTGCCCAACGCCTCGAAAAGGGGGAATATCGAATTTTCAGATTTTATCTTAGACTGTGCTAATCCCTATATCATTTCATCCATGTCAACGGACTCTTGTTGTGTATTAAATTCATATCGTCCATATAGGTTAATATGTTGCCACGCGACAGGGGATATTTGTTTTATAATATCTACATCCTGACCATTCATTTCTCTATATGGCGGTCATCCGAGATAAGTCCAAAAGCGGCATGATAGATACATATATTTTCCAGCGAAGCCCCCTCGATGGCGAATCGGTTCGTTTTCCATTATATGGTCCGATTGCCCCTCAGTAGCCGTTTGCTGGTTCTATCCCTAGTAGGTGTCCTGAGTCCAAAAATAATATTTTTTTATAGAGAAGAACCAGCTATCTATCAAGGCTGGTTCTTCATTTTACATTATTAGGAAATAATCCTGCGGTCTATCGTACACCTGTCACTGGGCCTGTCTGGTGTACGATAGACCGCAGCTGCTCTAGTCCGTCAGATAAGATTCCAGTATATGGTTACGTTACTCCTCAGTCGCCGGATGCTGGTTTCTAGGCTTAATAGTTTCGTCATATTTCCGTACCCTTCAAAATGAAAATACCACCTGAATGCATATCTCAACTCCAAAATTAAATTTATATTGAACAAAAAAAGTAGGTTAGATACCTTTACAAAATTAAAATCTTCCACATAAGATATATAGCTGCTGATACTGATAAGAGGAGGTGATTCGATGCTAATCTTCTTATTTTTAATTGCCATTAAATTCATTTTACCTCGTTTTGGATTTGGCAGAGGTTTCATTTAATGATGTTATGTAGATATACTAGTTCTGCCATGAACTGGAACCATCCATTTATATCATCTCTCACACTATAAAATGTTCTCTAGTATAGAGGACATTTTGCAACTTCCTCAGTAGTCTACTTTTACAATCACCATAATCTCAAAAATATTCCTCCTCAATTGGCGGCTTTTCGTCATCAAGCTCCGAAATATCTTCTAACGCTATGAAAGCAATGTTGTTTTATTACTGCTCTACATACTCAGATCATTGCACAACATCTACATGCAAAATATCTAATATACGCCATTATGAGTGTGTTTTATTCATGTGGTAATGTACGCAGGTATATAATATAAAAATGCTATAAAGTGCCTTTTTCTTTGAATAATGCAATATAAACAAAAAACACGATCAAATGACCGTGTTCAATATACAATCAAATCTTTTCCTGTAGGGTATCCATTAGTAACATTCTTTTCTATATGACTCCTGCTGGCTTCTAGAACCTGGGTAATTTCCGGTTTTGTTTCTAATACAAATCGAATGTTTTTACCATCAACTTTTAATTTAATCTGACCGTCTATATATAAATAGATTGTAGCTATTTCTATCTTGATCCTCCAAATAGAACCCCCCACGAGCTGTGCAGACCTAATTCTCACTGGAGGCTCTTTTGCTTTTTATAAAAGGGATTCCCATGTTTTTGTCGTATTCCTCATATTGGAAAAAATTGGGAGGGATACATATATGAGCATTTCTATCATCATTTCAATAATCGTATGTTTGTAAGATGAGAGCCGCCGTTTTGGTGGCTCTTTTGCGTTTATAAAGCTCGAACCTTTTCCAATAACTCCAGGTACCTTTTCAATCTACTTTTAGCTGTTCGAAGCTGTTCCTCTTGATTCTTTGCTTCAAACTGTTTAATCTGCGATTTCGTAGCTGCGTCAGAGTAGTATCCCGGCGGATCAACTGAGAACTCTTCTCGGTTGATCCGCCGACGGTTAGAAAAGTAAATTTTATTAACTCGACATCTTAAAATCATCGAAATGAAGTTCAGGAGGCTGGCGATTCGGATCTAAGTGATACTTTATTTGGATAACATCTCTAGACAAATCGTTGCTAACATTTGGCAAGACTTGTATGGACAATATGTTTGATCGCTACATCTCGAGCAACTTTTACAATGTGAGCTTGTTGAACGATACGCAATAAATCATCAAAATCTAAAATCAAAATTCTATAAAAAGAAATACAGCAATTCAATTCCATTATATAGTTTCGTTGTCCCTCAAGTCGTCAGGTGCTGGTTTTAGGCCTTTTTAGATATTTCGACCTAAATAGTCTTTAACTGCTGGAATGATTCCGTTATAGGCACCTTCAAATGGAATAGTTTCAGCTTCATAACATGCATGGTAGATACTATCTTGTACTGCCTTTGCTGCTGCATTACCAATGATATCAACACTAAAATGTGACCAATCGGGGGTTTCGAAATATTTACCATATTGGTTAAATAGGAAGGATTTTTCTTCCGTTGAAAACACAAAAACGACGTCTCCATCAATTGATGTGTGGACAGGGTTTATAGCTCGTACTTGTCCATGAGAGGCAAGATGTGCAACTCGCTCGTAATTCTCTCGACTTTTCAGGTCAATGTTTATGCCCACAATGGAAATAGTCGTATTCATCTTGTCAGAGGTGACAAAATCAGTCGTATCGTCAAACGTTTTAAATTTTTTCTGTTCATCTCTGTTCCCCACAAGAATAGTTCCATCTGGCTTAACGACATTTCCTAATGCGTTTACGACAGATAAGGCACAAACAATAATATGGTTACCAATATTGATCCGGGCAGAGCCTACACCTGCTTTCATTGCCCCGCTTTTCGTTCCTTCTTCTAAATACTGAAATTTACCGACAGCAGTTCCTGTCCCTGCTCCGACATTGCCATTTGCAACAGGTTCATTACTGGCATGATTGAATGCTTCTCTACCATAGATAGCGTTAAATTGTTCTATCCTAGTACCCAGATCAAATACAATTGCCCCACTTATGCTTGGATTGATTATGTTTGCATTTCGACTACTGGTACCTTTTTCAATCATGCTTTTCATAATTTCTGATGCACTCATCAATCCCGTAAGGCTACCTCCTGCTACAAATAGTCCCCATCTTTTATAGAATGAGCTGCCATTACGAAGGAGGTCTGTGTTAAACGTTCCAGGTGCTCCACCATATGCTTTATATGCAACCGGATAAGGTTTATCAAATACAACAACTGTACATCCAGTTAGTTTATCGAGATGCGTAGAGTGGCCGACTTTAATGCCTGAAAGAGCAGTAAGGGTATTATTCTCTCTCCTTTTCTTCATGTACATATAAACAACCCCCTACCCTCTTTATACTTTTTTCTTACTTATACAGAGAATAGCAAATCAAAAAATAAATATTTAAAATATAAACGCTGTGAATTCATTATTCTTGATTATCTTTTCTTTTCATTTTTTTCGCTGTTTTCTTGCTGGATTGTATGGCATCTAAAACGAAAAATTCTTTCATAATCTCCAACCTCTTCGAGAGAAAAAGATTCGAATGATCCAATAAAACAAACAACCGACTCCTTAACGTGTAGGTAATCGGTTAAATTGTGTCTAAATTATTCTTAACGTGTATTTTTCTTCTTTGGGTACGGTGACCCCAATAGGATGAGCAATGATATCAACCATATTTTTACGAAAGGATATCCTAATCTATCCTATCTTCATTCTTAAATATATCCCATTCTATTTGATCCGCACAGGCAATCCAAAACAATGCATAGTATCGTTCTTCCACTAAAATAGGTTCGATATTATCTATCCATTCACCAGTTTGTTCATGGATTTCCTCTATAAAATGGCGGAGAAAGAAGTAAAAATGAAGCTCTTCTAGAATTTCTTGTTTTGGTCTTAATTTGGCTTTTTGAATGAATGGTTGCATTGCTTCTCCTAATTCTGGTAAACACTCTGCTACACCAGAACCATCCATTCTTTCTGTTGGTTCTAACATGGTAGGAATTTCTCCTAATGCCCATAACAGTACATACAAAGACTCTGCTCTCCAAGTAATGACATTGGATTGCATTGCTTTTTGTTTCCACAATATCTCTTCTTCTGGCAACTCCGTCAAGGAGAATACCCTTTTTTCTCGCTCCGTTAACTCACTTTCCATTCTCTCCTGCTCTACCCATTTGACAATGTCTTTTGGATCTTGGTAAAAAATCACACCAAGTAATGCATGTAAAGCCAATGTCCGTTTGGCTAACTCCGTACCATCATGGAAGTGAATAGGTAAAATCTCTTCTATCTCTGGTAAAGATCCGATTTCCAAACCATGCTGCCTTAACCTATTTACTGTCGAATTCATTGGTATCAGACCTCTCTTTAACTTAAACCAAACTATTTCTCTTATCAAATATTGGAAAATAATATAAAACAATTATCGTATTTGCTTATACCCATCACAAGAAAAGCATCCCACCATCTTTTTTTGTATCATGAGTTCTTTCCTCTCCAAAGAGCTAAGACTCCAGAGAATTTTCATAAGTCTTCATGAGATTCATTGAGTTTAACAATACACGATGAAAGAGCTGCAGAGAATTCCTATCTTCATAATCCAATTGGATTTCTTGTCTTATGCTTCCTACCTCGTATATTACTTGAAGCTTATCTAATTCAGGAAATGGATACTTGTTCCATAGCCAAAGGACGTTATTTATTAATTTATCAATAGAACCGGCGCAATGTATACCCATATAGTGTAAACCTACTCGTTCATACATCCTAGAACCTGCAATTAAAAAATAGTGGACAGCTTCTGGAGGGAACCCGAGACAAATACCGAGAGCTTGTATGTGTTTTGGATTTTGACTATCTGAGGTTCCATTTACTTGGTTTAAAAATGAATGCATCTTTTCTTTATCCTGAAAAAACAAATAATCAGAAAAACTCTCTCTCTTTTGTAAAACATAATAAGGGTAATTGGTTTTGAGATGGGAAATGAACTCATAATGATCGGTCGTTATTAATGCAGGCTTTATCCCCAATAAAAATGATTCTTCTGATTTCATACCCATCATCTCGCTTTTCTTCTATTAAAAAGATGGTATTTCACAAAGGAAAAACACGATCTTTTAACCGTATTTTCTTGATTCCATTACTTGTCCCATGGATTTTTTCGAGACGATGTTAGTGTCTTATCTGATTTTGCTTCCAGATACTGACGAGGAACACCATCATAATCTCCCTTTGGACCTTTAGCATTAAACCAATCAGTCATTATTGGTCCTCCCTTATGAATCAAGATCGGATTTCTAAATTTATTTTTTTATTAAATCCAAACTCTTCTGTACATACTTACTTTTCTTTCTAAATTCTGAAAATCCTGTTCTTATATAATGTTTTTTTAAAATAAACCAATTCTTTTAAAAGAGATGATTCGGAATTCCTTTCTAGAAAACAGACCTCATGTAGAGTTTCTCAGTTGAAATTGGTCGTCTCCCAAACAGTTTACGGAATATGAATTCCGTAAACTGTTTTATTTACAAAAGGTTGAATTTGGTTTACAGAATACGATATAATGAATGGATAAAATGGTTTACGGAATACGCAGAATAAAAAGGAGATGGATATGGACTATTTGGACCAATTTGAAACTTGGTTATCCGAGGATGGGAAAAGTAAATTTACCATTGAAGTGTACCTACGTTCCGTTCGTCAATTCATCGAATGGTATGAGAAAGAGAACGATGAAAAATTTGTCCCTCATGAAATTACGACCCTTGATCTACAAGATTGGAAACAACACATGCAAATAAGAGAAAAATTAACTCCAGCGACCATTAACAAGCGAGTTTCTTCCATTAAAATGTATTGGAGTTTTCTTCTCGATGCTCAACTTGCTACGGTTGATGTTACCAAAAAAGTGAAAACCAAGCGTTCTTCCAAAGTAAATGAAGCTCCTCGTTGGTTGACTCGAAAAGAAGTAGCAAGAATCCTTCATACAGTGGACAACGGTAAGAAAGAGTGGGAGAGAAAACGGGACAAGGCGATAATTTTATTTATGCTGATGGCTGGCTTACGAATCAGCGAAGTGAGGGATCTCGATCTTCTAGCTATTGATGAACATTACTGGAGAATTACCATAACAGCAGGAAAAGGAGGGAAATGGAGAATGGCTCCCATGAACCCTGATTTAATTCGTGCTTACAAAGAGTGGCGAGAAATTCGAGGAAATATAGATTGCCAGCAGCTTTTTGTTACGCGAAATGGTACTTCGATTTCCAGACAAGGGATTCATAAGCAGTTAAAGAAGTACTTCCGAGCACTTGAGGATAAAGATGTTTCTGCTCATTGCCTTCGTCATACTTTTTGTAAGAATTTAATTGATCAAGAAGTGAAGATCCAAGAGGTGGCCATGTTAGCAGGACATGAATCGATCGAGACTACCAGACGCTACACCACTCCATCAGAAAAAGAGCTCCGAAAAGCGGTTGGATTGATTAGTGAAGAAAGATAAAAATAGGAATGGAGAAGACGATATCTCGTATAAGTGATTAATTTTAAGTAATTACATCCTTATGCATGGTATAGTACGAGTAAGATTGAACTTTCTTATTGATGATAAAGAGATTACAAATAGACATTTTTATAAAATGGTAAATCCAAACGATAAAAAGTAGTTTTAACATCATTGTTTAACCATACATTTTTGTATCCACAAATAAAGAATAAAGGGGGAAAAGGATGTTTAACAAGATCGATTCCTTAAAAGAGAGGTTACAAACACTCCGAGAAAAAGGTCGAATTCACCCAGATACAGAAAACAGTATAAGAGATAAGTTTATTGTGGATTGGACCTATCATTCGAATGCCATCGAAGGAAATAGCCTTTCTTTGATGGAGACACGGGTGGTCCTAGAGAGTGGAATGACAGTGGGTGGAAAATCGCTCAAAGATCATTTGGAAGCAATTGATCATAAAGAAGCTATTCTGTATCTGGAACAACTAGCTCAAGCAGAAGAAAAATTAAGTGAGACGAATATGAAACAAATTCATGCTATCGTTCTTCAACGAATTCGCCCTACCGATGCAGGACGTTATCGTAGCGTACCGGTTACGGTTGGCGATCATTTACCACCACAACCATGGGAAGTCCCTATCCAAATGGAACAAATGATACATAAGTATCATGGAGAATGGAATAAACTCCATCCCCTAGAACAAGCTGCCTATCTTCATTGTGATTTTGTCCGTATTCATCCATTCATTGATGGAAACGGACGAACTGCAAGGCTCATTACAAACCTTGAGTTAATGAAGGATGGATATCCGCCTATCATCTTACCAGTAGAACAGAGAGTATCTTATTACGAAGCACTCCAAAATTATGATGATACCAGTGATCCTAGCAATTTCTTAACTTTACTGACTACATTAGCTGAAAAGTCCCTGTCTTTCTATTTATCTGTTTGTGGTGGTTAAGATCCAAAGTATTTTGGGAACCTCCATTTGAGGAACCTCCATCCACAACAAGACACTAGTTCATTCCAAATATGTAATTTGTCATTTCAAAGCCACGACTAGAATCGTGGTTTTTCCTTTCTTTCTTTTTATTCATTCTAGGATTTTTTCAAAATGTAATACGATATCCAGACAAGGGATTCATAAGCAGTTGAAGAAGTATTCCATTCCCGGACATTAGAGGACAAAGATAATTTGCTTCATTGATAGTCATACATCTTTAAAAGCTTGATATACAAACGATTTATTGAAAATCCATCCCTATATTTGGAGGTGTGAAGGTGAATGAAAAAAAGAACCATGAACGATGTTTTTCAAATGCTAGATGAGGTTCCTGATGTAAAGGATTTTATGGAAAGTTACTCTGTAAAAATCATCAAGGAGTGATTCTGGATGAAAATCAACTCAGAACAACAATACAAAAGAGAAAAGAAAAAACTGGAGCACTTGGAAGAACAGCGTAAGGACATCACAGAAGATTTAACCAGTAAGGGTTACAATCAAACACAAATCGATATTGCATTAATGGCCATTAACAAAATCTATTTCTCATTAAAATATGATATCGAAATGTATGAAAAAGCAAAACAAGGTGATTTTGATCAGGAAACAGTCAAGATGAGCCAATTGGAATCTTTCTTGATTAAAATGCGTGTTTACAAAGGTATCACTCAAGAACAATTGGCAGAGAAATTAGGGGTTTCTCAGGTACAGATTTCGAAAGATGAGAAATTTGAATATCAAGGAATTGGAACCACGAAGTTGAATCGAATTCTCCAAGTGTTAGGGATAGACAGATTAACGATCATCTCAAAAGAGGAATATCCACCTCAGTATTATGATTGGCTCGAAAAACAAAAAGCTCTTCAGGAAATGGAGAGTATTAAGAATGAAATATCATCCACCAAAGCTGGATAAAAAAGCTCAACCCTCCTATATTCTGATAGAGAGGTGGAGCTTTTTTTTTACTTCTTTCAGGCGGCGTTGCTCGAAGCACCAAAAAAGAATTTGCATAAAGCCAATGCAGAAATAGCTAACCATATTATCAGCTATCGAATGAAGGAAGTGTGGGGAGAAGCCACCACAGGGGGTAAGGCACCGATTCGCACATTGAGGGGCCACCCTGGAAATTACTTACATAATTATAAAGTGGCTGTTGTTTTTACTTTGCTAAATAACGATAAACAGTGGTACAGGAGATCTCCATCATTTCAGTAATATCTTTAATCGGGGTTTTATTTGCTGCAAGTGTTTTGATCATCTCCCCCTCCCTACGTTATTACACCAAACGAAACAAGGATTAATTTAAACCCAAACAAAAGGATAAGAGCAATGAGAATACTTACGATAAAGAGCCAATTGGCAACCTTCTTCTTCTCTAATTGAGGAATCGTAATAAGCAGGACAATAAGAATACAAAAGCATACAAAGAGAGCCAGAGGAAATTGAAAGTACCAGGGTAACGCAGGGGAAAGATCCATAATGAGATGGTTAACGAAAAGGAAAGTCGGAAAGATAATTGCACTTATTAATGTCTCTTCTTTTTTTAGGAGCCATTTTTTCAATTTATCACGAAC
>NZ_ATZF01000031.1 GCF_000428065.1 Shimazuella kribbensis DSM 45090
TTCTCTTTCATGCGAAAGAAAAGATTATCTGGTGTTAGCCCCGGTTTCCCGGAGTTATCCCAGGCTTGAGGGCAGGTTGCCCACGTGTTACTCACCCGTTCGCCGCTAGGAACCGAAGTTCCTCGCTCGACTTGCATGTATTAGGCACGCCGCCAGCGTTCGTCCTGAGCCAGGATCAAACTCTCCATGTTAGAAAGCTTGTCTTGCTCATTTGCTATTGCTAGCTTGTTAAAAAAATTAACAGGTTTGTGATCTCACTCTTCAGTTTTCAAGGAACAACTTCTTTTTTCTTGCGTCATCCGCACTGTCGCGGCGACAAGAAATAATATAACATGCTCTACTACACTACGTCAACAACTTTTTTCTCTTTCATAAAAAAAGTATAACTTTTTTATTTTACCCCTTACATGAGCATTAAATTTTATCCTTTATCCTATACTGCTCTAAACAATGTTAATGCTTTTCTTGATATTATTTTTTGAACTAAATGTAAAGCACAGTCATCCCTCCAAACCGAAAGGTCCCCATAGGAACCGAGAAGAAAACCGATCTCTCTATGTCGACAACCAGAAGGTCAGTGAATGTGCATTCCTGTTAGCAGGAAAAAGACGACTGGTTTACATAGCTCAGGCTACATGTGAACCAGTCGTCGCGTGTTTCTTTACGATTCTTATATATCTTCTTTTTTATCGGAACGAAAAAAGGTGCAATCCAAAACGGATCACACCAATCAAAACACTATACTTTTTCCAACTCTCGGCTATCTGCTGATTGTTTAGGGAAAATTTGTAGTTGCTCACATTTCTCCCATACTGCTTGCATAGCCAGTGTTGGATCCTGATAAAAATAACTACCTCGAATTCGATGAAAGTGCCATCCCACTCTCTCTAATAGTGTCTGACGTTCAAACTCTAATTTCCATTGTTCCATAGTAAGTGTCTTATCCCCATCACACTCAATAGCAAGCCTTGTACGGTCACCCTCGATAACAATGTCCAAACTCTTACCAATCCCAATTTGAACTTTTACACTAGCGGTATAACCTTTATCGACAATGAACTGATATACGTCTTGCTCTAATTGTGATGCAAACAACTTATCCTTCTCTACAGGATCCACATGTTGACCTGATGAGACATTTTGACAATATTTCAATAAGGAGAAACGAATATCATCAGGTGATAGCTCTGTCAGTTCGATCGAATGGAATAAAAAGATTCGATCTCTAGCACGGCTGGTGGCAACAGTAAACTGCCTTCGATCCGCTTCTGAAGTGAGTTCTTTAGGTTTCGAACCTGGTAGAACTCCGAGCGATAGGAAAATAATATCTCGCTCATCTCCTTGGAAACGATAAGGATCACCACAAATGATTCGACGACGCATCATTTCTAATTCTCCTAATTCCAAACGCAAACGATCTTCCACTAGTTTTGCCTGATCGTGACCAGCAAGTGAAATAACACCAAAAGTTTTATTTGCATATCTTTCGTCCTTGCAGCAACGCAAGACTTCTTCTACAATCGCAATGGCTTCTGGTTCATTTAAGCCTTTTGCATGATCTTTCGGACTATCCACTTTTACCGGCACCGTTACAATCGGAGGATTGAAATTTTCGTGCAAGTTTGGCAAGCGAAGCGGAATCATTTCATTGTCATAACTCAATTGATTGCTGTATTGAATAATCTCCGGAACACTACGAAAATGTTCTTTGAGAATCACCTTGTTATGAATGATCCGATTTGCTGTGTCGTACAAACTAGTAGAAATGTCCAAATGACCGGATTGTGGTACATCGTATAAATATCGCTTGATCAAATCCATATTCAATTGGTTATCAAACTCAACTTTATCAGGTATGATCTGACCGTCATCCCCCACGATCACAGCTTTTTTCCCTCTCAACAATGCACTAAGTGCATAGAGATTACTCTGGCTACTCTCATCAACAATCACTACATCAAAGCGATCATCATCCAACTTTATATTTTCAATTACTCGTTGGATAGGCATAATCCATACTGGAATTGCACCCCGGCAAACATTTAGCTCTTCATTTGCTTCTCTGCGATACAAATCAAGCTGTTTATCAGAGCTTGTACCAATTCGTTTGATCAACTGCAACCACGAAATAAGGCTACGTTTTTCTTTTTCCGTCGTTTTCTCTAAACGTTCTTTCCATGTTGCATCTGCTACCAATTGGCGGATGATAAACGCTTCTCGGTCTTGATTTTTGTGCAATTCTTTCTCTAGGAGCTCCAAATCGTCGGTTGGAGCAAATGGACTCAACCAATTTTTTAATTGACTCCATTTCCATGCTTCTGCAAAATGAGCGAATGGATACTTTTCTTCTTGCTCCATTTTGGCTATTAATTTTGAAGCAACAGAACGAAGCTGCTCATATTTTTCTTGGAAACGACTATAAACCGTCTGCAAACTTTCTAAGCGCTCTAATTCAGTGTAAAGTTGATCCCACCGTTCCATATCTGCTTCTTGCAAAGCTACCAATAAATCATTCCAATAAGGATGTGCATTTTCCGCATCTCTGCCTGTTACTAAAATATGCTGAATCTGTTTATACTTTTGATTTAATTTTTCCCAATGGAAATAATCATTCAAAGCTTGGAGCGCATGTAGAAAATCTTCATACCATTCGATTTGTACATAGTCTACTTGTGGTACCCCTAGATTCATAACGATTGGATTGAGTTGTTGTTCCACTCGCGAAGGCCATGCTAATAAGTATTCGATTTGCTCCAAGCAATCGGTTAATAGATGAACCAATCTAGGTGTAGCCGCTTCAACCATTGGACCATTTATATCTTCCATCAATCGATTCCACTTTAATACAACACGATTTCGCAGATCATTGCGTTCAATATAATCTTGAATGATCTCAAAATCTTCTCGTTCCTTCGCTGGTCTCCCATTTATTGTGCAATCTTTAAACAAGTAAGAGTATTGTCTGCCTGTTATTTGGCGGAATACTCTCCCTGTTCGTTTCATTTGTTTCATTCTCTCTAATACATATGCCACATCTTGCTTGATGACTGCTGTTGACTTGGAATTTGGTAATTCCACATCAAACTCAAGTAGCGCTTTGTCGTAGGCACTAATCCAGCTGAGTCTTTCCCGAAATTCTTCGATTAACTCTACCCAATCATGCTCTTCTTTTGTTTGTTGAAGAATCGAGGTTTGCCAAGCATCACGATAGACCTCTTGCAGTTCAAGGATAGCATCTTCTACTACCTTTTTAGCTGGAAGAAGCAGATGAGATATAGAACCAGAGATATCCCATTCTTGGAAAAAGACCCGATTTTGTTCCACATTTTGTTCGATAATCTGCAATTCTTGCATCAAAGCCGCGAAAGTTTGGGGATTGATTAATTGATCTAGTGCTGGACGAGCACTTGCCAAGGAAGCACGATCTTTTGCTTGAAAATGAGAAAGGCCTTCTACTAGGTCCTCCACTTCTTTTCCGCTCATCGGCAAAGGAACATCCGGCTTGATGGAGTCTGGCAACCAATTATGCTCTTGGTTTTGGTGCAACCACTTTGCAGCAGACAATGGCGTCCATTTTTCTCCATCAATCTCTTTTGTTTCACTATCCATCATGGCGATTTTGGACATTTGTTCTTCAATATCATTGATGCTGTTTCTTACTTCCAATAATTCTTTATTGTATTCGTTAATGTTTTGTTCTAACTCAGATAGTTGTTTGGTAGACAGTTGTTCTGAAATGGAGCGAATCGAATTCTCAAGTTCTTTGACACTTTTTGCATCTCCGCCAAGAAAACTAACACAAAGCGATCGAATCTCTTCGGGGATCTTGCCACGCAAAACATCCAGTACTCTCTCTTTTTCACTCGTAACTAACACGCGCTTTCCTTGTGCGAGCAGATGACAGATGAGATTGGCTATCGTATGACTCTTTCCTGTTCCTGGAGGCCCTTGAACAACAACTCCGTCTTGGTGATTTAGCTTTTCTACAATCTCTTTTTGTTGTTGATTGGCTGGCAAAGGGAAAAGTAGATGCGGACTTAGTAGATCATCTTCTTCCTGTTCTCTCTCAAATGTAAAGATATCTTCCTCTTCCAACCAGACCAGTCGAGATAACACACGAGAGATAGGATACCCTTCTTGTAGACGATCAATTACATCACTAAGCTCTTGATCCCATGTCATTGCTCCTTTGCGACGAATGAAAACCGCAGGGCTATAGGAAACAAAAGGTCGATCTGTTGCTGTTTTCACATGATCCAGTTGAGAGGAGTATCGACCATCCGGGCTGATCACATGCACCACACGCTGAAGAATAGGAGATACTTCCTCTTCCTGACGTGGAGTAAATAATCCACCTTGTTCTGCGACAAGATCATGGATTTGATTGATGTGTGTAAATGACGTAGAAGTGAGCATATCTGTCTCCATATAGTTTCCTTTGGAAGTAGAGGTAAGACGGAACTCCCCTTTTTCAGGATAGAAATGCAACTCCATTGGCGTAGCGATTAAGTGTCGGGAAATATGTACGTCGCCAATCTCCCAACGAAGCAATCCATGTCCCCAAACGATTTCAATACTATCGCCTTCTACTTGTAATCGATTGTAGAGGGAGAACAATTCATCATATACTTTTTTAACTTTGTATTTTGCCGCTACCTCCTGCGCCCAAGGTTTCCATTCCTTATTGAACCATTCTTCGAATAGTTCCACTCGTTCTGTATCTTTTTGAAACTCTTTTTTTCCTTTACTTGCAATCGGCTTAGGTTTTTTATCTGGTTGTTTCCAATCACTGATCCAATCAATCAGCTTATCAGGAGGTATGGGAGCTTCTTGAAGATGCGGCCTTTCCACACTCATCCAGACCTCATCATTGCTATAAATATCATAAATATCTACACCATCCATGCCAATCAAATCCGATTGCCACCAGACAGTTTCGTATTCATCAACAGTTCGAACTATTTTTTCTTGCAGATTTTTCGTCTCTTTCAGATATTGAAAAAGACGAATCACACGTTCACGTATTGGATCCATCTGTGTTCATCACCTACTTTTTGATAATTCGCTTCCCTATGTAACTCTCACTGGTAAATCTATCATAACAAAAAAAATCAGGAGAAAAAATGAAGTTTCTCCATCAGTTCGGCAAACAAATGGAATAATTCTACTTTTTTTGTTTTAAATATCAGTTGATTAATGGCAAGAAACTTTGTTTCAAGGATTCGATATTTATTACAAATTACTATATATATTGATTAAATTTTAAATTTTTGATCTAATAGATGGTAGAATAGCCTTTTTCATCGTTTCGATGGAGCGGGTTTTCAAACAACTGTCAGCAATCATCTAGCACGAGTCTCATAGGAGTGACATGTCCGAGCAGACCCGCAAGTATGACCACCTCTCCCGTCGCGAGGTCCAGATTCCGATCAACAGTGGAGCGACTCTGCCCCACTGCCCGTACCCCGTCATGTGTCATGGTGACAAGTTCACCGTCGAACTCGTTGAGGGCTACGCCCGGGGCGAGGAGGAAGTGAACTTCGGCACGAGCCACAAGGGCAGCGCCGTCAATGCTCCCCGCGTCATCGGTGGAACCGCCTTTGGGCGGGTAGATGGAGACCACATCACTCTCTCGGTTCTGGAGCAGGGTGGTAGGGCCATCGCTCACAAAACGCTCAACATCGAGGTCGTGAGGGGGTGGGCCAACGCAGGAACGAGTGCCACCGTCGGTGTCATCCACAGGAATGCCTTCGTGGACGCTTTCAGCGACCTCAGGGCAACCGAAGGCATCTACGGCATGGCAAACGCTCGATCCATCCACACGCCGATCATCGGCGAGTCGGCACAGGTCAACGCCCGCCATGGTCTGGTCCGCTGTGACCAGATCGACGGAGAGGCCAATGGGCACAACATCGCGGCAATCAACATCAGCCGCGACGCCCGAGCCAAGGCTCTGAAGGAGTTGACCGTCGAGCGGCTCGAGGGTCTCGCTGAAGCCGAGCGCATCGTCATCACAGGGGAGATCATCGGCACCCGCTTCGTCAACAAGACGGGCTGGGAGCAGGTACTCAACCTCGACCCGATGGCGCCGCACGATGTCTACAGTGAAGCCTTCGGTCGAGCAACCGCCAAGATCTTCCACCTCAAGGGTGTCATCGAGGACATCGACCTCGGTCGGCTCGTGACCATCTACCAGAACCGACAGGTCTGGAACGACGAGATGAAGCGTCCTCATGGAGAAAACGCCCGCAAGAAGCGGGATCTGTTCGTGAAGATGCAGGAGCGGGATGACCGGGAGGTCTACCCCTGGTCGTTCTTCGACACCTCTTTCGAGGTGCGTGACCTTGCCACCGGCAAGGTCACGTCGATCTTCACCATCGAGGGAAAGACGGTCGAGAACGCCAAGCTCAAGCTGACCGCCACTCTCAACGAGATCATCGAACGTTGAGTGATCTGAGCTGACAGGCACCCCCGCAGGACTGATGTCCAGCGGGGGTGCGTGGTTTTAGGACTACATCCCGATGTTCTTTCGAAAAATCCCTACAAAACTTATATAAATAAAGAAACCATAACCTGACATCAGGTTATGGTTTCTTTGGTTATGGTGGAGGCGAGCGGAGTTGAACCGCTGTCCGAAGACACCACCCCACGAGGCACTCCGAGCGCAGTCACTGATTTGGATCTCGTCTAACAAGTCGCCCAGCGACAGGCTACTCATTAGACCAGCCACTCAGATTCGCCGATTCGATCGTGGCCTATCGAACGGCTAGCCTACTAAAGTTTGAGACCCAACAGCTCCACATAGGCGATGGAGAAGTGGATCCTAGCTACACTATTAGGCAGCTAGAGCAACATTATTGTTTTTGCCAGTTATTATTGGCGTCCGCGTATTTAGCGAGATACGCAGCCCCTCGGCTCGCTCCTCGTGGGACAATCATCCCCGTCGAATCCCAAAAACGCCCCCATATCAAAAAGAGCAATAACGACTTATGATTATAACACGATTACTCTTATTTGTATAGGTTTAGCGGTTTTGTTCTTTTAGCTTTCTTTCAATCATGCGGTCTGAATCTCGTTTGGCAGCAGATGCTCGTTTATCATACTGCTTTTTCCCTTTACCTAAGGCCAATTGAAGCTTGGCAAAGCCATCTCGTAAATGAAGATCAAGAGGGATCAAGGTAAGTCCTTTGATCTTGATCTGACCGATCAATTTGTTGATCTCTTTTTTATGCATCAGCAATTTTCGGGTACGAGTTGGATCTACATTGTAACGATTGCCTTGTTCAAATGGGCTAATATGCATTCCAACCACATATATTTCCCCTTGATTGACCCGTGCATAAGCATCTTGCAGATTTACTCGTCCTTGGCGAATCGATTTGATTTCGGTTCCGGTAAGTACAATCCCAGCTTCAAATGTTTCTTCAATATGATAATCATGTGTCGCTTTTTTATTCCGAGCGACCACTTTTGTTCCTTTTGTACCCATACTACATCACTCCTGATCGCTATTATAGCATGAGGGTTACTGGTACCAAAAGACACCAAACACCCTGCTCTCTAAGAAATCAGGGTAAATTTCATTTATACATGTGGCTGGCTCGGCGTCTCCGGAGAGATGCCGAGCCAGTTGTGCTCCTAGTGATCAGGAGCTACGTCCAGAAGATGATTCGTCGTACGGGGCAGGGGTTTCTTCCCCCTCCTGCTCATCACCTTCCGGCTGTGCGAAGCGAGCTGTGAACGCGATGAGAATTACGAGTGTCATGAAAGCCTGTTTGCGAGAGTCGATGGCAGGATCATCATCCATGCCACTCCAGTGCTCACCGAACTTCTTACCAGTGAGCTCATCCTGACTTCCCATGTTGAGCCTTTCTCTGCTTGCAACAACTAATCTAATTATAATCCAAACATGGTCAAAGGCAAGACGAATATCAACTAACTTTGTTTTCTTTGTACTCCTCTATCTGCTAAACTAGAGTTAGTTATTTCCAAAGGAGACTACATACTCATGAGCCTATACGATATCCATGTAACCGCAGCAAATGAGGATGATAAATCACTTGCCGATTACAAAGGCAAAGTTTTACTCATCGTCAATGTTGCCAGCAAATGTGGTTTCACTCCCCAATACAAGGGGCTACAAGAGCTGTATGAAAAATACAAAGATCAAGGTTTCGAAATTCTTGGTTTCCCTTGTAACCAATTTCTTGGACAAGAACCTGGATCAAACAAAGAAATTCAAGATTTTTGCCAAGTGAACTATGGGGTTCATTTCCCTGTGTTTGCTAAAATCGATGTAAACGGCTCAAACGCTCATCCGCTATATAAACACCTCACAAAAGAGGCATCAGGTATTTTGGGCGGAGCTATCAAATGGAACTTTACCAAATTCCTCGTTGATCGTGACGGCAAAGTAGTAAAACGGTTTGCTCCAAATACAGAACCAGAAAAAATGACCGATAAAATCGAAGAACTCTTGTAACAATAAAAAAGCCTCTCTACTCACCATGGTAGAGGGGCTTTTGTTACGAAAAATGTCACTGCGATCCCTGCCAATACAACAATAACCACATTGATCCGAAACCAAGCTAGCACCATACAGACAATGGTAGCAATCGTGGCTGGAAACCAATTTTCAACTCCAGCAGAGAAAAATACTTGCGGAAAAACCAACGAACCTAGTGCTGCAAAAGGAATAAACCGTAAGAAACGCTCCAAAAAAGCAGGTAATTTGATCTGTTGCATAAACAAAAGCGGCAGCAATCTTGGGATATAGGTAACCAAACACATCCCAATCACCATGAGATAAAGGTTGCTATTCATGAGGAGATTCCTCCTCTCTAAATAGCAGTGCCCCTACTGCTGCGCCACAGATGGTCGCTATGATGATCCTCCATCCATTGGACAACCATCCCATCGATGACAGTAATACTTGCACGATGACTGCCGCAACCACAACAAGCAAAACTTTGGAGGACCCACGAATAGATGGCATCAGCAAGCCAATAAACATCGCATACAGAGCTATACCCATGCTCTGTTGGATCGAGGATGGAATACTGCTGGATAAAAACAATCCTACCCATGTCCCGATATTCCAAAAGCTATAAGCCAGTAAATTTAAACCGAGAATATAACTCTTCCCCAATACATGTGATTTCTGAAGAGATGCAACCGAAAAGGTTTCATCTGTCACCCCATACGCCAGTAAAAAACGCCAAGGAGTTGATGTGGGCTCCAGTCGCTGTCCGAGAGAAGCGGTCATGAGAAAATGGCGTAAATTTAAAATAAAAGTAGTAAAAATAATTTCTGATACAAATACACCACTCGTCGCCATTTGTACAGCCATAAATTGACTCGCACCAGCAAATACAAATAAAGACAATAAAATGGTGATCTGGTCTGGAACTCCTACCGATTTTGCTAATAAACCAAACGCGATTGCAATCGGTACATATCCAATAGCGATAGGTATTCCTGCTCTTAAGCCTTGTAAAAAAGTATGAGGTGTCATGTTCTACTCTCCTATGCTAAATACCTATGTCTTTCTTTATAAATACAATAGTAAATTTATTGCTTTATCATTTCAACAAAACAGACATAAGTTGTCCATACCTCCCATACGATGAAAATAGGACAAACGGATGGAGGTCAATGAAAAATGAACTTTTTCTGGATACTATCAGCAAAACAACTAAAAAAAGTAAGCCTTTTAGCATTGGGTATCATTTTTGCAGCAGGAATCGTCTATGCCGAGCGACAGAACGTTGATGTATTTCTCCCATTAGATGATGGAGGTCCTTCTGCAATTTATAGTGTAAAGACCGATAAAAAAGTGGTGGCACTCACTTTTGATATCAGTTGGGGGGAAGAGCGAACAGGTCCGATCCTTGATGTACTGGAGCAAAAAGGACTCAAGAAAGCCACTTTTTTCCTCTCCTCTCCTTGGTCAGAAGGACATCCTGATATTGTAAAACGTATCGTTGATGCCAAATATGAGATTGGAAGTCATGGACATAAACATGAAAACTATAGCACCTTATCCGATGAACAAATCCGTACCCAAATAACAAAGGCAGATAGCATTTTAAAGAAAGTAACGGGACTGAAACAGATTAATCTCATTCGCTATCCGAATGGAGACTTTGATAAACGGGTGTTGAAGATCGCGGATCAGATGGGCTATAAATCCATTCAATGGGATACCGATTCAAGAGACTGGATGAATCCAGGTGTATCACAGATCGTCAATCGCGTTGTCACCAAAGCACATCCAGGAGATATTATTTTGTTGCATGCAAGTGACTCTTGTCGCCAAACAAAAGAAGCCCTCCCCCAAATCATCGATCAATTACGGGCGAAAGGCTATGATTTTGTGACCGTCTCTGAATTATTAGCTGGATCAGATGTAAAACAAAAATCAGTCGAATAGGATCTCGTTTCATAAAAGAAGTAGGCATTTCGAATAGGGAAATGTCTACTTTTGTATGTTATAAGGCATTTTCATCTTTTGTCTCCAACAATAGCTTGGTCATTTCTAACAAATACGTTGCTACTTCTGGACTTCTTCGTCCAAGCCCACAGGAACATGCGATATCCACTTTTTGCCCTCGTGTCGTATCCAGTATTTTTAGTATCTTGCTTAGCTCTTCGAGGTTTCTTCCTTCATGAATAAAACCAGCTACAAATCGTACATCTTCAGGCAGATGGACATATTTTAATGGCTTGTAGTAATGTTCATCAAGAGTCGGGGGAACATATGCTTCGGCCAAAGGGAAATGAATATAAGCTAACTTATAATGGGTTGGCCATTTTTGCAGGAGCTTGTTGGTCAAATAGACCATCTTATCCAGAGTTTTTGCATGGGTTAGTGCCTTATTGTTCAAGTCACCCCAACATAAATGCAAACCGATATTCACAGTTGGATCTAATTTTTCAACCAACCCCAGCAAACTGTTTACTGCTACTTTTACCAGTACTTTGGGTAGTTGTTCGGCAAGAGCGACTTCTGCTGATCCCTCGATTTGGATCACTACATCATCACCGGCGATTTTGACAATCTCGTTTACTTCATAAGCGAGACGTCGATTAAAAGCTTCTTGGTAACGAAACGCATCCAACCGACCAAGCATGAAAAATCCAATGGCCAATCCGGTAGGAATACCCACCTGAAATTTCACATCACTTATATTATATTTTTCTCGAAGCTCTTGGAAAATGGGATAACTTTGTTTAAAAGCATCCAAATATCCAAAATTGAGATAAGGATCGATATCACTTGCTCTATGCTTTGCTCGTAATTTGGTCACATGTTTATAGTCACTCGGAAAACCGCTTTCGCTCCGCTCTCCTATATCAATCGTATCCCAATTTTCTTTGTCTTCTTTGCAACTATCAATGATGGACATGATCCAAGCGGAACGATTGCCATTTGGATATGCCTCTGATTTTTCCCCGATTTCCCCATCTGGAAGAGCAAATAAGGAGTCACCAAGGATTTGGATCGCTTTGGTCATTGCATCTTTCTCATGTAGAAAAGGCAAGCTGCCAACTAATAAAGCATTTCTATTTGTCATCATCCATCGCCTCTTTGAGGAAAATTCTACTCATCTTCCCCATTATAATGGCAACAAAAAAAGAGGTTGTGTGGAATAAGAACCTCTTTCTAACAGATTAGTTATCTTTTTGTGAACGTTTTACCAGCCATGAGAGCTGAAGTATCTGGTAGCTATTGCATGCGAGCAAGATAAGCACGGTAAACACAACAAATGGCAATGGTACTTCACCCGCTTTGGAATTGATCGATGGGATCGACTCCAAAGTCGTACCTACTACCATAAAAAATAACGTCGGTACAAATGCTTGCTGGACGCTTCTGGCCGATTTCCACCAAGCCACTACGAGTGACACTACAAGGATGAGAACTGGCACAAATAAGTGAGTGAATAAAGACGAACCAGCAAACTTACTGATGTTTAAATAAACCAAGTTTGCCAGTAAAATGAGGATCAAAAAAATTTGGATAGAAGAAAAAAGTTTGGGATTGCGTAAAAAGCCCTTTGCCAGCCAATTGAACACGAGATAGGAGAAAAATCCAAGCTCAGCAACGGCTGCAAACGTTAGACCTGTCAATAAAATTTGCGTAAACGCCCCAAAATCCGTACCTGTGATCGCTCCGATTCCATATCCAAAAACAATGGACAATACAGCTCCAACAAGCAGCGTAGAGACAATCCAAAAAAACAATTTTTTTAATGTCATATGTATAAGCACACTCCCTTGCTTCGCTTTTGATTGTAGCACATTTGAATATCTGCTTTCACATCTCCAATCATTGGGAATAATTTTTTTCCTTTAGTGAGAAAAAGCTAATTTCCTTGGTAAATCTTTCTTGGTAGAATAGGGGTAAGAAACAACACACTGGAATCTACCCGAGAGGGAAACGGTGAACATCACCTTCAACGGGCAGGTCATCGGGCTTTGGCTCGTACTGCTGATCATCAACGTGAGCTTGTTCTCGCGAATCTTCTTCAAGAAGGGGAATGACAAGGGCTTCAAGAACGGACAGTACGCCGAGCCTCCGCAGGACATGCCGTACGAGGATGCCTTGAACCAGGCCATCCTCGCACTCAAGCAAGCCGCGTCGCAGGCCCCCCATGGGTCCGAAGAACAGAGGAACCTCAAGACTCTCCTTGTCATGGTGGAGGGAGTGAAATACCTCCCCGAATACAAGGAATCCTTCCGCGATGAGTTGCGGAAGGGATACTCTGAAATCGGTCGGTTCTATGGGTGGGAACGGTACAGTGGTCCCGCTTCCTTGCCCAACTCCTTCATGCACGGCGGCAACCCCGCCCAGCGTCCGGCTCACACGGCTCCGCACCAGTCCTTCGCCAACGGTGGTGATTCCACTGGGCGTCCGGCTCACACGGCTCCGCACCAGTCCTTCGCCAACGGTGGTGATCCCACTGGGCGTCTGACTCACGCGGCTCCGTACCAGCCCTTCGCCAACGGTGGTGACCCCACTGGGCGTCCGGCTCTCGCGACTCCGCACCAGCCCTTCGCCAACGGTGGTGACCCCACTGGGCGTCCGGCTCACACGGCTCCGTACCAGCCTTTCGCCA
>NZ_KE386620.1:0-1444 GCF_000428065.1 Shimazuella kribbensis DSM 45090
ATCCCTCTTGCTCCGGTTGGACCAGTGGTTCCTGCTGGACCAGTTACACCTGTTATCCCTCTTGCTCCGGTTGGACCAGTGGTTCCTGCTGGACCTGTTATTCCTCTTGCTCCGGTTGATCCCGTCGATCCAGTTGGCCCTGTTGCACCAGTAGGTCCAGTTGGACCAGTGATCTGCATAATTGTAATGCTGTCTTTATCAATTATTGCAATTCCGCTATTTTTACATATATTTTGCAACAGTGCTGCTCCTTTCTTTATAAATTAATAAATCATTATCTTTTCTAAAAAAACACAAAACATTATACGCATTACCGAATGAGGAGGACACTTTAAGTTAATAAATATTCTGTACAAAATGAAAAGCTATTTAAAATAGAAACCAGCATAGTACAAAAAATACCACTAAAGAAAGTGGTATCAATATCTAGTAATCCGTTGTTTATATAACAGAAAATTCACGTCAAAACTAGGATAAACGAGTAATCGTAATATTTGTACCACTGAAAGTAGCTGGTGCTCCACTAATATTGACCAAAGTCAAAATACTGATGCCTATAAGTGGTGTATTAAATATCGCTTGAGAGTTAAGTCCAACACCCAATCCAATTGTTGAAGATGAATTAACTGACTCTGAACCTGTAATTGGAATTCCCGATAATTGAAATACTACTTGAGCAGCAATACCAGGAAGTGTGGATACCGCTGTTTCATAAATTGCCAGATAAGTCTGGCCAGGTGCAAGTTGTATCTGTGCGGTACCAGGAATATGCGAGATAGATGATCCATTAATGACTAGATTGGTGCTCAATGGAATAGCTGTGTTATTAGGAACTATCTGACTTGCAGGATTTACGATCATTGCATTGCTATTTGTTAGAGAAGGTCCTGTTGGGCCCTGAAGTCCAGTCGGGCCGGTTGATCCTGTTATACCCGTCGCTCCGGTGGCTCCAGTTACACCAGCTGGGCCTTGAAATCCTGTTGGACCGGTTGGACCAGTTGCTCCGGTCGATCCTGTTCTGCCTGTTGCACCAATGGTTCCTGCTGGTCCTTGAGGGCCTGTTGGACCGGTAGGACCGGTTGGACCAGTTGCTCCGGTTGATCCTGTTCTGCCTGTTACACCAATGGTTCCTGCTGGGCCTTGAGGGCCTGTTGGACCGGTCGGACCGGTTGGTCCAGTTGCTCCGCCTCCGGTTTCACCAATAACTCCTGTCGGACCCTGAAGTCCTGTTGGACCGGTTAACCCAGTGGCTCCAGTGGCTCCGGTTGATCCTTCGGCTCCTGTTTCTCCCGTGGCTCCAGTCGCTCCAGGTGATCCGACGGCTCCTGTTTCTCCCATGGCTCCAGTCGCTCCAGGTGATCCGACGGCTCCCGTTTCTCCCGTGGCTCCAGGTGATCCTTCGGCTCCTGTTTCTCCTGTGGCTCCGGTTGATCCGGTTGATCCG
>NZ_KE386620.1:2147-13060 GCF_000428065.1 Shimazuella kribbensis DSM 45090
GTTTCTCCTGTGGCTCCTGTTTCTCCAATCACACCTGTTGCTCCGGTTGATCCGACGGCTCCCGTTTCTCCTGTGGCCCCAGTTGATCCAGTGGCTCCAGTTGCCCCAGTTTCACCAGTGGCTCCCGTTTCACCAGTTGCACCTGTCACTCCAGTGGCTCCCGTTTCTTGCAGTACAATTATATCTGCAGAATCTATTACTCCTATTGCATCTGTTCTTTTAAAAATGTTCCATTTATATGCCAAGCAAATATCTCCTTTCCCTTTTTTGACAAGTATCTTGTCAATAAATACTTTAATGCAGACATCCGTACGAATTCCATTTTTTACGCAGACATACATATACATTCTATTCACAAATATGTGAATAGATACTGATCTAAATAGAAATAGACAAGTAATAATAAACAAAATGAAATAGTAAAAATACCACTTTTGAAAGTGGTACTAGTATAATGGCTAAAATAAGATCACTATATTTTTCTAAGAACCGCGCGAAAACAGTAAAGTGTAGGGGGATGGAAACGAGAGTAAAGTGCATCTTTAGGAAGCTCATAAGATACTTCACTATAAAACTTTAACCTAGCTTGTGTTATTGCTTCCTCTAAGATAGGGAACTGAATATCTGGATAATCAAAAGTAAGAACAAGAAGTCCATCATCCTTCAATACACGAGAGAACTCTTGGAACGCCGCAAACATGGATGAATGATCCATATGTTCTAAAACAGAGATACAAAATACTTTATCAAATTGATCATTGACATATGGCAATGCGGTAAGATTAGCTTGAGACAAGTGTACTTTATCAAAATAAGATTTATCCATATTAGCAGCAATTTCTGATCCAAAAAATGCAGTAATATCTTGTAAAATAGCATCATAGTTCAGTACTCGTGGATCTAGATCACATGCATATACTGAACGACAATGATCCGTTAGGTAAAATTTAAATGGATGACACACACCACATGCTGCATCTAAAACGATATCTTCTCCGTTAACAAACTTACTTGCCCACTCATACTCATAAAAGCGACTCCACCAATCAAAGGGTAGTTTTAATAGTGTAGTGTCCGTTTTCTCATCAGAATGGACAAAAAATCGCGAATCAAATTTACTCATATCCCACACATCCCTATTTCAATCCTTTTAATTGAACCAATACCCATCTTTCTTGACCTAGTATTTCTCTGTAAATCTCTTCATAGGAAAAAATTCTCCCTAGATCTTGGAGGAAAGGATAGTGATCAAAATCATCAATCAATAGGAATGCATTGGGCTTCAAGACATTACGAAATAGGGCATAAGCAAGGGAACGACCATTTCCATGAGGACCATCTACAACCATGATGTCAATTGATTTCTCTGGCAGGTTTAGTTCCTCTACTTCAACATAAAAACTATTATGAATGGTATATAAGTCATATTCTTGAGCAGGTACTGGTTTGCCAAATGTATTCCAAAGTTTTAGTGACTCATCTGGTCGAGTAAAAATTTCTTCCCATTCTTGATCTGATATTTGCTTCAATGTTTGGGATCGTACACAAATAGGTTCGAAGTTTTCTACTTGCTTTGATAATACATTTGCCCATTCATGATGATGTTCCAAAGTAGTAACTTGGATAGGTAAAAATTCACAGGCAAGTATTTCCCGCCAAAATAAAGTGGACTGGCCCCCACCAAGCTCCAAAATATGATAAGGCTCATTTCTGGTATCCATACGCCGACAAAGATGAGTAAGCGCCCGATTACTTAGGGCCATCCCTCCATAGCCCCAACCTTCTTGTATGGATAGTTGGATCACTTTTTCAATATCTTTTACCAACATGGAATTTATGCCTCCCAAGGTATCAAATGAGGTTTCTCATCAAGGATAGAATCATATTGTTCTTTCCAACCAAATTTCCCTTCTGGATCTAGCTCCATATATCGTTGGTACTTTTTTTTACGATCTTCTGATGATGCCCATCCAAAATGCTTGATGCGGGCTGGGTGACAAAAATAGGGAAAATGATAGACGTCAATTGGAAATCGACCACAATGCTGGGCTGTCTCTTTCCATCTGTACTCCATATCCGATCGATAACGAATCATAAATGGTCGATAAAATTGATGAGCTTTCCAAAAAGCATCTTCACGATAATGTGAATCATCCCACATATCATACAATCGGAAGTATATGGCGTCATACGTCTTTTGTTGAAGAATATCCTCGACTTGATGTACAAATTTTTCTTCCAACATTTCATCTGCATCTAAACTGAGAATCCAGTCAGGGTTTGTTTTTATCGTTTCTTCCCATTGCTGCTTACGAAGAACTATTTCATTGGAAAACTTAGAGATTTTGTTTTCGATGAGATGCAAGGGAATATCATGGAGTATTTCTTTGCAAGCAGCAACCGTACCATCTGTACTTCCATCATCGATTATCACTGCTTCATCTATATAAGCCCGGTGGCTTGTTAACACTTTTTTCAAATAACGATCTGCTTCATTTTTTACTACCATAGAAAGTGTTAGTTTAGAATTACCACTCATCGTCCTCCTCCTTTTTATAGATCACTAAAATCTGTTTTGCATTCCAATAAGTGTTGGCCATCAAATGACAATCGATTTCTTTTAAAAAGGTCAAGCGGAAATTATCCATCTTTTCTGGGAAATGTTCATAATCAAAACGAAAAAAGTGCTCATAGGTACCTGTATCATCTTGAAAAGGAAGAAGTAAAACCACATATTTATTGGTTTGTTGTAATAACTTGCGCAAAATAGGGAAAGGATCATGAAAATGCTCTAAAGTGTTGGAGGAAAAAATAATATCGTATTTGTTGGTCATTTGAAGGATATCTTCTACGGAAAATGTATAA
The DNA here is from genome assembly GCF_000428065.1 of Shimazuella kribbensis DSM 45090. Lineage (GTDB taxonomy): Bacteria > Bacillota > Bacilli > Thermoactinomycetales > Thermoactinomycetaceae > Shimazuella > Shimazuella kribbensis. Next base: position 5,013 of record NZ_KE386620.1, read on the forward strand.
GTAGGATAATATTGTTTTGCTTTGTCTATTGCTCCTTGTGAAAAATCAACTCCTGTAATGCTCGTATTGGGAAATGCCTTTGCTAAAACATCAACCCCATCACCTAAAGCACAACCTACATCGCAGATACTATATGGAAGAGATTGAAGTTCTTCCCTAAACCAATCCGGGAAGAAATCTAGTGCAACATTAGCAAAAAAAATCGTTTGATCACGACCCTTTCGTGCTTCCCATGTGTGGGTGAATAATAAGTCCCAATACTCTTCACTGTTTGGTGGCGGTTGTTGCAAAATAGAAACACTCCCTTCATCACTCTTGGTTACTTTTGTAGATCACTAATATTTGTTTGGATTGACAATAAGCTTGTGGTATTTTTATACAATCTATTTCTTCTAACGAAATAAGTTCAAACTGATTGAGGCTTTGAGGGAATGAATCAAAGGTAAAGACACATTGATTTTCTTGTGTCCCTTCACCATTTTGAAATGGTAATAACAAAACAATATAATGATTTGCTTTTTTCGCCATTTGAATAAACGGCGAAATAGGATCAGCATAAAGTGCCAAGACATTGGAGCAAAAAATAACATCATAGTTTTTTGTCATATTTTCTATGCTTTGAATTTCAAACGAAAGATCAGAATAGTATCGATTCGCTTTTATGATAGCTTCCGTTGAAAAATCAATACCTTCAATAGATGAATTAGGAAATGCATGGGAATAAAAATTTACTGCATCACCTAACGCACAACCCGCATCACAGAGACTGTAATGATTATTTTCAATTTTAGATCTTACCTCTTCTGGCAAATGGTTTACTACTACATTTGCAAAAAAAGCTGTCTGTTCTCTGCCGCTTAAATTCTCCCAATCCGTTAAAAAGCGGATATCCCAATAAGTTGGCGTTGTGGAGGAAAAAGATTGTTGTCGGAGTACTTTTTTTATTTGCTTTTCTTTGGCTAACTCAGTAAGGATAGGTTCTACTTGTTTCACTCTTGTTTCCCATGATTCTTTAAATGCAAATGACTGGAGTTCATCTGGGTTTTGAGTCATCAGTTCTTCCGTTTTTTGTATCCACTCTGTTGCTGTAGCCCCTGTTGCAACATAAGGGCATTCGATTGCCTCTTGAATAGGAGTTGAAATAACAGGGATTCCTGCTGCTAAATATTCGTACATTTTGATTGGTGAACTACTATGTGTCATATCGCGGACTTGAAATGGCACCAGACCAACTGCAAATTGCCCCACATAAGGTGGCAGTTCGTGATAAAGTTTCCTCCCCAAAAAAAATACATTGAGACAATCAGCGATCATACCTTCTATGCCCAGATAATCATTTCCTAAAAGCACGATGGACCAATCAGGACGAAGCTTTGCTACCTCTGTCAGAATAGAAACATCGATCCAAGAAGCAATCGAACCCATAAATCCAAGAATCGGCTTTGGTATATGCTGCATATCAGAAGGAATGGGCATCTTTTTTGCATCGCAAAAATGCTCAAAATCAGCAGCATTTGGTATAAGCAGAATATGTTTTTCAGGAAAAAGTTTAGCCACCAGATCATACAATCGTTGACTTACAACTGTGATTACATCTGCTGCCTCCATCGCTTTTTTCAAATCTTGGTTGTTCCAAATGGCAAATTCTTCAGCAGCTTCATCAATATAATCAAAAACGAGTAAATCCGCATGCAGTCTGTCTGTAAAACGGTAGTATGGAGGATGGGAAACCCATAAAACAGTTGATTCTTCAGCTTTTGGGAGGATAGATCGACAATCACTTATTTCGACCCCATCGCGAAAATAAACCGTACCATCATATCGGCCATATTCCATAAAAACTGCTCTATGCCCTGCTTTCGCAAATGCTTTCATCAATTGTTGAGGACGTTGAAAAACCAGACTACCTTCCCAGTGAATAGTTGGCGGGTAGATAACTTTCATTTATTCACTCCTTTTATTCTTTCTTTTGCAACATTTTATCGAAATATTCTTTATTATGTAAAATACTTGGGTGATTGGCATTCATGGAATAAGCTAGATCATTATGATAAATGGCCTTCTCTGTATTACCTAATTGGTCATAACAAAGACATAACTGCAAATGAGGAAGCCATGACCAAGAGGCGTGATCAAGGGATCCCATTATTTGAGATGGTTTTTCTAACTGGGTAGCCAATTCATACCAGAATACAGCCAAGTTTAATTGATCTTGGTTTAAACATAATGACCCAAGATGGCAACAAGCTTCTGCCCTTGGCCGGTCAAAATGAAATGTTCGTAAAATAGCTTGTTGTTCCTGATCTCGTTCGCATAGATGATGATAACAATCAGCAAGCTTCAAACAAGCAGTTATATTATCTTCGATCCAGCCTTGCTTGGTAGATAGAAATTTTCCATAATACAAAATGGACTCTTCATAGAAGGCATTATCTCGTAATTCATTTGCAAAATAATATAAATCTCTAACCGAAAATTCTTCTTCTGTTGTTTGATGTTTACGGTAAATTTGCAGGTTTCGATCTGTATATGCTTTATCTTTTTTATGGGAGATAGCAATATCACTGTGCATGATGTATCCACCAACTTCTAGGTACTCATGTACAAAACCAATCCAACGAAAATTACAAGCTCTTCGAACTAAACGATTGCGACGTAAACTATGTGTTACATTTCCTTCAGCATCGAATGCAAGGTTGTAATGCATACTGACACTATCTACCTCAGCGTCAAGTGTTTTCTTTAGTCGCAATAGAGCTGATTGATCTTGTTCTTGAAGGTAATCATCTGCATCCAACCATAAAATATATTCTTTCGTGGCAAGGCTAAAAGCATAGTTACGAGCCGCAGAAAAATCATCAATCCACTTAAAATCATAAATCTTAGCAGAAAAGCTTGTTGCTATTTTTTTTGTTTGATCTGTTGAACCAGTGTCTACAATTATGATTTCATCCACGATATGCTGGATTGAAGATAAACATCGTCCGAGGACATCTTCTTCGTTTTTGACAATCATACAAAGACTAATGGTAATCCCTTCATCTTGATTCATGGAAATACGACATCTCCTTTTATAAGCAGGCAATCCTGTTAAATCAGAAGGTCGATAAATATGATAAGCGGGATAATGTGTATCCACATGTAGAGTGAATCCAAGAGATACAGCACGGATCGAAAAGTGACGATCTTCTCCCCAAAAAGAGAGATTTGGTATCTCCGCGAATTTTATCCCAGCTGTAAGAGCATATTTCGAAATCAAGGTACATGCCCCTAGCCCGCCTACCTCATACACTCCAGGCCTTCGTAATTGCTCGAGAAATGCATGGGTACGCTGTCCAATCTCCATGTCTGATAACTTCTCATTTCGACGTTTTTCATATAATGTATATTCGTCTTGAAGCCATACCTGTGGTAATTCAGAAGCATTTGGTTGCCACTTCGTCCAAAAGATATTGGAGATAATTTCTTTATCTGCAGCAATAAGCTGTTTGAGTGTATAAGGATGTAAGATGAGATCAGAGTCAATTAAGAGGAGGTAATCAAAATTGTTTTCCTTAGCATAATGAATGATCTGGTCTTTCATCTGTGCTACTTTCCATATTTGAGCTTCTCTCCAATAGTGAGTGTACTCATCACAGTGATAGGCTTCTTTTTTTCCTGAGTATGTATCGATAGTTGCTTTTTGTTTTTTATTAGCGAATTCAGTGAGCAGTGCGCTGGATTTTTCTGATTCATTGTCATCTATAAAGCGGTATTCGACGATTACATTTTCCTGATCTAATTCCATAAGTGAGGTGAGAAACTCTCTTAGGATATCTGGTTGTTGATAAACAGGACTACCAATTAGGACCCTCTTTGCCATGTAATTCCCCCTATCTCCATCCATCTCCATTAACACTATATGAGAACAAGAGTTGACTTTATTCAAAAATAAGAAAATGAATAAAGTCAATATTCAGAATTAAATGGATATGGAGTGTACTCCTATATAAATGGTGACCCTATCCGTTTAGACAAAATACCAACCTTGACTTTTCATTCACTATCCTAACGATTCGCAATCCGTTTCATTAATCAATCCCAAACGAATGTTTCCTTTTTATGATTGAAATACTTTTTTAAGTTCCTTTCACCAGTAAGAAAGTCCAATCCAAATTTCTATACTTTGCATTTACTATAAAGATCAAAATAAAATGAGGTGATCACTTGAGTTTCCCTACCATCCCTAATATTACGCCGATGATTTCGCTAAATACAAACGATACCATTACACTATTGCTTAGTTCCATCGCATTTGAGGAACTAGCATTAGCCCATATTATGAACGCAGAAGCGGAGAAAATACAATTTGTTTTAGGTACCTTGGATACAAGAACTACACTCCATCCTACGATGGTTACGATCGAAGATCTTGTAACCATCAACACAGAAGTTCGAAAAACGTTGCAAGATGTAATAAAAAAAGAAATGTTACTTCAATTTAAGCTTGAAAATGTTTTACAACTCATAACTACACAACCAACATCAGAGTGCTTGTGTACGGCAACGAATCAAGCTGGTAATAACTTTGATATTTGCAGAGGTACAGGAGCAGCCGACACAACGGTTGTATTTAATGGTATGACTCAGCCAGCAAACAAACACGGATCAGTTAATTTCAGCGGTCATATCTGTTTGTCCTGCACATCAGATAACGAATTTTTATTTACCTTTGGTGGAAACCAAAATATACCTGCTTTCACATTCACAGCAACTACCTTTAACGTTCCCTCCTGTCCAGATCAGACGGTAACAATAACAGGCGAAGGAAATACTAACAACTCAGCATTATTTGGTCCTAATCCAGCGACATTCACACTAGAACTAAATGGTGTACCAAATAATAAAAGTATCGCATTATTGATCACAGGCAGCAATGGAAATGTATTCTTTACGTCAACCATAAATCTTGGAAATGCTGAATTGGTTGTTACAGATTGTGAATAAGTTCTAGTAAACACAGCAACTTTGTTTAAGCAGATTCACTAATAAAGCTGTATGGTATCTTGAGTTACCAATCTCCACCCAAGGGTAAAAAGATCGCATACAATTTATGGTTCTGTTTCAATGAACATGCATCTACCATTTAAAACACCCTTTTTAACTCCAACATTACCATTCAAAGCATAAAAAGAGGAAAAGGGCTTTTTATGGCCCTTTTTCCTTTTTTTATAAACTTAACAGGTAGGTCATGATGTTGGAGAATGATCTTCTTCTATTTCATTTAACAAAACCAGCACTTTATCGAATTTAAATTGTAAAAGCATTTCCTTTTTAATTACATCTTGCAGGACACTACGCACACTATCATTGATGAGCAGCAAATCGTTAACTGGTACGCAATCTGGAGCATCGACATCGGTTTCCAATGTTCCTAAAACAAATTGAATTTTTTCTGCTTCTGCATTAATCAAATGAGCAAGCGCTAATTCCTCTAAGGCAATGGATGACAGCAACAATGATACTGTCTGTTTCGGAGTAATACTAATAATCGGTGTTATGTTAGGTATGTTCGCTTGTGACAAAAGTTCACTTCCTCTCTAAAACGAATATACAAATACATATATTCTAATCAACCCAAATGGTTGTATGTCCATAAAAATAGTTTTCAAAGATTCTATATTCCTTACTTTTTACATATCATTTGAAAGGAACAGTTATTCAGAAAGGAATGAAAGGCTATGAGCATGCCACAAATACCGGATGGAAAAAACCGCCCATCTTTTTCTGAAGTAATTATCGATTTATTAGAATCCATTGCTTTGGAAGAGATAGCATTGGCCAATCTGATAAATGCAGAGGCAGAAAAAGTACAAGCATTTGTAGGAAAAAAACTAGATTTTCCAACATGCCCAACCAACACAGAAATAGATAAATTTAATAATGGCGTTCTAAAGTTACTCGATGTAATTGTGATGAAAGAATGGTTATTACTTCGAAAGTTTGAAAACGTCCTTCATTGTCTTGATTGTCATGAAACACACATCTGTTCCGAAGGGGACGAGTAAATTGAATAGGAGACAATTGCCAACCCATTCCTTATATAAAGATGCTTATCAACAATTTAACTTAGCTATTTACCAACTCATCAGTGCATACCAAACGTTATTAAAGGCTTATGGTCAAAGAGAATCTTCCCATTCTGAACTCCTGATGAAAAAATTAAATCTTATTTCGGATCAGCTTTATCATTTATGTATTACTAAGCATGCTCTTTGGTTTATTCGAGAGTCTAAAACATATCATCCATCTTCCAAAAATGTGTTGGATTCTTTAGAAAAGCTAAAAGCTATGCTACATACTTTGGATGAGGACAGACAATCAAAGAAAATCACTCGAAGATATACACGATTTCAATCAGGACCACAAAAAGGGAGGAAAAAAGGAAATGGAAGAAAATAAACGCCTTTCTCTTTGTATGATTGTCCGCAATGAAGAAACGTTTATCCGTAAATCTCTAAACAGTGTGAAGGATGTTGTGGATGAAATGATTATTGTTGATACTGGATCAACAGATGACACGGTAAAAATATGCAAATCGTTAGGAGCAACCGTTTTACACTATGATTGGGAAAATAACTTTGCAGCAGCAAGAAACTACGGTCTCGAAAGTGCAAAAGGAGATTGGATTCTTTGGCTTGATGCAGATGAAGAAGTGGAGAAAGAGGATGCTGCCAAACTGCGTGATGTGCTAAGCGAGACAAAAATACATATTGGTGATATTCAATTAATTAACTATTATGGGTCATATCCAACCCATCCAGATCACGCTTTTTTAATCAACCATCATCGTTTATTTCGTAATCATATGGGTTTTCGATTTAAAAATCGTATCCATGAACAATTAAATGTACAAGAAGTCATAGGTGATGTCGATCACTGTGTTACCTTACCCGTAAGGGTTTACCATTATGGTTATCTGGATAATATCACGAGACAGAAAGACAAGCATAAACGAAATACTTACATATTAGAAATGATGAAACAAGAAGATAACCGAGACCCTTGGATTGATTATCATTTGGCAAGTGAATATTATCGTGAACAAGAACACACAAAAGCCTTTCCGTATATTAATGAAGCCATCCTAAAATTTATACACAAACAGCAAACACCACCATCCCTTCTATACAAATTAAAATATGAAATCCTTGTTACATTAAAGTACTTTGACGGGGCTTGGCCTGCTATTGATAAGGCCATTGCTCTTTATCCGGATTATGTTGATCTACAATTTTACAAAGGATTGATATTTCTAGGAAAGGAAAAATATAAGGAAGCGATCGAAGTGTTTCAACACTGTCTGACATTGGGGGAAAATAATCTTCATCATCTCACCTTAAAAGGAGTGGGAAGCTTTCAAGCATGGTTCCATATTGGACAATGTTATAAGAAACTAAACCAAAGGGAAGAAGCTACGCTTGCATTTGAAACATGTCTCCAACTATCCCATCACCATGAACTCGCTATGAAAGAATTAGAAAAAATAAAAAACCCTTTCTACTAAGGAAAGGATTCGTTGTGGTGGAGCTAAGCGGGATCGAACCGCTGACCTCCTGCTTGCAAGGCAGGCGCTCTCCCAGCTGAGCTATAGCCCCATATAATGGGTATATGGTGGGCCTAAGTGGACTCGAACCACTGACCTCACGCTTATCAGGCGTGCGCTCTAACCAGCTGAGCTATAGGCCCTTAGTTTGCTCATTGTGAAAAAAATTATTCCCTGAAAACCGAAGAGTGAGTAACACGCCTGATTATTTGGTAACCGAATTTGTACCAAAAGGTACTCCATAGAAAGGAGGTGATCCATCCCCNCCTTCCGGTAGGGATACCTTGTTACGACTTCACCCCAATCATCTGTCCCACCTTCGGCAGCTCAGTCCCCTAAGGGTTCTGTCACCGACTTCGGGTGTTACAAACTCTCGTGGTGTGACGGGCGGTGTGTACAAGGCCCGGGAACGTATTCACCGCGGCATGCTGATCCGCGATTACTAGCGATTCCAGCTTCATGT
>NZ_ATZF01000034.1 GCF_000428065.1 Shimazuella kribbensis DSM 45090
ACATGAAGCTGGAATCGCTAGTAATCGCGGATCAGCATGCCGCGGTGAATACGTTCCCGGGCCTTGTACACACCGCCCGTCACACCACGAGAGTTTGTAACACCCGAAGTCGGTGACAGAACCCTTAGGGGACTGAGCTGCCGAAGGTGGGACAGATGATTGGGGTGAAGTCGTAACAAGGTATCCCTACCGGAAGGNGGGGATGGATCACCTCCTTTCTATGGAGTACCTTTTGGTACAAATTCGGTTACCAAATAATCAGGCGTGTTACTCACTCTTCGGTTTTCAGGGAATAATTTTTTTCACAATGAGCAAACTAAGGGCCTATAGCTCAGCTGGTTAGAGCGCACGCCTGATAAGCGTGAGGTCAGTGGTTCGAGTCCACTTAGGCCCACCATATACCCATTATATGGGGCTATAGCTCAGCTGGGAGAGCGCCTGCCTTGCAAGCAGGAGGTCAGCGGTTCGATCCCGCTTAGCTCCACCACAACAAATCCTTTCCATTCGGAAGGGTTTTTTGTTTGCATCAAACTAATTATACAAAGATTGTGATTTTTTACCTTGAGGCTAATCAACTAAGTTAGACACAAGTTTTGCAAGCAAAAATATTATCGTTAAATTGTACTTAGCTCGAATAATTCCTTTCCCTACAGAAAGGGGTTTAGTTTTTGAAACGGAACAAAGGGAATGTGGGTTTTATTTTTATGGTTTTATATTAGTTCGGAACCGGGATAATTTTATTTAAAAAGAGAGTTGACAGAAAAAAGAGTAGAGTGTATTATCTAATCATTAAGTGAGTCGCCCACTCAATCTGCAACTAAGGATTAGCTGGATATATTTTTTTGAGTTTATAATGAGTGAGTAACTCACTATAAAAATGAATATTCAACTTACCTCATTAAAAACATGTAAAATGGAGGATTAAAATATGACAAATAACAAACTGGCACTTACACAAGGAAATACAGAGAGAGCAATTATTATTGGAGGAAGCATGGGTGGACTGCTTACAGCTAGTGTATTATCTGAGTATTTCACAGAGGTTCTCATCATAGAGAGAGATGAGTTACCTGAAAAACCTATGGATCGTGTAGGTACACCACAAGGGTTTCATCCACATCGTTTTACACCGCGTCTTAAGATTATTTTAGAACGTTTATTTCCGGGATACAATGATGTTTTACTTGAAAATGGAGCTTCCGAATTATTAAATAAGTATGTTTGCCAAATCAATCAATATGGAAAGATAACTATTGGTCCAAACCCTAGGAAAGATACTGCATGTAGTCGTGCATTGATGGAATGGACCATACGGGAATATGTCAAGAAAATATCTAATGTTCGTTTTTTAGTAAAACATGATGTAATAGGATTGCAAACAACTGCTGATCATACTACTGTCACAGGTGTCCATTTACGAGACCGCACATTAAAACAAGAAAAAACGCTGACAGCAGACATGGTGTTTGACATCAGTGGTCGTGGATCCAAACTAGTGCCATGGTTACAACAGTTTGGCTATGAAGTTCCAACACCTGATCGACTAAAAGTCGCTCTTGCTTATAGCACCCGTCGCTTTCGGATTCCAGCACATTTAGCTGAAAAATGGGATGTTATTCGTATAGCTGGTCATCCTTCAACGGAGACGTTTACTGGTGTTCTATCTACCATTGAAAATGATGTTGCCGAAGTATTGCTGTATGGTTTAGGTGGTCGGTATCCATCTACGAAACCGGATGAATATTTGCAAGAAGCTGCTCGACTCTCCAATCCGCTCATTGCAGAGGTAATACAAGAGCTTGAACCAATCACTGCTCCTCGAGGATTTCGAGTTCCAGAATTGATTCGTCAACGTTTCGAACAAATGGAAAGATGGCCAGCTGGGTTGTTAGTTTTAGGAGATGCTTTTTGTAATGTTGATCCGATTTTTGGTCAAGGAATAACAATGGCTTCTGTTGAAGCGGAGATGTTGGAAAAATGCTTGCAAGAACAAAAGAAACAGCCAGTATCCAACTTCGAACAATATGCGCTCAAGAGAATCCAAGATGCTATTGAACCAGGATGGTGGTTGAATTGTGCGGCTGATTTGGCTTGGACTGGGGTTGAATATGTAGGACAGCCTTTAAAAGGAATTGATTTTGCTAGCAAATATCTTGAAATATATCTCAAGCATGCAACTGTCCAGCAAAATCTGAAACAATATGGAATGTATTGGGCAGTAAACACTTTATTATTCTCACCACGTGTATTGTTCAATCCGGAAATGATTGCTAGTGTTATGGCAAGTGCCTCAACTAAGGATAGGCAGTGGTATAATGAACAAACACAAGGAACGGGTCAATTTACAGATTTACAATTAGAAGAACGGATACCATCTTTCTCTAGAGCGAATTTTATTGAGCTTTCCCCACAGCGCTAGTATGAGACAAGGAGCAATGTTGTATGTCACCATTAAGGGCAGAACAATTGAAGCAGATTCGTGATAATCGTAAAGAGCAAATTATGAATGCAGCTTTAAAAGTCTTTGCACGTCGAGGTTTTATTGGTGCAAAAACCAATATGATTGCCACGGAAGCAGGTTTAAGTGAAGGTTTGTTATATAAATACTTCAAATCAAAGGACGAACTTTTTATCACGCTTGTTGAACAAGCGATAGATGGATCGATGGAGGTTTTCCAGCTTGTGTATCAATTTCCGGGGTCTCCATTGGAAAAATTACGGACATTGAGTAAACATATTCTTGATAAAGAAAATCAAGATGGGTTTTTGTTAGTTCACCAAGCTCGTACTGGGGATTGTATACCAGAACAAGCGAGACAGTTGATTCAAAACTATTCGAATAGAAGATACGCTGAACAATTGATTCCTCTGATTGAGAAAGGACAACAAACTGGGGAATTTATATCAGGAGAACCTAGTGAATTAGCTTCCTGTTATATAAAAGTGTTATCTGGATTGATGACATTAAGTTTGGATATAGAAGACGAATCATTGCCAGAAGTGGATTGGTTATTGAGGCTAGTTATAAATCCTATTGTTCATGTTCAAGAACAAAATAAAAAATAGATCGAAAGAGTAAGAGCAGTTTTTACGATTATTGTAGCTTTTATTTATGGTGAGTTTTATATCCTATCCAAAATAAGAAAAGAACCATCTATACGGATGGTTCTTTCTCCTTCCTCTATATAAACATAATCGATAATTGTCGCGCCCCGTGAAGTGTGCGGATCTTCAGATCCACTCACCCCACGGGATTGCGTCACGCCTCAGGCTGCGACTCGAACTCCGCGACGATCTTCTCCGTGGTACCGGGGTGCATCTTCCGAAGGGCCTCGAACAGCGGAGTGTCCTTCAGGCCGTGCTGGACCAGGGGACGAATCAGGTTGAGGGTCGCGGACTCCAGGTCGCAGACCGCCTGGTCGTACGCGGAACCGATGTAGTACGACTCCTGCCTACAGTCGCGGTCATACATGTCCCGCTCCAGGAGCTCCTGGACTTCGGAAATCCCGAGGCTCGTCGTCAGCTTGTTCATGGGATGACGGATTTCCTGCAGGCTGTTGTCGATCATCGTCTTGAAGGGGATGATCCAGCTCTCGGAGGGAGCCTCCTCAGAGGTGAGTGCGTTGATCACTTCCTTGAGTTCGTCGGAAGCGGCGAGGCTGAACGTACGCTTGTCGCCCTGCTCCTGCTCGCTGACGATGTTCAGGGAAGACTGGACCTTGGTCATTCGAGTACTCCTTGTCGACGTGACACTTGGATTGCTATTTTATATTATAGAGCACATGCATAAATAATACAAGTATTCATATTTTTCATTAAACATGTAATATATTCGAATAATTAAGAGTATTTTCGATAAAAAGGGCAGTCGTCTGAAACAAGCTGCCCTTTATCAGAATCTAATTTGATCTCCATTTTGAAGATAGTTGCTATGTATTATTCTTCATTACTGACTCAACAATGGCCTCTACTTCTATTTCCACTAATAAATCCGGATAATTTGTCCCATTTCAGTCTAAATAAATATATTAAGGGCGGCCTGTAAGCATTCGTATCAGGACATTTGGGTCTGGTTGGATAAATTCTTCGTCATTATTTAAGTTTAAGGCCATCAATCCAGATAGTACGGTAAAAAAAGAACTCACTATCTTATTGGGATCACCGGGTGCGAACTCACCAAGTTCTTGTCCTTCCTTAAAAAGTGGTACCATTTGATCAAAAAGTTGAGAACTTAAAAAGTGTTCTTTGGCAATTCTCTTTAGTTTATCAGGTACTTCATCAGATAAAAGAACTTGGTGGGTGAGCAGAAAATAGAGTTGATCCTCTTCCTTGAATTCAATCATGCTTCTTAATTTTTCTAGGGGAGTTCCTGGTGATTGATACATTTCCTTAATTCCATTTTCCAACTCATGTATTGCATTGTGGATTAAGGTTTCGAGAAATTCATCTTTTGATTTGTAATAATGATACAAAAGTCCTTTACTGATCCCTGCTTCTGAAGCAATTGTGGACAATTTCGTTCCTATGTATCCTTTACGAGCAAAGATTTTAAGTCCAACACTCAATATTTGTTCTATTCGTTTATCCCGAATTTGTTTAAATTGCTCTTCACTTAATGGGGACATGATATGCATTCCTTTATATGAGTTTTGCTACTTTGTTCAACACTATTATAGTTAATTGGAAATAGAAAGACAAAAAGGTGTTATACCTTACTTACCAACGCATTCTTTGCAAGCAAATCTTCTACTGTTTCTTTAATAATTGTATCAAAATTAGTGTGTTGATAAGTGTATACATCCGTATGGATCGATTCTCTTCTAATCGTTTTTCCCGTCAATGGATAGGCAGAAGCGGCTTCTTTACTGAAAAGTTTTCCTATCCACATCATATATTTTGGCATTACTTTAGAAGATGGAGCAAATCCAAGATGAGAAAAGTTATGGCGAATCGCAGTAGGTAAATCAACAAATTTTCCTCTTGCTCCTATGCTAAAGTGTCTATTTCCATTGGTTTCCTTTTTGTCCATAATCGTTATATGCATACGAGCGCAATCTCGAACATCTACAACATCTGCTGACATATCTGGTTGCATGGGTTCTTTTCCTTCGGCAATTTTCTTGATCCAACCTTGAGTAAACGATACGTTTGGTAGACAAGATGGTCCAAAGATGAAAACTGGATTAATGGTAGATAGTTTCACATTGTTAGGATTTTGTACTTTGTTTTGCACCATATCCCAAGCAATTTTTTCTGCGAGTGTTTTACTGCGAAAATATTCGCTTATATTTTTTGGGTTAGTCCAATCGTTTTCGGTAAAGGTAGTTTTGGTGGATGGATGACCAAAGATAATAGCGGATTCAGAGCTAGTAACTACTACCTTTTTTACGGTATTGGACTGAAAGGAAGCCTGCAAAGCGTATTTTGTTCCTTGAGTTGCACTTGCAATCAGATTTTTTTCTGTTTTTTTCGCTTGTGGACTGGCAACATGGAAAACCCATTTGCATCCTTCTACAGCCTCTTTCCAACCCTTTTCTTTTTGTAAATCTGCTTCTACTAATTCAATTCCAGGTAAATTTTCTTTTATCATTTTTACCTTTTTCGAATCGTTTATGTTGCGCATAGTACCTCTGACACGAAATCCATCCTGTAATAAATATTTCCCAACCCAAGAAGCTAGGTATCCTGTTATTCCAGTCACTAAACATAAGTCGCCTTTTTTCATGTTGTTGTAATCCATTGTTATTCATCCTTTGTAATGTTTTTTGACCGGTCCGTCCGTTCAACGATAGATTAAACCATTAGAACTTTTTCGTCAAGCATTTTTTTTATTATTTTAAAATGATAGACAGAGGGAGCTAATGAATGAAGGAAAACTGCGGGTTATCGTAGGCCAGAGGTAATCTTGACTTGTTTCCACCAAAGCGATTTCTGACCTGCTAAATGCAGGAACGGGGAATAGGGGAGAACGGAATTGGATCAAGAGTGAAGTGCATAGCTGTGCGACGACCACTTCCCAAGTGATCCATTTCACATTCGGAGGAAAGGTCAGTCCACGTTACATCGGAAATGGTGTATCAAGAGAGGCTATGCTTCATGTCGCTAGAGAGTTCTTTGGAGTAAACTCCGACTCTTTGGTCAGGTTCTGATAAAGGGCAGTTCGTATCTAACGAACTGCCCGAACTCGATTTGATTTCAATTTTGAAAATAGTAGCCGTGTATGATCGCCATTACTTCGTCTGGACAATAGCCTCTACTTCTATTTCTACTAATAAATCTGGGTCAATTAACCCTTTGATCTCAATCATACTAGCAACTGGCTGTATATCTTTAAAAAATTCCCCGTGCGCTTTGCCGATCTCTTCCCATTGAGAAATATCAGTCACAAACATTCTTGTTCTTACCACATCAGACATGCTGCTCCCTAATTCTTTTAGAGCACCTTCAATGGTTACTAATATAAACCTTGTCTGTTCATATGCATTCCCTACTCCAACAACTTTTCCGTCTTTCATAGCCGTTGTACCTGCTACTTCGATACGGTTTCCTATACGTATAGCACGGCAATATCCTACAAGGGCTTCCCACGGTGAGCCAGTAAATACTTTTTGTCTATTCATGGTTGCAATCTCTCCTCATTTTAGTAGCTTTTTATTTGCTGGGTTCACTATACTTTCTAGATGCTTGAATTCCTTTAATTTTTCTTCGCTTGCACTCTCTTTATGTAAGTATACATGTAGGTAAAGATAACGAAAATTGGTATAAAACTTTAAAAAGAAATTGATCTGATCTTCCCAATCATCGTCTAATTCATTTTCACAGAGGTAACCAAACATAAATTTATGTAAAAACTCATGTTTAAATGAGCTTTTCTCGTATTCCGAAACATAATGCAGGGCATTATAAAGAGCAACAGCAATATCATATGTGTACCAATGGTATTTTACATGGTTCAAGTCGAATAAGATTAGCTCTCTTTTTTTGTTGAGAAGGAAATTACGATTGCTAAACTCGTTATGAATGAGACCATACGTTTTTTTGTTTTTTGGGAGGTTGCTTGCTTTTTCTCGCAGTTCAATCCATCGATCTTGTACCAACTTGGGTGCTGTGGAAAGATCACGATGATAAATTTCGCCTTGGTTCCAATCATCAAAAGGTGTATCTATTTCTTGCAAGTGAAATTTTTTTGAGATGGCATGCATTTTTCCCATTTCTTGTCCCCATCGTGTAAATAAATAATCGTTCCAATGGAGAAAATCTGTGTCTTTGTTGTCTATTTTTTCTCCCTCTGCTTTTTCAAACGAGATGGCACAGCAAGGAATAGGAAGGGTGTGAATTACTTCGATGGTATTGCCTCTTTTGGACAAAATATTTTTTGGTATCTGGATGCCATTTTTTCTTAAAAACTGGGTCCACTTCATTTCTGACTGCAGGATATTGCGATCTTTGTTTGCGGATGGAATCAGCTTAAGAATAAATTCTTCTCCATCACGTTCGTATTGAAATACATTTTGATAAAATCCGCCTATACAAGTAATAGAAGATTCTGTTCCTTGGAACCGCCGCACAGCCTCTT
This sequence comes from Shimazuella kribbensis DSM 45090, assembly GCF_000428065.1. Taxonomy (GTDB): domain Bacteria; phylum Bacillota; class Bacilli; order Thermoactinomycetales; family Thermoactinomycetaceae; genus Shimazuella; species Shimazuella kribbensis. The sequence goes on from NZ_ATZF01000034.1 coordinate 7,577, forward strand.
CTACAATATCTTTTTTCCACATCTTGCTCGATCACCATGCTTTCTTGATTGATTATATATCTCCTTATTATATCAAAAGCAAATTGTCCGTAATTCAAGGAGAAACAAGCAGCTATAAAAAAACATTCTACCTATGCCTTGACCTAAATGTTCGTATATGATTATATTTTTGTTAGAAATAATCCATTATATGTTCGTTTTTAATAGAATTGGAGGTTTTTATGAGTCAACAGATGGAGCGCGTGGTAGTGCTGGATTTCGGTGGTCAATACAATCAACTTATTGCAAGAAGAATTCGTGATCTAGGCGTATTTAGTGAGTTGCTTCCTCACACAGTAACGGCAGAAGAATTGAAACAGCATAAGCCTTCAGGAATTATTTTTTCAGGAGGGCCTAACAGTATTTATGAAGAAGGGGCTCTCAAGTGCGATCCTGCTATTTTTGAGCTGGGAGTTCCTATTTTAGGAATTTGTTATGGCATGCAGCTAATAGCTGCACACTATGGTGCAAAAGTAGATCGTGCACATAAGCGTGAATATGGAAAAGCCGAATTAGAAGTAGTAGGCAATAGTAAACTCTTTGCTTCTTTTGGAGCAAAAGAACAAGTATGGATGAGCCATAGTGATGTATTGCTTGCACCTCCAGCAGGTTTTGAAGTGATTGGTAAGACAGAATCTGCTCCAGTAGCTGCTATGATGGATGAGACTAGACAATTTTACGCTGTTCAGTTCCATCCAGAAGTACAGCACACTACAAATGGCAATATGATGTTAAAAGAATTTTTGTTTGCTATTTGTGGATGCAAAGGTGATTGGACGATGGAGACATTTATGGAAGATGCAATAGCAGATATCCGAAACCGTGTAGGGGATAAAAAGGTATTATGTGCCCTTAGCGGTGGAGTAGATTCTTCTGTTGTAGCAGTTCTTATTCACAAAGCAATCGGTGATCAATTAACTTGTATGTTTGTAGATCATGGCCTTTTACGTAAAGGAGAAGCAGAGGGTGTTGTTTCTACTTTCCAAGATCATTTTCATATGAACTTTGTGAAGATAGATGCAAAAGAACGCTTTCTGGGTAAATTGGCTGGCGTATCTGATCCTGAACAAAAACGAAAAATCATTGGTAATGAATTTATATATGTATTTGAAGAAGAGTCTTCGAAATTAGGCAAACATGACTTTTTAGGGCAAGGCACGCTATATACGGACATCATTGAATCTGGAACAGCAACAGCACATACGATCAAATCACACCACAATGTAGGTGGTTTGCCAGAAGAAATGAGTATGGAACTGATCGAACCATTGAATACCTTATTTAAAGATGAAGTCCGCAAATTGGGTGAAGAACTAGGAATTTCCCGGGAAATTGTATGGCGTCAACCTTTCCCTGGACCAGGACTTGCCATACGAGTTATTGGAGAAGTAACAGAAGAAAAATTACAGATCGTTCGTGATTCGGATGCTATTTTGCGAGAAGAAATTGCAAAAGCAGGTTTGGACCGAGAAATTTGGCAGTATTTCACTGCTCTTCCAGATTTCAAAAGTGTAGGGGTAATGGGTGATGTTAGAACTTATGCATACACTGTTGGTATCCGAGCGGTAACTTCTATTGATGGAATGACTGCAGACTGGGCAAGAATCCCATATGACATCTTAGAAAAGATCTCCACTCGTATCGTAAATGAAGTCGATCATGTTAATCGAGTAGTTTATGATGTTACATCTAAACCACCATCTACGATTGAGTGGGAATAAGGTAAACCATTTAAAAGAAGAGGGATTTCGGTATGACAGAAAAAAAAACAACAAGTATATCCGGTTTTTTTAAACTAGAGGAACACAAAACAAATATTCGAACCGAAATTTTAGCAGGTGTGACCACCTTTTTTGCTATGGCTTATATCATTCTAGTGAATCCAAGTTTTTTGAGCCAAACTGGTATGGACTTTGGTGCGGTTTTCGTTGCTACTTGCTTGTCCGCTGCTCTTGGTACTTTATTAATGGGAATGATTGCAAATTACCCAATTGCACTTGCTCCTGGAATGGGTTTGAATGCTTATTTTACATTTGCAGTATGTTTGGGAATGGGAATTCCATGGCAAAAAGCACTCGGAGCTGTATTTATCTCGGGTGTGATCTTCTTATTACTTACTGTCACAAAAGTTCGTGAGATGATCATTAATTCCATTCCTGCATCATTAAAATTTGCTGTATCAGCAGGTATTGGTCTATTCATTGCCTTTATTGGAATGAAGAATGCGGCTTTAATCGTTGCAAATGAAGCAACATTTATAGCTTTAAATCCAAAGTTATCTTATGATCCAAGTTTGCTATTAACAATTTTCGGACTTGTTTTTACGGTTATTTTGATGCTTCGCAAAATTACTGGTGCTATTTTTATTGGAATGATTGTGACTGGAATTATTGGAGTAGTAACCGGACTGATAGCTCCTCCAACAGGAGTTTTTTCCATGCCTCCAAGCATGGCACCGACTTTTTTGCAGATGGATATCATGGGAGCACTTGAATTAGGTCTATTTGCGATTGTCTTTTCCTTTTTGTTTGTGGATTTATTTGATAATGCAGGTACGCTAGTTGGAGTGGCCAATCAAGCTGGATTGCTTAAAGATAATAAGTTACCAAAAGCAGGACGTGCACTTGTCACCGATTCTGTTGCCACAATGGCAGGTGCTTCAATGGGAACAAGTACAGTGACTTCTTATATTGAGTCTGCATCTGGTGTGGCATCTGGGGGGAGAACTGGATTAACTTCGGTCGTAACTGCGATTTGTCTGGGTCTATCTGTATTTTTCTTTCCATTGGTTAAAGCATTTGCTGGTGTAGCAGCTATTACGTCGCCTGCCCTTATTATCGTTGGAGTTTTGATGGCAGGAAGTCTACGTAATATCAAATGGGATGATTTTTCCGAAGCAGTTCCAGCATTTTTGACAATGGTCATGATGCCTTTTACTTATAGTATCGCAACAGGTATTGCAGTTGGATTTATTCTTTATCCTGTTTGTCAGATTATCATGGGAAATTGGAAAAAAGTTCATCCTATTATGTATATTCTAGCGGTCTTGTTTGTTTTACGATTTATCTATGTTGGAGCAATTTAAATTCAGAAATAACAAAACCTCCTTTTGAAACGAAGGAGGTTTTGTTATATAAAACAAAGTTTTATCTAGTGGGAAATGTTTGCTTTCTTTAAATTATTAGAGAAAAAGACTTGACCATATCTTTATAAACTATTAACATTATCTTTACAAGTAGATGAGTTACAAACTACTTGGTGAATACTTGACTCACTAGGAGGGTATCAGTTTATGATCAAATCCATTGAAGTGAAGAAAGTAGATTCATTAGGGCCTTACCCATAGGCATTTTGTTACAAAAAGTACTTAATTTGGAAATGGAAAAAGCTTCGTGACTTTCTGAGGGGGGATTCTATTGGAGTTCCAAAGCAGTAGTTATCGGCAAGCGAAAGGTCCGTATCCTTAGTAGTATTAGCAGTATATAGTGTAAGCCACCGCAAAAACGGTGGCTTTTTTAGTGCATAACCAAAAGTACATTTTGGAAAACCTACCAACAGGGAGGTTTTCTTTTATGCTTACTATTTTTCTTAGTTGTTGGCTCGCCTTTTTTCCTGTATCTGATATCAACGAAATACAATCCATGTTTTATACCAAACAACAATCCGTAAACAAAAATGATGTATCAAGATTTTTATCCACTCTTTATCCTGATGAACATTATAAACAAGAACAAAAAAGATGGTTTTTAGATGCAGTTTCGTTTATTGACCCCAAATCCTTTCAAATGAAAGTAAAAAGTTATCAGATGATTTCAAGCAATTATTACCAAGTTGTCATTACCCAAACATATAGAAAAAAAAATATACCTTATACTTTTACTTATCGAACAGAAGTTAGAAAAACAAAACAGGGATGGAAAGATGCCGATTCCCTTGGTTATACAAGGAAAAAAGGAGCAATAACAGTTAAGTACAGTGATCCAATACTTCTATTACAAGCAGAAAGAGCTATTTCTATATTGTTACATGTTTCCGAAATGTTAGGAGATAAATATGTGCAGAGGCCAAAAGTGATAGAGGCAAAACTATATTATAATCCAGAAGTTTTTCGACAATCGGTTAAGTTATCCTTGCCGACTTGGGCTGGAGGATGGAACGAAGCAAGACAGTCCATTAAATTAGTAATTGGAAAATCGGATCTGTCCTCCTTAACACACGGTCTTGCCCATGAGTACACACATCAATTAATAAGTTATTTAACAAATGATAATGCTGCATATTGGCTTCAAGAAGGAGCAGCGATGTACTATGAGGCGTTAATCTCGAAAGAAACACCTCATATAGATCGAGATTTTCAACCTTATACAATTTCTCAGTTAGAACGACTGAATTTGGAAGAATTGTCTGATGAAAAAGCTTCCGATTATTATGTCTCCTGCTATATTCAATTTAAAAAGCTGATTCATCAATATGGGGAACAGAAACTAGGAAATGTATTTAGGCACTTACATCGTTATCCTTATATAGATGTGGATAGTGCTATAAAACAAAAACAAACCAATCAAAGAACATTTCACATACTTCAAGAGAACAATATCCTGCCAAATCAATTGCATTCAATATCGGACGCATACCTGAAAAAGACGAATAAAAACATATTATAAAAAAAGTGTTGACTTTAGATAATCAACCATGCTATATTATTTCTTGTCGCCGCGACAGTGCGGATGACACAAAAAAAGAAGTTGTTCCTTGAAAACTGAAGAGTGAGATCACAAACCTGTTAATTTTTTTAACAAGCTAGCAATAGCAAATGAGCAAGACAAGCTTTCTAACATGGAGAGTTTGATCCTGGCTCAGGACGAACGCTGGCGGCGTGCCTAATACATGCAAGTCGAGCGAGGAACTTCGGTTCCTAGCGGCGAACGGGTGAGTAACACGTGGGCAACCTGCCCTCAAGCCTGGGATAACTCCGGGAAACCGGGGCTAACACCAGATAATCTTTTCTTTCGCATGAAAGAGAAG
>NZ_ATZF01000004.1 GCF_000428065.1 Shimazuella kribbensis DSM 45090
TCTTGGGCTTTTTTTGACTTAGAAATAAAACTTAATTACAAAGCGCAGCTAGCCGAGCTAGAGGTACAAAAAGTAAATCCCTACAAAACAAGCCAAGAATGTTCGAATTGTGGTCATACGGAAAAAAGGAACCGCAGGGGTTCCTTATATAAATGCNCTTGTGGNCANAAACAAAATGCGGATGTCAATGCCAGTTTTGTTATCTCCACAAGACCACCTATTCCTTTCACTGCGGCTTAACCCCGCTGCAAAAGATTCCATGTCTTTTGTAAGGCTCCTGACTGAGCTGTACACCTAGCCAATGATTCACTACCGGTTTTCGTTTTTGGAAACGGAGAACGGACTGTGAGGAGGTAACGGTAACCACCTTCGGCACTGACTGTTTCCTACACAGTGGAAATCCGTTGGAATCTCCTTCCTCAAAAATCCGTCAGGATTTTAGGTAGGGGAGGATGTCAAGCTTGGACTCACATAGTATATAGTATCTTTTGTCTCTTACTCTCCTACTCTTTGATCTAATTGTAAAAGTCATCTTTATAAGGTATTCTTAGTATTGTTAGCGTTTTCATTTTTACTTTAAAAGTAATCCTTTTCATTTATTGGGGGTGGGATGGATGAGTGAAGTGGTGATTGTAGATGGAGCAAGAACACCTGTTGGAAAACTGGGTGGAAGTTTACAGACTTTATCGGCCGTAGAACTCGGGGCGATTGCGATCAAAGAAGCATTGAAACGATCGAGTATAGATGCTGATGTGGTAGAAGAAGTGATCATGGGCATGGTCCTTCAGGGTGGCGCAGGACAGATACCATCGCGTCAAGCAGCCCATCTGGCAGGAGTGCCTTGGCATGTACCAACGGAAACGATCAATAAAGTGTGCGCCTCTGGTATACGCAGTGTCACTTTAGCCGATCAAATTATTCGTGCTGGCGGCAGTCAATTGATCATAGCAGGCGGAATGGAAAGCATGAGCCATGCTCCTTATGTGTTGCCGAAAGCTCGATTTGGACAACGAATGGGCCATGGAGAAGTACTCGATTTGATGATACATGATGGTTTGTGGTGTGCTTTTGAGGATGTCCATATGATTTTACATGGAAATACATCTGCAAAAGAACATCAAATAAGTAGGGAAGAACAAGATGCATGGGCATTTCGAAGCCATCAGTTAGCGACAAAAGCAATTGTCACTGGAGTTATGTCAGAAGAGATTGTTCCAGTAGGGCTGAAGAACAAGAAAGCAAATATCACCATTTCCAAAGATGAATCCGTTCGCTCGGATAGCAGCATAGATAAATTGGCACAACTAAAAGCTGCATTCACAACTGATGGTACGATCACAGCAGGAAATGCTCCAGGTGTGAATGATGGTGCAGCTGCCATGGTTATTAGCTCACGAAACAAGGCAGAACAACTCGAATTGAAACCGCTTGCATCTATTCTTGGTCATGCTTCGGTTGCGATGGAACCGTCCCATTTTCCCATCACTCCAGCCTATGCAATCCAAAAACTTTTGAGTCAACACTCTTTACAACTATCGGATATCGATTTATTTGAGATAAATGAAGCATTTGCTGCCGTTACATTAGCTACTGCAAAAATGCTTGGAATAAGTAAGTCTAGAATAAACGTAAATGGTGGTGCTGTGGCACTTGGTCATCCGATTGGAGCAAGTGGTGCTCGTATCTTGCTTACACTTGCTTATGAACTTCGGCGACGTGGTGGAGGACTTGGTATAGCGGCTATTTGCAGCGGTGCAGGACAAGGTGATGCTGTATTGATTGAAGTATAAGCAGATTAGGAGGAGAAGGAATTGGATCGTATTGCGGTAATTGGCGCAGGTCAGATGGGAAGCGGAATAGCAGAAGTATGTATTCGTGCGGGATTCTCTGTTATGCTGATCGATCAGACAGTGGATTTGGTTCATCGTGGGGTCGCAAAGATCGAACAAAACCTAGACAGACAAATTTCCAAAGGAAGATTAACGACAGAAGAAAAACAAACATGCCTAGACAAACTTTTGCCAACGACAAATTTAAATGAAGTACAAAATGCGGATTTAGTCATAGAAGCAATCGTCGAGCAAAAACAAGTGAAAGAGGAACTGTTTGCTCAATTGGATGTGATTGCTCCTCCTGCTACTATTTTCGCTAGCAATACCTCCTCTATATCAATTACGTCTCTAGCTGCGGTAACCAATCGTGCTGATCGCGTGATTGGTATGCATTTTATGAATCCAGTTCCTGTGATGAAACTGGTAGAAGTGATTCGTGGTTTGGCAACAAGCGAAGAGACTTATCAGCGTGTAATAGAAGTTTCCCAAAGATTAAGAAAAGAAATCGTCGAAGTCCATGATTTTCCTGGATTTGTTTCCAATCGCATTCTGATGCCAATGATTAATGAAGCAATCTATGCTGTTTATGAAGGTGTAGCATCACCCAAAGCGATTGATGAGGTGATGAAATTGGGAATGAACCATCCAATGGGGCCATTAGAATTGGCTGATTTCATTGGATTGGATACATGCCTTTCTATTATGGAAACGTTGCATGAAGGGTTTGCAGACAGCAAATATCGGCCATGTCCCCTGTTAAAAAAATATGTAGCAGCAGGATGGCTAGGAAAAAAGAGTGGTCGGGGATTTTATGAGTACAGGAGTGGGGTTTGATGGAGTTTACTTTTACTGCAGAACAAAAAATGATGCAAACATTGGTCAGACGATTTGCAGAGGAACATATCCCACCGCATATACCCAAAATGGAAGAAAACGAAGAATTTCCAGCTGCCGTAATTCGAAAAATGGGGGAAATGGGTTTTATGGGTATTCCGATTCCTGCTAACCTTGGAGGAGCGGGTGCTGATTTTATCACTTATATTATTGCACTGGAGGAAATATCGCGTGTCAGTGCAACGGTAGGAGTGATATTAGCAGTGCATACTTCTGTTGCTACGATGCCTATTATGAACTTTGGTACAGAGGAGCAAAAGCGAAAATACTTAGAAGATCTGTGCTGGGGTCGGAAAATTGGAGCTTTTGCTTTAACCGAATCCCATGCAGGGTCTGATGCGAGTAAGATTCAAACGCGGGCAGTTAGGGAAAAAGATAAATACATTCTAACAGGGAATAAAATATTTATTACAAATGCAGAAGTTGCAGACGTTTATATCGTTTTTGCTGTAACGGACCCATCCAAAGGGACAAAAGGAATCAGTGCCTTTATTGTCGACAAAGGAACCCCTGGTTTTACATTTGGTAAAAAAGAGAAAAAGATGGGCTTGAATGGTTCCAATACAGGAGAGCTAATCTTTGATCAAGCCGAAGTACCCATGAGTCAATTGTTAGGAGCAGAAGGACAAGGTTACGAAATCGCACTAGCGCATCTTGCTGGAGGAAGAATCGGAATAGGGGCACAAGCACTTGGTATCGCTCAAAGCGCACTTGATCATTGTTTGCAATATGTGAAACAACGGCAACAGTTTGGTAAATCAATCGCAAATTTTCAAGCGATCCAGTTTAAACTTGCAGATATGGCTACACTGGTTGAAGCTGCTAGATTGATGATTTATCGAGCTGCTTCTTATAAACAAGAAGGTAAAGCATGTAAGCAAGAAGCATCAATGGCAAAATTATTTGCATCCGATGTAGCGATGAAAGTGACCACCGAAGCAGTGCAGATTTTTGGCGGCAATGGCTACATTCGGGATTACCCAGTGGAACGATTGTTTCGCGATGCCAAAGTAACGCAAATTTACGAAGGTACAAATGAAATTCAACGGTTGGTCGTGGCAAACACGTTGACACAGGAGAGGGGCAGACTGAAATGAATTTTAAGTTGGATGAAGAGCATGAGATGATGCGAAAGATGGTTCGTCAGTTTGCGGAGGAAATGATAGCGCCTACAGCCAGTATTCGTGATGAAGAAGAGCGATTTGATCGAGGCTTATTTGATCAGATGGGTGAGTTAGGTTTGACGGGTATACCATGGACAGAAGAACTAGGGGGCGCAGGCAGTGATTTCCTCAGTTATGTGATAACTGTGGAAGAACTTTCTCGCGTTTGTGCATCCATGGGAGTTACCTTATCCGCTCATATCTCTTTGGCGAGTTGGCCACTTTTTGCTTATGGCTCTCCTGATCAAAAGGAACAGTATCTTCGTCCTTTGGCTGAAGGTAAAAAATTAGGTGCCTATGGGTTGACGGAACCCGGATCAGGCTCAGATGCAGCGAATATGAAAACAACCGCAACACTTGATGGGGATCACTATGTCCTAAATGGAAATAAAATCTTTATTACCAATGGTGGAGAAGCAGAAATTTATTTGGTTTTTGCTGTGACAGACTCTGCGAAAAAGCATCGCGGTATCAGTGCATTTATTATCGAAAAAGGCACACCCGGATTTTCGTTTGGCAAAAAGGAAAAAAAGCTAGGCATTCGTTCCTCCCCTACTTTGGAAATTATAATGGAAGATTGTCGTATTCCTGTTCAGCAACGACTGGGAGCTGAGGGAGAAGGATTCACCATTGCAATGCGTACCCTAGATGGTGGAAGAAATGGTATTGCAGCTCAAGCTGTAGGCATTGCTCAAGGTGCATTAGATGCGGCTTTAGCTTATGCGAAAGAGAGAAGGCAGTTTGGCAAGACATTGGCTGATCAACAAGCGATTCAGTTTAAATTGGCAGATATGGCAACACAAATCGAAGCAGCCCGATTGCTAACCTATCAAGCAGCGTGGTTAGAAAGCAAAGGGTTGGACTATGGAAAGGCATCTGCTATGGCAAAATTATTTGCAGGAGACACAGCGATGCAAGTCACGACAGAAGCAGTTCAAGTCTTTGGCGGATATGGGTATACTCGTGATTATCCAGTAGAACGTATGATGAGAGATGCTAAAATAACGCAAATCTACGAGGGAACCAATGAAATTCAACGATTAGTTATAGCGAAATATTTAACGAAATAGCTAGGAGGCTGGAAGTTGAAAGATTGGCTTACTAGTTTGCGTCAAAAAGATAAACGTACTATTGCGCAAACCATCACCAAATTAGAAAATCGAGATCCCGATGCCCTTGCAATATTACAACAGTTGCTTCCCTTTACTGGAGGAGCCCATGTCATCGGGATTACGGGTCCTCCTGGTGCAGGGAAGAGCACATTAATAGCCTCTCTTCTAGCTTTTTTAAGAAAACAAGACTTAACCATAGGAGTCATTGCCATTGATCCATCAAGTCCTTATTCGGGTGGAGCGATTTTAGGAGATCGTATTCGCATGAATCGATATGCAATGGATGATGGGATTTACTTGCGAAGTATGGCCAATCGAGGTAAAGTTGGCGGCATATCTAGGTTTACAAAAGACAGTGTACGTGTATTGGATGCAGCCGGTTTTGATGTGATCCTGATAGAGACAGTTGGTGTCGGTCAGTCTGAACTTTCGATTATGCATATGACAGACTCCATTTGTGTTGTTCTCCATCCGGGCGCTGGAGATATGATTCAAGTGACCAAGGCAGGCGTTATGGAGATTGCTGATATATATGTAGTGAACAAAGCAGATCTCATAGGTGCCTCACGCCTGATTGCCGAGATTGAGGATATGCTGGAGATAAGCGGGGGCAAAGCAGATTGGGCTCCTAAAGTCATTGCTACCAACGCTTCTGCGCACCAAGGTATAGAAGGTTTGTGGACTCTGCTACAAAAACATAAACAATATTTAAAACATACGGGAATAGGAGAAAAACAGCGTATAAAACAGCTCTATCACGAAGTGGAAGAAGAACTGTGGTTGATCTTAGAACAAAAATGCAAAGAAGTATGGCAACAGCAAGATTTTGAAAAACGTTTGACGATGTTAGAAAAGAAAACCGTTACCCCCCAAGAGATTGCAAAGGAAGTAGCAGATCGCTTATTTGGTATGGAAAGTGAATAAGAGTGCAGTGGAAGGATGGGACAGTGTATGGTTAAACGATATCCAAAGCATGCAATCCGTTTTATTACTGCTGCAAGTTTGTATGATGGTCATGATGCTTCTATTAATTTATTTCGTAGAATGCTCCAAGCATCTGGTGTAGAAGTTATTCATCTAGGACACAATCGCTCTGTCCATGAAATTGTTACTGCTGCTATTCAAGAAGACGTTCAAGGTATTGCTGTTTCTTCTTATCAAGGTGGACATATTTCGTTTTTTACTTATTTGATGGATTTGCTTCGAGAAAAGGGAGCAGAAGATATTCACGTATTTGGTGGAGGGGGAGGCGTCATCATTCCCTCGGAGATCGAGTTTCTTCATAACTATGGCGTTTCCAAAATTTTTTCGCCCCAAGATGGGCGTGAATTAGGTTTGCAAGGTATGATCAACTGGATGGTCGAAAAGACTGATCAATCCATTAATCGAGGGAAGAGTTGGAAGGAACAATCCATTTTGGATGATTACGCTATTTCCCAGGCAATAACCTATGTAGAACAGGGCGGGAAAATTCCAAAGGCAGGGAAACATTCCCTTGTTGTTGGGATTACGGGTACAGGTGGTGCAGGGAAAAGCTCGCTAACGGATGAGATCGTCCGTCGTTTTGTACAAGATTTCCCAAATAAAAGAATCGGCATACTTTCGATTGATCCATCCAAGCAAAAGACAGGTGGTGCTTTGCTCGGTGATCGTATCCGAATGAACGCTATTTATCATCCCCATATTTTTTTACGAAGTCTTGCCACTCGACAAGCACGTTCGGAGTTAAGTGATGCAGTTGAAGCTGCTATTGAAGTGCTCCAACATGCAGATTTTGATCTCATACTTGTAGAGACAAGCGGAATTGGTCAAGGAAATGCGGATATTGTATCTGTCAGTGATGTTTCCGTTTATGTCATGACATCGGAGTATGGCTCTCCTTCTCAATTGGAAAAAATTGAGATGTTGGATTATGCAGATATCATTGCGATTAACAAAGCAGACCACAAAGGTTCCGAAGATGCACTGCGAGATGTAAAAAAACAAGTGCAACGAAACCGTGAGCAATTTGATGTTGACGTGGAAAAAATGCCTGTTTTTCTTACGATGGCTAGTCATTTCCATGATCAAGGTGTAAACCAACTTTACCTTGAAATTATTCAACTGATGAATCAAAACCAGGCCAATAATTGGATGTCAACGAGTATTCAAATCGACGATAACTATCAAAAATCCTCTATTATTCCTCCTGAACGAGTACATTATCTGCGAGATATATCTTCCACGATCCGCAATTACGATAAAGAGGTAGAGGAACAAGCGGACATAGCTACGAAAATATACCAACTGGAAGGAGTCCAAGCACTGCTTCCGCATATCGACCAAGTGGAAGAGAAGAAAAAAGAATTATGGGAGCAACTGTATCCATCTAGTAAGCAATTACTTGCTCAGTGGCAAAAATTAATCAAGTTATATCAACAGGAAGAACTCATTTCGCAAGTGAGAAATCGAAAAATCACCGCGCCTTTGTTTACTGAAACACTTTCAGGTAGCAAAATTCCGAGAATATCCCTTCCGAAATATCGGGATTTGGGGGAACAGTTACGCTGGTTGTACAAAGAAAATCTTCCTGGTTATTTCCCGTTTACGGCTGGAGTTTTTCCACTCAAACGTCAGGATGAAGATCCAAAAAGACAGTTTGCAGGGGAAGGAACACCAGAAAGAACCAATCGGCGTTTTCATTATTTATCAAAAAATGATCAAGCAAAGCGCTTATCTACGGCGTTTGACAGCGTTACGCTTTATGGGGAAGACCCTGCCGAACGACCAGATGTGTATGGGAAAATAGGGGAGTCTGGGGTTAGTATTTGTACGATAGAAAATATGCGAACCTTATTTCAAGGATTTGACCTTTGTGCTCCCCATACAAGTGTCTCCCTGACGATCAATGGACCTGCCCCCATTATACTTGCGATGTATCTCAATGTGGCAATGGATCAACAACGCGAGGGATTTTTCCAAGAAAATGGACGCGCCCCGTCTTTGGAAGAAGATCAAAACATTATGGCATCTACTCTGCAAGCGGTACGTGGTACCGTCCAAGCTGATATTTTGAAGGAAGATCAAGGTCAAAATACCTGTATTTTTTCCACAGAGTTTGCGCTGAAAATGATGGGGGATATGCAAGACTATTTCATCCAACATCATATTCGTAACTATTATTCTGTTAGCATCAGTGGTTATCATATCGCAGAAGCAGGAGCAAACCCTATTACGCAACTCGCTTTTACGCTAGCTAATGCTTTTACTTATGTAGAATATTATTTGAGTAGAGGGATGAAAATCGATGAATTTGCTCCTAACCTTTCGTTTTTCTTTAGTAATGGTTTAGATGCAGAGTATGCGGTGATTGGGAGAGTCGCTCGTCGCATTTGGGCGATTGTGATGAAACGACTGTATAAAGCAAACGATCGCAGCCAAAAACTCAAATACCATATCCAAACCTCTGGTCGATCTTTACATGCCCAAGAAATTGACTTTAACGATATCCGCACGACCCTTCAAGCCTTGCTGGCGCTCTATGATCAGTGTAATTCTCTTCATACGAACGCATATGATGAGGCAATCACGACTCCGACAGAAGAGTCAGTAAGACGAGCAATGGCAATCCAGCTTATTATCACGAAAGAACTAGGCTTAGCCAAAAATGAAAATCCTTTACAAGGTTCCTTTATCATTGATGAGTTAACAGATCTTGTGGAAGAGGCAGTTTTACAAGAATTTGAACGTATCAGTGATCGAGGCGGTGTATTGGGAGCGATGGAAACCCAGTATCAAAGAAGTAAAATTCAAGAAGAATCCATGTTGTATGAGATGAAAAAACATACAGGAGAACTGCCGATCATCGGAGTAAATACATTTGAAAATCAAAACCCAGTAGAGAATGAGCAGTTGGAGTTAACGAGGGCGGCAGACGAAGAGAAAAGAACACAAATTGAACATGTCATCGCTTTTCAAAAAAACCATCAAAATGAATCTAGTTTGGCTTTGGAAAAGTTAAAGCAAGTTGCCCAGTCAAATGGGAATATTTTTGCCGAACTGATGGAGACAGTAAAAGTCGCAAGCCTTGGGCAGATCACTTCTGCTCTTTATGAAGTGGGGGGGCAGTATCGGAGAAATATGTAGCGATTTCGAAGTAGGAAAGAAAATTTCTATCATATTGTTTTTTTCTTTGAGATTACAATATATTGCTATGTCTTTCTTTATAATATAAAAAAATAAATGAAAAGCCTTCGTTTCGAAGGCTTTTCATACTTTCTATCTTTGATGAAGCAACATTACCATCAATGAATTCAACTTTCATTTGTATCTAGGATTTTCCTGTATGGATTCCCTTTTTTTGCAGGGGTTCTATCATATGTTTCTTTTTCTTTTGATGTTGATCAATAAACTTTACCACTTGCATCTTTGACGGTAACCCATTTTCCATTTTTATATTCTTGAAAATGAATCTTTTGATCAGGGCCGCCTTTACAGTATGTGTAGACAGACAGTGTTTATCAGAAGCTTTTAAATGCATTTGTTTTTAGTTCTTTTGTATATTGGTACTTACCAGCTCAAACGAGTGAAGAAAATCGAGATTAACGAAACCTTTCAATCCGTTTATAGGGACTGGAAGCAAAAGAGGATATCGGTTGTAGAAGCCATGAAAAAGATCGGAATGAAAAGTAACACTTTTTACAGAAGGGTAAAAGAATATGAATCGAATCTTTAACGAAAACAACCTTTTGTAGTCACTCCAATAACAAAGGTTGTTTTCGTTAGTGCAAAATATTTCAAGAAAAAAGTTGACACCCTCCGCTATTCGGTGTTACTATATACAAGTAATCAGTAATACAAAATACCTGTGATACAGAGTACTGAAAATAAAAGTCAAAAACAAAAGGCGGGAAATACATGGAAAACATCACGGAAATGTTGAAAGGGGTGCTTGAGGGTTGTGTACTTGAGATCATCAGCCGTGGAGAAACTTACGGATATGAAATCACGCAGCACCTGCGAAAACTTGGCTTCACCGATGTGGTGGAAGGAACCGTTTATACGATTACTATGCGACTTGAGAAACACAATCTGGTGGACATTGAGAAAAAGCCATCCACGATAGGCCCACCACGCAAATTTTATCGGCTCAATGAAGCTGGACGAGATAAATTGGAAAATTTCTGGGATAAATGGAATTTCATCTCAAACAAACTAAGCGAATTAAAAACAAAATAAAGGAGAATGAACATGAGTATTTTTGAAAAAATCTTTGGAGTTTTTAGTGAAAAGAAAGAATGGCGTGAAATGGAAAAACGCGCAAAAACCTTACCTGAAGACTACCACAACGCCTACAAAGCGATGCAAAAATATCTCTGGAACACTGGCGGCGTAATGGATTGGCAAGAAACGAAATTCGTCTTTAATCACATCATCGACCTTCTTGAAGAAGCCGCAGCCAATGGCAAGCAAGTTAAAGAAGTTACTGGAAATGACGTAGCAGCCTTCTGCGATGATCTTGTCATTGATGCAAAATCGTGGGTTGATAAGCAACGTCAAAAACTCAACGATTCGATTAAATAAAAGAACTTTGCTGAACAGCTTAGTATCTTAAAGGAGACTACAATGAACTTCTTAGAAAAAATAACCGGCAGCGATATGGCTAAGGAAATGAAAGATTTTGAAGCACGAGCAAAAGTCTTGCCAGCTGAATATCAAACTGTTTGGAAAGAAATTAATAGTAATCTCTGGATTCAAGGAGATTTCACAGGTCGTAATCTGATGCCGATTCTTGACAGTGCTCTTGAACTGCTTGAAGTTACATCAGCAGACGGTCAGAGTGTCGAAGAAGTATTAGGAGATGATATCAAAGGCTTCTGTGCAGCGCTTGTTGGTGACGAAGGTGCAAAAACTTATCAAGATAAATGGCGTGACCAACTGAATAAGAACATAGCAAGAAAATTAGGAGGACTGAAATGAGTATCAAAGAAATTATTGAAGGAAAAAAAGAATGGAGAGCCCATGTTTCGCGTGTCAAAGCGCTTCCACAAGATTACCAAATTGTCTATAAAGAAATCCAAAAATATCTCTTCAAAGTCGCTCCTTTTGAGCAAAACGAAGGTATTGGACTGCTCTCGGAAATTCTCAGCTTCTTTGAAGATGGCGCAGCTGCTGGAAAAGGTGTGCTTGAAGTCACAGGGACAGATGTTGCTGCTTTCTGCGACGATCTAGTGAAGGATGAGAAATGAAGATTTGAATCAGAGTATCACGAAGCGATTGGAAAA
Organism: Shimazuella kribbensis DSM 45090; assembly: GCF_000428065.1. GTDB lineage: Bacteria > Bacillota > Bacilli > Thermoactinomycetales > Thermoactinomycetaceae > Shimazuella > Shimazuella kribbensis. Next base: position 11,265 of record NZ_ATZF01000004.1, read on the forward strand.
AAAGTAAATACAATAACTAATTCCGACTGAATAGCCTGGCTACAAATGTGGATGTGCCACCTTCACTATTCAGTTATAATTTTAACCTAGTAGTAAGTAATACTGATTATCAGCCAGACTGAATAGGGATGTATAGGTAATCTAGCGCCTTGTTGCGCCTTTAATAAGGAGGAAATAAGTATGAGCAATGCAGCAATTTCTGTAAAAGGGTTAAAAAAATCCTTTAAGGACAAGGAGGTTTTAAAGGGAGTGGATTTTGAGGTACGGCGTGGCGAAATTTTCGCACTGCTGGGCTCAAATGGAGCAGGCAAGACGACTACGGTCAATATCCTCTCGACACTAATGAAGCCTGATGGTGGCGAAGCAGGTATTTGCGGCTTTGACGTCCAGCGTCAACCGGATGATATTCGTCAGAGCATCAGCTTGACTGGGCAGTTCGCAGCTTTAGATGGCATGCTCACTGGACGAGAAAACCTCATGATGATCGCCAAGTTACGGGGAGTTTCCAACCCCGCACAAGTCGCCGACAATCTGCTTGCAAGATTCAGTTTGACGGATGCGGCCAACCGGAGGGCGGACAATTATTCCGGCGGGATGAAGCGCCGGCTTGACATCGCCATGAGTCTGATCGGGACGCCAGAAGTCATTTTTCTCGACGAACCGACCACAGGGCTTGACCCTGAAGCTCGGATTGAAGTCTGGAATACTGTCAAGGAGCTTGCTGGCGGCGGCACGACCATCTTGCTGACGACCCAGTACCTGGAAGAAGCCGAACAACTGGCGGACCGTATCGCCATCCTGCATGGCGGAAAAATCATAGCGATCGGTACCCTTACCGAACTCAAAGAGATGTTCCCACCAGCGAAAGTGGAGTACATCGAGAAGCAGCCGACATTGGAAGAGATTTTTCTCGCGATCATCAGCAAAAAGGAGGAGATGTAAATGAAAAGCAAAACAGGGGTTTTACTAGGGCGTTTAATGCGCAACATCATGCGAAGCCCGGATACGATTATCACGGTGGCAATTACGCCGATTATGATGATGCTGCTGTTTGTCTATGTATTTGGAGGAGCCATAAAGACAGGTACAGACAACTACGTCAATTATTTATTGCCAGGAATCTTATTGATGGCTATCGCGTCCGGTGTCGCGTACACTTCCTTGCGGCTGTTTAACGATGTAAAGAGTGGTCTAATGGCGCGTTTCATTACCATGCCCATCAAACGCTCGTCGATTTTGTGGGCTCACGTGTTAACCTCACTTGTTTCCAATGCACTTACTGTCGTGGTGGTTATTCTCATCGCTCTCTTAATGGGCTTCCGCTCCAACGCTGATATCCTAGATTGGCTCGCGGTAGCTGGGATTCTCGGGCTGTTTACACTGGCACTGACATGGCTGGCGGTTATTCCTGGATTGACAGCGAAGTCTATGGAAGGAGCTACAGCCTACTCGTACCCGCTGATTTTCTTGCCGTTTATCAGCTCTGCCTTTGTTCCCACCGGAACCATGCCTAAAATTGTCCGTGTGTTTGCTGAGAATCAGCCAGTGACTTCAATCGTGAATACGATTCGTGCCCTTTTGTATGGAGGACCTGTTGGCAACGGCATCTGGATCGCGCTTGTCTGGTGCGTCAGCATCATGGTCATTGCTTATTTCTTCGCCAGTAAACAATTTAAGCGCCATTTAGGATAAGGATTTCATTAAAGGATAACATTCAACTGCTGCGATGAACGCATTTGCTATCACATAGGAGGTTTTTACATGCAGGGCAACCATTGACGAAATCATGGAAGCCCTCAAAAAAATGAAGTGCTATTTTTCATTATGTTTGAAGTAAATAAAAAAGCAAAATGGGGTGTTAGGATGTTTTTATCAGTATCAAACCTTACGAAAAGCTATAACATGGGGATTATTACTCATGTACTCAAGGGTGTGGATCTGGAGATGGAAAGAGGACAAATCGGAGTAATATTAGGCCCCTCCGGTTCGGGTAAATCTACGCTGATGAACATTATAGGAGGAGTGGATTGGACGGATAGTGGTACGATCGAAGTGGACGGTGAGCGTATTACGGATTTAAATGACAACCAACTGGTTGAATACCGTCGGGAGAGCGTGGGCTTTGTCTTCCAGTTCTACAACCTTGTGCCGAATCTCACAGTAGCCGAAAACATCGAGGTTGTGTCGAACATCAGTAAAAACCCGTTTCAAACAGATGAGGTGCTGTCTGCTGTCGGACTTTCCGATAAAAAGAACCGTTTCCCCCGGGAACTCTCCGGCGGCGAGCAGCAGCGCGTGTCGATCGCACGAGCCATCGTCAAAAATCCAAAGCTTCTGCTCTGCGATGAACCCACTGGAGCGCTGGACCTCGAGACCTCGAGGAGCGTGTTGTCATTGCTCCAAAAAGTAAACGTGCAGTTTGGCACAACCATCCTGATGATTACCCACAACAGCGCTATCGCCGGTATGGCGCACGCCGTGTTCCGGCTGAGAAGCGGCGAGGTTGCGGAAGTTGGGCACAATTCCGAGCTTATCCCGGCGGAAAGGATTGAATGGTAATGGCACTGCGAAAACGCGTATGGCGTATCATAAAGGAAAACAAAGGTCGGTATATTGGTATCTTTATCTTGATATTTTTGGGGAGCTTTTATTTTATCGGAGCTTCGGGAGTGGGCAGCAGCCTAGGAAATCTGGTCACCGACTTTACCGAAAAAAACAAGCAGGAAGACATTACGTTTAAGTCAAACAAACCACTGGAAAATATTTCGGAGCTGGAAAGAGAATCTGATGCGCTGATCGACGTTTACCGGCTATACGACGTAAAAGTGTCTAACGGGGAATTGCGTCTTCTCAGCCCTAGCATGAAAGTCAATATCTCGTCGGTAACATCAGGACGCGGTCTTAAAAATCCGGGGGACATTTTGCTCGATCCGAAATTTTTCCAGATGCATAAGTTGAAGATAGGCGATCAAATGAAGCTGAACGGAAAAATATTCAATATAGTTGGCACGGTAGCCATACCCAATTACATTTATATACTAAAGAACGTTTATGACACATATCCTCCCAACGGTTTTGGCATCGGTCTTATTTCCGATACGGATTTTAAGGCGTTCCCGGAGGCGACCACAGTATACTCGGCATACATGAAAGATAGGGAGAATGTAAAAGCAAAGGCCGCCAATCTGTATGGGCTCTTAACCAAAAAAGGATATTCTCTTTCCGAATGGTTGAACGCTGATACTAACGCACGCATCGCTATGGTGCGAGGGAGCATTGAAGGTGCAAATACCTTGGGCGCTCCCGTGGCAGTGTCTGTTTTCCTGCTGTGCTGTCTTATTCTCGGTGTGATGATCCTGCGTATGGTCAAATCAGATGGCGTAGTCATTGGTACGCTATACGCACAGGGATATCGTCGGGGTGAACTGACCCGGCACTATATAGCAATCCCGGTTCTGCTGTCCGCTGCAGGCGGTCTTGCAGGTACACTGCTTGCTCTGCCGATTGTAGGACCCGTCATCGATCTTCTGACGTCTTCTTACAATGTGCCCGTAACAGGCTTATCATTCCCTCCATTGAGCGTGGCATTGGGAGTGCTGATGCCTATGGCTCTGCTGAGTCTCTCAAGCTATTTCGTTCTAAGCAGAGTGCTAAGGAAATCTGCGGCAGAGTTAATGAAAGGCGATGAGCAAAAAACGAAGGTAAGTCTCCTTGAACGTGGACTTCGATTGGAGCGGTTCAAATTTGCTGCTAAATTCAAACTGCGCGAGCAGATACGCAGCATACCGCGTTTGTTGTTTTTGCTGCTGGGCGTTAGCGCTGCATCGATGCTGCTGCTGTTTGGCTTCACTGTTAACAACTCGTTTAATGTTTTGATGGACAGCGCGGGGACTGACAGGTATTTTCCCTTGGAGTATGCTTTCAAAGAAATACAGCATGGAGCTGTTCCGAAAGGCAGTGAGCAGTTCAATGCAATTCGCAGTTATCCCAAAGGAAACGAAAGGGCGGAGTTTTACGTTGTAGGCTTGGAATCAGACTCCATCGGAATTACGATGCATGACTCGAACGGTAACAATTTACCAAAGAATCAGGTAAATATCACGTATCTCCTAGCAAACAGGCTGGGGCTAAAGGTGGGTGATAGGCTTAACATCGTTAGCAAAGTGGATGGAAAATCATTCAGTCTGAAGATAGGCGGGATCGCCGATACCTACTCTGGTCAATATATCTATATGCCCCTCGATGAGCTCAACCGCATAAGTGGTAATAAGCCGGGAAGCTATATCGGGGTGCTAAGCAAAAACAAGCTTGATATTGATAGAAATCTGCTTGCTGGGGTAAAAGACATGAGTAAACTCGATGAAATGGCTGATACATCTACATCCATGACAATGACGGGATCGGTAGTGCTTATCACCATCGTCTCAAGTCTTACTGGGGCAATCATTATCTTTCTTGTAACGTCGATGATGATTGAGGAAAGCCGCAGTACGATATCTCTCATGAAGGTATTTGGCTATCGCGGAAAAGAGGTTGCGAAGTTGATTCTCAATAGTTCCACGCCAGTAGTGTTTATTGGTTTTTGGCTTGGACTGCCCTTGATGCTTGCTGTAGGGAACACTCTGTACGGTTATCTTGGGGAACAGATCAACATGGTGATGCCCATGATTGTGAACCCATGGTATGTTCTGATAAGTTTTGTAATGATTTTCGCTGTGTACGAAGTGACTAAGTGGCTGTGCGGGAGGAAGCTCGCGAAAATATCCATGAGCGAGGTGTTGAAAGCGGGCACGGAGTGAGTTGTTTGGCCACAACCCAATACATCCCAGCAAATCTAAAAAAGCGTTTCCGTTTAGTTAGTCCTGGTATATACCGGGGTTCAACTCGTCGGTATCTTCGACGCCAAAGGAAGAGGGGTCTCCGTTCATTCTCTCTACCCCTAATGTACTTTTTCGGGGGCTGGGCAAAAATAACCAAATTAGGAAAACCCAATTTTCACCTATTCATTTATCAAATTTTTGGAACTTTTGGATGATAGGAAGAAAAGTGCGATTTTTTAGTAAGTAAGCAAGACCTTCCAACAGAAATATACGGTAGAAATGATAGAGAAGTGTAAGTACAGTAGCTGACATATGACCATAACAAGCATAAGAGGAGGAGATCGGAGAAACGTGTGGAGATCATACAAAGCGACGACCTGACCTCTATCCTTGAGAACAGAGATCAGGTCATTTTTGGCAAATGAGTGAATGTTCTACTCCTTGCCCAGTTCGCCTTCTGCCAGTCCCTTGGAAGAGCTGGGAGCTTGTTCAGTTCCTGCTACATATCCCAAGGAGGGAAGGCCGAGAAGAGCGGGTCCAAGCGTTCCGATGTGCTTAGCCAGGTCGAGATCCGGAACTTCGTCCTTGAGCGCTTGTGCACGTCGCTTCGCCAGAAGGACCACTTGCGTAGCTCGATCAGGTGTGAGTGTCGTGAGGTGGAAGTGAGTGATCTCTACTCCCCAGTCACCCAAGTGATCTTTGACAGAAGCAGCCAATTTGTCCGACAGTTCCTTCGATTTCCTGATTTCATTGGTGCTGAGCTCGGAAAGCACTTCGTTCATTCCAGCCCTACAACGCTCCTTGATCAACTCACGAAGATCATCCTTCTGGATCTTCACCTGAGCCTTGTACACATCCGTGATTTGGAAGAACACGGCAGCACTTACGCGAAACAGGGTGAAGTCCTTCAGAAAGACTTCCGGCAGATCACAAGGGACCATTTGCTCACTGGTAGGAAGCTTTTTCAAGCTCTCTACAAACGGCCAGTTGAAGTAGAGGCCAGGTTCGTATATCTTGGGCTGTTTTCCATCCTTGCCCAAGACGGCGCGTCCCCTTCGCATCTTGATCGCTGCTTGTCCTTCTTTCACGATCGTGATGATTTTGAAGGCTCCGAAGATGACTGCCAGCATAGGTGCTAGGGCAGGTGCGAATTTGATCAGCGACATGGCTCCGTCCCATCTCGTAGAAGGCGAATCGTTTTCCTTGTTATAAATCTATCATAAAATATTGAAATGATATATTAATCTTATAAATTGGATATAGATTTTAATGCCCAATAAAAGAAAGCAGCCTCTCTTACATCATGGCTGCTTTCTTTTCTGGTTATTTTGATTCTGTTTTTGCTGATAAATCAAAGTTTACTTTCTCTATTAATTCCACCACTTCTCCATTGGGGCTGTAGATCAAGGCGTTCCTCACTTTTAAAGGTGGATCACCAAGTACTAATGTACTAGGTTCGATATAAGGTTGTGCTCCATTATCTAGTGCATTTTGGTACGTTTTATCTACGTCTTCTACATAAAAAGCAAAATGTAACAAAGCCCCATGAGCAATTTGCTCAGGTGATGCTGCTTTTTTTCCTTGTGCAGCGATAACTGCTTCGTTATCAAAAATCTCCAAACAAGTTCTTCCATCAGGGGAGACAAGCATGGATGCTTCCTTGATTTTAAATTCAGGGAAGCTCCAAGTATGGCCTGCTTTGAATTCAAATACCTGTTTGTAAAAATCGATGGTTTGGTTGTAATTTATCGCTTGAATCGCAATGTGTGCTAATCCCTTTATACTCATGAATATCCCCTTTCTTTATGTTTTTTTATTATAAAAATTTTTCGCATCGTAGAGAAATAACAAAAGAAAGGAGATCATGGTAAAATAGTTGGGGTTTAGATGGATATTATGTGTTATTTCCTTTCAAAAAAAGGAGTGTGGGAAGTGGGTAGGAATCATATAGACGAAATAGATCGTCAAATTATACGATTGTTGCAAGAGAATGCGCGAACATCTATTGCAACAATCGGTAAACGAATCACGATGTCTGCTCCTTCTGTGAAAGAGAGAATCGTCAAATTAGAGGAAAAGGGAATAATAAAAGGGTATCATGTATCTCTAAATATGGATGAATTAGATCGAGGAATGACTACTTTTCTTCTGTTCAAAACAGAACATTGTCGCGAATTTGAAGCAATATGCAAACGTTCAAAGTGGGTGACGGATCTCCATCGCATTAGTGGAGAATATAACTTTTTGCTCACCATCCAAACAAATTCAATGGTTGAGTTGAATTTGCTTCAAGAATCCCTTATGAAATTTGGAGTTTCTAAGTCGTTCATCAGTACAGAAAAACTTTTCTCTAATTGTATTGATGTATGAATAGGATATATCCATACTTCCAAGCTTTTGTTTCAAAGTGGAGAGTAGGTATATATTTTGATAGAGGTGACTTCGTTTTTATTTGCTCTGTTTGAATTCAAGAGATTTTCCTGACATCTAGTTTGACTTGGTTCCTAATTTGGATACAATAGGTGGTACAAGCTTTATTTAGAGGGGATGACGGAGAATGGCAAATGCGCAAGTGACAGAAGAAATTCGTGAAACGGCTATGGTCGACTTAGCATATGAATATTTAAAATCAAATGGTGAACCACAGCTCTATCGTGTCATTATGGATGTTATATCGAAAAAAAAGGGCTTTACAAAACAAGAAACTGAACAATATATTGCTCAACTCTATACTGCGATCAATATTGATGGGAGATTTGTTTGTGTAGGAAGAAGCCTATGGGGATTAAAGCACTGGTATCCGATCGAACAATCTACTGATTCTGCTATTGTTGCAAACGTGAAAGATGATTATGACCATGACTTAGATGATGAAGATCTATTTGGCTCTGATGATGATGACTTCACAGATGAAATCGACGATTTAGAGAGCAGCAATGATTTTGATGATGATGATCAAGAAGAAGAGGAAGATGTCAACGGGTTTGAGAACGATGAAGAGGACGAAGAGGAAGAAGAAGAGGACGAAGATTATTAAGCCATGAAGAAATGCTTTATTGACAAAGCATAGTTCCTTCTATAAAATACTTGTTGGGCTCCACAAGAGCGATAAACTGTGGAAATACGAAACGCCTCTCATATTGAGGGCGTTTTTTCTATTTTATTGGGAATCATAGCTAAATGGGAGGATATAAAACATGACCAAGTATATTTTTGTAACTGGTGGAGTAGCTTCTTCCTTAGGAAAAGGTATCACTGCTTCTTCTTTAGGTCGACTGCTCAAAAATCGCGGTTTGAAAGTGACGATTCAAAAGTTTGATCCATACTTAAATGTCGATCCAGGAACCATGAGTCCTTATCAGCATGGGGAAGTTTTTGTTACAGATGATGGAGCAGAAACAGATTTAGATTTAGGCCATTATGAACGTTTTATTGATATTAATCTAAGTAAAAATAGCAATGTAACGACTGGGAAAATATATTCCAGTGTCATTAATAAAGAGCGCCGTGGAGATTATTTGGGAGCTACGGTACAAGTGATTCCTCATATCACCAATGCCATTAAGGAACGTGCTTTTCGTGCTGCCAAAGAATCTGGTGCAGATGTATTGATCACTGAGATTGGCGGTACGGTTGGAGATATCGAGAGTTTGCCATTCCTCGAGGCAATACGCCAAATTAAAAGTGACGTTGGTCGTGAACATGTTATGTATATTCACTGTACATTGGTACCGATGCTGCGCGCGAGCGGTGAACTGAAGACCAAACCTACCCAACACAGTGTAAAAGAACTACGCAGCATTGGTATTCAGCCAAATGTGATTGTTTGTCGTTCCGAGCATTCGCTTTCGGAAGAGATGAAGAGAAAAATAGCATTGTTCTGTGATATTGATAGAGAAGCTGTGGTAGAAGCTTTAGATGCAGATACATTATATGAAGTACCTCTCATGCTTCAAGAAGAAAAATTAGATGAAATTGTTATTCGCCATTTGGGATTAGAAGCAGGTCCTGCGGATATGACGGAATGGGAAGCACTCGTTCAGAAAGTGAAAAATTTAAAGCATGAGACAAGTATTGCGATTGTTGGTAAATATGTTTCTTTGCCTGATGCTTATTTAAGTGTTGCTGAAGCTTTGCGACATGCTGGTTTTGAAAGCAACAGCGATATAGCTATCAAGTGGGTTGATTCAGAAGAAGTGACAGAGGAAAATGTAGCAAAGCTGCTAGGAGATGTAGATGGAATCCTCATTCCAGGTGGATTTGGTGATCGTGGAATCGATGGGAAAATCACTGCAACTCGATTTGCAAGAGAACAACAAATTCCTTACCTTGGTATCTGTTTAGGAATGCAGTTAATGTGTGTGGAAGGTGCAAGAAATGTTCTGAATTTAACTGGTGCACATAGTTCGGAGATTGACTCAGATACTGCCTATCCAATCATAGACCTTCTGCCTGAGCAAAAAGATATTGAAGATTTAGGTGGGACCATGCGTCTTGGTTTATATCCTTGCAAATTATTACCAGAAACGTTAGCAGCATCCGCCTATAGTGATGATTTGATCTATGAACGCCATCGTCATCGCTATGAATTTAACAATCAATATCGGGAACAAATGGAACAAGCAGGCTATGTTTTCTCTGGTACTTCTCCGGATGGCCGTCTAGTTGAAATCGTAGAATACAAAAATCATCCTTGGTTTGTGGCTTCACAGTTCCATCCAGAATTCACATCCCGTCCAAATCGTCCACAGCCCTTGTTCCGTGATTTTGTAGCTGCGGCTTTGAAATGCAAGCTTGGTGAAAAGGAAATGATTCAAAGCAAGTAAGGATAAAAGGAGCCATCTGTCTAGGTGATAGATGGTTTTTTCTATGTAAGCAGAAGAGAAGGGAGGGTGTGTTTGTTGTACGATATAACGATTGTTGGTGCAGGAATAGCAGGCGTTTTTTTAGCATATGAACTGGCGGATAGTGGTCAAAAGATTTTGTTGTTGGATAGGGGGAAGCGTTTAGAAGATAGACATCCCTGTCCATTGGATCAAGCCAATACATGTGAATGTAATGCATGTGACACCTATTTTGGTTTTGGTGGACTAGGAAAATCAGAAGGTAAGTTTAATTATTCCAATGGTTTTGGAGGGGAGTTAGAGCAAAAAGTCGGAGCACATACATTTAAAAATTTGATGCGCAGAGTAGATGATGTTCTATGCCGCTTTGGAGCTGATACGATACCTGTGTATTCCACTTTCCAGCCAAATCTTTCTAAACGTGCAGAAGAAGCTGGATTAAATATGATTCATACCGACGTGAGGCATTTGGGCACGGTTAAATCGATTCAAGTTCTTCAAGAACTTTATTTGTACCTGTTGGATAAAATCGATATGAAATTTGAATGCGAAATAGCAAGTATGGATTGCCAATATGATTACTTCTCCATTCGGACGAAACAAGAAGTAATATCTTCCAAACAAGTTGTACTAGCAACTGGACGCTCTGGATCAGACTGGTTAACTAAAATATGGGATTCTTTTGGAATCTCTCCATCAAAGACCCGGCTTGATCTTGGTATAAGAGTAGAGATGAAAGCAGAACAATTTCGATCTGTTTTGCAACGTGCATTTGAAACCAAACTCTCCTTTCATCATGGAGAGAAAGTAACAACTACGTACTGTATGAATCCAAGAGGAAGGATAGTGAGGAAATACCAAGATGGATTAGTGATGCCAGACGGGCAAAACTATCGAGAAAAAGGATCAATTGGTACAGCTAACTTGAACTTTACTTTGTTTACTCCGACCTATTTTTCTACACAACAAGCTGCTGATCAGTATGCACATGCGATAATTGAAAAGATCAATCGAGATAAGGCTCGTATCGTGGTACAGCGTTGGGAAGATTTATGTAATGGCATGCCGACTTGTATGGAGATGTTAGTTAGGAATGAAGTGAAACCGACATTAGAAGCAGATTGTGGCGACCTACTGGAAGAGGTACCTGGTTTATATATTGCTATGCTCCAAACATTTTTTACAAGATTAGAGCACTTTATCCAAGAACCTATTCATCCTGATACTCTGCTTTATGGGATGGATGCAAAATTTTATGCTCCAGTCATCCCGACCGATCCATATATGCAAACGGAAGTGAACGGATTGTTTGTCGTCGGAGATTGTTCCGGTATCTCCCATTCTTTATCACAGGCAGCAGCTTGTGGTTTGTATGTTGGAGAGTTTTTAAAGCAGCAGTACTAATTCTCTTATGTTGGTCGTTTTCTCAGTACTTAAAACTGGAATCATTCATGAAATAATAGAAAAACAGGATGCTCTGCTGATAAACGAACATCCTGTTAATTTTAATAGTTATATACAGTTGCTGCTGCGTTACATTTTTTACTGTTGTCATCCCAACCGTAGTTATCCGCACAATACAATCGCAACTGGTATTTTCCATAAAGTCCAGTTATGATGTGAGTTTTCTGACCAGCACTGGTCTGTCCGCTCTCTCTCAAAACTCTTTTCTTCGTCTTTACGTCTACGACATAGTATCGAATATCAAATTTGTTGTTGTTCTTCACTACTACTCGAATTTTGATAAATATGCTTCCTTTATGAAAGAAAAAACAGAACCAGATCTGGTTCTGTTTTTATATATGTTTGAATTGGGATATTGGTGGCTCTGATCTTAGATGGTGTCGACATGTGAGGTCGACTTACCTTCTAAAATCAGAGATCCACCTCAGACCGTCTCGAAGGAGGTCTCCAGCGGGGGCCAAGCCTCCTTGAGGAACTTCTGCGCTTCACCCGCGGCCTGCCGGATCAGTTGCATCCACTGAACGGCTTCCTCTCGAGTGGTGACCGGGCTCACGATCGGTTTGATCAGCTTCACTTCCTCTTCGTTGAAGGAGAAGTAGTGCTGCACGTCGTGCTGCTTCACGATGTCCCCGAGGTGCTGCTCGAGGGCGTCCATGACCTTCTTGAACGCTTCCTTCATCTGCAAGTGCATCGCGACGTCGTCGTCCGAGACGTAGGGACCCGTGACCTTGGGCAGGTCACCGATGAACCCGACTTTGATCTCGAGCTGACTCTCATTGGTCTTCCACATCTGCCCGGGGTACACAAGGACCTCGAGGGACGGAGGGGTGTACAGGCTACGCTTCATGACAGGCTCCCTGCGTATGTCGAGGTGGATGGTACTGCTTGAAATTAGTATATCATCGGTTCCCCTTCGAAAGAACATTTATATATTTTAAATTTCGAATAGACTCTTTTAGTTTAAAGTTCGTCTCTTTGCTTGTTGAATACATAATGTATTCATTATTAATAGGAGTTAGAAATGCAACTCAGGTATCGTTTTTATTTTTAAGTATTTAAAAAAATTTTAAACACGATACTTGCTACATAAAAAAACGTAAATCGCGACCGACCCTCAAATACCATAGAGGTATCTAAGAGTTGGTCCATTCGAGACGACCTCTATTTTTTGTTATCTTTTCACTTGTAATGTCAAGATTGGAAATAGTTTTTGGTAAAGAGGAATAAATAAAACACCAATCAAGATGCCCTTCAAAAGATTAAATGGTGCAACTCCGTAGAAGATCAGTGCATCTTTTGCTTCTCCTGTAACCGTCCAATTGATCAAATAGCTGTACAAAGGGAAAATTACAAAGTAGTTGGCTACCGTCAGTAAGGTGGTCATGAAAATGGTAGCAATTGCTGTACCAATAACCATCCCTTTGACACCTTTTATTTTGTTGCTAATCCATACTGAAGTGATGACAAAAAGACTGCCAGCGACAAAGTTAGCCATTTGTCCTAGTGGAATAGCTCCTGTTTCACTACCAGATAACAAGAAGTGTAGAACATTTTTGAGAAATTCAATCAGGACTCCAGACAAAGGCCCAAATAGAAATGCGCCAATTAAAGCTGGAATTTCACTAAAATCAATTTTCAAAAAGGATGGAAACATGGGTAACGGGAAATTTAAATACTGCATTAACAAAGCAATTCCAGTTAGAACAGATAATAGGACCAGCTTGCGAGTTTGTGAGGATGATTTACTCACATGAAACATCTCCTTTTTTCTTAACTATCAGCTGGTTTTCGGGGACATAAAAAACCCCCAAAAACATAAATTTTCGGGGGTTTGATTTCATAACGAAATAGGCTTTTTTCATATTAGAAATAAGCACACGGAAACAGAAACAAGAGAAATGGCTTTTCTTGTTTTGTCTCTTTATCCTTCTCCCATCCAGACTATACTGTCGGCTTCGGAATCGCACCGAATCCACCGCTTTGGCATGTGCCAACTCGGGTCACGGACTGAGGTTTGTTAAAAACCATCACCGCCGGTCGGGATTTTCACCCTGCCCCGAAGGATACCATATGAAGTTTGTACTTTTTTATTATATATCTAAAGATAATTTTGTCAAATAGGTGAATCCTATCACTTTCGCAAGTGTTTTGCATTTTAGTTCTCCATCATGCTAACAGTAATATAAATATTTAGATATACAAAGTTTTTTATTTCTAATTAATCATACATAGCAATACAGATGGAGAGGTTGATAAGTTATTCTTCGAGGCCAATGATGAGATTTCATCCAATACATTTCGATAAAGATCAAGAATAAAAAAAACAGATGGATTCTTTTTATTCTCTATTGTTTTCGTTTCATCCACCAACCGAAAAACAAAGTGATAACAAAGGACATAAGACTTAGCAGTAAACCTTCCCGCCAACCTGGTGGTTGGTATTCACATGATACAACTCGTGTATTTTGATCAAGGGGAATTTGCATTAATCCCATAAAGCTTAGTGGTTTTTCTACTTGTGTTTTTCCTCCTTTGGAGCACATCCATCCAGGAGCATTAGGGATGGCAATAATAGCTGACCCTGTACTTCCTTTTGGTAAAGTCGCACGAATGGTATGACCAGATGCTTGAACCGAAATAGCATCGGTTTTCATTCGTTGTTCTATTGCAGCTTGGAATTTTTTTTGATCTAAACAAGCAATTGGTTGTTTGCTTAGGTTTCCAGCCCGGTATGTACGTATAATGACTGTTACTTTACCAGATGGCGGTGTTTTACCTAGTCTCATAATAGGAGCTAGGATCGAAGTAAACGAGCCTTCTATTTTTCGTGCTTTTGTTTGTTCCGATAACAATGTTGCTGTCCCATATAGATGAGGTGCATGCAGATAGACAATGGAATTAGGTTTACAGATCGCTTGTAAAGTATACGTCCCTATTTTTTTATTTGTTTGTGACGATACCTTGTATCGGTTACTTGTTTGGATTAGAGGAGCAGTGTCCTTTGAGATAGTTAGTATTGGCTTTGGAATCTCGTATACCTTACTGCCTAACAACTTTTCTTGATTAAGGAACACACTGGATGTATTCGGGACAGAAGGCAGGCTGGGATGTACGGTAACAAGTTGAGGGACTGCTTGTTTTTTTGTGTACACGAATACAGATCCATCTGGTTTGGTAGTTGCATGTATTCTAGCACCAATCGAGAAAATAGCATCTGTTACTTCATTATCCAAACTGAGCAAGCCCCGTCCCCAGCGATCCCAACCAAATCCGAGATCAGTTACCAGTTTAGTCGTGTCTTTCATTGTTAAACTGCTATAGTAGACAATTCCTTGTCCACCTAGCAGCAAGGGATCATTCTTGGAGATGAAGTTTGTGCCTGTTTCTGTGCGATAGACAGGCCACTTGTTATTTGCAACGATTTGTTTATGTACTTGATCATGCCATTTGTTCCATTCTGGGGTAGAAGTGAATCGATTGTAACGAATCTGATCTATCATAACTGTCGAAATGGCTGATTCGACAACAAAAGCAAGGAGGATTAAGCTAATTGCAACGAATCCCCAGTGATACAATTGTTTTTTAAATAAGAATGGAACAATAAACAGTATACCAACTGTCAAGAATGCGACACTGCTGACAATAGGAAACGTGACCGACGTTAGCAATGGACTGTTGCTTGTAACTACCATCAGTATGGCAAACAAAAGAGCAGCGCCCAAAAGAGTCATCTTGTTTTGTTTTTGAATGTGACGGATAAACATCCAAGCGAGCATGGTCATCATGCCGCAAAAAATAAAAGCTTCTCGAAACGAACTTCCATTTGGTGCTGCAAAGGCGTGCCATAAAAGTTGCGTAGGGTTCCATTGAAAGGAAAGCAGGACAAGCAGTGTTACGATTGACCAAATCATTCTCACTTTTAATACTATTTGCTTTTGAAAAAGGAAAGCAAAAGCGAAGAGTAGAGCAGGTGTCCCTATAAAGATGCTTGGACTTAGACCTATGCCTTCTGTGATTGGAAAAAGTCTGGAGAATAAATGAGCCCAAGGTACAGCTTCAAATGGTTTTGTTGAGGTAGGTTGTGCGATTCCTGTCGCTTTTAAAATAGGATAGATCAGTGGCATAGCCATACCAATACCGAGAGCGACCATTCCAATTCCACGCAGAAGCGCATTTCCCCTGTCTTTTGACGTCATTTGTTCGGTGAACATGCGGATGAGAATGACAATTGCTGCACCGAGAGTGGCCATATACGCAGTATAAAAGTTGGAAATCCAGATAAATAAAACAAGAAAGGTACCAAGATAGATATGTTTTCGTTCCAATGCCCATTGTCCAACTAAGCAGATCAATGGGAATGCGATCAATCCATCCAACCACATAGGCACAAATGCACTGTCATCTATGGCCCACCCACAAAGAGCATAAGAAGCCCCTAATAGACCTGCAAATACCCACGATCCTCGCTTCCATATAGTTAAATAAAAAGCCATTGCTGCTCCAGCAGCCGCTAGTTTTGCTACTGTAATGACATAGACAGCGAGATTCACCCCAGAACGAGGAAAAAAATAGACAAGCAGCTCAAAAGGACTGCTCAAGTAAGTGACAAAATCAGCATAAAATCCCGTGCCAAAAGCACTTCGCCAGTTATAAAAGAGATCTCCTTCCGCTTGTCCATGAAGCATATCCCAGTAATAGGTATGTATGGGTACAAATTGATTGCCTAAGTCATTGACACTTCGTGTAATATCTCCAAAAGGAAAAGAACCTCGAAAGATTCCGCTGATACACATAGAAAGAATAATGAGGATGGCTGCAAGTGCGACAGCATAGCCTTTGTGTTCCCGTAACCACCACGTCTTTTGAATGCTGTTATTTTCTAGATTGGTTGACATTTTTTTCTCCTATTCCTGAACTTAGATAATCTAGTGAGTGAATAAAAATAACCCCGAAGTTATGGGGTGATCTGGATTTACATCAATGGAATGGAGACAAAAAAACTTCTGGAAAGGGGTGGGCAGCCACGAAACTTCCGTTTGTGACTGCCCAGTGATGATCTATCGTGTCACCCATTCCACCCTCTTTGTTTTATCAGGGTGAAATGGGTTGGTGTACTTCAAGATCATTTCGGAATTTTCTCTTCCTATTACAGTTGACCATAGGAATGGCTCATGAGAAGAGATGCGGACTGGAATAGGTTTGTTAGCAGGACGGCGATACTCTCGAATCCGGTATTTTTTGATCTTTTTTTCCTTCAACAACTGTTCTAGTTCTTCGCAATCCACTTTTGATGCCTCTCTGTGTGAATGTCACATGTATTATACAAAAAAAGAGGAATCCGCACCATCTTTTTTAAAATTCGAAATTCAGTTATAATAAGAGTAAGCGCTTCCAATAAGTAGGGAGAGGATAAAAAGTGGAACCGTCGTTAAATAAACAATCCCATGTCACAGTCAAAAAGACACGATCTGCATCACGTTTTTTCTGGTCTTTTCTATGGATGATCTTGTTTACTGCGCTTTCCTTTTATTTAGTAGCATATCCTCAGTTCAACACGACGACTACATTTTGGATTATACTGGGTGCTGCTTTTGTCCAAGTATTTTTGCAGCTTTACACCTTTATGCATTTAGATGAGAAGGGAAACACCATGCCTGTTATTTTTCTGGGTTTTGGTTTGTTTATCGCTGTTATATCTGTTGTTGGTCTTATTTTGATGTGAGAAAAGCGGCTAATTATTTAGCCGCTTGTGTGGATTGATAGATGGAAAGAGTACTATAAATAGTCTTTAACATCGGTACATCTAAATCTTTTGGGGCTAGTCTAAGCAGTGTTCCATGAAAATGGTCCGTTTCAATAGGGGACCCTTTTTCCATATCGCGTAACATGGATGATTTCATGGCCCCGCCTAGCGTTCTCACTCGCCCCATTGTTTTTTCCCATACATCGTGATCGAGTGTAGGTTCTTGGGATTTCCCTATTGCACATATTTCATGTAGCAATCGCTCATAGTTCTCGATCCCGTTTGGTGACTCCAAGATAGGACCGATGCTGCTTCTTGTTAAACAGGTCATACCTGCCATTGCACTGATAAAGATGTATTTTTTCCATATGTCATTGTTGATGTTTTCGCTAGCGATTGAATCGAGGTTTGCACCTTGAAATAATTCTTCTATTGCCCCAATACGATTGCTTTTTTGGCCATCAAATTCACCATATATAATACGATGATTGGAGCTGTAGTGCTCCACTTCACCTAAAGAATTGAGTGTAGATTCGATAAAACAAAGCCCACCGATCACACGATCCGCTCCAAAGTTCTGTTTGAGTATATCAAAATGCGCGATTCCGTTGAGTAATGGGAGAATCGTTGTATTTTCTCCTACATAAGGATGAATGTTAGGAATGACTTCATTTAAGTGATAAGCCTTTGTCGTTAGAATTACTAAATCAAATGGCTTTGCTTGATCTCCCGCGACAAGGCTTTGAATGGATAAACGAGTATCACCTTTGACGCTACGAATAACCAATCCATTTGCCTCTAGTTGTTGTTGTCGTCTCTCTCTGACTAAAAAAGTAACATCTGCTCCTTTTTCAGCAAGGCGACCTCCAAAGTAACCTCCAACAGCACCAGCACCAACAAAAAGTACACGCATTTTTTTATCACTCCTATGTAGAGATTACATTCTAATTGTTATTTTACATGATAGGATAGTTTGTGAAAAAAGAAAGTCATAATTCATATATAAATAATAATCTATCATTACTGATTAAAAAAAAGGATCATGGATAATCGTTGATAGATAACTATTTCACAGAGATCCACACTCTATTTGGAAGGCTCTTTCATAATATCACTGATAAAAAAGAAGGAAAACTATATGGTTATAAGGAAAAATACAGAATGATCATATATAAGGAAATCGGTAGATGGAGAAAAGGAGACGGACAGGTAGATGAGTCCTAAAAAAATACTTGTAGTAGATGATCAATTTGGTATCCGAATATTAATTAAAGAAGTTTTTTCCAAAGATGATTTTGAAGTTTTTCAAGCTGCGAATGGAAAGCAAGCATTGGAGATTATTTCTTTGGAAGATCCTGATTTAATTTTATTAGATATGAAAATGCCTGGAATGGATGGATTGGAACTTTTGAGAAGATTGCAATTGGTTTCTTGCCGTTCCAAAGTCATCATGATGACGGCATATGGAGAATTGGATATGTTGGATGAGGCTACAAAGCTCGGGGCCCGTGCCCATTTTACAAAGCCTTTTGATATTGAGGAGTTACGATCAGAAGTGATTCGCCAACTTGTCTCGTAAAGGGAGGGGTTCTTATCGAATCCATGATTCGTGTTCGTATCAGTAATCAAGAAGCTCACTATGGTGGAGGGCTAGTATCTGGTGCAAAAATACTAGGTTACTTTGGAGATGCAGCCACTGAAATTTTGATCCGACATGACGGGGATGAAGGGTTATTTGTCGCATACGATGAGGTGCTTTTTCTTGCCCCCGTATATGCAGGTGATTTTCTAGAAGTGACAGCCAAGTTAGAGAAAATTGGTAATCGTTCACGAACGATTTCGTTTCAAGCAGTAAAAGTAATTGAAGCAAGTAGAGATATATCCAATCCAACAAAAGCCCACGTTTTATCTTCCCCTTTGGTTGTGACCAAAGCATCAGGAACTTGTGTGATTCCTAAATAAGGATGTGAGTTGATGGATAAGCTGATCATAACAGCAGCACTAGTTGGTGCTGAAGTGATGCGGGCAGATACACCTTATTTACCGATCTCACCAGAAGAAATTGCGATCCAAGCAAAAGAAGTTTATGATGCTGGGGCCTCTATTGTGCATATACATGTCCGAGATAAAGATGGCAAGCCTTCACAAGATCAGGCTTTGTATAAAGAAACCATGGATCGAATAAAAGCGAAATGTGATGTGATCATTCAAGTCTCAACAGGTGGAGCAGTAGGAATGAGTGATCAAGAGCGGCTACAACCTATTGCACTCTCCCCTGAAATGGCAACGTTGACAACCGGTTCTGTCAATTTTGGGAGAGAAGTTTTTTTAAATACACCAGCACAATTAACTTTTTTTGCCACAGAAATGAAGAAGTTTGGTGTGCGTCCAGAATTTGAAATCTTTGATGCAGGAATGATTGCAAATGCGATGCATCTTGTGAAGAAAGGATATGTAACTGGGCATCTTCATTTTGATCTGGTTATGGGTGTTCCAGGTGCGATTCCTGCAACACCTGACCATCTCCTTTTTTTGGTGAGACAATTGCCAGTAGGGTGTACTTGGACAGTAGCAGGAATCGGTGCAAATCAATTGAACATGTCAATTTTTGGATTGTTATTAGGTGGGCATATACGTGTTGGTTTAGAAGATAATATTTATTATCGCAAAGGGGAATTAGCAACAAATCAGGCTTTGGTACAACGGATTGTTCGCATAGCAGAAGAATTAGGGAGACCAGTTTCTACTAGTAAAGAAGCGAGGAATATCCTAAAACTTTGACCAAACTATGTCCTTGTACTAATATAGAGGAAAGCCTGGCCAACCTTTGGGGGTTGGCTTTTTGGTGATTACATATAATAAAGGGGTAATGAGAATGCCACTTGTCTCCATGAATGAATTTCTACCTAGAGCAAAAAAAGAAAAGTTTGCAGTAGGTCAATTTAATATGAATAACTTGGAGTTTGTCCAAGGTATTGCACAAGCAGCAAAGGAAGAGCAATCACCATTTATTTTTGGTGCTAGTGAAGGTGCCATTCGTTACATGGGAATCAAAAATGTTGTAGCATTAGCTCGCATTGCTGCAGAAGAGTCTGGAGTACCTGTAGCACTTCATCTCGACCATGGCAGTAGCTTCGAAGTAGTGATGCAATGTATTCGTGAAGGCTTCTCATCGGTTATGTTTGATGGTTCTCATTATCCACTTGAAGAAAATATTCGGCTTACCAAACAAGTGGTGGCAGCAGCACACGCAGTTGGCATTTCTGTAGAAGGTGAGTTAGGAACGATTGGCGGCGTAGAAGATGATCTCGATGTTGCAGAAGAAGATGCATCGATTGCGAATGCTGCTGAAGCGATTCGTTTTTGGCAAGAGACCCGTGTAGATGCGATGGCAATAGCAGTAGGAACTGCACATGGTATGTACAAAGGGGAACCAAAAATTCACTATGACATTATCGATGAAGTTTCTCAAGCGATAGAGGCTCCAATTGTACTGCACGGCGGTTCTGGTGTACCAGATGAATCTATTCAAAAGGCGATCTCTTTTGGAGCAGCCAAAATCAATGTAAATACGGAAAATCAAGTAGCTAGTGTTAATGTAGTTCGTGAGCTATTGTCCTCTAAACCTGATATGATTGATCCTCGAAAATATTTGGGGCCAGCACGTGAAGCAATTAAAGAAGTTGTTCGCGGGAAAATGCGTTTATTTGGAAGCTCTCATAAAGCTTAACTCAACAAAGAAAGGATTTTTATCATGAAAATATTTTTGGACACTGCACATGTTGATGAAGTAAAAGAAGTAGTGCCTCTCGGTATTGTTGCTGGAGTTACCACCAATCCATCCCTTATTGTTAAATCCGGTCGAGTATTTGAAGATGTTTTAAAAGAGCTAGTAACAATGGTAGATGGATCAATAAGCGCTGAAGTGATGAGCCCCGATGCTCAGGGTATGATCGAAGAGGGAGAAAGATTAGCTGCGATTGCACCACAGATCACCATCAAATGCCCGATGACTTGGGAAGGCTTAAAGGCTGTTCATCACTTTGCTCAAAAAGGTATTAAAACGAATGTAACGCTTATTTTTTCTGTAAATCAAGCACTGATCGCTGCACGTGCAGGTGCTACATATGTAAGCCCATTCGTCGGACGATTGGACGACATTGGAGAAGAAGGGATTTACTTGATTGAACAAGTAGCTGAATTGTTCCGCACCCATTCCCTGCCTACCCAAATCATTGCCGCTAGTATCCGCAATCCAATTCATGTAACACAAGCTGCTATGGCTGGGGCACATATTGCAACAATGCCTTACAGCGTGGTAAAAACATTGGTTTCCCATCCATTAACTACACAAGGTATTGAAAAGTTTGAGTCCGACTGGAAGAGCCGCAAATAATACTACTGGGCTTGGTACACCGTGCCAGGCCAATTCTTTTTTCTAGTGGAGTAAGTCGACCTCACTTTCCTCTTTCCCAGCGAGCCTTCGATCGTTCTTTTGGAGGCCTGGCCCAATAGGTTAGTTTTCTTTGTGAAGCTTACAGAAAAAAGTGAGGTTTTCTAAGAATATATTTAGTTGATTATTCCAAATTAGCGTTGCATGTGTTACCTTACAAAGAAGAAGAAGGAGTTGAAGCAATTGGAACGAAGTTTATCGATGGAGCTTGTACGTGTAACGGAAGCAGCTGCTATTGCTTCTGGCAGATGGATGGGTTTTGGCAAGAAAAACGAAGCCGATGAAGCGGCGACCTCTGCAATGAGAAAAGTATTTGATACGATTCATATGCAAGGGACAGTTGTGATTGGTGAAGGTGAAATGGATGAAGCACCTATGCTCTATATTGGGGAGACTTTAGGGACAGGTCTTGAGCCAAAGGTAGATGTAGCTGTAGATCCATTGGAAGGTACCAATATTCTTGCTAGTGGCACATGGAATGCTCTTGCCATTATCGCGATTGCAGATCAAGGCTGTCTTTTACATGCCCCTGACATGTATATGGATAAAATCGCAGTAGGACCAAAAGCAGTTGGGTTGGTAGACTTGGATGCTTCAGTAGAAGATAACTTAAAGGCTGTAGCAAGAGCAAATGGAAAAGATGTCGAAGATTTAGTAGCTGCATTGCTCAATCGTCCGCGTCATGCTAAATTGATTGAAGATATCCGCAAAGCTGGAGCAAGGATCAAATTGATCTCAGATGGTGATGTAGCAGCTGCAATCAACACCGGATTTCCGGATACAGGTGTGGACATTTTATTTGGTTCAGGCGGTGCTCCTGAAGGTGTGTTAGCTGCTGTTGCATTGAAATGTCTAGGTGGAGATTTTCAAGGAAGATTGTTACCAGAAGACGAAGCACAGAGACAACGCTGTTTAGAAATGGGGATCAAAGATCCATCACGCATTCTTCGTATGGAAGATTTGGTAAAAGGTGACGATGCAATCTTTGCTGCCACTGGTGTGACAGATGGAGAATTATTAAAAGGTGTACGTTACAAAGGAACTACTGCAACAACACAATCATTGGTTATGCGTGCCAAAACAGGTACGGTAAGATTTATTGATGGTACTCATCGATTAGAAAAGAAACCGAATTTGGTCTTAGGGACCTAAGCTGAAAAAGTGGTGAATGAATTGGATTATACAATCAGCGAATTGGAAAATCAGAAGCTTACAGAGCTTTATAAATTGGCCAAGCGTTATCAAATACCTTATTATGGTCAGATGAAAAAGAAAGAACTTATTTTCTCTATTCTTAAAGCAAATGCAGAAAAAGATGGATTTTTCTTTATGGAAGGGGTATTAGATATCCTATCAGAAGGGTATGGATTTCTTCGTCCCATTAACTTCCTCCCATCATCTGAAGATATTTACATCTCAGCTTCGCAGATCCGTCGATTTGATTTGCGTGCAGGGGATTTAGTTTCTGGTAAAGTGAGACCTCCCAAGGAAAATGAGCGATATTATGGATTGCTTCATGTAGAAGCTGTAAACGGCGCAGATCCGGAAACAGCAGGTGAAAGACTTCACTTTGCAGGACTTACCCCACTATATCCACAAGAGCGTTTACTACTAGAAACCGCACCACACAAAACATCCACTCGAATCATGGATTTGATTGCTCCCGTAGGACTTGGACAACGTGGTTTGATCGTTGCGCAGCCAAAGGCTGGGAAAACGATGTTACTAAAAGAAATTGCCAATAGTATTTCTGAGAATCGACCAGATATAGAGTTATTTGTTTTGCTCATTGATGAAAGACCTGAGGAAGTTACAGATATGCAACGTTCTGTAAAAGGAGAAGTAGTCAGCTCTACTTTTGACGAATTACCTGAGAATCATATCAAAGTAGCAGAATTGGTTTTGGAACGTGCTCAGCGGCTTGTCGAGCACAAACGAGATGTTGTCATTTTATTAGATAGCATTACTCGTTTAGCTCGTGCTTACAATTTGGTAATACCTCCAAGTGGTCGAACATTATCTGGTGGTATTGACCCTGCTGCGTTTCATCGTCCTAAGCGATTTTTTGGAGCAGCAAGAAATATTGAAGAAGGTGGTAGTTTAACGATTTTGGCTACCGCATTAGTCGATACTGGATCACGGATGGATGATGTGATTTATGAAGAGTTTAAAGGGACTGGTAATTTAGAGCTTCATCTTGACCGTAAGTTGGCAGAGCGTCGAATCTTTCCTGCTATCGATATTCGTAAATCTGGGACAAGACGGGAAGAATTATTACTTTCGAAAGACGAGCTAGATAAATTATGGTCCATCCGTAAAGGATTGAGTGATAACCACGATTTTACTGATGCTTTTCTTCGTAAACTTAAAAATAGCAAGAACAATCAAGAGTTCCTATCCACACTAGAGTCGCGTCCTCCTGAAAGAAAAAAAGCCCATTAATACCTAACGGACCCCCTGTTCTTCTCCGCCTGGAGGAATGAGAACAAGGGGTTTGTTATTAGATGCAGCGATTACAATTTCTTACTGTAAAGGAATCAATTAAAATCCATTCACGTCCAAGACGATTCGCACAACGTGAATTCCGACTTTGACACACTTTTCTTATTCTCCCAGAACGACGGTGACGATAAACACAGCAGCGCACATTTCGTCTGAGTCCATCATGATCACGATGGTCATGATCACGATGGTCACGATCACGGTGGTCACGATCACGATCTCGTTGAGCTAAATCAGAGTAAAAAGGGTTGTCAAAAGCATAAAAATTGTCATATGCCTCCTCGAAATCATCGAAATCATCATCTTCAAACTCATTATCAAATGTGTTCAAATACTCATCCATGTAATCCATCTTTTTCCTCCTTTTTTGAGTAGACAAGGCAGAATCTTATCTACGTGAAAGCCGTTTTTTCTAAAGTCTTCATCATGAGCAAAGACTCTTTAACTAGTTATGCAGATGGTTATTTGGTTGTTTGGACAAGAGCCTAATTTATTTGAAAATCGCGATAGGAAAGGGCGAATACCGTTTTTTTGACTCTTGTCTCTAGTCGAATATAGATATTTCTAGGCAAATGTTTTCATATGTTGTGGGCATTGTGCATAGATTGGAAACATGGGTACCCAATATCATGGATATGAGGTGTTGTGATGTCTGGTAAGAAGACGCTCCTAGCCTCGAGTATCGGTGTATGTACAGTTTCGGCTGCTACAGCTGTAGCGTGGGCTGGAAACACAGACTCCCATCCGATTGTGGCGAAATTGCTCACACAGAGTAAGCCTAGTGGGAAGGTGGCACTTGATGCCAAGGAGATTCTTTATCAATCAGGAAAGCAACTGACCATCTCCATTGGAAATAAGCTCACATATGAAGTGAGAAAAGGGGATACGTTGTATGAAATCGGACTTCGCCATGGTGTTCATTACCGAGAAGTTGCAAAACTAAACAATATTACTAATCCTAATAAGTTAAGGGCTGGTATGAAGCTAAAAATGCCATTGGCAATCAAGGATCATATTTCGAAAGGCGGGGAAATGGCCTATCAACTTTGCCGTAAGCACCGTATGTCATTGCAGTTATTTTTCAAATTAAATCCAAAGGTGAATTTGTTAGAACCACTCGATGCAGGGCAAAAAGTATTTATCGTAAAGAAGGAGAAAGTTCCTGTTGTTCAACCGACACCAAAAAATCTGAAAATAAAGAACAAACATAAAGTAGTGTTGGTTAGTAAGCGCGATAAGGTTTCTGTTGGAAACTTTGAGTTTCAGTGGCCAGTATCTGGGATGATCACCAGTAATTTTGGCTGGCGAAATGGCCGTATGCACAAAGGGTTAGATATTTGGAGCTCGAAAAAAGCAAAACAAGCAATTGACGCATCACTTGGTGGGAAAGTAATCAAAGCAGGTTATCATAGTGGCTATGGAAACATGGTGATTATCGATCATGGTGGAGGATGGAAGACCTTATATGCCCACTTAAGTCGTATATCCGTAGGTACAGGTCAATACGTAGATACAGGGCAAAAATTAGGCTATATGGGGCAGACCGGAAATGCAACAGGTTATCATCTGCATTTTGAGGTACATAAAAATGAGGATGTTATTAATCCATTACGAGTTCTAAAGTAAGTAGGGAAAAGAGACATTTGCTAAATCGAATTAGACGCAAATGTCTCTTTTGTTTTAGCTGAAATAATTAATTGCCTCATATACAACAGCAACCCCAAGGCCAATATATAGCAAAAGTTCAAGGTAATCAGAAATAGATAAGGATGCCCAAAACCCCGTTTTTTCGTTTTTTGTGGGAGTGTTGTTTTTTTGTTCTGTCATGGATAACTTCCCTTCTCATTTTACAGAATTTTGCCGACTGAAAGTCCACGGTTTCAATCGTGGGATGAAAGACGGCGTTGCTCAGTATCCCCTTCTAGGGATGCTTAGAGCAACAATCTTTGTCTTCATTTTTTTGTTGATGTTGCATTATAATGGTTAAACTAATACATTTAAACGATGGAACAAGAATATAGAAAAACTCGAACGACTGTATCTCTCATCAACTATCATTTTGTATTCTGCCCACGTTACCGAAGAAAGGTATTAATAAACAAAGTAGAAGAAAGATTTAAGCAGTTAGTAGCAGGGATTTGCCAAGAAAATGATTGGATTATCGTAGCGATGGAAGTGATGCCCGATCATTGTCATTTGTTCTTGAATTGTCTACCCACTGATTCCCCATCGGATGTTATGGCAAGAGTAAAAGGAGTGACTTCTAGACGATTGAGACAAGAATTTAAACAGTTGTCTCACCTGCCCAGCCTTTGGACACGTTCTTTCTTTGTTAGCACAGCAGGAAATGCGAAAAAGCTACAAGCCATCAAAAAATCAAAAGATAAAGAATCACACTGGATGAAAGACCAAAACCACAAGATCAGACGTCAAATTGTCAACTATGCTATCTCCAACGGTGTTGGAGTGATTCGCATGGAAGATTTGACAGACATTCGTAATACTGCCAAGTCCAAAAAAACGGATCAAGGCAGAAATCTACATTCGTGGTCATTCTACCAACTCAAAGAATTTATCAAGTACAAGGCTGAGATGTTTGGTATTCGCTTCGAGTTAGTCAACCCAGAGTATACTAGCCAAACTTGCAAAAACGGACACCAAGCTAGAGCGAATCGGAATGGTCTAAAGTTTCGATGCAAAGAATGCGGACATGCCTGCCATGCTGATGTCAATGGAGCGATCAATATAGCGAAGGCAATTTCAGGTTTAGCATCCTAGCATACTGGTAATAGGTATGCCGCCCATGTGGGTACATTCTAACTGCATGGGACGGGGTGATGGCACACCCCTGAACTTGGACGTTGTCCAAAACGGAAACGGATTGAGGACGCTAACGACTCAAGAATCCCACGCTTTCAAGCGTGTGGAGTGTCAATCAAGTTATTATTTCCCAAACATTGCTTTTGGGAAGAATGAATCTATACATTTTTTGACTTATCATATAGTATGAAGATGCATTACTGGGCTTTGGAAGAAAAAGATGACGATTGTCGGTAATTGTGGACGGTACGTATCACTCGATTGAGTTCAGGCGTAGCTTCACCGAATTCGGCTTCAACACCCATGGAACTAGGACTCTGCTCAGGACACGATGATCGCAGGAAGCTCAGGTTCGTCGGCAAGCTGACCCAGACCTTCTAAGGTGTTGAGGGGTGCTTTTCTCATCAGAGATCAAGTATCTACCGAAAATAATAAATTTATATAAATATCTTTCAAACCTATCGCTTCCCTGCGTTCTTGCAGGCTGAAGTTTAACATGCTATAATACTCCAGTGGATTTATACGGATGGATTGAAATGAGGTGACGATAGATGAAAGCAGCGATACACCCAAATTACTCAACTGCAAAAGTGACTTGCATGTCATGCGGAACTACTTTTGAAACTGGTTCTACCGCAGAAGAATTGAAAGTTGATGTTTGCTCCAAATGTCATCCTTTCTATACTGGGAAACAAAGAATGGCTAACGCTGGTGGGCGTGTAGACCGTTTCAAAAAGAAATACAAAATCGATTAATCAGAGGCAAGCACAAACTGCTTGTCTTTTTTTTGTATATAGAAGTGTGTGAACTGTTATCTTATTTACAGAAGTGAAGTGGAAGAAATTTTTCGTAGGATAGGACCATTTTTCATAATTAGTAAATATTAGAATAGGGAGTTTCACTAGCATGATTGACATTAATTTTTTAGGAACATCCATTTCTAAGCGTCTCCCAGAGCATATACTGGTTGCCAAAACAATAGATCAAGTAAAGCCCATATTAGAGGAAGTGGAATCTTACTGGCAACGAGGATATTATGCAGTAGGATATGTTTCCTATGAGGCTAGCCCAGCTTTTGATCCAAATCTTATCATCCACTCGAATCCTCGTTTACCTCTAATATGGTTTGCTGTATTTCAAACACCAGATACCGAGAAAGTAAGATCTAGCTTTGCTTATCAAGTAGGAAATTGGCAAGCAGATTGTACGGAAGGTGAATATGAAAAGGCGATTGGGGCCATTCATGCTGCTATCGGTCGAGGAGACACGTACCAAGTTAATCATACTATTCGCATGCATGCTGATTTTGAAGGGGATACATGGTCGTATTATCAACATCTTAGCCGTTTACAACCGGGCTATAATGCTTACTTAGATTTGGGGGTGCATCAACTTTTATCCTTATCCCCAGAGTTATTTTTTCGATGGGAAAAAGATAAATTGATCACGCGTCCGATGAAAGGAACGGCTAAGCGAGGTCGATCCGAGCAGGAAGATATTTTTCGTGCTGCCCAGTTGCTAGATTCAACGAAAGATCGTGCGGAAAACTTGATGATTGTTGATTTACTACGGAACGATCTTGGAAAAATCGCTGTACCTGGAAGTGTTCATGTACCATCCTTGTTTGCGATAGAGAAATATCCTACTGTATGGCAAATGACATCTACCATTGAAGCTATTACTCCTCCCGAATCTTCTTTATCGGATATTTTCACTGCACTTTTTCCTTGTGGATCGATCACAGGTGCTCCGAAAAGAAAAACGATGGAACTGATTCGATCACTTGAGCAGTCTCCGCGGGAAGCATATTGCGGAACGATTGGCTATTTAAAACCAGGAGGAGAAGCTGTGTTTAATGTGGCGATTCGGACGGTCGTGGTAGATCAAGAACAAAAGAAAGCAACATATGGGGTAGGTGGAGGCATTACATGGGATTCTACGAGTGGTGGCGAGTATGAGGAAGTAATCACCAAAGCGAAGATATTGGAGTCTAAACCGTTTTCTCATCAGTTATTGGAAAGTATTCGTCTAGAAAATGGGACGTATACTTTGTTAGAGGAGCATATAGCGAGGATGCGGGAGAGTGCAAGCTACTTTGGATTTCCCTTTTCAGAACAAGCGATAAGGCAACAACTAAAAGATTTAGCAAAGCAGTATCCAGGTGACATCTATAAAGTACGTTTATTATTATCTTCTCTAGGAAGATTGGAGGTTATGGTAGAATCACTCAAAGAAATAGTACAACCTGTTAACGTAACGTTAGCAACAGATTTCGTTTCTAGTGACGATATATTCCTTTATCATAAGACAACAGAGAGACAAATATATGAAGAGCGACGAGTCGATGGTTTCTTTGATACCCTGCTTTGGAACGAAAGAGGAGAACTGACAGAGTTTACAATAGGAAATGTAGTAGTGGAGATAGATGGAAAACTGGTTACCCCTCCTCAAGAATCTGGACTTTTAGCAGGTACGATGCGGAAGGAACTTTTGGAGAAAGGAGAAATAGAGGAACGGATTATATATAAAATGGAGTTATCCAATGCTACTTCGATTTGGTTGATCAATAGTGTGAGAGGTTGGGTGAAAGTAGAGTTAAAATAAAAATCGCTGGCTGGATGTTCGAAGGAACACCCAGCCTTATAGCTCAGGAATCGCTTTGTTCAGCAGTGGGATTTTCCTCGTCTTTTGTCGAACCTTTGAGAAGGTCTTCCAAATATACAGCATCGATATTCAGGAGCCAAGCACCCCTCAATCCTGTATACCCGACGATCTCCCCATTGTGGTATATGGGCAGATCATCCTCGTCTGATCGTTCACGAATGCTAGCCATGGGTCCTCCCAAGATCGGAAGATATTTTATTTATATCTATATTTTAGCATAATTCTTTCATTTCGTATGGTTTTGGAGAACCATGGAATGGTCCTATTGTGGAAAGAATAGATAAAAGAGAGGATAGAATGAGGAAATATGCATAAAAAGCTGGGGCTGGGCAACTCTTGCGAGCGCCCAGCTTTTGTGACTCAGTGGGGACTAGCAGTCCTCGATTCCACCACCGGTCCCAGTGGGATTCAGGGGCTTGGTGAGGTCAGAATCCTCCCCAGCGGGATTCAGGGGCTTGGTGAAGTCAGGATCCTTCCCAGTGGGATTCAGAGGTCTGGTGAAGTCATCACCAGTTCCACCACCATTGCGAGCCATTTTTCCTCCTGTTGTGTGTGTCGGAGACTTACTTATTCATTATATAAATATATTCAAAATAGTACAATGAATATGACAAAGGCATTTATTCTTTTTAGATTTAGAATGCATTAAAAATTACAAAATATATTTTTGATGGTTCCTTGACAAGAAGTGAAATGCTAAGTATTATAAGTTTATAAAAGTTGCATTTTGCAAATAATTAAAGTGGGTTGCAGAAAGTAGAGGTGGGATGCCTCATCGATAATATTCGTGAGTTATTTCAGATGACGATTCGTCGGTTTCATTTTTTAGATAAAAACAGTTGTAGCACTGGAGTATCTTATCTATCCCTTACTCAAAGCCATATTTTATATGAGATTGATCGTCAACATCAACCATCTATGCAACAAGTTGCAGATGCACTCGGAATGGATATTACGACTTTTAGCAGGCAGGTGCAGTCTTTAGTAAAGATGAATCTTGTTAAGAAAACCCCGCTTCCAGAGGACAAACGAGTAATGATTCTTTCTCTGACTGTAGAAGGAAAGTATGTTACGACAATGGTTGATTGTACGATCAATGAATATTTAATCGAAATATTTTCTCATATGAATGAATTTGAAAAAGAAACGGTAATTCGGTCTCTTGAGTTGTTAAATTCGGCGATGACTAAGACAGAAGAATGCTATGCTCCAACGTTAAAAGGGAAGTGATCCCTTCCTAACGACAAGATACTTGCATTTTGCAAATAAATAACGGAAGTGTACAGCAAACAACGTTCCAATGACACAAATCAATTCTAGGGCAGCATTTATTCTTTTTTTTAATCGTTTTTGCTCTAATGGGCTAAAAGTTGCAGATTGCAAATAATACAGGGAAGATGTCTGATCTTTACTGAGGGGAGGTGATGTATGGATGAAAAGGTATTTGTATTTTCATCTCTAGTTTCTAACTTATATTACATAGTCTAATGGCTGTACAGGTGAGTGTATTGGAAATACAACCGTATAAGGTGGATTATTACCATTGATAATAGATCTACAGTTTGTTAGTAGGGGAAAGTTTTTCTAGAGGAGCTTTTAAAATGAAGTCAGATCTAAATAGCAGATGGATATGGGGTAGTTGGGACTAACATATCTTGTGTTATTAGAAAAGCACTACTCAAACATTAGATTAAAAGCATTTTTAAAAATAATAATGGAAAACATGCGTTTAATATAGTGATTAATTGACCCAAGGAGATATATAGACTACTAAACCTACTGTATTTTCCACTAATTCTACGATCTGAAGCTAACGATACAAAAAAAGAAACAGAAAGCAGGGAATGGCATGAAAGTGTTGACCGTTGTTTCTCACCCAAGAAAAGATTCTTTAACGTTTGCAGTCGCCGAGCGTTTTGAGCAAGGTTTAAAAGATGCAGGTCATGAGACCGAAATAGTAGATCTTCATCGCATCGGGTTTGACCCAGTATTGCGGGAAGCCGATGAACCGGATTGGTTCAAGGTCGAACAAAAGTATTCTCCTGAAGTAGAAAGAGAAATTGCCAGAATGAAGAACCATGATGCTCTAGCCTATATTTTCCCGCTCTGGTGGTATAGCATGCCAGCTATGATGAGGGGATACATCGAGCGAGTATGGAATTATGGGTTTGCATATGGTAATAGCAAACTTCACCACGAACGTGTATTATGGCTGACTTTAGCTGCAGCTGGTCTAAAAGATCTCAAAAAACGAGATTACGATAAAATGATTGAACATCAATTAAATGTTGGATTAGCTGAATATGTCGGAATTAAGAAATCAAAAGTAGCGTATTTATATGAAACATTGAGCGGAGATGCTAAGCATACTCAACACTTATTGGATCAGTCTTATCAACATGGATATAATTATTCTAATTTCTAATATAATGTAAAAATATAATTAATCTAAATAGTATTATCAAAAAACGAAATAGAAAGAGGAATGTTCAATGACACAGCAAAGTAACCCTTTTCTAACCGCGTAACATCAAATTGAAACAGCTACACATAAAATAGGACTTGCTCAACATGTCATAGAAATTTTAAAGCGTCTGATGCGTGTTTTAAAGGTTACTTTTCCTGTGAAAATGGATGTTGGTTCGATCCGAGTTTTTGAGGGACTTCGTTTCCAACATAATGATGCAATGGGTCCAACGAAAGGCGGTATTCGTTTTCACCCTGATGTGAATGAAGATGAAGTAAAAGCTTTATCGATGTGGATGACATTTAAATCAGGGGTTGTAGGCTTACCTCTTGGCGGTGGAAAAGGAGGAGTGATTGTAGATCCTCGAACATTGAGCAAAAATGAATTAGAGCAAGTGAGTAGAAGGTTTTTTGAAGCGATTGCTCAAATCATTGGTCCGGATAAAGACATCCCTGCACCAGACGTATATACCAATCCACAGATCATGGGTTGGATGATGGACACCTATAGTGGATTAAAAGGATCCTATATTCCAGGTGTTATTACTGGGAAGCCTGTGAGCATTGGTGGGTCCAAAGGACGAGGTGAAGCTACAGCACAAGGCGTTGTATTTACGCTTATGGAGGAAATGAAACAACTCAATAAGCCATTAAAAAATGCAACTGTAGCCATTCAAGGTTTTGGGAATGCTGGACGTAATGTGGCTAAACTGTTATCTGAGTTAGGAAGTAAAGTTGTTGCTATAAGTGACTCGAAAGGAGCGGTTTATAATCAGAATGGGATTGAAGTAGATCGCATCATGCAACTGAAAGATGCAGGGAACATTCTCGATTATGGGGTAGAGTATCAAATTGGTCCACAAAAGTTGCTCGAACTGGATGTTGATATCTTAGTGCCAGCCGCCTTAGAAAATGTGATTACATTGGATAATGCAAATCGGATTAAGGCCAAGATCATAGCAGAAGCAGCAAATGGTCCTACTTTGCCAGAGGCGGATAAAGTTTTGTTTGAAAAAGACATATTGGTCATACCTGATATTTTAGCAAATGCTGGTGGTGTTACTGTTTCTTATTTTGAAGGTGTACAAAACGCCATGAATTACTATTGGAGTGAAGAGGAAGTTAACTCCAAACTAGAAACGATCATGGTCGATGCTTATCATCAAGTTAGTGAGCTCGCGAAGAAATATCAAACAGATTTACGTACAGCTGCCTATATCAAATCAATTAAGCGAGTGGAAGAAGCGATGGTTGCTAGAGGCTGGGTTTAAAAGATTGGAGTCGATTTTTGAGAGGTTTCCTTTTTTTATTCAGCATTCATTGGAGGACATAATCGAAAAATTATCTAGAAAAAGGTTGGGGCTGGGCACTTTCAAAAGTGCCCAGCCCTTTCAGCTCAGAAGCGATGTAGGCTAGAAGCCGCCACCACTGTCAGAGCTGAAGGAAGAGCTGGAACCACTGTCGTAGCTGGAGCTACTGCTGGAGCTGGAACCACTGTCATAGCTGGAGCTACTGCTGGAGCCGGGGCCACTGTCGTAGCTGGGGCCACTGTCGTAGCTGGGGCCACTGTCGTAGCTGGGGCCACTGTCGTAGCTGGGGCCACTGTCGTAGCTGGGGCCACTGTCGNAGCTGGGGCCACTGTCGCAGTCGGGGCCATCACTGTGGTCCTTGTTGCTGGACACGTCTCCACTGTGGTGACCGGTTTCGGTGAAGTAGACCGGCTCACCGTTGTTGGAGAGGTACCGCAGGAACTCCAGGTCATAGGTCCTACGGCCGTCTGTGTAGTGGATGATGCGTCCACCCCTGCGAACAGGGGTCACAGGGCCCTGAGGACGCCTACGGAACCTACGAAAGAGAGACATTCTTGCTCCTTGATCGAAAAAATGGAATCTTGCATGTTCAATTATATTATAAATAAAGAAGAGAACCAACTGTTCGTTAAACATCGCCTTTCCTTTTTAGATTGTTGAGAGTTTTAGATGATCTGATCCGTACTCTTTTTCCCGCTATTTTATCATCGTGGTATATCAGTTTATTCTAAATAATACTTTACATAATAAAAAATAGTATTTTTTGAGTTCGCATATTTAAATCATATATGATTCGTTCGATATAATATAAATAAGAACAAGTGATATGTCTTGTTCCCATTAGTTAGGAGGAAATGGATGCGTCCCCCCAAAAGGCCGAAAGGACCTGTCAACCCAGGTACGGGCAAGGGATCTACCAACCCAAGTAAGCCTCGGACGAAAGGCACCCGGTAACAGAGGGGAAACATGCTGAGAGCATTCCTCTGAGCAATGTCCGTAGAGTGATTGAAATCATTTTCATCGCTGTACGGACACAAGAAAACTTTCATACGTTGAATGATATACAAAAACCGCCGTTTTCTAAACGGCGGTTTTAATTTACGTTGAGACAGCGGGTTGTGATGGTGGAGATTCCGATTTTGTTTGTTTTTTGCTAAAAATACGTTTCCACCAAGAAGCCAAGATGCGGTAATCTTTATCAAATAGCAACATACACTCGCAACCGATCATCACCCAAGAGAAATCGACAAGTCCCATGGAAACAGCGATTCCGATGTGAAGGAGACAAGCGGAAAAGACTGCGAAGTACTTGGTATATCGATTGAGCATCAAGAATGGAAAAGCAACTTGGAATATCGTTGTAGCATAGGTTGCTAAGATCAGAATTGGCTCGTATTTCCAGAGTAAATCATTTAGGCCAGGTGTATAAAATTCTTGCACACGGCTGGCATAGTAAAGGGCTGTTCCATTTTGCCAGAGCTCTCCCATGATTTTATAGCTGCCTGAAGCGAAGTACATGAAGAACAATTGAACGACGCAAGCAATCCAAGCAAAATTATGAATGATAGCGACAAAGTCACGTATACCTTGGTTATCACGGAGTTTGGCAAACCATTTGCGTTTACGCCGTTTTCTCCACCAAGCATCTACAGAAAAGTAGGCTCCCACATTTGCAAACATCAGGTAAACAAAGAGCAAACGAAGGATATTATCTCCGCCATGTGTGATCATATAGTCTCTTGTATAGATAGAAAACATCAAGATCGCCATGAGTACACCCATGATTCTTGTCTGGAAACCGATGATATAGAGAATAGAAACGACGATTCCGCCAAATACAATGGCATTTACGACCCATAGTTCGGAACCTAAGTCAAACAATGTATAGATGTTATTAGACTCTTGTATTTTTTGATAGGCTTCGTAGGAAACAATTCCATTTGGACCCCAAAGGAGGAACCGAGTTGGGATATTCATCGCCAGTTCATACAACATAGCGATCCCAAAAATGATTCGCACCAAACTTAGACCGATTAAGGTTTGTTGAGTGGTGAGAAAGTTTGTAAGTCGATTGATCATGCTTTTGTGCCTCCTGCATTCAGGCTTGATGGATCCCACCAATTGGTGAAATAATAGTAGATTTTACCTTTCGAATCAGGCTTGTCCTTATTTTCATAATTGGGGAATTTGTTCACAACTGCACGTAACTGGATTTTATTGATAGCTCCAGGTACTTCAAATTGTTTCTTATCTAAGAGATAGTCCACATATGTTTGCATGGAACGAAAAGCGCTTTCTTTATCGTCTTTGTCTCCCCATACAAAATCACTGATCAACGCACTTTGAAATTCAGAGATTCGAGCATTAGGAGAGAAGTGATTCGATTGAAGTTTTTGAATGACAGGCAATGTGATGCTTTTCCATTCTGTTTGTCTCGTTGCACCATCTTTGTCCACATATTGGACACGAATATCCAAATTCGATTGTTGGCTAGAAGGATTGGGTGCGAAAAGTTTCCAATTTTGTGTGAATACTGGGTTCATATAGGAGAAAATAAATTCCCAATTTTTGCTTTTTAATTGATTAGCTGGTGAAAGATAAACAAAAGTGATGGCAAAATGAATCAATAAGACGATGGACAGTATCGTACTGGTAGTGAAAACAAGTATTTTCCGTGACAAGGAGTTCTCTCTCCCTTTTTTTAAAAAATAGAGTAATATTAAAATATCACAAATCGGCAAAAGTAAGTAGTAAAATGAATATGACAAGTTTAGGTATCTGTAGTTTTAAAAATAGATCATGCGGGAATCAAAATGATAGAAAATCAAAGGGGATGACAATGATGTCAGCCGAAGTCAATATAGATCCTTCTGGTACATATGTGTTATTCGATGGAGTATGTAATGTATGTAACAATTGGGTACAGTTTATCATCAAACGTGACCCAAGTGCGGAAATTCGCTTTGCTTCTCTACAATCAGATGAAGCAAAAATTTTGTTACAAAATTTCGACAAAAAAGTTTCCTTGGATTCGATTGTGCTATTGCAGAATGGAAAAGTTTATACAGAGTCTACAGCTATATTAAAAATATTCCGAAAATTAACAGGTTTGTGGCCTTTACTCCATGTTTTCCGGATTATGCCATCATTTATCCGAGATTCTTTTTATCGCTGGTTTGCTAGAAATCGGTATCGTTGGTTTGGCCAGCAAGAAAGTTGTATGATACCAACACCAGAAGTGCGGCAGCGATTTTTATAATAGGTGAGGACACTTAATGAAATAAAGAAAAGTTGCTCGGATAAGAGCAACTTTTTAGTAGATAAGAAAGTATAGATTTTAGCTTATCTGCAAAGCGAGACTAGGAGCATAGCGACGTAGCGAGACTTGTGCCCTAGTCTGAGGTGCAAAGCGAGACTAGGAGCATAGCGACGTAGCGAGACTTGTGCCCTGGTCTGAGGTACATAAGTGCAATTAAGCCTCTGTCTAAGCCTTTAAAAGGCTTGTGGGTAGGCGGGTTTCCTTTAGGTGAGCTTGGAACCAAGTAATGCTAATAAGCCCAGTATTATATTATAACTTGCATGTGTGACCATAGTTAGCGTTGTATTATACCGGATTCGAAGGATACCAAGCATAATAGCAAGTATAAATACGATTAACGTAGCAACACTCAAACCATAGTTGGCATGAACCAAGGTAAAGAGAATACTGGTATAGATCAAGCCGAATCTTGGGAGCATAGCACCGCGGAAGATTAGCTCTTCTCCTAGTGCTGCTGCAAGTCCCAAAGTTAAGATTCCTGGGATAGTTTCAAAGAGAGGGCCTAGTTGTTGATTCGTAATTTTATCGACATTTGGATCCATACCGAATCCAGAAATGCTAGCTAATTGTTCCAATATAAGATTGACCATAACAAAACCAACTGCAAAAAGGATACCTGTAAAAACGATTTTAAAAGTTGGTCGAACAAGACCTAACCTTTGTAATGTTTCCTTCGTATTTCTTTTTTGTAGCCACCCTACTCCTATGATAGCAATAAGAGCTAATAAAATATCTTGTGTCCAAAGAGTTCCGATCGTTGTACCTTGTGTAGAATCTTGAATCAGCTCTTCTAATGAAAAAGCGGTTAGAATATAGACATGAAATACTAA
The DNA here is from genome assembly GCF_000428065.1 of Shimazuella kribbensis DSM 45090. Lineage (GTDB taxonomy): Bacteria > Bacillota > Bacilli > Thermoactinomycetales > Thermoactinomycetaceae > Shimazuella > Shimazuella kribbensis. The sequence goes on from NZ_ATZF01000004.1 coordinate 48,500, forward strand.
AAAACTAAGACTGAGAGAGATCGTATGTACTACATCATTCGAATCAATCGGGATCGATTGCCCGATCAACTTGCGTATTGGTGGGACAAAGACCAATAGTGCAGCGATGGATACAATAAAAAGAGCAAGGGATTGCAAAACTTCTTTCTCTCGTATCTGATCTAGCTGTAGCAAAGCAGATGAATTCATAATGGCGATAAGGCCATAGCTACAAATGACAATTAAACAAATGACTCGTGTGATCCACGCATATCGTAGTGGGTGTGTGATTCGCTGTTTGACCCCAAACTGGAGAAAGAAGTATATGATCAAAAAAGGTGCGATTTGCAATAAAATATCTAACACACATGTGTCTCCTTTGGGGATAGATTTGTTGTTCCTTTCATCTCTATTATAGATATGTTACAATCAATTGACTTATGGTTAAAAAATGGGAGTGAGAAATATGCTGGATCGACTCCAGTCCATTCATAATCGTTACGAAGAACTGAGTACATTATTATGTGAACCTGATGTGATAAATAGCCCTGATAAATTACGGACGTATTCCAAAGAACAACGTGGTCTGGAAGATCAAAACAATGCCTACTTGGAGTATAAACAAGTAATGGAAGGCCTGCAAGAAGCGAAGGCGATGTTAGAAGAAAAGCTGGATGATGAAATGCGTGAGCTTGTCAAAGCAGAGTTAGATGAGTTGACAGAGCGCAAAGAACAGCTAGAAGAAGAAATCAAGATCTTGCTCCTTCCAAAAGATCCAAACGATGATAAAAACGTTATCGTAGAAGTTCGTGGAGCAGCAGGTGGAGATGAAGCAGCTCTATTCGCGGCTTCTTTGTACCGGATGTATGGTCGTTATGCTGAAAGACATGGCTGGAAGATTGAAGTTTTAGAGGCTAGCTCTACCGGATTGGGTGGAATGAAAGAAGTTGTTTTCTCTATCCAAGGACAAGGTGCATATAGCCGACTTAAATATGAGAGTGGAGCCCACCGTGTGCAACGTGTCCCTTCGACGGAATCGGGCGGTCGCATCCACACTTCTACAGCTACAGTAGCAGTATTGCCTGAGGCAGAAGAGGTAGAAATTGAGGTGCATGACAAAGATTTGCGGATTGATACTTTTTGTTCCAGCGGCCCTGGGGGACAGAGCGTAAATACGACCAAATCAGCGGTTCGCATTACACATATTCCTTCTGGTATTGTGGTATCTTGTCAAGATGAGAAATCGCAAATCAGCAACAAAGATAAAGCTATGCGTGTATTACGTGCTCGTCTCTATGATATGAAACAACAAGAAGAGATGGCCAAATATGCAGATGCGAGAAAATCAGCAGTTGGAACAGGAGACCGTAGTGAACGGATTCGTACTTATAACTTCCCACAAAGTCGAGTGACCGATCATCGCATTGGACTTACCCTTCATAAGCTAGATATGATTTTAGATGGAGACTTAGAAGAAGTTATCGATTCTTTGATCTTACATGAGCAAACGGAGCAGTTAAAGCATGCAGAATAATACAATTCGGGAAGCCTTTGAGCAGGCTTCTTCTTTTTTAAAAACAAATGGGATAGAAGATGCTCTATTTGAGGCAGAATGGATGCTTCGGGAGTTATTAGAAATAGATCGAGCATCTTTTTTTCTCCTTTGGGAGAAGCAGTTGACAGAGGAACAGATAGATAAATATCAACAGTGGTTGAATCGTAGAGCATTCCATGAACCATTGCAATACATATTTGGCGATGCAAATTTTTACGGCCGGCCTTTCTTGGTTACACCAGATGTCCTCATTCCTCGACCTGAAACCGAATTATTGGTTGAACATGTGATAAAAAAAGGGGATGAAGTATTTGGTGATCAGCCAGTGCGTGTTGTAGAAATAGGTACAGGTAGTGGTTGTATTTCGATCACTTTGCAGTTGGAGCGTCCGCATTGGTCTGTTACTACTATTGATTTATCAGAAGATGCTCTAAGGGTCGCAAAACAAAATGCAAAAACATATGGAGTTGCGGACAAAATCACTTTCCTGCGGGGCTCTTTTTTAGAACCTGTGGAACAAGAAACAATAGATTTGTTCGTTTCTAATCCACCCTATATTCCGTCTACTGTGGTTCAACAGTTAGATGAAGAAGTACAAAGGTATGAACCCCATCTTGCCTTAGATGGAGGCGAAGATGGAATCCATCCTTATCGTGAAATCACTGCACAAATTGCAAAGTTGCCTTCTGCTGACAAACAATTAATAGCTTTTGAAATTGGTGATGAGCAAGGGGAACAAGTTGCTGATCTTGTAAAGCGAATACGAAACTGTACTCAGACCGAAATATTAAAGGATTTCAATGATCGAGATCGTTATGTGATTGGTTTGCTTGAAAAGCATGATTATCCATTTTGAATTATTGAACATACCCACTGAGAGAACAGACAATTCTGAAGTCGGGTAATATTACTTTTGAATTAAATATTACAGGAGGAACACAAATGAATTTAACCGTATCCCAAGATTTTAATTTTAAGAGCCCGATTGAAAAGGTATGGCATGCATTAACAGATGCTAGTACACTTGCGAGATGGGTTATGGACAATGATTTTAAACCTGTCGTCGGACACAAATTTCAGTTTCGGAACGATCAGTGGAATTTGATTATTGATTCCGAAGTTCTTGAAATAGATGAGCCATATAAGTTATCTTACACTTGGGTCGGTAGTGGGATAAACACTACCATCACATGGACTTTAAAACACGAGGTCGATACAACTTACTTACATCTGGAACAAACAGGATTCGAAAAAGAAGATCAAGCCTTCCGTGGTGCAAAACATGGTTGGGTGAAAATGGCTGGTGATCTTGAAAAATTGTTGGTTGTATAATAAAATTTAAAATCGGTTTCTCGTTTAAGAGAGCATTACTATAAGCAGGGAGTAATGCTCTTTTTATTCATATGTAAGATGGAACAACGCAATTTTTGAATCGTTATTTTATTTTACTTTATGATAAGCATACGAGAAAGAGAGTTGATTTAGTATGAGCAACCTTAAAATATTAAATGGAGAGGATATCCGATGAAAATAAATCATTTAATCGCCAACAATATTAACCGCTTAGAAACAATTTTGCCAGAAGATCAATCGTTAGGAATTGCTGGTTTGTCCGGATCTGGTAAAACTACTTTTTGTCAAACCATTGGTAAAGAATCCAAGAAGCGACTCGTTTCCTTATTGCCTAAGGCAGAATATCAGTATTTATTTTCTAATATAATGGAAACAAATTTCAGTGCCATTAATATGGAAGAAATGCCTTTAGTGCTTTTTCTTGGTAAATCATCCATTTCTTCTAATCCGCGTTCCACAATTGGCACGCATACTGGCGTATTTACAGAGATTCGTGTAAGACTCGCTGAAAAGTATGATCTTTCTCCAGAAGTCTTTTCCTTTAATAATGAATTAGGCTGGTGTCCTAAGTGTAAAGGCCGCGGAACTAACAAAAATGTCGAATGTCCTAAGTGTAATGGAAGGCGCTTTAACGAAGAAGTTGAGCAATATACAATTGACTTATTTGGCAAACCGCATAGCATATCAGAAATAAACAACTTAAGTATGGAAAGTATTCTTTTGCTATCAGAGGAATTACATATTAGTGAAGCGAAACAACATATTCTTAAAAATATTATCCATATGAATATTGGTTACTTAACATTTAATCGGATCATGGGTACATTGTCTGGAGGGGAACTAACACGGCTTTACTTGGCGGAATTTATGGCAGCCAGTGAAAATGCCATGATTATTATTGATGAAATCTCCGTTGGTCTTGATCACCAAACCCTATTGAAAATTTTAGAACAGATTAAACAATTGGGTTATAAGAATCAAATTTGGCTCATTGATCATTCAGACACAGTACTTGATATAACAGATGAGCAATTGTTCTTTGGACCTGGCAGTGGGAAATACGGCGGAAAAATAGTCAAAGAATCCCCGCGCCCACAACCAATCGATTGGGAACGAAATCAGGAAATACCAACCGAATACTACCAATTTCGTGATCTGTATTGCCGTAATATTCAAGTGGCTGAAATTCAGATTCCCCAAAATAGACTTGTAACCGTTACAGGTGAGTCGGGATGTGGTAAATCGACCCTTGTGAATGAATGTATAGCTAAAGATTTTCTAAAGCGATATCCAAAGGATAAACTGGTTATGGTAGGACAAGACCGAAATCAATCGATTACCAGTCGTTCAACCGTTGCGACGTTTCTTGATATTAAAAAGAAACTCACCAAATACAGTGACGAAATAGATGATATTTTCGATCGCTCCATTGAAGATATCATTAATGAACTACCAGAAAAAGATATTGCAAAGAAACGTTTGGGATTATTGATCAAACTTGGACTCGGTTATTTGACTTTAAATAGAAAAACGCAAACATTATCAACTGGTGAATTTCAATGTGTGCATTTAGTCTCAGAACTATTTGCAAATTCTAGAAATCCACATACACTTTTCATTTTCGACGAACCTTCAAAAGGTTTATCACAAAATATTTTAAATCAGTTCATTGATAGTATCAGGGGTGTTTTACAAGATGAATCAGTTTCCATCATGATGATTGAACATAACGCCTACATGCTGGAAAGCTCAGATTTTATCATTGATTTTGGTAAAAGACAGTTGGAACCTGTCAAGCATCTTGACATTGTCAATCATGATGATTATTTTCGTCAAACACAGAGTGCAGACCAAGCGGAACCACTGCATATTTCTTCCGCACTCAAGCAGCAAAAGGGTATTCACTACTTAGAAGAAAATCCTATTGCCTATTTTAAAAATGCAGAAAATATCTTTAAGGGCGGTATCTTAAAAAGCTTATCATCAATAGCCCGTCTTATTTATGGTGAATACGAATCGGAAACTATTGCACCAGTCATCGCTATTGATCTGGAAAGGCATTTGTATAGTCAATATAGTTTTCTTTATGAAATTGGCGGAATGATCAACCATATTATCGCATCACATCCAACCAATAGAGATACGAGTAGCTTTGATTTCTTTTCTCAAGACAATCATTGTCCGTCATGCTCAGGACGTCTTGGGATTGAAATATTTGATAGAGATCTTGTGATTCAAGACAAAAATCTTCCATTTTGGGATGGTCTATTCTATCCAGAAATAATGGAGGTATTAAAATTTTATCAATATCCAAAATTAGAATTTCTATTTGAAGAAATCAAAAATGAGCTTGGTCATGACTTGACGAAAAGTTACAATGAGCTATCTGATGAAGAAAAGCATACATTTTGGTATGGGTATTTTGAAAAGTCCTTTTATGATAAGAAAGGCAAGGCACGAAGAACTTGGGTAGGTTTTAATACCATCATTGGTACTTATATTTTTGTTTCAAAATCTATTATTAAAGAGCAAATAAAAGCTTCTAAAGAAATGATTACATGTCCTATTTGTGTGGGAACCGTGTTAAACCACCATAAACCGCTTAAATTTGGAGATACAGATATTCGTGAAATTATTAATCAGCCGATTGACCAAGTATTAAAAGTAGTAGGTGATTTACCTGCACTGGTCAAACTGAAATCGATTGTGGGGGGCGATATGTTATTAACGGAGGATGTCTCTTTACTGCCTAGAAAAACACAAGTCGCATTGAAAATGTTTGAATTAGAACTAGCTAGTTTTATGGGTTATGAAATGGTATTACAAAATGTATTACCATTTTGGGATACAATCAAAGACAATATCGAATCCGTTAGCAACAATAATCTAGTAACCATTTGTGATTTTCCTAATATCCATGAAACAAGAGAAACAATCATAGATAAATATTTCACAAATGGAAAATACAAAAAATTAACCTATGTATATGAAACCTTTGGTTACAAAAAGTTAGTTACCCAAATCAATAAAATTAAAAAAAGCCATGCATGTCCATTCTGTAAAGGAAAGAAAGTTATATCAGAAGATAATTTGCATGATGGCGTGTTTAAATTAACAATTCCATGTGTTAGTTGTTATGCAAGTGGTATCAATGATGATGGACTTAAGGAACTTGTAGAAGGCGTACACGTAAAAACATGGTTAACTGGAAAAGTGAGTGATGTTGTTGATGAAAGCTTATATACAGAAGCTGTTGAAGACATTCCAATTTTCAATCGTATTCGTGAGTTGAACAAACAAGATATGATGGCAGTTTATCAATGTCTTGAGCAAAATTATTAAATTAGAATGATTAAAACAAAACATCTTTTAAGAGAGAACTGGTTTGTCAGCTAGTGATAGAAAACCCATAAATCCCAAATATATAAAAGTGTTATGCAACAAACAGAGACGATTCTTCAATAAGGAAGGTCGCTTTTTTTTATTCAAATAAAATATAATTAAATTTTAAAATAGTATAATAACATGTAAAGTGGTTTTTTAAGGCAAGAATTTAATAATAAAAATAGGTTGATAGGACACCGTTTGGTGTCCTATAATAAAAAAGAAACCAAATGGTGTCCTATAGAAGACCAACCTTTAAAACAGGTGAGGCTTGTAAGGAACTACCGCAATAATAAATCATAATTAAAGGACGGGATCGATGATGAAAACAAAAGGAAAAATGATTGCTTATTGGACAGTCACACTATTACTCGCAGTATCCATTACGTTAAGTGGTGTCGGTCAACTGATGCAATTAGGAGGAAATATCGAGTTAGTGAAGAATATTGGCTATCCGTTATACATCATGAACGTTCTCGGGATTTGGAAAATACTTGGAGTCATTGCGATCATTGTGCCAGGTTTTCCTCGGCTGAAAGAATGGGCTTATGCTGGTATCTTCTTTTTAATGACTGGTGCGGCTTTCTCTCATGTGCTTGCTAACGATTATGGTGATTACGGATTTCACATTATCCTTCCGCTTTTCTATGCTGCACTCAGTATGGCTTCATGGGCGCTGAGACCAGAAAGCCGTATCTTAGGGAGTTTGCTTGGTAAGACGGAAAAACGTGCGTAAATACAAAATCTCATTCAAAAACCCCTTGATTCTCGTATTATCTTAGAATCAAGGGGTTTTTTATATGTTAAGATCTTAGGATTCTACTATTTCTTGACCTATTTTTTATCCTTTTCTAGTTCTTTTATGGAATCAGTAGTTTCGATTCGTCGATACTTCCCAACAATGGCATACAGTACTGGGACGAAGAACAAGGTAAGAAGGGTCGAAGTTGTTAATCCACCGATCACCGTGATGGCTAGTCCCTGTGAAATAAGTAAACTTGAATCGGTAGACATAGCTAATGGAATCAATGCAAAAATCGTAGCTAGTGCCGTCATTAAGATAGGACGTAAACGTGTTTTTGCTGCTTCCATGATGGCCTGTCCTAGATCCAATCCAGCTTTTCGTTTGGTCTCCACTCTGTCTAAGAGTACAATTGCATTGGTAACAACAATGCCAACTAACATGAGTAGACCAATCATCACACTCATCGATATCGGCTGTCCAGTCAGTAATAATCCAGATATGGCGCCGATAGGGACGAATAAGAGTGAGGATAAGATGACCAATGGAGTAAGTATGCCTCCATAAGTGATACTCAAAATGATAAATACCAATCCAATGGCAATGACAATCGAAATACCAAGATTAGTAAGTCCTTCTGTGATATCTTCATTTCCTCCGCCTACTTGTATGGTCACACCACTTGGCAGAGATAAGGCATCTATATCTTGTTTGACTTGATCCGTTACTCCTAATGGATCATCACCTTTGATAAGTGCACTTACTGTCGTGTATGTCTCGCCATTTTCATGAAGAATCGAAGCAGGGACATTGCTCAATTTTATATCTGCAATATCAGATAAGGCTTTTTCACCTTTAGTAGTTTGGATTTTAATTGCTTTTAACTTTGCTTCAGTTGAAACTTTTTCATTGTATTCGAGTACGATGTTTTGATCTAATCCATCTAACTTATAGGTTCCTACCTTTAAAAGTTGAAGATGTTCATGGACCGTTGCCATCACTTGCTCTGGTGTTAGACCTAATTCTTTCCCTTCTTGATTCAAGGTAATATTCCATGCTTTTCTTGTTTCTTGACTGGTGTTAGAAATATTTTTCAGGTCTTTGTTTTGATTGAATAGATCCTCTACTTGACCGGACGCCGCTGCTAGATTTTTTAGATTATTCCCATATAAATTGACTTTGATATCGTTACCTGATCCTGGACCTGCTTGTGTTTGTTCCGATATTTTTACTTTGGCTTTTGGATACTTACCCTGACTGATTTTTGTTATTTCTTTTTCTAGTTTGGTAAGTGCATCATCAAGGGATATGTCCTCTTTTCGTTCTAATGAGAAAGTTATTTTTTGTTCATTTGTTTCTACGATTTGCAGCATATTGGACATGCCAATGGTAACTTGTCGTTTGTCAAAGAGATTCATTTCTTTTATTTTCTGCTCTAACTTCTTGGCAAGTTCTTCTGTTGCTCCAAGAGTTGTACCAGCAGGTAAGGTGATTTCAGATGTTACAAGCTCAGCATCTCCTGTTGGCAGGAACGAAAATCCTAAACGCGGAATCATCGCAAGCGAACCGATTAATAGAAATAGTGATGCTGCGATGACCAACGTTTTCTGACGTAGTGCACCATCCAGCATTTTTCCATAAATACGGGAAAGTCTAGTGTCCTCTGAATGAGGTGGAACTTTTTTAAAGAACGATGCTCCAAGTAGTGGAATCAAGGTAAAGGCAACGAGTAAGGATACGAGGATGGAAATAGCCACTGTCAAAGCAAATGGACGGAAGATCTCTCCAATCATGCCTGTTACAAAAACGAGTGGCAGAAAAACAGCTATCGTAACAAAAGTAGAAGATGCGACTGCTGTCCCCACTTCTTTGGTCGCGTGTAATACAAGTTGCTTTTGTGATAATGTTTCTCTTTTTTGTTGTTTCCAACGAAAAATATTTTCAATCACTACGATGCTGTCATCGACAATCCGCCCCACGGCGACTGCCATACCACCTAGTGTCATGATATTCAATGTATATCCCATTGGCTCCATTAGGGTTAGTGTGACTAAAATGGAAAGCGGGATGGAAATAAGGGCAATAATCGTTGCTCGGAGATTGCGCAAAAAAAGCGCGATGATCAGAACGACGAAGATAGCTCCATATAAAGCTTCATGAATCAAGCTGTTGATTGATTTTTCTGTTTCTGCGCCTTGATCTGCAATGGGATGGATTTTAAAAGCGACATTTTGTTGATATTTGCTTAATATATCTCTTGTAAATTTTGAGACATCTGTTGTGTTTGCATCTTGATCTTTGGTGACCTCGATTTGAAAGGCACTTTCTCCATTTACTTTGCTGATTTCTGTTTGTTCGGAGGTTGTGTTGATTTCGGCAATATCCCCTAGTTTGACCGGAGAAGCGGATGCAGTTAGTTGTGGATTCGCTCCTGTTGTTGCATGGATGATAGGAATATTTTTCAAGTCAGCTACTTTTTGAATGTTTCCCACTAAACGAACAGCAATGGTATTGTCTTTGGTTTCAGCAGAGCCGGCAGGTAAAGCATATTCTTCGTTTTGGATAGACTGTTGGATCGTGCCGAGCGTTAGACCTTTTGCTTTCGCTTTTTCTAGATTTACCTTTATTGCAACAGTGGATGTTTTGGTACCTTTTATTGTTACTTCATTAATGCCTTCCTTTTTTTCTAACTCAGGGATAATTTTATCCTCTAGTTCTTTTTGTAAATCAGCTTCGTATTTTGTGGAAAGAGAAGCTGAATAAACAGGAAAATCATCTAAATTAATACGTTTGATTTGAAAATCTGCTTGCTCTGGTAAGACCAGTTTGGAGAAATTATTATTTAATTCTTGTTCTTTTTTATCCAAATCTGTCCCGAAGGGATATACAATTTGGATATTTGCGATATTATCGCTTGATGTACTTGTAAAGCTTTCATAATCATTTTGTTGTTTGATCGTATTTTCAAGCGGTTTTGTTACATTTTCCTCTATGTCTTCTGCACTAGCCCCAGCTTGATTTGCTTGCACGGTAAGCACAGGATTACTTACATCTGGGATCGTTTCTAGTTTTAGGTTTCCTGTAACTAGTACCCCTGACACGATTACAATAATGGCGAGCAGGATGATAACGATACTATTTTTCAAACTCCATTTAATCACAAAGGCTCCTCCTTTATAGATTCGTGAGCGAGAAAACCCACGGTTTCAATCGTGGGATGAAAGCGAGTGTCAGACGAGAGATGTCAGAGATCGTCTCTCGTCTGACTAATTTTTTGAAATCCTTGACATATACAAACGCACGTTCTATAATATCCTCAAAATCCCATTTAGGGAGGTGAAATCGATGCACAAAGCCTTCCAATTTCGGCTTCGCCCCACAACAAAACAACGTATTCTCATGCATAAATCGATTGGATGCAGTCGTTTTGTTTTCAATCATTTCCTAAGAAAATGGAACGAAAGCTATCAAGAAACAGGCAAAGGACTAAGCTATCCCACATGTTCTCAACTACTAACCGCAAAAAAACGCGAGCTAACTTGGTTAAAAGAAGTCGACTCCACTTCGTTGCAAAATACCTTAAAACACCTAGCCGATGGGTTTTCTCGTTTTTTCCAAAAGCAAAACGATGCCCCTCGTTTGAAAAGTAAGCGAAATCGCGTTCAAACTTATACGAGTCAGTGTAACTATCCCAAACAAGGGAGACCAACGATCGAAATCGTCAAAAACAAAATCAAGCTACCGAAATTAGGCTGGGTAAAGTTTGTCAGAACCCGTGAAATCAGTGGTCGCATCTTGTCTGCTACGATTCGTCGTACCCCATCGGGAAAGTACCAAGTATCGGTCCTCTGCGAAGGCTGCTATCTCCGATCTGTTCCTGCACAAAAGGAAGCTGTTGGCATTGATTTGGGATTAAAGGATTTTGCGATTTTCGATGATGGAACGAAAATCAATCCAAGTCGTTTCTTTCGTCGGTACGAAGAAAAATTGGCGAAAGCACAACGAATCCTATCACAACGCACGAAAGGCGGTTCTAATTGGCATAAAGCTCGGATAAAAGTAGCTCGGATTCACGAAAAGATTGGGAATAAACGTCATGATTTCCTCCATAAACTCTCTACCCAACTGGTACACGAAAACCAAGTGATCAGTACCGAGAGTCTGCAAACCGGAAACATGATAAAAAATCGCAACTTAGCCAAATCGATTACGGATGCTTCGTGGTCGGAATTTGTTACGATGTTAACATACAAAGCTGCGTGGTATGGAAGAACAATCATACAGGTAGGGAAAACATTTCCCTCTAGCCAACGTTGTTCCAACCCAGACTGCCGATACAAAAACAAAGAAGTAAAAGATCTAAACCTGCGCGAATGGACATGTCCTTCGTGTCACGAACATCATGATCGAGACATCAACGCAGCTAAAAATATAGTGCAAGAAGGTTTACGATTAATTGCCGCAGGGCTTGCGGTCTAAGCTTGGTAAACTTCCTTGGGGTACTAAGGATTACCCAAGAATCCCACGGCTTTAGTCGTGTGGAGTGCCAATTGGCTGATATAAAGGTAATGGCCTAAGATGAACTCAGTATGAACAACAGGCTGTATTTTTGACAAAATGATGATGGAAAAAACAGCCTTTTTTTGTAAGGGCTGTTTTTCAGGAGTCATAAAAACGTATAGGGATGTACAGGATCATGTCTTTTTTAAGGTTCCTGGTAAGCTAACAGTAAATGTTGTTGCTTTCTCTACCTCGCTCTCTACTTCTATTTCTCCATTGTGTAATTCCACTATCTTTTTGGCGATCGATAATCCTAACCCGTTTCCAGATTTTTTCCGATTCCTTGCTGGGTCTCCTGTATAAAAACGATCAAAGATGTGTTGTTGAGCTTCCTTTGGAATACCGATACCTGTATTGGTGATACGCACGATTATTTTTTGTTCTTTACTAGTAAGTTCGATTTGAATATTTCCTTGATCAGGTGTGAACTTGATACTATTGCTGAGGAGATTTAGCCATACTTGGCTGAGTTGGTCTTGATCAGCAATGATATTTATTTTTTCTAGCCTGACATCCATCTTGAGTTGCTTTTTTGACCACTGTGGTTCTAAAAAGGCAACAAGCCTACGGAGTTGCTCATCCAATTGGTAAGATTCTGGGTGAAAGGGATGATGATTGGATTCGAGTGAAGCTAGTTTTAACAAGTTTTCACTTAAACGGGATAGACGTTCTGTTTCTTGCTGGATGATATCAAGAAATGCATTTCGTTCTTCGAATGAAATGGCTTCATCCTTTAATATTTCCGAGTACCCGCGAATGGAAGTGAGTGGAGATTGGATTTCATGGGACACATTGGACACAAAGTCTTTGCGCATTTGCTCCAATTCACTTAATTCTTTTGCCATTAAGTTGAAACTGTCTGCTAAGATCCCCAGCTCATCTTTTCGCTTTATTTCCACATGTATATCAAAGTTACCTTGGGCGAGCTTTTTTGTTGCCGAAGTCATGGCTTGCAGGGGTCTGACTAAATAACGCGATGCAATCAAAATCAAAATACTTCCAATAATAAATGCGATGATAAGGATCGTGTTAATAATCTCATCAAACTTCTCAAATAATGGAATTCCACGAAATGTAAGGAAGAGCGCATAATGAAGGTCATTGATTTGAAATGGTAAACCTACGATTTGAGGAGATTGATCTTTGTTTTCTTTAAGATAGATCCCACCTTTTACTACATGGGTGATATCTTCTTTTGTAAAGGGTCTGTCTTCTTTTGGTCTTAAACCAAAATATTTTTCTTTTCCTTTGTTCGTAAATAACCAAAAGTTGTAATGCAGTCGTGAAATGCTTTTTAAATAAGAATCAATGTTTGAGGAAGGGTTTTGTTGGTATAAAGTGATGATTTCTTTCCCTTGTTGGATTAAAGCTTGTTGAATTTGCGTTTCTACTTCTTGGCGATAGAGCAAAGTATTAATGAAAAAAGAGAGGATAAGACTGGCAAGCACAATGCCAATAAAGGTGATGACTAGTCGAAAATATAAGGTTCGGATCATCGTGTCACGTCCAATCGATACCCAAGACCCCGAATAGTAGTGATCTGAAAGGCGCTAGTTTGTTGATCAAATCGTTTTCGCAGGCGCTTAATATGGACATCCACTGTCCGTTCTTCGCCTGTAAAATCGACTCCCCAGATTCGTTCTATTAATTGACTTCTTGTGAATATTTGACTGGGGTAGCTTGCCAATTGGAATAGGAGCTCAAATTCTTTGGGAGGCAGTTCTACTGTTTCGTTGCCTATGCTGACTGTGTAACTGTTTGCATCAATGGTGGTATCGCCAAATTGCACCAGGTTGCTCGATGTCATGCGGGCACGCCGTAGCAACGCTTTGACGCGTGCAACCAATTCCAATGGGTCAAATGGTTTGCTGATATAATCATCTGCTCCCATCTCCAGACCTTTGATTCTTTGATTCGTTTCTCGTTTTGCAGTTACCATCAAAATCGGTGTGTCACGATGTCTTCGAATTCCCCGGCAAACTTCCCAACCGTCTTTTTCCGGTAACATGATATCTAACACAACTAGGTCGATCGCTTGGGAGTTTATGATGGTTAGAGCATGACTCCCATTGTCAGATTCGACTACTACAAATCCTTCTTTTTTTAAATAAAAAGCAATCATTTTGCGAATATGCAAATCATCTTCTACGATGAGTATATGTACCATTGGTTTTCCTCACGGGTGTTTTTGGGCAAGATTACCATGTATGTTCCAAGAGATCAAACAGGAAAGACGGTTCTATTCGGCTTCCTTCTTCTCTGTATTTTGTATATTTTTAAGAGGATAGATTCTTTTATCTATTTTCTACTTATAATTATATAAATATTCATTTTTAATATAGTCAGTTAGTTAAATACGAAAAGGAAGTACTCCCAATCGAGCACTTCCTTTTTATGTGAGTACTAATTATTTTGCAGCTTTTACCACACCACAAGCAATACGACTGCCTGCGCCACCAGTTGGATCTGTTTTTTCGTCATCAGGCTTCTCATGGATCACAAAAGCAGTACCGCCTGCTTGAAATAGTGAGTTTTTCTTTCCTGACTCTAATGTAACACCCTCGACTTTTTTGGTCATGGTAAAGGTTCCATTCGATTGGACTGTTATATTTCCTAAGTCACCTAAATGATTTCCTTGTGGGTTGAGATGACCATGTTGTTTTCCTGCTGGATTAAAGTGCGGACCTGCGGATTTAAAATCGGGTGCAGAACATTTCCCTACTTGGTGGATATGGAAGGCATGGAGGCCCGCTGGTAAATTTTGCGCTTGTACCTTTACTTGGACTCCATCTTGATTCTCTGTTGTTTTGACTGTTCCAACATTCATCCCCTTCGAATCAATAAGTGTTGCGGTTGCTTCTTGTGAAGCATGCATAGGGGAGCAACCTACAAAAACAGAAGATAAAACGAATAAAAATAAAAAAACGTACTTCTGCAAGCCGATTTCCTCCTTGTTTATGTATTTGTAACAAGTATAACAAAATTTTCCGAATCATAACACGACTAAACTTTCGCCCTCTTGTCCATACTGTTAGGGAGGAGGGAAAGACATGTTGAAAAAGTTGTTTGCACTTATAACATTTTTCTTATCATTCTGGATGGTATCCAGCCAACATATTGCTGAAACAAGCATTCCTAGTATTCCAAATGAGGCTGTGAGACTTCGTATTCTTGCCAATAGTGATTCTGCCCAAGATCAGTGGCTCAAACGTCAAGTTCGTAATGAAATTGTAAACGAAATGAAACTGTGGGTACATAAGCCAAAATCGATTGTAGAAGCACGACAAATGATCCAAAAACATCTTCCAGCATTTCAACAATTAGCAAAAGAAACCATAAACAAACATGGTTATACCTATCCGGTGAAAGTAGCGTTTGGACAAGTTCCATTTCCAACAAAACTATATGGGGATCAAGTATATGCAGCAGGAGATTATGAAGCGCTTTTGGTGACCATCGGTTCTGGTGAAGGAGACAATTGGTGGTGTGTCTTGTTTCCTCCACTATGTTTTGTTGACATGGGCAAAGGGGAAGCATTCCCGAAAAAAGACAATGGTGCGGTGTTATCTACCGAAATTCGCCCAGAACGGCAAGTATATGCGGATTCCGCAAAAGAGAAGAAAGAAACAAAAGCAAATCGTTTGGAAGTACGGTTTTTATTATTGGATAAGCTGAAGAAGGCATTTTAACGTGGGGAGAGCGGAGAAAATTCTCTATTTATCCCATAAATGACGCGGCGGCACTGCAGTATCACATGTTTACACATGGATATGCAACGCCGCCTATACTGGCACAGATGTGTCAGCGCTTGATACCGAAGGTGATGCTGCGATCGAAGACGCTCACGCCGTCGACCACGCGATCCGGTGCCGGCTGAGCCGCACGCTTGCCCTTTTCGAAGCCGAACACATCGGATCGGACCTCGCCGGGCTGCTGGCGGTCGTGGGACGGAACCTCACGCGTCTGCGCGGGCTGCTGACGGTCGCAGGACGGAACCTCACGCGTCTGCTCGGGCTGCTGACGGTCGCGGGACGGAACCTCACGCGTCTGCACGGGCTGGGCTCGACGGCCCTCGACCGGAGCCGGACGACGGGAGTCCTTGATCCCGAGGCGCTGGGTGTTGCCCCTGGCATTCTGGAATACAGCGTTGGCACGGGAGAAGTCCATCGGTAAAGCCTCTCGTTTGTGGATTACTTCACTCATCATAACACAACATCGTAAACTCTTGAAGGAATATTATATGTATTCAATAAATGTATAGATGTTATAAAGTTACAAAAAATAGACCTAAAGTGATCCATTCACAATGGGTAAGGAATATTTGGAATATTCCCTTTATGTAGTACAAAGAAATAGGAACGAACTTTGGGTAGGCTTTTAGGGGTGTTTAAGGAAAGCAAGAACAACACGGATGATGATATTTTGCAATCTGTTCTATTAGGGAACAAAAACCAATTGGAACTTGTATATCATTAACGTCTTATTTTGAAAAATAAAGTGATTAAAAACTTTGGTGGCCTCATTTACTCTCTTTTTATATTTCTATTGGTATGGTTTTACATGAAAAATGGAGCCTGTTTAACTGTACAGGTCTCCATTTCAATACCGGCAAAATAAAAGTTATTGTATCTACTCCCAGCAAGATAAATGTTCTTTTTGTATTCTTTATCTCTTGTTTTTAGTTGGGATTGCTTTTCTGAAACTCCATAATAAGCATCCAAACCAAACCATAACGGAAATAAGAATGAAAAGCAGATAGATAGAAGGATCATAAATAGATTTACCAACGGCAGTTTGAGCAAATAACAAAAGGATCAAAACTAGCCATGCGATTCCACTAACATGAACGATTTTTTTAGCTTGATTAGGAGATACACTAGTTTTTTCAAGCATCCAACCGATAATCGGTAGAGCTTGAAGGCCATGAAATCCAACAAAATGGATGGTCATGATATTTCCTGCATCTCCAACCCATCTTCCTTGCTCCATGCTCATCCATAAACCAGATACGATCCCACCTAAAAGGACTGCAAAGCAACTATATTTAACAGAAAGAAGAAGGAATGGATACTTTACTTTCTTTGTTCGGAAGATGATCACCGTAAAAATGATAAACAATAATATCAGCATTGCGGCAGACGTAGTAATGAGGTTATTTAGAAAATGGAAAGGGAGCTCTGTTTGGGTGAAGCGGGCATTTATCCCCCTTAAATTTTGAATCGTCTCGCAAAGATATGCTACCAATGAAGTAATCATCAACGGATACGAAAGTATTTTTTTACGAAAGGGTGTTGATAATTCCAGAACGGTCAAAAGAGCTGCTGTACTTAGAGCATAGATACCAATAGCTAGATCAAATGAGATAATATTCGAGAATTTTCCCTCTGGAGGTATATTATTACTTCCATACACGATAAATAAAACTCCACATAATAACGCGATTATCATGCCGATCAATCCCGTCCAAACTAATCCTTTTTCTTGATGGTAAATGTTTTTTGTCGTTTCCTTTAAAGTCGATGCAAGGGACATGTTGTTTCACCTCTGGTTTTATTTATATAAAGCATATAAAACTCAGAAAAGAGGAAACAGATACAATAGACTGATATTCATTCAGCCTAAAGTCCTATTCTTTTCTACTGCATATGGTGAAATGATTGAATCGTCGCGTTTCTATCAAAGTGAAACAGGTGCTAGTGAAAGAGTGAAACAAATGATAGTAAATCAATTTTTCTGTTCGATACAAAACTACAAAAATAGGTCTAAATCAGCTTTTCGTTCATAGATTAGTAGCAAGACTATGGACAAGGGAGTTTTCAAATGTTTTTCCTGCGAAAAGCAATAGAAACAGATCGAAATTGGATTAATACTTGTAATTTAGGGGTATCAAGGGAAAATATTATCAACATGGACGATTATTTTATTTTGCAATCGGTTATAGACCAAAAGCCAATCGGAATGTTAGCGTTAGAGATGTATTCGGATGTCGCTTATTTACATTCTTTGCGATTTACAAATGGAGCTCCTGCAATTGATAAATTGGGTAAACTGTTTGATTATTTGATGTCATACTGTCACAAACAAGGTACAAAACAACTCTATTTAGTAGCACCTTCTACATCTTCATGGATGTTGGAGCTAGGATTTGAAAAGTGTAATGATGTTCCCATAGATTTGCAAAAATCGGCACATTATCATCAAGTTTCATCAAATGGTATTTTATTGTCCTATCCACTTCACGCATAGATTTGCATTTCTGTCTGTATTTCGATACCTTGAAAGTAATAACAAACAAGGGGTATAAAATTGACAACTGTAATCAAATTTCCGCGCGAAAAAGCATTGGATTTTTATCGTCATCAAATCGAAATAAAAAAAGCCGCCCAGCTCATACAAACTGGCGGCTTAGTCGCGTTTCCTACAGAGACAGTCTATGGATTGGGTGCGGATGCAACCAATGAATCAGCAGTAAAACAAATTTTTCAAGCAAAAGGTCGACCTAGTGATAATCCGTTGATTGTACATCTTGCAACAATCGAGCAGATGGATAAATGGATATCGGATATTCCGGATCTTGCCAAGCGATTAATGAAGCATTTTTCCCCTGGACCTATCACCTATGTTATGCGACATCAAGGAGGATTTGCTGATAGTGTCACTGCTGGTCTTGATACGGTAGGTATTCGCATTCCAGATCATCCTTTGGCACTGGCTCTATTGGAGCTAGCTGATGTGCCAGTTGCAGCTCCTAGCGCTAACCGCTCTGGTCGTCCGAGCCCCACTTCTGCTAGTCACGTAGCAGAAGACTTATCTGGGAAAATTGATTTGATTTTAGATGGAGGAATCACTACCGTTGGGGTGGAATCAACCGTAGTGGATGTTACTGAAGGGATTCCTATCTTGCTTCGTCCAGGAGGAGTTACTTTAGAAGCATTAAAAGCCGTAGTAGGAGAAGTTTCTGTCGATACAAATCAAAAAGAACAGCCTCGCTCTCCTGGAATGAAGTATCGGCACTATGCCCCAAAAGGGGAGATGTGGTTGGTAGATGGGGATGATATGGTGAAAAAAATCCAATATATTTCCCAGGAAAAGATGGCAGAAGGATATCAAATTGGTGTCCTTACAACAGAAGAGAATAAAGATAAGTACAAAAGTACCAAAACAGTCATCTGCGGTAATCGATCGCAGCCTGATACCGTAGCGCGACAATTATATGACGCATTACGTAAGTTTGATACATTAGGTGTAGATTTAATCTATGCCGAAACCTTTCCGATGACTGATATTTATCTGTCTGTAATGAACAGATTGTTAAAAGCAGCAGAAGGCAAATATTTTATTAAATAGGTGACTTCATGATTAGATTATTAGACATTACGAATAGCCAAATAGCAACCAAAGTACTGAAAGTCCAGAAACCTGCTTACCAAGTAGAAGCAAAAATTATCGGATTCGATGAGATTCCCCCGTTGAGAGATACAGTTGAATCGCTGCAAACAAGCAAAGAAAAATTTTATGGATATTATCAAGAAGACAGCATTGTAGGTGTGATTGGATTTCAGCTGTTTGAAAAAGTGCTGGATGTTCATCGCTTGGTTGTCCATCCTCACTATTTTCGCCAAGGCATTGGTAGACGTTTGCTTCAGTATGTATTAGATGAATATGATGACCAAGTTAGTTGTTTCAAAGTACATACAGGTACAAAAAATGATCCTGCTAAAATGCTTTATAAAAGTCTAGGTTTTAAAGAAGTAGAGCAGATATTGGTCAGTCCGACACTATCATTAAGCATGCTAGAAAGAAAATCGGAAAAACCCCAAAAAAGAACCTAATGAAAGGGGTTCTTTTTTTATTATGTTTAATGAAATTCCTTATTGAAATTTTTCTTCAGATCCTTCTTGTGAGGAGTTTGTTTATATGAGTTTTTTTGTATGATTTTTGTATTTATAGTTTATGTTACAAAAGACACAAAAAAATCAGGTTTATCATAGCTTTAGATTACTTGATTAGCTTCTATCTTTGTGTGATCCAGCATAACCTTGTCTTATGAACCAAGGACAAGGGGGTTCACCATGGATATCAGTACCTTTGCATGGGGACAGTTGATCACGCTTAGTATCATAGCAATTGCTCTAGGAATGGATGCATTTTCACTTGGTCTCGGCCTTGGTATGCGTAAACCAACACGCAATCGAACGATACTCATCAGTAGTTTCATTGCTGTTTTTCATGTCTTCATGCCCCTGATCGGCATCTGGATAGGTCAATTTCTAAGTATTTATTTTCATCATATTGCAGTAATTGTAGGTGGTGCATTGCTCTGTTTTCTTGGATTGCAGATGTTTTGGTCTAGCATTCAAAATAGAGAAGATGTATTGCCATTTAGTGATAGAACCATTCTAGGTATGGTATTGATTGCATTTAGCGTAAGCTTAGATTCTTTATCAGCGGGACTAAGTATGGGGTTTTTTGCAACAGACCCTCTTCTGACAGTTGTCCTTTGTGGTGTGGCGGGTGGATTGATGTCTTTGATAGGTTTATATTTTGGGCGTTTAATGGGGAGTTGGATCGGGAAATATGGAGAAGTATTCGGTGGGATCGTTTTGATTACACTAGGTATTCAATTTATTATGTAGGGAATTGGCAAATACTTTCTGTATGTGTTATACATGGAAGGTAGAGGGCTTTTTCATGGCGTAGAGGTCCACTGAAAAAGAATGTAGAAAGGTGGGAAATGAGTTGAAGCGCGTTTTATTTGTATGTACTGGTAATACGTGTCGAAGTCCAATGGCAGAAGCGATTCTAACCCATATGTCCAAGCAAAAGCAGTTCCCGCTAGAAGTTCGTTCAGCGGGAATTTATGCTATACCTGGAGATACCATAAGCCCACAAGCGAAAGAAGTCCTTTCTTCAGAAGGAATATCTTCGGAACATTGTGCAAGGCGGTTGGATCAAAACTTGTTGGAATGGGCAGATGTGATTCTCACTATGACACAGCAGCACAAAAATGCCATATTATTAGAGTCACCTATATCAGATACAAAAGTTTATACATTAACGGAATATATAACAGATGATTCTTTTGATATTATGGACCCATATGGTTCATCCGTAGAAGTATATCGTCGATGTGCAAAAGAAATATATGAACACCTGGAAAACTTGATGGAAAAGTGGTCAAAGGAGTAGTGGATGATGAAAATAGTTGTAGGTTCCGATCATGGTGGTATACATCTTAAAAAAGAGATTATTGCTTATCTAGAGTCCAAAGAAATTGGTGTTGAAGATGTTGGAGCTTTTGTAGAAGAATCAGTGGATTATCCAGATTATGCCTCACCTGTTGCCAATAAAATCGTGAATAAGGAAGCAGATTTAGGAATATTGGTTTGTGGGACAGGCATTGGCATGTCCATCGCAGCAAATAAAATCAGAGGGATTCGAGCAGCCGTTGTTTCTGATGCGTTTTCTGCGAGAATGAGCCGTGAACATAATAATGCGAATATCCTTTGTTTGGGCGAGCGTGTGGTAGGCAGGGGATTAGCTCTATCTATTATTGATGCTTGGTTAGAAGCTACTTTTCAAGGTAGTCGTCATGAGAGGCGAATTGAGAAAATCGCCCAGCTTGAGGAATTACGTTAAATGGAACAGATTCGTAGGGAAACCTTAGCTGTATTGTCAGAGTTACATGCTGCTTTTCCCTTGGATGAAAAGAAATTATTAGTGCTTGGAGTCAGTACAAGTGAGGTATTGGGAGAGAGAATCGGAAGCTATGGAAGTGACCATGTTGCAGAAGCTCTTTTTAATACTGTTTTGGATTTTAGGCGGCAACATGGTTTTATGGTGGCCTTTCAATGCTGTGAGCATTTAAATCGATCTCTCGTCGTATCAAAGGAGACAGCAGAATTTTTTCGACTTACAGAAGTTGCAGCGGTTCCGATTCGACATGCCGGGGGAGCGATGGCCTCCTATGCTTATCGTCATCTTGATGGTAGTGTGTTGGTAGAGTCGATTGTTGCTGATGCAGGTATTGATATTGGCAGCACATTGATTGGTATGCACCTAAAACCAGTAGCTGTTCCGATTCGACCTCAAAACCCAAGTATCGGACAAGCTCATGTTACCATGGCGATGACAAGACCTAAGTTAATTGGCGGAAGCCGTGCTGTATATGTGCTTCCAGAATAATTTTATAGATTGCGAGTGAGAAAACCCACGGTTTAAATCGTGGGATGAAAGCAAGCGTTGGACGAGAAAGGGTTCAGCCCTTTCACAAGTCCAACACTTTTTTGAGAAAATATATTTACAAACATACATTCTGATGATAAACTACCATCAATTACATTTCTTGGATAGTTTGAAATGCGAAAACCAAGCAGTAGGACTATTCTGTTGTAATGAACCGTGGGGCTCACGGGGTTAGCTTGGTAATGAAGTAGTCACGAGACTACCGTCCCAAGAATCCTACGGCTTTAGCCGTATGGAGTGTCAAAGGAGAAACCATTTCTTTTTCGGAAAATTCCTGTCACCCACGATGCTTATCGTGGGTTTTTGTATTGTAATTCATTTATCTTGTATCTAAACTTCGGAGAGAATAAGTAAAAATGGAAAGCATGAAAGTAGTTTCACCAGACAAACCTGTAACGATTGAGAAAGACCCATTTATCTTCCAATCAAACCATCATGGTCATATTTTACGAAAAAAAAATTAAACTCCATAGCCTACAAGGAAGTCAGAAAGTACTTGATAAAGGGGAATCGGATGAAGCAGATGGGAAAGGGCACTTTCAATGTTCAATATAGTAACGGAGATAAATTACTCTATTTTATTTTTCTGAAAAAAGTAAATTAAGTAACAATAATCCACAAAAGTTATATACGATAGTTATCAACCTCGAGTGCTGCTATTTGTTTCAATGAAGCGATAAAAGCCTTCAATCATAAGGGTTTTAGAGCCTTGGAGCAATAAAAAGTATCTTTCAATACCAATAGATTGTAATTCAAAAGTTATTTAAAAAAATAAAAATAACACTCCTCGGAAATTTTTGAAGAGTGTTATTTTTCATTGCAGTAAGGGAGCTATTCACAAATGTTTTGTTTACACCTTACTTTTTTTATTAATTCATCTGCTGCTTTGATATAACCACCAGCTTCACGAAAAGAATGGCTGATTTTCAAGCTGTTTTCTTTATATACCGGATTGTTCAAAACTTCTAGTACTGCTTCTCGTAACATGGTAGCATCTACTTTTTCATGATCGAGTATGAGGCCGGCCCCTAGATTTTTCACGCGTTGTGCAACAATGGGTTGATCATTCATCAAGGGTAACATGACTAACGGATTGCCGAAATACAAGCCCTCATTCGTACTATTCATACCACAATGGGTAATAAATACATCACTGATGTTCAATACTTGAAGTTGAGGCACATAAGGATACACGAAAACATTTGCCGGAATGGGGCCAAGTTCTGACATAGGTACCTGATTTCCAATACTCATGATGACTTTAACATCTTGATCTTGAAAAGCCTCGATACAACTACGATATAGATCAGGTCGATTGTTCGCGATGGTTCCTAGTGCCATATAAACAATCGGCTTACCATCTTTTACGAATGGAAAGTTTTCTAATTTATCTTGTCGATCCATAATAGAAGGTCCGACAAAATGATAGTGATCACCAAAATGCTGTTCATCCATTTGAAATAGACGTGAAGTGAATACAAGATGGAAATCCGTATTGGAGGAGAAGCTATGAAAGAAATCAGGAATAGCTATTTGGTATTTTTGCTCTAAGCGATTTCTGAGTTTTGTCGTTTCGGCCCGCATTTTTTCTAAAGCATGTTGCATTTCTTGGCTCCATTGTTGCATGATGTGAAGAAACATATTTGATTTTTCGTTAGAGGCAAAAGTCGTCCATACGGGAACACAGGGTAATTTTTTAATATCTGCAATCCATTTTCCTGGGAAAGTCATGGAATCATAAAGAATATAGTCATACGATTCTAATTTGATGTCTATCAGTATATCGTCTACAATCCATTCCATGATATCCATATTAAAAGGGATATTCCCTTTGGCTAAACGCTCTTTTGGATCCAAATGAACCAGTTGTTGGAGGCTTTCTTGGATGAATTGTTCTGCTTTTTGTGAAATAGAGCGTACTTCAGCACCCGTTTTTGCTATTTTTTCTATGTACGGATCTCTCGTATAATAGACTACTTCTTCACCACGTTGGATGAGTTCGTGAACCAAACCAATCGAAGGATTGATATGACCTTCCCCTAGATAATTGATAAATAGTACTTTTGACATGAAAAAACACTCCTTTTGTGTATTATACGAAGTGAATTTGGGATTTATTTGGATGAATCGTGAATTTTTTAGAAGAATCAGATTATGATTCTGAGTGAGAAGGTTATAGCATAGAAGCTTAACATTTGTTATGATAGATGAGACAAATATTCGGTATTAGGGGGAAAACCCATGTTAAAAGATCAAGATTCCCAAGTTTTTGATGCAATTCAGCTCGAACTGAAAAGACAGCAAAACAATATTGAACTCATTGCCTCTGAAAATTTTGTAAGTCCAGCAGTCATGGAAGCACAAGGTTCTGTTCTGACAAATAAATATGCAGAGGGATATCCAGCTAAGCGATACTATGGTGGTTGTGAGCATGTCGATATTGTGGAAAACTTAGCTCGGGATCGTGCAAAAGAGCTTTTTGGTGCTGAGCATGCCAATGTTCAACCTCACTCTGGTGCGCAGGCAAATATGGCAGTTTACCATGCATTCCTAAAACCAGGAGATACCGTTCTTGGTATGAATCTTGCTCATGGTGGTCACTTAACCCATGGTAGCCCCGTTAATTTCTCTGGTATTCTATATAATTTTGTCGCTTATGGAGTGGATGCAGAAACGCATCGCATCAATTATGAAGAAGTGCGTAATTTAGCATTGGAACACAAACCAAAGTTATTGGTAGCCGGTGCTAGTGCCTATCCTCGCGAATTTGATTTTGCGAAATTAAAAGAAATTGCGGACGAAGCAGATGCATTGTTTATGGTTGATATGGCTCACATTGCAGGTCTTGTTGCTACAGGTCAACATCAAAGCCCAGTTCCATATGCAGACTTTGTTACCACTACAACTCACAAAACACTTCGTGGTCCTCGTGGGGGCATGATTCTTTGTAAAGAAAAATATGCAAAAGCAATCGACAAAGCGATTTTCCCTGGTATTCAAGGTGGACCATTGATGCATGTGATCGCCGCAAAAGCGGTAGCATTTGGTGAGGCACTTTCGGATTCTTTCCAAGCATATGGGTCCCAAGTGGTTAAAAATGCGAAGGTACTTGGTGAGCAATTAGTGAAGAATGGCTTGAATTTGATCTCTGGAGGAACAGATAATCACCTATTGCTAATCGATGTTCGGAATCTTGGTTTAACTGGAAAAGAAGCGGAACATCTCTTAGATCAAGTTGGGATTACCACCAACAAAAATGCGATCCCATTTGATCCAGAAAGTCCATTTGTAACAAGTGGTATTCGGATCGGTACTCCAGCTGTGACCAGCCGTGGAATGAAAGAAGAGGCGATGATAGATATTGCAGACATCATTGCGTTTACGTTGCAAAAAAGAGATGATGCTTCTGTTATCGAAGAAGCACGTAAAATGGTAGCTGAATTAACAAGTCAGTATAAGTTATATGTGTAAATAGGTGAAAAAGAGTCAAGGATGCCGAAATCCTTGACTCTTTTGTGTTTTTATTGGAATATTTTGTTATCTGTTATATATGGCAATGGTTGGTCCCTGTATTTATCTAGAAATGACCATTGTAAATACATGGTTAACTTATATTAATTGCTAATACTAAGGATGTGTTCTGATGATCATGTTAGAAGAATTAAAGCAGTCAATCCAATTGTATTCCATCCAATTTCCAAGTGAAAATGTAGAGTCATTACAACCGCTATATGAATCTCTAAGCCCGCATATAACTTCACGTACAAATCTACCTGGACATGTCACTACTAGTGCTGTGATTGTGGACAAAAATGATAGGGTGCTCCACATCAAGCATAAGATTTTAAAGAAATGGTTACTACCAGGAGGGCATTGTGAGGATACAGATCATTCCCTGATCGATGCTAGTTTGCGGGAAGCAACTGAGGAAACTGGGATTCCTTCGAGTTGTCTTATTCAAATACAGGGGAAAAATGTACCAATTGATATCGATTTACATCGGATACCCCATAACTCCAAAAAAGGCGAACCTGAACACTGGCATGCCGATTTCCGATTTGTATTTCGTCTCGATTCTACTCAGGAAATTATGTTACAGGAAGAAGAAGTGACAGATTATACATGGTTATCTTTTGAGGAAATGCCTATGCGACAATTGAAAATTAAATTAACCGACTTCATAGGAAAAATAAGAAAGAGTCTGTAATTGCAAAAGCAGGGGAAGGCGATCTATGATCTTTTAATAGGAAATAGATCGCCGGTCGAAAGTTATATTTGTATATAGATGTTTGTAACGTAAAAAAGACGGCATTTCTGCAAATAGAATGCCATCTTTTTTTGATTTTTAGTCATGCAACGTATAGCTTGGGATATGAATCGTCGTACCATTGGTTTCGTTAACAAATTTGAAATAATAGTTACCTGCTGGTCTTTTTTGATTGAAAAAGCATTGTGCATAGTAGCCAATTTTGCTCGCATATGCATCCCCTACGCAATCATCTACTATTTGGCCTGTACTTTTGCGTAGTTCAATTCGAAAGGAACCGTCTTTCGGACTAGCATATTTTTCTAAATCGAGTACAAGTGGTTTATTTGGCAAATAAAATGTTTTTGTCGTAAAGTGCGTACTAAAATGTGCGTAACCAGACCAGTAAGTTGTAGCAGCATGAGTCACATTAGCTTGAACTGCAAATACCATAACAAAAGCAAATAAAGCTCCCAACCATTTTTTCAATGAAAACACTCCTCTGATGATTTAGATTATTCTGTTTACACTTTCCATCTTAATATGAAATACAAGTTAAATAAAGGGTAAAGTCTCATGTTGTTTTTTCCTCTTTTATGAGTATAATTGTCTTCTGATTTGAATTGGTAAAACTTCCGTTTTATGTAATTTCCCGTGTTTAGCCATGGTAAAAGTTACTATATCAATATAAAAAGCACTTGGTTTACATTATATAACCAAGTGCTTTTTATAAGAATACAGTATGGAATGTCGTTTATTCCATGCGAAATGATTCTTCCAAACCAGCAGTATCTTCGAACCCTTGAAAAAACTTGATCTTATTATCTTCAATCTCGACCACAACAGCCCAATAACTTGCAAATAATCGATTGGTTGGTCGAATTCGGTGTTCAAATTTTCCCCAAGCAAAGGCGGTAGTTTCGTCACCCAGCATCTTATGGACAGTAAATACTTGTGTATCAAGATCTTTCTGGAATTTCGATAAGAGGTTTCGTACTCCAGCCACACCATGATATGTTCCATAGAAATGATGTTTATCAGAAGCATTTTCTTTTGCAGCGATAAATTTCGCGTCCTCATGTACAAATTGGAGTGCTAGTTCTGGATCATATAAATGTTCAAGATAGTTTTTCAGTACTTGTTCTGCTTTTTTCATTTCAACTCATCCTTTTTATAACTATTTGAATTTTAAGGGTTTCATTCGTTTTAGTAATTCTTTTAGAATCTACTTAATATCTGGTGCGATAGTAGTAGAATTCAAAAATAGAAAATACGGCAACGAGCATGGCAACAAGCAAGGTTCCAATTAAGCCTATTAGAGTCAAGTTCAAGAAAGATACCAATAAGATGCTGTCTACTACCCAGATCAGATCAATGAATGCGAAAACGAGCAACATATTTGCAGACATCACTCGTTGTCGAGAGGCCCAATATACAAAAGAGATGAAAACCAGTAATCCAAATCCAGTCAATCGAATGGCTGATGAATGGTCTAATCCAGCTATTTCTCCTACAAATGGTCCAAATAAAAGGAGAACGAATCCAAATGCACCTGTTGAGATTGCATTAAAAAGTAATAACCAACGAAGTCCTTTTGTTAGATCCACTTGTTTTGTTCCGGTTTGATTCATTTGTATTCCTCGCTTTTCAATGGGATAAGTTCTGCTTGTATCATCGCTTGTTTTTTACTGCCATACCTACCCTTTTTTCTGCCAAACAGTGCCGTGTTGTGGTAAAACCGTATGTCAGGATAAAAAAATAAGCTTTTTCCATATCTCAAAACGTATTTTATTTACGTTTGAAATAAAGGTATATTTTTAGATGTGGGGAGGTAGGAAGGATGTATTATATTTTCAGTGTACTTTGTTTTGGGTTATTGCTATGGTTTGGGCTCTATATCATACAACGAGATATAAAAAATCCTTTATTTGTACTAATTGGTTTGAGTTTAATAACTTCATCCGTTCGTTTGGCTGTGGAAATCATAAATTTTAATACAACAGAAAATTTGTACTTGATGCGTTTTCAGGATCTTTGTTGGTATTTTTCTATCATCCTGTTGTCGGGTGGTATATTGCATTATCAAACAGATGGAGATTCCAAACGGATCATGTTCATAAAAGTGTGGCGTTTTGTACTGGTTCCCTTGTTTACTATTTCGGGAACTGTGTTTCTTTTGTTAGGAAATGAGAAGTGGGTTGATGTATACGCTCGAATCCTTTTGTTGGTGTGTATCCTTTGTTTTCTGATAACTGTGTCACTCCTATTGCCTGTGATTAGGAAGAAAACTGTTACTCTGATAAAAAAACTTTCTTTTCTCGTTTTTCTTTTTCTGTATATAGGGTGTTTGATTATAAGTGTTATCTCGTTCGGTTTATATGCAATAGCATTATCTCTCATTCAATCGTTAAGTTTATTTAGTATTGGTGTATTCTTATATGCTTCGATCGTTCGTGAACAAGGGGAGGTATGGCTTCCCGATTTCATCCGCTCGTTTGACTATACAATTTTGTTAACATTCTTATTTAGCGGACAAGTAGCTTTAGTTATCGCCATTGCTTCCGATTTTCATCTAACAACCATTTTGCTTTTATTGAATAGCATAGCTATATCTATTATCGTTCAGGTCTTTTTTGGACAAATACAAGCAGGGTTTGACTACATTGCTTTTTCTGCATTTCCAAAGTTGAGGGTGGAACGTTCTCGGCTTCGAACAACAGAAGAAATTACATTAGCAATCAACGAAGAAGCAGAACCAGAACAAATGGATGAAGAACAATTAGTCAAAATGACTCGTCGTGCGTTGAGCCATTTTGGTGACCTGAAGAGGTTATCATCCAATCCATTAACACAATTAAAAATAATTGATCATCGACTACAAGAAAAAGGCATGTCAACAGATATGTTAGATAGAGCCAACGAATTGAAGTCTATCCTTTTGGAGTGTATCGAACAGATAAAACCACAGCAGGATAAGTCTTTTGGGGCAACGGATGAATGGAGATTTTATAATGCTGTCTATTTTCCTTATGTTGTAGGAATAAAACCATATAGCAAACGATATTTCAATTCACAACTCTCTGAAGAAGAACAGAAAGCATTAGAATGGTTCCGGACGTGTGTTCCTGAGCGGACTTTTTACAATTGGTCCCAGACAGCAGCTCAGCTAGTTGCAACGCATTTAAAGAGTAAGTTATGAAAGAATATGTGGAATCAGCACTGTTTGGAAGTATAATGTATCGGTTTGGCAATAATTTTCTTCCTATAGTGATAGTGATTGGAGCAGTGAGCCCAAGTTCAAAAATATAATCACTTGGAGGTTGATATTCTATTGTGATTCAGGTATAAGAACATAGTTTATCTCATCGATTTACCAACGAGCGGGTTTTTATTAGATAAACCTATTGTGTGGGAGTTTTAGAAGGTATATATCCATCAGATGATAGTAATCTAGTCAAAGGATAGATGGGGGTTTTATCCTGTCTTTCGTCTCTTTTCTACTTAAAGCTAGTAATTTTCTTATAAAAGCCCTATATTCAATATGGTGGTTTTTTTAGGTATCTGAAAAAGAAACATCGTCGATAATGAATAGTAGAAAAGAGGAATGAGAAGATGAGCAATGTATACGTTTTTGATCATCCTTTGATTCAACACAAACTGACGTATATTCGTGACAAAAACACAGGAACGAAGGAGTTTCGTGAGTTAGTAGATGAGGTCGCTACTTTAATGGCGTATGAAATTACAAGAGATCTCCCACTTAAGGAAGTAGAGATTGATACGCCTGTAACAACTACCACTTGTAAAATGATCGAAGGAAAGAAAATTGGCTTGGTACCAATTCTTCGTGCAGGTCTTGGTATGGTGGACGGTGTCTTGAAATTAATACCAGCTGCTAAAGTCGGACATATTGGATTGTATCGAGATCCAGCAACACTTGAAGCAGTCCAATATTATGCAAAAATGCCCTCAGATATTGGAGAACGTGATTTGATTGTTATTGATCCCATGCTTGCAACCGGAGGATCTGCATCTGTAGCCATTCATGAGTTGAAAAAAATCGGAGCGACTAGTATGAAGTTTATGTGTTTAATTGCAGCGCCAGAGGGAATTGCTCGTCTGCAAGAGGATCATCCTGATGTAGATATTTATGTTGCAGCAGTAGATGAAAAATTAAACCATAAAAGCTATATTGTACCAGGTTTGGGAGATGCAGGGGATCGACTGTATGGAACCAAGTAAAATTTTTCACTAATTTTACATTGTTTTTACACGGTTTATTCAAGGATATTGCAAATGTGTGACGAATTATTCACATTCTCACGTACGAAAGCGTTGACAATGAAAGAATGCATCCGGTAGTATTAGCAGGGGAAACGACTTATTGAGACAATTACCCTCGAACCAACAAATTTTTCACCTATACCCCATTAAATAACTATCATTAGGGGGTTTTCCGTGTGAATCAAGATAAAAGTGCGTTACGTCTGGTAGCGATGGTTGGTTCTATGGGTACGGAAGTGATTATCCTCGCTGTTGGTGGCGCTTGGTTAGGGAAACTGGCAGACGATACATGGCATACCAAGCCATTATGGCTTCTTATAGGCCTCGTTGTAGGTCTCTTGATCGGTTTTGTCAGTGCTGCCTTCACGTTAAAAGCTTTCTTAAAGGAATGACTTCCCTCATGCAACTAAAATTAACCACTCGCCGTCGCGTGATGGTCCTCACTACTGGACTCCTCATCATGTTTCTGATCATGGTTTTTCTAACCCCATACCGTGCTATTTTTGGCGGACTCCTCTTGGGGACAGCTGTTAGCCTGTATAACTTTTGGTATCTATCTTTTAAGTTAAGAATGGTACTAGAAAGTGCACTATCAGGCAACAGAATTAGAGGAACTGGAATGATCAATCGTTTCTTGGTGGTAGCCTTCGCTATGCTTATCGCTGCAAAACTTCCTGCGATATTTGATGTGAGGACTGTTCTCGTAGGGCTACCGCTTTGCTATATCCTATCTATCTTCTCCTACTTTACAACTCCTAAAGCACAAAGGGGGTGACTATCAGAATGGAATTAACACCAAAGATCACTTTTCTCGGTTTAACCTTTGATCTAGCTATCATAATCGGCTCGTTGTTGACTGCTGTTATCGTACTCATTTTTACTATTCTCGCTACACGTGGGCGTGAAATGAGGCCGGGTAAGCTACAGAATTTAGTAGAGATGGTTATTGACTTTAGCCGTGGCATTGCACGTATGAGTTATGATGACCGTACAGCAGAGAAATATCTTGGTTTTACTTTTACACTCTTTTTGTTTATTTTGATCGCGAACCAACTTGGAGTAATTATGATGGTATCGACAGAAGCACATCATGCGATTCCTTCCCTCGGTATCACAGAGGAACTTTTGAAGCAATCTCATGAGATATCTTGGTTAAAGTCTCCTACCGCTGATCTAAATGTAACAATCTCCATGGCTGTTGCTGTGGCATTATTTGCTAATTATATGGGATTGCGTACAAGTGTAAAGGGATACTTTAAACACTTTCTAAGTCCACTTGGAATCCTTCATGTCATTGAAGAGTTCTCCAAGCCAGCAACACATGCGATGCGTCTATGGGCTAACATTTTTGCTGGAGAAGTATTGATTGTTATCATGTTGACAAAAGGGCCTATCTATTTAACAGGTGTTCCTATGTTGGCATGGATGGGATTCTCTGTTTTTGTTGGAGCGATCCAGGCATACATCTTTACCGTACTAGCCAATGTGTATATCGCACAAAAAATGACATCAGATCACTAAACTTTTTAGGAGGAACATATAAATGGATTTGAATATTCTTGCAGGTGCAATCATGATCGCTTTCGCAGCACTCGGAGCAGCTATTGGTAACAGTAATCTTTTCGCTAAATACATCGAAGGTATCGCTCGTCAACCTGAATCCCAAAATAAACTATTTGGTCAGACCATGATCTTGTTCGGATTGATCGAGGCACTACCAATTATCGGTGTTGCACTTGGTATCCTTCTTCTGTTTGGAGTTATCTAAATCGGATTCATGTGATAGTCCACCCACAACGATTAATGAGGGTCTAGGCAAATGGGGCGGGGGCACGTATTCTCCCGCTATTATTATCACTTGAGAAATTATAAGTTTTTAGTGAATGGCAGTAGCATTCACTGTAAGAAATGGGACATAAGCTAAGTTTTTAATAAAACCGAAAGGAGTGACCTCCTTTGTTAAGCTTAAATTTCGGTACGATGCTAGCTCAGTTGGTGATTTTCCTTATCCTGATGCTCTTGGTATCTCGGTTTGCACTTCGTCCTTTGCTAGCTACGATGCGTACAAGACAAGACTACATCGATGGCCAGATCAAATCTGCGGAGCAACATCGTGCAGATGCTGAAAAGTTCGTTGAGGACCAAAAGGCAGCTTTGCAACAAGCTCGGGAAGAAGCAAAGGAAATCGTGGAGCGTGCAAAAGCACAAAAAGAGCGTGAAGCGGAAGAAATCATTCGTTTGGCCAATGAAAGAGCAGAACGGTTAATAGATGAGGCGACAAATGAGATTAACCGTGAGAAAGAAAAAGCATTGTCTGCTCTTCGTCTTGAAGTAGGAGAGTTGAGTGTACAACTTGCTACAAAATTGATTGGCCAAGAATTGGATCAAACAAACCAATCTAAGTTGGTACACCGCTATTTGGAACAGGTAGGCAGAATGCAATGAGTAATTCACTGGTAGCGAAACGATATGGAAGAGCATTGTTTGAAGTCGCCCAAGGACATAGTCTGCTCCAAGAAGTAGAGGCTGATTTAAAGCTTGTACTCGAATCGCTAACAAGTTCTGATATTGCAAAATGGCTATCCCATCCTGCAACATCTGCAGAACGCAAAAAGGCAATTCTTGAAAATAGTTTCGCAACTGTTTCGGCTATGACCAAAAACTTTTTGTTTTTGTTAGTAGACGAAGGTCGGGAAAATGAGTTGGCAGGGATCGTAGCTGAATATCGCAAACTCGCTTTAGAAGCTTCCAATATGGCTGAAGCGATTGTGACAACAGCTTATTCCATGACTACAAGTGAAAAAGCTGAGTTGATCACTACCTTCTCAAAAATCATCGGTAAAAAACTAGTAATTGAAGAACAAGTAGATTCAGATATATTGGGTGGAGTAATTGTGCAAGTAGGCGATCGTCTCTATGATGGCAGCCTCAAAACCAAACTCCTCCGCTTTCAGGAACGTCTAAATGCTTAAAGCATAGGGGTGAAAA
Organism: Shimazuella kribbensis DSM 45090; assembly: GCF_000428065.1. Classification (GTDB taxonomy): domain Bacteria; phylum Bacillota; class Bacilli; order Thermoactinomycetales; family Thermoactinomycetaceae; genus Shimazuella; species Shimazuella kribbensis. Next base: position 81,836 of record NZ_ATZF01000004.1, read on the forward strand.
ATCGGTATGAGCATTCGTGCAGAAGAGATCAGTTCGCTGATTAAAGAACGAATCGAAAATTATGAAGCGGATCTAGAAGTAAGCGATGTCGGTACTGTTATCCAAGTTGGAGACGGTATTGCTCGTGTTTATGGTCTCCAAAATGCTATGGCTGGTGAACTCTTGGAGTTTAACGGTGGCATTATGGGAATGGTTCTAAACTTAGAAGAGAATCACGTTGGGGTTATTATTCTTGGTCCTTATAGCGATATTCGTGAAGGTGACCAAGTGAAACGCACAGGTCGTTTGATGGAGGTACCAGTGGGCGAAGCACTTCTTGGTCGAGTTGTTAATCCTCTTGGTCAGCCATTGGATGGAAAAGGCCCAATTCAAACCACTGAATTTCGTGCTGTTGAGTCCCCTGCACCTGGCGTAATTGATCGAAAATCCGTGCATGAGCCAATGCAAACAGGTATCAAAGCGATTGACTCGATGGTGCCAATTGGTCGTGGACAGCGTGAATTGATTATTGGTGACCGTCAAACTGGTAAAACAACGATTGCGATTGATACCATTATCAACCAAAAAGGCAAAAATGTTGTTTGTGTGTATGTAGCAATCGGACAAAAACAGTCAACCATTGCACAAGTAGTGGAAAAACTACGTCGCCATGGCGCTTTGGAATATACCATCATTGTAGCAGCTAGCGCATCTGACCCAGCTCCGCTCTTATTCTTGGCTCCATATGCGGGTTGTTCCATGGGTGAATTTTTCATGTACAATGGAGGACACGTTCTCTGCGTATATGATGATTTGTCTAAGCAAGCAGCTGCTTATCGTGAATTATCCCTTCTTCTTCGTCGTCCTCCCGGTCGTGAAGCATATCCAGGGGATGTATTCTATCTACACTCCCGTTTATTAGAGCGTGCGGCAAAACTATCTGATGAGCGTGGTGGTGGTTCGTTGACAGCACTTCCATTCATCGAAACCCAAGCTGGGGATATTTCTGCTTATATTCCTACCAACGTGATTTCTATCACGGACGGTCAGATCTTTTTGGAATCCAATCTTTTCTACTCTGGGGTACGTCCAGCAGTAAACGTAGGTTTCTCTGTATCTCGTGTAGGTGGAGCTGCTCAGATTAAAGCGATGAGTAAAGTAGCAGGAAGTCTAAAACTAGACTTATCACAATATAACGAGCTTGCAGCATTTGCGCAGTTTGGTTCTGATTTAGATCCGATTACACAATCAAAACTATCTCGTGGTGAACGTGTTATTGAGATTCTAAAACAAGATGAAAATGAACCATTGCCTGTAGAGAAACAAGTTATCTCGATATACTTGGTAACCAAAGGCCACTTGGATGATATTGCTGTCGCAGATGTACGTCGCTTCGAAAAAGAGTTCTTTTCCTTCTTGGATGGAAACCATGAAGATATTTTGGCTAGTATTCGCGACAACAAGAAAATGGAAGATGAGAATGATGAAAAACTGAAAGCTGCAATTGCTAGCTTTAAAAAAGGTTTTTCACCAACGGAGTAAGATGGATCAAGCCTGAAAAGAAAGGCGGTGAATCAAACGATGGCAACAATGCGTGAGATCAAAATAAAGATCAATTCTTTTGAAAAAACCAAGCAGATTACCAAAGCGATGAAAATGGTAGCTGCCTCCTACCTGCGGAAAGCTCAAGAACAAGCAGAGGCCTCTCGTCCTTATGCAGATAAGTTAAAAGATGTAATTACTGGTCTTGCACAAGGTGCTTCAGGTGTCAAGCATCCGATGTTAGAGTCACGTCCTGTATCCAAAACTGGATATCTGATCGTAACTTCTGATCGTGGGCTCGTAGGTGGTTATAACAGTAACCTTATTCGTCTGTTAACGGAAAAACTCAAAGAACGCCATGCTTCCAAGGATGAGTATGTGGTGTTCGTGATCGGGCGCAAAGGACTGGAAGTGCTACAAAAACGTGGATTACCAATCATCGGTCAAACTACAGGTATTTCTGCTATTCCACAGTTTGCGGAAGTAGTAAACATCGCCAAAGAAGCCGTTAGCAATTATGCAGATGGCAGTTTTGATGAGTTGTATCTCCTGTATAACGAGTTCGTAAATCCAGTTATTCAACGCCCTGTGGAGAAACGCCTCTTGCCACTGGCATCTGAAGAATTAAACCAAGAAAAAGCAAGTCAAACCGCTTATGAATATGAGCCATCGGAAGAAGAGGTATTAGCAGAATTACTACCTCGATATGCGGAAACATTGATTTACAATGCACTTTTAGAAGGAAAAGCGAGCGAACATGCCGCTCAGATGAATGCGATGGAAAATGCTACAGAAAATGCTACTGAGATCATCGGTAAGTTGACCCTTCAATTTAACCGTGCACGTCAGGCAGCTATTACGCAAGAAATCGCAGAAATCGTTGGTGGAGCTGCCGCTTTATAGCTTTTGTTAAGGAGACACAAGTTCGTTCTCAATAAAACACAAAAGCGTTGATAGTGCTTTAAAAATGTTTTTGGGATTATTTTTAAAAAAGGAGGTGAATTCCTGCTGCTGTAAAACTATGTCCTAATGGCGAAAACCAAGCCGAGTTGAATACACTAATTTCACTAAACGATTTTGTGTATATGTACCGTGGGCTACACGGGAATTTACGCTGTGGAGTGTTATAGCAAACTGTAGTAGCGGGTTTTTGGCGAGACAGGACACGTTGAAGCAGGAAAACTCTGGACATAGGATTTATTCTATGTTTTCAGTAGCAGGGAAATAAGATGGGACTAGGACGAATTTTACAAGTAATGGGTCCAATCGTTGACGTTGAATTTGAACGTGGACAGTTACCTGAAATCAATAACGCACTAGTAGTTAAAAAGAGCGATGGAACTTCGCTAACCTTAGAAACAGCACTCCATCTAGGAGACAACAATGTACGGACAATTGCTATGTCATCTACAGATGGTTTGGTACGTGGAATGGATGTAGAAGATACAGGTGCTCCTATTTCTGTACCTGTAGGTCGCCCTTCACTTGGTCGTATTTTCAATGTTTTGGGTGAGCCTATTGACGAAGCTGGACCAGTTGATACGAAAGAAGTATTACCAATTCACCGTTCAGCTCCAAGTTTCGCAGAACAATCTACCGAACAAGAAATGTTAGAAACGGGTATCAAGGTTGTAGACTTACTTGCTCCATATTCCAAAGGTGGTAAAATCGGTCTCTTTGGTGGTGCGGGTGTAGGAAAAACTGTACTTATTCAAGAATTGATTCACAATATTGCTCAAGAACATGGTGGTTTATCTGTATTTTCCGGTGTTGGTGAGCGTACCCGTGAAGGTAATGACTTGTACCATGAGATGAAAGACTCTGGAGTTATCAGTAAAACTGCAATGGTTTTCGGTCAGATGAACGAACCACCAGGTGCGCGTATGCGTGTTGCTCTTACAGGGCTCACGATGGCAGAGTATTTCCGTGATACAGAAGGACAAGACGTATTGTTCTTTGTTGACAATATCTTCCGTTTTACCCAAGCAGGTTCTGAGGTATCCGCACTTCTTGGACGTCTTCCATCTGCGGTAGGTTACCAACCTACACTTGCAACAGAGATGGGTCAATTGCAAGAGCGTATTACTTCTACTAAGTCTGGATCTGTTACGTCTATCCAAGCGATTTATGTACCAGCGGATGACTACACAGACCCAGCACCAGCAACAGCTTTTGCGCACTTGGATGCAACTACCAACTTGGAACGCCGACTTACCCAAAAAGGTATCTTCCCAGCGGTTGATCCACTTGCATCTTCTTCTCGTATTTTGAGCCCTGCCATTGTTGGTGAAGAGCATTATAATGTTGCACGTGGTGTACAACAAATCTTACAGCGTTACAACGAATTACAAGATATCATCGCGATTCTTGGATTTGATGAACTATCTGAAGATGACAAGCAATTGGTAGCTCGTGCACGTAAGATCGAGAAATTCCTTTCTCAAAACATGCACGTTGCAGAGCAGTTTACTGGACAACCTGGTGTATATGTACCAGTAAAAGAAACCGTTCGCGGTTTTAAAGAAATTTTGGAAGGTAAACACGATCATCTTCCTGAAGATGCTTTTTACATGGTGGGTAATATCGATGAAGCCATTGAAAAAGCAAAATCCCTTGGCGTTACCGTCTAGTGGGAGTGATGTCATATGAGTAAAATGCAGCTCGATATTGTAACCCCAGAACGAAAAGTTTACTCCAAAGACGTGGAAATGGTTATCACTCGTGCGGCAAATGGAGACATTGGTATCTTGCCTCATCACGCACCACTCGTTAGCCCATTACATGTAACCGTAGTGCGGGTAAAAAACGAGGGACAAGAAGAACGTATTGCTATTAGTGGCGGTTTCTTGGAAGTTCGTCCTAGTGGTGTGACTATTCTTGCTGAAACTGCAGAGTTGTCTTCCAATATCGATGTGAATCGAGCGGAGGCTGCTGAGGCTAGAGCCAAAGAGCGTATTGCAGAACACGATGGTGATCTTGCACGTGCAGAGCTTGCTCTAAAACGTGCTGCGAATCGTCTTGAAGTTTCCAAATGGAAATAGAAATAGAGTCGAAAAATCTCCCTGTAATAAGGGAGATTTTTTTGTATCTTGTTTTAAGTTTATTCAAAAATATTCCAATATTATTTATCTAATAACGAAACCTCAGTCTGACCTAACATACTGATGAAAGAAGGACCTACCTGACAATTTTTTATCTCGATTTTTTGCCACACATCACCAGTTACATAAGGCTCTATTGCTAGCCATTTATCCAAATCTTCACGTGTTGGAAAGTCCACAATTACCATTGATCCAACCATTTTATTATCTTTCAATAATGCCACTCCAAACAACATATTACCGCTTTTAACCAGTTTATCTCCTAGTGAAATGTGATCTTCTCTTGCCTTTAGACGACGGCTCAATGCCATTGGGTCAATTCCATCATAACCAATCACCATAAACTGCATCATCAGTGCTCCTTTGCAGGCCTTTTGATTTTTATAGTTTAAAAACCCAGATGATCGAATATTCTCTAGCATGTTGGAAAAAGGGGTAGTCATTATATTGCATGATGGGAATCTTTCTTACCCGATGAACGAAAGTATTGATTGGCATTTGGTTGGAACATCCAAAATAATGCTATAAAAACACAGAGTATATGGATAATTCTACTTAGCGTGAACAAGACAGTTAGTACATCCATCCCTACAAATGCTTCACTGATCGCATGGCCTTCCATCAGCCAAGTAATAGGGTCCATAATTAAGGATAAGGTACCAACAATCCCTAACCCTATAGCTAAGACGATTCGCGCCCAATTTTTTTGTTTTCTCATCTGAATGGTGACGAGAATAAAGATGGTGTAGATGACTCCACGGACGAGAATTCCCATAAATAAGCTTTGAATAGAAGTAGAGTGTTTTAATAAAGAATCGGTTACCACAAAAATTGTTTCTGCCATCCCTGATGCGATGGCAAGTATCCAAAAAAGATATGCTCGTTGAATTTCTTTTGGTATATTCATTTTTTATCCTCCATCTTGATGTTATTTATCTGCCAAACGAGATATTTCCATGGTTTGTTTGCATGTTTAACATAGGTGAATCGGCTGAATTGGCACCAATTACACCTTTTAAAGGTTGGTTGTTATCGTAGTCTGATGTTGTAGTTGTACCCATCGTCTGGATTGGGAAATCGGACTGAATCTCGCTTCCAGCAAAATGGACATTTAGTGATTTTGGATCATGACCAACAGAGACTGCAATATCTCCATTGCTGGTGTTTACTTGATTATTTGCTCGAAACTCCTTAATAGATTGAATCTGAATATCTCCATTATTCGATCGAATGTTAAAGGTAGTGTCGATATTTTGAACCGTAACATCTCCAGAATTACTTTTTGCTGTTAATTGATTTCCTTGATATCCATTCAAATGAATGTCTCCATGTGAGGTTTGTAAATTCAGCGATGTCGTTTTATTGTTTGAAGTATTATTAGGATCGTAGTTTGACTGAACATCAATATCTCCTGATGTGGTCGAAATGGAATTGTTCCCATTTAGCGTAATGGATTCTTGCAATTGTATATCCCCATGCGAACTCTGAACCGCGAGGGTTGCATCTGTATTCTTTAGTCTTATATCTCCGTTATTTGTTGTCGCTTTGGCTATCTTGCCTTTGAAATCTTCTATTTTAATATCTCCATGATTCGTCTGCAACGTTAAAGTTTCATATTGTTTTTTAGGTAGATATACTGCAACTTTGGTAGGTTGTTTTATTGTATTTAGATCAAAATTTATCCATGATCTTGAATTTACTTCCTCTCGTTTTGCATTTATTTGAACGGTATTACCATTTGTAGTTAATTGTAAGTTCGTTGTTACATTTTTTTGTTTGGTACCAGTAAAGGTAGCAGTTATTTGGTTATTTGCACTCGGATAGATTTCTATATCGACAGATTTACTGGTTACCATTACATTCGTTATTAATGTACCATCTGCCTTTTCTTCATGTTTAAAAGGTGCTTCTGTCTTCAATCCTACTTTTTTGTAAATCATCGCACCTGAACCAACTAAACCAATGATAAATAGAATAATACCTACATATATAATTTTTTTCATTTTCTCTCACCTCGAATGATTCTTTGATTGGATTTCAAATAGCGGGTAAACCATTGGAAAAATATTTTCGAAAACTTAGTGGTCACCGTGCCGAGAATCAAGCCAACTCCTAGTAATCCCAAAGTCGCAAATAGGAGTAATAGGATCGATTGCCAACTGTCGTCACCAAAGAGGGCAACAAAGACAGATAATGGTGAAATAACGAATACAAAAGAGACAGCATAACTAGCAATAATTACAGCTACAATTGCGATGAATGGAGCAAGTACAAATACAAGGTTTAAAAATCCAAGGCCGAGGAAGGCAAATACAGCTCTGGTGATACTATAGTAGGAGTTATGTTGTTCCGCATGCTCCAAGTGGTATTCGGTGACTAATTCTCTGGCTATTTTTCTCGGATTTCCTAGACTTGTCGCTATGTCTGCTTCTGATCTACCTTCAAAGACACCATGTTCGAAGTGTTCTTCATAATCTTCGATTGCAGCCTCTTGCTCAGACTTTGGCAGCTTTTGTAAGTGACGGTTTAGTTCGGATAAAAACTCATTTTTGTTCATTTAAAATCCCTTCCTCGATCAACTGATTTACCCCAAGCGAAAATTCTTTCCATTCTTGAATAAGTTCATCTGCATATTCCTGCCCTATATCCGTCAGTTGATAGTATTTGCGTGGCGGCCCTTCATTCGACTCCACTAAATAGGTAGTAAAGTACCCTTCTTTCGTAAGCCGTCGAAGTAGTGGATAAATGGTCCCTTCAGCGATTAAAAATTTTTCCGATATCGTATGAACCAATTCGTAGCCATATCTATCTTTTTGTAGCGTCAGTACTAGCACACATAAAGTGAGAACCCCTTTTTTAAACTGTACATTCATCTGATCACATCCAATTATCTTAAGGTACTGTGCAATGTAGTGTACCTGCTGATAGAATAATATCATGCACTATTATACATTGCAAGGTACTGTGGAAAATTTATTTTTTCGCTTGAGTGAAGTAGGTTTGCGATAGTTAAATGTATGTAAAGATTCACTTATGACGCCTACTTGAATGGGGATTTTGTTATAATGATTACTACCATTGCCTAGATGAAAGAGAAAAAGTGACGAACCAACCAAGTCATCACTATTCAACCTTGTGGTCTCCACCCTTCTGAGGGATGGATTGTCATTGTGGATGAGGGAAGTGTGAACACTCATCCTGCTTCCAGCCGTGGTGGATCTGATCCCAGTGGTGATCAGTGTCACTTTAAGAAATATAAGGATGCAGTTATCGCAGTCATGCGAGAACTGGTAGAAAAGGACAAAAATGTCAACCGAGTGAAGGTTGTCAATCGATCATAGTCCTGTATCTAGGCATCCATCTGGTCATCTCCTTGATGACCAGATGGATTTCATAAAGAAATATTTTTATGTAATAGATATCCGATTTTCATAGCAAAAGCCCAGTACTTATTAAAGTAATGGGCTTTTTTACTTCTTTGTCTGAGAAATGAGTAAGACAATGGATGTTTTATTTTTTTAAAAGTGATTGTATTATTATCCTTTTTATTAACAATTCGGCACTACCTGACCATCCGATCCGGTGTAGACATGAGAGTCAGGAATATACTGATCGGTACCGATTCTATCCCATAAGCTACTCGTTCTATAAGGTCCTTTGACCGTAGTTCCTTTTGTCTGACAATAGATCGTAACTTTTTTATTATTTTCTAATTGTTTTACTACTTTGGAAGAAGTTGTTGGTTCTCGATGTACATCTTATTTTTTGCCGTTCTCTGTTTTTACAGTGCCTGTATGTTGCTTTTTTGTGCAATTGTTATTGCTCTTATATTCTTTTTTTCCATAGTAATAGGCTTTACTCGAACCAAAGTAGATTGGTTGTACTTCTCCGTTATGTTTTTGTTCATAGTGAAGATGCGAAGCCGTAGAGTTTCCGCTATTGCCTACGTTTCCAATTTGTTGGCCGATTTCAATCAACTGCCCTTTTTTAACGGTGATTTTACTCAGATGTGCGTGACGTGTTTCCCAACCATTCCCATGATCAATATACACAAATTTCCCAAAGCTTTTGTTGCCAAGATCACCTATTTTTTTAATCTTTCCAGATGCAGATGCGACGACTGGATCACCGTGTCCATTTTTTCGCGTGAAATCAATGGCGAGTTTAGGATTATGTTTTTTTCTTGTTTCGCCATTCCAGGTCTGATCACACGGAAATGGCATTTGGAAAGTAGGAGCAGCATAAGTTGTTTTGGGAGTGGAAGGAAAGATGGTAAAACAAGATAAGAATAGCAAAAAGGACAAAAAGCTGTAGTTCCATTTCTTCAAGAAATACACCTCCGTGTATCCCTTTTTTGATGTTTCTTCTTATACTCCTCTATAAATAAATGCAAATTCTAAATATGGACTCATTTCGAGACTCAATTTAGACAAGATATGACGATGGGAAAATCAGAGAGTAAAGGATGCGAGAAATTTTACGAATCGTTATTTTAGTATTTTGTACTCTTTTTGTTAAATGGAAACTATTGAATATTGAATTTTTATAAAAATAAGCGATATGCTATAGTTAGCATAAGTCTAAGGAGGCAAAGTGAACCTTCCGCGTAATCTGCGCAGGAACTCCATCGTCCACAAGCTGTACTGGGGGATCAAGAACTATTCCGAGGATTATTGGATCAATCCGACGTATGGACGGATGATTCTGTCGATTGTCGTGTCTCTCATGGAGATCGCACTCGACAAGTCAAGCTCCGAGGAGAACATCCAGAACGCAGTTACAGAGCTGCGTGCTCTGTCTGCTGTACCCCTCGTAGAAGAAAGTGTAGACTGCTGGCCCTCTCGTGAAATGGAAATCTATCTCGAAGCGGAAGTGGGTGAGCTGAACATCATTCTGAGGCACGGGAACTGCCAGTGTCCGGATGGTGTGCTCCTGACGGGGATTGTTCACCCGAGCAATGGAAGGCGTGTACTTTCCGCTGTCGTGGACCTGATCCGAAGTGCTTACGTCGAGGGTTCCCTTGACGAAAACGAGTACTTCCGCACGGGCATCCAGAAGCTTCTGGATCCGGAAGAGCAGCAGAATCCTCCGGTCATGACTGGTTCGAGCGGTTCGGTCATCGAGGATTTTCAGAACTGGTTCACGCATGCGCGAGACTGCGAATGCGTCGACTGCTCACAGTTCCACCCGTGTTATCGTGTGCGGGTACAGGAGCTGGTTCGGGATGTGCTGACACCTATCAGCGTGTGGGGCAAAAGGTTGAATTGGCACCCGATGGATCATGAGGAGCTGATCAACCAGTACAGCCTCTTGTACCTGCGCACCCACACAGCCAATAATCAGGTGCACTCGGCAATGTCGTTGCGGACAAAGTGGCTTGGGCAAGCGCTGCGCGAGCGTGAGGAGAACCAGATTAAGCTGCGAGAAAAGCTGGAGGCTCTCCTCGCTCAGGCGATGGAGCAGCTCGGCTCCCTTCGTGAACTCCGAGAAGCCGACCTCACCACAACCCTGCTCGACCGCCAGTTCGAATGGCTGGATGAGCAGGGTAAGACCATCGAGGCGATCGATCGCCAACTGGATGGATTCGAGTGGGAATTCGACGATCTGGCGAAGAAGATCGAGAAGATCACCAATGAGGTTTCTCGTGGTCTCAAGTTCAGGATTATGCTCGACGCCAGGGCCCAGAAGTTGGAAGGAGAACTGCAGGATACGCTCGACACACTGATGCTTGTGTGAAGAGCGTCTGAAGGAGACATCGCTTTGCGTCCAGGCGGGCAACCTATTGGTTGCCCGCCGCTGATTTCATGAATACCTAAAACTAACGATATACATATGAAAATAAATTCGGAATACAAACATCATGATAAATAAAATTTTTCTTCAAAAAAAGGGGAATATCAGCGTTAGTTCGTCGTTACTTGATGGATTCGTTGATCCTCTTTGGTGTGTTTCAATCATGCTATCTTGCTATTTCGGCTGGTATGTTTTCATCTTTAAATAATCAGTACTATGTGTAAATGCAACTTATACTTTCGACCACTCTTTCCAACAGAGGATAGGATAATATCAATGAAAATACGATCCCTCTTTTTAACGAGGGGTCGTATTTTCGTTAGAAGACATTTGGTTTGTGAGTTTATGGACATTGCAATCGTTCATAAATTTAACAAGAAATGTAAATTTCATCATTGTTGTATTTTCCGACATATTCCTATTTTTCTATGTCCCTTTTTAGGGAAAAGTCAATTCAACAAAAGGAGTTTTGTTATTGTTAAAAAGTATTCTATACTCTGTGCATAATTAGACACAACTCTTCTTTTTTTGCTATAATCAGTTCGAAAGATTGATTTTTTTACTAAAATTTTGTCTAATTTTGGGATAGATATGAATTGGAAAATCTTTCCTGACATTTCTTTATCTTAAAGGTGGAGTAGGGATTAAATCGTTAAAAAACTGAAAGCGTTTTAATTTGAAAGAAGATAGAAGTAAAGGGGATTCATTTATGCCGATCAGCCAATCTTTTCTTATTATTGCTATCTTTTTTGTTGTAGCTATCTTGCTTCCTGTAGCTGCTCTGACAATGGCGCGTCTGCTGCGGGCATCCAGGCCAACAGAGCAAAAAGCGACCACCTATGAAAGTGGTGCAGATCCGGTCGGGGGCAGTTGGGTCCAGTTTCATGTTCGATATTACTTGTACGCACTTCTTTTCGTGATTTTTGATGTAGAGGCTATTTATCTTTTTCCATGGGCGGCGTCCTATGATGTGCTGCGTTCAGAAGTTGGATTGGCAATTTTATTGGAGATGGGCTTATTTATTGGATTTTTAATATTGGGACTAATTTATGCTTGGAAAAAGAAGGTGTTAGAGTGGAAGTAAATTTTGAGAACATCGACCCTTTGACACGTCAATCGATGGAACGAAACGTATTGACTACGAGTTTGGACCAAGTAAAAGCATGGGCGAGAAGCAATTCCATGTGGCCGCTCACTTTTGGACTTGCCTGTTGTGCAATTGAGATGATGGGTACGGGTGGTTCACACTATGATCTCGATCGCTTTGGAGTTATTTTTCGTGCTTCTCCTCGACAGTCTGACGTTATGATCGTGGCAGGGACAGTAACGAAAAAGATGGCTCCGCTACTCCGTCGTCTCTATGATCAGATGCCAGAGCCAAAATGGGTTATTGCCATGGGATCATGTGCAACAGCAGGAGGACCTTATGTAAAGTCTTATTCTGTTGTAAAAGGTGTCGACCAGATCGTACCTGTTGATGTCTATATTCCTGGCTGTCCACCAAATCCGGCAGCTTTGATTTATGGTATTCATAAGCTGCAAGAGAAAATTCGTTATGAAGCGAAGACAGGAAAGCGGGTGACGAGCCAATGAGTGAAGAAGAGAAAAAGCCTCCTGTTCGTCCAAAACCAGCTGCGAAAAAACCAGAGCCAAAGCCATTACCTCCATCACCAAAACAGCCGGTAATGGACGCCTTAGCAACTACATTAAAAGAGAAATTTGGCGAATCAGCAGTAATGGAAGGATACATCAATCAACCGAATGATCATCTATGTACGTTGATTATTTCCCGGGAAAATTGGCTTCCTGTGTTGCAATTTTTACGAGATGAACATAGTACTCCATTTGATTACTTGCAAAACGCCTCTGCTATCGATTATGAAACACATTTAGAAGTGGTTTTTCATCTTCACAGTTTAGAAAAAAAAGAGATGATTGCAGTAAAGGTGAGGCTGGATCATGAAAATGCTGAACTTCCAAGCTCCACAGCGTTATTTCCAGCGGCGAACTGGAATGAGCGGGAAATGTTTGATTTGATGGGAATTACTTTTACGGGTCATCCTGACTTAAAACGAATTTTGTTGCCTGATGATTGGGTAGGTCATCCGCTTCGTAAAGACTACGTAGCGTTTGATAAGGAGGTTTAAAACCGTGATTCGAACAGAAGAAATGCTCTTAAATGTTGGACCTCAGCATCCCAGCACACATGGTGTACTTCGTTTGTTGGTAAAGGTAGATGGAGAGCGAATTGTGGAAGCAGAGCCAGTTATCGGTTATTTGCACAGAGGAACGGAAAAATTGGCTGAGGATCTAAGCTATACGCAAATCATACCTTATACCGATCGAATGGATTATTTGTCTGCAATGACCAATAACTACGCAATTGTACATGCAACAGAAAAATTAATGGGTTTGGAAATACCGGAACGTGCTGAGTTTTTACGAGTGATCGTCATGGAACTAAACCGAGTAGCAAGCCATTTGGTTTGGATGGGTACATATCTCCTTGATATCGGTGCCATGAGTCCATTTTTATACGCATTTCGTGATCGAGAGCAAATTTTGGATCTATTCAATGAGCTGTGTGGAGCTAGATTGACCTATAACTACATGCGAGTCGGAGGAGTAAAATGGGATGCTCCTGCTGGATGGATCAAGAAAGTGGAGCAATTTACAACCTACATGCAAAAACAGATCAAAGAATACCATGACTTAGTAACAGGGAATGAAATATTTATTGGGCGAACCAAAGGAATAGGCAGCTATGATCAACAAACGGCAATTCGTTATGCTTTATCAGGGGCCAATCTAAGGGTGACGGGGTTGAATTGGGATTTGCGAAAAGATGCTCCCTACTCGATTTACGAGCGCTTTGCTTTCGAAGTACCTGTGGGCGAAGATGGCGATCTTTATCAGAAGTATTTATGTCGCATGAAGGAGATCGATGAATCGCTGAAGATCGTTGCTCAAGCTGTTGGAGAATTTCCTTCTGAAGGGAAAATTATGGGGAAAGTTCCACGGGTTCTGCGCGTTCCTGAGGGTGAAGTATATGTTGGGATTGAATCTCCACGTGGAGAGTTAGGCTGTCATATTGTAAGCAAAGGAAAGGATAAGCCATGGCGCCTCAAGTTCCGCCGGCCATCTTTTTATAACTTGCAAATACTGCCTATTTTATTAAAAGATGAAAATCTTTCTAACTTGGTCGCTATCCTAGGTGGAATTGATATTGTTTTGGGAGAGGTGGATGGTTGATGGATACATTGCTTTTGTATCTTGGACCAGTTATTTTATTGTTGATCGTTCTCGGATTTGTAACGTATGCGATTTTGGCTGAGCGAAAAGTAATTGGTTGGATACAAGGGAGAATCGGCCCTAATCAAGTAGGACCGTGGGGGCTTTTGCAAACCGTTGCGGATATTTTAAAACTATTGATCAAAGAAGATACCATTCCCAAAAATGCAGACCGCACCTTGTTTAAATTGTCACCAATACTTGCATTTGTACCATCATTTGCTGTGCTTGCCGTCATGCCGTTTAGTGCCCAAATCCAATTCGCAAATATTGGTGTAGGCCTTCTTTATTACATGGCTGTTTCTAGCATCACTACGATTGGCATATTAGTAGGTGGATGGGCTTCCAATAATAAATATGCGTTGCTTGGTGGTATGCGGTCAGCCGCTCAGATGATAAGTTATGAGATTCCCCTAGTTTTATCGGTTGTTGGGGTCGTTCTAACTGTCGGTTCGCTGAATTTGAACGAAATCGTTGCTGCTCAGCAAAAGACTTGGTTTATTTTCCCACAAATAATCGGCTTTATCGTTTTTATCATCGCATCTGTCTCCGAATTAAACCGGACACCTTTTGATCTTCCAGAAGCAGAATCGGAGCTAGTTGCCGGGTATCATGTGGAGTATAGTGGATTTCGGTTTGCCTTCTTTATGTTAGCAGAGTACGTGTATATTTTTGCTATGTCTTCTCTAACAACTGTTCTCTTTTTGGGAGGCTGGAATGCACCTTTTGGATGGACTTTTTTACCAGGCATTCTTTGGTTCATCATAAAATTTAGTCTTGTGGTCTTCTTCTTGTATTGGGTGAGAGCAACAATGCCGCGAATCCGTGTGGATCAATTGATGCAGTTTGCTTGGAAAGTATTGCTTCCGGTTGCGTTAGCCAATATTGTACTTACTGCTTTGTTAAAAGAAGTTCCATTTTTGGCTCACTATTATTAAGAAGGAGGTTATGCGTTATGATAGGGCTGATCAAAGGATTAAATGTCACATTAAAAAACATGGTAAAACCAAAGGTGACTTATAACTATCCCAAAGAACCACTACAAATGCCAGATCGTTTTCGGGGGATCCAGTATTTTGACCCAGATAAATGTATTGTTTGTAATCAATGTGTCCGAGTATGCCCCACGGACTGTATTTCTTTAACAGGAAAGAAAAATCCAGATCCTGAACAAAAAGGGAAAGTAATCGATACGTACGATATTAATTTTGAAATCTGTATTCTATGTGATTTATGTACAGAAGTGTGTCCAACTGAAGCAGTTGTAATGACCAATAATTTTGAACTATCTACGTATTCCCGTGATGATTTATTTAAAAATAAAGAATGGTTATTTAAGAACGATAAAAATATTCGCTCTGAGAATACATTGAACCCTATACCCGTTAAAAAACCAGCAGGAGGAGCATCATCATGAATGCGGAATTTTTAGCGTTTTCTATCCTATCGGTTTTTGCGATTGGAGGGGCAGTTTTCTTTTTAAATGCAGGAAAGGTTATGCATATGGCGATTGCACTTGCATTTACCTTTTTTAGTCTTGCTGGTATTTATTTATTATTGCAGGCCGAGTTTTTAGCAGTGGTGCAAGTCTTGGTATACGCAGGCGGAATCTCTATCTTGATGATCTTTGGTATTATGTTAACAAAACCTGAAGAAGGAGCCCCAAGTCGATCTTTTCAATATCATCAATGGATCAGCTTAGCAACTGTCACAGGTTTTTTTGTTATCATCATGACGATTATCTACCAAACTCCTATCTTGACACCAGCGGGGAAAGAAACGAGTGCTTCTGTAAAGAGTATCGGGAGTATCTTGTTTAAAAACTACGCTATTCCTTTTGAGTTAGCCTCCATTTTATTACTCGTAGCATTGATCGGTGCCATCGTATTGGCGAGAAAGGAGCAGAAATAAAAGATGTATCTTACTTCTTATCTCGCATTAGCTGCTATTCTCTTTTGTATTGGACTATATGGCATTCTAACCAAACGTAATGCTGTGATGCTTTTGTTTAGTGTGGAATTGATGTTAAACGCCGTAAATCTCAATCTTGTTGCTTTTTCTCGATTAGGTTTTTATCCAAATGTAGAAGGGCAAATTTTTACTTTTTTCACCATC
The DNA here is from genome assembly GCF_000428065.1 of Shimazuella kribbensis DSM 45090. Classification (GTDB taxonomy): domain Bacteria; phylum Bacillota; class Bacilli; order Thermoactinomycetales; family Thermoactinomycetaceae; genus Shimazuella; species Shimazuella kribbensis. The sequence continues at coordinate 97,657 of NZ_ATZF01000004.1, forward strand.
ACTGTAGCAGCCGCTGAGGCCGCGGTAGGACTAGCGATTTTGATCGCATTGTATAGAAAGAAAGAGACAGCAGAAGCGGATCAATACAACTCTATGAAAGGGTAAGGATGGTGATTACAATGTTAAGTTATGCTTGGACAATCCCATTGTTTCCGCTTTTTGCTTTTGTCGTACAACTGTTATTACGTACAAAAGGCAATAAAAAGTTGGTATCGAGCTTGGGTGTAGTCTTGACGTTTCTGAGTTTTGTCTTTTCCGTTTATCTCGTCGTACATAGTTTGGTTTGGAATCAAACCATTCCAGAATGGAAAGTAAATTGGTTACATATAGGAGCAAATGTAGTTACTGTGGGTGCTAGTTTTACGCCGATTCAGGTTGCAATGCTCTTTATCGTATCTTTGGTCAGTTGCTTAGTGCAGATTTATTCGATGGGTTATATGAAGGAAGATAAGCGTAGCAATACTTTTTTTGCCTATCTATCGTTATTTACCTTTTCTATGCTTGGATTAGTTATTGCACCTAACTTTTTAGAATTGTACTTTTTTTGGGAATTAGTCGGTGTATGTTCTTTCTTATTGGTTGGTTTTTATTTCTATAAAGAATCAGCTAAACAAGCCGCCAAAAAAGCTTTCATTGTAACGCGGATCGGTGATGTTGGTCTATTTATCGCGATCTGTCTCCTATTTTGGGAAGTTGGAAGTTTTGATTTTGACGTGGTGAAGCAAGCCGTTGATGCCAATCAATTGTCTTCTGGTATGATCACCCTTATCGCAATCCTTATATTTGTTGGTGCGATAGGAAAATCTGGTCAGTTTCCTCTGCATACATGGCTGCCTGATGCGATGGAAGGCCCTACACCAGTCAGTGCACTGATTCATGCAGCAACAATGGTAGCAGCAGGTGTATTTTTGGTAGCAGAGACGTTTTGGTTATTTGAGGAATCGTCCACAGCACTTGCGATTGTCTCCTATATAGGTGGATTCACAGCTTTGTTTGCTGCTCTCATTGCCTTAACCCAAACAGATATCAAACGAGTACTTGCATACTCTACCGTGAGCCAGCTTGGATATATGATGCTAGGACTTGGTTCTTTAGGTTTAAGTAGCGGTTTTTTCCATTTGTTGACCCATGCTTTTTTCAAGGCACTGCTATTTTTAGCAGCAGGTGCAGTAATTGTGGCCTACAGTCATGAACAAGATATTCGCAAGATGGGTGGGCTTTGGAAACAACAAAGATGGCTAGGTATAGCTTTTCTCATAGGAGCTTTTAGTATTGCAGGTATACCTCCATTCTCTGGTTTCTTTTCAAAAGATGAGATTTTTTTAGCAGTGTTTCAAAGCGGTAGATATGATTTATTTGTAGCCGCATTACTAGCAGCTTTTTGTACCGCGTTTTATATGTTTCGTCTATTTTATCTGGTCTTCGCTGGGAAAGTAACCAAAGAGAAAACCAAAACTTTGTCATGGCATTTTAAGGTGCCAATATGGATATTAGCATTATTCTCTGTCATTGCTGGCTTTTTACAGTATCCCAAACATTTGATTTCTGGGTGGCTGGATGAAACAACACAAACAGCATTATGGTGGATACCTGTAGTGGTTACGCTCATGGCTGTTTTTGGAATTTTTCTTGCCTATGCCGTTTACCAAAAACGCTGGGTATCTGCTCATACACTGGCAAAGTTAAGTGGTATTGGATATCGATTGTCCTATCGAAAGTTTTATATAGATGAATGTTATGAAGCCTTATTTGTTTGGTCACTAAAAGGTTTAGGATGGATTTTGATGGGCTGGGATCGTTTCTTTGTTGGAGGAATTGCTTTGTTTATGAAATCCATGCCAATACAATTAAGTGAAATGAGCTCTCGTATCCAAAATGGTCAAGTGCAGCGCTATATACTGATAAGTGTTATTGGATTATTATTACTACTCTTATCTATAACAGTAGGGAGGTTTATCAGCTGATGGGAATTCTCTCCTATTTACTCGTTATCCCGTTCATTGGTATATTGCTTCTATTGTGCTTGCCAAATAAAGCAGTGTTTTATCACCGGATGGTATCCAATCTTATTACTTTTGTAGTATTTTGTGTTTCCATCTATCTGTTCTCCTCTTTTTCAATAGATCCATCGCTACAATTTGTCGAGCATACGAATTGGTTTTCTTTTGGATCATCAGGTGGTATCGATTATAGTTTAGGATTAGATGGACTGTCTCTACCAATGCTGGTGTTGACTACCTTTGTGAGTTTTATTGCTTCTGTCGCTTCCATTTATATCAAAAAACGAACCAAAACATACTTTTCCCTCTTTTTGTTATTAGAAGTTGGAATGATGGGAGTATTTCTTGCCACAAATCTCTTTCTTTTCTTCCTGTTTTTTGAGATTACATTCGTTACGATGTTTTTCTTAATAGGAATATGGGGTTACAACAAAAAAGAAAGAGCAGCATATCACTTTTTGATCTATAACGGTCTAGGATCTGCTTTTTTGCTTATTGCTATCGTGGGCATCTATGTCGTTTTTGGTTCAGTAGAGTATGAAACAGTAAGGAAGTTAGTTGCCCTAGATATACCTAGTCCTCTATCTTGGACCTTGTTTGTTTGTTTACTTTTGGCTTTTGCGATCAAATTACCTATCTTCCCTTTCCATCGTTGGATGCTTTTAGTGCATGTCGAGGCCCCGCCTTCTGTTGTTATCATACATGCCGGGATCTTACTGAAAATCGGTGCTTATGGGATACTTCGATTTGGTGTCAGCATGTTTTCGAGTCATATGAATTACATTGCTACTATTCTAGTCGTGTTAGGATTGATTAACCTCTTATATGGGGCTATCCTAGCTTTTGCACAAACAGAGTTAAAAAGAGTGTTAGCATATTCGAGCATCAGTCACATGGGAATTATTTTGTTAGGGGTAGCAGCAGGGAATGTTATTGGTCTGCAAGGTGCTGTTCTTCAGTCGGTATCACATGGATTGATATCTGCTCTCTTCTTTTTCCTAGTTGGTGCATTGTATGAACGTACAAAATCTACCCAGCTTGAAGATCTTGGTGGAATCGCAAAATCAATGCCGGTATACTCTGGTATATTAATGATTGCTAGTCTTGGGTTGTTGGGTCTGCCTGGTTTATCTGGTTTTGTCAGTGAGTTTTTCTCTTTATTGGGTCTGTTTGAGAAGTATCCCATTTATGCAGCTGTAGGTACATTGGGTTTAATCTTGGCGGCTGTATATACACTTCGCGCTTTGATGGAAGTCAGTTTTGGGAAACAACAAAAGATTTTTACGACAACAGATATTGGTTGGAAAGAAGGCTTGCCAATGTTTGCCCTAGTCCTGATCATCCTATCCATTGGTATTTATCCGGACCTGATTAGCCATACCTTAAATGGTACATTAGAAACGATAGCTTCTGAATGGAGGGGGTAACAGATGAGGGAAATGGTCATGCATCTTTCTCCGGAGTGGATTTTATTAGTAGGGATCGCTTTGGTGCTAATTGGGGAAATATTGCTGCATAAAGATAGTTCACGCTCCATGTTGGGAATAATTGCGATATTAACCGTGTTAGGATCTGGAACATTATTAATACTGCAAGGGAAAGAAGTAATAACTTTATTTGATGGCAGTTATACGAGTGATCCTTTCATTCGCTCTATCAAAGGATTATTGGTTGCAGGAACATTGTTTGTCCTCCTGCTATCTTGGACGGAAAAAATAGTTGCCAAAGGAGAATATTATTTACTTGTTTTAGCGGCACTCCTTGGAGCAATGTCATTAATTAGCTCTTCCGATTTGATCTTCCTGTTTGTTAGTTTGGAATTACTCAGTCTTTCTGCTTATGTACTGGTAGGAATGCAACAGGATCGATTAGTATCAAGTGAAGCAGCTTGGAAGTATGTGATTTATGGAGGAGCATCTTCAGCGTTTCTTCTTTATGGTATGTCCTTTTTCTATGGTTTGTCAGGAACAACAAATTTAACAAAAATCTCGGGAAACTTAGCAGTTGCTTATGTAAATGGTTATGAGTTGTTTCTTTATTTAGGATTTGTGCTTCTGTTAGTAGGGATTGGCTTTAAACTAGCCGCGGTTCCGTTTCACATGTGGGCTCCGGATGTTTATCAAGGTGCACCTACAACAGTAACTACTTTTTTAGCTATTGTCTCCAAAATAGCTGGATTTATATTTGCTTTACGCCTCATAAGTATGCTATTTGCATCGGGAGGGCTTCAATCTATTTTACATTCGATGGTGGTTCCTTCTCTGTTGATTCTCTCTATGCTTTCTATGATTTTTGGTAATGTCACAGCATTAAAGCAACATCATTTAAAACGGATGTTAGCTTATTCCAGTATTGGTCATGCAGGATACATGCTGGTTGCCGTTATCAGCATATTGCTAGATAAACAGGAGTCCTCTTTATCAAGTCTGTATTATTATTTTGTGGCTTATTTATTGGCTAGTGCAGGTACGTTTGCGACCATACATGTGATTGCGAAAGACCGCAGTCCGGATCGCAAAGTATTGAGTGGATTATACAAAAGGTCACCCGGCTTGGCATTTAGTTTGTCTGTGTTTCTCTTGTCATTAGCAGGTATTCCATTTACAGCAGGATTTATTGGCAAATTTACCATTCTAGTAAGTGCGTTTGGAAATAGTATGTATTGGTTAACTGGTACCATGTTACTCACTACGGTAATCTCCTATTTCTACTATTTTCGAGTTATTCGTCAAATGTATTGGCAAGAAGATGAGGATGTATCACAAGTCACCATGCATTGGTCGATAGGGATTGTAATTACGTTTAGTTTGATAGGTACTTTCTTTTTTGGGATCATGCCCAATGTACTATTGCAAAATCTTAGTAATTGGATTGGATGATAACAAAGAAACACCCAAGTCGATTGGGTGTTTCTTTGTTTTGTTATGCGATTTGTGTGAAAGTATCCAACTTTGCCATCTCGCCAACCATACGAGGATGAAGGGCTAGAACCAGATCAGCTGATTCTTTTTCAAATGTGCCATTGCGGTTAAGTACATACAATATTTTGGCACGAATTTGGTAGTGTTCCCATATAGGGTGTTGGAGGTCTTTTGTAGGTGGTGTATAGGGAATCATCCCAATAATATCTGAGAGCATGAGATGATAGGTCGTGTTTGGTTTTTGGAAGATAAATTCTTTTTTTGTTAATGTATATCGAAATGGGTATTTCACCTGAGAGATTACCAATTCACCTGAATATCGTTTGATATGGATAAAATCTGTCATATTAATCTTTTATACCCCCAAACGTGATGGATTGTTATCATTGTATCATATGTGTTCAATATTAGATTTTTGCAGCAATATACCATATGGAGGGATAAAAACGTGATAGGACCAGATCCACGATCCAAATATCCAATGAAGCAGAACCAAAATGTGCAATTTATAAAAAACGTTATCACAAAACCGAATATCGAAGCAGGAGACTATTCTTATTATCATTCTGATGCAGGGGAAGCTTTTGAAAAACGGGTCTTACACCACTACGAGGTGATTGGAGACAAACTGATCATCGGTAAATTTTGCTCCATTGCTGGAGGGGTAACCTTTATCATGAATGGTGCCAATCATCGGATGGATGGCTCTACATATCCATTTAATCTTTTTGGCAATGGCTGGGAGAGGTTTACACCATCATTGGAGGAACTGCCATTCAAAGGAGATACAGTGATCGGGAATGATGTTTGGATCGGCAGAGATGTGACCGTCATGCCAGGAGTGACAATTGGAGATGGTGCGATCATTGCTACTCGATCGGTTGTCACCAAAGATGTCGCCCCATACACGATCGCAGGCGGAAACCCTGCGAAGTTGATCAAAAGAAGATTTTCTGATGAGTGGATCAAAGATTGGTTAGCAATAAAATGGTGGGATTGGGAGATTGGGCATATCACTGCAAACATAGATAAGATTACTAGTGGGGATATAGAGGGTTTAAAAAGAATATAATACAGTGAACCAAAATGGTTGTTCTTGGCAATATCCTAATTAGAGATATAGAACAACACCCAATTTATCTCACCACTTATAGAAGTGGGATTGTTCTTGGGAAAAATGATAAAACAAGAGAACCTTTTTAAAAAAAGTCCTCTTGTTTCTTCATAGAGCATTCGATATTATCACTCAAAGATGCTATCTAATTTTTATATTTCACTCTATCTATTTATAGATTAGTCGTAAAATTTAACGTGTGCTTTTCCAGACTTTTTGCTTTTTGTAACATAAAACTCAGCCTGTCCGGAAGATTCATATGGTCCTTCATCTACATATTTGTTGATATTTTTAAATACAGCACATTGTCCTTTTTTTAATTTTTTTGTCCCTACTTTTTCGTCTTTCATTTTATAACCATTACGGAAATACCCATCTTCTTCCCACAATGTATAATAGCCACCTGGTCCACTTACCAAACAGAATTTAAAATCTCCACCGCCAGAATTGATGATTTTGCTTCTTTCGTTAAATTTGTCCTCACCAACATAATTCCAACTACCATGTTTCTCGGCATGTGCAGTTACAACAGGAAGACAGAGACATAGAGTAAGTGCAAAAGCAAACAATTTCTTCATAAAGATCAGCTCCCTTTTTATAATTACTGGAAAACATATTATAGATGGATTATACAAAATAAAAAGTTTATTTTGAGTGAACATTATTTGTCAAATTAGTATTTTTGTACTTAATTGTTCATTGTTTACATTTTATATCTAAAAATAAATCTATCTATCCAGATGATGTCATCAATGGATTCGTTGTAAAATAAGGATGACAAAATTGATAATTCCATTTCGTTGATTTGAAAGAGGATAGAGGTAACAGAGGAAATGATTTTCTTAAAATTAGCACTTTTTCTTTTGCCAGTTGCAGCATTTTTCTTTGGAAAATTGTTGTATGTGGGTTTAAAACGAACGTATCACACACAACGTATTTCTATTCCAGGGTTAGGAATTTGGGTAGCTGGGTTGTTGATTGGTATTGTAATTATATTTTTATTGTTATTTACCTTTGGTTTTGGGATTGCCTATTGGCTTTTTTAAAAGAAAAACCCTCTTGGACATAAAGAGAGGGTTTCAAGTCGTGCTTTAGTCATAAAACTTGACATGAGCAATACCAGAATTAGGGTTCTTTTTCAAGTATAGCTCTGCTCGGTTTCCTTCCAAGTATCGATTAATATTTCGAAATACAGCGCATTTCCCTTTGGACAAAGTTTTTGTTCCAATTTCGTCGTCTTTAAAAGAATCATCTTCATACAAAGTATAATAACCACTCGGACCACTTACCAAGCAGATTTTAAAATCTCCGCCACCAGATTTGATGATTTTACTTCTTACTTTAAATTTGTCTTCCCCAACAGCTTCCCATTTTCCATTTGCAAAGGCGCTTGTAAATGGAAGACATAGTGTTAAGGTAAGGACAAGAGTCAACACTTTTTTCATGGAGCATCTACCCCTTTGTGTAGAGTAATAGTTCGTAGATGAATTATACAAACTATTCAAATATAATAGAAGTCATAAACAGTTATTTTTGCTATTAACATTATCGATTACTCTTTCAATGATTTTCGATTTGCAATGGAATCATTATTTTTGATTATTGATAGTTATGCTTTTGTGAAGGTTAACAAGTGATGAATGAATATAAATTGTATTTTGAATGTTTTATGACAACATGAGAATAAAGTTGATAATCGATATAACTGGAAAACAAGAACCCTCTCGCCACTTTATGATGGGAGGGGGTTCTTTCTTTTTTATATGATCGATTATTGTATACACGGGGTGCAGTGATCTATTTATAGATCACTGCACCAGGTCGACCTTGTCTAAAGTGTGTATCGAAGGATGAACCACCTATGCAACTTCGGACAAGCGGGACTTTGAAGTTTGTTCCCACTTCAAACTATAAATGCTGATCAGCGATGCTGACTAGCAACCCTTCCTATCAGCCAGTAACCTACGACTGGGTTCGGCGAATCCCATTTTGATGATTATGTTGTAGTATCAGCGGACGATGCTAGGTTAGGATGAAGTTGGGGCTGGTTTTTATCACCGACTTGAAGTACATGACCTCAAGCCGGCCAACGATGCAGCTTCACTCAGCTGTTCCTTCCGAAATCAGGAAAAGCGATTACGGGTTGGGTGTCTGGCACTCAGTTAATCTGGAAGTGATCTTCCAAACTGAAAACAAGGGTTACGTAGGTTTCTCCTAGTAGCCACTCGATCATCACTTGGTCAGTGGAAGGTTTCATAACCTTGATCAACACACCAGAACCTTCGTAGTCTTCATCGCATGAAATATCTCCCTTTCCACTGATTGTCCTTCCTTCAGTGATAACAAAGTGGAAAGTTGCTCCGTGGAATACAAGGGGACCGGACCCGACTTCACATTCTCTGACAACAATCTTACTGCCTTGGTCATCAAGGAGAAGGGCGAGTTGTTCATTTTCTACTGTGAGCTTACCGATCATAGGAATTCCTTAGTTTGGAGGGAGTTTTCCATTCAATTATACTAGATAAGAAAAAAATTTCCGTCTAAGAATAGGAGTAACTCAGGGAAATAGGAAATAAAAGCAAAGTACTTCTTATCTTCCTTGTTATCATTTTCCTCTGCGTAACTTATTCTGTATTTTTATATTTCAATGCAATGGAGGGGGATAAGAAGTTGAAGGTCTAAATTTTTGTATGTGATCTGAAAAAGAGGAAAGAGGTAACGAAGATAATTTTCTAAAAATTAGAACGTTTTTTTGTCGATATCTAGGTAGGTTGTTATAGGTGAGTTTGAAAAGAACATATAACACACAATTTCTTATTCAGGGTTAGGGATTGGGTAGATGGCTTATTGATCGGGATTATTATTATCTTTTTATTACTATTTACCTTTGGTTTTGGGATTGCTTTTTGGATTTTTCAACACAAGAACCTCTCTGTATACTTAAGAGAGGTTTTCACTGACAATTGCAAAATCGGGGAATTTATATAGGATGTTCGATAAAGGTTGTTATGCTATGAATAGATCATTTTATATGTTATTTAATTTTATTATTTTTTACGATGCGCCTTTTTAAAGTGTAAACCTTCTGTATGACAAGTTATATTAATAAAAAATCCCCTCCATTTATTTGGAAGAGGATTCTTATTATATATGGTAGATCATTATAGGCGGGGGTGCAGCTAGGAGCTGCACCGTCTGCCTCAATTGTATTGTGATTGGTCATCGCGAACAACCAATGTACACAAGCCAAAATGAGTCAGACATCCCAATCAATTGGCCTCGACAGAAGTACGGGGACGTCATTCCGTCAATCCGTCGAGCAACCAGCTAATCGGGTGGTGGCCGGCCCTAGACCGGCTGAAGTAAACGCATCGTATCCTGCTTTCTTTCGCTCGCTTTTCCTTGGGACCAGGAATAGGTACCTAAGGCGGATGAGAATGCAGGGTCACTGCGGATCCTTGTCTCTCGTTGGGCGGAGTTCACTGTTAGTCATCTCGGCGTCAATGAAACAGGATTTCACGGCGGTGAACGAGGCAACGTTACCTTCCAAGTCGTCGGGTCTTTGCAGGCCTGTACCTGTATTATATATTCATTTGAAGAGAACGACAAGTAGGATAATTAAAAAAATAGACAATTATTTACGATATACAAACTCATCAATTATTTCGAAAGGGAGATGATCACTTACATGCTCATTGTAGTGGGCTGTATAAATGATTCCATGTTCATCAATCAAAAATTCAGCAGGAAGACGATTGAAGTTGGAACCTTCCTCGTGTACAAGTGAGAAACCGGCAGCTTCTGCTTTCGTGGTGAGAGCTTTCACTTTTTCTTCATCCTTAAGCAATGCATCCATTTTCTCTTTTGATGTTTCTACCGAGTATAGATCATAGATTTCTGCTTTTGGATCTGCTAGCAAAGGAAAAGGAGCTTGTTGTGTGCCTACATGAGCATGTACGTTTTCAACGGGTGATTCGAAAAGAGCAATGATTTCCAAACCTTGTTTGTTCCATTCTGGGAATCGATTGATGAGTTGATGTACATGTAGATTGCATAGTGCACAAGCAGCATTGCGAAAAAATGCAACAAGTACTTTTTTTCCACGTGTATTCTCTAGAGAAATGGTTTGTCCGTTCTGATCTACACCATGAAATGTTGGTGCGAGGTCTCCGTTTTGTAAGTTTTTTATCAATTGGCTCATCTCCTAATAGGAAGTTATATTGCTATATTAGTTGGTGGAGAGATTTTCTTCTGTGACCTAGTCACATAAATCTTCTAATTTTTTTCTATGTATTATTTTTATTTGTCCACGACCTGTTTCTATCCAACCTGCCTTACGAAAACGTTGTAAGGTTCTACTTGCCACTTCTCTAGCAGTATGGATTTCCAATGCAAGTTCTTGATGGGTAAGAGTGACAAGCGGGTGTTGCTCTGTACTTCTATTTAATAATAATTTGGCAATGCGCTCTTCAACCGGCTCTTCATGTCGATGGTGTAAGTGTTCACTCATACGAAGCATGCCTGTAAATAGTCCGCCAAAAACGGTTTGACGTATGGGAGGATGATGCAGCAGCCAAGTAAGAAAACTGCTTTTTTGTACATATAAAACGACTACATCACTGATCGATAAAATAGAGCCCGGATAATCCCTGCTACTTAATCCGCTTAACGTTAAAAATCCGCAAACTTCTCCCGCAGATAATGTATTGCATGCCAATTCTTCTCCATTTTCTTTTATTAATGTAATTTGGGCTGTTCCACTTAGTAGAAACATGCTATAGACTTCAGCATCTTTTTGTTCAAAAAAGCAGGTTCTAGCTGGATATTTTCGGATGTTTGGTTTGGCCATTTCCCATTCTTGTGCACTCAAACAACGGAAGCTTGGGAAAACGTTAAGTAGATCGGTATGTTTCATAATAGCAAGACCCCCTTATTCTGTTGTCATTTTACTATAGAAGAGAGAATGGGTTTTCAGTATATACGGGCCAAGATAAAAGGGATTTCACGTGGTACGCTCGCGCGTCTGGTCTAGAGCTTACAACGCGGTGTAACTTCTCACCGATATAATGGAGCGCTACACCGTCATCGGCTGCGTAACCGATTTTGAAAGGGGATATTTTTTAAGTGTTGAAATTGCATATGTTTAAGGAATTCAAGACTTATTAACACTTGTTGAGGATTTATAACTAGTACAGATAGATACTTATCATATAGTTGAAACACATTCATGCACCACCTTAAAAATCTTAATTATATAAAGATAAGTCCCTATATCTAAGGAAAATTCACAATAGAAATGTTTCTACTAATAGGCAAATCTTATATAATGTACATACCTACAAGCCTAGGGAGGCTACCGTGAGTGACTTCAGGTCCCTGCTCCACCTGACGAGCGCGAGCGCCGCTAATGCGGTGTCCACGATCGATCTGTTCAACAAGTACCTCGAGTCGAAACTGGCTCTCGAACTCGAACTCAATATGCGGCAGGCCATCTGGTTGCTTGGCGATTTGGTTCGAGGTTATCTGCTCCCCAAGGGGGTCGAGCAGATGAAGGTCGAGCCGGGAGCTGAGGCTCAAACCTGGCCCTGGGTCGATGGATTTCGCAACGACATCAAGAAGGTAAGGGATCTATACGAACCACTCTCCCAGTTCAAGGGTCGGGCCCCGTTCTGGCCAACTATCTCGGGAACCCTCACCGCGCTCATGAAGTACGAGAAGCCCCATCTGTTGGTGTCACGCGCTCCGTGCATTATAGGAGAAAATAAGCCACATCTTTACAAAATCAAACTTTTATCAAAACTGCTTCTGCAATACAAAGTACCTCTATAGAAATCAGGATTACGCAAAATAATCCCATCGTCTTTTCTTCAACTTTGTGATTCCTGAAATAATGCTCTACTTTGTCCCCATTCAGATTTTCATGAATCTTACATAGATTAATTAATAATTCCACTTGAGCAAATTCATAATAGAAATATCCAGCCACAGTCATGAGACACAAAGAAGCTGTTTGACTTCATCGAGCGAGACACTCGCCCAGGTTTTTCTATATACTAAAAAAGTGGAATTTTCATATATTTGAGGTGGAGTACATTAAAAAGTCAACCTCTGTGACCTCTCATACTTCTATTCTTCTACCTATTAGTTCTATCACCATAACGCCCACTCTAATTGTTGATGTAAAATCTCTAAATGTGTATAATCCCCGTGTTTTATAATTGTTTTTTCGTCTGTAGTATCAAAAATGGTAGGGTATTGTTTCGCTTCTGTCTGGTTATATCGTTGCCACATCCACGATATATCTTCCATTAAATGTGGAATATGGGCAGAAAACATAATCCCGCTCATATTCACACCAATCGTTTGATTTTCTAAGTGATCGACGTTTTTCCCCTCTTCTTCCATTTGCCACATGTCTGTAAAGAACGAAATAGAGTTAGTCGGGAATCCTAACACATGCCCAAGATTGCGGACGTATTCTGTTGAATTTATTTGTACACCTTCCATAAGATTTATATAATCTTGTTTTTCTTTTTCCGAGTGGAAAAATAGGTACCCATCACCTAAAATATTGTGTGGATAAACATAGGGATAACCAGCAGCTAATAAGCGGTCTAACCACGGTTTTAACCTTGGATTCCCTTTTGGCTCGTGCAAGTTGGTTTATAACCAAATAGAAATGCGTCTTCTGGCCTGATTTCGGTAAATTTCATTGAATCACCTCTATAAAAAGGAGAGTAGGCTAGCGAGTAAAAGTAGTACAGTTGCGAACCATTCAGAGCACCTTCAGGGGCTGGTCAGTAATAAAGGCTTTCAGCCGCAGAGCAAACCACCCGTGTGAACGGGTGGTTGTGATTATGCAATTATTTGTTGTTGCTGAATACGTTTTATTTCGTTTAGTCGCTCGATATCGTATCTTATTACAGGGTAAAGACTTGTATTAACCATTATTTTCATATCTTCCTGTTCTGTGTAGCGATCCCATAACCATATAGCGTTTTCTACCAAATCATCTACATGACTAACGCAACGGATACCTGCATAGTGAATAGCTAGTCTGTATGATTCCAAGCTTGTTCGACTCATACAGGTAGCAAAAAAGCGTGCAGCAGCCGGAGGATATCCCAGTGTTACCCCTAATAGCTTATGAAATTCGGGAGAACGGGGTTTGACATTTTTCAGCTTGTCCAGAAACTCATTTTTTAGTTCATTGTTTTGGAAGAAAAGAAAGTAATCATCATCTGAAATATCTATACCGTTTGTCACATAAGGGTAACGCTTAAGCTTGTCTATATACTTCATAGTGGTGGGGCATCCAGTATTACCATAATGAGCAGGTTTCATCCCCAATAAAAAAGCGTCAACATCAACTAATCTAGCCATAATAACACCTCTATATATTGAATAAGGAACTACCCACAAAAGATAGTTCCTTATTATAACCAATTTTCCTCTTTATCTTTTTAGTTTGTTACCACGGGAATCGAAAAAGTCCCCACAATCTTGGCAACCATAGTTTCCATCTTCTGTTTTCACTACTTTATCCGTTTTTCCACAGTTTGGACATTTTGGCTGCTCATTTTTACCCCACCTTATTAGGAATTATTTATATTGAATCTAACAATAGTTTATTGAATAAATAAAATAGTGGCAATATCAATATTTTCTGATTATTATACGGTATATTAATGGGATAATTGGATATTTTACAATAAAAAGGGAAATCAACAGTAAATGCGATATGTTTTTACTGTAGTTTACTTTATGTTTTTTCTATATAATAATAGCTTTTTTTCTTCTGATGTTTTGTAGAATCCGTGTTTCTCATGAAATCAATAGCCGATTTCTTTGGGTTATTGAAACAAGAGAGATGCATTATGATGTGAAATACACAATGTAAGAGGATTTGAAAATAGCTATTGAAAATTATATCCATTACTACAACAACAAACGGATAAAACAAAAACTGGAAGGAATGAGCCCTATCCAATACAGGATACATTCCAACCAGTTTGCTGCTTTATTCTTAGTCCAACTTTTGGGGTTCAGTATAAAAAGGAGTTTTTCAGTGTGTATCAGGTTCTCCTCTAGTTGGCATTTTTAATCTCTCCTTTCCTCCATTTTTCCCATATCATTCCTTGGTAGTGATCTAATTTATCTTTATTTCCTATATTAATATAAAATTCACACATTATCATGCACATGTCAAATGTAATATTTTTTTCGGGCATGTTTTCCATAACTTTATTAATTTTGTTGAACGTGTTTTCGAAATCTTGTTTCTTACCTAGATAACTCTGTAATTTTCCTAACTCAATGTAAGCATTTAGTTTGTCTTGTTCTTCATTGGATTTCTCTAAATATTGACATGCATGAATCAACATTTCCTCAGCTTCAGCATATACTTCGGTTCTTATTAACAGTTTACCCAATCTAAAATAAGTATCTCCAACAATAATACTGTTATCGGAAACAAAAGAAACGAGATCTAACGCCTTATAATATCGCTGTTTAGCTTCTTCAGTCTGTCCAATCTCGGTTAAAATGTTTCCTAGTGTCGACCAAACCGAGAATAAACGTCTATACTGTTTGTTATTCCAAGCTATTTGGAGTGCCTCGCGACCATATTTTAGCGCCTTCCGTGGCATTCCTAGACTCAATAATAAATTAGCGTATCGCTCATACGCTTGAATTGTTACAGCTATGTTTGACTTAACTTTATCAACCATTCTCAATAAATGTTTTAATGGGACACACGCATCCTCTATTTTATCTAGAATTTCTAAGTATATTGCTAAATTTAAGTATAAGTACGGTCGGTAATGTTGTCGTTTCCCTTTTTTATCAAATACCTTTATCGCATTTTCCGTTAGTTGCTGTGCCTCTTCGTACTTATTTTTATGAAATGCAATTATACCTAATTCATGGAAGCAAATAGACGGTATATTAGAATCTAATAAACTGGGACATTGGTCTACATCTTGTAATGTTTTTTCTAATAAGTCCTTTGCTTTTGTGTAATTCTTCTGCTCGTAATGAATCCTACCACGCAAAAAAGTAGCGAAAACGCTTGCATCACGAAACATATGTAAATCTTCGATCTTATCTAGGCGTTTTTGTGCTGTATTTGGTACTGCGTTTAAGATATCTTCGATGTGCAACAAGTCATTAAATATAGCTTGCTCTCTTACTTTGTTTTCATCTTCTAAAGCAAATAATTCTTCTGCTTTCCCTAGATACTTTGCATACATAATATACTTTTCATCAGCTACGTTCGGTAATCCTCGTTCCATTCCGCTAACTGTAGTAGTTCCTATTCCCATTTCGTCCGCTACTTCTTGTATGGTCTTCCCTTGAATTTTTCGCTCCTGTAATAAGATCGCTCCCACTAGATCTTTCCACATGATAATCATCCTTTACCGTAATAATAGTTGGAATATACCGTTTATTTCATTTATGTCAAACGAAAAGCTCAATTTTATACAGGAAATACGGTATAAGTAGGCAAAAATGTTGACCTTGTCCAAATACAATAAACAGAATAAACTTATAATACAGAAATTAAAAAATAATATCAATTGGAGGTGCTGGACATGTCATCAAGGTTGATTATTGAAGGAGAAAACAACAAAATACAAAGGTTGATCGAGAAGGTGCGGGCATCAAAACTATTTCGTTTTTATCATAGTAGTAAATTTTTTATTAACAAACACGAGTCGAGATTAGAATATTATATCGACGAACAAAACCAATTAAAAGAAAGAGATAAGCGAGATATAACTACAGTAAATTTAAAAACAACGAATGGGAAACACATTACGATTGATTTACTCGACACCAAGGTCGTAGATATGGCATCAGGTACTACGCTAATTATTGGAAAAAACTTCGATATTTTCGCTGTACCCGAAGAAAAATAAAGACGTTAGAGCCGAGGCCCTAGCGCCTTTTTGATTATCCTGCATTTTTTACCAAGCAAACTCCCTAAGATGCGGCTTTGTGGTTTCAATGCCCATGAAGCGATATTGAGTGCAGTATAGAAAAGCGGGATGATAATATGAAATCCATAGTCACCATAATTGTTAGCAAACACATGAGATAATGCTGCACCAGTCATTAGAAAGAAGATACCAGCATAAGCCCATTCTTTAAGCCGGGGAAAACCTGGCACGATGAAGCGATGACTCCCTGCAAGCTCCTGAGGGAGCAGTGGTCGTCTGGATCAATTCATTCAGACGACCCTACTTTTACGCATAAAAAAGCGAGGGTTTCCCCGGATTTTGCCCTTTTTCCTCAGATTACCACTAGCATTGGGCTTCTTGCAGTTTTTTCTGTTTAATCAATATTGACTATAGTAATTAAAAAAGTTAAAATCTTCTCATATTCATTAGGAGGACAGGTTATGAAAAATCTCGTTATTATTTTATCCATTTTTTTATGTGTGCCGTTGATTGGTTGTACAAATTCAAATGGTGATTCTGTTTCTAAATCAAGTTCTAAACAAACAAGCTCAGATGTTGCTAGTATTCCAGAAATAAAAATAGGTGATGTTAAACCAACTGAAATGGATTCTGCTTATTCATCTAGTGCGGATTTAATAAAAATAAAACCAGATGCAAAGATAAGTGGTGATTGGAATTTTCAAATTGAAGGGGTGGGTAATGCCTCTTCAAAGGATTGTAGTCCAGATCTCAAATATTGTTTTGCTTACTTTAGTAGAGATAAACTAAAAATTGGTCAACAATATAAATTGATTGTTCAGTTTAACGGGAAAACAGATAATACTCCGATAAAACTATCAAAAGAAAAACAATTTACAGCCGAAAAGCCTCAGCAATAGATTAAATCTAGAGAATAACGATAATAAAGAAATTGGCAATAGGGTTTTATAATGATAGTGCAGTTTTGTTATCTCTTATAAAAATCCAGTTACATGTAAAAATGAAGCAAATGAAAAAATCTTTGATATGGTGATTAAGAAAGTAGATGAACCCATTTTTTTATGGGTCACCGTACATACCCATCAACCTATGAGGCCTAGAACCAGCATCCGAACGATAAACCCTAATTTGCCCAATTAATGAAAAAGCGACTTGAGTGTGTCCATTAAAGACTCAAGTCGTTTTGTATATGTGAACGAAAGAACTTTATAAATTGGACTCCACTCATGGAGTGCGAGGTTGATACCAGCAAGAGAAGCCAGAGACGCATCATACTGGATTGATCCTCGGTCAGAAGATGTACAGACGACCGTCCTACCCAAGTCATGATTTTTCAATAAGATAAGAACTGTTCACATCAATTGAACCAGTTCTTTTTTTTATATAGTGCACTTAAGAAATATTCTATTATGATGGTGCAAAAATACTTATTCTCCTGAAAATAATAAGAATAAATGGTATTATTTTATATTTATATAATTATTAACATATATTTGTGAAAACAATGGGGATTATGACTAATGAATTGCATTTATAATAAATGCTGTAAGTTTCATTTACTTAAGAGGAGTAGTTAGGATGAACAAAAAAATAAATTTACTGATAGCAACAACTTTAACTGTGGGAACATTATTGGCAGGTGTAACACAAATTGGCGGTGCAAGTGCAGCTACTAATACCCCCACTGCCCAAGAAAAAAAATTATTGATTGAAACAAGAGATTTATCTAAAAAAGGAAAAGTAACGACAAGTGAAGAGTTTGGGATTGGCTCTACCCCAAAACAAATAGAGAAAAAATGGGGAAAAAAGGACGGAAACTCTGAAGATGCAGAATTAAAATACAGCAAACATCAAACCGTTTTTTATATCCCAAATGAAGATCCTAAACCGAAGGTATTCGCATTGGCAACTACGGATAAAAACTATCAATCTATAACACCTAATGAAGTGAAGCAAGTTTTGGGTAAACCTTCAGAGACCTATACATCACCAGAAGAATATGACCTTGAGTACATTTATGGAAAAAAACATCTGATATTTGCTTTTCATAAGGATAAAAAAGGGAAAATCGGAAAAGTAAAAGATGTATTGGTAATGGAATATCTTTCCTAGCTACAAGGGGTGTCGGGTAGATCAGGCTCCTTTTGGAGCCGTTTCCTCTAAGAGATTTTTCCCAACTGTTACCATGACTTTGAATTTTAAATATTAAATTGGATCTTCTATGAATTATTTTTAGTTGATTCCAGCAAAAGAGTTTCATGAAGAAGACAATTTCTTTTGACTATGTATAATTTAAAAAATACTTTATAGTGTTGAATGTACCATTCATAACGGACAACAATCTTCGATGATTGCTCCCAGTATAGATGCCTTTCTCTTGCAACATCCCCAATAATTTTCTCCAAATCCGCTCCAAAATCCCGACTTTCTCCCACTCTTTCAACCTTATTTCTTAGCTTGATGGCTATGGGTTCCCCCTCACTAGTGATATACTCTGTTCTAACATCTTATAATTTCTCCATTCCTGGTTGGCTATCGCTGGTCAGGCTTATTTATTTATCATCTAGTAACTCTAGAGTCTTCCTATTGTAATACAATCGGAGCATCTGTTTCTTTTAGAAATTACAAGATACTAACTCGCTGCCTTCTTTGAGATTCTCCATCATCATAACGTTAACCGCTACGCTTTCTATCATTTCTCCTATGTCTTCTATTGATGTAATATTGCTCCATTTCTCGAATAATCTCAAAAAATGTTTTGCGGTATTCCACTGTTTTGTGTACGATAGACATGTTGTGTGAACCGTGAACATAGGGGGGTGCATATCATGGAGCAAGCAACAGAACTTGGTGTTTCTGCACTCACAAACATCATTTTCTCTTTAACTTTGATTGCCTTTACATGGTGGGTACTACTTCGTGTTCGGATCGAAGCGATTTTGAAGATTAAAGAACCTTGGTTTGCGTTTATTGTCATGATGATGTTGTCGATCATCATTGGACATCAGTTGGCACTCTTTTTTATCAATTATTTAGATTGGTCAAGGGTCGTTGGTCAATTTCTTTTCTAGTTAAAATTGGTATAAACTCTGCCCTTCCCGTACAAAATGGATAGCAAATGGCTATAGGGAGAGTTTACGATGTTGCGTTGGATTGGTATTTTGCTTATGAGCAGTATTTTTTTGATGGGAAGTAGTCAAGCAGGGTCTGTTATACCACAAAGGCTTCTTTTCACCATAGACAAAATGGAGATTTCGCCCACAACTTATGTGGTTCATCATAGTGGTCGGATCGGGCGTTCGGTGTCTCCTTCACAAGCAGAACAAAACATGCGACAATGGGTAAATGAGCTTTCACTAGGAAAGATGGAAAAACGTGTCGATCAAGATGGTATTCGTTATGATGCTACAGGTATTTGGGATAATCTTAAGGTCTCTTTTCATATGATCATAGACCAACCTCATGCAAACATGTCGGAACCATACATAGCGATACAAGTTACTGGTCATGGGCGACCAAAAAAAGATTGGCCATTAGCGGCAGAACGAATCCAAAAATTCCTTTTCGAACAAGAGATTCCTACACATCTGCACTACTCTATACAGGGAAATATAGATCATTCATCAGATACATTAAAAGTAGCACATAATCTCATCAAACAATTACATGCAAAAGAAATAGAGGGAATGGAGACCAGTCAGACGGTGAGTATATCCGCATATTCACCTATGTTTTCAGAAGGCATTCAAACTCGAGGGGGAGAGATGAACCTCCAAGTAGCAACCCATCGCAATGTAAAAGATGGCAAGCTAGTCGTAACGATTGGTTCACCGATCATTACCGTAGAATATTAAAATCATCTGGGGGGAATACATGTGGAAAAGATTATTGTTCAAGGTGGTAACCGTTTGCAGGGGAGAGTAAAATTACATGGGGCTAAAAATGCAGTGCTCCCTTTGATTGCTGCTTCTATTTTGCCAGCAAGAGGAAGCATTACTATTTTAGATGTACCTATGCTTGATGATGTGAAAACTATTACGCAAATGTTGTCTCGGTTGGGGATTAAGACCGAACTCGGTGAAGATAGAGTACAGATTGATGCCCAAACATTTGAGACAACACAAGCTCCCTATGATTTGGTTCGGAAAATGAGAGCATCATTTCTGATCATGGGACCACTTTTGGCAAGAAAAAACCATGCACGTATCCCTCTGCCTGGTGGATGTGCAATTGGAAGCCGTCCAATTGACCAACATCTAAAAGGTCTAGAAGCAATGGGTGTTCAATTTGAAATCGAAGCAGGACATATCGAAGGCCGGGTAGAGGATCGTTTGCGTGGTGCTGACATTTATCTTGATTTCCCAAGTGTTGGTGCTACCCAAAACCTCATGATGGCAGCTAGCTTAGCTAAAGGCCGTACCGTTATCGAGAATGCAGCATGTGAACCTGAAATCGTAGACTTAGCTAATTTCCTCAATGCGATGGGCGCCAATGTTCGTGGGGCCGGTACCGATGAAATTCGGATCGATGGAGTAGATTTCTTACATGGAACGGAATACACCGTGATCACGGATCGTATCGAAGCTGGTACTTATATGGCTGCTGCAGCGATTACAAGAGGAGAAGTGTTTGTCGAAGGAGCAATTGCAGAGCATCTCACTCCTCTGATTGCAAAGCTTCGAGAAATGGGAGTACAGGTAATGGTGAGTGAGGATGGCATTTTGGTTCGGGCTGAAGGAGAACTAAAACCAATTGATGTCAAAACGCTTCCATATCCTGGTTTCCCAACCGATTTGCAGTCACAAGTAATGGCTCTGCAATTAACAGCTAGTGGTACTAGCCTGATGTCAGAGACGGTATTTGAGAATCGGTTTATGCATGTAGAAGAGCTGAAAAGAATGAGCGCACACATCAAAATCGATGGACGGACAGCAGTAATTGAAGGCGGTCATCCTTTATCTGGTGCTCAAGTCACATCCACTGACCTTCGTGCTGGGGCTGCCCTTATTTTAGCAGGCCTAGTAGCAGATGGTGTTACCGAAGTATCTGGCTTACATCATGTAGACCGTGGTTATGTAAATATTGTTGGTAAACTGAAAGCACTTGGTGCAAAGATCAATCGCATTTCTATTGATGAAGAAATTCCAGCAACAGAGCATTCTTTTGCATAATAGATACGATTAAAACCGCCCTTTTATGGGCGGTTTTTTTATATGGAAGATGGTGGGAATGAAGATAATCATATAAAATAGAAGAGTGTCCATAAATAGACAAAAAGAAGGGCATAAACGTGAGTTTCTTTGGTTTCTTCGGGTATTTCCTTGCTAAATTGCAAATGGAGCAGGGTTCTGATGCACAAGAGAACAGGAAGGGATAGAAAGAATATACCTGCTCCCAGAACAAGGCGTTTGCTGTTCTCATGAGTTGCATCGTCCTTCTCTGCTTCATCGCTTGGTGCTTGACTGAGGCGCTCCAAAAGTAATTGGAGTCTTTCTTGCTTGTGTGGACTTTTGAAGTTCACACAAGCAAGAATAAATATAGAAATAGCTCACCGATTGATGTTCACATAGATGAAAACTAGAGTATAGGAAAACAATCTTGATCGTTTTTGCTGTTCTAATCTACTAACCCTTCTAATAGGATAAGAGAAAGATCCTATTGGGAGGTTTTTTTTTGTCCTACCACTACAAAATAGTTGGCTTACTGTGTTTTCTTTTGGTGTTATTGCCTTGCATGGTGGTGTTAATTCCAATGGTATTAGTAGATTTTCAAGAAGCAGCCGGGAAAGTGGATGCATTATCTTCTCCGATGAATGATTCATCTGCTGATACAGATATTTATATAAACGTGAAGTTATCCAATCCCAAAAAGACGATTCGCATACCTTTAGAAGATTATATACGTGGAGTGGTCGCATCTGAGATGCCGGCTGAGTTTGAAAAGGAGTCTCTTCGAGCACAAGCGATGGCAGCCCGTACTTATATCTACAGTCGAGTGAAAAATAAGGAAGCAACCGTAACGGATACCGTGAAAGATCAAGTATATGCAACAGATGAGAAGTTAAAAGAGAGATGGGGAAGAACCTTTGACAAAAATATAGCAAAAGTGAGTGGTGCAGTCGTTTCTACCAAGGGGAAAATCATAACGTTTCATGGCAAACCTATTTATGCAGCTTTTTTTTCTACAAGTAATGGGTATACGGAGAACTCAGAGGAGTATTTCAAACAACCATATCCTTACTTGCGAAGTGTCGCTTCTACATGGGACAAACAATCTCCTAAATTTACGCGTAGCAAGACGATGTCTGTTGCATCCATTATCAAAGAATTGGAGAAACAGACACGCAAGCAAATAGCAGTAACTGCATTTTCTAGTAGAAATGGAATAAAAATTTTAAAAAGAACGACTGGAAAACGAATTGCTCAAGTAAAAGTAGGCGATCGTATTTTTACAGGAAGAGAAATACGAGAAGTACTAGGGTTAGCTTCATCGGATTTTTCATGGACACAGAAAGACAATCAAATAACCTTTACTACTTACGGATTTGGTCACGGTGTCGGAATGAGTCAATGGGGCGCGAATTTATTGGCCAAACAAGGACGAGACGGGGAAGCCATTATCATGTATTACTATCGAGGTGTGGAAATTAAAAATATAAAAAAGACTTGAAATAGATTTGTAATTTTTTTATAATCAAACAGACTTTACTCAACTAAAGAGAAAGCCTCGTTTTCGTGGACATATATAAGCTGAACGCAACAGAGAATCGTGTCCGAGACGAAGAAGGCAACATTATCGAGCCCAATACCCACTTGCCTGCCTATGTAGACAAAGATGGTGTGCCTCGTCGTGTCCCTGAGAAGCGTGATAACACAGTCATCTATGTGACGCCTGATGTCATCGCTGCGATGGCACGCAGGAAGGAGTTGGGTGACAGGCCGGACTTGAGGGCGAGCATGAGGTAAGTCTTCAGGTGAAATTGACCTGCCATAGTGAGAACTATGGCAGGTCATCGTATTTTCCGATATATAAAGAAGGGTGTTTTTGCTCTAACAATAAAAAAAGTAGATGTAGGAGATAGACAAGAAAGGATTTCAATAGGGAATAGAAAAAATCAATGAGAAAGGTAATAAAGCTTTTCTTGATCGCAATTTTTATCAATAATTGTTGAAAGTTTCTTTTTTTTTGAGTATACTGATCTTAAATCAGAAACAACTCTCAGGAGGATTTCGTGGCCAAGCCCGATTCCAAGCCCGCCGTCGCCACCTTCAACGTCGGCACGATGAACAACTCCCAGATCGCCGCCGCCTTCGCCACCGACCGCTCGATGTCGTCGCGAGGCAAGGTCGTCGCCGGCACCTACGGGGGGAGCTCGAAGAAGCGTGTGGCGAACCAGACGAAGCGGCGCCGCGGCAAGAAGTAGTCCTCCGGGACACCTCAGGATGGGACTGGATCACGCAAGTGATCCGGGCTCATCCTGATCCTAATTTTACGGCTTTTTTATTAATCTACGTCAAATAACTGATTTCCGCCTGAGGAAAATACCGCTCCACTAACGACTTCATATGCACACGAATCGCCTCCATGTGCACATCTTGATACACATACTTCGTCCGGCCGTACCGCCCCCACTTCTTTTTCCGCTCTTCTTCATTCATTTCTAGTTTTGTTTTGGGATACCGTTTTTCAATAATATTTTTTGCCGTTTTCGTAAATCGGTGGGTAATGAGTTCAAAAGTCAGATCTTCGGCATGTGGCAATGTCTCATGCAGTTTGTGCATCAAGTCTGCATATTGATCTTCCCAGCCATCAAAAATCATGATTGGTGCAATAATAAAACCGAACGGATAACCAGCTCTGGCAATTTTTCCTGCTGCTTCGATGCGGTCAGCCAGAGGAGAGGTAGCTGGTTCAAAGTTTTTGACGACATAATCTGCATTTACGCTAAAACGAAATCGGGTATGTCCATTGTGTTTGGCATCGAGCAGGCTGTCTACATTGGCATACTTTGTTACAAAACGGAGTCTTCCAAGTTCTCGTTCCCCCATAAACTCGATTGCTTTTTTTAGGGAGCCTGTAATGTGTTCGATCCC
Organism: Shimazuella kribbensis DSM 45090; assembly: GCF_000428065.1. Classification (GTDB taxonomy): domain Bacteria; phylum Bacillota; class Bacilli; order Thermoactinomycetales; family Thermoactinomycetaceae; genus Shimazuella; species Shimazuella kribbensis. Next base: position 121,726 of record NZ_ATZF01000004.1, read on the forward strand.
TACAGGATCAGACGTACAAGCTGCTTCAAATCGGGTGATCTCTGGCTTTCTTTCTACCATATATTTATCTGCTGCTGCAAAAATATCATCAAGGTTGACATAGACTCGTACATAAGGCCTAGCGCCCATGGTTGTTTGCAGATAACAATAGTGGCAATGACCCATACAGCCTGTCGCTAATGGGATGGCGTATTCTGCTGAGGGCTTGGAAGTATCAAAAGTGAGCGTTTTTCGTATTCCAACGACCAACGTTCTCTTCGCGATGCGATATTTTTCTAGCTCTGTCTCACCTGGGAGCCCCGTGATACGGTTGTGAGAGGTTGTCATTTCTACTGGAATATCTGTTTGTTTGTATTTTTCGTATAGCTCTCGTCCAAGTGGATAGTCTAATGCCGCTGGTTCAAAGTATACCAAGTCAGGTGTGAAAGGTTTCATATGTATCTCCTGTTTCGTTTGTTTTACTTTCCCCCATGCGATAAGGAAACAACACGATTAAATTTTTCCATTACCTTGTTATATACAGAAAAACCCAGCCATTTAAACTGACTAGGTTGAAAACTTTTTATTTTCATATGTTATTTGCAGGTCCCGCTGTAAGTATGACCTACCTACAGCGGGCTCCATCTCAGAGAGACCAGAGAGGTATCCTCGATCTAACCTGTCCCGGATGGAGTGTTAGAAATGAGCGGTGACCTCACCAGCCTCGTTGACGGAGATCAGCACCGTGTATTCGGGATCGTCATTCGACCACCCCTGCATGGTGATGTGGTGATTTCCCTTCACAAGCGGGTGTGAGGCGATCAACGTGAGGTCCTCGAACGTGAGTGTGACCTCGAGTTCGTCGGTCGTCGGCTTTACGGTGACCTTCGGCTTCTGGATGGTGATTGCCATTTCATTTCCTTTCGAGAAACGGGGTGCTCCATCCCGGTTGGGAGAGCACTGCGCCTATTTTCATATTATGTGTTTTTCTAAAATGGAGCAATATGAAAAATAATCGAACATTATATACAAAAATTTACCAATTTAGGTATATTCCTTATCATATGCGTCGACACTGGTCACTAGAGGTGATCAGATGATGAAACCAGAGGAACCAAAAAACAAAGTTTCTTTTCTGGATGAAAACAAAAGCCAAGATCCAAAAAAACAAAAAGCTTTATTAGACAAAAAGTGGGTCTTTCCCGCAATTTACATGACAGTTGCTGTTTGTGTACTCGGAATGGCTTGGTGGTATCAGTCTTCCAAACAAGATGTGACACGTACCAATAGCCCTGATGTAGATACCGTTTTACCTGTAGAAGAAGTACCAACAGACAATTTGCAACAAATTTCTCTACCTGTAACGAGTGATCCAACTGTTATCAAGTCCATGGATTTTTATGATGCAAATGCGACAGATAAAGCAAAAGAAAGTGCTTTGGTGAAATATGCAGATACATACTGGCCTCATACAGGAATTGATTTTGCAAGGAAGAATGGGAAATCGTTTGATGTAGTGGCTAGTGCATCTGGGAAAGTCGTTCGAGTCGAAAAAAATCCAGTGCTTGGGGAGTTGGTAGAAATCAAGCACGAAAACGGATTGACGACCATTTACCAAAGTTTGTCTAATGTCCAAGTAGCGTTGAATCAAGCTGTGGTCAAAGGGGATATCCTTGCACAGGCTGGCCAAAACCAATTTGAAAAGAACGAAGGAATTCATCTTCATTTTGAAGTTCGTAAAAACAATCAAGCATTAAACCCAAATGAATACGTAAAGTAACAAAACGCCCTCAAAGCAAGGGCGTTTTTTATTTTGGAAATGAATGAAGATTGGAGTCTAGCGAGGTAAAGAACAAACAAACATTTTGGATTTTTTCTTTACGGGCTTGTACCAGCATAACCGTTTGTACGCTTCATATAATGTATCAAACAAGCAGAAAGGAGGAGAGGGGAGTTGCATGATTATATAAAAGAGCGAACCATAAAAATTGGGCAATATTTTGTGGAAACAAAGAGTACTGTGCGTGTCATAGCGAAAGAGTTTGGTGTATCCAAAAGCACGGTTCATAAAGATTTAACAGAACGATTACCAGAAATAAATGCAGATCTTGCAAATGAAGTGAAAGAAATATTGGAATATCATAAGTCGATAAGACATCTACGTGGCGGAGAAGCAACTAAAATAAAATATAAGCGTAAAGCTGGCAGCAAGGAAATAGCGAGGATTTCTATATAAATAATTATCCCGAAATTTGGAAGGTCGGATGTATTCAAAATTTACATAATCATCTTAACTCCGGCCTTCTGATTATATGGTAAAATATAACCTATAATATTCACGGCTGTGAGTAGACGAATAGATGTAAGCTTTGTTATATTTTTGTTATGTGAGAAGGATGGACAAGCTTAATGTAATTGGAGAGGTATGACACATGAGTCAATCAGAAGATAAAAAGGATTTAAAGAATGAAAAAGGTAAAGATGAGCAAGATCGTTTGCCTGTTGGGGAATTAAAGTGGAGTAAAGAAGAGGATCAAGAAAGTAACAGCAATGAAAAGAATGAACAAGGGCACGTAGAGGAAAAACCATCTAAGAAAGATAACGTGCATGAGGAAATTTCTGCTACCTTACTGGATTTGGAAAAAGAAGAACAAACTACCATCTCTTCACATGAGGAAGAAAAAGTAAAAAAAGATCCGCTTGCTGGAATTGAGGATACATTAACTCCGATTGATTTTAAAACATATGAGTTTGATGCAGAGCAATTAAGAGCAATCGAACAAGAAATGAATACGCTAAACCAGCAAAAGACAGAGAATGAATTAGAAACATTCGATCGTAAGCAGGAGTTTCATCTTCCATCAGAAAATGTCAAAAACAGGCATGATGAAGAAGAAGTGGAGGAAGAGTATAGTTCCGATTCGAAATGGGTAAAACGTAGTATATGGATTCTTGGAGTACCGGCACTACTAGTTATCGTTTTATTTGTTAGTTTAATAATTGGTCACACGGTGGTTGGCGGTCAACCGGTAAGTGACATTTTCGATATGGGCATGTGGATGCATGTATACAATTTAATTTATGGATAAAATAACCCGTCTGTGTGAATTACCACAAAGACGGGATTCTTTGTGGTAGGCTGGAGGGTCTTAGATGATAAACATACCAAATATCCTTACTATATTTCGCTTTTTCTTAGTCCCTACCTATCTAATTGTTTATTTTTCTGATATACCAAGCAAATTGTATTGGTCTGTTGCGATTATATTGCTTGCTGGAATAACAGACGTGGTAGATGGCTTTATTGCGAGGCGTTATAACCTGGTCACTGAAATTGGCAGTCTTCTCGATCCCTTAGCAGATAAGTTAATGATTATCGCTGTATTTTTGTCCCTCCTCATTACGGATAAGATAAGTTTATGGGCAGCATTTGCTGTCTTTTTGCGTGATATTTCCATGATTTTGTACTCCACTTTCTTTCATCTCAAAGGAAAGAAAACAATACCTGCAAATATTATGGGGAAATTGACAACTGTACTCTTTTATATGGCTTTGTTTGCATTACTTTTTTCTGTAGAAGGAGCTTTAACTTTTCTTTGGTTCGTTATTGGTTTATCCTACCTCACAACCCTCATCTATTTCTTTTTGATACGTTCAGCAAACAAAAATCTCGATTAAACAGGATGGAAATAGCCAAGGTGAGTTCTATACTCACTCGTCATGCTCCGTTGCGTATGCTAAACTGTAGCGGAGTATGAAAGGTACTAGATAGGAGATGTTTGGTTAATGGAATGGGATATAAAAAAAATTCAAGAAGTGATACCTCATCGTTATCCGTTTCTATTAGTGGATAAGATAATCGAGGTTATTCCAGCAAAGAAAGCAGTTGGAATCAAAAATGTGACTATGAACGAATCATTTTTCCAAGGCCATTTTCCTGATTATCCTGTAATGCCAGGTGTTTTAATTGTGGAAGCGCTGGCACAAGTAGGAGCATGCTCTATTCTTGTGTTGGATGAGTACAAAGGGAAAATAGCCTTTTTTGCTGGGATTGATCGTGTGCGTTTTCGCGGGCAAGTAAAACCAGGAGATGTACTCCAGTTAGAAGTGGAAATGACTCGTCTTCGTGGAAAAGTGGGTAAAGGAAATGCGGTTGCTCGTGTAGGGGATAAAGTAGTGTGTGATGGAGAAATCATGTTTGCCATCATGGATGGGGATACTGAAAAGTAGTACATAAGTTCAAATTTTTTACAAAAAAGTGTGTCTATTTATGTCCAGCTATACCAAAAACATTTCATTTATGTTACAGTGATCGTAATGTTACTGTAATATTAATGTTGCTTGAAAAGAGGGAGTAACATGATCCGCTATGGAATAGTAGGTTGCGGTCACATCGCCAAGAAACATGTTGGGGCAATTGCCAATGTAGAAGGTGCTGTTTTGACTGCTGTATGTGATACCAATGAAGAACGTTTACAAGAGTTTGTCACCGACAGTGTCCAAGGATTTTTGGATTTACAAGAAATGTTACAGAGTGATCTAGTAGATGTTGTTTCCATCTGTACGCCAAGTGGACTACATAAAGTACTTACCATTCAAGTTGCAGAAGCAAAAAAACATGTAGTAGTCGAAAAGCCGATGGCTCTCACGCTAGAAGATGCAAATGCCATGATTGAAGCATGTGAAAGAAATAATGTCAAAATGGCAGTCGTCCATCCAAATCGTTTTCGTCCAGCCATTATGGAGCTTCGCAAACAATTGGATAAAGGTGCATTTGGTAAAATCGGACATGCCAATGCGACTGTACGTTGGAATCGAAACCAAGCATATTATGATCAGGCGCCATGGCGAGGAACAAAAGCCATGGATGGCGGTGTGTTGATGAATCAAGCGATTCATAATATGGATTTGATGCTTTGGATGATGGGAGACATTGAAGAAGTCAGTTCTTACAATGCTACACGACTACGCGATATTGAAGCAGAAGATACTTCATTATCTGTGATCCGATTTAAGAATGGTGCATTAGGAGTGCTAGAAGCAGCGGTTACGATCTACCCTAAAAACTTGGAAGAATCGTTATCTATTTTTGGGGAAACGGGAACAGCTACCATTGGTGGGCCAAATGCAAACTGGATTAAAAATTGGAATTTCGAAGGCGTAAGTGAAGAAGAGAAACAACAAACGATAGAAAAAATAGAACAAGACCCCTTTGGTATACCAGGACATGAATGTATTATTCAAGATATGACAAATGCAGTTGAGCAAGATTATATCCCTGTTGTTTCTGGTAAAGAAGGTAGAGAAGCCTTAGCTTTTGTAATTGCTTGCCAACAAGCTGCTGAAACAGGACAACCTGTACGCATGGATGCGTTGTTAAAAACTCATGAAGGAGCAATGAAATAATGAAAAAAATCCCTTTGCTTGATTTAACTGAGCAATACAATGGTATTCGTGAAGAAGTACGAGATGCGATTGATCGTGTGTTGGAAAGCGGACACTATATTTTAGGTCCTGAAACCAAAGCATTTGAAGCAGAAGTAGCGGAATTTTGTGGTGTAAAACATGCTATTGGTGTGGGTAATGGTACAGATGCATTGCAACTAGTATTGGATGCTGCTGGAGTAAAAGAGGGAGATGAAGTAATTACGACTCCGTTTACCTTCTTTGCATCAGCGGAAGTAGTCTCTCAACTAAAAGCTACTCCTGTATTTGTTGATATTGATCCAAAAACTTACAATTTAGATGTTGAGCAACTGAAAAAAGCGATTACTCCAAAGACGAAAGCAATTATTCCAGTGCATATTTTTGGTCAACCAGCAGAAATGGATCAAATTATGGAGCTTGCAGATGAACATAATATTTTTGTATTAGAAGATGCAGCTCAAGCCATTGGCTCTGAATTTAAAGGTAAGCGAATTGGTTCTTGGGGTCATGCAGCTACTTTTTCCTTCTTCCCAACCAAAAACCTCGGTGGCTACGGTGATGGTGGAATGATTGTAACAAATGATGACGAGCTCGCTGCAAAGCTTCGTATTTTACGTGTTCATGGAAGTAGTCCAAAGTATTACCATAGCATGATTGGTTACAACAGCCGTTTAGATGAGATTCAAGCTGCTGCTTTGCGTATCAAATTGCGTCATTTGGATGATTGGAACAATGCACGTGCGGAAAAAGCAGAGTACTACAACAAAAAACTAGCTGAATTACCAATCGTAACTCCTCACCATGCAGAAAACCGCAAACATATTTATCATCTGTACAATGTACAAACAGAAGATCGCGAAGGCTTGATGGCACATCTGAAAGAGAATGGTATAGCATCAGGTATCTACTATCCATTACCGCTTCATTTGCAGGAAGTTTACAAAGAACTGGGATACAAAGAAGGCGATTTGCCTAATGCGGAAACTATTTCCCAGAAAATATTTGCTCTTCCTCTCTATCCAGAGCTAGAAGAAGAAACAATCGACCATATTGTCCAAGTGGTCCGAAATTATTTTGAGTAAAGGGATGAATGCTCGTGAACGGTTTGCTCGAGAAAATTGAGTCAAAAACTGCAGTTATCGGCGTCGTAGGCCTTGGTTATGTAGGGCTTCCTTTGGCAGTGGAAAAAGCCAAAGCGGGATACAAAGTTATTGGCTTTGATGTACAACAAAAACGTGTAGACATGGTAAACGATGGTATCAATTATATTGGCGATGTTGTGGATGATGAGCTAAAGCAAATCATTCATTCTGGTCAATTGACTGCTACTGTTGATTATTCCAAAATTCAAGAAGTAGATGCAGTTGCGATTTGTGTACCTACTCCTTTAGATAAATATCAACAACCAGATACTACTTATGTAGAAGCTTCTGGTAAAGAAATCGCAAAGTATCTGCACCCAAATATGTTAGTTGTCTTAGAAAGTACAACATATCCAGGTACGACAGAAGAAGTATTGCAGCCGATTTTAGAAGCGACAGGATTAAAGGTAGGAGAAGATTTTTACTTGGCATATTCTCCTGAGCGTGTAGATCCAGGAAACAAAACGTTTAATACAAAAAATACGCCAAAAGTAGTAGGCGGAGTTTCTGCCCTATGTACGAAAATAGCTGCTGCTATGTATCGTAGTGTTTTGGAAGGCGATGTACATGAAGTATCAAGCCCCAAAATAGCAGAAATGGAAAAGATTTTGGAAAATACATTCCGTAATATCAACATCGGTTTAGCTAATGAAATGGCTATTCTCTGTAATAAAATGGGTATTGATCTTTGGGAAGTAATTGAAGCAGCCAAAACAAAACCTTATGGTTTTATGGCTTTTTACCCAGGACCAGGTCTAGGAGGTCACTGTATCCCAATTGATCCGTTCTACCTTACTTGGAAAGCGCGTGAATACAACTACCATACTCGTTTGATTGAAGTCGCTGGTGAAATTAACAATGAAATGCCAAACTTTGTCGTCGATCGTACGATGAAGATTTTAAACCGCTATAAGAAATCACTCAGTGGTGCAAAAGTGTTGGTTCTTGGAGTAGCTTATAAAAAAGATATCGACGATTTCCGTGAGTCTCCTGTAATGGAAATCATCAAGTTATTAGAAAGCTATCAGTCTAACTTTGAATTGGTTGATCCACATATTCCATCTTTTCGTTTAGAGGGAAAAACTTATGAAACAGTAGAATTGACCGAAGAAAAACTACAAGAAGCAGATTTGGTGTTGATCACTACAGATCACTCTGCTTTTGACTATCAACAAATTGGCGATCATGCTGCTGCTATTTTTGATACCCGCAATGCAATGAAAGATATCAAAAACATCAAAGCGTACTACGAAAAACTCTAAAAGTAGGTGTCTTCATGAAACATTACATTCATGACACAGCCCAACTCGGTAATAACGTCACGATTGGTTACTTCTCTGTAATCGAAGAAGGAGCTGTTATCGGTGACAATGTTACGATCGGTAACAATGTTACGATTCATGCTGATACCATTATTGGTTCACATGTTTTTATTTCCGATAATTGTGTTGTAGGACGTTGGCCAAGACCAGCCAAGGCGTCTACTGTAAAAGTAGATACTAGTTTACCTGCCCTAGAATTAGGAGAAGGAACCACATTAGGTGCCAATACTGTTCTTTATCGAGGGAGCAAACTGGGAAAAGAAGTAATGGTCGGAGACCAAGCATCCATCCGCGAGAAAGTAACCATTGGCGATTCGGTAGTGGTTGGACGTGGAGTAGCCGTAGAAAATCAAGTAGAGATAGGGTCTTATACCAAGATTCAGACGAACGCCTATATAACTGCTTATACCACTATTGAAGAGCGTGTATTTATCGCACCAACTGTCACCACGACAAACGATAACTTTATGGGAAGGACCAAAGAACGATTCAAATTGGTACGCGGTCCGGTTATTAAAAAAGGTGCAAGAGTTGGTGGTGCTTCAATCTTGTTACCTGGTGTGACTGTTGCAGAAGAAAGCTTTATCGCAGCTGGTGCATTGGTGAACAAAGATACCGAAGCTGCAAAAGTATATGTAGGTGTCCCTGCTCGTACCTTGCGTGATGTACCAGAAAGAGAAAAATTGGAAAACCAAGGGTAATACAAAAATAAGGGAACAAGGCAAACTATTGGACTTGTTCCCATTTTTATAGAGAGGAGAGAAGAAGATGAAGGTACTTGTTACAGGTGGAGCTGGCTTCATAGGTTCCCATATTGTTGATCAGCTGCTAACTGCAGGTCATCAGGTTGTCATTATCGATAACATGTCTTCGGGCAAAGAAACCAATCTTCACCCGGAAGCTTCTTTTTATCGAATCGATATGGAAAATCCAAGGATACATGATGTTTTTCATAAAGAAAAACCAGATGCAGTCATTCATCAAGCTGCACAAACCGTTGTACAGACTTCTGTGCGGGAGCCAATGCATGATGCGCATATGAATATTCTAGGCACGATCAATTTATTGGAAGCTGCTCGTATTTATGGTGTCAAAAAATTTATATATGCGTCTTCTGCAGCAGTATATGGGGATCCACAGTATGTGCCGATTGATGAGATACACCCAGTAGGCCCACTTTCTGGTTATGGGATTTCCAAGTATACCCCTGAGCAGTATTTGCGTGTATATGAGCATATGTATGGGCTTCGTTACTCTATTTTACGATATGCAAATGTATACGGTATCCGACAAGATCCTCATGGTGAAGGTGGAGTTATTTCCATCTTTATTGATAAAGCAATTGAAAAATCTCCTTTTACCATCTTTGGAGATGGAGAGCAAACACGTGACTATATTTATGTAGAAGACGTAGCAAAAGCAAATATTGCAGCTTTGCAAGCTGGTGATTCAGAAGTATTTAACATTGGCACTGGGGTACATACTACGCTTAATCAACTGGTAGAGAAGTTACAGGAAATAAGTGGTCATACTTTCAAGGTCAATTATGAAAATGAAAGACTGGGTGATATTAAACATAGCTATTTCACCATAGATAAAGCAAAAAGTGCTTTAAACTGGTCACCAACGATCAATTTAGATGAAGGTTTGCTCAAAACGTATCGATTTTACCTGGATCTATATTCTACAAAAATATTGTAACAATTAACCTCTTGTACTTTCATTACATGTATTCTATACTAGGTTACAGGTCATGAAATATTCCTGTAACATTAATGTTACTTTCGTAATGAAATGAGACAAATTTGGATATATATATAGAGGTAGGAGTGGTGAAGAGATGCGTTCCAAAGTAATGGTGGGAAATCAGTCACATTTGTATTTTGGGAAAACAGGGATGAGTGGGGTTTTCTATCCTGCGATAAAGCGTTCCCTTGAGCTATTGTTTTCCCTCTTGTTGCTGATTGTCACATTGCCGGTGCTTCTCGTCACTGCGATTGCGATCAAACTTGAGTCACCTGGTTCGGTCTTTTACAAACAAGAACGAGTTGGGAAAAACGGAAAACTATTTAATGTATGGAAATTAAGATCAATGCGTAATGACGCTGAGAAAAATGGACCACAATGGGCTTCAAAAAATGATGCACGTGTAACTCAAGTAGGAAGTTTTATACGCAAAACGCGGATTGACGAGTTACCTCAACTGTTCAACATCTTTAGTGGACAAATGAGTCTAATTGGTCCACGTCCAGAACGTCCAATGTTTACCGAGCAATTTGACAAAGAGATCCCAGGATTTAAAAACCGTTTATTGGTAAAACCAGGCCTTACTGGTTGGGCACAAGTAAACGGTGGTTATGAAATGACCCCAGCTGAAAAGCTAGATCTGGATATGTATTACATCCAAAAACAATCTTTCAAATTGGATACAAAAATCTTCTTCCGTACCATTAAAGTAGTATTTACAGGGGACGGGGCAAGATAAAAAGATGGAGCATATGCTTCATCTTTTTTGTATACTAGGAACCTTTGTCGGAGACAAACCCGAATGTGCAAATTGGGGGATGTCTTTTTTTTATTTTCAAATTTGTAAAAATAATCACTGTAAGAAGATTATTCGCTCTTATATAATTAATTCAGCCCTCATGATAATTAAGAAAAAAGGCCTATAAATGAAGGAGTTATCCAATGAAAAAACACTTTTCCATGTTTCTGTTAACAATGAGCTTGTCATTGTTGATCTTGCCTGTTAGTGGCTTCGCTCAATCAAATGCAAAAATATTCCCACAGACACCGTTTGAAGATGAAATTGTTGATTCTCCAAAAGAGAAACAATCTATGTTTAAAGGTCAAAATACAGAAGAATCCACTCCTACTGAACCGACACAAAATGGAACGGAGCCAGATATTGAAGCAGAATCCTATCTTTTAAAGGATTATGAATCAGGAATTATTTTGGCTCAAAAAAATCAAAATCATGCACGTCCTCCAGCAAGTATAACGAAAATGATGACTGCTTATGTTGTGCTAGATAAAATTAAAAACGGGGAACTTCATTGGACAGACGAGGTAATAGTGAGCAAACGAGCTGCTGATGTAAATGAGGCGCAAATTTTTTTACAGGAGAACGAGAAAATAACGATAAAAGAATTATTCACTGGATTGATGGTTCAATCTGCCAATGATGCAGCAGTAGCATTGGCAGAACATGTAGCTGGATCAGAAGAAGCATTTGTAGAGTTAATGAATCAAAAAGCCAAGAATTTAGGATTGGAAAATACTCATTTTCTCAATTGTTCAGGTCTCAATCAAGAAGATTATCCTGATCCTCCAGATACGCAAGGTGAACATGTGATGTCAGCAGAAGATATAGTGCAGCTTGGAAACCAATTGATGGCTGTTCATCCAGAAATTTTTGACTTCACTACTATTGCTACATATACATTTCATTCTGGTACGACAAGAGAACAGAAAGTGAACAATTGGAATAGTATGTTACCTGGTCTGAAGCATGAATATGAAGGTGTTCAAGGAATAAAAACAGGATCTACACAATTAGCAGGTTTTTGTTTTGCTGGAACAGTGAAGCGAGAACAGACACGTTTTATATCTGTGGTCATGGGAACAAAATCCAAGGACAAACGTTTTACAGAGACAAAAAAATTATATGATTATGGGTATAGTCATTTTAAACGAGTTACTTTTTTGGAGGCGGGACAATCTGTTCCACAACATCGATCCGTTACGGTTGCAAATGCAAAAAAGAAGCGACAAACAGTGGTGATAGCAAAAAATATCCATATTCCTGTTCCTGTGCAGATTAAGAACAAGAAAGATTACAGCTATCAAGTGAAAGTTAAAAATAATTTGAAAGCTCCGTTAAAAAAGGGTACGATTGTAGGAATGGTAGAGCTTTATTTCAAAGGTCATAAAATAGAAGGGTTTAAACCGATTCCGATTGTAACCAAGGATGCAGTCAAAGAGGCAAATTTCTTTGACCATATCTCTGATTTAATAGCTAGTTAGTGGTACAGAGCATATTTTTGTCAAAAGATTAGGGTGATTCTATAAATAAAACCGAGTGCGTATATGCACTTGGTTTCTTTTTAAAAGATTTTTAAAGGCAAGATTGATATATAATAAAGGTAGCATTCCTAGAAATACTGGGAATTCCTCTGTCGGACCGTAGGTGAGAGGTTTAAGATCATGAAACGCATTCGCGTCTCAACTGCTGTATCTGTAGCTGCTCTAGCCATAGTTGTAGCTGCTGCTGCAACTCTAGCTTTTGCCTTTGTCAAGGGCTTGGAACGGCCAGACAAGACTGGCTTGAAGTGTGGGATGGCCACACATCAGGGGCAGGACGTCGTGATGTGCAATTCACCGACTTTTACCCAGAAGTCGGTTCTGGTTCCCGATCCTGCTAGCTGCACCAAGCAGCACAAGGTCGTTCGAATCAAGTACATCGTCTGTTCCGAGTGGAAGATGATCCCTCTCAACTAGAGATGACAATCGGCAGATGGTTGCAGGCCCAATATGTGCCTGCAACCGTCATGCCACTGATTTTACTTATCAAATACAAAACCGAGTACTAGACGAGTACTCGGTTTTTCCTATTGTTATCTATATGTGTCCCGAATTACTACACAGGGTCTAAAAAATGCTTTTTAGCGCCAAGTAGATAAGACCCCACATCGGAATACTGAGTAACACTGCATTCATAACTCCAAACCAGAAAAACTTACCTACCACTGTGTATTGCATCAAAGACACCTCCGCTTGATCTGATGTCTTTATTATATTCCAAAAGCGTCAAGTTTAAAGGAATTGGGGGGAAATGTAAATGAACTGTAATGTTGGGGTAATAACATTTAGTATTGTTACAAACTAGCAATTGTATGTTTCAGAATAATGCTATTCAATTACAAATTGGAATATCCCATTTTATAATTCATTGTTTATAGTGCAGGTTCCAAGAAGTAAATTAATAACAGGCTGAATTCAATAGTATTTTATTTCCATAAACTATATTCAATTAATATAGAATAATGTTCCATTTTAATAAAAGTTGCGTTTTTTATATCCAAATATATAATTTTATTTGTAGTATATTTAGATGTATTAGGAGGAACCATATCTGATGAGCATAAATGTTGAGCGTATCTACTTGCGATTATTAGAAATATCTGATTCGGAAGAACAACTTCATTTAAACACAAGAAACCGGGACTTCTTTAAACATTATTTATTTACAGTTGATGACTCGTATTACACAATTGAGAAACAACGTGAAATGCTTACTGATACAAAAAAATTAGAAGAGCAGGGACAAAAATATTTATTTGGAGTTTTTCTTAAAGAATCCAACAAACTAATTGGGAATGTTATCATAACGGATGTGATACGAGGCAGTATTCAAAGCTGCAATTTGGGCTATTATTTAGATCAAACATGTAATGGAAAGGGTTATGGAACAGAAGCAGTACGTCTAGGGTTGGAGTATGTATTTTCCGATTTGAAATTACATCGAATTGAAGCGAAGGTAATGCCAAAGAATAAAGGTTCCATACGAATCTTAGAAAAATTAGATTTTCAACAAGAAGGCCTATGTCGTAAAAATGCGTTTATTAATGGCAAATGGGAAGACCACTTCCTTTTTAGTCTCTTAGCGGAAGAATTTTATAAAAATAAATAAGTTATAAATAATAAGAGGCTAAAAGCCTGTTTTTTTAATCGTAATTGTTTATGTGTATGATGAGGTCTTATTTCTGAATCTTTTTGGTTGTGATAGTATAAAGTTTGATATTTATATTTACATGTTGATATTTATATTTTTATCGTATATAATAACCTTAACTTGATATGTAGTTCTCTTATCCAGAGAGGTGGAGGGACAGGCCCTACGATACCTCGGCAACCATCCGTAAAGGAAAGGTGCCAATTCCTACAGAATTTTTTGGTTCTGACAGATGAGAGAAGGCGATATGAAATCATATCCCTTTTTGCATCTGTGCAGAAAGGGTTTTTGTTATTTTAGGAGGTGCTTTGAAATTGAGTTTGATCCAGTTGCAAAACGTCTCCAAACGATATGCTGAAGTGACAGCATTGGATCGTGTGTCTGTAGATGTACAGACAGGAGAAATGCTTGGGATTATTGGTCATAGCGGAGCAGGTAAAAGTACCTTGCTTCGAATGATAAATGGTTTGGAACAACCTACAGATGGTGAAGTTTTTATCAGAGGTAAAAATATTGCCCATCTGAGTAAGTCAGATCTACGAAAGCTTCGCAGTAAGATTGGCATGATTTTTCAACACTTTAATTTGCTTTCTTCTCGGACAGTATATCAAAACATTGCTTTTCCTATGCAGATTGTAGGGAGAAAAAAATCCGAGATTGCTTTACGTGTGGAAGAGTTATTGGATCGTGTGGGATTAACAGACAAGCGAAATGCTTACCCATCCCAGCTCAGCGGTGGGCAAAAGCAACGAGTGGGGATTGCAAGAGCACTTGCTAACCAGCCGCAGATTGTCCTATGCGATGAGGCTACCTCTGCACTTGATCCTGCTACAACAGACTCGATTCTACAGTTGATTCAAGAAATCAATCGAGAGACAGGGATTACATTTGTGTTTATTACTCACGAGATGTCGGTAGTGGAAAAAGTATGCAGCCATGTAGCAGTTTTAGAGGCAGGGAACATTGTAGAGACTGGAAACGTAGCAGATGTATTCTCCAATCCTCAGCACGATGTCACCCAATCTTTTTTAGGACTAAAACCTAAGAAAGGAGGGGATCGTAATGTCTCCTAGCTTGGACTGGGCACTTATTTGGCAAGGAACTGGAGAAACCTTGTTGATGGTAGCTATTTCTACTTTCTTTTCTGCATTGATTGGCATACCGTTAGGCATTTTATTGGTGATTACGGATCGAGGCCAGTTTTGGGAAATTCCTTGGCTGCAAAAGGTTTTAGGTTTTATCGTCAATACGTTTCGCGCTGTACCGTTTATTGTCCTGATCTTATTTTTATTTCCTGTTACCAAATGGATTTTGGGTACTTCACTTGGAACTACAGCAGCGACGATTCCATTGATTGCAGGCGCGGCTCCATTTTTTGCCCGTATGGTCGAAACAGCGATTCGTGAGATTGATCGAGGAGTAGTAGAAGCTGCGGAAGCGATGGGAGCAAGTCCGATTACGATTGTATTGCAGGTATTTTTGCCAGAAGCAATGCCAGCGATTGTCTCAGGTCTGACCGTTTCTTGTGTCAGTTTGATCAGTTATTCAGCGATGGCTGGAATGGTAGGTGGCGGAGGTTTGGGAGATTTGGCCCTCCGGTATGGATTCCAAATGTTTGATGAGAAGATGATGTTTGCCTGTGGCATACTACTTGTTGTATTGGTACAGATGGTTCAATGGATTGGGGATTTTGTATCTCGTCGATTAGATAAACGAAACTTACAATCTTGACACTCTACACGGATGAAGCTGTGCGATTCTTGGAATCGTAGTTTTATGACTACTTCATTCACAAAACTATAAAGGGGTATATCCGATGAAAAAGGTATTTTTACTCAGTTTTTCCCTTATCTTAGCTTTAATCGTTTCTGCTTGTGGAAATGCAGAAGAGAACAAAGGAAACGAATCACAATCTTTAAAAGTTGGCGCTACACAAGTACCACATGCTGAAATTTTAAACTATGTAAAACCACTCTTGAAAAAAGAGGGTGTTGATCTTCAAATACAAGTATTTCAAGATTATGTTTTACCTAATCGCGCCGTAGAAGAAAAACAAATCGATGCTAACTATTTCCAACATATCCCTTGGATGGAAACAACCAATAAAGAAAATGGTTTCCACTTAGTCAAAGTAGCTGGTGTTCACATTGAGCCAATGGGTGTGTATTCTCAAAAAATCAAAGACAAAACCAAAATCAATAAAGGTGCAACAATAGCAGTTCCAAATGCAACTTCGGAGATCACCCGTGCTTTGTTATTGCTTGATGCTAGTAATGTTATCAAATTGGATAATCGAGATGGAGAGAAAACAGCCAAAAATATTGTCTCCAATCCAAATAATGTAGAGATTAAACCTTTGGAACCAGCAATGCTACCACGTGTATTGGATCAAGTGGATCTTGCTGTTATTAACACAAACTATGCACTGCAAGCAAAACTAAATCCAACCAAAGATGCACTCTTTATCGAGGATTCTAAGTCACCATATGTAAATGTACTAGCAACAAAAAAAGGACAAGAAAATGATCCTCGTATTCAAAAGCTAGCAAAAGTATTAAATTCGCCTGAAGTCAAAAAGTTTATTGAGGATAAATATAAAGGTGCAGTTGTACCTGCGTTCTAAAAAAGAAGACCAATTGGTCTTCTGTTTTCAATAATGTGATAAATGATCTATAATCAAATTTGTTCCACTACATATCAATTGATAAAATAAAATCAAACCAAACACACAGGATGCCCTTCTAGGCGAGAAGGAATGGAGTATCGGATGGCAAAGAGGACTNGTCCCAGCAAGAAAGATCGTCGAGAGCGTAGCCGTCAGGCAGCAGCAGCCTCTCTCCTCAAGGAAGGAGTGAAGCTGTTGCCTCGTCCCCACGACCCTGAGGTAGTAGAGAAACTGCGTGCCTTTCGGTTCACGTGGCCGGACGCAGCAATGCCTTTGACTGCCAACATCCCTACAGGATGGCAGCGACAGGACCATGATATGTCGGTCGAGGAGCTGGCCAGCCGTTTCCCGATTGAATTGGTCTCACTCCCTGTTGGAGAGCGGTCTCGGATGGAGGCGCTGGGCTCTGTTACTTTCGATGGAGAGGTGGGTGGTCAGCGCAAGAGGATCATCTTCGTCTTCGGGCTGTACCCGTTCGACTCTTTCGGTGATCAATGGGGCTGTGAGGCTGAGGTCGTTGATCTCGCGTCCTGAGTGATGCTCCCTATGTTAAGATTCCTTTTCTGATGGAAGAGGTCTCAGTGTAGGGGGCACACATTTATTTTTGAAAACGTTTTCTAAATTCGCCTCGTCTTAAATTGCTCTTATGTAAACTCCGCAAGATCTTCCCCAAAATCAACTCTTTGTCCTAGATTATTTGTGTGAAATTTATGAGGGTGAATGGATGAGAAACTTATTACGAGAAGACGAAATAAACATAATTGGTTACTCTCTATCATCATGGATTATCTATCTGCTAATAACCTTTTAATAAAAAAGGATACAATCATCCCAGCAATCATCCCAGCTAGTGCAAAGCGTGAAAACAAAAGACAAAGTAAAATAAACAGTGACATATATTCATCCCTTCGAATTAGGAATGGGAAGTAAAAAAATTGGTTATTTTGAAATAAATCGGTCTTTATTTTGATATGTTTATTTAAAATAATTCAAGATTTTACTTTTCTTTTCCTTATTTACTAATCATATATAGCAATAATACGATCAAAGGCAAATAGAATCCTTCTTATCATGTACTGTTTATAGGTGTAATCTTGAAATGTTCTAAGTTTTGTTAAATATTCCAATTGGTAAAAATTATTCTCTTTCGGATACTGGATTACTGCAAAAAACTCATGTTGTTAAGAATATACAGGAATAGCACGATTTAATCTTTTCTATAAAATAAATCGTTTTCTGATGAGTCGGTACGACACGTATATCCATTATGCCTAGTTCCAATTCAGACCTAAGTCCAAATGGGTTTCCTTCTCTCGATTGTTCTTCATTTGTTTCTTATCTCTTAGAATGATGGTATTCATCTTTCCATAGAGAGGAAATACAAATATGACACAACGATTTAAGTTCCCGAAAGGTTTTATTTGTTTTTTAGCAACGATGATTATGGTTAGTTTCCTTCTTTTTACGAGTACACAAAATGCAGAAGCAGCCCCAACGAACAGTTATCATGAAAAAGAAATCGTTTTTGAAAGTAACAAAACTAGGATGCATGGCACGGTTTTGATGCCGAAAAACGATGGCAAACATCCTGGAATTGTTTTGCTTCATGGATCTGGACAGAAAGAAAGAGAGAAACTCAGGCAAGATGCAGAAGTATTTGTAAAAGCAGGGTTTGCTGCATTGATTTACGATAAACGAGAAAAATCAAAAGCCCGTACATTCCAAGTATTATCTCAAGACGCAATAGCAGCAGTGCAAGTGTTACAATCACAACCAAATGTGGACCCGCATAAAGTAGGGATTTGGGGTTTTAGTGAAGGGGCCTGGGTAGCTCCAATGGCAGCATCGAAATCAACAGATATTTCTTTTGTTGTGTTATTAGGTACACCTGTAGTGACTCCGATACAACAACAAAATTTTCATATTCAGAATAGATTGATTCAAAATGGTGTAACTTCTCAAAGTGCGATTGATTCCCTCATAAATAAAGGAGCACGATTTGTCTATCAATCGGGTATGTTTCCTCAAGCGGATCATGATGCTGAGCATTATTTATCCCAAGTAAAGCAGCCTATTCTCGCCGTCTGGGGTGCTAAGGATCGTCTTACTCCAACTGTTGAGGGTTCGCAAAAGCTAATGGAAATATGGAAAGACAATGGCAACAAACATGGATCGATTTTATTTGTAGCTGACGCTGATCATGCTGCACATCAAACAGACAAAAAGGGGTTTGAAAGACTCTCTGCATTTGCATCTGGTTATGAAAACGAAGTGGTGGTTTGGTTGGATCAAGTTGTCAAAGGTCATCCACCTCTATCCAAGGTAATCGGACAAGAGCCGAAACAAGATGTAAAAGTATATCAAAATTTGATTCCAGATGTAAGCTGGTACGATTCTCTTGGATTTCAAATTGCTGTTCTTGGTGCTTTACTACTTGGTTATATTGTTGCTATCTGTAACTCCATGTTTAAACAAAAAGGAAAAAAAGATTCTCCAATTAAAGGATTTGCTGGTTGGACAATTGCTTCAGGATTCATTGCAACACTCGGTTTTGCGGTTTACTTCACTATGATTTGGGCCAAAGGTGGGAAAATATTAGGACCAATCGTATGGGATCGACCAGTCATTTGGCTCATCATTCAGATCTTTGCAGTCCTTGCTACTGGGTTAAGTGCTATGTTAGCTGTACGAGGGATGAGTAAAAATATAAAAACGGATATGTTCCGCTATATATTGCTTCTTGTCCTAGGGGCCACTTTTGTCATTTGGGCTTGGTATTGGGGACTATACGGTTGGGCTTAAGGTTTATGTATCCGACGTTAATATAATGTCGGATATTTGCTTTAAGCATTAGTTTATTTGCTAACTGGTTAATTTAAAAAGTGGGAAGTGTGAATGTTTAAGATAAGGGAGGGGATAAATAGAAAAAACTTCTAAAGAGTGGATTTTAATTCTATTACGTATTCGTTTATTATAAAATTGTTAGGTTTTTATATGAACCGGAGATTCAAATGGGCCTGAAGAGCTCGTGTAGTAAAACTGAAGAGAATTGCTTTTTATTATCAATAAAGGATCTTTATCCACTTCAATTCACAACAGTTCATTATACGAAGGTAGATAGGAATCAGTAGTTAGTTAAAGTTGATTCTAATTAAAGTAATTATCTTTCATGAAAAATAATAAAAACTACAATTAAATAGAGGGAGCTGGTTGTTCAATGGATCATAATATTATAGACTTGACAAGATTTTTTCAAGAAAGGATAGAATTGGAAGATTCCTATGTGGGAAAAGCTGTTACAAAAACGGTGAATTTAGGATCGATTCATGTTACTTCAGGTCAAATTGTTACATGTGATCCTTTTGTCTTAGGGGATATGGAACCTTTTTCAGCTAAAGTTGCTCCTAGTATATATCCAGTAGTAGCCAGCGTAATTCATTTTTCAGATAATAATGACGAACGTATTGGTGCAGCAATGATCCAATTTAATGAAGGCAGCGTAGTCAGTGGGAACTGGCATTAACGAAGGATCATGATATTTCTACACTACAAGATGGTGATTTTTTTGGATATCCTGTTGATAGTGGTGTAGGTTGTTTTATGGATTATGAAACTGCTCTAAGATATAGTGAAATTTTGGAAAATAACCCCAAATACGAAGAGCTTATTTTAGAGGATATGATAAAAAACTATGTTGATACAAGGTGTTGGACTAACTATAAGGTTGACGAGTTAGGTAATATTATTACCTTTTCAAGTGGATTTGGAGACGGTAGTTATCCTTCGTATTGGGGTTATGATGAAAAGGATGAAATTTGCTGTTTAGTAACTGATTTTGTTGGTTTGTTTGATGATTGACATAAAAAGTTATACACCTAAAGAGGAAGGGCTACTATTATCTATCTAGTAGGTCTATTTCTCATCAGATGCCTTGCCATTAGCTTTGTTTACTCTTTATCGTCTATTTTCTCTTCTTGTTTCCCCAGTTGTAAATTTAGTTTTCCTGCGGTTACATCTTTGAGTCTTTGAACCAGCTTCTGTACATGCTCAGACACAACCCAGAAAGACCATGTTACTTTCTCACTATATTCAGGTGCATGAAGAATCGTTGGAAATGAGCGTAGTTCTTGTTCTACTTTTCCAAGGAGCCCGTAATCAAAATCGATACAAATCTCCTGATAAACATGTTTTGTTAAAATTCCTGCTGTTTCAATGGCTGCTTTTGCACCTTGGCCATATGCTCTGACCAAACCTCCTGTGCCTAGTTTTATGCCTCCGTAATAACGCGTTACTACGATTGCAGTGTGATTCAGATCGTTATTGTGAATCATCTCCAAAATGGGGCGACCGGCCGTACCAGCAGGTTCCCCATCGTCAGATGATTTTTGAATGTGGTTGGTAATGACATATGCATAACAGTTATGGGTAGCATCCCAATACGTTTTTCGTACATCCATTAAAAATTGATTCGCTTCATCTTCTGAAGTCACTCTTTTGGCTTGGCAAATAAAGCGGGATTTTTGTATGGTTATTTCTGTTTTTCCATAAGCTCCTATTGTATTACCCATCTAATCACCTCAAAAAAAAGAACGGCACAAAGACCGTTCTCCTATCATGTCGTTATGGTTGACCATTTTCACCTGAGCCATTTTCCGAATCTACTTCACCATTGTCTGTCGTTGGGAGTCCTAGTACCTCTTTTAAGGTAGTACTGATCCGTTTTCGTTCTGATTCTTGCATAAAGCTGTACCACACGCCGCTGACTTTCTTATCTTCGACTTTTGCTGTTAACGTTTCGATTTTATTTTTAGGTGTATTTTTGTAGATCGTAGCAAGGCTTAAAAATTCATTTGGATTGATACTGTAAGATAAATTGTTACCAACTGCATCTGTAATTTTTGAGAAGTTGGAAATGGAGTTGAAACTAACAATCTTATCTAAAATTTTATTGATTACTTCTTGTTGACGTTTGTTGCGTCCATGATCACCTTGTGGATCTTCTTTTCTCATTCGAACATATGGAAGAGCTTCTTCACCACTCAAATGCATAGGACCTTTGTAAAATTGAACTTTACGGTCAAAGGTACTGATACGGAATGTCATAGGGACGTTTACATCAATCCCCCCAACTGCGTTAACAATATCAATGAATCCTTTGAAGTTAATTTTTACATAATAATCAATAGGTACTCCATACAGTAAAGTTTCCACGGTTTCACGGGTATTTTGAATGGGGTTTATACCTTTTTGTTTTCCCCAATAGGCAGCAGAGTTAATCTTTGTTTTAAATCCTTCGGTATTTGCTATTTCCGCATACGTATCCCTTGGAATATTTACCAATTTAATCGTTTTCTTTTGTGGATTGACAGCTGCCACCATGAGCACATCTGTACGATATGTTTCTGCTTCAGCTTTGGTATCAAATTGGTCTGTACCAATAAACAAAACAGTAAAGGGATCTTTATTTATATCTACTTCTTGGGTTCGGAATTTTGATTTCTCTTGGTCTGAATCATGTCCCTTTGTAAGAGCTCCCCAGATCGTACCAACAAAGTAAATTCCAACAATCAAAATGGCCACTAAAGAGAACAGAGAAATCCGTAGAACCCATTTTTTTCGTTTTTTATGATCAACCCGTTTTTTACGGCTATGTTCCACGCGTTCCATCATCGGTCCATTTCCTTCCTAATAAAAGATAATAATTTCGCACTATAAAACATACTACAATGTAATGATAGTTTTTTTCAAGGATATAGGAAAAAAAACACAATCTTGACTACTTTTTTTTATCTGGCATTTCGTTTGTAGTTTAAATAGAAATATCTTTTTTATTCGTTATTGTTTTTCTCGATGCGATACGTTAATCTATGGTTATTGTGCCGAAAAGGACGGAAAATATTTTTCTGTGAAAAGCAAAAAAGGAGGATAACAAATGAGTCGTACTCTGTTTTCATCTGAATCCGTTACAGCTGGACATCCAGATAAAATCTGTGACCAAGTATCAGATGCTATTTTAGACGCCATACTTTCCAAAGATCCCAATGCTCGTGTGGCATGTGAAACATCAGTCACTACTGGTTTGGTTTTAGTTGCTGGAGAGATCAGTACCAATTGTTATGTGGATATCCCAAAACTAGTTCGTTCCACTATTAAGGAGATAGGGTACGATCGAGCAAAATATGGTTTTGATGCTGAAACTTGTGCGGTATTGACTTCTATCGATGAACAGTCTGCCGATATTGCCCAAGGTGTAGATGAAGCATATGAGAAAAAAGAAGGTACCATGACGGAAGAACAAATTGAAGCAATTGGTGCTGGTGACCAAGGTCTCATGTTTGGATTTGCAGTCAATGAAACACCAGAACTTATGCCGCTTCCTATATCTTTAGCTCATCAATTGGCACGTCGTCTACATGAAGTTCGTGTAGATGGTACACTCAGCTACTTACGCCCTGATGGAAAAATCCAAGTAACAGTTGAGTATGATGGTAATAAACCAGTACGGATCGACACGATTGTCTGCTCTACCCAACATGCAGAAGAAGTTACATTAGGACAAATCAAAGAAGATATTCATCGACATGTAATTGAACCAATCGTACCAAAAGATATGCTAGATGATCAAACTAAGTATTTTATTAATCCTACTGGTCGATTTGTTATTGGAGGACCACTCGGTGACGCTGGTTTGACAGGTCGTAAAATTATTGTAGATACCTATGGTGGATATGCTCGTCACGGTGGAGGTGCTTTCTCTGGGAAAGATCCTACAAAAGTAGATCGATCCGCTGCTTATGCTGCACGCTATGTGGCAAAAAATATTGTTGCAGCAGGTTTAGCAGAGAAATGCGAAGTCCAACTTGCTTATGCTATTGGAGTGGCACGTCCTGTGTCTGTACGTGTAGATACATTTGGAACAGGCACGGTTTCGGAAGATCGCCTTGTTGAATTAGTAGAAAAGCATTTTGATCTCCGTCCCGCGGGAATCATTCGTTCGCTTGATTTGCGTCGTCCTATATACAAGCAAACTGCTGCTTATGGTCATTTTGGACGTACAGACATTGAACTTCCTTGGGAGAAAACAGACAAAGCAGATATTCTTCGTTCTGAAGCATAAGATGTCAGCTAGGATCAATCCATACAAACACCTTTCTGGACAAAATCAGAAGGGTGTTTTTTCTTCTTAGATTTATTTTATTCATTTTTGAAATGTTAATCAACTTAATGTATCTATTTGCTTGGATGTTTGGTTATTAAGATCTATATAGGAAAGGGAAATATTTTTACCATGCATGTGGGTAGATGCCAGTCATATCTACCCATTTTCTTTTCATGAGTAAAGTGGTAAAATGAAAATAGTATTACATTTTCGACAGAATCAATGTACATCACAACAAAAAGCGCATATATTACGGGTAAACTCTTTCCTGAAAGTAACCGAAACACACTGCATATTAGAGGAGGATGGGCGTATGGGTTACTGGTACCTATTGATCGGGGCAGTTCTCGTCGTCGCTTTCGTGTTCCTATACAGAAGGTTGCTCACATTTGGCAAGGGGTTATATCACCATAAAGCATCCCACCTTGTGATCATAACGAACAACAGTCAACAGTCTATTGAGTGGTTGATTCGTTCTTATCACATGGCAAATCACTTGCGAGCAGGTGGTTTGAAAAAAGGGAGAATTACCTGTCTGGATATGGGCTCGTCTGACGACACTATTTCCATTATTGAACGATTAAAACAAAAGTACGATCAACTAGATGTTTTCTCACATAAACTTTCTTCGGAAGAAGAGCTAACCCAGTGGTTAAAAGCGGAACAGCAAAAAGAAAAAGTAGTTGTCATGGATCTCCGTGATCTAGACGAGGACAAAGAAACTGCATAGCCAAAGATGTGAAACCAGTCACCATTCCATGTGACTGGTTTCTTTTTATGGAGGTTATTATGAAGCGATCACCCCTATTTTTGTATCAGCAACTTGCAGGTCGATGCTTGTTGTGGAATGAAATAAAACGAATTTTGCCTGATTGGGAGCTGGAAGAGTTTCAATTAGTTGTAGAAGAACTAGAACACCAAGGATTGGTAAAAATACAGCCTGCTGTAAAATCGTCTTCTTGGGCAATAAAAAGAAAATGTAACAAATGTGATGCAGGTTCTTCCTACATAGAAGTTAGTCATTGTGCCAGCTGTGGAAGTAATCACTGTGCATACTGTACCAAATGTCTTTTTCAAGGAAGAGCAAAATCTTGTACAAGTATTTACTCCTTTCCTCCCATTCGTTGGGATGGCAAGTATGAAATAGAGTCTACATACCCGTTGTTAGATGCACAGAGGAACACTTTTTCCAAATTAAAAGCAATGTTTAAAGCGGGGGTTAAGGACATAAAAACAGTGCTTATTCCTGGCAGTGGAGAGATTTTGATCTTATGCAGTTTTTTAGAATATGTTCTTTCAAAAAATAAACGCATCTTTTGGTGCCAAGAGAAAAAAGATATTGCGAAAACGACGAACTACATTTCGCTCGTTTTGCCTAGATTGTTTAAGCAGATAGGCGATACATCCCATTCGTCCATCATCTTGGGGACGCGTTGGGACTTGTTAACTTACTATCACCAGTTTGATGTTGTGATATGGGACAACCTGCAAACCGAATTATTTGGGTTATCGCAAAGAGCTCTCACGGCTGATGCCGGGCAAATAACGATCAGCCCAACCTTGCCGGGATGGTTTCGTAAAGTTGATATTGTTCATCCTGTTCGATTACATCGCTATCCATTACCGATTCCAACTTTTATACGACAGCATGGTCTTCGAAACAAGTTGAGTAATGGTAAAGACGTTCCTCCTTTTCGATTGTTTCTAAATGAAGTAGAAGCATTAAATGGACAAGGGCTGATTCTTGTACCTACAAAAGAAGATGTAGAAGTGACAATGACATGGATCAAAAAGAGATTGCCGGAAATAACAGATAAAGTAGGTCGTATTTTTGTCGAAGATGAAGAAGCCGAAAAGGTAAGAATTTTATTTTTAGATCAAAAATTTAGATTTCTAATCATGCCGCAAAAATTAGCAGAAAGTATGAAAATTGCTAATCTGCATCTTTGTTTGCTTCATGCAGATCATCCTTCGTTGGATCGAAAAAGGCTAGTAGAATTAAGTCATTTTATCGGACAAAACGCTTATTTTCCAAAATGTGAAACATGGTTTATCGCAGAAGTAAATACCGAAATGATCATTCAGACAAAAAAAGAACACAATTATCTAAATCTATTAGCCGAAAAAGAAGGATATTTGCAAAAGGAGGCGTAATACCGTATGAGGTGGTGGTCTTCGTTATTTCCGAATAATCCCAGTTGCTGGTTTTGTGATCGATCCATAAAGCAGTTTTGTTTTTCTAGTGCATGGTCAAAAGTTTGTGCTGATTGTGCAGCGTGTTTATCTCCTATTTGTGAACCTGTCTGTAATGTCTGTTTTCGACCACTTGATGGGGATGAAAATCTCTGTGTTGATTGTCTGCTTGTAAAACAGGAAGATAGAGTTCCAAACGTGAGTGCGGTTTCTTACACGAGTAAGGCAAAGAAAGTTTTAGCTCGATTTAAATATTCTGGAGATGAACGGTATGCAAAATATATAGGCGCTATCATGTACGAATCGGTGGAAAAGCATTACCACCAGGTCCCATTCAGTTTGATAACAAGCGTTCCTCTTCACCAGAATCGAATAGTAGAACGTGGTTTTAATCAATCCCAGCTACTAGCAGACTATATTGGGAAATATCTAGGCTTACCAACTCAAACCATATTGGAACGATTAAAACCATCCCCGCCGCAGGCTAGTCTTGGTAGAAATGCGAGGATACTGTCTTTGCGAAATTCTTTTGGAATCAATCAGGATGGGCAACAACTAGATCTTACACCCCACACAATTTTGCTTGTGGATGATGTGTACACGACTGGAACTACAATACGAGAGTGTGCAAAAGTTCTTCGTCAAGCAGGTGTTCAAACTATCTATGCTGTTACCTTTGCTAGATAAATAAAAAGGTGATAAGGTATGGAAATGCGGTTACTGGGCAAAACCAGTGATAGCGGTTATACTTTCAACCGTTTGACAGGCGGGGGTTGGCTTGGTTATCCCAGTGCATGATGATGTGTGGAGATGCTAAGAATTCCTGAAATATATGGGAGACTGTCTGAAAATACCTAATTCTAGGGGGAAATGAAACATGAATAAAACAGAACTAGTTGAAAAAGTAGCTGAATCTACAGGGAAAACAAAAAAAGATGCAGGGCAAGTCGTGGATGCAGTATTAAGTTGTATTTCATCAGCTCTTCAAGATGGAGATAAAGTTACTTTGATTGGTTTTGGAAATTTTGAAGTTCGTGAACGTGCTGCAAGAACTGGGCGCAATCCACAAACAGGTGAAGAGATTCAAATCGAAGCAAGTCGTGTTCCTTCTTTCAAACCAGGTAAACAACTGAAAGAATCCGTTAACTCATAGAAAAAATAGATGGTACCTATTGCTGGACAGCAAAGTAGGTACCATCTATTTTTTTGGAATTATAGGTTGGAATGAAAATGTATTGGCTTGTCGAATTTGCTCTATTGGGAGAAATACCAATAAATTATGCCAGAATATATTAGTTTTTGTGGATATTGTGGATAATAATGTGTATAAGTAACCATTAGCTGATTTTTCTCTAGGGAAATGTTGGTTGCTTGACATTGATTTTTTCCAAATGTTATATTGAAATTACATAAGAATAGTTCTTGTGCTAAGATTTCAGTTTTGAGAAGAAGGGATGTTTTTCCATGCAAGGCAAAGTAAAATGGTTTAACGCAGAAAAAGGTTTTGGTTTCATCGAGCGCGAAGATGGTGACGATGTATTCGTTCATTTTTCTGCGATTCAATCCGAAGGCTTTAAATCACTTGAAGAAGGTCAAACGGTAGAATTTGATATTGTTGATGGTTCCCGTGGGCCACAAGCTTCTAACGTCGAAAAAAAATAAGAAATTAGCTTAACTCCCCACGTAAATGTGGGGAGTTTTTGATTTATACAATTTTTTAAGCAATCTCTTGTGTTATTATAGTGGCAGTTGTTTAGGACTAAGGGAGGTTTCTCACAATGAAAGTAGTAACAGTTGTTGGTGCTCGTCCACAATTTATTAAGGCGGCTCCGGTTTCCCGTGTACTTCGTGCTCAGGGAGAAGAGATTTTAGTACATACTGGTCAACATTATGATAAATCTATGTCTGACGTTTTCTTTGAAGAGCTGGAGATACCAATTCCAGAATATCATTTGCATGTTGGTTCTTTGTCGCATGGTGCACAAACTGGTGAAATGTTGAAAAAAGTGGAAGAGGTATTATTAGCAGAAAAACCTGATGCTCTTTTGGTTTATGGAGATACGAACTCCACTATTGCAGGTGCTTTAGCTGCAGCAAAATTACATATTCCTGTTGCGCATGTAGAAGCAGGACTTAGAAGTTTTAATCGCAAAATGCCGGAAGAAGTGAATCGTGTTCTTACAGATCATATTTCCAAATGGCTCTTCTGCCCAACAGATACAGCATTGAACCATCTGGCTAAAGAAGGAATTACAGAAGGTGTTCATGTAGTTGGAGATGTTATGCTGGATGCGTTTGAATACAATACTAAATTGGCAGAAGGAAAAGCGACGGTGCTTAACAGTCTACCAGTAAAAGCAAAATCCTATGCTCTCATTACGCTGCATCGTGCTGAAAATACCGATGATCCTACAAGGTTAAAAGCAATTGTAGACGCTATCAATCAATTGCCTATTCCAGCAGTTTTACCACTTCATCCACGTACAGTGGGCAAGCTGAAAGCAAGTGGACTTCGTATCACCAATGATAACGTACATGTGATTGATCCTGTCGGTTACTTGGATATGATCCACTTGGAATTCCAAGCAAAATTGATTTTGACCGATTCTGGTGGAGTTCAAAAAGAAGCATTTTTTGCACAAGTTCCATGTATTACGATGCGCGATGAGACAGAGTGGACAGAGACGGTTTCCTATAGAGCAAATAAATTAGTAGGTGCAGATACAAACCTTATCTTACAAGCTGTATCCCAATTCAATGTAGACTTCACTGGTATTCCAAATGTATTTGGAGATGGACATACAGCTGAAAAATTGGTAGAGATCATTAAACGGGGTTTATAACATGAAACGGTTTAAAATTTGGCTAGCAAATCATTATGCTGTCCCGCCAAATATTGCTGGGATTACAAGGCACTTTGAATTAGCAAGAGAATGGGCAAAAGAAGAAGATGCAGAAGTCACTTTGTTTATGTCCAAGTTTTTACACCCGCGTCGAACCTTTATTACACCTGAAGAAAAAGCACAGATTGAAGAAGTAGATGGGTTGAAACTTGCCTGGCTCTGGTCTTTTCCTCATAAGGTCAATGACTTTCGTCGTATCATTAATATGATCAGTTTTGCATTTGTTTTTTTCTTTGCTACTCTTTTTCGTCGCAAACCAGATGTCTTTATTGCTTCTTCTCCTCATCTATTTTTGGCCTATGCTGGACTTCTCGTAGCTCGTATCAAACGAATACCATTCGTTTTTGAAGTGAGAGACCTCTGGCCTGATTCCCTTGTAAAGATGGGTGGAGTGAATGATGGTGTTGTGCTCAAGGTGTTAACATGGATGGAAAATCAGCTTTATAAAAAGTCTGATAAAATCATTGTTTTAGCAGAACATCAACGTGGGTATATTGCTAAAAGAGGCATATCACTTGATAAAATTGATTTAATTCCCAATGGTGTTGTAGTTGGGTCTTGGCAACCTGATGAAGAGAAAAGGAAAGAATATCGTACTAAATTAGGGGTTCCCGAATCCGATTATGTAGCGGTTTATACGGGTGCGCATGGTCCAGCCAATGCTTTGCAGCATGTAGTTGAAGCTGGGCAGCATTTACCACAAGATGGATACTCTATCATTCTCATAGGGGATGGACCTGATAAGGAACGATTAAAAGAACAGGTAGCGGAACTTGGTTTAACAAATGTTCATTTGATGGATCCAGTGCCAAAAGCGGAAATATTTGATTATACAAATGCGGCTGATTTTGGTATTATCTCCCTTGCTGATAATGAAGTTTTCCGAGGAGCAAGACCGAATAAATTATTTGACTATACTTTCTTAGGTAAACCTATCATCACAACGGTTGATGGGGAAGTGAGACAAATTGTAGAGGAAAACAAAGTAGGTGTATTTAGCGGGGCAGAAAACTCCAAAGGTTTAGCAGAAGCCATTTTGGAAGTTAGCAGCTACACAGACGAACATTTGCAAGAAATCAAAGAAAATGGCCGTGCGTTTATTGATCGGGAAGGCGACCGTCAAAAGCTAGCTAAAAAGTTTTATGGGATTTTACAGACACTGGTTTCGAACAGAAACAAGAAGTAAGGATTGTAACATCTATATGTTTAACCTAGTCCCTACACCGGGCTAGGTTTTTTAAGTAGTTTTTACTTAGGATTTAGGGAGAAGAGAAAACCAATCTCCGCTTGATAAGTGAAAAAAATCCTATTTTTTGTTACACTAGTAAATAGTATGCTTACTTATAAGTGAAAAGTGATCCGATAGATAGATTGCAGGAGGAACCCTGATGTTAAAAACACTGAAACGTTTACTCGATCCGAACGAGCGTCAAGTAAAAAAATATTTTCAGATTGCAGATAAGATTGATGGATTAGAAGAATCCATTGCTAGTTTATCAAATGAAGAATTGAAGGCAAAGACGACAGAGTTTAAAGAGCGATTGGCAAAAGAAGAAACATTAGACGATATTCTTCCAGAGGCATTTGCGGTAACTCGTGAAGCATCCAAAAGAGTACTTGGGATGCGCCACTTCCATGTGCAGTTAGTTGGTGGAATGGTTCTGCATAATGGGGATATAGCAGAGATGCGAACAGGGGAAGGGAAGACATTGGTGTCGACCTTACCAGCTTATCTCAACGCATTAACCGGTAAAGGGGTACATGTCATTACGGTGAACGATTATCTTGCTCGACGAGATAAAGAATGGATGGGACAACTATTCGAGTTTTTGGGTCTGACTGTTGGGTTAAATGTTCCTTTCCTTTCACCAGAAGAGAAGAGAGAAGCGTATCAAGCAGATATTACGTATGGCACCAATAATGAATTTGGTTTCGATTATTTAAGAGACAATATGGTTGCATACGAAGAGCAATTGACCCAACGCGACTTGAATTTTGCAATTGTGGACGAAGTGGATAGCATCCTAATCGATGAAGCTAGAACCCCTCTTATCATTAGTGGACAAGCAAATAAAGCGACGGATCTGTATTATACTGCAGATAAAATAGTGAGCAGACTAAATGCAGAAGATGACTATTCGCTTGATATCAAAACCAAGCAAATTGCCTTAACAGATGATGGTGT
Organism: Shimazuella kribbensis DSM 45090; assembly: GCF_000428065.1. Classification (GTDB taxonomy): domain Bacteria; phylum Bacillota; class Bacilli; order Thermoactinomycetales; family Thermoactinomycetaceae; genus Shimazuella; species Shimazuella kribbensis. The sequence continues at coordinate 152,435 of NZ_ATZF01000004.1, forward strand.
GAGAAAGGTAGAAAAAGCGCTAAAGATAGACAACCTTTACGACATGAAAAATATTACACAAAACCATCATATTCAACAGGCATTAAAAGCACATGTTACCATGCATCGTGATCAAGATTATGTAGTAGATCCAGAGCATGGTGTAGTTATTGTTGACGAATTTACAGGACGTTTGATGCATGGTCGGCGATACAGTGATGGATTACACCAAGCAATTGAGGCAAAAGAAAACATCCAAGTTCAACACGAGAGCATGACACTTGCTACAGTAACACTTCAAAATTATTTCCGTCTTTATGAAAAATTGTCTGGAATGACAGGTACCGCAAAGACAGAGGAAGAAGAGTTCCGACGTATTTACAATATGGATGTTGTGATCGTACCAACAAACCGCCCTATGGTTCGTGATGACATGTCAGATGTGTTGTACAGAACACAAGAAGAAAAATTTGCAGCTGTTATCGAACAAATTGAACAACTTCACTCTTCAGGCCGACCTGTACTAGTTGGTACCGTCTCGATTGAGAACTCTGAGAAGTTAGCTTTGCTCCTAAAACGAAAAGGTATCCAACACCAAGTATTAAACGCCAAGAACCATGCCAAAGAAGCGGAAATCATTTCTGCTGCTGGTCAACATGCGGCAGTAACCATTGCTACGAATATGGCTGGTCGTGGTACTGATATTATGCTAGGTGAAGGTGTAGCTGAATTAGGCGGTCTTCATGTAATAGGTACAGAACGCCATGAGAGTCGTCGGATTGATAATCAGCTTCGTGGACGTGCAGGTCGTCAAGGAGATCCTGGTTCGACTCAGTTCTATCTTTCTTTTGCAGATGACTTGATGCGTCGATTTATTCCAGATCGAGTGAAATCCATGATTAGTCGTGTAATGAATGATGGAGAACCTTTAGAGGGTAATATATTTACCAAATCCATTGCAAATGCACAAAAACAAGTGGAGAATAACAACTTTGACGCGAGACGTTGGGTTTTGCAGTATGACGATGTGCTCAACCAACAGAGGGAGATTATTTACAAACAACGTCGTCAAGTTTTGAAAAGTGGAAAGTTAGACGATGTGGTTCTGCCTATGATTAAATCGGAGATCGAACGAATTGTAGAAGTTCACACCTCAGGTAGTGATGAAGAAGAGTGGGAATTAGAAGCGATCTTGGATTACATGGAAGGAAATGTATTACCAGAGGACCGGATTGATGAAGACGATCTAGAAGAGAAAAACCATGAAGAGATGAGTACATTCCTTTACGAAGAAGCTCAAAAGTATTACGAAGAGCGTCGTGAAGAACTTGGAGAAGAACGCATGAGTGAATTTTCCAAAGTAGTTGTCCTTCGCACGGTTGATCGCAAATGGATGGACCATATCGATGCAATGGAACAGTTGCGGCAAGGTATACATCTTCGAGCATACGGCCAAGACAATCCTCTTCGATCTTATCAGTTTGAAGGTTTTGCGATGTTTGAAGCGATGGTTCAAGAGATCCAAGAAGAAGTTGTAAAATATGTGATGAAGGCTGTTGTGCAAGAAGAAGAAACATTAACAAGAGAAGATGTCGCAACAAATGTTACCCCTGTATCAGGTGGAGATACCAATGAAGAAAAACCAAAAGTAGTACCACTTCGCCGAGCAGATAAAGTGGGCAGAAATGATCCTTGTCCCTGTGGAAGTGGTAAGAAATATAAAAACTGTCACTATAAGAAATAGCATGAGGGGCTGACGAAGTTGGATTTACAATTATTAAAACAAGAGTTTCATATTACAGCGAAACGTTTAGCTGACCTTAGGGGGTCTCTTTGACTTAGAAGAGCATCAAGTCAAACTGAATGCCCTTGAAGCAGAAATGTCAGCTGAAACATTCTGGAATGATCAACAACAAGCACAACAAAAGATTGCAGAAATGCGAGAAGTGAAAGAGATTGTAGAACAAATACAGCTATTAACAGCACAAAACGATGAGTTGCAAGTTTTATTGGAGCTTCTTCAAGAAGAAGAAGACCCATCGCTCTTGAAAGAATGTGAATCAAATTTAAAAGCTTTTCAACAGCAAGTTAATGAATTTGAGCTTCAACAATTACTAAGCGGCCCTTATGATCGTAATTCAGCGATTTTGGAATTGCATCCTGGCGCTGGTGGGACAGAATCGCAAGATTGGGCAGAGATGCTCTTAAGGATGTATACACGTTGGGCCGAGAAAAGCGGTTTTAAGATTGAGATCATCGATTATTTACCCGGCGATGAGGCTGGATTGAAAAGTGTAACCTTATTGGTGAAAGGGATCAATGCTTATGGTTACCTTCGCACCGAAAAAGGCATTCATCGCTTGGTTCGTATCTCTCCATTTGATGCCTCTGGGCGTAGGCATACATCATTTGCCTCTGTTAATGTGGTGCCAGAACTTGATGATGATGTGGAAATTGAGATTCGTACAGAAGATATAAAAGTAGATACGTATCGAGCGAGCGGTGCTGGTGGACAGCATATTAATACAACCGACTCTGCTGTGCGGATCACCCATATTCCTACTGGAGTGGTTGTTACTTGCCAATCCGAACGATCCCAGATCAAAAATCGTGACAAAGCGATGAAAGTTTTAAAAGCCCGTCTCTATGAACAGAAATTAGAAGAACAAGAAAAAAAGTTAAACGAGATCAAAGGTGAACAGACAGAAATCGGTTGGGGCAATCAAATACGTTCTTATGTATTCCACCCATACAGTTTGGTTAAAGACCATCGAACTGCTGTAGAAAATGGCAACGTTCAAGCGGTGATGGACGGAAGCATACATGGTTTTATGGAAGCTTTCCTGAAAAAGCAAGTAGAATCAAAACGATAATTACAAGCGAACCCGCTCGTTGTTTGGAGGGTTCGCTTTTCTATGTTAAAATAGGAAAGATTCTTAAATAGGGGGTAGCCTGTTTCCAAAAACATAGACAAAAGTAGAAACAAGTAGATAAATGTCTTTTTTGATCTTTTTTATCCGAAGGAAGAAGGATATTAGCGGACTCTCTCGAACATATATATCCAGAATATATGTTCGAGAGAAAGGATGAGTCGATGAAGATCGCATACAAAACCGAAATACATCCGAATCCCGAGCAAATCAAGAAAATCGTATCCTCCATTGGAGTTTGTCGTTTTCTGTACAACCAATATGTCGGACAGAATCTGGATTTTCTCCAACAAAAACAACAAATCCTTTCGGCGAATCAGTTTGATAAACAAGTGAACCACGAGCTGTCTCTCGTTTATCCTTGGATCAAAGAATGTGGAAGCAAAGCGAGGAAGAAAAGCTTAGTGAATGCAGAAACAGCCTTTCAACGTTACTTCCAGAAAAAAGCAGGAAAACCACGGTTCAAAAAGAAACAGGCTCAAACCGTGAAGCTGTATTTTCCGAAAAATAATCCAAGAGATCTGGAAATAGAACGTCATCGTATCAAACTTCCCACTTTGGGTTGGGTTCGGTTGAAAGAAAAAGGATACCTTCCCATCCATGGATCTGCTTCTAGTTGTACCATCGAACAGAAAGCCAATCGTTTCTATGTTTCGGTTCTATTTTCCTCCATTTACGAGAAGAAACGGAAAAATGAGAAAGCAAAACGGGTTTCAGATGGAATAGGAATCGATCTGGGAATCAAAGATTTTGTAATCACCAGTCAGGGGCAAGTATTTCAGAATATCAATAAGACTTCCATCATCAAACGTACAGAGAAACGTTTGAAACGAGTACAACGAGCATTATCTCGTCAGTACGAATTCCAAAACAAGCGAGGTGAAAAACCTGCTACCAAAAACGGAAGTAACATAGTAAAAAACATCCTCCGAATCCAAAAGATTTATCAACGACTTGCTCGCATGAGAGATGCCTATCGTGCATGGGTGGTGAGTGTGATCGCGAAAACCAAGCCCACATTCATCACTATCGAGAAACTAAATGTCCAAGGAATGAAGAAAAATCGGCACCTAGCGAAATCGATTTCCGATCAGGGATTTTATGATTTCAAACAAAAGTTGGGAAATGCATGTCGCAAAATGGGAATCGAACTAAGAGAAGTGGCACTGTTCTATCATTCTAGTAAATTGTGTTCGCATTGTGGCATAAAAAAAGTGAAATTGTCCCTCTCGGAACGAGTGTTTTCGTGCGAACACTGTGGACGAAATATCGATCGCGATCACAATGCAGCAGTCAATTTGATGCAAGCAAGCGAATATGTTCTTCTCCCTTAACGAGAGGATCTATCTGTACCGTGGGCTACACGGGAATTTACGCCTGTGGAGTGTTACAGCAAACTGTAGTAGCAAGTTTTGTGGCGAGACAGGACACGTAGAAGCAGGAAAACTCTAGCATAGGGATGTTTTTCTATGTTTTTAGTAGCAGCGAAGCAAATGACAAATTGGAATTGTATTACCCTTGAAGTCGAGGATTCAATAGGGATACTTACATTGTCACGTCCAAAAGTGTTAAATGCTTTAAATCAGCAAATGTTACAAGAATTGATGAATGCTTTGCAATATGTCACTACTCAAAAAGAAATAAAAGTGCTTATTTTTACAGGAAGTGGAGAAAAAGCATTCGCTGCTGGAGCTGATATTACAGAGTTAAGAAAGATTAAAAATGGACCAGAAGCAGAAAAACAGGCTTTACTTGGGCAACAAGTATTTGATATGGTGGAGAATATGCCGATCCCTGTTATTATGGCAGTCAATGGTTTCGCTTTAGGTGGAGGGTGTGAACTAGTACTTGCTGGTGATATCATCTATGCTGCTGAAGGTGCCAAATTTGGACAACCAGAAGTCAATTTAGGCACTATTCCCGGTTATGGAGGTACCCAGAGGCTAGCGCGTGCTATCGGAGAAAAAAATGCAAAGTACTATATTTTTTCCGGTGAATGGTTTGATAGTAAAGAAGCTTATCGACTCGGACTTGTACAAAAAATATTCCCGCTCGAACAATTATTACCAGAAGCAAAAGGACTTGCAAAAAAGTTAGCAAAACTGGCACCAATTGCCCTACAATACATGAAAAGATCCATTCATAATGGTTTAGAGATGCCTTTGGAAAAAGGATTACAACTAGAAGCCTCTTACTTTGGGCTCACCTTTCAAACAGCGGATCGGTTGGAAGGAATGGACGCCTTTCTGGAGAAGAGGAAACCAACTTTTCAGGGAGAGTAATATTTCCCAGGGAATGGAGGATACAACATGATGAGTTTAGTAACGAGTCCAATTTTTTGGATTGGTGTAGCACTTGTGGTTGTTGCTATTATTGTATTATCAGCCCTAATAAGTAGTAAACGTAGTAAAGAAGTAGACGAATTAGGTACGTATTTTCCAGATGGAGAATTGGACAATACGACCCGTATTTCTGTTGAAAAAGTGAGACGTTCTACTTTAGCTCGTCAACAGAGGAAGCAAGCATCCCAACATTTGCCTCGTCGTCAACCTCGTGAAGATGTATTGGAGTTAGAAAAGCAAGAATATGTACAAAAAGAACAAGAAGAAGAGGATGATTTCGAGGATCTGATACCAGAAGAAGAAAATTTAAATCTTCCTGCCGTTCAAGATTCCTTTGCATCGGATCGTCAGTTCAACAGACAGCAATTCAAATCGAATATTTTACAATCGCGAACTACTGCACTTACAACAGACGAGAGCACACTTACAAATAAACGTCCTTCTTTTGCACGAAGAACTCCTATGAGCTCCAACAACAATACAACAAATGCTACAACAACTTCTCGTTCTTCTGTTCGTCGTTCAGCTACAAACAAAACAGCTTATCCCTCTTTACGTAAAGATGCCACTACATCTAACAGTACAGAGGATAATTCCGCACCTCGTTTTCCAAATCGACGTTCCAAGAGGATGTTTTAAACCACCTGCAAATGGTGGTTTTTTTTATTCATATTAAAAGTGATAATAGAGGCAGGAAATAACGATAAGAAAGTGAGGTCATAGGATGAAGGGTTGGAAAATCGGAAGTGTTATTTTTGTCATACTCCTCTTGGCATTTGCAATTGTTTATATTTGGATGAATGATGTAGGAGGAGACGACCAAGATGGAATAAATGATTGGAACAAAAATGTAAGTAAAGAAGATATCCAAGCGTTTCAGGATGCTTTACACGATCACGATTATCAGCGATTGGATTTATTGCTGAAGAAAGGTGTGAGTCCCAATACGAGTGATGAATATCAAAATACTGCTATTACTTATGCTGTAGAGTCTGGGGACATGGATGGGCTGAGGTTATTGGCCAAGTACCGAGTGAATGTAAATACGCTAGATAAAGACGGAATGTCATTACTACAAAAAGCGATCGAACGAGAAGATATTTCAATGGTAGATTGTTTGATAGATCTAGGGGCAAATGTAAGCCAGATAGACAAAAACGGAGAGACCGCACTTTGGCATGCTGCAAAAACGGGAAATGTAGAAATATTAGATCTGTTGGTTAAAGCCGGAGCAGACATAAATGCAACTAACTTTGCTGGTGAAAATGTGATATTTCAAGATATTAGAGCAAATGCAAATGAAACCATTAAATATTTAGTTGCTAAGGGGTTAAAATTAGATATCAAAAATAATAAAAAAGAAAGTGCTGCTTATGAGCATTTGGATAATCCAGACCAATTTCAATCTATGTTGGACAATGGATTGAATCCAAATATGGTGGAAAGGGATAATGAGCCTTTGTTAATAGAGGCAATAGAATCACAATACTATACACAAGTCAAAGAACTCATCAAAAGTGGTGCGAACCCTAACGCCAAAGATAAGTATAAAGAGCCAGTGCTACATATAGCTATAGACCGAGTAAATCTTTCTACTGTACAACTATTGATCGCCAGTGGAGCAGATGTAAATGCAGTCGATGATTATGGAGACACTGCTTTGATGAGAGCTGTGACGAGTCAAAAGAAATCAAGTGTTGCTGCGATTCTTGCAACCAATAAAGCAGTATTGGATAAAAAAAATAAAGCAGGAAAGACCGCATTGCAGTTGGCTCAAGAGCATAAATATGTAGAAATTATGGATATATTGAAAATTAATAGTAAAAAATAAAAATACAATATAATTTTAAAATTTTGAACCAACTTGACGGATTTGGTCTTGTCAAGTATGATGAGGATGAAAATAATATCACCTTTATGGGATAAAGGGGAGTAGCTGTACAATAAAGTCGTCATTACGAGAGAAATCTCCGGCTTTGTTGGCAACATTTATGTTGTTTGCGAGACCTTTACTTCTAGCTTTATTTAATGCTAGCAAGTAAGGGTTTTTATTATGCTTAGGAAAGGAAGGGGAAAAATGGAAGAAATATTCACGCTTACATTTTTAACACAACTCGCTACCATTATCGCGATTGATCTTGTTTTAGCAGGTGATAATGCTATCGTTATCGGTTTAGCTTCTCGCAAGCTGCCGATAGAACAAAGAAAAAAGGCAATTTTATGGGGGACAGTTGGTGCGATATCACTTCGAATCATTGCAACAGTGACGATCGTTTGGCTCTTAAAAATACCAGGTTTGCTTTTGGTAGGAGGTCTTATCCTACTCTGGATTTCCTATAATCTACTTGCGGATAACGATAATCACGACGATGTGAAAGCAGGTAGCAGTTTTTGGTCGGCGCTTCGTACGATCATCATAGCAGATACAATCATGAGTTTGGATAATGTTTTGGCCGTTGGTGGAGCTGCACATGGCAGCATTCTACTGGTTGTAATAGGGCTTATCATCAGTATCCCAATTGTTATCTGGGGAAGTACATTATTTATAAAATTAGTAGATAAATACCCAATTATTTTATATATAGGATCTGCGGTTTTAGCATGGACAGCAGGTGGAATGATTGCGGAAGAGCCAATCATTCATCAATTTATAAAAGATTTTCCTTGGATTCATTACGCAGGAAATATAGTATTAATAGTGTTAGTACTGCTTGCTGGAGGTATACGTAAGCAAAAGAAACAAGACATAACTCATACAATGGGAGGAAACGGATGAAAAAAAGTAAGTATGTAGTTACGCTTTTCGCATCAAGCATGCTATTGTTGGCAGGGTGTGGAGATTTAGATGAGTATGATCTGGATGATTATACTCTTTGCTATGACAATAATAATGACCTATACTGTGACGATACTTCTGATCCAATTAACCCAAATTCCTATGTTGTGATCGATGGTAAACGGGAGGCATATATCGTTTATGATAGCTACAGCTCATCCAGTAGTGGTGGGTGATTATCACAAACATCGGGAAAATATATATGAACCGATAAGAGATGTATTTTCATGGGATATTTGGAATGGTCAAGAGTATGCGTTAGCATCTTATGCATCTGTTAATAGGGAGTTACAACAAGAGATTTCGCTTGCTACCAAATTATTATCAGGCATATTTTATAGGGTCGCAGAAGTAGTGCGGCTAGGATCAGAAGAGTTATGGAAAGAACTAGGTTATCCAAAAGAGACGTGGCAAGCGATCTCCCTATCAACAGATTATAAAGCGGTAACAACTATTGGTAGATTTGATTTCGCTTATACACCAAAAGGGTTAAAGATGTTGGAATTTAACAGTGATACGCCTACCAATATAGTCGAAGCATTTTATGCCAACGGCAAAGTTTGTGAATACTATCAAGTAGAAGATATCAATGCTAGTACCAAAATGGATATTAAGCAAGCGTTTACAGGTCTTATCTCGTATTACCAAGAAAAGGGTTATGAAACCAAACATATCGTTTTTTGCTGTGATTCTGATGATGATGAAGATAAAGGAACATCAAAGTTTTTATTGGAACAATCGGGTTTATCCGCTATCTATTCTCCTATTAATCAACTTGCTTATGATCCGAAAAGACAGCAATTAACTGCAAGATTACCCAATGGAGAATTTCAACCGATTGATGTTCTTTATCGACTGCATGCGTTGGAAATAATGGCCAAAGATCGTACAACAAAAGGGTTTCCTATAGGTCCAAAGCTATTAGAATTGGTTAAAAGAAAAAAACTCACGCTCATAAACCCACCATCTGCATTTATCGCACAAACAAAAGCACTACAAGCACTCATATGGAATTTATATGAATCAAATATTTTTTTCTCTCCAGAAGAAAGAGAAATTATCGCTACTTATTGTCTTCCGACTTATTTGGAAAATGAGTTTCATGGAATACATGCCTATGTCAAAAAACCATTCTTCGGAAGAGAAGGCGGTGCTGTTTCTTTATTTGATGCAAATGGAGAACTGGAGAAAGCAGATCAAGAAAAACACTATTGGAATCAACCAATGGTTTATCAACAAAGAGTAGACCTTCCTACCATAACGGTGGATACGTCAAATGGATCTTATACAGGAAAGTTATTATTTGGTTCCTTTGTATTAGGTGGTAAGCCATCCGCTATTATGGGGCGTGTGGATAAAGGAATAACAGTAGATTTATCTTATTTTCTGCCGTTGTCTGTAACGTAATGTAAAAAAGCGCCTTCCTAGTGAAGGCGCTTTTTATTTTGATGACAGGTAGTCTTGTAATTTTACAAATCGATATCCTTTTTTAAGCAGTTTTGGAATAGATCGTTTTATTCCCTCCGCTGTGTCTCCATTTGGTTGATTCATATGTAGGATAACAATGGAGCCAGGTTTGGCTTGTTGCATGGCATAGTCTACCTGCCCGGCATGATAAGTAGCCCCAGCATCGCCGATAATGTCAAAGTTTACTGGGATTTCTCCTAGATCACTGGCAATTTTGACCGCTACATCATCATAATAAGCGGTTCCAGAGCGGAAAAATGCAGGAGATTTGCCTGTTAGCTTTTTTATTTTTTGAGCATTTTCATTTACTTCATGATAGACGTTGGTGATATCTTTTGTTCCGTTAATTCCATATATACTACGACCAGTAACAGATAGTGGTCGATGCTCTGTACCATGGTTTTCAATCTCAAAGAGAGGGTTTTTTGCAAGTTCCGCAAATATTTTTGGATTTGCATCAATCCATCTAGCGTTGATAAATAGGGTAGCTGGGATTTTTTCCTCCATTAAATAACGGATAATATCATTATCCACTCCACTCCCATGGTTTCCACCACAAGCGTCAAAGGTAAGAGCGATCACTTTGTCCTTTGTTGGGAGTGTTTTTACTACTCCTGTGATGTTTTCTCCCCACTCTTTTGGTTTACTTTTTTGATACAGTTTTAGTACTTCTGTTTCGGTTGGGATTTCTGTTGTTGGTGAACTGGTTACTTGTTTGGTAGGTGTTTGTGTCTCTGTTGGTGTTGGTTTGGAATTTGCTAGCATGGAGCAACTTGATAACATTCCAGCTAGGACGATTCCATATATTATTTTTTTCATTCTTTGTAAAACCATCCTTTTCGTTTAAACCAAAAGAGCATGATGATAGAAATGATCAGCATGATACCAAGGACGGCATAGTAACTGTATCGCCAATGTATTTCCGGCATATACTCAAAATTCATTCCATAAAGTCCCGCGATAAAGGTCAATGGCATAAAAATGGTTGTGAACAAAGTCATTGTCATCATGATCCTGTTCATTCGATTGGAATTTAGGGAAATATGATTATCTCGAATATCGGATGCCATTTCTCGACTTGAATCAATCATCGCGCCCAGTTTGATGAGATAGTCATAAACATCCATATAATAGCGGCGTTCTTCCTCACTACCAGACAGGTGTCCGGATTGGGTAATTCGAAAAACAAGATCACGCAAGGGATGGATAACATGACGCAGCTGTAGCAAACTACGGCGAATATGAAATAATTCATTCATCTGTTCTTGCATTCGGCCAGTTACTTCGGGACGCATTCCGAGCACCGTTAATCGATCTTCTAACTGTTCCGCGATGGGAAAAAAGGAATCCGTTATTTTATCCATTATTTTATAACATATAAATCTACTTCCAAGTGCTTGTGCATCAGGATTTGTTTTCATTCTCTCCCATACCGCATCGATTTCAGGCTGTGGTTTGTAGTGAAATGTCACTACGTAGTGATGATGCTGGAAAATATCTATTTCTTTAGGTTTTAAGCTTTTGTTATCAATCGCATTCACGACAAAAAAATGATAATCATCATAGTCGTCCAATTTGGTGCGTTGCTGCAAATGAAGACAATCTTGTATGGCTAGATCATGAAAACCAAGACTGCATAATTCATTCGCTTCTTTTAATGTCGGTTCATTAAAATCAATCCAATACCAAGCTAATTCAGCTCTTCTTTGTTTGATATCTCCAAGAGTCAAATCTTCTATGATTTCCCCGGATTTGTGATAGGCAAGTATGCGGATCACGTGAAGCAACCCCCCTAAATAAAACATACCATCCATTTTAGACGGAATAGAGGTGGAACACAACTATACAAAAAATTTATAGTAAGCGCTCTCTATTAAGAATCCATGAATATCTATTTAACAATAGGATAAGAAAATACATAGACCCTTATACGACTTTCGAATGAAAAGTAAGATGAAGAAGAGACAGATGCCGTCGCATAGAAAGAATAAGAAATGACTGCACGGTGGCACGAAATATTCCTCGATGTTCTGCTTTCTCTCTTGGTAGCGTGTGTACTCAGCCTGCAACAGGTAGGTGTGGATACGTGGAAGACCACGGCACATCAGCTCATCGGGCACGTCAAACAAGAACACAAGCAACACCACCACGATCCCCATCCGCTGGAGGATCGCTGGAAGCGGAGGAAGTGGAAATAGAGTTAGAGAAAAAAGGTGGGTAGCAATCTCTATGACAAAAGTCAAAGGGAGGGCTGCCCGCCTCGTCGTACTTTGATGTTACTTTTGAAAGATTATACTTGTTTTGAATATAAAAAGATTATATAGTTACAGTACGGATCAGTTACGTGTCAGTGTCAGGAAGGACACATCTCATGGACATGAAGAAGGTTCTCGCTTCGACCGCTGCTGTCGTCGTGCTCAGCGCTGGTGCCATCGGTTGCACCAGTGCCAGCGACAACAACCCCGACCCCTGCGCGACCCAGACGACCCAGTCGACCGAGTCGATGGGCGGGGAGCAGACGATCGAGATGGAGAACGTCGGCTACGTGGGCAAGGTCTCCGGCGGCTCCGGCGGTCGTGGCAGCTCCGGTGGTTCGAGCAGCTCCGGCGGTTCGAGCAGCTCCGGCGGTTCGAGCAGCTCCGGCGGTTCGAGCAGCTCCGGCGGTTCGAGCAACTCCGGCGGTTCGAGCAGCTCCGGCGGTTCCGGCAGCCTCACCAAGCCCAACACCGGCGGCTCCAGCAGCTCCGGCGGCGTCACCAAGGACAAGGGGAAGAACGGCACCTACAAGAAGGGTGACATCGACGTCGAGATCGGGGGCGACGATGACGGCTACGTCGCCGGGAACCCCACCCCCGCGCCCACGGACAGCTGCGGGAACGACGTGAACAACGAGAACGACGAGAACAACTGACCCAAACGGCGGTAGCACTCTCTCCGACTTCTGTCAGGGAGAGCGGCTACCGTCGCGTCATTTTGTTTGGAAATAAGCATTTTTCTGTCGTGAATTACTGGTAGAAGTAGAGTGCTATAAAATAAACCTAAAGAGATTTTTAAATGATTTTCCTCTGTAAAATTAGGGAACAATTTCTCTTAAATTCAAAATAAAAAAGCCTTCATTAAGAAGAAAAATAAAATTGATTCCAGATTGTGTTGATGAAAGGACAAATAAAAGTACCATCAAGTGTAATTTTCTGGCTTTCGCTGTTGGACACATCTCCTAGATCTCTGTTAGCTAAGTAAATATAATTCTGATTTCTACAGAGTCACAACAAGTAAGGACATAAGTCCATAGTGTAGATCATTTATAAGTATAATAATAGGCGGGTAGTAATCTCTATCAAAGAGAAGGCTGCCCGTTTCGTTATGTATTTCGCTATTACGCTTGTTGGATAAATGAAAAAATTATAATGAAGTCAGTTTAGTTGTCAATGAAAGGGCACAGCACAAGGGCTACAAGAGCGAGGGAAACCGTGGGCGTAGGGTGATCCCGCTCTATGCCCTCGGATTTCTCCTTGTTGCTGTCTCGTGCAGCGCCATAGTCGGAGACAAGAAGAATTGCTCGAAGGTGTATACAGGTAACAGGTTCTCTTCTGTTGCCTTCGAAGTCGTTCCGGAGAAGCCTCGTCCCAAGCCCCGTATTTACCTTTTGCCCATTTTGCCTTGCGATAGATATAAGAATCTCCATCCGGGAGATGTATGTGACTGGGAGAAATCCATGAGTTCCAATAAATCCCTCGCGACACTCGGCTCGGTCGTGTTCGCTGTCGTTCTCGCCACCACGGGCTGTTCGGTGACCACCTACGACACCTATAGTGTGGTTCCTCCCTCGGACAAGATAAAGAAGGAGAAGGAACAGGCGGTGATCGCAGCTTGGGAGAACAGCACGGCGACCGTCAATTGCATGAAGAACGGGTTCGCTGTCTACAAGGACAAGGATCAGATTTGCCATACGCCGTTCCGGACGTCCAAGGTGGACCCGGTGTACGATCTGGACCTGATTTTCACGTACACATGCAACCACTCCAATCAGGAGTTCCTGGCGTACGTCGTGGGTCGCGACGACCTCGTCTTCTGCTTCCACTACAAGCACGACAGCCAGAAGCCGGACCCGAAGAAGTTCAAGCTCATGGACACACTGAACCCGAAGCAGTAACCAGCCATAGTGGTGAGTAGTGATTCTCTTGATCTCGGTCGAGAGAACCGCTACCCACCGCGTGCTTTAAAATGATTTATCTAATTATTTAGAATAATAATATAACAAAAAATAAATTTTCTACCATGGTGATGGCGAATGCTCCAAAGACATCCGTCCAGCCGAGTCCGTCGAAGTCCAACAGTCACGGTCTTCCTCACGATGACCACGATCTGAAAGACAACGATGGTCGTAACGATGCGAACGTAGGTAACTGCGCCAACGACTGAACCAACAGCGGTAGTCGCTCTCTCCCGCTTCTGTCAGAGAGAGCAGCTACCGCCGCGTCATTTTTTGGGTAAGTATTTACCTTTTGATCACTTTGACTTACGATAGAAATAAGAATCTCCATAAGGGAGATGTAGTTGACTGGGAGTATACCCATGATTTCCAAGAAGTCTCTCGGCCTCGGCTCGATCGCGCTCGCTGTCGCTCTCTTCACCTCGGGCTGCTCGATGCCTTCCTACGTTGGTCCGGTTCTGCCTGCGGAGGATCAGCAGGGAGTGATCGCTGCCTGGGAGAACAAGGCGGCGACTGTCAAGTGCACGAAGAACGAGTTTGCCGCCACCTGGAAGGACAAGGGCCGCGAGTACCAGGAGTGCTACAAGCCCTCCAGGAAGTCCAAGCAGAAGGCAGTGCTCGACCTGGACCTGCTCCTGAACGAGAAGTACCAGTGCACGGGCAACAACGGCATGGAGTTTCTGGCGTATGTTAAGGGAAGCAAGGATCAGCTCGTCTTCTGTTTCTACCACAAGCGTGACAGCCAGAAGCCGAACCCGAAGGACTTCAAGTAAGCTGGACGTCGACGCCTGACAAGGCGAAGGGTTCTTCGAAGAAGTAACCAGTCATAGTGGTGGGTAGTAGTTCTTATCGATCTCGGTCGAGAGAATCGCTACCCACCGTGTGCTTCAACATGATTTGTCTAACTATTTTGAAAAAATAACTTACAAAAAATAAAATTCGGCCACTATGACAGGATCGTCAATGGTCGTAACGATGCGAACGTAGGTAACTGCGCCAACGACTGAACCAACGGCGGTAGCTACTCTTTCCGACTTCTGTCAGGGAGAGCGGCTACCGCCGCGTCATTTTTTGGATAAGTATTTACCTTTTGATTATTTTGCCTTACGATAGATATAAGAATCTCCATCCAGGAGATGTATGTGACTGGGAGAAATCAGGTGCTTAAGACGTTCGCCAAGGTCTTTCTGGCCATCATTCTGGCCATCATTCTGTTCGGCATGTCCGTCATGGCCCTCTTCAATAGCTATTCGCCGACGACCACGCCGAACCCGACGCAGTCGAAGGTCTCCTCGACGGAGCGAAACGCGCCGACGCGAAGCGCGACCCCGGCGGAGCGGAACGTAACCGACATGCCGACGCGAAGCGCGACCCCGGCGGAGCGTGACACGACCAACGTGCCGACGCGAAGCGCCGCCCCGGCGGAGCGTGACACGACCGACATGCCGACGCGAAACGCGACCCCGGCGGAGCGAAACGCGACCAACGAGTAGCAGACCGCACTTCTCCGGAGTGACCCAGTCATAGTGGTGGATAGTAATTCTCTTTGATTTCATTCAAGAGAATCGCTATCCACCGCGTCGTTTAAAATGATTCATCTAACTATTATGAAGAATAACTTACAAAAAAAATAACTTTTCTACCCTATTTTTTTACGTTATCATGTATAATAACTCATTGAGATGAATTTTTATTAATTGAGGGAGCGGATAAAATGAGTAAAGAAAAAATTGTACTCGCCTATTCTGGCGGTTTAGATACTTCTGTAGCCATTCGTTGGTTAACAGAGAACTATGGATATGATGTGATTGCAGTGGCATTGGATGTGGGAGAAGGCAAAGATTTAGATTTTGTCAAAGAAAAAGCTTTACGAGTTGGTGCAGTTAAGTCGATTGTCGTCGATGCAAAAGAACATTATGCCAAACATTTCCTTGCTTCTGCATTAAAGGCAAATGCGATGTATGAAGGAAAGTATCCTTTGGTATCAGCATTGTCCCGCCCATTGATTTCACAAATTTTGGTGCAAGTAGCAGAACAAGAAGGTGCGGTCGCGGTTGCACACGGCTGTACAGGAAAAGGGAATGACCAAGTACGCTTTGATCTATCTGTGCAAGCACTCAATCCAAAACTGAAAGTAGTTGCGCCAGTTAGAGAATGGGCGATGTCTCGCGATGAAGAGATCAAATATGCACAAGAGCATAATATTCCAATTCCAATTGATCTCGATAATCCTTATAGTGTAGACCAAAACCTGTGGGGCCGTAGCTGTGAGTGTGGAGTACTGGAAAATCCTTGGACAGCTCCACCAGAAGGCGCTTATGAACTGACCAAATCCATCGAGCAAACACCAAACGAAGCAACAGAAGTAACGATTTCGTTTGAAAAAGGAATTCCTACTGCATTGGATGGAGTAGAACTTCCTTTGCATCAATTGATCACTACTTTGAATCAAATTGCAGGTGTTCATGGTGTGGGGAGAATTGACCATGTTGAAAATCGTTTAGTCGGGATCAAATCACGTGAAGTGTATGAATGCCCAGCAGCAATTACGTTGATTACTGCACATCGAGAGCTGGAGTACCTTACTTTAACCCGTGATGTCGCTCGTTTTAAACCTTCGATCGAACAAAAATGGGCGGAGCTTGCATATGATGGCCTTTGGTTCTCACCACTCAAACTAGCTTTGGATGCCTTTGTTGATGAAACACAAAAGTTTGTATCTGGTAACGTACGGGTGAAATTGTTCAAAGGTACTGCTGTTGTGACAGGTAGAGAGTCCGAACACTCCTTGTATAATGAGCAGTTAGCGACTTATTCCACAGATGATACCTTTGACCATCAAGCAGCAATTGGATTTATCAAATTATGGGGATTACCTACGCATATTTATGCAACTATACACGAAGACGAGGTGAAAGGTGATGAAACTTTGGGGAGGTCGCTTTACCAAAACGACGGATCAACTAGCGCTTGAGTTTCAAGCATCGATATCCTTTGATCAAAAACTAGTAATAGAAGATATCATTGGCAGTATTGTTCATGTGGAGATGCTTGGCGCAAGTGAAATATTAACAGTAAAAGAAACACAAACGATTAAAGAAGGATTAAAAACGTTATTGGAAAGAGCAAAAACAGGCGAACTTGCTTTTTCTGTAGAACATGAAGATATTCATATGAATATCGAAAAGATGTTGATTGATCTCATTGGACCTGTTGGTGGAAAATTACACACAGGGAGAAGTAGAAATGACCAAAGTGCATTAGATGTCCATCTCTTCGCGAGAAGAAAAACAGTAGAACTTGTGGGACAACTTGTGATGTTGTCGAATGCTCTTTTGCAACAAGCAGACAATCATATCGATACATTGCTGCCTGGATATACCCATCTTCAACGTGCACAACCAGTGAGATTTGCCCATCATTTACTCGCTTATGCAGGGATGCTGGAAAGAGATATGGGACGGTTGATCGATAGTTACAAACGTACCGATATGTGCCCACTCGGTGCAGGTGCGATTGCAGGAACTACGTTTCCCATTGATCGTCATTATGTGAAAGATCGTTTGCATTTTGCTAATCTCTATGA
The DNA here is from genome assembly GCF_000428065.1 of Shimazuella kribbensis DSM 45090. Lineage (GTDB taxonomy): Bacteria > Bacillota > Bacilli > Thermoactinomycetales > Thermoactinomycetaceae > Shimazuella > Shimazuella kribbensis. Next base: position 169,788 of record NZ_ATZF01000004.1, read on the forward strand.
AAATAGTATGGATGCTGTAAGTGATAGAGACTACATCGTAGAGTTGGTGTCTGCATGTTCTTTGATTATGGTGCACCTGACGCGTTTGGCAGAAGAATTAATTCTCTGGTCCAGCGAAGAGTTTCAATATGTCGAGTTGGATGATGCCTATTGCACTGGCAGCAGTATGATGCCACAAAAGAAAAATCCAGATATTCCTGAGTTAGTCAGAGGTAAATCAGGGAGAGTATTTGGGGGATTAATGGGGCTTTTGACGATGCTTAAAGCTCTTCCACTGAGCTTTAACAAAGATATGCAAGAAGACAAAGAAGCATTATTTGATGCAGTCGAGACGACAGAAAATTGTCTTATTTTGATGTCCGCAGTAATAGACACCATGGTGGTCAAAAAAGAAAAAATGCTACAGAATATACAACAGAGTTATTCCAATGCTACGGATCTTGCAGATTATTTGGCGTCGAAAGGTATTCCATTTCGTGAAGCACATGAGATTACAGGAAAGACTGTACTCTATGCGATTTCAGAGCAAAAATATTTATTGCAGCTAACCTTGGATGAGTACCAACAATTTTCTCCTATTGTACAAGAAGATATTTACATGTTCCTCGCTGAAGAACAGGTAGTAGAAGCAAGGAAGAGTGAAGGTGGAACAGCAAGGGAGCAAGTGCAAGTTCAGTTGAGCCGACGAAAACAATATATTGATCATACTAATCAGTGGTTGCAATCTGTTCAAGAGGCCCAAGAGCTTACTCGACTTGTATAGCTGGTGTTTCTTGCCAACCATGAAACAGTGAAGATCTGTTATAATTAATCTCCAGTAAGTATTCTTAATACTGGAGATTTTTGCTGTCAAGTTTGAATATATCATCATTTAGAAAAATATTAGTCTAGGAAACGTAAAGAATGATGCTATAATAGAAAACAGGTTTTTAGGCAGTACATCCCTATTACTCTTAAAGAAAACTTGCCCACAAGCCTTTAAAACGGGGACAGAGGCATATTGCACTTATGTACCACAGACAAGGGCACAAGTCTCGCTTTGTAGTAAGATGATTTTATTAAATTCATAACTGCAAAAAACAATGCTTGGTAATATATGAACAATCTCTCTTTTTCATATTGCCAAATTATGTAGGGTTGAAATGAAAATATTTATTACATGTCTATTATTTCTGTTAAAAGAGGAAACCGAGAACATTTCGAGAAATACCTGAACTACCTATCCTAAGTGATAGGCAAAATCGCTAACGACAAATGCTGTGCTAAAACGGAAGGTGATTTTATGATAGAAATGCACGATGTGTGGAAAGTTTATCCCAATGGTATTGAAGCACTACGTGGGATTGACGTGAAAGTAGACCAAGGTGAATTTGTCTATATAGTAGGACCCAGTGGTGCAGGGAAAAGCTCTTTTATCAAGCTCATGTACCGGGAAGAAAAACCGACACATGGCGTTGTGTTAATCAATGGTGTAAATGTAAAACGTGTAAGAGACTGGAAAATTCCGTATGTGAGACGCCGGATCGGTGTTGTATTCCAAGATTACAAACTACTGCCACATCTATCTGCCTATGAAAATGTTGCATTTGCAATGGAAGCAGTGGAAACTCCCAAACGTGAGATGAAACCTCGTGTTCAAGAAGTTTTGGAATTAGTAGGATTAGGTGATCGGATGAAGGCATTGCCATCCCAACTTTCTGGTGGAGAGCAGCAAAGGGTATCTATTGCCCGGGCAATTGTTAATAATCCGACCTTTATTATTGCGGATGAGCCTACCGGGAACTTAGACCCGGAGAACTCTTGGGATATTATGTATTTGCTAGAAGAGATCAATGCACGTGGAACGACCGTTGTTATGGCAACACACAACAAAGAAATCGTGAATACGATGCGCCAACGTGTTATTGCAATTGAACAAGGCGTGATTGTGCGAGACGAATTGGAGGGCGAATACGGTTATGAAGATTGAAACCATAAGTCGCCATTTTCGCGAAGCGTATCGCGGAATCATGAAGAATTCATGGATGAGCTTTGCGGCAATGGGGACAGTAGCTGTTACACTATTGATTTTTGGTGTGTTCCTTATTTTTGCATTTAACATCAATTATCTAACCAAAGAATTAGACAAACAACTCGCTGTGCGTGCTTCCCTGCAAGATAACATGCCACCAGCAAAACAGACAGAGATTTTGAACAAGATCAAACAAAATCCACTTGTTAAGAATGCAGACTTGGTGCCAAAAGATAAAGGGTTAGAAGAAATGAAGCAGAGCTGGGGAGACGCTAACTTCATAGATGGCCTTAAATCGGGTGACCAAAATCCATTACCTGATATCATTCGCATCGAACCAAGTGATCCGAAAAAAGTAAAAGAGCTGGAAACTCAGGCTAAGGCGATTGAGGGTGTTGTAGCTGCGGACTCTGGTGGTGGCGTAACACAAACTCTGCTCGGTTTTTCGGGCGTAGTTCGAAATGTTATCTTGATTTTTGGTGTCGCATTATCTGTATTGGCTGCATTTCTTATCTCCAATACGATTAAATTGACAATTATTGCAAGGCGGAAAGAGATTGAAGTGATGAGGCTTGTAGGTGCAAGTAACTGGTTTATCCGCTGGCCGTTTTTCATTGAAGGGGCTTTTATCGGGATGACAGGGGCTATTTTACCGATTGGTATTCTTCTCATCTTATATCAAGCATTTTTCAATACGATAAATTCAGGGGCAGCATATACCGTTATTCAGATGATGCCAGTTTCTGCATTGGGAGCTTACTTAGCAGTAAGTACGTTTATTTTAGGTGCATTAATCGGAATTTCTGGTAGTTTGCTCTCCGTTCGCAAGTTCCTCAAAATATAAAATTTTGACACCATAGAACGTGGGGGGATTATATGAAACGCATATTTATTGCTAGTCTGTCTGTGTGTCTAGCTTTAAGTGTATGGGTTACAGAAGTCCAAGCAGCACCTTCAACAAAAACAAAGCAACAAGAAAAGTTAAAAGAACTTCAAAAAAATGAACAATCCAAACATAAACAACTTGGACAAGCCCAAATTGAACTAAATAAATTAAAAAAAGAAATTGCTCCTATCCAAAAGAAAATGGATGAGTACGATACCCAATTGGCACAAGCCAACAAAGACATCCTAGCCAATGAGAAATTACTCAAGGAGCAAGAGAAACAAATAAAAGAGAGAGTGATCCATCTCTATCAAACAGGTGAGATGGGTTACATGGCTCAGTTATTATCGGCAAAAACTTTTTCTGAATTTTTTACTCGGGTGGAAGGTATTCGCCTAATTGTGATGAAAGATAGTAATTTGTTACAAGAATACAAAAACACCTCTAAAACCATTACTGATAAAAAGAAATCAATTGAAGTTTTACGTACAAAAATTCAGCCATTACTCGCTCAAGAAAAGAAAAAGTTAGATGAAATGGATAGCAAAACAAAAAACCTGAGTAAAGAACTAAAGAATATCCAGCACGATGAAGAAGTAACAGAGGCAGCAATCAAAGAGCAAGAAAGATTGGAAAAAATCGCATCCCAACAATATAACGGTAATTATGGTACAGGAAGATTGATGAAACCAGCAAAAGGAACGATTACTTCTAAATTTGGTTATCGTTGGGGCCGCCAACACAAAGGAATTGATATGGATGACAATGCAGGAAAACAAATTTATGCTGCGGATTCAGGAGTAGTCATTCTATCAAAGTCAGATCCAGATGGATATGGACATTATATTGTCATCAAACACTCCAATGGATTGTCTACTTTATACGGGCATATGTATCGTAGCACAGTGAAAGTATCTGTTGGGGATCATGTAAGAAAAGGCCAATGGATTGCTGATATTGGAAACAACGGACGTTCTACTGGATCACACCTTCATTTTGAAGTCCATCTTAACGAAAAAGCTGTTGATCCAATGCCATACATATCTTAGTTAGCTACACTTTTGGGAGGACGTTTAGTTGCAAAATACAAAGCGAATACTCACAGCTACGATGGCTATCTTGGTTTGTGCAAGTACGATTGTAGGTAGCAATGAGGGACATGCGAAAACAACAAGAGAAGAGTTATTGGAGATTCGGCAACAGAAGTCGAAAGTAATGGAATCCATTACCAAAGGCAATAAGACACTGGAAAAATACAGTGATCAAATGGAACTGAGCCAAAAGGAAATCGATAAATTTCAGTTAAAAGTAGATGAAGTAGAAGTTCAAAAGAAAGATGCAGAAGAAAAGGAAGTATTATATCAAAAGAAATTCAATCAGCGACTCCGTGAGTTTTATGAAAATGGCGAGACAGGACATATGTCACTCCTACTCCAAGCGGATAACTTTAATGAATTCCTAATTAGATTTGAAATGGTTCGCCTTGTTGCTCAGCGAGATTACGCGCTATTAGAAGAAAAGAAAAAAGCTACTGCTGAAGTGCAGAAAAAGATAGACGAGTTAAATGTGCTGGTTGCAAAGCAGCAAAAAGAAGTAGAAAAGTCAAAAGCTGCTTTTGATAAAATAATGGAAATCGTAAAAAAAGATAAATCGAAGTTAAAAGAACTCCAAGGTATGGAGGATGCCAACGAAACCGAATTGATCTCGATCAATAAAGAGTTGATCAGTAGTGGTAAATTGAAGTTTGCTTATACTGGTCCACTGCAAAAACCACTTGGCTATCCGATTACATCGGGCTTTAAATTCCGATGGGGCAAACCGCATGAGGGGATTGATTTTGGAACACAAGGTAAAATTAACATACCTTATGCTGCGGCAGCAGATGGAGTGGTAGTAGAAAGCAGGGTATCTTCTGGATATGGTTGGTTAATAACTATCTATCATGGGGAGTATGGTGGTTTACCTTTCTATACAAGATATGCACATAGTTGGCCTAACCAAGTGAAAGTAAAAATAGGACAAGATGTAAGTAAGGGAGAAATTATTTCTCTAATTGGTAACAATGGTCGTTCCACTGGACCCCACTTACACTTTGAGGTACGAATTGGTCACGGAGCAAAACCGGATGCCAAAGATCCGATGAAATTTTTTGGAGGCTAATATAATCAGATAAAGCTAAAAGGAAAAAGGACATCTGCAAACGCCTTAATGCGTTAAAGATGTCCTCCTTCTATTTCTCAAACGAAAGGAATATGTTAGAGTAGAACCAAAATGGACGGGTTATCCTGTGCGTTTCTGTTTGAGGTTTATATAGAAAAGGCATTGGACCATACTGTTGTTGAGGAAGAAAGGGCTGGAAATATGACTTTTCGTAGTAGAACAGTTGCACTTATGGTAGCAGCCGCAATGGCTTTGGGTAGTTTGTTAACTGCATTGTTCTTTATGAATGAAGAGACAGGCACTATGCCAAACCAAGTAACCAGTAAATCAGATGCATATAAAAATTATGAAGAAAAATTAAAGAAGACATTTGACACTATTCGAGGAAATTATGTTCGACCGATATCGGAGCAAGCCTTAATGGATGGAGCATTGAGGGGAATGATCCAAGCACTTGGTGATCCACATTCGGAGTATATGAATCCCAAAGAGGCAAAACAATTTTTATCCTCCATCATGAACTCTTCTTTCTCAGGGATTGGAGCAGGTGTTGTCTTAAAAGATGGACAAGTAACGATCGAATCCATTGTAAAAGATTCTCCAGCAGAACATGTAGGACTGAGAGTAAATGATCAAATTCGTAAAGTGAACGGACAAAGCATCGTTGGCTTGACATTAAATGAGGCTGTATCCAAAATTAGAGGACCAAAAGGAACAAAAGTAACATTAGAAGTTGTTCGAGGCGGAAGTGCCCCCTTTAGTATTACAGCAGTGAGAAAAGATATTCCACAAAAAACCGTTAGCAATAAAATGCTAGATAATCGGATTGGGTATGTGGGTATAACACAGTTTTCTCAGACGACAGACAAAGAATTTTTCACCTCTCTTGCACAGTTAGAAAAACAAAAGATGAAGGGGCTTATTATCGACCTTCGTGGCAATCCTGGTGGTTTATTATCTGTGGTGGTAAAAATGTGTGAACAGCTTTTACCAGAAGGAAAAATTATCGTAAGTACACAAGATAAAGCAGGAAATAAAGAGGTATATCGCGCTAAAGCGAAAGAATTAAAATCTTATCCGATAACCATTTTGGTTGATGGAAGCAGTGCTAGTGCGGCTGAGATTATGGCAGCAGCTTTTCAACAATCAGGTGGGTACAGCGTAATTGGTCAAAAAACATATGGAAAAGGTAGTGTGCAATCCAGTATTGAGTTTACAGATGGTAGTAATCTCAAACTGACAATAGCCAAATGGTTGACTCCAAAAGGGATTTGGATCGATCAACACGGTGGTACGAAAGGATTGTCCCCTAATATTGATATAGCTCCATTTTCCTTTGCACAAGCACACTTGCCAGAAGGTAAGCAAGTTTGGAAAAAAGACAGTAATGGGACAGATGTAAAAAACATGCAATTGATATTGGACGCATTAGGCTTTAAACCTGGAAGAATGGATGGATATTTCGATACTCAAACAGAGACAGCTTTAAAAAATTTCCAAAAGAGCCATGATATCCCAGATAATGGGCTATTGGATGCTCAAACAGTGAAATATCTAGGTATTGCTTATACCAGCCTCTTGCGAGATCCAAAAAACGATAAACAATTGCAGACTGCTATCCAATTTTTGGAACATAGTAGTGAATAAACAATGAACAAAAAGGAATAATTGGTACTTATGTCGAAACCCCTCTAGATGATGTTGCTACCTAGAGGGGGTTTTTCATTGCATCTGGAGTTTGTAAAAACTTGGATATATCTATGGACAGAGCCACTTTGGTTGATCGCCTTATTACTTCCTATTTTTTTCACCATTTATACCAACCTCTTAGAGCGGAAACATTTTGGACAAATAGTAGAGGCGCCATTGCCAACGATACTACGAACCTGTTTTTATGGTGTTTTGATGGGTTTTATCCTGTCTTTTGCTTTATCCTCCTTTTTGTTCATCCTTTCAAAAGAAGAACTTCTTTTGGTTTGGATTATTACCATCTGTTTTGCTGTATTTCGGCGACGTTTTGCCTGTATTGCTTATTCCGTAGGATTTATATCTTTGCTTCATTTGCTGTTACCTTATCTACACATTACCGTTCTCCCGGTAGGATTAGTGAAGTGGTATTACGTTATAGAACGATTTTCGGTATTAAACTGGCTCTATATTGTAGGTTTTACACACTTCTTGGAATGGATACTAATTCGGGCGGAAGGATCAATCTCTAGTACACCAGTCCGACTTGATCATATATCTGGAAAGACAGTCCCGGCTTATTTATTAGCAAAAGCATGGCCCATTTCTTTTGTTGCTCTCACTCCGGCCGGATGGCTACCATTGCCCATCATGATTGGGTTTGCCAGTAAAACGTGTTCCAAACCACTCAAACAGAAAAAGCGTATGATTTCTACGCTTACACTCATCTATGCAGCTGTTTTATCTGTCTTGTTATGGATTGCGACGATGCAAAGTGCGTGGATTTGGGTAGCAGCGATCTTTGCTCTGTTTGGTCATGAGATGATGTACTTATGGAGTAGATTCATGGAACGACGAAAGGTACCTCTTTTCGTCTCCGATGAAAAAGGTTTAAAGGTACTCGCTGTACTCCCGCAGACCCCTGCTGCTATTTTAGGGATTAAGACAGGAGACATTATCCATCGACTCAATGGTGTTCGGATTCAGACCGCAGCGGATTTGGAGCAAGCTGTTTCCCTGTCTTCTTTCTGTAAGTTAGAAGTATTGGATGAACAGCACGACAGTCATTTTCTCCAACGAGCCATCTATGAGAAAGACCCCAAACATTTGGGGATTGTTGGGGCAGATCCAATATACAGACAATAACAAAAAGGTTATCATTATACGGCTTTTCCTTGATTGAATACCAAGGAAAAGCCGTTTTTTATATGCACAAATGCGCGACAAGGGGACGGTTCTCTTGTCGCATGTTGAAATGAAGAAGAGGAAGAAGTTATATTCTATTATTTGAAACTATAATAACTCACTAACAAAAATCTCAAAACTTTGAGTGTTAAAGTATAACGCCCATTCCATTTTGATTTACATGTTAAAGGGATGTAACCAGTCTGAATCTACTATTTGTGAGATTGTCCTTTTGGGTACTCATTTGCGACAAAAGAACCGTCCCTCTGTCGCGGGCTTCTAATGGACAGAAATAGCTATTTTATATTTGAAAAGGTTAATCTAACTTAGCAAATGCTCTAACCGGAAAAGTGCCAACTCCTAGCCATTTGGGAGGAACAGCCGTGAAGGTGAATCCTTCTTTTGGAAGTTTTCCTAGATTGCAGAGATGTTCCACAATGAGTATTTCTTGACCAAGTAGGGCGGAGTGTACAGGTCTTGTATTTCCTCTTGTATCATCAATGTTCATCGAATCGATTCCTACTAATTTCACTCCACAATCTGCTAAATATTGTGCCGCATCTTCGGTTAAATAGGGATGATCTACTAGGTAGTTTTCTTTATTCCAAAAGGTGTCCCAACCGGTGTGTACAAGCACGGCACGTCCTCGTAATTCTAAATTTCGGAAGTAGTCAGCGTGGATTTCCTTGGTAACTTTATAGTCCACAGAAACAACGATTCCATCCAAGTCTACTAGTTGTTGTAACTGAATTTGAGATAAGTCTTTTCCATCTTCATACCGATGAAATGGACAATCGAGGTATGTACCCGTATTGGTGATCATTTCGATTTTACCAATCTGAAAATTAGTTCCCTCTGCATAATATTTCTTTGATTTTTCTCTGCTCAAATAGTCACATATTAATGGTGCAGGCAATCCTTTGTGGGTGATCAATCCATCGTGTATGGTATGACTAAGATCGATGTATTTTCGCTGGGAGAGGAGATCGCTGTCAATGGGTTTGCGTTTGTGTTTCTCTTGTATGATGGTTTTATTTAAAATTCTAACCTTACCGACCATCAATAGCCGCATATCTTGGACAATATATTCTACCAATACTTCGTCCGCAATATCGTCTTCAGCAATATCTAGTCGAAAATCTTGGCCTTGAATCCCACCGCCATTGGTAAACTCTACTGAAAAATCGAATTGCACACGGTAATCCATATTTTTCCTCCTTATTAGGCAATGTCAGTTTTTTTAAAAAATAGTTTTCTATTGCTGGATTGTAATCTATATTTTTATCAGTTTCTATCAGTTTTCTGAAATTCACCTCCCACATCAAGTATAGCTAAGTGGGAGGTGAATTTCAGTTCAGCGTAAGCTGAAAGGTAATGCTGGTGTCTGATAAGAAAAAAAGGGGAATGTAAATTCGTGTTGAAATAGAACGAAAGAGGGAGGTGAAACACGTTGGAAGCACACTACAAAACGTATCAAATTTGGATAAAAAAAGGACACAGAATGTATGCGTACTTTCAAGAAATGGGTCAGAACGCGAAAAAGATGTATAACACGACTAATTTTTACATCCGGCAAGTATACACTGCACATACGCAAGAGAAAAAGCTCCAACCTTTACAAAGAGAAGTGCTGGAAACCATAAAACACAAACTAGATCAAATGAATGAGGTTCGACTAGCTGCTTACCAAAAAAGAATGGACAGAGAAAAAACAAAGCCAGTCGAACAACGAAAAGAAGGAACATGCAACCTATTTCAGCTCCCTTCGAAAGATAATCCGTATATGGATTACCCCTTTTTAGATAGTTTGTTTAAAGCAATGGCGCAAAACGACTACCGTTCTCTTCCGACGCAAACGAGTCAATGGGTGATAAAAACCGTCTTTCAGAACTGGAAATCTTATTTTGGTAGTTTACAAACCTACAAACAAGACCCATCTGTGTTCCGAGGGAGACCAAAAATCCCGAAATATAGTGATTCTCCTCAAAAAGAAGTGTTGTTTACCAATCAAGATTGTGTAGTGAAAGAGAACAAATTTTTAAAATTCCCGAAAACAAAGAAACGGTTAAATATTGGAAAACTTGGTGTAACAAAAGGAAAGCTCAAACAAGTTCGTATCATTCCAAAATATGGGCAATTCATATTGGAAATCGTAGTAGAAGTTTCGTTGGAACTACCAAAAAGAACCGAAACAAACCACCTGATGGCGATTGATTTGGGGATAGAAAACCTTGCAACCATGGTGACCAATACGGGCTCCGCACCCCTATTAGTCAAGGGCAAGCATGTCAAATCCATCAATCAATACTACAACAAAAGAAAAGCATATTATGTAAGCAGACTCCGACAAGGAAAGCATCCAAGCGAAGGTTCCTTTATCTCCAAAAGACTGGAACGAATCCATCAAAAAAGACAGCAGAAACTCAAAGATATCTTTCACAAAGCAAGTTTTCATATCGTGAATCTAGCAATATCGGAAAAAGTGGATACCATCATCATTGGGAGGAACAAGGATTGGAAACAAGCATCCCGACTAGGAAAACGAAACAATCAATCCTTTGTCCATGTTCCACACCATCGGTTGATTCGGATGATCGAATACAAAGCGATGGAAAAAGGAATAGACGTGGTGACGATGGAAGAATCGTATACCTCCAAAGCTAGTTTCGTAGACCATGATCCGATTCCTACCTATGGCGAAAACGATAGTAAACAGCTATTTTCTGGGAAACGAATCAAAAGAGGACTCTACCAAACAAAACAAGGAAAGTGGTTAAATGCGGACGTAAATGGTGCTGCAAACATCTTGAAGAAAGCATACTTGCATCAAAACGAAGATGGGCGATTTGATATCCAAACAGTAAATGTTTGGAATCCACAATCAAAAGTGGTGTAAAAGAAGTACTGAATGCATGAATTTCATGACAGACGGTATAGAGGGGTTGGGCGTGTGTAGGCCGCCAATGTGTCAACCCCACTAACGTGAAACGATCCGATTTTTGGTTTGGTACGTTAGAAACCCCCGCTTCTAACACTCATGAGAGTGTAAAGTGGAGGGAGTATTCATGGTTCTTAGTGTTTACATTTATGTTGGAGAAAAGCGTGTACACTTGATAAACAAAGGAAATTGAACCATTGCTTTTGTATGGTAAGTTTCGAAATAGTAGATGAGCAGGAGAATAGCGGATTTATACCTTTGATAGATGTTAATAACTATTCCATTTCCTCATTCTTTTAGAGGAACGAATGTTTTCAGTTGACAGCAAAAATATGTTATAATGATGGATGTTGCGTGATGAGAAAACAAATATTGATATAGATAAAATTGGAAACAGATTGGATGGTGAGAAGAATGGAACAACTTTTTCAGATGGTATCTGAGTTTGAGCCAAATGGTGATCAGCCAAAGGCAATTGAAGCATTAACAAATGGTATTCAAACAGGAAAGAAACATCAAACATTGCTAGGAGCAACAGGTACTGGTAAAACGTTTACCATTGCTTCCACAATAGCAAAAGTAAATAAACCAACACTCGTAATTGCCCATAATAAGACATTGGCAGCTCAGTTGTGTGGGGAACTAAAAGAGTTTTTTCCTAATAATGCGGTGGAGTATTTTGTGAGTTACTATGATTACTACCAACCTGAGGCTTATATTCCTCAGTCTGATACCTTTATTGAAAAGGACTCCTCTATTAATGATGAGATTGATAAATTGCGACACTCAGCGACTAGTGCTTTGATTGAACGGAAAGATGTCATCATCGTCGCGAGTGTCTCTTGTATTTATGGCTTGGGTTCTCCGATTGAATATCGGGATTTGGTATTGTCTCTTCGTGTAGGAATGGAAAAAGAACGCAATGAAGTACTGCGTAAATTGGTGGATATCCAATATAACCGGAACGATATGAATTTTACTCGTGGTACTTTCCGAGTTCGAGGCGATGTCATCGAGATTTTCCCTATTTCAAGGAGTGAACAAGCTGTACGGGTGGAGTTCTTTGGTGATGAGATCGAGCGAATTCGCGAGATTGATGTATTGACAGGAGAGATTATTGGAGAACGAGAACATGTCGCTATTTTTCCGGCCTCTCACTATGTTACTCGTGGCACGGTTATGGAGAGAGCGTTGAAAGATATCGAAGCCGAATTGCAAGAGCAGTTAGCTTTCTTTAAAAGTGAAGGAAAACTTTTAGAGGCACAGCGATTGGAACAACGTACACAGTATGACATGGAGATGATGCGCGAGATAGGATTTTGTTCCGGAATCGAAAACTATTCTCGACATTTAATTGGCATGGAGGCAGGACAGCCTCCTTATACACTGATTGATTACTTCCCTGACGATTTCTTAATGGTAGTCGATGAGTCACATGTGTCTATCCCGCAAATTGGCGCCATGTTTAATGGGGACCAAGCTCGGAAAAACATGTTGGTAGAGCATGGATTTCGTTTGCCTTCTGCTCGAGATAATCGACCATTGAAATTCGACGAGTTTGAGGGAAAGATCAATCAAATTGTGTTTGTTTCTGCTACTCCAGGACCTTATGAATTGGAGATAACACCAGAGATGGTAGAACAGATCATTAGGCCAACTGGATTACTTGATCCAGTGATTCATATTCAACCGATCAAAGGCCAAATCGATCATCTTATTGGAGAGATCCATAAGCGAGTAGAACGTGACGAGCGTGTATTGGTTACAACATTGACCAAGAAAATGTCGGAAGACTTGACGGATTACTTCAAAGAAATCGGTATACGAGTACGTTATTTACATGCAGATATTAAAACGATCGAACGGATGGAAATCTTACGAGATCTTCGTCTGGGTGAATTTGATGTGCTGGTGGGCATCAATTTATTAAGGGAAGGACTGGATCTTCCAGAAGTATCCCTTGTTGCTATTCTCGATGCAGATAAAGAAGGTTTCTTGCGAGCCGAGCGTTCTTTAATTCAGACGATTGGACGAGCAGCCCGTAATTCCAATGGGGAAGTTATCATGTATGCGGATAAAATCACGAATTCCATGCAAAGAGCAATAGAAGAGACCGAACGTCGTAGATCGATTCAAATTGCCCATAATGAAAAACATGGCATCACTCCGATGACGATTCAAAAGAAAATTCGTCAAGTAATAGAAGCTACTACGAAAGTAGCAGAAGAAAAAGCGACATATGGTACAACAGGTAAGAAAATGACGAAAAAAGAACGACAACTTCTCTTGCAGAGAATGGAAAAAGAGATGAAACAAGCAGCCAAAGATTTGCAATTTGAACGAGCTGCTGAATTGCGCGATTTACTCATTGAGTTGCAAGCAGAAAGTGGGGGCTAAGGCTTGGCGATTGAAAATATTGAGATACGTGGAGCTCGTGTCCACAATCTAAAAAATATAGATGTGACGATCCCTCGAGATAAGTTGGTTGTTATCACTGGTCTTAGTGGTTCCGGTAAATCTTCTCTTGCATTTGATACCATTTATGCGGAAGGGCAGAGGCGATATGTAGAATCGCTCTCTGCCTATGCAAGGCAGTTTTTGGGACAGATGGATAAACCAGATGTGGATAGTATCGAGGGCTTGTCTCCTGCTATTTCTATCGATCAAAAAACAACCAGCCGTAATCCTCGGTCTACCGTTGGGACTGTCACAGAAATCTATGATTATATCCGGTTGTTATTTGCTCGCGTTGGTCATGCGTTTTGTCCTCGACATGGAACAGAGATCACCTCCCAAACGACACCACAAATGGTGGATCATATTCTCGCATTACCTGAGAAAACAAGAATTCAAATTCTTGCACCTATCATCAAAGGCAAAAAAGGCGAGCATGAAAAGATTTTGGCTGACATTAAAAAACAAGGTTTTGTTCGCGTCCGTATTGATGGTGAGATTCAAGAACTCAGTGAAGTAGAAAAGCTAGAAAAGAATAAAAAACATTCGATTGAAGTTATCGTCGATCGTGTGGTCATCAAAGATGGGATTACTTCACGATTGACAGATTCTGTAGAAATGGCTTTACGATTGTCAGAAGGGGAAGTTTTAATTGATGTGATTGATGGGGAAGAAATGTTGTTTAGTCAAAATCTCGCTTGTGCCGAGTGTGGATACAGCATCCCGGAACTCACCCCTCGTATGTTCTCTTTCAATAGTCCATTTGGTGCTTGTCCAACATGTGATGGGCTAGGGAATCGAATGGAAATTGATCCAAATCTGGTGATTGCAAATCCGAAATTGTCGATCAGCAAAGGGGCTATTGAGCCTTGGGCTAGCTCTACTAGTAACTACTATAGTCAATTGCTCGATTCTGTTTGCAAACACTTTGGGATCAGCCAAACAAAAGCGTTTGAAAAATTACCAGAAGATCAACAGCAACTCATTTTGTATGGATCTAAAGAGCGATTCCGGTTTCAATATACAAATGATATGGGATTTTCACGTGATACACATACCACTTTTGAGGGCGTAGTGAACAATTTAGCTCGACGCCATCGAGAAACCGCGTCAGATATGGTTCGAGAACAATTGGAAGGGTATATGAGTACCAAATCTTGCCCTGCTTGTAAGGGTGCACGTGTGAAGGAAGAAATGCTTCATGTCAAAGTAGGTAATGAAAACATTGATTACGTTACAAGACTGACAATCGCAGAAGCACTTTCTTTTTTTGAATCTCTCGATCTTACTGAGAAAGAAAGACAGATTGCTCGATTGGTTTTAAAAGAAATCGAGAGTAGGCTCGGTTTTCTTTCCAATGTCGGATTGGACTATTTAACACTGAGTCGTTCGGCTGGAACATTATCTGGTGGAGAGGCACAACGAATTCGTCTTGCTACCCAAATCGGATCGAGTTTGATGGGGGTTCTCTATATTTTGGATGAACCGAGTATTGGACTTCATCAACGCGATAATAGTCGGTTGATCACCACTTTGGAACAGATGCGAAACATTGGAAATACCTTGATCGTGGTAGAACACGATGAAGATACGATGATGGCTGCCGATTATATTTTGGACATCGGGCCAGGTGCAGGTGTACATGGTGGAGAGGTTATAGCCGCTGGGACACCGAAAGAGATCATGGAAAATGAAAGTTCCTTGACCGGGAATTATTTGAGTGGACGTCAATACATTGCTTTGCCGGAGAAAAGACGAGAAGCGAGCGATAAGTGGATCAAAGTTGTAGGCGCATCTGAAAATAATTTACGTGATGTCTCTACATCATTTCCGATTGGTTTGCTCACCTGCATTACAGGGGTTTCCGGTTCGGGTAAAAGTACCTTGGTTAACGAAATATTATTGAAATCATTATCCAAGCAACTGAATCGGGCAAAAGCAGTTCCGGGTCTTCATAAAAAGATTGAAGGAATCGAGCATTTGGATAAAGTAATCAGTATCGATCAATCCCCAATTGGCCGTACTCCTCGGAGTAATCCTGCTACTTATACAGGAGTGTTTGATGATATTCGAGATGTTTTTGCCTCTACAACAGAAGCGAAAGTACGTGGATATCTCAAGGGTAGATTTAGCTTTAATGTAAAAGGCGGACGATGTGAAGCGTGTCGTGGGGATGGCATTATTAAAATCGAAATGCACTTTTTACCAGATGTATATGTACCATGTGAAGAATGTAAAGGGAAGCGGTACAATCGTGACACACTGGAGATAAAATACAAAGGAAAGAACGTTTCCGATGTGCTAAATATGACCGTTGAGGATGCGGTCGAATTTTTTGCCAATATCCCTAAGATCAAAAGGAAACTGCAAACCCTCTTGGATGTTGGATTAGGCTATGTACAGTTAGGACAGCCGGCAACGACCTTATCTGGTGGAGAAGCCCAAAGAGTAAAGCTTGCATCGGAGTTACACAAACGAAGTACAGGTCGTACTTGCTATGTATTAGATGAACCAACAACAGGATTACATGTTCACGATATTGCTCGTTTGCTAACGGTACTCCAACGCCTAGCAGACAATGGTGAAACCGTATTGGTCATCGAACATAACCTCGATGTAATCAAAACCGCCGATTATATTGTAGATTTGGGTCCTGAAGGTGGGAAAGGCGGAGGTACCATCGTAGCGACTGGTACACCGGAGGAAGTGGCCAAGAAAAAAGGCTCATATACAGGTGAATATTTGGCTCCTATTTTAAAACGGGATCAAAAACGATTGAAACAAGAGATAATGGTAGCAAGTACTTGATCTTTGGACCATGGCGATGGCTATGGTTCTTTTTTTTACTCTTGTTCTCGCTTGAGGCATACGAAAAACATCGATATACTTTTATAGAGAGGAGGCAATTATATGCGTTGGATTATTGGCATTATCGTTAATGCGGTTATCGTCTTTCTCATTGCTACCTATTTACCAGGTGTGCATGTAGATGATTGGACGACTGCATTATGGATCGCTATCCTGTTAGCGATCATTAATATCCTCATTTGGCCGATCAAATGGCTTTTATCTTTGGTTACCCTCGGTCTGTTTGGTTTGATCATTAACATAGCTCTATTCTGGGGCCTAAGTTTATTTGTAGATGGATTTGATATCGATGGCTTTGTACCGGCTGTTCTTGGAGGTTTAATATTGACAGTGGGTTCATCGATTGCAAGAGGTTTCACGAAATGATGTACAACACACTTCCTAATGATAAAGGGAGTGTGTTTTTTTGAGATAAAGGGAATCCTCCCTCTTTGTCTGCAAGATCCGCTTTCTATACTAACAAAGCGACCTTTGATGGCCGAAAGGCTGGAGGTCGCTTTTATTTTGCTTCATTTAAGAGAATATCTTTAGTTGCCATCAGTTGACGGCTTTTTCTTTGTAATCAAACCGCATCATGATAATCATCTCTACAAGTCGTTCGTCGTGCAGTTGCTGGTTTTGTCCTTATTAGATAAATATTGATGAAGTGTTTTGATAAATGTTTTTAACGCCATCGTCTTATATGTATTATTGGTGATGATTGAAAAATAACGTTTAAAAGGTAATCCTTTTACTTTTACTAACTTCAAATAATGATGGCATAATTCTTTTTCAATTGCCCAGTGGGATAGAAGAGAAATACCGAGTCCAGCTTGGACAGATTCTTTTATGAGTTGGGTACTGCCAAACTCCATCCATTTTTCGGGTCTCATTTGGGTTATGTGAAAAAAATTATCTATAGCATCTCTTGTACCAGATCCTTTTTCTCTTACGATCCATGTTTCTTCTTCTAGTTCAGAAATAGTTATTTCGCTTTTCTTTTTGATAAGGTGATGATCAGGAGAAGCTACAATAAACATACTATCTTCTGCTATGGTTTCAGTAGCTAATCTACTTCCTTTAAAAGGCCCCTCGATAATTCCGATATCCAATTGATGATTTGTGACAAGGTCCATGATTTCTTTCGAATTATTAATGGTGATAGATGGATTTATGGCTGGATAAATCTTCTGCAATCTCGCAATAATATGTGGCAAAATATACTCCCCAAAAGTATAGCTAGCACCAATCGAAATAGGACCGCTTGCCTTATTTGTTTGATCGTCAACGAGACATTGCATTTGTGTGTAAAGACCTAATATTTCTTTAGCATAATGAAATACAATTTCACCTGCCTTATTTAATCGAACATATTTATTTGTTCGATCTAGTAATTTCGTTCCTATTGAATTTTCTAATGAACGAATATATTGACTTACTGCAGGTTGTGTCAAATTCAGTTCTTCAGCGGCTCTTGAAAAACTTTTATGTTTAACAACCATAACAAAAACTTGTAAATGGTAATCCATCTGAAACCTTCCCTACTGTTTATTTCATATATGTATTCGAATTTACTTATCATCATCATTATTATTTATTATTTTCCTTATGCATGAAATAAGAATAACATTATTGTAAAAAAAGAATAGAGGAAATCACATGGGAAATCAACGTGCATCTACAGAGATTATCTCATCAAAGAAAAAACATTTTCCTAAATCTACTGTAGGCTTATGGTTATGCGGTATTGCCTTTACATGGGTAATTGCTGCAATAGGTTTTGCACTATCTAGGATTCCAGGATTAGATCGATTAGGTTCTTTAGCTTGTGCCATCATCATTGCAGTTATATATCGTCAACTTTTTGGTTATCCAGAAACCATTCGAAGTGGTATCCAGTTTTCAGCCAAATTTTTTTTACGGATTGCTATTGTGTTATTTGGTTTGAAATTAAATATAGCTATCATTTTGGATCAAGGACTGGGTCTTCTAGTGCGAGATGCTGGTGTAATTATTTTCGCTGTCCTTGTGACGGTATGGTTAGGAAAAAGATTAAAAGCTGATCCAGCCATATCATTACTTCTGGGAGTTGGCACAGGAATATGCGGAGCAGCCGCAATAGCAGCTATATCACCTATTATTCAAGCAAAAGAGGAAGACACTGCCGTCAGTGCAGGAATTATCGCCCTGGTTGGAACTATTTTTTCAATAACATATACCATTTTGCTGCCTTATCTTCCTATAACTGCCCTTCATTATGGAATATGGAGCGGAATCAGTCTCCATGAAATAGCCCATGTAGCATTAGCAGGAGCTCCGGCAGGCCCAAATGCTTTAGCTATGGCATTGTTAGCAAAATTAGGGCGTGTTCTTTTACTTGTACCATTATGTTTCTTCCTCATGTATGAAAGGAATAGGAAGAAAGCTAGAAATCCTGACCAAACAAAATTAGAATTCCCTTGGTTTTTAATTGGTTTTATTTTTATGAGTTTGTTTGGTAGCTATGTTCTTGGGAAATCTATTCCTATTTCACCTAGTATATTAAATAGTATTTCCACATTCACATCATTTATCTTGACATCTGCAATGGTTGGTCTAGGGTTAAATGTTAGTTTCTATGCTATACGAACGAAAGCATTGCGACCCTTTATTGCAATGTGTATTACATCTGTGATTCTTTCTGTTATGACGTTTTTTATTGCTTAATATAGATGACTCTGTACCATGCTGTTCTTGGTGGTTTGATTTTAACTGTGGGTTCTTCGATTGCAAGAGGTTTCACGAAGTAATGTATATTTGTAAATGTTGCAAGCACTTCCTCTCCCGAGGGAGTGCTTTTTGGTTAAAGGAATTCTTATCTATTTTGGACAAACTTTATGATTCTTTAACTTTTCTTATAAAATAGTTTAATTTTAGCTTTTATGATTAATATCATAAAGTAAATTTTATAGTGGAAAGTAGTGAACAAATGAAAATGAAGAAAACAGTAAAAGGTTTAATGATAGGCACATTAGCAGTTGGTACAGTACTTGGAGGACTTCTTATTTCAAAAAACTTCAGCTCTGCAAGCGATACTCCCACAATTCAAGTTCCTGTGAAACAAAACCATGAAAATCACGAACAACTGTTAAAACAAACACTGGATCTTGCAAAAGAAGGCAAAGTCATAACCAGTGAGGAATTTGGACGTTATTCTTCAAAAAAATCTATCATAGCCAAGTGGGGAGAACCTGATAAAGATAGTAAAAATGGAATTTTAAAGTATAGTAAACATGCTACTCAATTTTATATTGGTGATTCGAATAACTATAAGAAATCTGTTTATCTGTTAGAAACAACAGATAAAAGCTATGCTTCTGTAACTTACGATGAGGTGAAAAGATCAAAAGCACTCGGTAAAGGGGGAGAATACAAAGATAGAAATACAGCCTATATAATCTATGCGGTTGGTGAAAATGATCTTAGATTCATCTTCTCCGTTGATAAAAAAGGTAAAATTAGCAATTTGAAATATGTAGAAGTAAATGGTCCATTTTAATCCATTTTAGATAAGCGGCACGATAGATAGAATAAATATAAGGGTAAATAAACAACTGACTCCTTAACGTGTTTTAGGGAGTCAGTTGTTTATTGTTCGGAATGGTTTGACATTTTGTTGTTTAGTTTCATTTAAATCAGATGGACTTTATGATTCTTTAACTTTTCTTATGAAGCAGTTTAAGTTTAGCTTTTATGATTAATATCAGAAATGCAACAAAATTCACACGAAATGAATGACTTTTTAAAGGAGGGATAGTTGTTAGTTTTTTATTTCGTTAGTTTTGACCTGAAAAGCAATGTTATTTATATATAGCACTTATCGAAAGAGGAGATCTAGTAATGAAAAATATAATAGTTGTTATTTTAATATTTTTATCATTTTTGAGTATATTTGATTTTGTTATGTTTTCCTATGTTTCAGCAAAATCATCCATTTTTTGATGTTCTTTAAATCCCTTTTCCTTTGATCTTAAAATACAAAAAATAATAGAACGAGAAAGAAACGAATGAAATTAGTTCTAAATAATGTGGTGGTCAATAAAAAAATTACAGCTAAATAAAGAGAAGCACTACGATATGATAGTACCAAGTCGCTAGCCAAACCAAGTGATTTCAGAAAAGCTTATACCGAATCTCCATTTGTTATCTCTGTTATCGAAACGAGTCAATCGAAACCTTACAAAAGATGTAAAAGAAATATCACCCAGAAGAAACGAGGATATAAAACCATGTCTAAAAATATATTGATTGTGGATGATGATAAGGAAATTGTAAATCTAATTGATATCTCCGTTAAAAACGAAGGCTTCACTACTTATCTTGCTTCAAATGGAAAAGAAGCTTTACAGCTTATGAATTCTTACACTATCCATTTGATTATTTTGGATATTATGATGCCTGAAATGGATGGATTGGAATTTTGCCAAAAAGTAAGGCTAGAATCATCTATTCCCATTTTAATGTTAAGTGCCAAAGTCGAGGATTGGGATAAAATTACTGGTTTGATGACTGGTGCTGATGATTATATGACAAAACCATTTAACGCTTTGGAATTGATTGTGAGGGTGAAGGCTTTAATTCGAAGAACGTATTATCTAAATCAACAGGTATATGAAAAAAAAGAGATCATCCGTCTGGGTTCTCTTGAGATTAATAAATCAAAGTATATTGCTAGTTTTAACAATGTAAAAATGAAGTTAACCTCCAAAGAGTTTGAGATTTTATTTTTATTAGCATCTCATAAAGGACAAATATTTAGCTCAGAAGATATCTTTCAAATGATTTGGAAAGAAAAATATTACGAAACCAATAATACCGTAATGGTTCACATAAGCAATTTACGAGAAAAACTAGAAAAAACAATGGGTTACAAATGCATTCATACCGTTTGGGGAGTGGGGTATAAAATTGAAGGATAAACTCTATTTTAAAATTATGTTCAAAATCATTCTATTGATGGTAACTAGTGGGTTCATTTCCTTATTAATTGGGCTGTTTGTGAATAATATTCATAATGCATTTTTCCGCTTTTTCCTCTGGTATTTCCCTGAAGAATATAGAGTGTACCAACCAATGTATAACATTTTTTTGAAGAGCTTTTTAGTAAGACCTGAATGGATGAAGTTCCCTATATGGTTTGCTTTTCTTTATAGCATTGTGTTTATCTTACTCTGTAACCGTTACATTTCTCATTTTGTTAAGATTTATCGTTCTGTTATCGAAATCGCACAGAACAATGTACAAGCAAATATCCCTATTATGCATAGGAATGAATTAAATGATCTTGCAATTTACATGAATCAAATTATTACACGTTCTAGAGAAGCAATAGAAGAACAACAAGTGGCAGAAGAATCAAAGAATGAACTAATTACAAATGTATCTCACGATTTAAGAACTCCTTTGACATCTATATTGGGTTATTTAAACCTAATCGAAAGAGATCAATATAAGGATGAAGTAGAGCTAAGATATTATACAAATGTTGCATTGAAAAAAACAGAGCATCTGAATAACTTGGTAAATTCCCTATTTGAGTATGTACGAACCAAAAATCCAAAAATGCATTTGAATATCCATACATTGAACATGAATGAATTATTAAGACAGATTCATTCTCAATTTCGGATTCAATCTACTCAAAAAGACTTAGAATTAAGATTTTCACTACCAGATGAACCGGTCTATATAGAAGCTGATGGCTTTCAACTTTCGCGTGTATTCGAAAACATTCTTTCCAATGCCATTCAATATGGAGAGAAAGGAAAAGGTATTGATTTCACTTTACAAAAGACAGAAGCAACTGCTGTGATGGAGGTCATTAACTATGGTGAATCTATTTCCGAACAAGACATTTCTTATGTATTTGATCGATTCTATCGTATCGAGAAATCACGATCGAAAGAAACCGGTGGTGCTGGTTTAGGATTAGCGATTGCCAAAAATATCGTTGAACTACATCATGGCAATATCTCTGTTCATAGTGATGAGTATCAAACTGCATTTTCGGTCCATTTACCAATGAAATCTTCGAGCAGAAACAACAGGAAGAGAGGCTCTTCAATAGTATAGATTCCTACCAACTGATATTACATGGTGTAGAGGAGAGTTGTCTTAAGAGGTGGCTCTTTTTTGATTTGTATACTTGAATCATTACATTACTGCTATCATTATTTCAAAGCTTGAAATATGGCTTGATTTATTTAAGTTAGGATTTTCTTTTTTTGTATTTTAACTTTAAATAAACTCTATCAATTATACTGATGTTAAGAGATTTTTCGCATTTCTTCCAAAGTATTTACTTCGTTTTTGCATGGTGTTAAAAAAATTATCAGTCAGGAGTATCGAAAGCAACCCCATTTCATTTAAAAAGATAAATCAAGGAGAATGAGAATGCCTGATAATAACATCACAAATAAACCACGATCTCTACTTTATTCCAAAAGATGGGGTTACATTGCTGCTATTGTATTACTCCCTTATGCTTTACTTAAGACTCTTTGGGCTTGGGGAATGACGTTAGGACTAACAAATGATGCAGCGATCCGTACCATGTCAAACTTTGGGGATAACATTAAGGGGCAATCCCCCTTGGTATATGGACTTTATAAATTGGGATTAGATTTTACGACCATACTGGCGATTATTGCTTCTATCTTTGCGTTGGCCTTCGTACGACCTTGGGGTCAAACTTTTCCTAAGTGGGTACCATTTTTTAAACATAGAGTTGTTCCAAGATGGATCTTACTTATTCCTGGATGGATTGTCGGTTGTATAACGGTTTTGATGTCCATTTCGACTGTACTTCAGTTTCTTGGAATTTTACCCAAAGGAAGTCCAGAAGGGCTTGCGTATTGGGTATATGGAATTACTTATGGAGGATTATTTATTTGGGGAGTTTGTATCTTCTTAGCAACTCTCTCTTATCAATATCGAACAAAATCAAACATCACATAGATTGAAGTAGAACGTATTGATCGAGAGCAACTCCCCCTACACTCGACCAACCTTCTATTGTTATGAACAAAGGACTCCTTATGTTGTGCTAGTTCAAGAGAAGGAGACAAATAGATGAATGAAAAAATACTTCTGATTGAAGATGATCAAGAGATCGCAGAGATGGTCGTGAACTACCTAACAAAGGAAGGGATGGATGTCTCTCATGTGGCAGATGGATTAACGGCAAGTAATTGTCTGCGTAAAGAAGCATTTGAACTTATTCTGCTCGATTTGATGTTGCCTGGTATGGATGGAATAGAATTATTAAAACAAATACGAACGGATAGTTTTGTGCCTGTATTAATACTATCAGCTAAAGATTCAGAGCTAGATAAGGCTCTTGGACTTGGATTTGGTGCGGATGATTATATAGCAAAACCTTTTTCACTGTTAGAATTATCTGCACGAATAAAAGCAATGCTTCGTCGTGTGACACAGTATACGATGAAAAGTGATAAATCTGAAGCGAAATCACATATAACGTTCCATGATCTTGTTCTAGATATGAAAACGCTGAGATTATATAAAAAGGGGAAAGAAATCAAACTGACTGCGAAGGAACTACAAATACTAAAGTTATTTATGTCGGAACCTAAGCGAGCATTTTCCAAAGAGCATATCTATCGAATGGTATGGAAAGAAGATTTTTTCGCAGATGAGAATGCCATTCAAGTACATATAAGTAGACTAAGAGAAAAGATAGAGGACGATCCATCCTCTCCACAGTACATCAAAACCGTATGGGGAATCGGATATCGGTTGGGGGATTTTTCATGATTTTCGTATATATAGCTCTTATCTTATTTTTGGTTTGTAGTAATATATATTTCCTTTTTTCGAAGCGAAAACAGAGTCAGGATCTTGTCTACATTCGTGAAAAATTAACTGCCATCTTACAAGGAGAAACAACAGAAAACATTCAAGTATTTACAAACGATTGGGAGACACAAAAACTCCTGATCGTTTTAAATCGTTTATTGGCACAAAAAAACAAAACGACTTTGACTTATACACAATTGGAGCAGTCTATACGAAGAATGCATACGAATATGTCCCATGATTTGAAAACCCCTCTCACGGTGATACTCGGGTTGTCTGAAGCCTTAACAGTGAATCCAAACATATCAGAAGAAGAACAAAATAGATTAGTAGGCAAAATTCACGAAAAGGCACAACACATCCTTGATTTGATGAACAAATTTTTTGATCTTGCTAAATTAGAATCTGGCGATTTGGATTTAGCCTTATCCAAAATCCAGCTTAATGAAGTTTGTAAAAATAATATTCTGTTCTTTTATGAACAAGTTACAGACAAGGGATTGGAAGTGAAGATTGAGATTCCTGATACTCCAGTTTATGTAAATAGTAATGTAACAGCATTAAATCGAATTTTGCATAATTTGATATCCAATGCGATCCGATATGGAGCTGATGGACAAGTGATTGGAGTGAATCTTCGATATGATGATCATCATGCTTGGATCGATGTATGGGATCAAGGCAAAGGCATCAAGGAAAGAGCACAAAAGCTCATTTTTGAACGGTTGTACACACTAGAAGACTCGCGAAATCAATTGTATCAAGGCAGTGGGTTAGGTCTTACTATTACAAAGCGATTGGCAGAAAATATAAAGGCTCAAATCTCCGTTTCTAGTAAACCTTTTGAGAAGACCATCTTTACGATCCAATTTGATCGAATTCCTACCGTCTCGTAATCTATTTTTTGATTGAAAGACTTTCTTAAGGTTTTTGAAGGAAATACGAAATTAGTTCTTGTTATATTTCAATTATCAAATCACTTACCTGTAAAGATCAAGAAAGGACATAGTCGATGAGCAACATTATACAGATGACCAAAGTGAATAAGATTTCAAATGGAAAAGAAATAATTTCGAATCTCGATATGCATGTAAAACAAGGGGAAATATACGGTTTCCTTGGCCCAAATGGTGCAGGAAAAACGACAACGATGAGAATGATCACAAATTTGATCCAACCAACTAGCGGTACGATTGAACTATTTGGGCAACTCTTAACTCCAACCTCTTACGAAAGTTTAAAGCGAATGGGTAGTGTCATGGAGTATCCAATCTTCTATGAGAACTTAACCGCATATGAGAATGTAATCATGCATTGTGAATACATGGGATTTTACGACACAAAAGCAATTCAAGAGGCTTTAGAATGGACAGGATTGGCGGACACAAAAGGAAAACTTGTAAAATATTTTTCTCTAGGGATGAAACAACGTTTAGGTATTGCAAGAGCAATTAGCACGAAACCTGAACTATTAATTCTGGATGAGCCAACAAATGGTTTGGACCCTGTTGGAATACAAGAATTACGCGATTTTTGCCAGAAGTTAAATAGAGAGTTTGGTATTACGCTTTTTATTTCGAGCCACCTATTACAGGAAATCGATCATCTTGCAGATACGATTGGCGTGATACAAAATGGCAAAATGATAAAAGAAGTTTCCATGTCGCAAGTTCGCTCGCAAGTACGTGATTATATAGAAGTGGTCGTCACCGATAGCAAGAAAGCTTCGTTTATTTTAGAAACTAAGATGAAGATTACAAATTTCAAAGTAATGGATGGCAGTACGATTCGGATATATCAGTCTGGTGTTTCCCCTATTGATCTATCCAAAGAGCTCATAGACAATGGAATTGGCCTAGCATCTATAATAAAGAAGGAACTATCTTTAGAGGAATTCTTTCTTGAAACAATCCACAAAGGAGGTGTTCCCTCTGTTACATCTCATCCAATTGGAATATAAAAGAGCGCAACTCAAAACGCTTGTTTTTTCCTCTATGTTAGCTATACTGATCCTCATTTTCTGGTGTGTGATTAACAAAAGTGGAAATCCGGTTGGGTATTTGAATTATCGGGATGCATTTGCGGAGATACATTTCTATGTGAGTGCTACCTTTTCCATTATTACTGCGATTCTCATTACGAAAGTAGTACTAGAAGAATATCGAAATAAAACGATTAGCATTTTATTCGCCTACCCTCATCCGAGGAGAAGAATTTTGTTAGCGAAGCTTATTTTTATCAGTATGTTTGCTTTTGTTACAACAGTGATTGCAAGTGTAGGGATTGGAAGTGCGTTGGTCATTCAAAATGATTACATCCATGCAATTCCAGAGGAATGGACAAGTTCCATGCTTTTAGAAGAAGTACTTCGTATGCTCCTATTTGCTACAGCTACAGTAGGAATTAGCTTAGTCTCTTATTATATTGGAATGTTGCAAAAATCGGTTCCAGCCACCATCCTCACCCCTTTTATCATTAATTTAATAGGAAGTGGATTTTACTATAACGGATCATTGTGGAGCGTCATTCTTATCAGTATCGGATGGGTATTAGTGGGTTTGATATTAGCTTCGATTAGTCTGAAAAACATAGAAAAAGCAGATGTACAATAAATGGGAGATGAAAAAGTGAAAAATAAAAACAGAATACTTATGGTGATACTCGCGATTTGTTTGTTAACAGTCTTACCGTGGGGTAAGGCTGGAGCACAGGGGAATATGCAGATAAATAAAATCGACAAATTTATTCAGAATAATATGAAAAATTATAAAATACCTGGCCTATCTGTAGCAATAACGTATCAAGGTAAAGTTGTTTTTACGAAAGGATACGGACAGACAAGTGATCATCAAAAAGTTACAGCAGATACTCCATTTGCGATTGCATCGTTAAGTAAAGCATTTACAGCATTGGCGGTGATACAGTTAGCAGAAGCTGGAAAGCTGGAGTTAGATCGTCCAGTTATAACTTACCTTCCCTACTTTAAACTAGCTGATCCACGCGGAGACAAAATTACGGTTCGACATTTGCTTCAGCATACAAGTGGCCTTACAGACGGGGTAAACCCAGATATGACGAGAGGCGAACAGCCAAAAACGTTAAGTGAAGTAATAAGCCATTTACAAGACGTATCTTTAGCTAGTGAGCCAGGTCAGGAGTATCATTATCATAATCCAAACTATCAAATATTGGCGCGTTTAGTAGAAGTAATAAGTAAAGAAGATTTTGGTGCTTATTTGAAAAGGCATATCTTTCAACCGCTTGAAATGAAAAATACAACTCATGTTTCTTCTACAAGTCAGTTAAAAAAGCTGCCAAATTTCTCGGAAGGACATCATTATTTATTTGGCCAACCGCTGAAAACGAATGAACCCGATTGGTTTGTGGCAGGGCCTGCTGGTATGGTATCTACAGCAAATGATATGGCGAAATGGTTAGCTTTTCAGTTGAATAATGGGAACGAACAAACAAAGCAAATCTTAAGTGCAAATGGGTTAAAACAAACCCATTCCTCGATTGATCCTAAAGTAAACTATGGGTTGGGATGGAACATAGGAAAAACCAAAGATGGAAAGCAGCAAATCTCTCATGGGGGGATATTTTGGACCTATAAAGCAGAAGCAGAAATGTTACCTGATGATGGTATTGGAGTAGTTGTCCTTTTTAACAGTGGTCTAAACTCCTTTGTGGATTATACGAGTTTCACAAGAGGAATAGCAGCTCTATTGATGAATCAATCTTTCTCCAAACCAATAAGCAATCAATGGTATGAAATTGGGATGGGGATCGCTATTCTTGTGACGATACTACTAGGGATTAGAACGCTTATGCGCACAAAACATTGGAACGAAAATAGAAAGTATCGTGCACAATGGAAAAACTGGTTTTATTTAAGTTTACGATTCATCCCGCTCGTACTTCTGATAAGTTTTTCTCCGTTGCTTTCATTCATAGGTGGTGGGCGTGTTTTAACTTGGCAGGGTATTTATTATACGATGCCTAGTATCATCATTTTGTTGGTCACACTAGCTTTGATTCAACTTATTATTTTTATTCAGCGTTTGTTTTATCTTTATAATAAATAGAATATCCTATTGGTGTGATGAATCAAGACGATGCCATCTGATGTTAAACGAGGATCATATTAGGTTTGATTGGATGTAAGAGGTTTGAAAGTGCTGCACACTCCCTGCAAGAAGGAGTGTGCTTTTTAGCCTATTGGGAACCTTTGTCCCTTACTTCTCGGCTCCACTCTGGAATCCAAGTCGGAAACCACATCGGAACCCAAGCAGGTGTCCATGAATAACCCGTCCATGCCTATTTCTGGGTCTTTTTTGGGGTTTGCGCAGGAATCCACTTGCGCGAATAGAATCGCGATACTGTAAAAAGACAAGTCAGTACCCAGTAGCCCAATTGCAGATAATAGATGGTTTTGTAATCCCATCCATTGTGAGTTGCATAGCCGACTCCGCAGCAAAGGAGCAGAGACGCAGCGAAAACCGATGAGACTTGTCCTTTTTTGTACCTGACTCCATTAAGGGAACGGAAAACGCAGAGATGGACAGCCCAAATGGCATCCATGATCACAAGCATGGAAAGCATCCAGTGGCTCATCATGATGACATGGGGATCATTTGTAAACTGACCAATGATCCATTCGCCTGTGAGGAATTGAACTCCCCACATCACAGCCGAGCCTATTGATACTACTGCGACTGCCCAATTGCAGTATCGGAGGGCTTCGTTATATTTTTTTGCTCCGAAGCACTTTCCGACAGTAGGGATCACTGCACTGGCAAAACCTTGGACCCACGCGGTACTCAGTACCTGTTTGATTTGTCTCGCGATTAGACCAGCTGCATAGACTTCCGTTCCATATTGGAGCATGGTCCGGTTGACATACATCAAGGACAACGCATTGGTGATCCCAGAACCGAAGGTGGGAAGGGATTGCTTGATCAGCTTTTTCTGAAGCATCGTGTTGCGACGCCACAAATCGCTGTCAGCAAAATTTTTTTTCTGTACTTTCCACCATTTGCAGTTCAGCCCAAAGATCTTTTTCTTGACCGAACACCACACGAATACCAGCCCAAAGAAGTTAGCGAGAACGGTTGCGATTGCCGCTCCCTGTACTCCAAGGTCAAAGGTAAAGATGAATAGATAATCCAGTGGCAAGTGGATCACATTCATCGTTACTCCAACGACGAAGACCGTCTTGCTGTCTTTGTTTCCAAGGAGGATTTGGTTCATCATTCCCATCATGCAAGGGAAGATCGCACAACCACCCAAAATTCGCAGATAGGCTGCGGTTTCTGATGTGGTTTGGGAGTCCGCTCCAAATAGGATCTGAACCAGTACGGGAGCAAGACAGATGAACAGCAACCCGCATCCAACTCCGACCTTGATCGAGAGGAGGATTCCTTGTGCTGCAATTGCCCGAATCTGCTTGAGTTTGGATGAATCAGACAGTGGCTTTGAGTCCTTTTCATCCAACAGATTCTCGCCTCCTCGACTATTAGAGATAAGGCCAGACGTTGAAACTGCCACTGCGTGGATTACCTGTTGCTGTACCAGCATCAGGATGCTACTCGCAATCCCTACTGCTGTCACTGCCACCAAGCTGATCCTAGAAACAAACCAGGCATCAACTAGGTTGAGACTTAGCTGGGAGAGGCTTGTGAAAATGCCATACCACCCCAACTTGCTAAGTTCACGTAGATGTTTGAAACGCATAATTATTTGTCCAAATGTGAGAGGGAACAGTTGTTATCATTATATTTTATTTTGAATGTAATTAATATTTAAATTTTTATATTGAGATCAGAAGTGTGGAAAATATCGAACGTAATCAGCTTTTACTTGTACTGATTTTATTTACTGATACTAGAAGGTTTTAAATCGATGGAGATATCAATCTATTGGGTGTGATAATGGAGGGTTTTATTCGAGTACATTTGACTCTGCTTAAAAGAACAAAACCCCTATCTCCTGAAAAGGAAAGATAGAGGCTCGTTAAGCATTCCTATTTACTGCTATACGATAAGGTAAAGTATGATTTAGGGATATGATTAGAGATGAGAACCACCTGTAGCATCGATCGTATCCCCTGTGATCCACCGCGCATCATCAGAAGCGAGGAAAGATACGATATCTGCTACATCAGCAGTTTCTCCTACTCTTCCTAACGTGGACATATTTTTTGCCATCGCTTGACCTTCTGGTGTATGTAACCAAGCTGCATTGACATCTGTATCAATAATACCCGGAAGCACAGCATTGACCGTAATATTTCGAGGTCCTAGTAATTGGGCTAGATTTAAGTTGAAAATATTGAGTGCACCTTTGGTCATGTTATAAGAAATAATATCTGGCATGGCAATTCGAGTGACACCAGATGAGACATTCACAATTCGTCCGCCATCGCGCAGATTGGATAACAGTTGTTGAACCAAGAAAAATGGTGCTTTTACATTTACTGCAAATAATTGATCAAATTCTTGTTCTGTTGTTTCTTCTAGTTTTTGGGCTGTTCCAATGCCAGCATTGTTCACCAATATATCAAAGTGGGAACTGCCTGTTTGACTCTCTAATTTTGCTGTAAATGTTTCGACTAACTGATGAACACCAGCAATATTTCTCAAATCTGCTTGTACTGCAAAAGCTTGTCCTCCATTTGCTTTGATCTGCTCGACAACTTCGTCCGCTGTGGTTTTATTGTTTCCATAATGGACTGCAACCAAAGCTCCATCCTGACCTAACCGCAATGCGATTCCTCTGCCTATCCCTCTTCCTGCTCCTGTCACCAATGCCACTTTTCCTTCTAAACGTTCCATCTCGAACACTCCTCATTTCGTTGATAGATTTACTCTACAATCTCCTCCTAAGGGGAGGGTCAAGCAAAAATACAAATTTTCTTTTGATAAAAGAAAGTATTACAGAATAGGGATAGATAATTCGGCTTTTCTTGTGGAGCCATACACTTCTTTGTCTCCAAAAAGATAGTGTTCACGAATAGGATGATCTGGATTGACTTTGAGCTTGTTTGATTGGATATAGGTAAGTAAATGATTTTGAGCATCGCAAGCAATGTGATATGGATTGCATTCATGCGTTAGGGAGACCACTTTTTCTTCTTTTGGGAGGTGGTAGACTTTTATTCTTTTCGAATCGGAAATACGGTTAGTAATTGGGATTGCTACCTCCAAATCTAGTTTCTCTTCTTCTTTGCGCGAGGAGCTGTTGTACCATTGAACAATAAGAGAGTTATTTTCGTCTTCTCCGTGCGATTTTACATATTTTTTTACTTCATCGAGCAGTAAGCAAAAACTGCTTTGTGGTATTACTTCGCGAATGGATGCGACTAAAATTGAGTTTCTTTTTTTAAAAACAGGAGTAGGGTTTACTTTTTCCATCTCATGATGTTCCACATGATCGATTCTTTTGCTTATTTCGTTTAATTGAAGATGCATTTCATCTATAGCAAGTTGTAGCTCCTCTTGTTTTTCTTTGAGTGATTTTACAACCTTTTCTGGGAGTATGTCTTCTTGTAATAAGGTTTTGATTTGTTCCAATGTAAATCCTTGATCTTTCCAAGCTTGGATTCTACGAATCGTCAGCAATTGGGAAGAAGCATAAAACCGATAACTTGAAGTTTCATCGATCATGCTAGGTTTTAATATATCTCTTTGATCATAATAGCGTAATGTTTTAATGGAAACGTCGGATAACTTGGAGAAAGTACCGATTTTAAACATGAGATTCTCCTCTTATTTGAATACTTTCATCATACTATATAGAGGATGTCAGGAGTTATATAGATAGAAACAAGGTGGATGGTTAATAATAATGAGAATCCTTTGTTTACTTTTATTTTATTTGATAAAATAAAAGGAACCATCCACAAGGATGTTGGACTGCACGACTAAGGAGTGAGCATGGAACAGATCATCCGACCGGAGGGGAAGTTCGTCGTTCGTCTGCCGGAGGGGACTGCGGTCAACTTTCGACAGGGAGTGAAGGTCTATCCCTACAGGGAGATGACGAAGGACCAGAAGTGGCGCCACCGTACCCTGATGAAGGGCTTCACAGGGACGCGTGGCATCGTCACGCCTGCAACCTTCGACAACCGTCTCGACCAGGAGATGATCGTGATCGTGAACGGTCAGATCACGGGACGTCTCGATCGGACGGAATTCCAGTTCAAGTGGGGCCGCGAGGAGCTGGGGCTTGGTCTCCCCTTCACCAACCAGCCTGTGCTGATCAGTGTGAGGGGTGGTGACATCAGTGAGCACACGTTCGCTGGTCACCGGGTCATCGGCAAGATCGACCCGGACACCCGCTACTGGGGGCTGGTCGAGCGCAGCAAGGATCGTCTCGTCACCGTCCCCGGCAAGCTGCTCAACGGCGATCACGCAGCTTCGAGCGACCCGCTCGCGGCCAACCGAATCGCCAGTCTCAGCGAGACGGGGATCAACCCGTCGATGGTGACAGAGTCCGCGGTCTACGTGTCGTTCGAGCGCTACCACCGTCCGGGTGGACGTCTCGTTCACCTCGGTGACGTGAACTTCGTCAGCTCGGGTGAGTGTTCGCTCACCGTTCCGGAGGTCATCGCTGGGTTCGGTGCGGACCCGCACACGGAGTCGCTGGTCTTCGTCGAACAGTCGAGGCACGGTGTCAGGAAGCTGTGCATGGCTGTCCTGAACACCTGGCCCAACCTCGTCCCGCTCCTGATGGAGGATCTGAAGCACTCCGTGCATCTGGGGTGGTAACGCTCTTCCTCTAGTAGTGCAGTACCCCTCTCTTCCGATTCGTCTGGGAGAGAGGGGGCTGTTTTTTTCGGATATATTTACTTCGCATGATTCCTTTATCACGTTATATACCTCATTTTTGAAATAACATGCAAAATATATGCGGCTAATCATAAAATAGAAAGAATCATTTGTGTATTCTTGTGCATGCCCAACTTTTTTTGCTCTTGGTTATTTTTTATGATCCATAAAAAAACGTTTCTCTAGACCCACACGAGTGCAGACTGTTAGAATGGGATAGCATTTGTGTTGGAAGGGAGAGGTTGATTTGGACCAAGAGCGATATGAGAATCTAAAAAAGAGCGAAAGAGGCGCGATCATCAGTATCGTTGCTTATCTCTTTTTATCTGCTCTTAAATTAAGTATTGGATATGTGGCGAAATCTGAAGCTATGTTTGCGGATGGATTAAACAACGCTACAGATATTGTTGCTTCGATTGCAGTGTTCATCGGACTGCGCCTATCTCAAAAACCGCCAGACGAGGATCATCCTTATGGACACTGGAAAGCAGAAACAGTATCTTCTCTCCTCGCTTCATTTATTATGTTTTCTGTAGGATTACAAGTCTTATATACAGGTTTCACTACTATAGCGAGCGGAAAAAAAGCTGTTCCCGATTTACTTGCTGTTTGGGTGGGTATCTTTTGTGCGGTTGTGATGTTTTTTGTTTACCAATACAATAAAAAACTCGCTAATCAGACAAAAAGTCAAGCAGTCATGGCAGCAGCAAAAGACAATCTCTCCGATGCATATGTCAGCATTGGGGCAGTGGTTGGGATTATCGGTTCTCAATTTCGTTTGCCTTGGTTGGACATCATTACTGCTATTATTGTTGGCATTATTATTTGTAAAACAGCTTGGGATATCTTTCGAGAGGCCACTCATTATTTGATGGATGGATATGATGAAAATTTAATCCAGGAATACAAAGAAACAATTTTAAATGTTCATGGTGTGAAAGATGTTAAAAATATAAAAGCGAGAAACTACGGAAACCATGCTGTCGTAGATGTGGTTCTTTGCGTATGTGCAAATTTAGCGATTAAAGATGCTCATGATATCTCAACGAAAGTGGAAAATGAATTGATTCAAACCTATGATATTTATGATGTTCATATTCATGTAGAACCTAGTTAGGCTTCATCATAATTGGGAGATGTTGGTGTGAGAAAAATAGAAGTGCTTCCTTACACTAGTGAATGGAAAATAATGTTTGAAGAGGAAAAAGAAAGATTGAAGTCTATCTTTGATTCGGAATCGACAGCCATTCATCACATTGGTAGTACAGCAATAAGAGGATTACAAGCAAAACCAATTATTGATATGCTCATTGTTGTAAAAGATATGGTACATATTGATCGATTTGATCCTGATATGATCGCAATAGGTTATGTACCAAAAGGAGAAAATGGGATCATTGGTCGCAGGTATTTCCAAAAGGGAGGGAATATTCGCACTCATCATGCTCATTTTTTTCCAGTAAGTCATCCTGCGATTGAGCGTCATCTAGCCTTCCGGGATTATCTGCGTGAACATTTGAATGTTGCAGAAAAATATGGAAATTATAAAGAGAAGCTATCTTGGCAATTTCCTTTTGATAAAGTATCCTATATCAAAGGAAAGCAGCCTCTTATGATGGAGATCGAACAGATGGCTATCGCTTGGTATAGACAACAAAAATAAGAAAAGCTAGCTGAATGATATTCTAAAAGTCGAATCAATCAGCTAGCTTTTTATATGTGTGGATATGCGATTAAACTGCTTCCTTGTCTTTTTTGACTTCGATGAGTTCTGCACGAATAATGTATCGATCTGGTGCACTGCCAATATAATCAAAAGGATAGCAAGTAGTAAGTGTCAAAACTGGTTTGGAAATAGGAACAATGATGGTTCGATCTTCTGCATCCGTAATCCATGTTTTACGGATTTGATAAGTGTAGATATTGCCTTGAAACTTTACATAAAGTCGATCCCCTATTTTAAGTTGACCTGCTCCTCGTAACACTGTATCCCGGTGGCCAGACAAAACAACATGACCGGTTTCTCCAGGATTTACTGTACCATAACCGATATAGTGTCCAATTCCTTTTTTGAGTGATTCATCATCGGTTCCATGGACGACAGGAAGAATAGCTCCCATTCTCGGAATAATTAATTCACCAATTTGGTTACTGACTTTTAGCTTTATATTTTTGGTAGATACACCTTGAGTTAAAGCATCTTTGGCTTGAAGATCGTCCCAATCTTGTGCGACTTTTTTAGAAGCGATAGGATCATAAACCGCTCTTCGTAATTGATCCCACCATTGGAAACCATTAAAGACGACTAAAAACAAACCAATGATAATGATTACCCATGCTAGCTTCCGAATCAAGGGAAACACTCCTTTAGATGTTGAAAAACACAAATATTATATCTCATATACATAAATTTGTCTGTAGATAAGAGAAGCATGGTGTGTACTCACTGAACAAAAGAGTCATTATTCTCGCACAACTTATTTCTATTAAATTTGGTATACTTCCATTGTTATTCGTCATTTCTTATTATTTTAATGAAAGAATCTACTACAATTACTATTTGTTAAATGATATACAGATTCACGCAAGCAAGCTTATTTTCTTAACCCATGTTTAGAGTAGGAAATCAAACTATCATTGTAGAAATTGTGTATATCAGTTTTTGATACAAAGGAGAGAGCTAACATATGGGAAAATACACTTCACTTACCAAAAAAACATACAGAATCTTTACGAAAGAGGAAGCGCGCGATGAGTTTCCCGACCTTCAATCAGAGATCAATCACACTCCATTTGGCCATGTCTACCTTGTGATATACGATGAAAGACCTGCACCAATCAAAGTACCTCCTCAATTAATTGGACCAATGCCACGATCAGAGGCAACGAAGATTATAAGGCAGCAGGAAGACAACTATCGGACAGGACTTCTAAATGCATTTGATAATATTGTCGATATGGAGAAAGCTCTACAATTAGGAGATGCCGAAAATGAGGATTTTTGAATGGAATACATATAGGAGATGTGAACCAAGTAAATACTCCATTTCTGAAATATGGGAGTTTAGATTCAGATAGAGGTGAAAATGCTTAAATTAGAGTGAAATAAGCACCGTGTTATTTTTTCTGAACATTCATATAATAAAAGGGAGTAAATTTTAACCATTCTTCTTGAAGTCTGAACTTGAGTTATGGCAAGGATCCTCCACCAGATCTTATTGAAATAGCTTTGGAAATATGAAATAATTCAAATAAATCAAGCCACTTCGGAATAAAATCGAGGAAGCCATGAGCGACCTGACGGCGACGAAGACGGAAGCCTCCGCGAAGGAGCGTCTGTACGAAAGGATCTATTCCTCCGATGAGTGTTGGGATTACTTCTCCAACAAAGTGAAGCCTGCGCTCGACAATGGGGCATTCAAGATCTATGATGAATTCCTTACCGTGATCTGAACTGGATCGCTTATAAACAGACGGTGGTGTACGAGCGGAGGCCCCCGACAGATCGCTTCTGCCGAACAGATCATCACCGAGGCCAACTGCCGTCGTGCCGAGGTCAGCATGGAGTCCCTGTTGCACCCGTAGCAAATAAGAAGACTTGAGATAAATAAACAAAATAAACAGAGATATGTTATCCATCTCTGTTTATTTTTATCGGTTGCTATGTAAAGCCCTTTACTTTAGCTATGGAAATATAATGGTTCAATACTTAGTATTAGGAATGGACTCGATAAAATAGGGATATGGCTTGAGTTGTAAATCGACCTGTTGTTTGCCCAAAATCGTCATCCGAATGGGATGAACTTCAGGTAAGCGTTGAGTGGGATACCATGCACGTGATGTGTCTCCAAGAATAAACATTCCTTGATCATCACCTAATATTTGAAATGTTTTCTCGTCACCTGTATATGGAGATACATCAAAATGCGAGCATATAGTTTGCATAGCATCGGGTAGATTTTGATCGAATGCAAACGCTACCTCGCTGATATTGAGGATGCTATTAATTGTAAATGGATTAGTGGAGGCATTCTCCAAGTTTTGACGTGCAATCAATTCTACCAAATTACCAGCGGGATCATAGAAGTAGATGGACTCGGCATTTACTGCATCAAAGAAAACAGTGTCCCCGTCAGCATGAATGCCTGCATTTTCAATTGTAGTAGTTGGCAGTAGTTGACAACCCTTTTCTAGCAACCATTTTTTTGCTTCTGGTAATTTGTTTTTTGGAATATTCATCGCAATATGATAATAGGGATCTTGTTCTGTATTTGCTGAGATAAAAGTGATGTCGGTAGAGCCTGCAAGCATGGTAAAGGTATCCGTGGATTGGGATCGCAGAGAAAAAC
Organism: Shimazuella kribbensis DSM 45090; assembly: GCF_000428065.1. Lineage (GTDB taxonomy): Bacteria > Bacillota > Bacilli > Thermoactinomycetales > Thermoactinomycetaceae > Shimazuella > Shimazuella kribbensis. The sequence continues at coordinate 206,989 of NZ_ATZF01000004.1, forward strand.
CAAGATTATCTATGTAAAATTGTTTTACTTTTGAAAGGCATGTTATTGCGAGTTCGACCGAGAGAATTTTCATGTGGTATCCATCCTTATTTTATAATTAGTATTATTTAATAATAATGATAATGTATTATATTTTGATGGTACTGTCAAAATAGGAAAAGTGCATGGCTATTATTTTACAGAAAAGACTGAGACTATCCTTCTCTATACTAGTGCATATTTAACTTTTTCTATCGATTTCCTTACTTCACAAGATACGTATTAGTATCAATTGGGTTCATCTATTGGTTTGCGAAGTATCAATCCCATAATGATTCCTATAACAGCTATTACCATCACTACAAGAAACGTTAGGCTAAAAGCATTTGACCAAGCATCAACTGAGGTTAAAGCTATTCCACTTGATTTCTCCGGCATTCGGCTTGTTAATAGAGTTGAGAACCCTGCTACTGCAAAAGAACCCATTACTTGCTGTGTAGCATTCGTAAGTGAAGTAACACGATTTACTAGCTTCGGAGGTGCAGATTTCATAATATATGCATTTAGTGACATGCCAAATAATGCTTGTCCGGAACCTGCTAGTAGTAAAGGTAGAACTAACTCTCCCAGACTGCTATTTGATGAAAGATTGGAAAGTAGATAGGCTCCCAGAGCAATAATTGCCGCCCCAGCAATAACCAATGGTTTTACTCCAAATCGATCGAACAGCCGTCCACCTAGTTGTACGAAAATGATACAAGCGATTGCTTGTGGAAGCAGAAGCAGTCCTGTTTCAAAAGCATTGTATCCTTGAACCTTTTGCAAAAACAAAGGGTTTAAAAACAGAATTCCGTAGAAAGCGATTGCTGTGATCCATAAGAGGATAACTGCAATCGTAAAAGGATGTGAACGAAAGACTCGTAGTTCCAATAGCGGGTCCTTTTTGCGAAGTTCAACTACGATGAAAATCAATAAAGAGATTATTCCTATACCTAGACCGATCATCACGTGTTTAGAGCCCCAACCATATTCCCCAGCTTGACTAACTCCATAGACTAAGGCAGCAAAGGCAAGAGGTCCGAAAATCATTCCTAGAATATCGAGTTTAGCCGCGATTTGTTTCTCTAATTTTGGTATATATCGAATCCCCATCCAAATACCTATGATTCCAATTGGTATATTTATCCAAAAAATATAGTGCCAGCTACTAAACTCTACCAACCAACCGGCCAACACAGGACCGATAACAGGTGCTACCAAGATCGGCACACCCAACATCCCCATTACCGTACCAACTTTATCAGGAGGGCTTATCCGAAAGACAATAGCCATACCAATTGGCATAACCATTCCGCCACCTAATCCTTGTAGTACACGAAACAAAATGAACTGCTCTGCGCTCGATGCAAGAACACAAAGAATCGAACTAATCGTGAATAGCAAAATAGATATAATAAACACACGTTTTGCTCCGAACCTATCAGAAAACCAACCTGATAATGGTATAATTACAGCTTCTGCAAGAATATAACCTGTAGTTGCCCATTGAATAACGGAAAGTGAACTATGAAACGTTTCTACTAAGTCAGGAATTGCAACATTTAAAGCAGTCATATTTAATAAAATCATGAACATTCCGACTATTATCGCAATTAACGGTTTTCTGATTTTAGTAATTTCATTTGACATATAAACAAACTCCTCTATTTTACGAATTTTAATTTGAAACCAGATGGAAAGCCTCTGACAGTAGTTGGTACGATTTTAATTTCGACTTGAAATCATGTGTAATTGTTAAAATCATGAACTCGTCTGTGCCAAATGTCTCTCCTATTTCAAGTATTTGATCTCGTACACTTTTCGGATTTCCAACAATGATTCGACTACGATTATTCTTCATACGAAGAAAATCTTGATCAGAGTATGGATACGATTTGACAGTCTTCTTTGAAGGTACTCTAGAAATATAAGGATTTTGTTCAGAAAGAAGAAAAGTCAAATCTAATGTGGATGTCATCTCTTCAGCTTCTTTTTCCGTTTCTCCACATATTACAAACAACGCTATTAACGTTTTTGGCTGATCACAAATAACAGATGTTTGATACAGCTGAGTATATCTCTTCATGATAGTTGGATCAGCATGATATGATAAAAAATGAGCATAAGCATATGGGATTCCTAATCTAGCAGCAAGATGTGCACTTTCCATACTCGAACCAAGCAACCAGATAGGTGGAGCTGATAAAACACTAGGCGTAACTTGAAGCCTGCTGAAACGATGATTCTTAGAAAATGAGCCATACAAATAATGCATCAAATCTATTATTTGCTGATGATATGGTATTATCTCTGTTTTCCCCTCTTGTAAAGCTTTTGAAGCAAGGGATAATCCACCAGATGCTCGACCTATGCCAAGATCAATTCGATCTGGATAAAGTGCCTCCAGCACTTGAAAATTTTCTGCTACTTTAAACGAACTATAATGTGGAATCATGATCCCGCCAGATCCCACTCGAATACGGGAAGTAACAGATGCTAGATGGGAAACAAGCACTTCAGGGCTTGAACCAGCCATTGCTTTCATGGCATGGTGTTCAGACACCCAAAAACGAGTATATCCAAGTTTATCGGCTTCTTGAGCGAGTTGTGAGGTCTCCATCAATGCTTCGGCTTCTGTTTTCCCTTCTACTACAGGAGATTGATCTAATATACTTAAATGAACCAAGTGGACCCCTCTCTTCCTATTGCTTACATGATCGCTTTGTTACGACTAAATTATAATGACTTTCATTCTTTTACAAAAGAAGGCAATTTTTTTTGATATAATTCCATGTAACTGACATACTTACTATTCGTTAGGGGTGTAAAAAATGGATGACACTTCTCAGAATGATGAAAAATATGAAGAATGTACTTCTCTTATTGGGGAAGTATTAGGAATTCTTGGAGTCAAAAGAACTTTTTTAGTCATTGGAAAATTACACGATGGCCCTAAACGCTTTAATCAATTACGTCGAGGCTTAGGGGAGATCAGCACTCAATCTTTAACAGTCGTCTTACGCCACTTAGAAAGTAACGGAATTATAAATCGAGAAGTCTTACCAACATCTCCAGTTACAGTGGAATATTCGTTAACCGAACAGGGTAAGCAGTTTAATCAAGTCCTTGATGAAATGTACAAGTGGGGGCAAACTTGGAAACAGCGAAGGCTTTTATGAAAAAATCGAATCTAACTTCCAACGAAGATTGAGATTGAACTTTTCGGTTCTCTTGTATTGTGGTTGGATCAAAATTCCATATCTATCAAATATGCCGAGTCACAGGATTGCTTTCACAATTAGACCGACTACCTACACGTTAAGGTAAATAGTCGGTTTTTTATACTACTTGCCTTTTATTGGAAATCTTTTTTCTCTCAAAAGGCGAAGATGATCAAGAGTTGGGCAAATATCGGTTCGTCGTTCGGTTGTTGTTCTACCCCAAAAATAGAAAAAAGACTTTATATAAACGATATCTTTGTATCGTTTTTTAACCCAACACAAAACCTAGTTAATAAGATTGTTTTGCTCGGAATTCGATATATATGTCAGAAATGTGATAAGATACATCTTAACTCTAGCTTGTCAACACATATTACACAATTCACATGATGAACGAAATAATTGACGATGTGGCTGAATGGAGCGAGATTTGGATGAGTATAGGCGTAAAAATCAATGAATTGCAAGCAGAATTTGATTTAGAATTAATCGGTGATGACGAATCTTTAGATCGAATGATTCAAACTAGTGATTTATACCGTCCAGGCTTGGAATTAGCTGGTTTTTTTACTTACTATCCAGTAGATAGACTACAATTACTGGGGAGAACGGAACTATCTTTCGTGGAAAGTTTGTCAGCTGATGTGCGAGAAGAGCGAATGAGAAAGATTTGCCATCCTGAAGTACCTGCTATTTGTATTACAAGGGATCTTCATGCTCCCGCTGATTTATTACAAGCTGCAAATTTGGTAGGGGTACCTGTCTTACGAACTCCCACACCTACAACAAAATTTGCAGGAAAAGTAACCGATTATTTAGAGAATCGACTTGCACCTGTATCTACTTTACATGGTGTATTAGTTGATGTATACGGAATTGGGGTTCTCATCACTGGTGAAAGTGGTATAGGAAAGAGCGAAGCGGCATTAGAATTGATCAAACGTGGACACATGTTGGTTGCAGATGATGCGGTACAGATTACGCAAGTAACAGAGGGAGAGTTATATGGAACAGCACCTAAAATTATCAAACATCTATTGGAGATTCGTGGTTTAGGAATTATGGATGTGATGATACTATTTGGGGCAGGAGCAGTAAGGGATATGAAGCATATATCTCTGGTAGTGCGTCTCGAAACATGGCGTGAAAATTATCCATATGATCGATTGGGTTTAACCGAAGAGACTATTCGCATCATGGATTCAGAGCTTCCGAAATTGACGATCCCTGTTCGACCAGGACGTAACGTGGCGGTATTGATAGAAGTAGCTGCAATGAATTATCGTTCTAAAATATTGGGTTACCATGCAGCAGAACAATTTGTCACTCGTTTAGAAAATTCACTTGGAGAGAATGAATAACCTATATGTGCACTACAGAAATAAGATAATGCGACCTGCGCGACTAACTTTTGGCTCTTGCCAATTTGGATAGTATACAAATTGGATAGGATTGTGGTAGAGGCAACCTGGTGTTTGGCATGTTCCTATGCCGTTTAATTCCGAAACACACATTTTTTTCCCACATTCTAAACAATCGTATCCTTTTGATTCGATTCCATTTGTTTCTGTAGAACTTTCTATATTTAGCACGATAATCACCCTCCATCTACATTCTACCCTATAGATAGAAAATAAAATTTGTCTATAATGATAAATAATATCTTTTTTTATTAAGATCGGAATACTTGGTTTTTAAGGAGCTCATTTTCTTTTATCATTTGTTTCCTGTACAATGTACTCTAATGAGTACATTGATTGAGAGGATGGAATGTATGCTTGTAATTGATCCTGTTGCGTTTGCACTAGGGCCATTTCAGATCCACTGGTATGGCATTATTATGGGAACTGCAGCTATGCTTGGACTATATCTTGCTGTTCGTGAAGGAAAAAGGCAGGGTATAGATACAGACAAGCTTTTAGATATGATGATCTGGGTACTACCCTCAGCCATAATTGGTGCCAGATTGTACTATGTCTTATTTGAATGGGAATACTATGCAACGCATCCAGAAGAAATTATTGCTGTCTGGAAGGGTGGCTTAGCTATCCATGGAGGACTCATCGCTGCCTTTTTGGTAGGTTATTTGTTTATACGTAAACACAAACTGTCTTTTTTACAATTAGCAGATATTGTTGCTCCAAGTATTTTATTGGCACAAGCAATTGGACGTTGGGGTAATTTTATCAATCAAGAAGCCCATGGTGGTCCAGTTAGTGTTACCTTCTTACAATCTCTCCAACTACCCAATTGGATAATAGAGCAAATGACAATTGGCGGCGTTACGTACCATCCCACTTTTCTCTATGAATCGCTTTGGAATTTGGTTGGTTTTGGTGTGCTATTATTCCTTCGCTATGTCGTTGTTCCCAAACGTGGGGAAATCTTATTTGGATACATGATTTGGTATTCATTAGGTCGATTCTTTATCGAAGGGTTGAGAACGGATAGTCTAGCTTTTAATGGTCCGGATTGGTTGGCATCCCTTCTTCAATTCCTATGGGCTCCGATGGGAGTGGTTTTTCAAGCAGGGGAATTGACTGGTGGGAACATACGAATTGCTCAATTAATTAGTATGTTGTCTGTCGTTATCGCTATTGGTATTGTCATTTGGCGGAGAGTAAAAAAATCAGAAGTAAATACATCGAAACAAGCAAAAACGCAGACGGTTTCTACAGAGGTGAAGACCAATAACTAGAAAGACAGAACGCATTTCTGTTACAGGAAGTAATTCTTTGTGGCAGATGTACCATACTATTTCTTTTTGGAAGGTATTATGGAACACCCTTATCTGTTGGGGAGTCCGTTATCTTCCCTTTTTTCGGTTGAAAAATAGTGTTTATCGTAGATGTTTGGGAATGAAAATTGGTTCCAAAACAGCAATTGCGTTTTTTGTAATGATGGATTTGTTATATCCTGAGAAAATCCGGATCGGGAATAACACGATTATCGGGTATAATACGACAATCTTAACGCATGAATATTTAATAAACGAGTATCGTATTGGCGAAGTGCAAATTGGAGATAATGTGATGATTGGAGCAAATACGACAATTCTCCCTGGAGTAGTCATTGGAGATGGAGCTGTAGTTGGGGCTGGTACAGTCGTTTCCAAAAATATAGAACCTCATACTTTTGTAGCAGGAAATCCTATGAGGGTGGTTAAGTAAGTTAATTCCTTCACTATTTTTTTATAATTGCTATAAAAGCTTCACGAAATAGAAATTGACACCTAATTATACCGATCGGTATAATTTATGTAAAATTAGCAGCATGTGGAGGAGGTCTTCTTTTGACCTGGTTAACCCGATTCTCACTAAAGAACGTAGCAGCAGTCCTCATATTGGTTTTTCTTGTAGCTGGTGGAGGCATTTATACAGCTTATCAGTTGAAAATGGAGGCAATGCCAGATATTAGTTTTCCGGTTGTCGTTGCACTAACACCATATCCTGGGGCTTCACCAGAGGATATAGATAAAAAAGTAACACAGCCAATCGAAAAATCAGTAAGAGGATTAAAAGGAATTGATAAAATTTCTTCTGTTACCGCAGATAGTACATCTGTGGTGGTCATTCAGTATGATTTTGATACAGATTTAGATAAGGCTCAACAAGAAATCAAAGATGCAGTAAGCAAAGTTTCCTTACCTGAACAAGCAATGGAAACTACCTTTAATCGTTTTGGTTTTAATACCATATCGTTTTTGAATCTAGCAATCACGAGTGATACCAAAAATTCTGCTGATTTAGAGCGCTGGGTAAACAACGATTTGAAAAGTACCTTGACTTCCATTAATGGCGTTGGAGAGATCACTGTAAAAGGACAAGGTCCAAAAGCGGTTTATATAAAACTCAAACCAGAGAAATTAAAGAAATATAATCTATCCCTGCAACAAGTTCAGCAAACTTTACAGGGTGCAAATCTATCTTTACCAGTGGGAGACTTTACACAAGATCAAATCGATAAACCAGTTCGTGTAGAGCAAAACATCCAAACGATTGAAGACCTCAAAAACTATAAATTAACAGTACCAAGTAATCCATCTGCTGGATTGGAAGATGCTTTTAATCAGATTGGAGAAGGTTTTCAAGGTCTTGGCCAAGCTGTGGGAGGTTTAGGGCAAGCTGTTGGTGGATTGGGTCAAGGTTTGGGTCAAGTAGGGCAAGGAGTAGGTCTGCTTCAAGCTCAAGTTCAAATTTTACAAGCTGCTCAACAAATTCAAGCACAGATTATTGGTGATCAACTTTCCTTGAATCAAGTAATGGCAAAAATGCAGCAAAATCCAGATAAACCAGAGTACAAAGGTCAAGTACAAGGTTTGCAACAAAAGATCAAAGCAGAACAAGGTGTTCTTCGACAGCTTAATGGGCAATTAAAATCATTACAAGCAAAACTCCCAAAGCAAAAAGCTGGTAGTCCCTCTAGTAAGGTAAAACTCCCAAAAAGCAGCGGGGTAAGTAAACCAAAAGTAGAAGAACAAAAAATCGAAACGGTAAGATTATCGGATATTGCCACCATTACAGAGTCGGGTGAAGATAATGAAATGATCACCCGTACGAACGGAAAACCATCTGTTAACCTAGAGATTGTCAAAGATCCAGACGCGAATGTAGTAGAGTTAGCTGATGATATCAATGCAAAATTAGTAGAAATACAAAAAGAAAATAAAGATATTCGTGTGCAAACGCTATATGATCAATCCATTCAAGTGAAAGAATCCGTTTATTCCATGATTCGAGAAGGTACACTTGGAGCCTTGTTTGCAGCGTTTATTATTTTGATATTCCTGCGAAATTTCCGAATGACACTCATATCGATTGTTTCGATTCCCATCTCGGTATTTATCACATTGATCGTACTTCAGCAAGCAAATATTACGCTTAACATTATGACGCTTGGTGGGCTTGCTGTAGCCATTGGTCGTGTAGTAGATGACAGTATCGTAGTTATCGAAAACATTTATCGTCACTTAAAGAAATATCCGGAACGAAATACGAAATTGATTCGTACTGCCACAGGAGAAGTAGCATCAGCCATCACCTCATCCACTTTGACAACCGTAGCAGTATTTTTACCACTGGGTTTGGTAAGTGGCGTAGTAGGCGAAATTTTTATGCCATTTGCGATAACAGTGTCAGTGGCATTACTCAGTTCTCTACTTGTAGCAGTAACAGTTGTTCCTGTTTTGGCTAAACTTTTCTTGCTGCGTGGGAAAAGGATCAAAACAGAAGAGAAACCAAGTAAAATTGCAGAAGCATACAAACGGGCTCTGCGTTGGTCATTGGATCATAAATGGGTTGTATGGTCTGTATCTTTGGCTTTACTTGTTGCTAGTTTGTTTTTAGTACCGCTAATAGGTACGAGCTTCTTACCAGCAGACAAAGATAAAGTAATGTCTGTCAGTCTAAAAATGCCGTCTGGCACTACATTAGAAAAAACCAATCAAGTAGCCGACCAGATGGAAGCAAAAATCAAATCCAATAAAGAAGTAGAAGTAATTTCTACTTCGGTTGGGAACTTAAAAGGCCAATTATCTGCTAGTGGCAGTGTTGGTAGCAGTAACCAAGCTTCCTTCTTTATCAGTCTCCAATCAACAGCAGATGTAGACAAAGTGCTGTCTCACGTTCGTGCCCAGCTTGAACCGCTGCAAAAGGATGGAGAGATCAAGGTTGAACAAGTTTCCAGCACAGGACCTCCTTCCAGCAGTCAGCTACAAGTGACGGTAAAAGGCGATAAGCTGGAAGATATTCGAGTTGCTGCTGAGAAAATTACAGCGGAAATGAAGAAGATGAAAGGTCTAACGAATGTAACGAATAACTTGTCGGATCAAAAAGATGTGATTACGGTTCATGTCGATCCGCAGAAAGCTGCCGCAAATGGATTGCAAGTAAATCAGGTAGCTTCTACGGTTCGTGGTTTGCTTACGGCAGACAATATCATGACATTTGATCAAGGAGATCAGACGCAAGAGGTAAAACTCGGGTTGGTTCAAACCAATGCGAAATCCATTCAAGAGTTACAAAAAATAGAGTTCATCAATTCTTTAGGCAAAACGATAAAATTAGGTACCATTGCTGCCATCAAACAAGAAAAAACACCTGTTACTATCCAAAAAGAAGATCTTGAAGAATATGCCACTATTACGGGTGACAGTGTTGTCAAAGATACAGGTGCATTATCGAAAACATTGCAAATACAAGTAAATAAAATAGCCTTGCCATCTGGTGTTACAGCGAGTATCGGTGGAGCAGCAGATGAAATGACGAAAAGCTTTTCGCAGTTAGGTATAGCAATGCTCATTGCAATTGCTGCTGTATATATCGTCATGATCATTACATTTGGTCAAGCTACAGCACCATTTACTATTCTGTTCTCCTTGCCATTTGCTGTGATTGGTGGTCTTGTTGGTCTCTATCTCTCCAAGCAACCAATCAGTGTATCTTCGATGATTGGGGCATTGATGCTCATTGGGATTGTCGTTACCAATGCTATTGTCTTGATTGACCGCGTACAGCAACAGCGAAGAAGAGGTCTAGATGTCAAAGAAGCGCTGATTGAAGCAGGTGGGACACGACTGCGTCCTATTTTGATGACGGCACTTGCAACCATTTGTGCCCTGCTGCCGCTCGGATTAGGATTTGGTCAAGGTACATTGATTTCGCAGGGGCTGGCCGTAGTAGTTATCGGAGGACTAACCTCTTCTACGCTGCTCACATTGTTTATTGTTCCGATCATTTATTCATCGTTTAGCAGATTTCAACGACATGTTTCCTTATCCAAAGAGGATGAATAGAACGGAACCAGTAGGATGGATTGAGTTATTATGGTACGATAATGTCAGTGGTAATCGCCACTTTCCAACTAATGGAGGCACTTATGGAACAGCGTGTGGCAGAATCCGGTGAGACGGAGCTGACGGCGGAAGAGCAGGAAAGAGCAAAGGAAGCGCTCGTCGAGAGCGTCATAGAGGCACTTTGCAAAGCCGGTCGTAAGAAACTCGAAGTAACCAAGGAGCTTCTGGACAAGTTCGAAGATCCGAACAAGGGTCCGGAAGTCCCGAAGACGCTGAAGAAGTTTCCGATCGGTGTTCTCGAGGCGATGAGGACGCTTTTCGAGAAGCTGGCCAAGGACTGACCATGAGCGCACAGGTGCCACTAATTCTAGTGGCGCCGCAGCATATAATTTTATGTATATAAAAAAGGCGTATTTTTTCAAATACGCCTTTTTCTTTTATCGATTTTCCTATTTATGTTAGCTTCTCTGCTTTTTATAAATAATGGATGAAAACACGACTTGAAAATTAATCTATTATTCATCTAAAAGTGAATAGATCAAAAGGGCAGAAAGAGATTAAATTTTCTCTTCTACCCTTGTATTCCTGTTTATCCATATTTAATAGGAATCGAAATATAACACGAAGAAACATATCTTATTCCCTTATCTGCCCCTCACCACGAATCAAATATTTATAACTAGTCAATTCCTTTAATCCCATTGGCCCACGTGCATGTAGTTTTTGGGTGGATATACCGATCTCTGCCCCAAAGCCAAATTCAAAGCCATCTGTAAAGCGAGTAGAAGCATTATGATAGACTGCGGCAGCATCTACCCGACTTAAAAATTGACTAGCAGTTGCTTGGTTATCGGTGATTATCGCCTCAGAGTGCTTGGTTCCAAAGCGATCGATATGGGAGATGGCTTCTTCTGTATCTTTTACAATCTTGATTGCTAAGATCAGATCAAGGAATTCGGTGTCATAATCCTCATCTGTAGCGGTTTCGATCGTAAAATTTGGTAATAGCGAAACGGTTTGTTCACAACCGCGAATCGTAACACCGTTTTCTTGTAATAATGGGACTAAAATCGGAAGAAACGATGATGCGATTTGTTCATGTACCAATAATGATTCGATCGCATTACATACAGAGGGACGTTGGACTTTCGCGTTTATTGCAATATCTAGGGCCATTTTGGGATTTGCATTTTTGTCAACATATATATGACAATTACCCACACCTGTTTCAATCACAGGAACAAGGGAATGTTCTAATACATATTGAATAAGTCCAGCTCCACCACGAGGGATGATCAAGTCTACTTTCCCCTTGCTACGAATTAATTGTTCAATCGTATGTCTTTCAGTTTGTTGGATAATTTGGACAGCATCTACAGGTACATTTGTGTGATGCAAACCATCTCGAAGTGCATGAACCAAAGCAATATTGGTATGGATCGCTTCTTTCCCGCCTCGCAAGATAACTGCATTCCCCGTTTTTAGTGTTAAACCAGCCGCATCTACGGTTACATTTGGACGGGATTCGTAAATGATCCCGATCACACCAAAGGGAACACGGATTTGTTCCACTGTCAGCCCATTAGGACGCTGGATGGTTTGTATGATTTGTCCTACAGGGTCTTCTAATTCAATGATTTGTTCTAAACCGGTTATCATGTCTCGAATACGTGACTCATCTAAACGCAATCGATCGAGTTTGGATTCTGGTAGCCCTTTTTGTATGCTGGCTTCTAAATCTTGTTCATTTGCAAGGAGAATTTTATCTCTTTGTTCCCATAATTCTTTACCAATTTGTCGAAGTGCCTTGTTTTTTTCACCACTTGATAGTGTGATGAGTTGTTGGGAAGCTTTTTTTGCTTGTGAGGTTAGTTGGTCGAGCAAGAGGACACACTTCCTTTGTGAGTGGTTAGTAAGACAAGTTGATCACGATGTATCACTTCGGGAAGAAGTGGTAAAGGTTCTCCTTCTTGTCTTTTTTTGAGTAATTGATCAATATCTCGTTTGGATAAATGAACAATTCCTTTGCCAATAATGCGTTTGTTGTGCTGGATTGTCACGACAGAACCTTCTAAAAAGTTTCCTTTTGTTGATAAGATACCTGCCAACAATAAACTTGAATTTCCTTTCGTTAATGCTGTATATGCACCAGTATCCACCATTACACTTCCTTCCGCCCTTGTTCCATAGGCTATCCACGGTTTTTTCTTTCTCAATGGAGTATCAGCAGTGAAGTGAGTTCCGATTGAATTACCAGTGATGATTTGTTGTAAAACATGGGGGTGACTACTGTTTGCGATTCTTACATCTATACCTGATTGTGTTGCGATTTGGGCTGCTTGTAACTTTGTTTTCATCCCGCCCGTACCGACTTTACTGCCATTATCCCCAGCTATCTCCCACAATTCAGGTGTAATGGAACGGATTCTTCTGAGTAGTTTGGCATTTCTGTCTATTCGTGGGTTTGCGGTGTATAACCCATCGATGTCAGATAACATCACATAGAGATCTGCTGATGCTACAAGAGAAACCAGTGCACCTAGTGTATCATTGTCTCCAAAACGAATTTCTTCTACAGCTACTGTGTCATTCTCATTAATAATAGGGATAATTCCATGATGCAAAAGAGGTTCCATCGTATTACGAATATGAATAAAACGTTTACGATCTTCGATATCCGATCGAGTGAGTAGCAATTGTGCGACTGGTATGTTTTGTTTTGCAAAGCTATCCTGATAATGTTGAATTAACACCGATTGTCCCACTGCTGCGGCTGCCTGTTTTTCAGGCATAGTCAGAGTTGATCGATTCCAACCCAGAGCACCTACTCCAGCAGCAACAGCACCAGATGTTACAAGGATGACTTGAATATGGGACTGATGCAGGGCAGTGAGCTGTGTGACTAGTCGATCTACCTTAGATGAACTCAGGGTACCTGTTTCATCTACGAGGCTGCTGGATCCTATTTTTACAACGACTCGTTTCAGTTGGGATCCCTCCCTTTTATAAAAATAAAAAGCCACTCATCCTTAAGAAGGACGAATGGCTTCGTGGTACCACCTTCATTGATTTTATAAAAATGCATATAAAATCCACTCTAGTAGATGGTATCGGTTCTCACCGACTCGCTTTTCACGAGTAGCTCTGGAGGCGGGCTCTGTTAGGGGAGTGATAGGATTTTACAGCCAAGAATCCTACTCTCTAAACACTCCTGTCAAACATATATCACTCCATCAATGCTTCCGACATATAGCTATGTTCCATACGATACCGAAAGTACAACCTGATTGTCAACTGGTTTTTGAACCAACCAAATCATTTAAAGAATGAACCCCTTTTTCTTCTAAGATAGACAATAATTCAGTATTTATCTTTCGAGCGATGGAAGGTCCTTCGTAGATCATACTGGTATACACTTGGATTAAACTTGCACCTGCACATATTTTTTCATATGCATCCATTCCGTTGAATATACCACCTACCCCAATAATCGGTATTTTTCCTGCTGTTAAAGGATAGATTTGACGGATAAATTCGGTTGATTTTTGGGTAAGAGGCTTTCCGCTCAAACCTCCTGATTCATTCACGTATGGAGACGAGTGTAAGTTTTCCCGGGAAATAGTTGTATTTGTAGCAATGATGCCGTCAATACTTGCCCCGATTGCAGTTTTAATAATATCCGTCATTTGTTCCCATGTAAGATCGGGTGCAATTTTTAAGAATACAGGTCGGTAGGAGGATGTTTCTTTTAATAGTTCATCACGTGTTGATAAAACAGAGGTTAGCAATTTTTGAAGTGCATCGACATGCTGTAAATCTCGAAGTCCTTCCGTATTGGGAGAGCTTACATTGAGTACAAAGTAATCTGCATAATCGTAAAGTGTCATCAATCCGTGCCGATAATCACTACTAGCTTGTTCGTTGGGGGTGTCTTTGTTTTTCCCTAAATTGATCCCGATAGGGATATTCGGTTTGGCTAGCGTTTGGAAAGAATGCTTTGCATCTTCTAGACCATGATTGTTAAATCCCATTCGGTTGATGATCGCTTCATCTTTTACTAGTCGAAAAAGTCTTGGTTTTGGATTGCCGGTTTGAGGGCGAGGAGTTAACGTTCCTACTTCTACAAACCCAAATCCAAAAGCAGCGATACCATTGTAAACATTGGCATGTTTATCAAAACCTGCCGCTAAACCAACAGGATTAGGAAAGTGAAGGCCGCAGACGGTACTTTGTAAACGTTCATCTATTACAGTAAATCTCTTTTGAATGAGATTGCGAGCACTCGGTGTACTCTGCAAGATCTGCAAGCCACGAATCGTCATCGTATGAGCTTGTTCCGCATTCATCCGAAAAAGCAATTTGCGGATCGATTTATATACCATAGGAAAGCGTCCTTTCTTTGCAACATATCTAAAGTAGCATACCATAGAATTCATCTTGACGAAAAACTACTTTATGATGGAAAGAGTTGAAGGAATGGCGGCAATATGATTCGGAAGGTTCCTATTTCTGGGGCTATATGTAGAAATTATAGATTCGTGTAATCTAAAGATTAAAAAGGAAAAATTGCGAGAATTTGATTTAAAATATAAAGAATATTAGGAAATGAGATAAGGTGTGGGACACTGATCACATTAGCAACAGGTCTAGTATTGGGGGCAGCACTCTGGTTTATAGCATGTGCATTAGAAAAGAAAAAAGCAATGCAACAAACAGTTGTATATCCAAGTAATCAAGAGGCATGGACAATTATGAAGACTAATGAAAAAGTTAGTCCTTTCTTTTTTACCCTTTGTGGATGAAGGCATTTAAGGAATAGATCCTCCGTTCAATAAACTGGGGATCTATTCCTTAAACAATCTGAAGGACTAGCAACAACGCTGTCACTGTGCCTGTGTAAAAATAGACCGATTTGAAATGGATATTGGTCTATTATCCATTTATTAGCCAAATTACGGTTCGTCGTTCGGATGCCGGTTTTACCTATCGGTTGAAAATCTCAATGGAATATTCCGAATAAATGATATTATAGATATGTTGATAAACTCACAAATTAGGAGGGTTTCCCATCGAAAAAATTATCCTGATTCCAAGCGAATGGAACACTACGGAAGAAAATTTGACCTTTATAATAACGGAGTTGCAAACTTAGATAATCGAAAAGAGGGATAACCCCTCTTTTTTTGTGCCATCAGATAGATGACATAATATGGTTCGATTACCCTTCAGTAGCCGTTTGCTGTTTTCTCGTCCCCAGTAAATACTTGACATAAGTTAGTAGTTAAAAAAATCTGTTATCTGTTTTTATTGAGTGTCTTCGTCACTTTTGTACTCCAAAATATCACCTGGCTGACAATCCAAAGTCTTACATATCGCTTCTAATGTTGAAAAACGAACCGCTTTTGCTTTTCCATTTTTCAGAATGGAAAGATTCGCCATAGTAATTCCAACCCTCTCCGAAAGTTCTGTTACACTCATTTTCCTTTTTGCCAACATCACATCAACATTGATGATAATCGCCATGATATCACCTCAGATCGTTAAATCATTTTCTGATTTTATATTAATAGCTTCTTGTAAAAGTCTTTGGAGAACAGCAGCAAAAACGGCGATCGCCATAGAGGCGAAAATAATGACCAATCCGATTGGTATGATACTTGGAGGGTCAACTCTTTCAGCCATGAGATAGTAGAGTGGCATACCTAGCAGGTACAAGGTACTGATCGTAATGGCACAGTATTTTATATTCTTTAAAGCCTTTACCGATAATTCCGAGAACGCTTGGTTTTTATCAATATAGCTTAAAAGTTTAAAAGCTTGATACAGAGCAAAGTAAAAAGGTATCGCTGCCGCGTACATATCGATTAAAACGAGAGATTTCATATAAGCAATATCTGGATACAATTCTCCAGCAAAATTCCCGAACTTAGGCACCAAAAATATGCACAATGCAAGAACAGGGATTCCAACCAGAAAAATAATTACCTTTAAGAAAGTGGTTGAGCCTCGCTTAACATTCATTTAAAGCACCTCACTGATTTAATGATAAAATGACTCTAACACATAATTTATTGTTTTACAATAAACTCATATCGTTTTTAATTATATTATTATTGTTATTAGGATAGAGGAAGCGAAGGCCTATTTTGGAGCCATCTCAAATAAAAACAGCTGCGCCGCTCACTCTTTAGAACCTGTAGTGCGACGAGGGGACGGTTCTCTTGTCGCATCTTCCCTCTTATGAAAAGTAATACGGATAACTCTAGTTGAGCAAAATCTGCTCGATATGTGTGTTTTCCTTGACTACCCATCTGAACAAATGGGAAGCTACAGTCAAGTATAGCGAGATTAGAAACACAGCGATGTTGGGAGGCTTTTGTCGTTCAAGGTGCATATCCCCTGACGGGATTATTTGTATCTGTTTTTCTCAAGTAGAGTAATAAGATAGTTTCCAAAGGTGGTGGAAATGCCTAGATATCGGAGAGAAGAGAGTGAGAAAGGTTATATGACATGAAAATGGGGGGAGTAGATAGAATGTTATTTTTTGAGAGTGCGACAAGAGAACCGTCCCCCATGCCGCACTGAGGAGGGAGGAAAAGCAGAGGAAGAAGTGGAATTTAATCCGTGCAATCTTTAAATGAAAAAGGAAAAAGTGCGAGAGTTCGTCTTAAAATATATTTAATATTCAGAAATAAAATAAGGTGTGGGACTCTTCTCGCTGGTTTGCGAGAGAGCCCCCCCAACAGTGCCCATCGGCTAGGCAGAAGGACGGGAATTCGGCCGCCGCATGGAATAACCTGTCGCCAAACCGACTGCACAAACGGCAACGCCAGTGTATCCGTAGTGTTTCACAGTATCCTCACTGGAGAGGTACTTCATCTCGAGTTTTCCTCCCTTGAGGATCGTCACCTTGTTGGTGACGATCGTAAACTCGCGGGAAAGCATTCTCTCGCCTTGTCCCTTCTCGAAACGCCGCACCATGTGCCACTCGTTCTTTCCCTTGCGGGTCAGCTCGAGGGTGCCATCGGCGAAGGTTTCGTCGCTCATGGTGGTGAGCCACTCGGCGGTGAGCTCCGTCTCGAAGACAGTGATCTTCGGGGACCTGATGGTGCCGTAGTTCGTGCCGGTGAACATGACTTCGACAAACGAGGTGATGATGCTGTAGTTCCTACCGAGGATCTTGGCTCCGGCATACGAAGTGACGTTGGCGTGATTGTCGCCGACGAGGAAGAACCTCCAGCAGCGCCGGTTCCTGTTGTTCGGGCCCTTGGTTACCTTCATGTGGTTGTGCCTTCCTGTGTGCACTGTTGTGGTGAAGCACGAATGCTTCAATTTAGCTATATTATATCAGATTTATTTATAAATCTTGCAAAATGGATAGGATGATTCAACGGGAATGAGTAGTAAGAAGCTAGGGGGAATAAAAAAAGACTGTTCTTATTCAGATCAGCCTCCAAATGGTAGGGGGTAAAATGTTGGTTTTTACAATTTAAAGGAGAATTAAGGTATAAGATATGTCATTTTCCAATTTTCTATCAACCTACCATTTTTCTATGTTATGATTTTCCCATATCAACAGGGGAGTGTACCATGTACATGAATAAATCACTGAATATTATATCTATTATGGTTTTAGCACTTGTGTTTGTTTTTAGTTTTTCTATTTCGGAATCCTTCGCAAAAGATTATAACTTTACCAATCCTTACAAATCAGGCTGTTCCAAACATAGTAAGGTAGTGCATCAAGCTACCGTTTATTCTTACGACTTTAAGAAGAACAAAAAAGGAAAGAGAATTGGAACAAACTTTTTATACTACAGCAGTAGTTGTAAAACAATGTGGTCTAAAGTGGTGCTCAGCAAACCAGCACCATTTAACAAGTATGCACAAGCGATGATAAGTCCTACTAAAGGTACTTTTAAGGATGGTTCGAGTGGTCGTTACTGTGGTAGTCCAGGTGGTAATGGCATTATTATGAAAGGACAAACCTCTTGCTACACCCCTCAGGTCGATCATAAAAGTTCTCGGAAAGGTTCTGTTGAAATATACGAACATGATGATGTATGGTTGGGTTCAGGTGGGAGTGCGTATATAACTGGAGAAACAAAATCATATTAAATATACAAACACCCTTATTCTCTGGATGAGACTAGGGGTGTTTTTTGATTCGTTAGCAAACAATGAATTGCAATACCGATGAGTGCAGCAATATACCAAACGAAAAAATCATTATTTTTATTACCTATTTATATGATCTGGGATTGCAAATATATCGTAACTAGTGCCTGTCACCTGTATAGTATTCTCATCAAACTGTGTTTTAATGGCATGCAAAAGTTCAATCGTAATGAGACCATTATCCGTCTCTAAAGTTACATAGGTTACTTTCTTTGTCTCGATCAACGGTTTATATCTCCCCTTCCTTTAAATCAGCTAGTAATAGTCCGATATGTTGTTCGATTTGATGGATTTTCTCCAGATCAAAAGTAGCGATGTTTCTGATCATGGAGGTATGAAGCTGTCGGATATCTAGGATGTCCCCTGAACGGATAAACACACATAACTCCTCTATTTGCTGGGGATCAAGCTGTATGGGCACTGTGCTTTGTGTAGCAATTGTCTCTCCAGTATGATAGAGCGAGTAGATCACTTCAATGAGTGAAAGGCGGGAAGTTGCAGAGCGAAAATGATCCATCCGCTGGACATAATCATCCTGTTCACAGCAATAAACTAGATACCTAGCTAATTTTTCCCCAATCTGCTTCATCTGTGCCAGCTCCACCATCATCCCCCCCTGTAAATACTAATTCGACCTGATCCCTCATAGGAGAAAATAAATATTTAGCATGAGAATAAAAAGTGTATCGTTTGTCCATACGGATATAATGGATAAAATCACGAACGGCTTTGCTGCCTCCTTCGATTTTTAACGTTAGATCCATGTCTATTTCCCCTTTCTATTGAATGAATCCCCTTGTTTCATGGCTCTATTTTAATAGGTGTATCATATTTTTACTAATCCGAAATATCAGAACAATATACGGTTGACTTCCTATTTTTCAGAATGTTATACCTATATTTAGGAAAATAAACAGTGGATGATGGTATTTCTACCGTAGGAGGAATGAGGGTTGGTAGATCTGGTTCGGATTGGTGGGGTATTACGTGCAGAACGGAAAAAATCAGGAAAGAGTATCGAGCGGTTGGCAGAAGAAATTGCTTTAGGAGGCACAACCATTA
The DNA here is from genome assembly GCF_000428065.1 of Shimazuella kribbensis DSM 45090. Classification (GTDB taxonomy): domain Bacteria; phylum Bacillota; class Bacilli; order Thermoactinomycetales; family Thermoactinomycetaceae; genus Shimazuella; species Shimazuella kribbensis. The sequence continues at coordinate 226,261 of NZ_ATZF01000004.1, forward strand.
GCTTGATTGAGCGAGGAATGCCAACGGTTAGCCTTGAGAAGTATCAATACTATGCGGAGAAGTTAGGTAAAGGTATTTTATTTGGTATGGCAAATGAGGCTGATAAAAAAATAATTGCACTCAAGGAACAGTTACAAGATATAGAGGATATTTTGCATGCTAATCCTAAGAAAGCCTTTGAGGATCTAAAGAAGTTAAATGAATTGGAACAAATCGAGAGTATCCCGATTTTACAGCCATTTTTTTATCATATTAAGGCGAAGTATTACCTTCGAAAAAAGGAATGGGGATTGGCAAAGGATTGTTTTTTACAAGCTATTGATATGGCTAAAACGCAACCAGAGTTAGCAGTGAATGACATAATACCTAGGTGTTATCTCGATTTGGGAATTGTTTATTTTTATCAAGATCAATTTCATCAAGCCTTACTTTCGACCGACCAAGGTTTAGATTACTACAATTATAATGAGATGAACCCATATTACTATGGGTTACTATTATTCAACAAAAGCACATATTTAGAACGGCTTAACTTATTAGAAAAAGCATTACTAAGTATAGAAAAGTTGGAACAACATATTAAATTTAACCTTTGTCTTGAAGAAGAATCACGCATCACAGTCATTATTCAAATGTATATGTTGTATGCAACGATCTTAAACAGGCTACATATGAATGAACGGGCACTCGAATATGCTAAAAAAGGTATAAAGTTAGCTAAAGTTAATCGTAACTACTATTACTTGTTTAGAATTTGGGGACAAACGAGTGTTATTTATGAAAGTTTAGGGGATTTTATGAGTTCTGAGAGATATTTTTTAAAAGCAATGGACTTAGAGCCCATCCTAAAAGATGAGGAACAAGTTTTTCCTTATTCGTTTGTTCACTTTGCAAAACTATTGATAAGAAAACAAGAATGGCATAAATCGAAACAAATGATCGAACGTTCTATCCAGATTTGTCGGAAAAATAATTTTCACTTTCTTCTTACACAATTTTTGTTAGTTTTAGGAGAGTGGTATATCCTGCAAAATCAACATGATCAAGCTGTTCTCCTTTGCCTTGAAGCAGAGAAAATAGCGAGAGAATATAAGTTTGAGGAGTTAAGTAGCAAGAGCTTGTCAAGCTTATGTACTTGTTATGATGCTTTACAAGACAACGCTAATTTCTTAGAATATGCCAAAAAGTTATACCGTTTAGAGAGAGGAGGAAATTAATGTGGATACTGATCCTGAAGGAGACGATTATCTGTTCCAATATTAGAAAATAAGGTTGGAATATCGTTGGTGGTAACCAAAAAACTTTTACAATGGATAACCCTGTTCTTCTCCTTTTGAGAGCAGGTTTTTTATCGTGTAACGTATGAATGATTGAAATATTTTTTTTATTTAAACAATCTTTCACCAAAAGCACGGATAAACGCGGCCGACCGGCTCCTAAACGAACTGGATGGATGGTCAGCGTTGGTGCGACAGTTTTGCATGATAATGTTTGCTCTCCTCTTCTGGTACAGTGGGATCAGAAGCATAACGCCTCTGATCAGCTTCACTCATAAGGGAAAAGGCTCTCTTCAATCCAGCCAAACCAAATTCTCCCTTATAGTGATCAATCACCAATTCATGGAAGCAATTGAGAGTGGTGTTGTTTTTGCTCATTTCAGCACGCAGTGCCGTCAATCGTTTGTTGTCTTTATAGGATTGACGGAACCGCTGAAGCCAACTCATTCTCTCTCCTTGAGTAAGTGAACAGATTAAATAAATTTTATCATTTTTTTCAGATATTATCAGTATGTCAAGGCAGTGTAATTGATTTCATGTTAAGTCACTCTATCATCCAACTTTTAAAACAACAAAATCCTTATTAGTCTCTGAGGAATGGTATATTCTCAGCAAAATCAACATGATCAAGCTGTTCCGATATATGTGTATTTCCAGATGATTGAACTTAAAAATTATGATATTTTATAAGGATAGAGCTCAGTAGACTGGGCACTGATCTCCGATTAAACGAAGGGCCTCCATGAATTACGGGAGTCAATCCATGATTACGGTCGACACGATGGATGGAGAAGTTACTATCCCTCTTGGGGTAATCACTCCTGAGACAATTGACGCCTACCGTCATGGACAGTGTTGGGCATTGTCCCGGGCGATCTCGGAACATACCGGATGGCCCATGGTGTGGATCTATGCCCTGTCACGCGTTGAAGGAAAAGGAAATTCAACTCCTTGGACAAAATGGCGGGTAAAGAGGTGGACAAAACGATGGGATGGACGATCCATCACAGAGATGACTCAATATTTCTCAGAAGAAGGATTTCTTCACGGACTCGTCAAGACACCAGACGGCAAGTTTCTCGACATCGGAGAAGTTGCTCATTCAACGCGATGGAAGGAAATGTACGCCGATTTTGGGCCTTGTGCTCTCATTGAAATTCCTTATCGCACCATGGATGAAATGTTCTTTGACCCAGTAAAACCAAATATGGAGGCAGCTCGTGGGTTCGTTTCTGTGGTGCTAAATCGTGCTGGCTATGCCAGTTACGTTTAACAGTACTAAATAGCCAGATCATGGGGCGATAGGGAGGCGTTCAACGCCGACCATACCCGCGTTTAAATCGTTGGCTCTGCGGATTCGTGTCTGTAATGATCATCACGTTCTTCGTTATCTTCGATGAACGGGTACAACCGGGCAGTTTGTTGTAACTCTCACTTCCAGTGATGAGACTCCGCAACTGCCCGGGCGTGTATACAATATAATTCCATATAAATGTAGAAAAGCTTTGAATTTACCATAAATAGATTGATGGTTTTTCTTTCTCTTCAAAGTAAATATTCTCACCAAGTATTACCTTTTCGAAACTGGTTGAACAGATTCTTCGCTCTACGGTATGTTTGCTTCTCGAACATAGAAGTGCGACAAAGGGACGGTTCTCTTGTCGCATAGCCTCTCTTATAAAGTAATATATGATAACTCCAGTTGAGCACCACTTCATTTGTTTTAAGTCGCTTAGTATGCGTGATATCGCAATTATAGATTCTTGATTACGAATGATATAGTTTTTGTATCCAAAACTTCACAATATACAAACCTTGCTCTCCTAGAGAGCAAGGTTTTTGTAGATTTCAAGTGCAAAATTTAATAATTTGGATAATCGTATAATAAATTCGGTTACTTTCGACAGGAGGATGGTTAGGTGGAATATTTCAGATTTGAAGATGATGACCCCAATGGGATTACGTATATCGAATCAGAGGATGGTTATGCTGTTAGGCAAATTACCGTTACGAACAACAAGTATATTGCCTCTAATAGAAGAAATAAAGAATATGGATATTGGTTAGCTGAAGGGCTTATAGACGGGAAAGAAGCAGCTGATTTTGGTGTTGATAAAATAGACAAATCCCAATTTGAAGGGGTATGGGATGCTTATAGAGCAGAACTCCTCCAAGATTGGCAGAAAACAAAAGATACCTTCCCTATCGGACAGGTAGTAGAGGGTTATATTCAAGTTTTCTATCCTCAGGGTGTCATTATTCAAATTTCAGGTAGCGTGGTAGGGTTAGCTGATTATGAGGAATGTAAACATAATATAAAATCAGAAAAGCTCTATCCAAATCACAAAATAAAAGCAGAAGTAATAGGTTATGATGAGATAAATTTGTGGCTTATGCTAAATAATCCTGTTTCATACTACCAATCTTCCTAAGACACTATTGCTTTTCACGAAGCAAATAGAAGTAGTTTTAAACTTATCAACAATTCGAAAAAATAATCTCACAATGGTTGATCAAAAATATTTCTTCATTCTAGCTGTTTGCAATGCATGGTGACTCTTTCTTTGGTGGTTTCTTTCACAGAAAAACGCCATCCTTTTTTGGGTATGTGAACGATTCGGAGAATGATGGACCATACAATCGATTTACTTTGCAGCATTTAAAGTTTACCAGAGCTCCAGTTGTACCAGCAAACGTGACACAAAGCGCAAGGCTTTTTACAAGGTTTGAATCCATCGTGTTAAGAGAATCGTACAAAGTTAAGCACCATCAAATTGGACGAGTTAAGCATAAAGTCAAATATACCGACTCCTTTTTAACGAACAGGTAGTCGGTATATTTGCATCCAAAATTAGTTACAGGCTTCCATAATGATATCGTGATACAGGAAAATTACCTTCTAGAGATTCTTGATGAAAAAGCGTTATAATAGGTTGAATATGAAATATTTAGAAAACAAATGATAAAAGGGAGATAAGACATGATTGTTGAGATTATACGATATCAGATCGCTGAAGAACAGGAAGAAACATTTTTGGAAGCCTACAGGCAAGGAGGAAAATATTTAGCTGAGTCTCCAAATTGTTTAGGATTTGAAGTGATAAAGGGGATAGACAAACCACAAAATTTTATTGTTCGCATTCATTGGGATTCTATGGATGGTCATATGAAAGGATTTCGGTCAAGTGATCATTTCCGTTCTTTTTTTGCGCTTGTTCGTCCATTTTTCCAATCCATTCAAGAAATGGATCACTATGAATTAACCGATATAAAAGTAGATAAAGGGGAAAACCAGTGAGACTCTATCACCATATATGGTGGAAAAAACCCCAACTACAAACAAATGAACAAGAAACGGAAAGAAAAGCTTCTTGGCTAGAACTTTTTTTTGATTTGATATTTGTGGCTCTTATTGCTGGGATTAGTCACCGGTTTTTAGACAATTTAACATGGATTGGCTTTCGTGACTTTGCTTTCTCTTTTTCGGCAGTTTGGTTGGTCTGGGAAAATTCTACTTTTTACAATGAGAGATTTGAAGTCTTTGATATTCGGCATCGAATATTTACCTTTCTTAAGATGATCCCGCTGGCGATTCTTGCATATTCCATACATGATCCTTTTGGAATTCAATTTAAACCATTTGTCCTCTCTTTTTTAGCAGTTCGTTTCATTTTACTGTATTTATGGTGGAGTGCTGGTAAAGCAAATCCTGTATTAAAACGCTACACGGCCTATATTTTGTTTATTCACTCCATTTCGATTTCGTTATGTATTTTCTCCATATTTGTGCCTGCGGGCTATCATATTGTTTTGATTGGAATAGCAATGATCATTGATTTTCTCATGTCGTTTGGAATCCTTCGATTTCAGGAGACTCTACCTCGGATCAGCAGATCTCATCTGCCGGAGAGATTTGGATTGTTTAATCTGCTAGTAATAGCGGAAATAATTATTGGGGTAATAAAGGGTGCCTCATCTTATCATCACTTAACATGGGAAATCGCTACATTAAGTGCACTTGGCTTACTCCTGTCTTTTGCTATTTGGTGGGCGTATTTTGATTTGGTTATTTTTGTTTCTTTTCGGAAAAAGTTTTTGTCTATTATCATTTGGACAAGGCTACATCTACCTCTGTCCTTATCTGTTGCTGCATTAGGTATAGGACTGCAAAAATTGATTAAAGAGCCTAAGTTCATATCAGACGCGGTTCATTGGATTATGTGTGGATCTATTTCTGTTATCCTTTTCGCACTCTTTTTGTTGATCTTAGTTAGTGATCATTCCGAAGAAGCAAATGAGATGAATTTAGAGTTTAAACATGTGAGGATTTTTCTAGCAAATAGTAATTTAGTAGCTTCTGTTCTTGCAATTTTGATAGGATTTTTCGGAAAAGGGACTCCTGCTATTGTCCTGCTATCGCTATTAGTGAGCCTTGTTATTATTCAGTGTATTCTTGCTTTGTATGTATGGGTAAAGGCACAGTTGAATAATTAGAATAGTTTTATTGCCAGGTGAATCCCTTTGAGCAAAATGCGACAAAAGAACCGTCCCCGTGTCGCGTGTATATTTCTCATATTGAACATACCCATTTTCATCATTGCAATTCTTTCTTTCAATCTTCAAAAGTAAACAATTCTAGAAGAATTTCAAATTAATGCGACAAGGGGACGGTTCTCTTGTCGCATAATCTTTCCTATGATAGGTAATATGTAATAACTCCAGTTGAGCAAAATCTGCTTGATATGTGTGTCTTCCACGACTGCCTACCAGAACACAAAGGATGCTAATGATAAGCACAGCAACACAGCGAGTACCGTTTATTACATGAATCTGTATCGATACAGTTGTTAAAATTTTATATATTCATTTGTTACTTATTTCAGTATAGTTAGGTAGTTACCTAACTGATAAGTCGAATAAGGAGGATTTTGAATGAAACAAAACAGTACATTTTTTGCTTATGTTGCATCTATCTTATTTGCGGTTTTCATCGGATTATCATTTATGTTTGTAAAATTGATTGTAAACATTGCAGAGCCATTTGATATTCTTGCTATTCGGTTTTTGGTCGCTTTTATTCTATTAAGTCTCCCGGCTATTTTTGGTTGGATAAAGTTAACTATTTCTTGGAAAGATATTTATTTACTTATTCCATTTGCACTTCTTTATCCTATTCTCTTTTTTACCTTTCAAACATGGGGACTACTAGGTGCAACATCTGCTGAAGGTGGGATTATTCAAGCTACTGCACCGATATTTACTGTTATACTCTCGACTTTGATCCTAAAAGAGAAAATAAATCTCTGGCAGCGATTATGCTTATTGCTATCTGTACTAGGAGTAATCTTTATTTTTGTGATGCAGGGAGCATCTTTCTCCCTTGATCATATTGGCAGTATTCTGCTATTGCTTTGTTCTACTTTGTCGTTTGCAGTATACAGCATTTTGGTACGTCGTTCAGGTCAATCTTATAAACCATATGACTTGAGTTTTGTGGTTATCATGCTTAGTTTTATTAGTTTTACTGTGATAAGCATTGTTCAACATAGTGTGAATGGAACTATTCTGGAGATAGTAGAACCATATAAGGAGCCTATTTTTTGGTATAGCATTTTTTACTTAGCTTGTTTTAGTTCTGTATTTTCTATTTTCCTCTCCAATTATGCCTTGTCTAAATTAGAAGCTTATAAAGTAAGTGTTTTTAATAATTTGAGCACATTAGTGTCTATTATTGCGGGTGCAGTATTTCTACATGAACAGATCACTTCTGTACATGTAATTGGTGCCACCATGATCATAGTGGGTGTTATTGGAACCAATTTAGCAGGTCGATGGAGTAAAAAAACGGATGTCGAATTATCGACAAAAGAGGAAAAGAGAGATTAGCACGACTCTTATATATAAAAGTATATGTTTATCAATAGGATATATTGTGATATATGAATTATTCATTTGAAAACCGTAAACAAAAGCCGACTTCCCACCTAGAGGAAATCGGCTTTTGTTCTATTGATAAGGTTATACAGAGAAATTGATCAATCTTGGAAGCTTACAACGAGATTTTATTTAATTTCGACTGGATGAAATAGATTTCTTCGTATACCGATTTGAAATAGCCAACATGAAACTTATCTTCATCTATTAAACCTTTGAATGAATGTGGGATCTTACAGTTCCAGTTTATATTGTTTACGCAATGTGGAAAGTAATTATTGTTTGGATTTGGTGTATGGATATATACTGCATCTGCTCCTGCATCTTCTAAATGAATACAAATCCAAGATTGATAAGGTTTCTTTAATTTTTCCAATCTATATACTAGATCGTCGTAAAGAGCAATATGAGCTTTTATGTACTCTTTGTGTATATGTAAACGATGATTACCTCTACCTTGGAAATCCAAATGGATATGCCAAAAATCAAACCAACTGTCTTCGTCTATTTTTAATTTAAAGTCAGATACATATCTCCGAATATTTCGAAAGTAGCGCTTTTTTCCCCGAAACTTTTTCATATTGTTCTCCCAGAAAAAAGAGATGTAATTAAAATAGTACTACTAGTGGTACATATTTTACGATGGCTGAATCGTACATAAGTCGAAGTATAATGCTTTCTTCTATATGTACGATTCAACCGATAGACCAAAAAAGTTGGCAGTGAAGCCAACTTCTGGTCAGTCACCGCCAGGGCGATCTCCACACCATTGGCAGAACCTCTTGCCATTGTTGTAGCCGTAGTTGTGGTTTCCAGCCATACACCTTGCGAAGATAGACGGAATGAAATACTTCAGCCACTCCATGGGCTTCTCCTTTCGGGTCTCCTTTAATGTAACACAAAATAATGAATGAATAAACTGTTTATTCTGATTTTCATTCTATTCATCACATAACAAATCCTGAGGAAAACAAGAAAAGTAACTTAAGCAAGAAACTTTTCCATCTCGTACATCCTGTAAAGGAATCCATAGTAAAACAAGATAACTTCATAATTCACTTTAACGAAAATCTCCTAAGTCAACACATGTAAGAAACCTCCGATTTTGTACTTCATTCAATGAAAATAAAGTTGGTACAGGCACAGGGATCAAATTTACCTGATCATTACAGGAAATTCACAACAATGATGTATCTTTTCCGGCCCATTGTAGCCATAATTGTTGTATTATGTTACAATAACTAACAAATACTTTATCACATTAGCATACTAAAGTGAGGTGTATGAGTTGAGTCCAGAAGCATTTGAGAAACCTATTGGGTTTCAAGATGTTACACCTACTCTTGCTAGAAAGAAAAGAGAAATGGAATCTCGGTTATCAGAGGTATTTTCCAGTTGGGGTTATCAGGAAGTGATGACACCAGCGTTAGAATATGCAGAAACAGTTGGCCGAGCTAGTGCTATATCAGAAGATAAGATGTTTCGTCTTATCGGTCAGGAACGAGCAATGTTAGTACTGCGTCCAGATCAGACAGCGCCAATCGCTAGAATGGTAAATTCTCTTCTTCAACATGAGAAATTGCCATTGCGTCTTTTTTATCATGCAAGTGTGTTTCGTACGCAAGAACAAGCAGCAGGCCGACGAGCGGAGCTATATCAATCAGGTGTGGAACTTATTGGTGAGGCTAGTGTGAAAGCAGATGCAGAACTAGTTGCCTTAGCGATCTCTGCTCTACAAACTTGCCAAACTTCTTCCTTTCGGCTAGTACTTGGTCATGTAGCGTTACTCTCTGCATTGCTAACTGCCGTCTGTCCTCCTGAGGATCAACGTTCGCAATTGATTGGTTATTTAAATCATCGTGATTATGTTGGGTTTGAAGCATTGCTACATCAATTAGAGGATAAAAAAGGGGTATCCGACTTGTTGCGATTATGCAGAGGTCTGGACAAAAAAGAATACCTTGAGCCTCTTTTATCTCATTCTTCGGACCAAGTGGTAGAAGCTGCCAAACAGCTCACACGCATCTGGGAAATTCTTGAGGATTATGGTTATGAATCTTATCTTACCGTAGATATTCGTCTGCTTGGAAAGTTGGATTATTATACAGGAATGTACTTTGAAGGATTTGCCGAAGGTGTCGGTTTTGCTATTTTAAGTGGTGGTCGATATGATCAATTGTATGGTCAATTTGGCAGATCGTTGCCTGCAACGGGTTTTGCCTTTCGGATGAATAATCTTTTAGAGACAAGTAATATTGATATGGAAGCAACCAAGCAGACGATTCTCTATTATCCAGTATTCCTTCGAAAAGCTGCTATTACGAAAGCGAAGGAACTAAGAGAATCTGGTTATGCCGTTATTTTACAAATAGATGATACAATATCAGAAGTCGTTTGGAGGGAGTCGTGAGTGGATCTTTTGACGATTGCCATGCCCAAGGGGAGAATATATGAAGAAGCACTCGAAATCTTAGCAGAAGCAGGGATTCCAGTGCCGGATGACTTAACAAAAGAAACCCGCAAGCTGATCCTTACGGCGCCTGTTGCCCAGCTTGCTTTCTTTTTAGCTAAACCCATGGATGTTGCTACTTATGTGGAGTACGGAGTCGCAGATCTTGGGATAGTGGGAAAAGATGTTTTATTAGAAGAATCGAGAAATGTGTATGAATTATTGGACTTGCAGATCAGTCCATGTCGCGTCTCCGTGGCTGGATTGCCAAATAAAGCGAAGGTAAATGGGCGGATCGCTACCAAATATCCATCTATTGCCGAAAAATATTTTCGTAGTATCGGAGAACAGGTGGAAGTCGTTAAATTAAATGGTTCCATTGAGTTGGCTCCTTTGATTGGATTGGCAGATCGCATTGTTGACATTGTTTCTACTGGTCAGACGTTGCGAGAGAATGGTTTGGTTGAGTTGGAAACAATAACGACTGTAACTTCGAGACTGATCGCCAATCGGGCAAGTTATCAACTAAAATATAAACGGGTTTCTTCCTTTTTCGATCAACTAAAAAAGCATATTGAACGGAGGGGAAATCGTGATTAAAATCGTACCATCCAATCAGTGGCAACCTCGGGTGAATGGTACACAGGACAATAAAGAAATCCTTCCTATTGTCCAAAAAATCATCGCAGAGGTATGTGAAAAGCAAGATGCTGCATTGTTTGCTTATACCAAAGAGTTGGATGGAGCAGTGCTCACCTCCCTTTTGGTTGCTGAGGATGAAAAACAATCAGCAATGAATCAAGTGGAATCTTCTTTTTTAGAGGCACTTCAAACTGCGGCTGAGCGTATTCGTCTTTTTCATGAGAAGGAGAGAGGTACTTCTTGGTGGAACATGGAAAAGGATGGTTCTATCCTAGGACAACTTGTACGGCCGATGGACCGTGTAGGGATTTATGTCCCTGGTGGCCGGGCCGCCTACCCCTCTTCTGTATTGATGAATGCAATTCCAGCAATAGTAGCAGGTGTGGAAGATATCGTTATGGTTACACCACCGGATAAAAACGGACAAATTCCAGCATCTACTTTGGTAGCCGCACAAGTTGCAGGTATTGAAAGAATATATAAAGTCGGCGGCGCACAAGCAATAGCAGCTCTCGCTTATGGAACAGAGAGTATCCAAAGAGTAGATAAAATTGTAGGACCTGGTAATCAATATGTTGCGACTGCAAAGCAACTTGTATATGGTCAAGTAGATATTGATAGTTTTGCGGGTCCAAGTGAAGTAGTGATTATTGCGGATGAACATGCAAATCCAGCTTTTGTAGCTGCTGATCTACTCGCCCAAGCAGAACACGATCCAGAAGCCGCAGCTGTTCTTCTTACTTCGTCAGAAAAATTGGCAAAAGAAGTAGCAGAACAAGTCGAGAAGCAAACAACCAAACTGGAACGTGTGAAGATAATAGAAGAATCTTTGCATAAACATGGTGCGATTGTGTTGACACAAGATATGGACGAAGCGGTGACTTTATCCAATCTAGTAGCACCAGAACATTTAGAATTGATGGTAGGTAATCCTTGGGAACTACTTCCCAAAGTGCTGCATGCCGGGGCTGTTTTTTTGGGGCCTATGAGTCCAGAGACAGTAGGGGATTACATTGCAGGGCCAAGTCATGTTCTACCGACCAGTGGTACTGCTCGTTTCTCTTCTGCGTTGAGTGTGGATACCTTTATAAAAAAAACAAGCCTCATATCATATAGCAAAGAGGCTTTAAAACGCGATGCAAAACAAGTCATTACACTGGCAGAGCAAGAAGGATTGGAAGCACACGCGGCTTCGATACGCATCCGGATGGAGGAAGATTGATGAATAGAAGAGGTCATGTGGATCGATCTACGAAAGAGACGCAGGTTGATGTAGACCTATCTTTGGATGGGGAAGGAAAAGCAAATTTACATACTGGGGTTCCTTTCTTAGAACATATGCTAGATTTATTTGCCAAACATGGTCAATTTGATTTGGCGATTCGCTCGATTGGTGATAATCATATCGATGACCACCACACAGTGGAAGATACAGCGATTTGTATTGGTCGAGCCATTGATGTTGCGTTAGGGGACCGGGTAGGGATCAAAAGATATGGAAATGCATTTGTACCCATGGATGAATCTTTAGGTCAAGTTGTGATCGATTTATCAGGTCGATCGCATTTGGAGTTTCGTGCGGATTTCCCAAGTACTCGAGTAGGGGCATTTGATACCGAACTCGTACATGAGTTTTTCTGGAAACTTGCATTAGAAGGCAGGATGAACCTTCATGTCATTTTGCATTATGGGAGAAATACGCATCATATGATTGAATCGCTGTTTAAAGCCTTGGGACGTGCTTTGCATGAGGCCACTAGTATTGATCCCAATATTAAAGGAGTTCCTTCCTCAAAGGGGGTACTAGGGTGATAGCAATAATCGATTATGGAATGGGTAATTTGTATAGTCTGAGCCAAGCTTTGCAGCGATTGGATCATGAGTATGTCATTACTGATGATGTAGAAACGATCCAAAAGGCTGATAAGATGATCCTTCCTGGTGTTGGAGCTTTTGGTGATGCAATGAGAGAGTTAAACCAAAGAGGCTTGACGAAAATAATTTTCGAAGAAGCCATAGCAGGTAAACCTTTGCTGGGGATTTGCCTCGGTATGCAGTTGCTTTTTACAGGAAGCGATGAACATGGGTACTACAGTGGGTTAAACTTGTTGGCAGGGCATGTGAAAGAGATCAAAGTAGATCTTCCTGTTCCGCATATGGGTTGGAATTGGCTTTCATTCCGTCATCCGCATCCTCTATTTCGAAGTTTAGAGGAAGGTCATGTTTATTTTGTTCATTCCTATCATGTCCAAGCTTCCAACACAGAAGATGTGATTGCTACGACAGATTACAGTCAAGATTTTACTGCGATTGTTGCTCGCAAAAATATTATTGGAATGCAGTTTCATCCAGAGAAAAGTGGACCTCTCGGCATGCAGCTTCTTCATCAATTTGCAGAGGGGAGAATATAAAATGGGATTTACCATTTATCCTGCGATCGATATTCGTGGCGGAAAATGTGTCCGTTTGATCCAAGGAGATTATAACCAAGAGACGATTTTTCATGATTCACCACTGGAAATGGCAAAACAATGGGTATCAGATGGAGCGTCATGGCTGCATTTGGTAGACTTAGATGGTGCTCGCTCAGGAGAACTCATCAATAGTCAAGTGATTGCATCCATCGCCAAGGAGTCTGGAATACCGATTCAAGTTGGTGGTGGTGTACGGGATTTAGAGCGTTTGGAATACCTATTGTCTATTGGAGTTTCACGAGTGATCATCGGTTCAGCAGCAATAGATGATCCCGCTTTTGTAAAAGAAGCATTGAGAAAGTATGCTAATCAAATTGCGATCGGTTTGGATGCTAGAGATGGCTTTGTTGCAACACACGGCTGGCTTAATCAAGCAAATGTTACAGCAGTTGACTTGGCAAAGCAGATGGCAGACTTTGGAGCTACCACGTTTATTGTAACGGATATTGCAAAAGATGGTTTGCTTTCTGGAGTAAACGCAGAGATAGCAGTAGAGATTGCACAGTCTTCGGGTGGACAAGTAATTGCATCAGGTGGAGTGGCAACGACAGAAGATATCGTACAATTGAAAACACTGGAATCCAGAGGGGTTACAGGTGTGATCGTAGGAAAAGCATTGTATACAGGTGCAGTAAAACTTACCGATGCTCTAGAGGAGGCCAACCGATGATTACCAAACGTATTATTCCCTGTTTGGATGTGAAAGATGGCCGAGTTGTAAAAGGCGTTTCCTTTGTTGGTTTACGAGATGCTGGAGATCCGGTTGAACTAGCATCCCTTTATGATCAAACAGGAGCAGATGAGCTTGTATTTTTAGATATATCTGCTTCCCATGAAGGAAGAGAAACGATGATTGATGTGGTAAGACAGGCCGCTAGTAAGCTGACTATTCCGTTCACAGTTGGTGGTGGAATTCGAAGTGTGGAGGATATGACGCGAACACTGCGTGCGGGGGCAGATAAAGTTTCGCTCAATACTGCTGCTGTTCTCAGTCCAGAGCTTATTTCAGAAGGAGCTCGTCGATTTGGCAACCAGTGTATTGTTGTTGCAATCGATGCGAAGTATGACCAAGAATTAGATGACTGGATTGTGTATACCCATGGAGGAAGAGAACATACGAAGTGGAGTGTACTTGATTGGGCCCGTCATGTGGTCGAGCTTGGTGCAGGTGAAATACTGCTGACGAGTATGGATCAAGATGGACAAAAGAATGGATTTGATCTTGATTTGGTTCGTGCAGTATCAGAAGCTGTAACTGTACCTGTTATCGCTTCTGGTGGTGCTGGAAATGCACAGGATTTCGTCGAAGTTTTCACCCGGACGAAGGCATCAGCTGCACTAGCTGCTTCTATTTTTCACTATGAAGAAGTGAGCATCATGGAAGTAAAAGCATTACTGCGTGATAGAGGAGAAGAAGTAAGATGGATACCATCGAGATAAAATGGGACAAAGAGGGACTTGTACCTGTTATCATTCAACATGCTGAAAATAAGCAAGTATTAACTCTTGCTTATATGAATAAAGAAGCATATCAAAAAACCCTCGAATCGAAACAGACTTGGCTATTCAGCCGATCTCGACAAGAGTTATGGCACAAAGGAGCAACTTCAGGTAATACACAAGAAGTGGTAAATATATATTATGATTGTGACCAAGATGCGATTTTGTTAAGTGTAATCCCACACGGCCCTGCATGCCACACGGGAAGTGAGAGTTGTTTTAGAGAAGTGGAGGAATTGCAAGTGTCCCAAAGTAAAGTGTTAGCAGACTTAGAAAAATTAATTGCCGATCGTCATCAGAAGTTACCAGAAGGTTCTTATACTACCTATCTTTTTACCAAAGGAGTAGATAAGATTGGCAAAAAAATAGGAGAAGAAGCAGCAGAGGTGATAATTGCCGCAAAAAATAATTCCAAAGAAGAGTTGCGATACGAAGCGGCTGATCTCTTCTATCACTTAATGGTTTTGTTACAAAATCAAGGAATACCAATGGATGAAATTTATGAGGAATTAGCAAGTAGATATATTGGTAGAACAAGCGAATAAAAACGATTAAGCTCTGCTCTCCTTTTTTGAGGAGCAGGGCTTTTATTTCACACTTATGTCTTTTATAGGCAAACATTAAATGAAAGTTGCTTATTTTTTGATATAATACTATTAATCTCCTACAACGGAAGGAGTTCCATGCCATCCACAACATCATACGAAGCATTCTGCGAACAGGTAGGACTCAATCCTGACATTTCTTGGTATCGTAGTCTTTACCAAGGAATCGCAGATCACGTACCCCCGTTGCTCGAAAATCCGAATTACGAGACGATGCGTAAAAGGGGTACATGCCGCACTTTCGATCTCGCGACAGGGGAGTGCAGGTTCGTGTACGTTGTACGACTTGGCTCAGTATTTCCAATGGATTAAGATCAAGAGGGAACAGCCAAGTAAGCAAACATGGAGGGCTTTTTGGAGAACTTGGCGTGAGTAACGCCATGGGGTAGCTGCTGGTAAAAATGCTTATCAGCAGCATCGTCTGGGTTGCGATTATCGCTGCCCAGACTCCCGTAATCAGGTTAAGATGATATAGATGGAGCCGTCCGCTAGCGGACGGCTCTTTTTGGTTGTTAGTACTATTGTTTCCATAAAATGGTAAGAATCAAGCTTATATAAGTAATAATCAAAAAACCGATTGCGGACAATGTTTTGCCTGTCTGATAAAGCACATAGGCAACGAAGAGAAAGAGCACAAATTTTATGGAATAAGCGAGTACTGGATTTAGTGGAATATTCGCTTTTGGAGCTAGGAACATCCCCCAAAAAATTGCAAAGAGGAGTGGACTTCCAATGCCTAACATGATTTTTATCGTGATTTGGTTCCCTGTTTTGAATCCCCAATAGCCCAAAATGAATAGTGCGGCTATTTCTATTAGAAATTGGAGCAAAAGATTGGCGTTCTTGATGATTATCATGGTGATCAGCCCCTTTGGTTATGTTTCTTGTTTTATTCCTTTACATAAAATTTGTATGGTATAAAGCAGACTTTCTTCTACCTTAAAATTCATTTGAAACCCATCAGCCCGTTGAAGAGAAGCAAAGCCATGAACAATGCTTCGTAGCCCTCTCACTAAATGTAGAGCGTTCTCTTCTTCAAGCGAAAAGGTAGCAAGTAATTGAATCAAAAGATCAATCATATTTTTACTCGTTTCTTTTACTACTTTATCTGGTGTGTTCATAGGTTGAATGGTTGCTTCATATAAACCTGGATGATCATTCGCAAAGAGGAGATACTGCTTAGAAAAATGTAATAGAGCATCTTCACCGGATTTTCCAGCTACGGAACGTAGTAGTGTTTCTTCTAGTCTTTGCATACCTTCTCTTGCGATTTGCGTGCGAATTTCCATAAGACTTTTAAAGTGATTGTAGAGTGAAGGAGGTCGGACACCTAAGTTTTTGGCTAGGGATGCAATAGAAACTTGTTCTATCCCATGCTCGTTTGCAATTGCAATTGCTGCTTGAATAATTTTTGTTTTATCTAAACCAACTCGAGGCATTATATTTGCTCCTTCCATTTATTTTGTGCTCTTTGAATAGCGATCGTTATTTGATCGTTTGGATTTTCAATCATATTCCCATGACCTACAGCAAGCAAAGTTGGGTTAGCTTCACTGATTTTTCTCACACTTGCTAAAGATGTTTGTTTACTCCAAGTAGCCATTGCTGGAAATGGGAACCAAGGTCGAGTATCTCCAGAAACCGCTATTCCTCCCCGTGTTTGCATAGCATCACCAACAATAAGATGTCGATTTCTTCTATCTAATAAACTGATTGATCCAGGTGTATGTCCAGGAGTAAAGAGAACTTGGAGAGACCCAATGTTGTCCCCATCTTCTACTAGTTGATTTGGAACGGTTTTGATTGATTTTGGAGCAGGGACACCTCCGCGAATAGGTGTCTGTTCCTCTTCTTTCTCTATGCTTGTTTCGCCGCGTAATAGTTTTTCTTCTCTTTTGGAGATAAAGACATCAGCTTCTGGCAATGCTTGTTTTAATGAATCCAAAGAACCGATATGATCAGAATGAGCGTGGGTTAAGACAATACGCGTAATAGGTTTTCCGATTTGAGCGGAAGTTTGCAAAATAGCTTTGTAACTATAGGGGAGAGCACAATCGATCAAAGTAAGTTCCTTCTCTTCCTCTATGATAAAGCAGTTTGCTGGGAAAATTCGTGGCATGAAACTCAATTGGTAAGTAGACTCTCTTTTTGTTATTTTCATGTTTTTGCGCTCCTTGTGTTTTAAAATTAATGTTATTAGTATAATAACTAATTATATTAGTTTTGTAAATGGTAAAATGAAAGCCATTCTAAAAAAAGTTAGAATGGCTACAAAAGAGAATGAATTAACGAGCAATAAATAGATATTCTTCTTTTGGTAGGGAATAGTTATCATGGAGTTCGGGAATCGTTTCGGACAATAAATCTTGGGTGTACTTGGTGAATACTGTTTGGAAATCACATATGGTCAGAAAAGCTGGTAAATCTACTGATCTTGTCCCCCATAAGAGTGGCTCTCCTAAATTGGATGGATCAATTTTCGTTTTACCGGTGCCTCGAATGGTTAATTCTCCATTGTTTTGGGGCTCAATAGCTGTTCCAACGACTTGACAAGTTTGTTTATGCAGAGTAGATAGTTGTCTGAACATGGACAGAACATCCACTTCAGGTAAATACATCAATAATCCTTCAGCGATATAAATAGTAGGCAACTCAGCTTGAAATGCAGGCATGAAACGGAGGATTTCCGTCAAGCTATGCTGCGTAAAGTCTGCACTAGTAAGATATAGATTTCCTTGCATATTAGCATGTCGTTCTAACGCTTTGAGTTTTATTTGTTGTGTTGCAATGTGATCCAGTTCGATGAAGTTTACATTTGGATAGGTTTTATGTAATCGATAAGCTAATGTATCAAAACCTGCCCCAAGTACTACAACTTGCCCGGTTCCGGAATGAATAGCCTCTTTTACTTGAGATTCAATCCAATGTTTTCGAAGCGCGATATGTAAAGAGAATCCTGGTAAAATCTTTTGTTCTACCCAACGAAAATACGATCGAAGAAGAGGGATTCGATACAAGTATAAACTTGCTCGAGCAGCACCTGAAAGCTCAGATAAAAACCAGTTAAGGGGTTGTATCGCTTCTTTTGGTACTAGTTTTCCAAAGTTAGGATCATACGATAATAGCAAATAATGTGCTGCTACAGATTGTGCGGTCCTGCTGGGTTGGATATTTTTCATATTTTCCTCCATAATGGGAGTTTTTTTCCATTTTATCTTATCACGATTCATTCCCATTTATCTATAATTTTTAGAAAATAAATAGTTTTCTTCCAGTAAATAGTCGGGCATTCTACTGTTCTATTAATTTTCATTGAGAGATAAGGACTGTTATAATAAAAACAAGTAAATTGTTAGCTAATGGAGGGTCAAATGATGATGAATAATGTTAAGATTTTTTCAGGTACCTCTAATCTTTCGTTAGCAACAAATATCGCATCTCATCTGGATAAAGAACTAGGTAAAGTGCGTATTAGCCGGTTTAAGAGCGGCGAGATCTATGTTCATTTTGAAGAGAGTGTTCGAAATCAAGATGTTTTTGTGATTCAGACGCTAAGTCATCCTGTTAATGAAAATTTGATGGAATTGTTGATCATGGTAGATGCTGCTAGGCGCGCTTCTGCACGTAGTGTCAGTGCAGTAATTCCATATTTCGCTTATGGGAGACAAGAAAAAAAAGATGCTCCTAGAGAACCGATCACAGCTAAAATGATCGTTGATCTCTTGACCACCGTTGGAGTTTCTCGTGTTGTTACATTGGATTTGCACGCTCCTGCTATCCAAGGTTTTTTTAATATTCCAGTTGACCATCTATCCGCTCTTCATTTAATCAGCGATCATATAATTCAAAGCAATATATCAAATGCAGTGATTGTTTCACCAGATGCAGGTCGAGCAAAAATGGCTGAAAAATTAGCTACCTTGCTCGATGCCCCATTTGCTATTATGTTAAAAAAGAGACCACAACACAATGCTGCTAAGATTACTCATATCATTGGTGATGTAACAGATCGTACACCTATTATCATTGAAGATATGATAGATACAGGTGGTACGATTGTTAGTGTAGTAGAAGGTTTGAAAGAAAAAGGTGCGAAACCTGCCTATATATGTGCGACACATCCTTTGTTTTCTGATAATGCTGCACAAAGATTGATTCATCCAAGTATCAAAGAGGTTGTAGTAACAGATACGATCGCTTTTGAGAATATTGGTGATTCATTCAAAGTATTGTCTGTCGCTCCCTTGTTGAGCGATGCGATAAAAATCATAATTTCTGGAGGTTCGATAAGTACTCTATTTCGTTCAGACTCCGGTTAAAAGATAGAAGAGGAGAAAGATTCCCAATTCATGTAAGCAATTAATTCCAAATATGTTATACTGGTGGGGTACCAAACCATCAGGCATTATTTGGTATGCTGACTGGTTGGGAGGAAACTATGAAAAAAATATCAATTCCTAAACATAAATCGGATCATAAGGTCATTTCTTTAGAAATGGACGCAAGTACCTTTTTTGATCGAGCAATTAAATCGTTGGAGCGCCATCAGTATGATAAAGCACTTAAGTATTTTCGTCTTGTATTGGAAAAAGAACCAGATAACCCAGCCAACTATTGTAATGTAGCAGGTGTTTTAGCGGAGTTAGGTAACTACCAAGAAGCAAATGAAATCCTACAAGTTGTTCTACAAGATGTCGATTCAGAGATGGTAGAGTGCTACTATTATATGGCGAATAATTCCATTAACATGGAAGCATTTGAACAGGCCGAAGATCATCTAATCGAATATTTACGACTTGATCCTGAAGGTGAATATTCAGAAGAGGCAGAGGAAATGTTGTATATGGTGGCTTATGAAATGGGTCGTTTACCTAAACAACTGATTGCCCCTTTACCAGGATTTCGAGAAAAACACGAAGAAGCAGAATGGCATTTAGAAGAGGGACGGTTTTTACAAGCGACCGAGTTACTAGAAGAACTGGCAAAAGAAAATCCAGATTACCTCCCTACATACCACAATTTAGGTTTAGCATACTTCTATACCGGGCAATTAGAGAAAGCTCGTGAGATTGTTACCACTATATTAGAGGCTGATCCAAATAATTTACATGCATTATGCAATTTGGCTATTTTAAGCCAGCATGAAGGTAATAGTGATATGACCAAAGGAATCATGGATATGCTTAAAAACTTGGTTCCTGTTCAACCTGCTGCTGCATATAAATTAGCTGTAACAATGGGGATGCTCGGAGAGCATCAGGTTGCCTTTGAATTATTTACTTGGTTAATAAAAATAGATGAACAACCTGAAGCAAGTCTCTATCATCATGCTGCAACCGCAGCTGTTCACGTTGGAAGGCTTTCCATAGCTCATCGTTATTGGAGAAGAGCGGCATGGCTCGATCCGCGCTCGGAGATTCCTAAATTTTATTTAGAACAGATGGAGATATGGATGTCAGATCCTGACTCTATTCCATCACTAACTTGTTATCATTATCATCTTCCTTTTGAAGAATATATGCTTAAAATCAACCAAGGAGAAAATATTGAAAAAGTTGCAATGGACTATGAAAAGAATTCACTTCTGCATACTTCTTTGACTTGGGCCCTTAATCATGGTGATCGACAGACGAAAATGCAAGTACTTACCTTTATGCGTTGGATTAAACACAAAGAGGCAGAAACCCTACTACGCCATTTCCTTCGAAAACCAGTGGAAGATGATGAGTTAAAACAGATAGCTTTTTTTGCCCTCCGACATATGGATGCAGAACCACCATATGAGGTATTATATAATGGTCAGATGCTAGCATTAGAAGATTCAGCTAACAGCCAAGAACAGAAGTGGCAACAAGTTTTAGCCTGTCTTCTGCAAAATATGGATACCTATGAGAATGCACAGCTGCAAGATGCGAAGATGTTATGGGATTTCCTTAGGCAGTTTTCTGAAATAGTTATTCGTAAAATAGAAGGAATGTCGGCGGCTATTGAATATGTGGTTGCTAAATATTACGACCTGTCTTTATCCCAAGTACAAGTCGCAGAGAAATATAAGGTAGCCCCTTCTACTGTTGCACGAAATGCTAAATTGATTTTGCCGCTCTTACATCACTACTTCAAACAAATCTAAGGAGGAGATAAACTTGAAAATGCTCAATGAAAAAACATTTGCTGACTTTACTGACTCAGGAAGAAAAGTGGTTGAGTTTACGACTACTTGGTGTGGCGATTGCAAACGAATCGAACCAGACCTGCCAGAGATCACACAAGCATTTGCAGATACCTTTCAATTTGCAGAGATTGATGCAGATAATGATCAAGAAATAGCCCAGCAATTCAATGTAAAAGGTATTCCTACTTTTATCGTTTTTGAAGAGGGAAAAGAAGTAGGACGTTTACCAAGCAGAGATGCCAAAACAAAAGAACAAGTAATGGAGTTTTTGGATTCCATGAAATAAAGAAAAATCCACCGATAAGGTGGATTTTTTAACTGTCTATCTATTTTTTTAAATGAATATTACCTGATAGTACTTTTGCTTTTAATTGATTTTTACTTTCATTTTTCGTGCCTATATGTCCGTTCATGGAGTTACTTGCTGACCCCTTTAATGGAAAATCAGGATGAATATTTCCAGCTTGAACTTGAAAATCAACATCAATAGGAGTCGGTTTTTGTCCAACTTGCAAATAAAGATTTCCTGAAGAGATTTGAATGTTATGATTCCCAATGATAGGTTCTGTTAAATCGAGGGTAACTTGTCCTCTGTCATTGTTGATAGATACATTGGTTGGATTTTTAGGTAAGGATTTTAATGAATTTACTGTTATATCCCCATATTTAGAATGTATCTCTAAATTGTTCACTTGAAGGTTCTTTTGTAATTTTATATTCCCAGCTTCATTCTTAATTGCTAATTTCTGATACAATTTTTCAGGTATTTTGATATGCAACGTCAGTTCAGCTTTTGTATCTGATCCTTCATACTTTTCGTTTTCTACAATGGTTACAATTTCTTGTGAAGATTGAATATTCAGGTTAACAACCCGATTGGTAACCTGTCCCTTTAGTTCAGCCTGAATTTCCGTTTGTTTACTAGGTGACAGTTCAATATTTGTTGATTTCGCATCGATTTTAATCTGTTGTATATTTGTTGATGATATTGTTTTTATTATATTTATTGTTTGTTCGTTTGAAGTGGTACATCCAGCCAATAAGCCGATTGTTGCAATGCATATGGTGATGACAAGTTTTTTCATGTTCTCTACTCCATTTCTAGTATAAGAAGATTAAATGAATTTATAAGAATAAAATCTGCCAATAAATAGCCCAAGGGATAAATAGAATACCTCCAATAATCAACAACAAGACACGTTTTTGTTTTTTATGGGTCTGAAACCAAGAGAAAAGAAGAACGAAAAGAGAAATAATAGTCAACCAAGCAAATATAAAAATCACGATCCATATAAATGGCCATTGTCCAATTACAAATCCTACTTTCTTTCCACCACTCATCCAGATGTATAGCAAGTAACTCCAAAAACTTAGTACAGAGATTAGTCCAGATAAAGCGAATATTCGTTGTTTCCATCGAAATGGAGAGGAATATGATTTATTTTTTCGGAAGAAATTAATCGTTCCTAAAATAAAATATCCACCAAATAAAATTAGGAAGAGCAACAGAATCCCAAACTGTAGTACATAATGATCATACCAATGTAATTCTGTTGTTTCAGGAGAACTGATACTCATTTGCTTTGGGGTTTTCCCAATGACCTTAGCAATAGGTGGGTTGTCATTTAATACTTGTTGAAGCCAAGAAATCATCGCTTCTGCATTACCTGGGAATAGGGTAAATAGAGGTGTGAACCCATTATCTTTGCTATTCCAACCGGAGTGGTCAGCACCTTCTAAATATTGAATCGTATATTTATTATTCCCGCTACTTTCGAAAGTGTTTTTAAAAATATTTCCACTTTCAGCTGGAGGTACCTGACGATCTATACTTCCCCACATGGCTAAGATAGGTTGTTTCATTTTTTTGAGAGGAGGAATAGGATCATAGATTGCAGCATCCGGATGGAAAAAAGTTTTTGTTATGGAGAACAAAACTCCTGCCCCATTATTTATTATAGAATTAATTGCTGATTTCGAATGAAAGTCTTGATTATGGAAACGATTTTCTATATTCCATGTCTGTTGTTGAATTGGTGGAACACCTGGCGCACCAATGGTAATTACAAATGCAATTTTATCGGATTTGGATGCGGCTAAAGGTGCCACCCATCCCCCTTCACTGACACCCCAAGTGCCTACTTTTTTGGGATCCACATCTGATCTTTTTTGAAGTAGTGTGACAGCTTGAATTACGTCATCTGCCAATAAATCATAATTTCGATTTGCTTTATCGTAACCAATTGTTCTTTTGGTATAGATGAAAGTTACAATTCCAGCCTTAGCAAAGACCTCTGCTTCTCTTCTTATTTCACTTTGGTTTACTTCACCTGATCCATGAACCAATACAATCCCTGCTCTTTTTTGATTGGATTGGTTTGAATTATTGGGGATCAATATGGTGCCTGTTAACTTTTCTTTGTATTTATTTTTTCCACTGTCAAATGTGATCTTCTGTTCTGTGAAAGTATTTGAACTTGCATCTACTTGTGTAGAGAAATAACCTCCAATCAAAGTGATGATTAGCACATTCAATACAAGAAATAAAAACCAACTTCTTTTCGTAGATTTGAGTCTCGGCTCACAATTCTGATATAGCATATTTTTCTTCCTTATCTGTTTTTTTATTAAATATATCATATATTATTTTTTTCGAAACATACTATAATCTTAAATAAAGTAAGACTCAAGTCTTACTTTATTATTGGATTTCTTAATCCATAAAGAAATATTATGTGGAATTTTAATATTAGGTAAGAAAAAGGTTTATCACTACATTTTTAATACTCGAACAAATTTTGGTTGGCTAGACTTTAACCTGCTACGAACGTCGTTTAATAATTTTGTTTCATCTAAATTGCAGACGCTTTTTTGCTCATAAAAAAAACGACCTTGTTTGGGATCGTTTTAGAATTGCTACATATGTTTCTTTTTCATGCAGGATACTTCCCTATCAATCTTTTTTTACAGCTTCTAATTTCGCCTCTAAGATTCGATTTCGATGTAGCTCTCCCCAATTTTTCATCAAATTAATAATAGGTTTCAATGTCTTGCCAAACTCAGTTAAGGAGTATTCTACTTTTGGGGGGACTTGTTTGTATACTTCACGATGAACAATTCCATCTCGTTCCAACTCCCTTAACTGTAAGGTCAACATACGTTGAGTAATCGCAGGATAAAGTTTCCGAAATTCATTAAAGCGTTTTTTCCCCTCAATGAGATGATAAAGTAGTACCCCTTTTCAATTCTCGCCGATAATATCTAAAGTTGTTTCCACGGGACATCCTAAAAACAAAAGATCAAGTAAAAGAGTTCCTCGATTCCATGAAATAAAACAAAATCCACCTTATTGGTGGATTTTTTATATAGGTTAAGATCGGAATTGATAGGACAAGTTCCATTCAAGCTATCTACATACATGCAACGAGTTATATTTGAGATAAACTAAATCACATACAGATTAAAATCTTAAAAATGAAAACAGGGGAGAATATGAATAATAAGCTGCTTTATATGGAAGATGATTTAGAAATTGGATCTTGGTTAAGTGCCGATTTAAAACAAAGAGGTTTTAAAGTTATTTGGCTTACTTCTGGAGAAAATGTAGCTGAATATATGGAGGAAACCGATCTCGTCATTCTAGATATTATGTTACCAGGTTTAGATGGTTTTTCCATTGGTCAACGTTTAAAAATGGATTTTCCAAAAACACCAATACTATTGCTGTCAGCAAGAACATCTATAGAAGATAAACTACATGGGCTTCATTTTGCAGATGATTATATGACAAAACCCTTTCATCCAGATGAGCTAGTAGCAAGAGTAGAAGTGTTGTTGAGGAGATTTGATAAGATATCACAACACTTCATTCAACTCTCTCATCTTCATATTTACAAAAACCAAAAACGCATTGTCGATGTAAGATCAAATAGCGAAATACTGTTAACTGCAAAGCAATTTCATATTTTTGACTATTTTCTTTGCCATCCGAATCAAATATTAACAAAAGAACAAATTTATGAAGCAGTTTGGGGTGAATCATATATAGAAGGAGATAAAACGTTGATGGTACATATCCGTCATCTACGCGAGAAAATAGAACAGGATCCAAGTAATCCACAAATAATTGAAACCATTCGTGGTATTGGGTACAGGGTAAGACAATGAATTTGCGACAGTCTCTTTTAGTGAGATATTTACTAATCATTACTGCTGCATTAATCTTATGGCCGTTTGCTTTACCTCTCTATTATGTGCCAGAGTATTTTTTTGATAATGACTTTAAACGAAAAGTCATTTATATGGATACAAATAAAATAGAGAGAATGTGGTATCAACAGGCAGTTAGCTTCGATAAATTAGACGTGCAGCAAATTAACAAGAAAATTATTGCTTTACATAATAAATATCCTGAAGCGACTATGTTATGGGTTAGTGGAACAGGAAAGACAGAGCTAATCATTCCGAAGCATATTAATATCCCTACTCAATGGATTTATCACAGTACCATTGAATTCATGAAGCAAAATGCTAGCGGTGACCAATTTACAGTGATTGAATATATCGGTGGTGATCGAAATCAAGGTTTCATGATCTTTCAAGTGCCATTTGTGCTTACAAAGCCTGTAAACATGTCTGTTATCGATGATAAATTTTTGTTGATATATGATTTAGTTATATTTGCAAGTTTTCTTTTTATATCTTGGCTCTTTTTCACTAAAATACGTAAACGTCTTGTTAAACTTCAGACTGCAATGACCCAATCCGGTGAAAATGGAATTCCTGACCAATTGGAAGTACATGAACAAGATGAAATTGGGCAATTAGGACAAGCATTTAATCATATGATAGAGGATTTGAAAAGTAGTAAAGAGCGTGAGTTGAAAGAAGAATCCTTACGAAAGCAGCTGATAACGAATATATCTCACGATTTACGGACTCCACTTACTGTAATCCGGGGGCATTCGCATTCCTTAAAAAAAGAAACGCTGTCACCTAGAGGACAGGATTCGCTTTTGTTAATTGAAAATAAAGTCGATGTCTTAAGTCAGTTACTTGAAAATCTTTTATCTTACACACTCTTATCAGCTGGAAAATACCCTATGCACAAGGAAAAGACGGATATGCTTCGGGCAGTTCGTAGTTCAGTAGCAAGTTGGTATCCAGTATTTGAAAAAGAAGGTTTTGAAGTTCAGTTACAGCAAAAAATATGGATATGGGATATTGATCCGAAATGGTTTAATCGCATCATGGATAACTTGTTTCAGAACATTCTAAGACATGCAAAAGCAGGACAGTATGTAGGAGTACAACTAATAGAAAGAGATCATAAGGTTCTCCTTGTGATCGAAGATAGAGGACCTGGTATGAATGTCAGTTCCTACGAAAAAGGTGCAGGAATTGGTCTATCTATTATTTCCATAATGTTAAAGGAAATGAACTTTGATTGGGAGATCACCAGTTCTTTAAATGGTACGAAAATTTCACTATTCGAAAAAAATTAAACGAAAATTAAACGAGACCCCACCTTGTTATTAACCTTCGTTGGTTAGTATAAAGGTGGTTTATATTTTGGTAAATACTAACTATTTTCATAAGGGGTGTTCTGATTTGTTCCAATCAAAGACAAAACAAAACGGCTTTATTAGTCGTTGGCCAAATTGGATTGGGTATGTTGCAGTAGGATGGTCACTGTTATATGGATTCATGCACGTTTACTGGTTGTTGGGTGGAAAAGGATATCCATTTAAGCAAGGAGATATGGGTTTATTTGGAGCAATGATTACCCATTTTCCCTCTAAAGTAGGAGGGGCTTTTATCACGATACTTTGCTTTTTAGGTATTTTTGTTGGTTTTATCATGCAGAAGAAAAAAAGAGAATTTGTTTCTAGTGGGCTATTACTCTTCTATGCATGGGGAGTATCTTTCGTATTTATCTTTCTTACCTCGGATATAAGTTTGATTATGGTTATGGCTTACGCATTTTTATTTGAATTTACATTTGATTGGGGAATGATTAATCAGCTCATTTGTATCATTGGTGCACTTTTTTGGATTTTAGCCGCTATTTCATTCCAGCGGAGATCTCGTAATGCTTGTGAATTTTGCGGACGAAATAAAGAAGATCTAGAACCGTTTGTTTTGGTTCGTTGGGGGAGATGGCTAACGATTGTTGCAGCGCTTGCACCTGTGCCGTATGCGATAACACGTTTTGCATGGGCGCTTCATATTCCTTTGGGTGTTAGTCGAAAGGCTCTTCAAGAACTTTCAAATATAAACCCTATGGCAAATCTTACCGAATGGGTATTTGGATTTCTCTGCATTGGAGGTGGCATTTTAACACTCGGTCTCATTCAAAGATGGGGTGAAATTTTTCCAGTTTGGTTTCCATTCATAGGTGGAAAACGAGTGCCCATCATGCTTGCAGTAGTACCTGCATTAATTGTAGCTATTGCGGTTACGATAGCTGGATTTGTTTTTACATTCGGTTTTTTGGCTATAACGCTACATCTTGCACCTATCAATAATATAGTTCTTGGACAAATTTATGGGGCGGTTGGTCCAATGATTTTTTGGGTGCCATGGGGCTTGACTCTGGGGCTTTCTGCCATTGCTTATTATTATCGGCGACGTGGTGGATGCACGTATTGTGGGTAAGGTAGAGTTGGATCGATTTTGCAATCTAGTTGCTAAATTAGCTGGTCTTGCAGTTTTGGTATAACTTCACGTCCTAGAACCATCCAATGGACACAAAGCCTTGGACAAATTTTACGATTGATCATTATCATAATTTTTGCTAGTTAACTAAAAAAAGAGGTTTGGTTCATCGGGGCAGATTATATTTTCTGTTTAAATTGATACAATGCAACATGGACCTATCCGGCTGAAGCTATTCTTCCACAAGGTAAGATTTGTTCTGCCGATAAGAATACTTGAAAGGGATGCCTTGATATGGATTCACTATTCATCAAAAGCGTAACATTTAGCGGGGAGCCATATTTACTCGTTCTATTTTTCAAACGGAAGATAATATTGCAATATATATTGAACATATAGCTGATATTATGGATAGTGATCGATAAATCTACGTTCTGCCCATGGGATATTGGAAATGGGAAGTACGATTGGAAAAATCGTTTTGGTGGATTTTTCATTGTAGCAAAAAAAGCTGCTGATCAAGGTCAGCAGCTTTTTTGTGATAATTAAGTTGTAACAGGTTCTAGCTTTTGTTTCTCTTCCTTTGGTTTCTCCAATTTAGGAACAGAAGTTACGACAGGTTTTCCCTTTTTACGAACATCTTTTAAGAAGAAACTAAGTAGGAACGCCACAAAAGTAATACCTGTTGTCCAATAAAATGCATCTTGAATCCCTGCCATAGAACTTTGTAAGCCGATTTGGCCAGCTAACATATTGGTAAGAGCAGCTTTTGCCTGTTCCAAAGGAATCCCCAATTGAGCAGACATTTGAATCGCTTGATCCATGAAAGATTGTTGAAATTGTGGATCCATTGTATTTGTAGAATTTCGGAAAAGCTCCAAGTGAAAAGTAGTGCGACTGGTAAAGACAGTTGTGATAAAACTGATTCCAACGGACCCAGCAATTTGTCTAGATGTATTGGATAATGCGGTACCATGTGCATTTTTTTCTCGCGGAAGTTCATTGATACCTGCTGTTGTGATAGGCATCATAATGAGTCCCATTCCTATAGAACGAATCATATAGAGTACCATGATAAAGTTGTAGCTTGATGTCACGGTTAAATTGGTAAACTCATATGTGGTGATTAGCGTGATGAGCATTCCGATAATAGCAAGTGGTCTAGGTCCCACTTTATCGAATAAAATCCCAGAGATAGGAGATAAAATACCCATCAAAATAGCCCCAGGTAACATAAGTAACCCTGATTCTAATGGTGAAAATCCGCGTAAATTTTGTAGATAGATTGGGACGAGAAACATACCGCCAAACATTCCGATGGTGGTAATCATATTGATCACACTCGATAAAGTGAAAACAGGATACTTTAATATCCGGAAATCCAACATAGGTCGTTTGGAGTTTAGTTGTTGGAATACAAATAAAATGATACAGATTAGCCCTACTATCAGGGTAATGTCGACGATAATATCATCCCAACCTTTACTGCCTGCTTCACTAAGACCATACAAGAGTGCACCAAATCCGATCGTGGAGAGGAAAGTTCCCAAGTAGTCGAGTTTTAAATCTTTGTTTGTTCCCCCTAGATCTTTTAAGAGGAAGATAGAGATAATCAATACGAGCAAACCAAGTGGTGCGATCCCATCAAACAGTAGTCTCCAACTATAATGCTCCAAAACCCATCCAGAAAGTGTAGGCCCAATTGCAGGAGCAAACATAATACCCAGTCCAAAGATGCCCATCCCTTTTCCACGCATTTCTGGTGGGAAAATGGACAAGATGATGGTCATACTGAGTGGCATAAGTAGTCCAGCCCCAACAGCTTGTAACAGTCTTCCGATGAGAAGCATGGAGAAAGTTGGAGCGAGTCCACAAACAATGGATCCTCCAGTAAAAAAGACCATGGCTGCAATAAATAGATTGCGAATGCCAAAACGTTCAATAAGAAAAGCAGATAATGGAATCAAGATCCCATTTACAAGCATGTATCCGGTCAACAACCATTCTGCATCTGTTGCTGTAATGTTAAATTCGGTAATCAAATGTGGTATTGCTACATTTAATAACGTTTGATTTAAGACAGATATAAACATTCCCAGCATGATAACAGCAAGCAAAGGAATTTGTGAACGAATCGAATGCTCTGATCGATCTGTCATATTTGTTCACATCCTTTTAGCGGTGTATGTTTACTGTTGCGTTCATACCTGGTACTACTTGATCGGAATAATTTTCAAGTTCAATTTTTACAGGGATGTATTCTACTTCTTTGGTATAGTCTCCACTTGCGTTTTGTGCGGGAAGGAGCGAAAACTCGGAGTTGGTAGCTTTGCCAATTTCTTTTACTTTCCCGTCAATTGTTGCGCCTTCATCTACATCTACTACTACATCGACATCTTGACCAACACTTACATTCTTGATCTCTGTTTCTTCTATATTTGCGATAATATACAATTTGTTTAAATCTACTACTTGTGCAAGCGTTTGACCTGGTGCAACCGTCAATCCCTTCGTGCCTTTGCTAAGCACAATAGATCCAGCAATAGGAGAAGTGATGGATGTAGAACTTGTACCTGTGATTTTACCGATTTCTTGATTTTCTGTTACTTGTTGACCAACGGTTGCAGTCCAATCGGTTATTTTTCCGGCACTTACAACTGTTATTGGCATCATATCACCAGAAACTTTGGCATTTTCCGTCGTGATAAATTCGGTAGAATTTCGATAGTAGTTAATTCCTACGATACCAATCGCTACTACAATCAAAAATACGATGGTATTAATCGCAATAAGTCTTCCTGTTTTCATCTTTCTAATCACCCTATTTTTCAATTTTAACTTCTGCATGTACACCAAGTGTCAATCGGTTGATTGGGAGGTCACTTACTGTTATTTTCACAGGTATACGTTGAATTTCTTTTTCCGCGTTGTTATTTGTAAGGGATGGGTTGGTTTGAAAAGAATTGCCTGTGCCCAAACCAATTTCTTTTACCGTTCCTTCATAAGATTCATCAGAAAGCGATTCTATATTGACTTTGACCTTTTTGCCTGTTTTAACGTTTCGGATTTGATCCTCGTCTATATAGGCTAGTACATATGTTTTATTTAAATCTGCCATCTGCGCCAGTGTCTGCCCTTGTAATACATTTTGCTTTGCATATACGCTCGTTTTGACAACTGTTGCATCTACTTCTGATGTTAGGGATGAATTGGTGATTTTCCCCACAATACCTCCAACTTTAATTAGGTCCCCTTCTTTGATCTTCCAATCGGTTAGAACCCCTGATTGTGTGGCAGAAAGTGAATACATATCTGCTTGAAGAGAGGCATTATCAGTAGAAATATATGCTTGTTGATCCGTAATATAGGGGTAACCAAAAGCGGCAATAGCCAAAAGCGCCATAATCATTACTATTGAAATGAACCATTGTTTCATTTGGTTTATCCTTCCTCTAAAATCCGTACAAGCTTTTTAAGGTTAACGGATAACTGAGAAAACTCTTCATCCGATAGTTTTTCTAAATAAGTCCTGTAATACTGAGCTTGTGTGTAAGGAAAATTTGCAAATAATTGTTTGCTTTTATCACTTAATGCAATCCATACTACCCGTCGATCGTCTTTATCTCTTTCGCGTGTCACCATTTCCGCTTTCACTAATCGATCAATCAATCCACTCATGGAACTAGGTTTCGAATCCAATTCCTTACTGATTTCGACCAAAGATAAGGAACCTTTTTGATTGAGTACCCTTAAAACCTGACCTTGGGGTATGGTCAAGTTATACTTTTTGAAATGTTCATGCAGGATATGGAAGGATCGTTTCACACATAATCTCATGGCACTAACAAATTCTAGTACTTCATCATCCGTCACTCGAATATCACCTCTTACGAATATTTCACTATGATAACATTTCGTATTATATTATTTCGTATCCGAAATATCAACATAGGAAAATATTTTATCAAAATGTTATTCGTAAAATTTGAAAGCTATTTGGGGACGAGATTTAAAAATATATTCATTTCCATTACGTTTCCCACATATTTTCTATCTAACAAAAGGGAAAATTACCCAATAACTTGTGGGAATGACGAAGTAGTGGGAAAAAAAATAAAACCAGTGTATGTAACACTGGTTTTATGCCATCAATCATTTTTGTTGTTGGAGATCATCGATGTTGTTATATCCATCTTTAATGATGTTGTCTTTTTCTATTTTTGATTCATGAGTAGCGTCCATAAATTTGTCAAAACGGCGACCATTCGCATAGATCATAATCGAAGTCTTACGACTGGACAAGCTTGAGAAGACGTCGTAGAGCATGGGGTGTCCACTTGGCAAACTATTATTTTTCGACTTCTTTTTTAGCGATTTTTCTAACTATTTCACTGCTCATGTAGAAAGATAATTGAAATTCAATTTGAAAGGATACTCAAAAAAATCCCATAGATTCATGGTCCTTCCCTGCCTGTAGATGTGAAGATTTCTTACCATTAGTAAACAAAGTTTCTTAACCTCCGCTCAAAGGAACACGGAACTGTAAAAGTGCGTGATGTTCAGGAGTTTTGCAGATATCCATCTTTAATAATTTTTTATAAAAAATATATTGCAATCAAATGATATATATGCTATATTAATTCTTGTCGCCAAAAGACAATACAAGTCAAAAGATAGTGAAAAAATAAATGTTAAATAGCTTGACAATACATATATTTTCTTGCTAAAATACACCTTGTCGAAATGAAAGATTATTCCCAAATAGCTCAACGGCAGAGCAACCGGCTGTTAACCGGTAGGTTGCAGGTTCGAATCCTGCTTTGGGAGCCATGCTCTCTTAGCTCAGTCGGCAGAGCGCTTCCATGGTAAGGAAGAGGTCACCAGTTCGAGCCTGGTAGAGAGCTCCACAAACTTTTTTAGTTCGGCCCGTTGGTGAAGCGGTTCAACACACCAGCCTTTCACGCTGGCATGCAGGGGTTCGAATCCCCTACGGGTCACCATAGTTTCATATGGGCGCTTAGCTCAGCTGGGAGAGCACATGCCTTACAAGCATGGGGTCGGCGGTTCGATCCCGTCAGCGCCCACCATTTTACGGAGGGATACCAAAGTGGCCAACTGGGGCGGACTGTAAATCCGCTGTCTTCGACTTCGTAGGTTCGAATCCTACTCCCTCCACCACTTTTTAACAAAATATTTTCTCCTTTGGGGAGTAGCCAAGTGGTAAGGCATCGGTTTTTGGTATCGTGTACCGAAGGTTCGAATCCTTCCTCCCCAGCCATTTCATAACATCTTGAGAGCCATTAGCTCAGTTGGTAGAGCATCTGACTTTTAATCAGAGGGTCGAAGGTTCGAGTCCTTCATGGCTCACCATTTTTATTCTTCGATCATATAATATAATGAACATATCATTGTGCGGAAGTGGCTCAGTGGTAGAGCATCGCCTTGCCAAGGCGAGGGTCGCGGGTTCGAATCCCGTCTTCCGCTCCATATATGCGGGTGTAGTTCAATGGTAGAACATCGGCCTTCCAAGCCGAATGTGAGGGTTCGATTCCCTTCACCCGCTCCAAACAAAAGATACCTAGAAATAGGTATCTTTTTTGTGTTAAATGTGAGATGAAAAGAGTAAATCGAAAAAGGTGTAGATAAATGTGAACGCTAAAATAAAGATACTGGTTGTTGAGGATGACAATGATATCAATCAATTATTATGCAATATAATAAAAAATAGTGGTTATTTTCCTCAAGCTGCTTTTTCTGGAACGGAGGCGCTGATCTATCTAGAGAAGCAAGAGTGGGATTTGGTCCTGCTTGATTTGATGCTCCCTGGGATGACAGGTGAAGAGATTCTAACTAAGATAAGTGAACATAGCCGCATTCCAGTCATGATTATTTCAGCGAAGATAGGTTTACAGACGAAAATTGATGCTCTACGAACAGGGGCAGATGATTTTATAACTAAACCTTTTGATGTGGAAGAAGTGTCTGCTAGAATAGATTCCGTTTTACGTAGATATAGATCTACGAATCAACCTTCTTATACAAAAGAATTGAGATATAAAGATATTAGTTTGGAATTAGATTCTAAAACAGTGTATGTAAATGGGATCGAATGTATTTTTACAGCAAGGGAATATGCTATTTTAGTTGTTTTACTATCTTCTCCTAAGAAAGTGTTCACAAAAGCTAATCTATTTGAAAGTGTATGGATGGAAGATTTTCATGGAGATGACAATATAATTAATGTTCATATGAGCAATATTAGAAGAAAACTTTCCATAGCAAGTCCAAATAAGGAGTACATAGAGACGGTTTGGGGAATTGGGTATCGATTGAAAAATTAATGTTCTCTTAAGATATATCTTTAGATTTTCTTATGTTTTCCTTTCTATACTAAACAAGTGAGGGAGGTAAATGTTATGGGAGATTATATTTTAAGAACAACAAATTTATCGAAGCAGTATAAAGATCAATGGGCGTTAGATGACGTTAATATTTCGATAAAAAAAGGATCCATATACGGCTTTATTGGTCAGAATGGTGCAGGGAAATCAACTTTGATCAAACTGATAACAGGTCTTGCTTATCCGACAAGGGGAGAGCTGGAATTGTTTGGTCATAGTTCTGCAAAAGAACTTGTGCAGGCAAGAAAACGGATTGGAACGATTATAGAGAGCCCTGCTCTTTATCCTCATATGAATGCGATAGAAAATTTAGAAGTGCATAGACTTTTGAAAGGAATCCCAGGGAAGAAATGCGTCAAAAAGACTCTTTCTCTCGTTGGGCTTCAGGATGCAGGAAACAAGAAGGCGAAAAATTTTTCCTTAGGGATGAAGCAGCGGCTTGGTCTTGGTATTGCGTTATTGGGTGATCCTGAATTTTTGATTTTAGATGAGCCGATCAATGGATTAGACCCAATGGGTGTAGTAGAAATTAGAGAATTATTGAAAAGGCTGGCCTTTGAACACGGGATCACAATTTTGATATCCAGTCATATTTTAAGTGAACTTCATTTGTTAGCTACTCATTACGGCATTATTCATAAAGGGAAATTATTAGAGCAATTATCAGCTGTAGAACTGAATGAAAAATGCCAACAATATATTCATATGAAAGTGGACGACCCGAACAAGGCTGCAACTATTTTAGAAACTAGGCTGAAGACTTCTCATTACGAAGTGTTACCAGATGGAACAATTAAGTTGTTTGGTTATCTTGATAATCCTGGTAAAGTTTCGGCAATTCTTTTTCATGAAGGGTTGATCGTCGAGCAATTTATGCCAATGAGGGAAGACTTAGAAGCTTATTTTACCAATCGAATAGGGGGTGGCTATCATGAGTAATTTAGTCAAATCTGAGTTGTTTAAGTTAAGAAAAGATAGATCCTTTTGGACATTGGTATTGATAATTATGGCATTAGCTGTTTCTTATCCTCCCTTTGTGTATTTTGTATTAGGGATTAAATCTACTTCGATGAAAGAAATATTATCAGCAATAGCCCTGGAAGGCGTAAATACTTATATTGTAAAGTTTGTGCCTTGTATTCTTGCCGGTTTTTTTATTTCTAGTGAATATTCCATTGGAACGATGAAAAGCATAGCTGCTTCAGGTAACAGCAGAATTCGTATTTATTTTTCTAAGTTACTTGTTTTTTCGTTAGGTGCTGCTGTGATTGCTTTAATATTTCCTCTTATCATGCCATCTGTTGGTCTTCTATTTTTTGGCTTTTATGATATGCCTAGATCTGACTATATTATTCAAACTGTGGGTCTCACTATTCTTTATGCATGTGCGTTTGCATCCGTTATGGCTTTATTTGCCATTTTGTTCACAGACAGTGGTAAAACGATTGGTTTTCTAATCATCTCTGTTTCTCTTTTTGATACCATCATGTATACGTTTGCTCAAAAGTTCAAGATAGTAGATATAATCTACAATTACTCTGTATCTAAATTATTTTTAGATATAACCAAATTCAATTTGGGAAATGAAGAGTTATTTAAACTAATGATCATACCAATCTTGACGTTTCTCTTGGTTGGGTGGATAGGGAGTTTCATTTTTCAGAAGAAGGAAATTATGTAAGAAGGAAGCGAGTGAGGGTCTTGATTTATATCACTTTTATTTCAATAGTAGTAGGTGTATTTTATCTCACTCGCTTTTATTTGTTAAAGAAAGAAATAAAGAATGTAACAAAACAATTAAATGAGTTAAGTGGTAAAAAAACCAAAAAGAAAATTGATCTGGCTCATTTTGATAAAGACTTAGAAAAACTTGCAAGTGGAATAAACGATCAAATTGACCTTACACTACAGGCGTATGTAGAAAAACAGCGAAAAGAAAACGAATTAAAACAAGCAATTGCAAATATCTCTCATGACATACGTACCCCTATGACTTCTATTTTGGGGTATATTCAATTTCTTGAAATAAATGAATTGCCTCCAGAGAAAAGAGCTGAATACATTACTACTATTAAAAATGGAGCCAACAGATTGAAGGTTTTATTAGAAGATTTTTTTGAATTATCCCTCATACAGTCAGTAGATTATCCATTAAAGTTGGAGAAGATTGAACTGAACCAGTTACTTTTAGAAGTTTTGATAGGTTTTTATGAACCATTTCTTCAACAAAATATGGAACCTAATATTCATATACCAAAAGAAGAAATAAGTATTGTTGGGGACTCATCTGCAGTAAAACGAGTGATCGAGAACTTAGTTCTTAATGCTATGAAACATTCCGATGGGAATATCAACATTCAACTAGTTAAAAAACAATCCTCTGTACAATTGACAATCAGCAATGATGTGAGTGGATTAAATGAAAATGATATTATTTTTCTATTTGATCGATTTTATAAAGCGGACAAAACAAGATCAGAAAAAGGTACTGGATTGGGATTGTCTATTGCTAAAAGCCTTATGTTGAAAATGCAAGGCAGCCTTACAGCAGAATTAAAAGATAATGAATTATTCTTCGTTTGTGAATGGGAAACATAGTTAGGTCCATTTTTTTAAATGTAACAATGATTGGCTAGAACTGCTTTCTCTTGGTTTCTGGAACTTTTAATAAATCTCTTGCTGCCTGTAAATGATGCCATAATGGTTCTGGAAGATCTGGGAATTGATATTTTTAAAGATAAAGAGCCGATGAAATAAATAGGTTGTTTTTGTATGTAGCTGTGCTTACTGTGAAAAATGTTCTGGAAATCAGGACATTTTTTGTCATTATATTCACGAACAATATTACTGCGATGAAGGTATGAAACCTAACATCATGAAGAAAAATAACACGTATCTCTAAAATTTTATTCTATTTCGTTGTTCTTGCTGTGACTCAACTGGATCGAATGGGTTTTATTTCCGTAAAGAGGGAACTAGTAAATATACATTTTATAGAATAAATATTAAAATTTTACAAATAATATTAAAAGATGATACAATGCGC
The DNA here is from genome assembly GCF_000428065.1 of Shimazuella kribbensis DSM 45090. Lineage (GTDB taxonomy): Bacteria > Bacillota > Bacilli > Thermoactinomycetales > Thermoactinomycetaceae > Shimazuella > Shimazuella kribbensis. The sequence continues at coordinate 263,418 of NZ_ATZF01000004.1, forward strand.
TTATGATATCAAGAAAGAAGGTTTAGACGTTATGAGCAAACAACCAGTAAGCGTAATAGGAATGCCCATGGATCTAGGTCAAGGTCGTCGTGGCGTGGATATGGGGCCCAGCGCGATACGTTACGCTAAATTGCAGGCAACATTAAAAGCTCTAGGATATGAAGTAGAGGATCTAGGGGACATTCAAGTTCCAAGTCCAGAATCAATAGATATTGGAGATAATCATTTAAAATTTTTATCACCTATTTGTGATGTTAATGAAGCGTTGGCAAATGCTGTTTCAGCTGTAATCGAAAGAAAGCGCTTCCCTCTCGTCCTTGGCGGGGATCATAGTATGGCAATTGGTACCATTGCAGGGGTAGCAAAGCATTACAACAATCTAGGTCTAATTTGGTATGATGCTCATGGCGATTTAAATACAGGTGATACTTCTCCTTCAGGAAATATTCATGGAATGTCATTAGCAGCTAGTCTTGGTATTGGCCATCCTGCTTTGGTTAACGTAGGTGGATATGCACCAAAAGTAAAACCCGAAAACGTAGTGATGGTTGGTATTCGTGAATTGGATAAAGGGGAACAAGAAATTGCCCGGGAAATAGGGTTAAAAGTGTTTACCATGCATGAAATTGATCGCCTTGGAATGGCTAGAGTAATGGAAGAAGCGTTAGCTATTGTAGGTAAAAACACAGATGGGGTGCATTTAAGTCTCGATTTAGATGGCTTAGATCCAAAAGATGCTCCTGGTGTGGGTACACCAGTACCTGGTGGGATTACGTATCGTGAGAGTCATCTTGCCTTGGAAATGATGTCAGAGTCGAACTTGATCACATCTGCTGAGTTTGTGGAAGTGAATCCAATCCTGGATCGCGAGAATACAACAGCAAAAGTTGCAGTTGCTCTCATTAGTTCGTTGTTTGGAAAGAAAATATTGTAATTCAAGCTGTGAATAGACATCCATCAATCCTCCGTTGTTTCGGAGGTTTTTCTTTTCGATAGTATCATCTTAAAATTACAGAAAAAACAGATGAGATTAACCAAACTGTTTTTAAAAAAATAGTGCATACTAAGGGTACAGTATTTTCTATGGAGGCCGCTCATGTTATCCGCTGAAGTAAAAGACTACCTTAGTGATTTGGTCGACATTTTAATTGTTAGTTTTATTTTTTATCAGTTATTGGTTTTGCTTAGAGGAACACGAGCTGTTCAATTAGTAAAAGGAATCAGTGTAGTTGTCATTCTCTGGATCATCAGTCGGTATTTTGAGCTCCGTACCGTAACGTGGTTGATTGAGAATCTTTTTTCCGTTGGTGTAATTGCACTGATTATTATTTTTCAACCAGAAGTTCGTCGTGCATTAGAAAAAATAGGCAGAGGTGGATTCTTCAATCGCCATCGAGTTATTCGGGAAGAGGAAGTAAACAAACTAGTTGGAGAGCTATCCAAAGCTGTTCAGTCCCTTACATCGAATAAGATAGGGGCCTTGATGGTTTTAGAACAAAAGACGGGACTGTATGATTACATACGTACGGGAGTATCACTGAACGCAGAAGTTAGTTCTGAACTGATTCGGACCATATTTGCAACCAATACTCCTCTTCATGATGGTGCAATTATCATACAAGAGTCTCGAGTTGCCGCAGCAGGGTGTTTCTTACCCTTAAGTGAGAGTACAAAGGTTTCCAAGTCTTTGGGCACACGTCATCGTGCTGGACTAGGTATGTCGGAGATGTCTGATGCTATTGTCATTATTGTTTCGGAAGAAACCAGTTCCATTTCCCTTGCACAAAATGGTGTTTTAAATGGAAATCTTTCTAATGAAGAGTTTGTGTCTCATCTTTATCAACTTTTAAAGCAAAAACAAACAAAGTTGAAAGAAGAGAGGGGCTCAGGAAATGGATAATTGGTTTTCAAAGGATTGGGTATTACGTGGTATTTCGATCTTACTTGCTGCAATTCTCTGGTTTATGGTTTCTGAACCGACTCTTCCTTTTTCTGTGAACCGTGCGTCGACTACTGTCAAAGGGATTGAAGTAGAGTATCACTATGATACACATAAGTATCAACTCATGAGTGAAAAGCATAAAGTAGATCTTATGTTTACTGGAGATAAGAATACAGTTAATCGGTTACCAGCTTACCGTGTTTATGTAGATTTAAACAAAGTGCCAGCAGGGAAATACACAGCATTACCGATCATCGTAGAAGGATTACCAACTAACGTGCAAGTAAGCGTAACACCAGCAACAATACCAGTAGAGATCGCAGAAAAAGTAACCAAAACATTACCAATAACACTCATAACGAGGGGGGCTGTAGCATATGGATATAAGCTGTTACCCTTTACATACGGTCCGGCTACTGTTCGTGTATCTGGGATCAAACAAGAGGTAGAAAAAGTATCTAGTATTACCGGGCTCGTAAATGTAAACAAATTAAAGCAAACCGTGAAGCGTGAGATTTCATTATCCGTACACAGTAAAACAGCACACAAACCTAAAGTATCCATAACTCCTAATGAGACTCAAGTAACCATTCCCGTTGAGAAAAAAGAGATACCTACATTGCCTGAAGAACCGGATCAACTTGCATATCGAGATCTTCCATTGAAAATTACAATCAGTAAGCCGCCACCGGATGGATACAAAGTACAATCCATCACGACGAATCCACCAATGATAAGAGTGTATGGATCAATCGAAAAACTAAGAAATTTACAATCATATCCAGGAGGGGCAATTGATTTATCGCAAGTAACATCAGATACAACCTTTACACAACAGGTAAAAGTTGTTACGCCTGCCGAAAAAGTGGCACCCACCAAGGTAGAGATTTATGTTAAAATGATTCGGACGCCTACTTAAAGGTATAGAAGCCTGAACAAGGAAGAGCATAATATGATCGGTTACTTTTCGTTTGGATGATGGAGGAATGACATGGGCAAATTTTTTGGAACCGACGGTGTTCGGGGAGTAGCTAACATAGAATTAACACCAGAACTCGTTTTTCGTTTAGGACGTTTTGGAGCTTATGTTCTAACCAAACAAAAGCAAAATGCCAAAATGGTTATTGGAAGAGATACTCGTCTATCGGGGGAAATGTTAGAGTCTGCTTTAATTGCTGGTATCACTTCTGTAGGTGTTGATGTAGTTCGCTTAGGAGTAATTAGTACGCCAGGAGTTGCATTCCTAACAAGGCAATTGGAAGCGGATGCAGGGGTGATGATTTCAGCATCTCACAATCCTTTTCCAGACAATGGAATTAAATTTTTCAATGCTGATGGTCAGAAGTTAGCAGATCATATAGAAGACCAAATTGAGAATTTGTTATCACAAACAGAAGATACTTTGCCAAGGCCAATATCTGATCAAATCGGACGTGTAGTTGATGATTCAAAGGCATTTGTACACTATCTAAAGCATCTAAAATCGACTATAGATATCGATTTATGTGGAATTCATGTTGTAGTTGATGGTGCAAATGGTGCGGCATATCAGATTGCCCCACAACTATTGCGTGAGCTTGGAGCAGATGTTACAACGATTCACAGTACTCCAGATGGGAAAAATATTAATGTGAATTGTGGTTCTACTCATCCCGAATCACTTCAGAATGAAGTAAAAGCGAAAGGTGCTCATATTGGTCTAGCCTTTGATGGAGATGCAGACCGCTTGATTGCTGTTGATGAAAATGGTGAGATACTGGATGGAGATAAGATTCTTTTTATTTGTGGACAATATCTCAAAGATCATGGTCAATTAAAACAAGATACAATTGTTACAACTGTTATGAGTAATATAGGCTTTTTTAAGGCTGCTGAAAAAGCGGGCTTACTAACGGAAAAAACCAAAGTTGGGGATCGTTATGTGTTAGAACGTATGCTATCTGGGGGTTATAACCTCGGTGGTGAACAATCGGGTCATATTATTTTCCTTAACTACAATACGACTGGTGATGGACTTCTTTCTGCGATCCAACTGCTTCGTGTAATGAAGGAAACTGGTGAAAGGCTCTCTGATTTAAATGCGCGTGTTCAGACCTATCCGCAGTTGTTACAAAATGTGGTAGTGAAGAGCAAAGAGGGTTGGGAGAAGAACGAAGCAATAACAAGTGTCATTCAAGAAGTAGAAGGTTATTTAAAAGATAATGGTCGTGTTTTGGTTCGTCCATCTGGAACAGAACCATTGATTCGAGTGATGGCAGAAGGACCAGATCAAAATGAACTAACAGAATATGTACAGAAGATTGTTCATGTGATCCAACAAGAAATCGGGAAGTAAAAATATGCCAGGTTCTTATAGGGACTTGGCTTTTTCTTTCTTTACTCTTTACATTTCATTGCAATTTGAATAGGATAAGGAAGTGGATTCGAAATATTTTCTTCAACTTACTGATAAGGGGGGATGCGAGGGATTAGAACGAACTACAAGGATATACTGTTGTAAAGCGCCAGGACTGCGAGTAGCGCAGTTGACGAGGTGGAGGTTTATCGATTTGTATCGGCGGATGCCTCCCGGTGTTTCGTCTACACCGAGGACTTTCTGTACAATTCAATTAGGTGACTAGTTGAGCAAAAACAGAGAGCAGACGAGTAATAAAAAGTATCGGACCTTGAAAATTTGATAATCAAAATGATGGAGGTTTTGCTTTTATGTGTGGAATTGTTGGTTATATCGGTTTGAAACAAGCTCAAAATGTATTATTGGAAGGTCTAGAGAAACTTGAATATCGTGGCTATGATTCTGCTGGAGTAGCGATCTACAATGGAACGGCAATCGACGTGGAAAAGACAAAAGGTCGATTGGCTGATTTGGCAGGTCATCTTGATGAAAAAGCGCTGGTTGGTCAACTTGGTATTGGTCATACAAGATGGGCAACACATGGCAAACCTTCTGATGAAAATTCACATCCCCATGTAGATGGAGAAGAGCAATTTGCTGTTGTGCATAATGGTATCATTGAAAACTACATCGAACTGAAAGAGGAGCTCATCGCCAAAGGGCATACGTTCACCTCCCAAACCGATACAGAAGTAATCGCTAAATTACTAGCTGACCTGCATGATGGCAATCTTATTTCTACTGTGAAAAAAGTAGTATCTAGACTGAGAGGTGCATATGCACTTGGAATTATCAGCAATTATGAGCCAGACAAATTAGTTGCAGTTCGTTTAGCCAGCCCACTTGTTGTAGGTATTGGAAATGGCGAAAACTTTATTGCTTCTGACATCCCAGCTATTCTGAAACATACTCGAGATGTGTACATCTTAGAAGATGGTGAAATGGCTGTATTGGATGAAAAAGGTGTAGAGTTGATGACATTAGAAGGAACCCCAGTAAAGCGCGATGTACTTCGGGTAACTTGGGATATGGAAACAGCAGAAAAAGGCGGCTATGATCATTTTATGCTTAAAGAGATCTACGAACAGCCAAAAGCGATTCGTGATACTCTAGCGGGACGGATAAAAAATGATCGAGTGGATTTATCTCAAGAAATAGCACTTACATCAGAACAAGCAAAGCAAATCCGCAAAATTCACTTTGTTGCTTGTGGTACTGCTTATCATGCAGGAATGATTGGGAAAACAGTATTAGAGCAGCTAACACGCATCCCTGTTGAAATTGATGTTGCTTCTGAATATCGTTATCGAAATCCAATTATCGACGAGCATACTTTGGTCGTTGTTGTAAGTCAATCTGGTGAAACAGCAGACACTTTGGCAGCATTAAGAGAAGCAAAAAAACATGGTGCTCGTGTAGTAGCGATTACCAATGTAGTAGGTAGCAGTGTTTCACGTGAAGCAGATGATGTCATTGTTACATGGGCAGGACCGGAAATTGCAGTAGCATCAACAAAAGCATATACCTCTCAGCTGATTGCTATTTATTTGTTGGGAATGTATATGGCGCAATTACTAGAGGCAGGTGTAGTTTCTTCCTTTGGTGGACTCCTAGAAGAATTGCAATCTCTTCCTGAAAAAACGGAGCAAATATTAACCGGAGCAGATAAGATCGCTACATTTGCAAAATCGATCGTAAACCATGAGCATCTGTTTTTCCTCGGAAGAGGTATGGATTATGCAGTTGCGTTAGAAGGATCACTTAAATTAAAAGAGATTTCCTACATCCATTCAGAAGCTTATGCAGCAGGTGAACTAAAACATGGTACATTAGCTTTGATCGAAGAAGGAATTCCTGTTATTTCTCTTGCTACCCAACATGCAGTTTTTGAAAAAATGGTCAGCAATATTCAAGAAGTAAAAGCTCGTGGTGCTCATGTACTCGGTTTGGCTTCAGAAGGTGATACCGAATTGGTCAAATCAGTAGACGAAGTAATGTATATTCCAACTATTGATGATCTCTTTGCACCAGTGCTTGCCGTAGTGCCATTACAGTTACTTGCTTACTATGCTTGTGTGGAACGTGGATATGATGTAGATAAACCACGTAACCTTGCTAAAAGTGTAACGGTGGAATAAGTTTTAATAGGAACAACCAGTGAACGTTTTAGTGTTGCTTTTAAATAAAGTCACGGTGTTTTAAAAAATACGCGATGTTTTGCCCCTTTGGATCTGTTTATCTAAAGGGGTGTTTTTATAGTGAAAAGTGAAAAGAAGATCTGAACTGAAAAGCGGATTAAGGAATTGTTGAGGGCAATAAAGTTACTCAACTAAAGGGCCCGTTTGTGGAGGATTTTAACAGGCTTTTATAGAGTTATTATTTAAAAAAAGATTTTGAAGTCTTTTGGTGAAAATTAAATAAATCTATAAAAGATGGAGGTTGTTGTGATGTTGAAACTGTTTCAATATAACTGGCAAGTTCGTGATGATTGGTTTACATTGTGCGAAGACATACCGGATGAAGAACTATTAAAGAAACGGGTCGGTGGGTTCGGCAGTATCCTACATACCCTATTTCACATTGTAGATGTGGAATATATGTGGATCTTAGGTTTGCGAGGTGAACCAGTGCCTGAGGAGCCATTGTTTGAGGATTATGCTAGCTTACAAAAAGTGAAAAATCTTTCAGCTCAATACCATGAGAAAGTGAAACCATTTGTGACTTCTTGGACAAATGAAATGGATTCTCGGAAACTTTCAGAAACTGATTTCAATGAAGAACCGATTAGCTCTAGAGACGCACCAATCAGGCGCCGAGTCATTGAATGTACACACGGAGAGATCATACGTCATGTCATTGTCCACGAAATCCACCATATTGGCCAGTTATCTATATGGGCACGTGAAATAGGAAAGGAGCCAGTTTCCGCAAATCTGAGAGGAAGAGGGCTATTCGATAATTAGACTGCCTTTAGTGAAATCGCTCTTTTAAAAAGCTCCCTAAATTTCTCCCTATCTTCTGATGTAAATGGTTTTGGTCCCTTTGTACGCTTTCCACTTTTTCGAGCCATTGCACTCAAATAACGAGTTTGTAATAATTGGTCAATGTTTTCATTTGTATAGCTATACCCATTATGGTGAAGAACCGTACACCCTTTTGCTAAACCTAGCGAAGCAAGACCATAATCTTGCGTAACGATTATGTCCCCTTTTTCTGCTAACTTCATAATCCGATAATCCGCAGCATCTGCTCCAGAATCAACATAAATCGTTTCCACTCCTGATGGTTGTTCCGCATTAGAAAAATGAGAAAAGCTAGTAACAAGGATAACAGGAATTTCTGCATTCGTACCTTCAGAGATAATAATATCTTTTACCGGACAAGCATCTGCATCAACATAAATTTTCATCTTTATCACTCCCATAAATAAGTTCGAGTTGATGATAATGGCAGATTTAGCTTTTGTCAAACGAAGATGCTTTACCTAAAATCATTAAAAAAACAGATATTCTTTTAAAGGGCGCGATTGTGGAGCAACACAGGTAGAAAATGATCAAACTTTTTTATAAAACCAAAACTTAAATCCTTTCTCCTATTGCTTTTTTATTTCTCCAAGGAATGGTACAAAGTGACCCATTTATAAGGATAGATATGGAGATGATGAAACTATGGGTACCTTAGCCTTACATCATAAATGATGCGGAATAAGATGGAATAGATAGTGCAGAAAGGATTTGTATGAATTGACCTATACAAATGGAAATGCGGTTCATAATTGGAAAAAAATAAAATGTGATTTCCAACTTTATTTTACATGATTTTATATTTTAGATACCTATGACTTTGATTTAATTTACATTAGTTTTCAACGTAAGTAAGTTGATATCTTGTTATGTTTTTAACTATGTTTACTAATTAAATCCCTTTTTAGAAATTAATTAAAAAGCTCTAAGAAGAAAAGAAGTGTATGACTTCTGGTAAATGAAAGGGACAAGTTTTGCAGTTAAGTCTGAGGTTTGACATATATAGTATCTAGTAATAGAACCCACGGGATTTAAGAAATCACGTGGGATGCGGTGTTAATGTTGTATTATTAAATTTATTATTTCATAGAAAGATAGATTTCATTTATTTGGTGTTAATCTCGTAGGTAATGCTATGGAATGAAATACAAATCATTGTTAGGGAAAAAGGCAATGAAGCTAACAAAAAAGGCGCTAAATTCAAGCGCTCTATAACTTCTATTGGATTGTTAATAGGAAAATTTTCACGTTTTTTATAATGACCCATTTTTATTTAAGTACGATTACATATTTTGATCTTGTTTTAGACCCATTTCGTTAATGGAAAAAGAGCTTTTCTTGAAGTTGTTGCAGATGCTTGTTTGATAAATAGACATCGTCTTCTTCTGGATTTTGCTGTTTTAAAATATTAATCTCACGGTTGAGCTGTTGCATTTTGCGATCCAGCATAGCCGCTTGAGATGCCGCTTCTTTGAGTCCATCTTGAATGTGCTGTGGGATATCTCTGTCATATTTGTAGTATATTTTGTGTTCCAGACTAGCCCAAAAATCCATGGCAATCGTTCGAATTTGTATTTCGACATACATATGTTCTGTTCGATCAGACATAAAAATCGGAATTTGAATGATGAGATGTAAACTCTGATAACCGTTTGGTTTTGGGTTTTGGATATAGTCTTTTATTTCGACAACGGAAATATCTTGCTGATGTTGAATCATATCGCTTACTTTGTAAATGTCATCAACAAAGGAGCAAGTGATACGGATACCAGCAATATCTCGGATGGATTTTTGAATGGCATGGAAAGAAGGATCCACACCTTTTTTTACGATTTTTTTTAGAATGCTCTCAGGTGTCTTAAGACGTGTGGTGATATGTTCAATTGGATTGTATTCGTTCATTACTTGAAACTCTTCTTTTAAAATGTTTACTTTCGTTTCCATTTCTTGTAGAGCAAATTTATAAGATAGGAGAAAACGGGTAATCTCGGTTCGTAGTGTTTTTAATTCAGTTATATTTTTGTTTTTCAATTTTAGGTTACCGACAGGAACGATTTATAAGTTAGAAATCTTTCCTGTCGTACTCCTTTCAGAGGGAAGTTTAATGTTTCATGTGAACAAGTATGTATAACAAATAGGGCTCATGCTGATAAAGCTGAACCTCAAGAGTGAGTCTGTATGAAAGTCGAAATCATTTATACTACTGAAATCTAGAATGGAGCTAAATGGGATAAGTAATATCACGCAGATACATAGGTATGAATCTATGTTCAAATAAATGAGAATAAGATTATTATGCCTCTTTGAATTTAAAGAATGTATGGGATGCAATTTTTAGGAAGAAACGTTGAGAAAAAGCGAGCGGCCGGTCGAATTTATCAAAAAATAAATTCGACCGGCCGGGTGCTCGTTAGAGCAGTTGCAGGGTTCTTCAATCAGGTTATGAGAAGTATGAAACGCAGGACGCAAAAAATAGACAACACAAGAGAGGCAAGTGCGGCAGCTACAGAAACCTTAACTGCTGCGTATGCTCCGCATTCCCTGCTTCGTAGTGCTTCCCGACACATGTAGACGGACGCTGCAAGTGACAGGATCGCACCCATGGCCAGAAGGGATAGCCAAGGCAACGAATTCAATAAGTGCATGCTTCTCCTCTGAGAGATCGACCTACACGGAAATTATGTTTATTATACCTGAATGGTGTAAGAAAGGTATATCCGATTAAGGCAAACTATCAGTGGAGAGTTAAATATACAATTATTATTTATCTGTTGGATGAGATACTTTTACTTCCACTGGGTTTAGATGAATTATTTTTAATAATTGTTCTGCCATATAGGTGGAGCTATATTTGAATCCTTGATTGATCCACTCGATGATCATCCCCAGAATCGCATAGGATTGGTAGCTCGCACTTAGCTCACGGTTCAGATCTGGATCTTCGGTTTTATATGTGGATAGGTCTTGTAAGGCTAATTGTTTGAGCTCATTTCCTATTCTTTTGTAAAATCCAGATAAGGCGTTTGATTTTACGACAAGCACATAGAAATTAGCGTACTTTTCGACATGATGGAAAATTTTGATCGCAGATGCAGTTAGATCCCGCAAAATAAATGTGCTTACGTTTTGGTATGGTTCTCGATAGGATGCGATCAAATCTTTGATCACATCATCCATTATTTCATCCAATAGTTCTTCTTTAAATGGGTAGTGTTTATAGAATGTCCCTCGATTAAGATCTGCATGACGAACAATTTCGGTGATCGTTATTTGATTAAAGTCTTTTTTCTGCATCAACAACAGTAGGGCTTCTTTTAAAGCTGTTTTAGATTTGATAATTCTCCGGTCCATTGTTTTGGATTTCATAGACATCGAATGCCTCCAGTGTTGATTATTATTACCTAATAAAACAAAACGGAATCTAACAATTGATTATTCAACATAACAGACTTTCTTTGCTGATTGAAAGGGTTTACAAATAAGTATTATACTAGTTATTGTAAGTTAATAAACATCTGTTCATTATATTTCTAGTTGAATCACAATTGGAGGAATTCACCATGAAATTAACAGATAAAGTAGCAGTCGTAACTGGAGCAGCTTCCGGTATGGGTAAACAGATTGCTATTTTGTATGCCCGAGAAGGGGCAAAAGTTGTTGTATCCGATTTAAATATAGATGGTGCAAACCAAACAGTGGAAGAAATCAAGGGAGCTGGGGGTACTGCTTTTGCAATACAAACCAATGTAGCAGATGAAGCAGATATTCAAACTTTGATAGATGCCACTGTAGAAAAATACGGCACAGTTGATATTTTGGTCAATAATGCAGGTATTATGGACAATTTTGAACCCATCGGTGACATAGAAGATGAGAAGTGGGATCGTGTATTTGCAGTTAATACAAAGAGTGTCATGCGAGCGACACGCAAAGTACTACCTATTTTTTTAGCAAAACAACAAGGTATTATTGTAAATATAGCTTCTGCTGGAGGTCTTTATGGTGCACGTGCTGGTGCTGCATATACTGCGTCCAAACATGCAGTTGTTGGTTTAACCAAAAATACTGCTTTCATGTATGCTGAGCAAGGAATACGTTGCAATGCAATTGCCCCTGGAGCGGTAGAAACCAATATTTCTTCTACGATGACCAATATCAATCAGTTTGGGATTTCTCGTCAACAACTCGGAATGGCTATTAATCCAAGAACAGGTAGTGCAAATGAAATTGCCAAAGTTGCATTGTTCCTAGGATCTGACGATTCTAGTTTTGTAAACGGTACTGTTGTTTCAGCCGATGCAGGTTGGTCTGCTTATTAAACATAGAGAAAACAAGATCATCCTAAGTGGATGATCTTGTTTTTTAAAATAGGGGTCGTCTGAGAAAAGTCCAAAAGTGGCACGATAGAGAAAAACGCTGTATGGACACCAGCCTAACTATCAAAGAATATGAATTAGGAAAACTTTATAAAGGTTTTTTATTTTGAGTCTTTCGCGACCAAACGACTACAGGAATAAGCACGAGTGACAGAATTGCTCCAGAAAGTGATAAGGTTGCATAATTAGAATGAGCGACTACCATTCCTGATAATATCCCACCAGCTGCCCCTGATAGTGCAATTAAGACATCAACTGATCCTTGTGTTTTTGCACGCACAGATGGATGTGTTGCATCTACAATGAGCGCAGTTCCACTTATTAGACCGAAGTTCCATCCTAGACCAAGCAGTACTAAGGCCAAGATAAGCAGGGGCATTGATCCTGTTGGTGCAAAAGCTGCCACCAAACCAGAGGCTAAAAGAGTAGCACCAGCAACACCAGCCATCGTAGTACGACCAAGTTTATCTACCAGTACACCTGTCAAAGGTGAAGGAAGATACATGGCGGCTACATGAAAACCTATTACTAACCCTACTTCTCTCAAACCATGGCCATAATGTCCCATATGAATGGGTGTCATTGTCATAATGGCTACCATAACAAATTGTGTCAAAATCATAATAGTAGCGCCTACTACAACGCCCTTTTTGTTTAGTGTAGAATTTTGCGAATTTGTTTCTGTTTGTACTATATTGCCTTTCTCTTTCGCATTTGCAATAGCTGTAGATACAACCAAAGGATCTGGACGAAGAAAAATGAGGAGAATTACTCCGGCAATGATAAAAGCAATTGCTGACATGATAAAAGGGCCAGCCAAAGTTGGAATGCCAATAGAATTAGCGAATCTTCCCATCACACCGACTAAGTTTGGTCCCACAACAGCACCCAAGGTAGTAGAAACCATGGCTATGCTTACAGCCGTTGCTCTTTGCTTATCTGTTGCAAGATCTGTCCCTGCGTATCTTGCTTGTAAATTAGCAGCGGTACCAGCTCCATAAAAAAGCATGGAGGCAAATAAAAGTACAACGCTGTTGATTAAGGCAGCGATAATGATGCCTATCGCACCCAGTCCTCCAGCAAGAAAACCGACTGCAAGTCCTGTTCTACGCCCGAAACGTTGTGAAAGTTGGCCTATCAGTAATGCGGCACCAGCAGACCCTAAAGTGAGCAAGGCAACTGGAATACCTGTTGCACTTACTGTCCCTAGCATATTTTGTGCGAGAAGTGCTCCTACCGTTATGCCAGCTGCAAGTCCTCCCCCTCCAAAGATTTGTGACAGGACTACAATGGTTAATGTTTTCTTATAAAGATATTTTTGTCTTTTTGGTGAATCAATATATTCTTTTAACCATAAAGACTGCTGTGTTGTGTTAGTGGTTTCTTTTGTTGCCATAAACTGTCCTTTCTACCTATATATTTTTGTAACCCATTCTATTTGTGTTTGTTATCGTTTCGGAATATCCTTTTGTTGATATTATACATATTTGCAATTACGATATAAATATTATCTTTTTCCATTGGAAGAAACTCATAATTATCAACGATATAATTATGAGCTCATTCTGCTTCATCAGTTTAAATATAAATACAACAACATGTGTCGCTTTTTACTTTAAAATGTATAGGATTCACCATCATCTGGCACGAAAATATTGGCGGAGATTCCTTTTTCTTTACTAAAGCTTTTTAATTCTTCTCTAGATAGTATCCAATGGTTTACAGCTTCCATATGGACAGAAATAATTTTGGCATTAGGAGCTGCTTTATATACTTCATAGATATCTTCTTTTCCCATAATAAGAGGACCAAGGGACCATAGATTGTCCCCGCCGTTCACTACGATAATATCTGGTTTATGTGTATCCACTTCTTCTTGGACACCGTCATACCACACGGTATCACCAGCTACATATAATGTTTTTTCACTTGGATGCTTGAAGACTACACCACTCACTTCACCCATGAGCTTTAATAATTCTTCACTTCTCCCATGCTCGCCTTTTGTTTTCACTAATTGGATACCTTCAAAGACAGTATTTTGTTGTAATACCTCAACATTCCTAAAACCGATGTTTTCTACTTCTTTTGCATCAGCTTCATTTTGGACAAACATTTTGATATCCTTTGGTAAAACATTTTTGGCAATATCATCAAAGTGGTCACGATGCAGGTGAGTGACAATCACTGCATCTACTCCATTCAAAATAGTATCCAGTGTTGTTGGCAAACTCACTAAAGGATTAAATGTATCTTGTCTGATCGTCTCAGGAAGAGCTGGGTATGTACCTCTCTCTGCCAACATAGGATCTACTAAAAACTTTTTATTTGCATATTCGATAACGAGTGTAGCATTTCGAATTAGTTTAATATCCATCATTACAACTCCTTTTCTTTGATTCGCTTTATAGCTTATACTATGACCGTATAACGTTGACATAGATAAAATAAAGTCTGTTGGCCGTTTCACTTTATTTATGAAAGGAGTTGAATTTCATGTTAGATAGCACAGATATTTGTATCTTAGATGAATTATCCAAGAACAGTCGGATCAAGATGAAAGAGTTGAGTGAGAAAGTCCATTTGACGGGACCAGCAGTAGGAGCTAGAATTGCTAAATTGGAAGATAATGGAGTGATTGAGGGTTACACGATTAAAGTGAACCAAGCTAAATTAGGTTTTTATATACATGCTTTAATTAATATCTATACAAAAAGCACGCTACATGAGCCATATCTATCGTTCATAAAAACACAAGAAACATATATCATAAACAACTATAAAATTAGTGGAGATAGTTGTTACATTCTCGAATGCAAATTTCCATCTAATGCAATATTGGATGAATTTCTGGTAAATTTAAACAAGCATGCAAACTATAAATTATCGATTATTATTAATAAATAATGCATCAATAAAAATGGGATATTTGTGAATAACCACACTTAGACTATAGGGGACTGGAGTTGAACAATGGAGGTAGCTGCGGCACCTCTTTTTCATATTTTTCTATTTTGTTTCTTGAGAATGAACGATGGAATACCAGAAGATGTGGAGCATATACTCAAGTGACCAAAAAAGAGTCAGACATACAAGGAGAGTTTAAAATCTTCTCATGTCCGACTGTCACTAATATCCTATAGTTGATCTAATTTTCCATTCCATAAGGATAGAAACGAAAAGCTGGTTGAGACTCCACACGACTAAAGTCGTGGGATTCTTAGGTAGTTAGCGCACTCACTCCATTTCTGCTTTGTGCAACTCCCAAGTTCAGGGCTGTCTCATCAGCCCGTCCCATGCAGTTAGAAGTGTACCCACATGGGCGGAACGCCTGTTACCAGCGTTCTAGTCCTCTTCCTGCCTCTAATGGTTTTACTCGGTAGGAGACCGATCCATTTGCTACCGAAACCCTATACCATTACATTTTCAAAGAACAAACCTACTAGCTGTAGGATGATCACCGATC